>CAVYUL010000074.1:0-11557 GCA_963771405.1 Bryobacterales bacterium
ATTGCTGTCTTTGCGGCTGACGATCTCGCGGTAGTCGCGAGTGATGAACGTGTCCGGGCCATAAACTTCCTTCATGTGCGCTAGGCGCCCGTCATAACAATCGCTGGCGGCGATAAGCTTCAGGCCGGGCAGGGAAGTGGCGAGGCGGGCGTCACCTTGTCCCATGCCGCCGGCCCCGATCAGGGCGATTTGAATGTTGTCGTTAGCGGCGTACATAGCGGTTCCTTTACGACTTCACCTTCATGGTCTGCGGGTCCCATTCCACCACGCGGTTTTCAAAGTAGCTGATGTTCGAAAGCAAAGCCGGACCCGCGGCCCGAAAACCAAAGACCGGATCTTCGATGACTGGTTTGCGCGAGCGCACCGCTTTCAAGAAGTTAGCGTGATGATCGACGTGATCGCTATAGTGCGCCGGAGCGTAGTAGTCCACGTTCTTGCCCGCCTTGAGAGTTTCGGCGGCGGCTTTGGTTTCCGGGTACTTGGCGTGATACGCCTTGAGGAAGTTTTGCTTTTCGCTTTCCGGGAAAGTGCCGATCGTGTAACCGGGCTCTGTTTCCGGCGCCGCATTTGTCACTGACACACGTTCGTCAACCGTCATAATCCCTTCGCTGCCAATGAAGCGGAACCCGGAGCTTTCTTGCGCACCGCTTTCGAAGTTGACATGCAAAATAAGATTGAAGGCCGGATGCTCGGACGTTTCGCCGTAGTCGTACAAGCCGATCAAAAGGTCGGGCACATCGCGGCCATCGTTCCAGAACCGGATGCCGCCGCTCGCATAAACGCGATTAGGCCCAAGCGCGCCCGTAATGAAATGCAAGCCTGAGAAAAGATGGACGAACAAATCGCCCGCAACGCCCGTGCCGTAGTCCTGATAACAGCGCCAGCGGAAAAATCGATTCGGATCCCAATCGGTCTTCTTCGCCCGGCCCTGAAACGTATCCCAATCGCAAGTGTCGGTCCCCGCGTCGGGTGGCACCATGTATTGCCAGGCGCCGTCGGCCGAGTTGCGGTCCCACCACGCTTCCACCATGTTCAGCCGTCCAATAGCGCCCGACTTGTAAAGATCGCGAGCCTTCTTATAAATAACCGAACTGACGCGTTGGCTCCCGACTTGCATGATGCGGTTATTTGCGTGGTAAGCCTCTACAACCGGCGACCCATCGTCGATGTGCTGCACCATCGGCTTCTCACAATAGACATCCTTGCCCGCGCGCATGGCGTCGATAGACACTTGACGGTGCCAGTGGTCTGGCGTGCCTACAATGATCGCGTCAATGTCTTTTCGCTCTAGAACCTCGTTGTAATGCTTAGTAGTGAAGATGTCCGCACCATAAAGCTCCTTCATATGTTCCAGTCGGCCGTCATAACAATCGCAGGCAGCGACCAGTTTAGACATCCCGGTAGAGACGGAAGAACGGGCATCCGCTTGGCCCATGCCTCCACAGCCGATTAAGGCGATTTGAATTTTATCGTTGGCGGCGATCTTTGCGGTCTTATTAACAGCAGCAGCCCGTAAAGGCACACCAAGAGCCGCACCGGCGGCTGCGCTGGTCAAGAACTGACGACGTGAGGTGGACACCCTCTATTTTTTATCAGACGTAGACGAGGATGTCGAGGTGCTGCTGCTACTAGCCGCCGGGGTAGAACTAGCATTGGAACTAGAACTAGAGTTGGAACTGGAACTGTCGGAAGAAGAACTGCTGCTCGATGACGAGTCCTTCGACGACGAGTCTTTAGACGAATCCTTCGAAGCAGAGCCGGAGTCTTCTTTCCTCTTAGCGTTGTCCGAAGCTGAACCCCCGCCGCTCTTTGCGTAGTCTGTGATGTACCAGCCGCTGCCCTTGAACTGCAGAGCCGGCGCGGAAATCAATCGATGTACTTTACCGCCGCACTTCGAATGAGTTTGCATAGGCTCATCACTAAACTTTTCTATCAATTCGAAGACATCGCCGCAGTTTTCGCACTGATATTCGTAAAGAGGCATAGTCCTGTTATTTTTGCGGTTGTTCCGGTTGTGCCGGACTCTTGCGAATGATGGGATGCGCCGAAGGGCTCTCTTCATTCGCGGCCAAGGGCGTCACAGAGTCGCCGGTCAACTGCGCAATCGACGTCTTGCCCGTTACCAGGTCAATCGATTGCTTCAACAAATTGTCTTCCGTTGGCTTTTGCGGCGCGCCGGGTAGCGGATTGCCGTCGGAATCTACATCCGGCGTGTTGTCGCTCTCCACCAACGCCACGGTGGGCGCAACGCCGCCATCTTGAATGGCTTTGCCGGAAGGAGAATAGTATTTGGCAACCGAAAGAATAACCGCGCCGCCATCATCCATTTGAATAGTCTTGCGTAGCGCGGCATCGCCATAGCTGCGTTCTCCCACTACTTGTGCGCGCTTGTCATCCAGCAACGCGCCCGCCGCAATTTCGGCTCCGCCCGCAGTCGCTCGGTTGGTAATCACCACCAGCGGGCCCTCCCAGACTTCCTTCGAAGGATCGGCCGTGAAATCCTGTTTCGGGTCCTTTTGGCCTTCTAAATAGGTGATCTCACCTTTATCCAGGAAGAGATTGGCGAGCGCTATACCCTTGTCTTGTTCGCCCGTAGAGCAGTGGCGGAGGTCCAACACCACATATTTCGCGCCTTGCTTCTTGAAGTCCGCCAGTTTGCCCTTGGCTTCTTCCACTCGGTTACCCGCCAGGCTTGTGATGTGCAGATAACCTACTTGATCGGGCATCATTTTGGCCACGATGGCCGGGTAAGAGACGTTGGCGCGAGTGAGCACAACCTTTTCAGGATCGGGGTTCTTGAACCGAAGGACGGATATCGTAATCGTCGAACCGGCATCGCCGCGCAAGAGTTCTTCGGCATACGCAAGCGGCATGTCGCGCGTCGCAATATTGTTGATACTCTCGATCAAGTCGCCGCTAGTCAGATTGGCCTTATCTGCCGGTGAGCCGGGCAGCACATCGACCACCGCCACGGTACCGTAGCGCTTGGCCAAAATCAGACCTACGCTCGCCTTGTTTGTATCGACGCTCTTTTCATATTGGCGGTATTGATCGGCGTTGAGGTAGCTCGCGAACGGATCGATGGATTCGAGCATCCCACTGATGGCCCCGAGCGTCACATTCTTCATGTTCGGCTCCTCGACGTATTCCATTTTGATGCGTTCGAGGACTTCGGTATAAACCTTCAAATGTCCATATACATCGTCATTGGCGACCGCGCCACCGCGACCGTTGCGCGCACCAAGCAGGAGCAGAGCCACGATACAGGTGGAACTGCCAACAATCGTCCATCTTAAGTTGCTGTTCATGAAGGGATTACCGAAGACTGTCTTTAGTATAGCGGAATTTTCTCGATTCGCCCCAAAACGGGCCGATACGTGATATATGGCTACGACGAGTGCGATTCCATCCGGGGTACAACAGCTTTACAGCGACGGGCTCCTGCCGAGCAACTTGCAAAGTTCAGCTCTGAACGGGGCGTCCGCCAGCCAACTCAACACCATCGCGCGTTCGAACGTGGCGCTTCAACAAATAGGTACGCTGCTCGGAACATCCACGAGCAGCGAAGATTCAGTCAGTTTGACTTCAGACACTACCGACCCGTTGACTGCGGCGGTCGATAACGCCATCACAGGGCCCCTGAACGCCGCAGTCAATCAATTTGTGCCGCAGGAATTACCCACCGCCACCAGTGGCAGTGTCAACGTCGTTGGTTAGCGCCGGCCTCCGCCGCCACCTCCGTGGAATCCACCTCCCCCGGCAAACCCACCGCGGAAACCGCTGACGCGAGAGTTCATTCCACCTACATATCCGTGGCCGAAGCCATAGTGGCCCCAGTGTCCGCCATGGCCCCAGTAGCCGGGGTAGCCATAGTAACCAATATAAAAAGGTGAATAAAATCCCCAGCCGAATGGGCTGTACAGGAATCCATCACCTGGTAGAAACGCCCAACTCGTCAAATAGGGATCCCAATACCAGCCGAGGCCGTACCAGCCTCCATAGGTTGCGACATTCTCAGCCACTGCGACGTTCGCCTGCGATTCCGTTTGGCTGCGAGCCTCGCTCCACACATACAGAGGTTGCGCTTTTTCCGCGTTTACATCAATCCCATGCGTCTTGAGAGGTTTTGCGCTGGCGAGCAAAAGTTCGTCGCCTCTACCAATCGATTTGCTGCGAGAAGCCACCGTCACGGTAGCTTTGCCATCCATCACTTTGACATCGTTTTGATCTGCGTTGAAAACGTACAAACCTTCTTTCTCGAGCAGCGCCGTTCCGCTGTTCAGAGTGATCGATAGATGAGTTCCTTTTACCAATTGGTCGACTTCAACATCGGCGGCTCCCAGGCTCAAGCGGAGATTGGTGGTCGCCAAGCCAAGGGCCGTTGGCGTGATTTGGCTGTTCGGACCAATGCGTAGAAAGGCTCCCGGAGTTAACAACACCTCGGCATAGCCGTTCGCACCTGTGGAAAGAACATCGCCGGCCCGCATCGGAAGCGAAGTGGCCGGGTTTGAAAGTTGTTGTTGGTTGAGGGAAACCTGTCCCTCCACGTAGTTGACCGTACCGGGCTGGCCCAAAGAACCGCCAGCAGGGATCGGTTGTTGACTTGCGTTGGAAGGATAGGCAGATTGATACGGAGGGCTGTTCCATTGGCCAAAGCTGAGCGCGCTAAAAAGTCCCAGCCCGGCTAACAGCTTTGTGAACATTCTCGTGGTCATCATAACTACTGCTCCTATCTCTGTTTATTGGACGCACGGGATAGGCACCACGTCGCAGTGGGTGAACGAGCGATTTAGCGAGTATGGATTGCCACTAGAGTGAGCGCCTCCCCGCCTGTCCTGGAGCTTTCTTATACTGGGAACGGCTACTCCAAACCAGTGTTTCTCAATGAAAAAACTCTTTCTCCGTTGTGCGTCTGCCTGGCTGGCGCGGTTTGCTCTTATCCTGGCGACGTCTCTTTTGGCTTTCGGCCAAACGCCGCCGCCTGGAAGCATTAGCGGAACAGTAGTAGACAAGACGGGGACTGCTGTGGGTGGGGCGAACGTGCGGCTCATGCATGATGAGGGCGCGACAGTTTTGGAGACGCAAACAGACGCCGACGGACATTTCACCTTTAGTAACTTCGGCGTCGGCGCTTTTGTCCTGCACGTAACCGCCAGTGGATTTGACGATGCGCAGACAACTGGTTCGCTGAACGCGGGTGAACTGGCGATGCTGCCGGCCATCGTGTTGCAAATTTCAAAAATGCGTACGTCCGTGGCGGTCTCTTCCGAACAAAAGGAACTGGCAGAGGAAGAAATCAAGAGTGAAGAGAAGCAGCGTTTGTTTGGAGTGGTGCCAAACTACTACGTGAGTTACGTAAATCCGGCGGTCCCGCTGGACCCCAAACAGAAATTCGAACTGGCGTGGAAGACGATGATCGATCCCGTTTCTTTCGGTATTTCCGCAGTAGCCGCCGGCGTGGAGCAGTCGCGAAATACCTACAGCGGATTCGGCCAGGGATCGGAGGGCTATGCAAAACGCTTCGCAGCCAGTTACGCCGATGGCGCGATCGGCACCCTGCTGGGCGGCGCCGTGTTCCCCACCTTGATGCACCAAGACCCGCGATACTTTGTCAAGGGCAGAGGGTCGAAGACGTCGCGCTTGCTCTACGCGCTGGCGAACTCGATTGTCTGCAAAGGCGACAACGGGCGTTTTCAGGATTGCTATTCGCAGCAGATTGGATATTTGGCGTCGGCGGGTCTGTCCAATTTGTACTATCCCGCCCAAAACCGGCAGGGTGCGGCGTTGACCTTTGAGAATTTCGGTTACGCGCTCGCCGGGGCAGCGGGCAGCAACGTGTTTCAAGAATTCTTCTCGCGCATGTTGACCCCGAAGAAGTAGATTCACCGCAAAATCCGTTTTGGCGCAACGCCCGAGTGCGAGATACCGGATGTCAGCCCCGAAAAGCAGCGTTCGGCGCTCTTCAAAGCTGAACCTTGTTCCTGACCCTCAATTCGCTACAGCGTCGCCAATTGCTCCTCTTGCTCGGCCCGCGTGAAACGGGGAGGTCGAGAAGCTATTAGTCAATATTCCTGGTCCGCATACACGGCGAAGACAGGGTTTGCTCATGCGAGGCGCTACTCCCCAGCGAGCCCGCCACTCACTGTCGCCTAACGATTAAAAATTCGAGTGACAAAACTTCCAGATTTTTCTTCTTTCTTCTTTTCAATCGCTTAGCTCACTTTCCCGCGAAATTCCGCTTGACGTCCATTGAATGATGGAACCGAAAGGAAGGTGTACATTCATGTCACCCACTCAAAACACAAACGCATCTTTTTCTTCCGAAGCTTCAGCCTCCGCTGCGGCTTCGGCAACCGCAACCGCTCATGAATCGTCCTCCGCGGCCCGCCGTCGTCCGCTCTCTTGCTTCAGCGCCTTGAAACACCGCGCCGCTGCGCAAAATCTCTACATCCCCGGGGAAGACCCCGCCCAATTCGAAGCTCTCGTCGAAGAAGCCTTCGAACAATACCAACCAGCCACCATTCTCGACGCATCCTTCGTCTACGATTCCGTCCACGCCCGCTGGATGCTCTGGCGTCGGCAGCGCGCTCAGTCCGATCTCGAACAAAATTTCAATCAAACCTTTGGCGATGCGAGTTGCTGGTCCAAAGATCAATTCCATCTCACTCAACTTTGCGACCGTTATGTCACCTCCGCTGAGCGTTCGCTCAACCGCGCCCTCTCCAACCTCCGCGCTGTCAGAAAAGACGAGTCGCAACAAGCCCGTTGGCGCGACCTGCACTGCATTCACCGCGAACGCCTCGCCCTCCAGCGCGAAAAATTCGAATTCGCCAAACAAAAAGAGGAACGTCGCATCGCCAAAGCCGCGGCCAAGGCGGCGGCGAAAGCCACAAAACCCGCACCCGCGCAATCCACTCCCGAAAGGACCGCAACCCCGCGCCCGCCCGTCGGCATCCGCCCCCAGCCGGTCGCTCAAACCATGCGCACTTAAAAACTCCGCTCCCAAAAATGCCCCATTCAACTACCAAGCCCGAAGTGTGTCTCCGCAACCCTCCGATAGCAAATTTGCAAACGGGCACAGCGAGAAGACACCCCTAAAATTCGCCGCCGCTCACCCAAAAGTCGCCTGCTGCCTGTTCCCGTATTTGCGTTTCTGCGCTACCAGAGCTAATTTCTCCTTTTCTTCGCCCCAAAGCCCTCATGTTCTGCAAAATTCGCCATTTCTTCGCTGTCTCCCCGCCCAATCCAGGTATTTCGAGCCACAAGTCCCCCCTATCCACCCCCCGCTCCGTGCTACCATTTATGCTGGGTGTGAGCACCCCGCAAGTGTACCCGCGTTCGTTAGCCCTTAGCGGATCCCCGCTGATCGGTTCTCCGCGAAGTTGCCATTCGGCCCGCCGAATTGGTCTCAAATGGTAACCACTTCGGGTCGTTGCTTGGCCCTTAGCTTTAAATCAATTCTTCTCCCCACCAAGGACGACGAGTTTTTACTGGAAGTGTGAAGCATATATGGCGAAAGAGAAATTTGACCGGACCAAGCCGCACGTCAATATCGGGACGATCGGACACATCGACCACGGCAAGACGACGTTGACGGCCGCGATCACAAAGACGCTGTCGAAGCACAATCCGAAGAACAAATTCCGGAGCTTCGATTCGATTGACAATGCGCCGGAAGAAAAGGCCCGCGGTATCACAATCGCCGTGGCGCACGTGGAATATGAGACGGCGAACCGTCACTATGCGCACGTGGATTGCCCGGGACACGCGGATTACATCAAGAACATGATCACCGGCGCGGCGCAGATGGATGGCGCGATCCTGGTGGTGGCGGCAACCGATGGACCGATGCCGCAAACGCGCGAACATATTTTGCTGGCCCGCCAGGTCGGCGTGCCCTACATTGTTGTCGCCTTGAACAAAGTCGACATGGTGGACGATCCGGAGTTGCTCGAACTGGTCGAACTCGAAGTCCGCGAGCTGCTTTCGAGCTATCAATTCCCGGGCGACAAACTGCCTGTGGTGCGTGTCAGCGCGCTCGGTGCTTTGAACGGCGAAGAGAAGTGGGAAAAGACAGTCGATGAGTTGATGGCGAAGGTGGATGAGTACATTCCGATTCCGGAACGTGCCATCGACAAGCCGTTCATTATGCCGATTGAAGACATTTTCTCGATTCAAGGCCGCGGCACTGTCGTGACTGGCCGTATTGAGAAGGGCATTTGCAAGGTCGGCGAGGAAATGGAAATCGTCGGTTTCCAGGATACTCGCAAAACGGTTGTCACCGGCGTTGAAATGTTCAAGAAGCTGCTCGACGAAGGCCGGGCGGGCGACAACGTGGGCTTGCTGTTGCGCGGTATTGAAAAGAACGATGTCGAACGCGGCCAGGTCATTGCGAAGCCGGGTTCCATCAAGCCGTACAAAAAGTTCAAAGGCGAAGTTTACGTGTTGTCGAAGGAAGAAGGCGGACGGCATACGCCGTTCTTTAATGGTTATCGGCCGCAATTCTACTTCCGCACCACGGACGTCACAGGCGTAGCGAAGCTGCCGGAAGGCATGGAGATGGTGATGCCCGGCGACAACGTGACCATGGAAGTCGAACTGATCACGCCGATCGCTATGGACAAAGGGTTGCGCTTCGCGATTCGTGAAGGCGGCCGCACCGTCGGCGCCGGTACCGTTACGGAAATCATTTCTTAGATTTAGGAACTTATCATGCCGCGTGAAATTATTCAGTTCCAGTGCAGCGAATGCAAAAATCGGAACTACAGCAAAACGAAAAATAAGCGCACTACGACTGAGCGCATCGAACTCAAGAAGTTCTGCCCGTACTGCCGCAAGCACCAACCGCACAAGGAGACCAAATAAATCGCCCCCGCTTTTTTGTTACGCTAAAGCAAGTAAGGTTCGAGTGGGGATAGGGGCATAGGCTAACGGTAAACCAGCGGTCTCCAAAACCGCCTTTGGGGGTTCGAATCCCTCTGCCCCTGCCAGAATTGGTTCTTCGTTTTTGAGTGAGCATTCCCCGAAGAAGTCACTTTTGAGGATAGTTGCGTAAAGTTTATGGAAGCCCTAGCTTGGCCCGACCAGGCCAAAAACTATATTGAAGAAGTAAGAGCCGAAATGCGCCGGGTGACTTGGCCCAGTTGGCCTCAAGTCCGCGCCACAACGGGTGTCGTCATTGCTGCCGTCTTCCTTTTTGCAGCCTATTTTGCCGTAGTCGATTACGTCTGCGGCCAAGTCATCAATGGAGTCATTCACAAGTTAGCCGCAAAATAGCGCGCTGGCGGTGTTCTGCAAAAGGAAAGTAGGAAATGTTGGACGAGCAACTCGATGGGATTCCGGAGCGTTACCTCCTCGATGGCGAGGATGGGAGCGCGGCCGCCGCGGCTCCTGAGCGCCACGATCAGGATGACGCCGACCCATTAGAAGAGGACGAAGGCGTGCATACCGAAGAAATTCATAGCGAAGAAGCGGCCCTCGCTGCGGCGCCGCCGTCCGTCGATGGAGCGGAGCATTTGGGCCCGGAAAAGCATTGGTACATCATCCATGCCTACTCCGGCTTTGAGCAGAAAGTGGCTGAGTCGCTGCGCACCCGCTCACAAGCCTTCGGTTTTGCCGATCGGGTCGGCCAGATCCTGATTCCCACCGAAGAAGTCGTCGAACTTCGTAACGGTAAGAAGGTAACCAGCAAACGGTTGCTCTACCCGGGCTACGTTCTCGTCGAAATGGAAATGGACGATGAACTGTGGCACGCCGTAAAGTCCACGCCTCGCGTTACTGGTTTCGTGGGTGGCGGCACCAAGCCTGTCCCCCTCACTGCCGATGAAGTGAACTCCGTTCTCTACCGTCAGCAAACCAGTAAGGAACGCCCCCGCCCGAAGATGAACTTCGAAAAGGGCGAAACCGTCAAAATCACCGACGGACCCTTCACCAACTTCTCCGGCAAAATCGACGAAGTCAATCCCGAACGCGATACCCTTCGCGTTATGGTTACCATCTTTGGCCGCTCCACTCCGGTTGAGCTTGAATTTCTACAGGTCGAAAAAATATAAGGATTGTTTGAGATATGGCTAAGAAAGTTACTGCGGAAGTAAAACTACAAATCCCCGCCGGCAAAGCGACTCCTGCTCCGCCCGTCGGTACGGCGCTCGGTCCGCAAGGCGTCAATATCATGGAGTTTTGCAAAGCCTTCAACGCGAAGACCTCCGCCAAAGATCAGGAAGGCTTGATCATCCCCGTGGTGATCACCATCTACTCCGATCGCTCCTTCACCTTCATCACCAAGACTCCGCCCGTCGCCATCCTGGTAAAGCGCGCTGTCAATTTGGCGAAAGGTTCCGCTGAGCCCAATAAGAATAAGGTCGGTAAGATCACCACCCAGCAGGTTGAAGAAATCGCCAAGATCAAGATGCCCGATCTGAATTGCTTCACCATCGAAGCTGCCATGGAGCAAGTCAAAGGCGCCTGCCGTAGCATGGGCGTTGACGTCGTCTAAAAAACGTACTCAACCAAATTTGTTCTTATACAAAAAGAAGCGGGATTGTTTCAATCCCGCTTCTTGCATTGCTCAGACTTTTCCGATGATTCGTTTCCACTATTGCGCTCCACACCTGCATTCGCTATCCTGAGATCGTAGTTCAGAAAGCCAGCACAGTGTTTCTGCTTAGCTGTACCAAGCTCATTCACCCCGCCTAAGCTGGCCAAATCCCAATAAGTTGTCACTGTTGACAGTTATTGTTTTGAGGATTGGAGCACAGCGCAAAGGGCGCGAATGCTGTCGCCAAACAGGGAAAGAAACCTTAGCCCTCGGGCCGCGCGGCTGAAATCGCGACCGTTTTGCGTGGTTTGTAAGAAGTTTTGTCTCCAATTCGTAACTGGTGCTTCGTTCGCGCCCCCCTTTGTCTATTCAGTTCCAAATGACTCTAAAGGAGAGATCACAAATGAAGCGTAATTTCTTTCGAATCCTGGCAATTGCCGGCGTTTTAACCGGCGGAAGCTTGCTTGCCTCCGCTGAGCAAAACCTTCGGGTAAATGTCCCTTTCTCTTTCGTGTTGGCCGGTACGGAATTCCAACCCGGCGCTTACACACTCAAGGAGACCAGCAATGGCGTCCTCACAGTCTACGGCGAAGGCCGTACCGCGATTGTGATTACTTCACCTGGTGAAACGAATAAGGCGAGCAACACCGCGCTGCAGTTCGTCAACAATAGGTGAGTTGGATCGCTTTGCAATAATTGCAGGGCTTGGAAGCGCGGGGGAGGAAACGCCAGTTTCGGCGATGGGTTATGGGCGATTTGTGGTCGAACCGTCGCGGTCTCACGATTGGTGGACGGGAGAACCGGAAGCACCGCCACTGCCGCCGAAACGCTCCGGCCTTGTTGACCCTCTAACTCTGGAAGGTGCCCGCAACATGCTGACGAACATTGCCCTGGCGCGCAAGCAAATGCGGCAGGATCGACGGCGGGCAAAGGTCCTGACTGCGGAATTCTGACGACTGCCTCCGGGCTCCAGACCCCGGACTCCGGACTCCCCGGACTTCGGACTCCTTCGCCTTGGCT
>CAVYUL010000075.1:0-187880 GCA_963771405.1 Bryobacterales bacterium
TTTTCCTGCGCGCCACCGGACCGCAGTTACGTATTGCGCAATCGCCGCTGTCAGAGTCGTGCCGGTGGCAAGGGTCACGCCCGTGTTGCCGGACGAGGTTTGGAAGTCTAAGGTTTCGGCTGAGGTTTGGGTGACGTAAGCAGCTGAATTAGCTCCAGCATTCACGTTGTAATTCGAAGTATTGTCGGCGAGACCGGCTCCGTTAGCAATGGATGTGCCGCCGCCAGCCGCCGTAACTCCGCCGACGGTGAATGCAGTGGAACCGCTAAATTGGAGCAGACCGTTGTTATCTACGCCAGCCGTGATTCCGTACGAGTTCAAACTGCTGTTCAATTGGCTAAGCACCTGGCTTTGATCGATGCCTGTGCCACCCGCGCTGTTGTCGCTGACCTTGGCGCTAATCTGCTGCGAGGTGCCATTGGAGTAGACGTTAAAGGTGAAGGTTTGAGAGTTGCCGCCGGCGAGGAATTCCGCTCCGGGTGCATCCAGGCGTTGGGTGTTGCCGGTGAGATCGACTCCGCCATTGAGGACGTTACTGGTCGAGAGGCCAAGACTGGCCGAATCTACCGCGTTCTGCGAACCGCTCAAATCGATGTTCACACTGGCGTTGGACTGCTGGCTGGCGCCGCCGATGTAGACATTGAGGTTGGTGTTGAAGGTTCCGCCAGAGTTCAGGTTGATGTTGGACGCCTGGCGATCAATTTCTGTCAGCAGCCCCGAATACTCTTGATTCAGAGTGGCTCGGCTGCCGGTGAAAGTGGACGAGGCCGATTCGGTTGCGAGGGTTTTAAGGCGGTCTAGAATCGTCGAAATATTGCTCAGACCACCGTCAATAATTTGCAGCTGGCTCGTACCGTTGTTGGCGTTCAGCACGCCCTGGTTCAGTTCGGCAATGCTCGAACGATACCCGTTGGCAACGGCTAAGCCGGCGGCGTCGTCACCGCTCGAATTGATGCGGTAACCGGAGGTTAACTGTTGAATCGTATTGCTCTGGAACTGGTTGTCGACGTTCAAATTCTGCTGTGCCATGAGCGAATCTACGTTGGTTTGAATTGAAATCATCTGTTTTTCCTTTTTCCTTTTCTGGCCTTCGCCTCACGGCTTTTTGTTCGGCCTTCACAGATCATTTCGCTCGGAATTGGCGTAATTCTAGTTTTTTTGCTGGCCCGTGTTGATTGCATGCAGTAAAGCTATGCAGCGCTCCAGCTTAAACTAGCCCTGGAGGAGCTTGAGAATCGCTTGGGGCTCGGCATTTGCTTGTGCGAGGGCTGCCACAGACGTCTGAGTCAACACCTGCGATTTGGTCAGGTTAGCGGCGGCGGCAGCCACATCGGCGTCGCGGATTTGACTTTCGGCCGACGAGTAACTACCGATTTGCGACTGCGCCAAGTTTACTGCATACTGCAGCAAATTCTCACCAGCGCCGACGCGGCCTTGCACTAAGCCTAGATTTTGAATGGCGGAATCGATGGCGCTGATGGCAGAGGTGGCGTTGCTGGTATCGCCGGTGACGGGCGCGGCAGCGATGTTGTTGCTGGTTGCGGTGGAAGCCGCACCGAACACACCCTCAGTAGCGGTCACATTGTCGTTGACTGAGAAGCTATTGGAGCCTTGGAACTCGATGCCGGTGCCGGCGGAGTTCACGACTGCGTACACGCCTTGCAACGCGGTGGAAGAGTTGATTTGCGCAACCGCCGCCGCCAGGGTTGTGCCGGTGGCGAGGGTGACAGCCGTATTTCCCGAAGAGGTTTGGAAATCTAAGGTCTCGGCTGTGGTTGCCGGGGCCACATAAGCAACTCCGGGATTCACGTTGTAGTTCGAGGTATTGTCCGCGGTACCGCCGGTGGTGGCGACTGCGGTACCACCCGTTGCGGCGGGTACGGCTTCCAAACTGAAGGCAGTGGAGCCACTGAATTGCAGCTGGCCATTACTATTGACGCTCGCGGTAATTCCATCTGTGTTTAGAGTGCCGTTCAACTGGCTTAAAACGTCAGTTTGGCTGATGCCGGTTCCCCCCGCACTATTGTCGGTAACGGCCGCGTTCACGGTCTGCGAGGTGCCGTTTGAATAGACGTTGAAAGTGAATGTCTGCGAATTGCCGCCCGCCAGAAAGAGACCTCCGGGAGCATCGATTCGTTGGGTATTGCCCGTAATACTGACGCCGCCATCCAGTACATTGGTGCTGGCCAAGCCAAGGCTGGTAGCATCGACCGCGCTATTTGCACCGCTCAGATCAACGCTAACGGAAGCATTTGGTTGCTGTGTCGCACCGCCGATGTAAACACTCAGCAAGGTGTTAAAGGTGCCGCCGGCCTGCAAGTTGACATTGGATGCCTGCCGCGTGACTTCAGTCAACAGCTGGGAATACTCTTGGTTGAGCGTCGCACGGCTGCCCGTGAAAGTCGTGGATGCCGACTCTGTGGCTAATGTCTTTAAGCGATCTAAAATCGTCGAGATATTGCTCAGCCCACCGTCAACAATTTGAAGTTGACTGATGCCGTCATTCGCGTTCATCACACCTTGCGTTAACTCGGCAACGCTCGACCGGTAACCATTCGCGATTGCGAGACCGGCTGCATCATCACCGCTTGAATTGATACGGTAGCCCGAGGTTAGTTGTTGAATGGTTTTGCTCTGAAAATTGTCGTCAATATTCAGATTCTGTTGCGCATCGAGGGAGTCGATGTTCGTAACGAGTGAAATCATGTTGCTCTTTCCCTTTGTGACCTGCGTTCCTAATAGGACTCGCAGCCGGATTTCTCGGCGGTGATAAGAGCAAAAAGCTGGCCAAAGCGAAGCCTAGGCCATTCTGGAAGAGGTTAAGTTTAATCCTATGAAGCGACTCACAAGGTCTAGGGTTGGGGCAGTGCGGTTGCTCAGGAGCGGGCTTCGGCGCGCAAACCTAGCTCGCTTACGATGACGATATCGACGCGCCGATTGCGGCGGCGGCCTTCTTCGGAATCATTTGGCTCGACGGAAGCTGTATCGGCATAACCGACGATTGCCATCCGCTCGCGCGTTACCTGATAGCGCTCATTGAACAGACGTAGCATTGCAATGCTGCGCGCCGCCGACAATTCCCAATTGCTACGAAAGCGGGAGTTATTGATAGGCACCGAATCGGTATGGCCTTCGAGACGGACTGCGTTCGGCAGCCGATTGAGAATGGTAGCGACTTCATTGAGCGTTGGGTAGACTTGCGGGTTGATCGTATCCTCGCCGGTTGGGAAGAAGATGGCGGAATTGAGACCAATAATCACGCCGCGCTCTTCGACGCGCACATCTACGGAACCTTGTTTAATTTCGGTTTTTAAACGCTCGCGCAGCAGAGCGGCAACGGCATCGAGGCTAGCCGGCTCCGCCTCTTTTTTCTCCGGTTTGGACGTCTTGATCGCGGGTCCGTGTAACATGGCATTGCCGCGGCCTTTGTCGTCTACCGTTCCGCCTAAAATTGCGGCGATTTTGGGAGGTTCAGAACCAGAACGCAAGGCTTTTTCAACACCCTCCGAAATCTGTTTCGCGCGGGTATGATCCGTCTGAGTGGACGCAAACATCACAACGAAAAAAGCAAAGAGCAGGGTCAAAAGATCGGCGTAAGAAACGAGCCACCGTTCATGGTTTTCTTTTTGAACTGCTTTACGTCGCGCCATTTGCTGTCAAATACTCCTTAAGAGCCGCTTAGGGCTTGCGCACCGCTGGGAGCGTGCCTTTCTTCCTTGGCTCTCGCGCTGTCGGACTGGGGACCAGCTGATTCAAGGAATGCACCTAACTTGTTTTCGAGGAGCTTTGGATTCATTCCCTCGGCGATGCCAATCACACCTTCGAGGATTAATTCGCTATCCTCGATGGATTGTTCCAGCCTGGCTTTGATCTTTGCGCCTGCGGGCAGTAGCACGAGATTGGCTAGGGCGACCCCGTAAACGGTAGCCACGAAAGCAACGGCAATCCCGTGACCAACTTTTTCCATGTCTTCCAGGTGTTTCATTACTTGGATCAACCCGAGCACAGCGCCGATGATTCCGATGGTGGGGGCGTAACCGCCGGCGGTTTCGAATACCTTTGCTTCGGCCTCGCCGCGGCGTGCGGCAGCGTCGATTGCGAGTTCCATGATGCGGCGGATGTCTTTCAGGTCAGTGCCGTCTACTGCCAACATCAAAGCTTTTTTGAGAAACGGATTATCTTGAATGTCGTTAGCTTGGTCTTCTAGCGAGACGATGCCTGAGCGTCGAGCTTGGCGGGCGAAATCGAGCATTTGCCCAATCAGGGCGCCACGGTGGGGGGCGCTGTCAAACAAAACGTCCTTCAAACGGAGAAAAGCGGCACGGATAAGCATGTGCGGGGTGGTGACCATGACAGCACCGAGCGTTCCGGCGCCGACGATCAAGGCGGCGGTGAATTGACCGACATCGCTGAAGCGGCCACCTTCGAGAATCAGGCCACCAAGGATACCGCCGACCGCGATCACAAGGCCGAGAAGGGTGGCGAAATCGAGTTTTCGCTTGGCAGCTGCCGGCTTGTCATTGGCCATGGCACCCTTCGTCTATTCCCGGTTTGGGTGCGTTATCAGCCGCAGACGCCGCACAGGCAACCACGGCCGTCAAAGGCAAGCCCTCGAGGATGCTGCGACGGAAGCGCACGACCCGGTCGATTACTTCGTTAGCAGTTTCACGAACGAGAAGTTTTTGGCCAGTGGTGAGCACGATGACAGTGTCGGGCGTGACCTCAATCAGCTCGATCAGATCCGCATTGACCACGACCGGCGATTGATTGAGGCGTGTCAAGTGGATCATTTAGTGGCCTTCTGTTTCCGTATCGACGAGTTCCGACGAGAACTAGAAGTAATTACAGTATCGCTAGGCACGAATAAACCCCGGACAAACTTACGCTTGGAAGCGAGAAGTCTGTCCGGGGTTTTTGAGGATCGGAGGATTGAAGGAGGACGTAGCGCTAGAAACGCTTCGTCTGCGACGCGGTACTAATGGTCAAATTAGGCCGCTGCGCGGTGGCGGAGATGTTCGAGGAGACTGAATCCAGCATGCAGAATTTGTGGCGTGCACTGTGTTTCGGTCCGGTCGCCACTCGGCGGGTTCATCAGACGCAAGCGCTCGACGACGCTCACTAAAACTTCGCGCTGCTCGTCTTCAAAATAGTTCGCCGGCGCTGCATGAGCGCAGCAGCGCATTGCGTCATCGAGCTTTTCCTCGAAGATGGCTGGATCGGCTCGTTTCCAAGCCGCCAAGATCTGTTCTGCATGTTGCGCTACGTTCATTGCGAATATCTCCTGGAGTGCTCTATCGCAACGAAAGCAGATTTTTCGAGAAATCTTGCAGCAGCGTTCGCTTTTTTTTGCGCCTTAGCCGGGCCCTATTTCCTTGGTAGCCGCCAGGAATTGGGCGGCGGCGAAATCCAACTCCTCAAATGTGTGACCCGCGGAGACCTGCACGCGGATGCGCGCTTTGCCTTGGGGAACTACGGGGTAAGAGAACCCAACTACATACACTCCTTTAGAAAGAAGGGCATCGGCCATTTTCGTGGCGCGGAAGGCATCGCCAAACATCACGGGTACGATCGGATGTTCCCCATCCAAAATCTCAAAGCCGTTGGCCTTCATCTGCGCGCGAAATCTTGCGGTGTTCGCGAAGAGGCGATCGCGTAGTGCGGTCGATTCCCGCAACAGGTCGAGCACCTTAAGCGACGCCGCCACAATGGGAGGAGCAACTGAATTCGAAAACAAATAAGGCCGTGAGCGCTGGCGAAGGAGGTCGATAATTTCTTTGCGCCCGCTCGAGTAGCCGCCGCTGGCGCCGCCGAGCGCTTTGCCGAGAGTTCCCGTAATGATATCCACTCGACCCATCACGCCGTGGTGTTCATGGGTGCCGCGACCGGTGCGGCCCATAAACCCCACTGCGTGGGAATCATCGACCATCACCATGGCGTTGTATTTATCGGCCAGATCACAGATTTGCGGCAATTTGGCGATATAACCATCCATCGAAAACACGCCGTCGGTGGCAATCAGGCGATGGCGGTTTCCGGACGACTCCTGCAGTTTGGATTCAAGGTCTTGCATGTCGCCGTTCTTGTAGCGGAGGCGGACCGCTTTCGAGAGCCGAATGCCGTCGATGATGCTGGCGTGATTGAGTTCGTCGGAGATTACGGCGTCGGTTTCATCCAGCAGCGTTTCGAATAAACCACCATTGGCGTCAAAGCAAGAACCGTAGAGGATTGTGTCCTCCGTGCCTAAGAACTGGCTGAGCTTCTGTTCGAGTTCTTTATGGATGGATTGGGTGCCGCAGATGAAACGGACGCTGGCGAGGCCGTATCCCCATTTATCTAAGGCCTCACGTGCAGCGGCTACGACTGCTGGGTGGTTCGCCAAACCCAGATAGTTGTTGGCGCACATATTTAAGACGGCTTTGGGGCCGGCGACGCCCACCTCGGCCTGCTGGGGACTGGTGATTAGCCGTTCGCGTTTAAACAGGCCGGCTTTCTCAATCCCAGCGAGCTTCTCTTTCAGAAAGGGCGCAACATCTTTATACATATTCAGCAATCCTTTACGTTCACGGCCAGGCCGGCCAAAGCGGTTTCCTTGTAACGCGACTGCATGTCGAGACCGGTTTGATACATGGTCCGAATCACTTGATCGAGGGAGACTTTATGACCGCCGGTTTCCTGCATCGCCATGCGGCAGGCGTTAATAGCCTTAACGGCTCCAATGGCATTGCGCTCAATGCACGGAATCTGTACCAAGCCGCCGATGGGATCGCAGGTCATACCAAGATGGTGTTCCATACCAATTTCGGCGGCATGCTCCACTTCATCGTTCGAAGCGCCGAGCGCGCCAGCCAAGCCGGCAGCGGCCATTGAGCAGGCCACTCCGACCTCGCCTTGGCAGCCGACTTCGGCCCCAGAGATGGAGGCGTTTTCTTTATATAGGATGCCGATGGCTCCGGCCGTCAGCAAATATCGCATGATGCCTTCGCCATCAGCTCCTGGGATGAACTGGAGATAATACCGGCCGACTGCAGGAACGAGACCGGCGGCGCCGTTTGTCGGGGCGGTTACCACTCGACCGCCGGCGGCGTTCTCTTCGTTCACAGCCATGGCAAAGGCATTGACCCAATCCATGGCCAGGAGTGGGTCGGCCTCTATTCGTTTAGTACGGATTTTCTCCGCCAAGCGCGAGGCGCGACGGCGGACTTTCAAGCCGCCGGGGAGAATGCCTTCGGTCGTCAAGCCTCGGTCGATGGAGGCATTCATGACTCCCCAGATCATATGTAAGCGTTCGCGTACCTGAGATGGAGGGCGTAACGCGGACTCGTTCTCAAAAATCAATCGCCAGACAGGCTCGCCCAGGCGGTTTGCAGAATCGAGCATTTCGGCTGCGTTCGAAAACGGATGCGGTACAGGCAAGGAGTGTTCGGAAGCGGAGGAATTGCCGGCGCCTTCGCGCACGATAAAACCGCCGCCGATGGAATAGTAAACGTCCGTTGCCAAAACGTTGCCGGTTTCATCAAATGCAGTGAGGCGCATGGCGTTCGGATGTCCGGGGAGGGTTTCATTATTTAAGAACAACAGGTCACTGGCTTCGAGAAAGCGGATGTCTCGCATTCCAAGGAGCGGGAGCTTCGATTCAGTGCGAATTTGTTGGACGATAGGCTCGATGGAGGCAGGATCGACACCTTCGGGTGTTTGACCCGCCAAACCCAAGAGAATTGCGCGATCTGTCGAGTGACCGATTCCCGTCAGGGCCAAGGAGCCGAAAAGTTCTGTCTTGATTCTTTGGGTCTGAGCGAGAAGACCGGACTTCTCCATATCGAGCGCAAACTGGCGAGCGGCCCGCATGGGACCGACAGTATGAGAACTTGAGGGGCCAATGCCGATTTTGAACAAATCGAAGACGCTTGTCTTCATAGTTTCCAGCTCAGAATGACCTTGCCGGAATTGCCGGAGCGCATCGCCGCAAAACCCTTTTCAAATTCGGTGTAGGGAAAGCGGTGGGTGATAACGGGCGAGATGTCCAAGCCTGATTCGAGCATGACTGTCATCTTGTACCAAGTTTCGTACATCTCACGGCCGTAGATGCCCTTGACGGTGAGCATGTTGAAGATGACTTGACGCCAATCTATTGCCATTTCTTTGGCGGGAATACCGAGCATGGCAATTTTGCCGCCGTGGCTCATGTTGCTTAACATTTCGCGGAAAGCGACTGGACTGCCTGACATTTCCAAGCCGATATCGAAGCCCTCTTTCATACCCAGTTGTTTCTGGGCTTCGGCAACGGGAGTTTGGCGCGGATCGACTGCCAGAGTAGCCCCCATTTTGCGGGCCAAGTCGAGGCGGTAAGGGTTCAGATCGGTAACCAGAACAAATCTGGCGCCGGCATGTTTGACGACCGGGATAGCCATGAGTCCGATCGGTCCCGCTCCCGCGATCAGAACGTCTTCGCCGAGGACCGGAAAAGAAAGAGCGGTATGGACCGCGTTGCCGAAGGGATCGAAAATAGCGGCGATTTCGCGGTTGACGTTGGGTTCGTGCCTCCAAATGTTGCTCATGGGGAGAGCAATATATTCGGCGAAGGCACCCGGGCGATTTACGCCAACGCCCTGAGTGTGAGCACACAAATGACGGCGTCCGGCGAGGCAGTTGCGGCAACGGCCGCACACGACGTGGCCTTCGCCGCTCACGACTTCGCCGGCATGGAAATCGTTGACATTGGGGCCAACTTCGACGATCTCACCGACGAACTCGTGGCCGATTGCCATAGGGACACGAATGGTGGCTTGAGCCCATTCATCCCATTCGTAGATATGAAGATCTGTGCCACAGATCCCGGTATGAGTTACGCGGATGAGAACGTCATTAATTCCGATCGACGGTTCGGCGATGTCGGTCAGAGTCAACCCGGGAGCGCTTTGCGCCTTAACAAGAGCTTTCACACTCGTATGGTAGAACGTTCAAAAAAGCAAAGAGCCCGGATTGCTCCGGGCTCTTTAGCGGGTTGTTTATTTCTTGCTACTAAGCTTGCTTAGAAGCAATAGGTCTTAACGCCCTGGCCCCACGGATTGCATTGAATCGTGTTGTGGGTGCAGCCGGCCTTGTGGCAGGAAGAGTCGGTGCAGCCGAGGTGATCGCAATGCGCATGGTCGTTCTTCTGGCAATGCGCACAGGTGCAGTGGCAGACTTCGTTCTGGCACTGGTGAGAAGATGCGCTATAGCAGGTCGGTTGCGCACAGCCATTCAGCTTGACGTTAAGGCAGGCTTTCGCTGTTACGGTTGTGGTGCAACCGCAAACTTGAGCCATCAACCAAGCCGTGCTGCTGACGGTGCTGCCGACGAACGACGGGGTGTAAGTGGCCGAGTGAGAACCGTTGCCGCCACACCTGCCGCTGCCGCCGAAGGCGGTCTCGGTTGCGGCGAGATAGTTCTTCTCAACCTGGGCGCCGCCGATGCCGCAGATGCCGAAGATGCCTTCGTTGACCAGCACCTTATAACCAGCAGTCGTCACCCAGTTGGGGGTTCCAGCTACCGGGGAGTTGACGGTATCGCCGTTGATCTGATTATCATTGAGGTCGTCGGCCAGAGTGGAATCAAGGTAGTAGATGTAGTTCGTACCACCGACGCTCGGCTTGCCGTCGAGGCCGGCAGCATAACCCGAAGGTACATTGGCGCTGACGCCAACGTTTTGCAGGTAGCCAACGGTGAATTCGGAAACTTCCGATCCTCTGGAATTCGTGAGAGCGAAGGTCGCGTAACCTTGTGTCAGTTCCGCGAAGGTGTGACCACCGACCCCAGCCCAGCCGGCCGATGCGCCGGTGCCGTAGGTGTTATCGGTCACGTCGGAATCGATCAAGTAGGTCAAAAGGAGCGAAGGTAAAGTGCCCTTCGGTGAGCCGGCCGGAACCGGGACAACCTGCGGAATCAAGGTGTCGAACGCCGCTTGCTCGCCGCTCTGGTAGAACAACGAGATCGGCAGGTAAACAGAGCTTGTCAGGGTATACGAAGCGCCAGGAGCGATAGTCGTGCCTGCGGGAGCGGTGATAGTGACGTCGTCCTCGGGATAGTTGGGAGTGCCGTTGTCATCAACGACTACGATGTTCTGCAGCGTGGTGGAGCCAGTGTTGCGGATCGTGTAGGTGTAGGTTACGAGTTGGAAAGAGTTGGCAGAAGTTACATTCGCGGACTTCGTCAGGGTTGCGCTGCCAGTCGCGGTGCAGGCGATCTGAACGGGAACGATAAGCGCTTGATAGCTTTGCGGATTGCCAGTTCCGCCTGCCGCTGTGGGCGTGAGCAATACTGCAACGTATTGGCCGGTGGTGGGAGTGAAGCTCAAACCGTTGTTCAGAGCATCTTGATAAAGTGCCCAAGAACTGGCGGTCAGCAGTGCGGTGGGGGAAATCGTAGTGGCAGTTACGAAGCCAATCGGGATTTCGGGGTGAAGAAGCTGCCAGATCGCGCCTTGAATATCAGACGAAGTAGGAGTTTCTTTGGAGACGCCTTTGGGATTGTTCAGAATCCAGTTAACAGCGGACCATTCCTGCTGCAGGGTGAGTTGGGTGGTCGTCTGACCGCCCGCGCCGCCATTGAGGGTTGCATTCCACGTGAAGCCAGGATAGCCGTTTTCGGCGCTTTGGGTGGTAATGAGGTACGATTCCGCGGGCGAGTAGGTTGCGACACCAGTCGGGTTCTTCGGATCCTCAGGCCCAGTCGTCGATCCAGTGGGATTTGTGCCGCCACCGGGTACGAGGAGGGTCGGATTACTGCACCAGCCACCCAAGCTCGAGTTCGCGCTGAAAACCCCGCCTCCGGAGACCGCAGACACGGCTAAAGTCAAGAATGTCGGCGTCGTGTAGCTATATGTTGAGATGCCTGTGACCGACGCATTGAGCGTAACGCTGCCGGGGCCTCCGCCCGTCGTGCAGGTGTTCCCAGCCTGAAGTATAACTGCAGGCACGAGGAGAACGCTCAAAAAGAGATTATGTTTTTTCACCAAAAATTCCTCCTAACGTTTAACAGAAAATAGAATAATGTTCGAACGATCTCGCTCGTTCTTCAACCAAAGCTGTTTTGACCTAAGGTTACTTCCAAAGATAATCTGCTTGCGGAAAAATTGGAACATGGTTGGGTACTGTGGAGGGCCGGAACGCCTAGTACCAGGACCTTAATAAAATGCTTCTACGAACTGGTAGCAGGCAAGGTGGGCATTTCCATTGGAATCTTGGTGGCGTTCGTCCAAACAGTATCGTCTATGGACATAACTGCCGAGGTACGTACAGTACCCGGCCGAAAGAAGCCAGGTTGACTCGGGCAACGATTTCCCAGTATTCTGGAAGAGCGTTAAGAGTATTCAAATACTCAACTACAATTTGGGCAGTATCGGAGGATATTAGCATTGACAATTAATAAGAAAAGCTTCCGCAACGCTTTCGCCGCTTTAACTTTTGGGGCGATTGCTACAGTTATTCCCGCGTACGCCACTACGACCGTATCTGTTGCAACCAGCAGCAGTCCGACGTCGGTTGGCGTGGGCGGTTACGACTGGATTTTCAACGGTTCGACAACAACACCTTTGACCTTACCGACTAGCGGTGGTCTGACTTTCAACGGGAACACGATGTCTTCGGAGTTCGGCCTTTATTCGTCGGTTGGGGACACGGGTGCGACTAATTCAGCATCTGAGGTGATCGACGTTAGCGTAGCGCCGACAGTTAAAGTAAACGGCGCAACGCAAGCTGCATCCGCGGTTGTGTTTCAGGGTTCGATTCAGGCAATCGGCAGTGGCGCCAACACGCAGTACGAGATGCTCTTCGGAAGCAACGGGACTCAAGCCTGTGCGAACGCAGCTGTATCTTGCACCACGACCAGCAACGGCAACGTTGTTAACAACGGCCAAAGCATCGTGAATATTGGCGGTACCAACTACACCGAGTTGGTCGAGAATGGAATCGACTACGCTGTCCAGAGCCAAACCTTCCTGACTCCTGGCAAGGCGACCTACTTTAACGGGTATATCGGTCTTGCAACGGCGCCGGAACCGGCGACGATGGCGACAACCGGTTTAGCCGCTGCTTTCCTTGGTCTTTTCCTTCGCCGCAAAGCGAAGCAGAATAGCTAAGGCTAGTACAAGTTCTTCAATTAGACGGGCGGTGCGAGTTTCTCGCACCGCCCGTTTACTATTTAGGAGAGGTCTCAATCGTGCAGGCGATAACCATTACACCGGGCGTAGCCAACTCGGTCAAGCTGTCTGACGTTCCTGAACCGCAAGAAGCGGACGGAAGCATGATGGTTCGAGCACGCCAACTGGGCGTTTGCGGAACGGACATGGAGATCATCGCCGGTCATTATGGCTCGTCTCCAGCGCAATGCGATTATCTGGTTCTGGGACATGAGTCGCTTGGAGAAGTGATGGAAGCGCCGACGGTGTCATCCTTTGCCAAGGGAGATTGGGTCATTGGAATTGTGCGGCGTCCTGATCCTGAGCCGTGCATCGCGTGTTCGGTGGGTGAATGGGACATGTGCCGGAATGGAAGGTATACCGAGCGAGGCATCAAGGAAAAACACGGCTTCGGCGCTGAGCGCTGGCGCATTGAGCCGGAGTACGCCCTGAAGGTGGAACCTAGTCTGCGCGCTGTGGCCATTCTGGTTGAGCCTGGGAGCGTTCTGGCCAAGGCTTGGGAGCACATTGAGCATATTGGGAAGCGTGCCTATTGGAAACCACAAACTGTGCTGGTAACGGGCGCAGGACCGATCGGCTTATTGGCCGCCTTGATGAGCCGCCAGCGCGATCTTGAAGTCCACGTTTTGGATAAGGTGATCGATGGCCCTAAGCCGCGGTTGGTTGAAGCTCTGGGCGCGCGTTATCATACTGGCCCGATTACGAAGCTCGGCTTTCAGCCGGACGTCGTTATCGAATGCACAGGGGTGGCGGAAGTGATTGGAGATAGTCTGCTTGCGTTGGGCAGCGGCGGGATTCACTGCATGGTTGGCTCTTCGTCCCATCCGCAAGATCCCGAGATTAACGTCATCGCCTTAAACCGGGGCATGGTGCTCGGAAATACGGTCGCATTTGGTGTGGTTAACGCCAACCGACGCCATTACGAGAAAGCCGCCGATGCGATTCGCCAAGCCGACCGCTCCTGGGCTCAAGCGCTTATCACACGACGAGAACCACTTTCCCGTTGGCGCGCCGCTTTTGAACGGCAGGCAGACGACGTCAAAGTTGTAATCGACCTGGTATAAGGTCCCCAGCTGAGTAATGGTACTGTCTTCGTCGGCATGCTGCTCACTTATGGCCGGAAGAGTGGTCTTGGCTGGGCGTGTTACTGGCCTGATTGTGCGTTTGATCATGAGTTTCGGCAACGTTAGTTGCAGCGGCATGAGCGGCCGGCTTGACTGCAGTTGATCCATCCACTGCGTGCCCGACGCCAGGTGCGGGATGAACAGGTTCGGTCTCCGTCGTTCTGCCACCCGTTGTTCGATACAACTTGACCCTAGCCTCCGTGCCGTCTTGGTTTGGTGTGCGGTTCGCGGCGCTTCCAGAGAAAGAGTTATAGGGTGCTCCCTCAGCGGGCGCCCACGTCCCATTGTTCGAATCGGAATCGTCAGCGACGGCGCTTGGCTGGCTAGGCTGCTGGGCTGCAGTTTCAGACCGCAGCGCACTCCAATCGTAGAGTGAATCTTCGTCCGGAGGCGCTAAGTCTTCGAGGGACAAAACGTTGGCTCCGGACAGCGGCGTTTGCTTGCCTGCTTCCACTTTGATCCTTTTGTCATCCTGCGCGACTTCGGCAAGACCGGCAAACACGCCAAGCTGGGGATTTAGGCCAGCTGTAATGCGGTATAGTCCAGCGCGTTTGATCTTAATCACCGCACGGTTATCGAGAACATCGATTCGGCTGGGATACGGCAAACTCGCCACCTCAATGAGCGCTTCTCCTTGCGCAAGCTCAATGCGGGGTGAAACGGACGAGACCGAGACCATGAACAGTTCGCTTTTATCCCCAAGTCGCAAGAACACGCCTGGCACGAGCAGGAGTTCCGCTTTTCCGTTTTCGGTATTTAGTTGGTCACCGTCATTTAAGAGATCCGAACTGCTGGACGTCAAGGGGTTGCCATTCACGCTCACATGGCCTTCGAAGTAATTTAAAAGCCCTGGGCGGGCCGCTATACTCAGCCCTTGCCCAGCGGACGCCGCGCATGCATAGGAGAGTAGATTGAAAATCACTTTAGCGAACATTGGAGTCCTCACGATCATGTTTGTCACCAAGGCCAATCAACGATGGCTAGACGAACTGCCGCTACTGGCACCCCCTCCGCCGCCCGCGTGAGAGGCCGACCCCATGCTTCCGCCACCGCTGTTGCTTGAAGAGGACCTCGCCCCGCCCCCATTGCCGCTGATGCTCGCGCGACTTGACCCCGAGTTACCTTGATAGCCGGCGTTCGACACTCTCTGACCGCCGCCAAATGCATTTCGGGCGCGGCCGAGCCACCCACTAGTAACGCCGGTAGACACTGGGGGATGTCTTGGATTAACGGCCACCATGACTGGAGTCTGGCGACCGCTCTTTCCCACTCCCCCTACTGGCATATGGACCGGACCTTTATGAAAATGGCCGCCGGAGGCGCCAGGGCACTGAACCAGAGTTGCTCCACCCACCAGGAATGGCGAATAGAATCCCCAGCCGAAAGGTCCGAAGTACGCGTATTGGGGTAGCCAGGCCCAAGCGTCCATGCCCACGTCGAAATACCACCCCATTGCACCGGCTTGGCCGGCGGCCGCGAGTCGAGAGGCAGCGTCGTAATTCGCCGCCGCTTCATATTGTGACCGTATGTTGCTCCAGGCGTACAGTTCGTCGTCCGGCCCCAGGTCGAGTCTTTCTGCGCGAAGCAGGCCAACCAACTCCGTCTGCTTTCCCTTTCCGAGGCGGATGCTCTGGCCATCCGCATAGACTTGAGCCGCGCCCGCGATGACGCCGGCTGTGGCCATTGCAGAGTCTGCTTTTAGACGATATAGCCCGTCTTTTTCGATCACCATGAGGGCGTTGCCACAAACCACTTCGATGTGGCTGCCTTTGAGGACGCCAATGACTTCGAGCATGGCCTCGCCCTGGTTTAGCGCCACGCGCGGCGAAACTAACGAAGGCGAGATCATTTGAATTTGCGTATTCGCGCCTATTCGCAAGAAGGTGCCAGGTAATAGTAGAATCTCCGCCTTACCCTCTGCGGTCCAGAAGAAATCCTGCTCACCCAAGTAAGAGCGCGTCGAAGCGCCCGCGTTGATGGCGGAGCCGTTTAAATAGGCTACGCCTTCAATGTAATTGACCAGTCCCGGCCGGGCGGAGATTGTGAGTCCCTGTCCCGCGGCCCAATTTGCCGCCGCTACGAGCAGCAATCCGAATGTGAGCTTTTTCGCCATTGTCAGCCTCCTTGCTCACCCTTACGTGCGTAAATCAGGGCAAACTTCTTCAACACCAAAACAGGAAAATTGGGTCACTGCAACCTGGTAGTTTGTGATGCCGTCGGGGTAAACTACTGGGAGTTACGCAGTTCGGAGAAAGTCTGGCTTGTGAATGGACACTACCCCTTGTTGGAACGGACTCACGCAGCTCGTCCAAGCTTGGAGTCGCGGCGAGCAATCTGCGCTTGACGAGCTGATCCCCCAGGTTTACGCCGAACTACACCGCCTGGCGCACCACTACATGCGCAACGAGCGCTCCGGCCACGCGCTGCAAACCACCGCACTCATAAACGAAGCGTACCTCCGGCTCGCGACCAGCAAACTGGAAGATTGTCCGAGCCGTTCGTACTTTTTCGGTGTTTGCGCCCGCATCATGCGCCAGATCCTGGTCGACTGGGCACGGTCGCAGCAATCCTTGAAACGGCAGGGCGATCTCCGTCCGGTTGAGCTCAAGGAAGCGCTCGCAGCCGTAGATCCAAAGTCCGACCCTGATTTGATCGCCATAGACATAGCGCTCGAAAAACTGGCGGTTCTGGATCCTCGAAAAGCACAAATTGTAGAACTTCGGTTTTTCGGCGGCCTTAGTATTGAGGAAGCGGCGGAGGCGCTGAATGTCTCAGTCGGGACGGTTTCGCGGGATTGGTCGATCGCGCGCGCGTTTCTCCACCGCGAACTCGTCGGTACGCCGCAAAGCAACAGGCAACAAGCATGAGCGAGCTCTCGCAGCAACGTTGGATCAGCATCGAAAAAATTCTGCGCGAAACGCTCGATCAACCTCCTGGCAGCCGCGCTGCGTTTCTGGCGGAGGCGTGTCACGAAGATGAAGCGCTGCGAGCTGAAGTTCAGTCGCTGCTGGATTCTCATGCCGAATCTGACGGCTTTCTGGAGGTTCCCGCCATCAACCTGGCTGCTCGCACTCTAGCCGCCGAAAAGCAATCCCTGATCGGTTCGGAGATCGGGCCTTACCGGATCCAAAAGATGATCGGCGCCGGAGGCATGGGTGAGGTGTATCTAGCGCAAGATAAGCGTCTCGGGCGCCAAATTGCCATCAAAATCCTGCCGTCCGAATATGCCGCCGATCCAGCCCGTGTTCACCGCTTTCAGCAGGAAGCACGCGCGGCCGGCTCGCTGAACCATCCCAACGTATTCGTGATTCACGATGTAGGTATCAACCGTGGTCTTCCGTACATCGCGTCTGAATTTCTGCACGGCGAAAGCCTCCGCGAGCATTTGAGCCGCGGTAAACCGGCGCTTTCGAAAACGTTGGATATCGCAATTCAGACTGCTCGCGGCCTTGCCGCCGCGCATATGCATGGCATCGTTCACCGCGATCTCAAACCGGAGAACATTTTCATCACTAGCGATGGCCAAATCAAAATCCTCGATTTCGGCATCGCCAAACTGACCGAATCAAGCCCGACAGCTGAACCTTCTCTCACCAATCCGGGCATGATCCTGGGAACAGTCGGATATTTATCTCCCGAACAAGTGCGCGGGGAATCGGCCGGACCCTCATCCGACCTGTTCAGCTTCGGTTGCGTCCTGTACGAAATGCTCAGCGGAAACCGTGCTTTCGCCAAAGAGACGCCAGCGGAAACGATGGCGGCGATTCTGCGCGAAGAACCTTCCGAATTGGCAGATCTTGCGCAGGTACCTCCGCTTCTCATCCGAATCCTTCGTCACTGCCTGGAAAAATCCTCTAGCGAACGCTTCCAATCGGCTCGCGATCTGGCTTTTAGCCTCGAAAACGTAACGAGCCCAGGCGTCGCACGAGTCACAAACCCGAAGACGCCGCGCCTTGCATCCCTACCCTGGTGGCTAGCCGCGGCGTTTGCGGTGGCAACCATCGGCCTTTCCGTCTCTCTTTTTTCTCACAAACCCAGCGCCCCCGCTTTGCTTCGTTTCGAAATTCCGATCCCCGACGATCCGACGAGCGGCAGTCCCTCTCTCGCCATCTCACCTGACGGAAAGAACTTGGCTTTCATGGCCATGGGACCGCAAGGAAAACCTATCCTGTGGGCACGTGCGTTGGACGCAGCCGATGCGCATCCAGTCCCCGCTTCGGAGGACAGCGAGTATCCTTTTTGGTCTGCAGACAGCCGATACGTGGCCTTTCATAAAGGCGACCAACTCAGGTCCCTTGAAGTCTCAAGCGGCGCGGAGCAAATTCTCGCTAATGTCCGCGGGGTGGTTTCAGGCTCCTGGAATCAAGATGGCGTCATTATTATTGGAACTGCTAGCGGACCCCTTCTGCGTCTTCGTTCCGATGGCGAAGCGCCGGTTGCGGTGACAAAACTCAGTGCGCAAATCGGCGAACGCTCGCATGTGTGGCCCACGTTTCTTCCGGACAACCGGCATTTCATTTTTTCGGTCGTAGCGAGTTCGCTCGACCGGAGTGGTGTTTTTGTAGCATCACTCGATAATCCGGAACCGAAGCCTTTGATTACGGGAGTAAATACCAACGCCGCTTTTGTGGCTCCCGGTTATTTGCTGTACGCGCGCCAAGGAACGGTCATCGCTCGTCCGTTTGACTCATCTAGCCTGCGCTTTACAGGCCGCGAATTCCCGGTAGCGGACAAGGTTCGGCTGTATTACGGCTACACGGCCTTCTCGGCTTCGCAGAACGGTACGGTGGTGTTTCGCCCCAGCCAGCAGAGCCGTTTCCAATTGGTCTGGTTTGATCGTTCCGGCAAGCGTCTCGGGCCAATCGAAGACAATGTCGACAAAAAATGGTCAGAGAGCCTGCTGCCGTTGTCGCCCGTTCTGTCTCCAGACGCTACCCAACTGGCGATGGTTCAATTCCAGCCGTCGAATGGCGCTTATGGGATCTGGGTCGCCTCTCTAGTGCGTAATCTCCAGTTCCCTGTGACCGATATACGAAACGCCGAATATGCCGTATGGTCGCCAGATGGCCGGAGCATCGCTTATTCAGCCAGTCCAAGCGGCGGTGCGCGCGATATTTTCATGAAACGTCTGGACGAGACTGGAATCGGCAAACTGGTCTATCATTCCGCTACCGACAAACGGCCGGTGGATTGGTCGCCAGATGGCCGCGATCTATTGTTTCTAATGAACGACCCGCAGGGTCACGCGGGTCTTTGGTTCGCTTCACTCGGTGAAGGTGGGCCGTCTGCGGTAACGCCCGTTTCAGGGGTGCCGGCGGATGTGATGCAGGCGCGACTTTCGCCGGACGGACGCTGGCTCGCCTATGCTGTGGAGGAATTTGGCTCAGCAATCGTCTACGTGCAGGATTTTCCCAATGGCGTGATGCGGGTGCCGGTCTCCGAAAAAGGAGCCAGCGACCCGCAGTGGAGTCACGACGGGCGGGAACTCTTCTACTTGTCTGCGCACGACGACCTCGAATCGGTCTCCATTCGTGAAAACCCGAACGGCGGGCTCACTGCGGGCGTGTCCAAGGTCTTGTTCAAAACGCCGAGCGTCGGCGCGGGGCCTTATACGGTCACTCCGGACGGCCAGCGTTTTCTCATTCAAGCTCCGACGGAGAACAACGGCAAGCCCGCTATCAGCGTTCTGGTAAATCGCTTTTAAGCCTTTTTGTGCAGAATCGGGAGCTTGCGGCGAATATCGGGCCAAAATTCGGTCAGTAGATTCGAAATCATGTCATTGCCCAGAGCCATCCCGTAGCGCTCCAGACTCGCCGACGCGGTTCTGCTATCTGGGTAATATAGGGTTCCTAAGGCAGTGACGCCCATGTTTCCGATGACCTCGGAAATAAAGAAACCGGAACTGCCGTCATCGTGCTTGACTACAAAAACCCAAGACGTCGCATTGAAGGTTCGGCGCAAAAGCGTGCCTTTCCCCAGGCGAAAATAGCGGGGGTCTTCATGCAACAGACTCGGCAGAATCGCTTCGGTCACATAAGCGCCGATAACCTGGTCAGCTAAACCACGGCTGTAATACCGTCCAAAACCGTTGAGGCCGCCGCTATGCAGAAACCCGCCTGCCGCCACCTGCGCTTGTAAAGCAAGGCCCGCAAGCAAGAAATAATTAGGCCAGTCGAAACTATCGCGCCTGGCGATGGCGAACTTTCCGGCCGTCGTGAGCGGAACGTATTGGGTTGTGTAGTTGTCTGCCCGATAGTTGGGGATAATGCCAAACAAGCGCTTAGACACTTGGTTCGAAGAGCTGTTATCCGGCGCGTGCGGCGTTGTCATTTCCAGCGAATCTGCGTTGGCTGCCTTCGGCAGAATACCGATCTCAACCGAAGCGTCAAAGCAAGCATTCGGTACGTTGTCTGAGGCTAGCGTCGCAAGCGCGAACAACCCAAGCAGAAAGGCAACCTTCACAGTTCCTTGGACGGTGGAAATTCCTGAGAAGGTTACCCTATTTATGTTAATTACGGAAAATCCTAGACACTGACTTTCCAACCTTTGCGGATCGCTGGTTTCAGCAGCTTGTTCGCTTCAGAGTTGTTGGTAATCTTCATGTTCTCCGCATCCCACTCCAATCGTGCGTTCAACTGAATGGCGAGCGCGCCCAAGCCGATCCACTCCGTAAACGGCGCCGATACACTAAAGTTCGAACACGCAGGCACACCGCCCTTACAAGCACGAATCCAATCCCGATAATGGCCGGGCGAGCGCGGCAGAAACTCCGGCGGGAATTCGTAATCGCGCATTTTTTCCACCGGCAGAAGCCGTGTCCATTCACCATAAGTGCCGGTGGTGATCATTCCTTTGTCACCCACCAACAGGCTGCCGTTGGTTCCGGTTCGAATGAGGCTCATCCAGTGCGCCTCCTTTTCGTCGCGGGGGCTCAGCTTTTTATCACTGGGCGGAGGCGTCGGGCGCGGCGTTTCTTCCTTAGGAGTAAAGAAATCTTCAGTGAACACACCACCTTGAATTTGGCGCTCTCTGGGCTTTAGGTTCGAGGCAATGTTACCCACCCTGGCTCGCGGCAAGTCTCCCAAAATTTCACCCTGCGGCGCCTTGGCAAACGTTGGCTGCTCACCCCGCATTGCGTCGTACCAATAGACTTTGACGGCCGGCATTCCGTCGCGCTCCGGAAAATCAAACCGCACCACGGATTTCGCTGGGAAGTACAGGTCGCTTCGCCCTTCCTGACTCACGCATTCGATCACGGTTGGCGCCGCCAGCCGAAGCGCCATATTCGGTGCTCCCAAGATATGGCACGCCATATCGCCCAGGGCACCCAACCCGAAGTCATAAAACCCGCGCCACGCGAAAGGTAAATAGTCCTCGCTATACGGTCTCTCAGCAGCGATTCCGAGCCATAACTCCCAATCCAGCCAATCTGGTACGCTCGCCGGCGTTGGCTTATCGGTAATTCCTTGCGGCCAAGCCGGACGATTGGTCCAGGCGTGAACTTCTGTCACGTTTCCAATCTCACCATTCCACACCATCTCGGCGCTTTGGCGCGTCCCTTCGTTCGAATACCCTTGGTTGCCCATCTGGGTGGCGACTTTGTAACGCTCGGCGGCTTTCTTTAGTTCGCGACATTCCCAAATCGTATGCGCTAGCGGCTTCTGGACGTAAACATGTTTGCCCAACTCCATCGCCGCCAGGGCCGCAGTCGCGTGCATGTGGTCGGGAATCGTTACGATCACCGCGTCAATGTCACGTTCTTTGTCGAGCATGATTCGAAAATCGCGATATTTCGGCGCTTTATCAAACTGCTTGTAGATGCCTTCCGCTCGTTTGTCGTCCACATCACACAGGGCGACGATATTCTCAGTCTGCGCGCACGCCCGAATGTCACTGGCAGCCTTACCACCTGCGCCAATCGAGGCAACATTCAACTTCTCATTCGGCGACTTGTAGCCCAGTTTTGACAATGAAGCGACTGAACCAAATCCTCCGACCGGGATCGCGCCGGCCAACAGGCTGCCGAAAAAGAAATGTCTGCGTGTTGTTTGCATATGTCTTCCAGAGCCATTTTACGTCTTCGCGAAGCGACTTGGCGCCCGCCCGTGGCCTTGTACTGTAAGAACCTACAGGTTTGTCTTAGAACGACCGATGAGGATTTTGTGAGGCAGTATCGGTCCGAAATACGCCGGCCCGTCAATTTGCCAGCCGAAGTCCTGTGGCAAATCGGTGCTGGATATACACGCACCTTCAAGGCCACCATTCAAGACGTCTCCGCTTCTGGCATGAGCCTGCTGGTTCCTTCGTCTATTCCCGCTGGTGAGCGGGTACAGATCACAAGCGAAAACAAAACCCGCTTCGCTACAGTGCGCCGCTGTGTTGCGCTAGGCAGGAACCATGTCCTGGGTGTCCAATTCGAGGGGAAATAGAGCCAGTGGCTTGGGTGAAAGGCTGAGCGCTTCGCGGCTCAGTGGTGAAAAACCGACTTCAGTTTTTCGAAGGGTCCCTTCTTGGCGGCCGGAGGTTTTTCCTTTTGCGCACTCGCGTCCGCTTGCACGCTCTCAGGTAGCTCAGCGGAACCGGGCGGCAACTGAACCTGGGCACTTGGTGGCAGACCGCCAGTTGGAGGCGTGGTTGGCAGCGGCATCTGCCAATCCGTCACCTGCGTGCCACCAGCATGCAACGGACAGAACTGGGTGGGCGCCGTTCCGTCTAAATAGTATTCGGTCCGCAACGCCGTGGGCGGACAGCCGCTGGTGGCCAATTGTCCGGTTTGGTTATCGATCTGGGCAGTGACAATTCCCGAGGGGACAGGAAACCAACTCACGGTCCGGTAAGCCCGGTGTTTATGGGCGCGCGCCATGAACTCGGCCCAAATTGGCATCGCCGCATGAGCACCTTCCATCTTGATGTCTTTGTAGTCGTCTAAGCCAACCCAAACGATGCACAGCAGTTTTGAGGTAAAGCCCGCGAACCAGGCATCTTGCGATGTGCCGGTTTTAGCCGCTGCCGGAAGGTTGAAGCCATAGCGGCTGGCACCCGCACCCGTACCCCAGCGCAAAACATCTTCCATGAGGCTGACCACCAGGAAGTTCACGCGCGGATCGAGCACACGTTTCGTCTCTGCCTCCGACGACCAGATGTCCTTGCCGGTTTTATCGACGATGTGCGAAATCAAGCGCGGCGTCACCATAACTCCATCGTTCGCGAAGATGGTGTACGCTCCAGCCATATCCATAGGTGTCACGTTGTAGGTACCGAGCGCCATGGACGGAGTTGCGCGCACATTCACCAATCCGGCCTTGTGCGCCAAGTCGGAAACGTTTCGATAGCCCGCCTGCTCAGCAACTTCAATCGCGGGTACGTTCAAGGACCGGGCAAAGGCAGTGCGTAACGTCACTGGACCGGCCCAAACCTTGTGCATATCGTGCGGGTTGTACTCTTCGCCGTTCCACATAAAAGTTTTCGGCGAATCGTCCACAATCAACGAAGTGGTCATCGCGTTAGGACTGTTCCAAAGAGCGCCGTTTAACGCGGTTGCATAGACAAAAGGCTTAAAAGCGCTGCCTGACGGGCGCTTGGCATTCGTGTGATCCAACTGGCTCAAGCCATAGTTACGGCCACCGATGAGGGCTTTGACTTCGCCGGTGTGCGGATCGAGACAAATGAGCGCAACTTGCGGAGCTTCAAACGGCTGGCCATCGCTTCGTTTGCTCATGATCTCATCAAGCGACTTGACGCCATCGGCAACAGCCACGGCTGCGTCATGCTGCAAATCGAGATCGAGCGTGGTATAGATACGCGAGCCGGACTCCTGAAAGTCGTGATCGCTGAATTGATCTGCTAACTGCTCGTTCACATGATCCACGAAGTAGGGCGCGTCGGTGGATTCAATTCCCTGCTTGGTGAGCATCAGAGGAGTCGCATCGGCCTGCTTGTATTCCGCTTGAGAGATATATCCGTTATCGAGCATCGATTCGAGAACCAAATGCCGTCGCGCCAGCGCGCGATCGGGCCAGCGAAATGGGTTCTTGGAACTGGGCGATTGCACCAAGCCTGCGAGCAACGCCGCTTCCGGCAGGGTTAACTGCTTTATGTCTTTGCCAAAGAACGCCTGCGCTGCTTCGCCGAATCCGCTGATACCGAAGGAGCCACGCCGCCCTAGATCGACTTGGTTTGCGTAATACTCAAATATTTGTTCTTTGGTGAGTTTACGTTCCAGGTGAATGGTAATCAAGAGTTCCTGGAATTTTCGGGAGAAGGTCTTTCGCGGATCCAACCAGACTTTCTTTGCCAATTGCTGGGTAAGCGTGGAGGCGCCTTGCACTCTTCCGCCTTGCCGCAAATCAACGAAAGCGGCTTTTACCAGTCGGATCGGATCAAACCCCGAGTGCGAGAAGAAGCGCTTGTCTTCAATTGAGATCACCGCATGAACGAGAACGGGAGGAATGTCCTGGAATTTAACCAATCGCCGCTTATTGCGGTTTTCGTCGAACATCGTGCTAAGAACCGCCGGTTCGAGCGCGTATTCCGGACGCGAAGAGTTATCGCTTAAGGCAATGATCGAAACGATCTTGCCATCTTTCATCTTGAGTACGGCCGGCTCGGATTCGGTTTCGGATTGCTTGCCGGGAAAGATTTCAATCCCATCCTGCCGGATGTGGTACCAGCCCCAAGGATTCGTCTTTGCGTCCTGCTGATACCCGCTTTCGTTTAGTTTGGCGGCAACGTCGGCAACAGTTGCTTCATCGCCTACGCCCACCGTGCGGGGTGCAGCAAAGAGGATAGAAGAATTGGGGAAAGGTCCCTTTTCGAGCTTTGCATCGGCGATATTGGCATACTTCACATAGCTGTAGGCTACGAACCCTACGGCAATTGCGATCAAGCCGAGCGCGGTGAAGAACGCAATCTTGCTAAGACGGGCAGAATCGACCTTCAGAGCGCGCCTGGAAACAGCACGCTTAGAAACAGAACGCCCGCGGCTTGAGCTTTTCGGAAATCGGATACGTAAAGGCAAGGTTTTAGTGGCCTAAGAGATTCGACGTCTCTGTATTCTGGACGCCCGCCACAAAACCTTGTTACTTGCGGGCTTGATAATACGATTCTAGCTCTTTCCAGATGTCATCGTCATGCGGATGCCAGTCCGACATCTGCCGACCTGTAATTTGCAGTTCCTCGATGGTCAAAGTGCCGTGGCCGTAGGGGCAAATTCGCTCTGTTCTGGGCCTTCCCAGGAGGGTTCGACCCCATGAGCCGGTGCTGACCGGCATGATCAGACGACGCAGGCAGGTACGGCATCGCCTACGCTGATCCAATACAATCAGCACGAGCATTGCGGCATCCAAATGCCAAAGCGCCATGACCAGGAAGGTATAGCCGGCATCGTGCATGAAAAGAGCTTGGTCCATTTCCGTATACTGCGCAGGAACCGGATAGAGATGAAGCACTCCGTACTGCAGCGCGAGCATCAATGCGCCCCCAACCAGCAGCTTAGCGATGAAGTATAGCCAGTATTTCATCTCAATATGTTGGACTCGGCTCACAATAGCTGAGTTGCCGAAATTCGAGTTTCGTTTCAGCTTCGAACCAGATTCTTTGCGAGGAAAAGCAGGTTGGCGGGACGTTCCGCCAGCCGGCGCATAAAGTACGGATACCAAGCATCGCCGTACGGCACATAGAGCCGTAAGCGAAAACCTTGCGAAACCAGCCGCCGCTGCAAGTCGCGTCGTATGCCATAGAGCATCTGAAACTCAAAACGTTCATGATCGAGTTTTTGTTCCCCTATATGACGTACGGCTTCGGCGACGATGTTCTCATCATGGCTTGCAATTGCCGGATAGGTTCCCTCGTTCAGCAGCAGTTTCAGCAGCTTGATGTAATTCGCGTCCACATCCGATTTATTTTCGAAAGCCACTGAAGCAGGCTCGCGGTAGGCGCCTTTGCACAAGCGGACCGGGATTTTTTTCGCCGACAGCATTCGGATATCCGCTTCACTTCGAAACAGATACGCCTGAATTACGGCTCGGACGTGCCCGGGGAAAGTCTCTTCGACGCGCTGCACAAGCGCTAACGTCCGATCGGTGTAATCGGTGGATTCCATGTCGATTTCGACACGGCTGTCGATGGACCGCGCGCGCTCCGCTAAGGCAAGGACGTTCGTTTCGCAGACCTGCGGTGAAAGATCAAGCCCAAACTGCGTTAATTTGATGGAGACGGTGGCCGGCAGTTTAGCCGCTTCGATCTCTGCGAGGGCCGCTAAATAGGCGTCGCGCGATTTTGCCGCAGCTTCCAGCGAGGAGACGTTTTCACCTAAGCAATCGAGCGTTCCCAAAACCCGCTCGTTCGCCAGCTTTTTCAGAACGTTCATGCCATCGCCTAAGCTGTCGCCCGCCACAAAGCGCGACGTAAGTTTGCGCGAAATCGAGGATGTTTCCATCCAACTGCGAAGCCAAGACTGCTCAGAAAGGAAAAGAAGAGAACTGCGCAGCATCCACTGCCACCCAGCTTTATACTAGCTTGTCGAGTTAAGTAAAGACTGCGTTGCCACAATATGCAAGGCCAACGCCAATCAGCGCACCCACGACAACATCGCTCAAGAAATGCATCCCCAGCAAGATACGCGATACCGCAATACTCAGCGCGCAAAACAGCAAGAAGGGCGCAAGCACCGGGTAGAATAAGCTGATCCCGACAGCCACCGCGAAGGCGGTAATCGTGTGGCCTGATGGGAAAGAGAACTGATCCGGAGGCAATAAGGTGGCCCAACAATGCGGCTCAATTTCGCAAGGACGCTTTCGCCCGGAGACCTTCTTGACTGAGGTGAAGACGCCTACACCGACGAGCGCCGCCGACCCTGCCGACGCAGTTGCGTTAAACCGATCTGCGCCGCCAAACAGGAGAATGAACAAGCCGGTGAGGTACCACAACCAGCCGTCGCCCGCTCTTGTGGCGGCAATTGCCCACAAGCGTACCCACTTCGGCGCAGGCCATTTATTAACCTTGCGCATCAATTTGTGGTCGCGCGTGGCTATAAATTGGAGCATGCTCTGGTGGGCCGTCATACCAGCGGCGTCCAATACCAGTCTACGTGACAAAGCATGGCAATGTTCCTCTTACCTTCTTTGTACGGCGGCCGTGGTTACAGCTCAATGACATTACCATGGAAGTTGCGCGAAAAATTGAAAATAGACCTTATTTATTTCAATGCCGGAGGCGGTCACCGGAGCGCGGCCCTGGCGCTTGAATCCGTTATCAAAACAACCCACAAATCCTGGGAAGTCCGCTTGCTGAATCTGCAGGAGGAATTGGACACCCTGGACGTTTTTCGTAAGGTCACCCGTATCCGTCTGGAGGATATCTACAACTTATTCCTGGCGAAGGGGTGGACCTTAGGCTCGGAATACCTGCTTCCCATGATGCACGGCATCATCCGCCTGTACCATCCAGCACAGGTCAAACTGCTCACGAAGATTTGGAAAGAGCGCGATCCCGAAATGGTTGTTTCCGTGGTGCCTAACTTTAACCGCGCACTCTTTGAAAGTTTGCAGCGAGCCGTGCCCAAAGTGCCGCTGGTGACGATTCTTACTGACCTGGCAGATTATCCGCCGCATTTTTGGATCGAAAAGCAGCGGCAATACCTGATCTGCGGAACCGATAAAGCCGTTCGGCAAGCTCGCGAGGCAGGCTATTCGCCCACGCACATTTTTCGCACCAGCGGCATGATTCTACGCCCCCAGTTTTACGATCCACAAACTACCGAGCGCGCGCATGAGCTGCTCAGACTGCGTCTCAATCCAGAGTTGCCTACCGGCATGGTCATGTTCGGCGGCGAAGGATCGAGCGTCATGCTGGCCATTGCCGAACGCCTTGGCAACAGTACTGCCGATCTGCAGCTCATTATGATTTGCGGCAAGAACGCGGCCATCAAGCAACGCATCGGCCAACTAAAAACCCGCAATAAAATTCATTTGGAGGGCTTCACTAGAGAGATCCCGTACTTTATGAGTCTGTGCGACTTCTTTGTTGGCAAAGCGGGCCCGGGTGCGATTTCGGAGGCAATCAAGATGAAACTCCCGGTCTTCGTCGAAAGAAACGCCTGGACGCTCCCGCAGGAGCGGTACAACACAGAATGGCTCACCGAGCAAGGCGTAGGTGTGGTTCTTAAGAACTTCAACACAATTGAAGAGGCCGTCCGCACCGCGCTCGCCAACGGCGATTTGAGCCACATGCGAGCGAAAGCGGCCGCTATGGAAAACCGCGCCGTATTCGAAATTCCGGAGATTCTAGCGCGGATTACCGAAGCTTAAACCGGCAACGGATTCCGCTCGGCGAATTGCGCCTGGTGCCAATACGGATAGATGCGAGGCTGTTCGCTCGCAACGTCCAGTTTCTTCACTTGCTCAGCAGTAAGGTCCCAACCCACCGCACCCAAATTATCTTTCAACTGTTCTTCCGTGCGCGCGCCGATGATGATGCTGGAAACCGTGGGCCGCTGTAATAGCCAGTTGAGCGCCAGTTGCGGAACCGATTTCCCGGTCTCTTTCGCGAGGGCTTCCAGGGCATCAATCACCTTGTATAGATATTCGTCTTCCACTTGTGGCCCCTTATCCGCAGTCTCATGCAGCCTGCTCACCGACGGCAGAGGTTGTCCGCGGCGAATCTTCCCCGTGAGACGTCCCCAACCGAGCGGACTCCAAATCAGAGCCCCAACTTTCTGGTCGATGCCCAAAGGCATCAACTCCCATTCATATTCGCGGCCAATCAAAGAATAGTAAACCTGATGCGCCACATAGCGAGTCCAACCGTACCGCTCCGAAACCGCCAGCGACTTCATCAAATGCCAACCGGAAAAATTCGAACACGCAACGTATCTGACCTTACCGGACTTCACCAGCCAATCCAGAGCTTCCACGGTTTCTTCCACCGGAGTCGTGGCATCGAACCCGTGCATGTGATAAATGTCGACGCGATCCGTTTTCAGGCGTTTCAGGCTTTGCTCACAAGAGCGGATTAAGTGATAGCGCGACGAGCCGACGTCGTTGGGACCTTCGCCTACGCGGAACGTGGCTTTGCTCGAAATCAGAAGTTGATCGCGTTTGCCGTGGATGGCCTCGCCCAGAATTTCTTCAGAAGCTCCGTTTGAATAAATATCGGCTGTATCGAACAAATTGACGCCCGCCGCTAAGCAGAGATCGACGATGCGCTTTGCCCCCGCGACATCTGTCTGCCCCCAAGCCTTGAAAAATTCACCGCGACCGCCAAAAGTACCGGCGCCGAAACTAAGAGACGAAACTTTGAGGCCTGAATAGCCAAGCTGTCGATAAACCATAAACCTTTCGATGCGGCAAGCGCATTGGAAGCTTCAGGCGGGATTCTCCGGCCAGGAGTGCTTCGGATACCGGCGACTGAGTTCTTTCCGGACTTGGGGATAGAGGCTCTTCCAAAAACTGACCAGATCCGTTGTCACCTGCACTGGCCGCTGGTTGGGCGCCAACAACTGCACCACTAAAGCTACCGCTCCTCGAGCCACCGTTGGCGTTTGTTTCATTCCAAAGAAATCCTGCAACCGCGAAGCTACCGACGGCGGACGTCCGTCGTGATACTCAATCCGAGCACGCCGCCCACTTGGCAAGTGCACGTGCGTGGGTGCAACCTCATCAATTTGCCGCATCGGCACAAGTGTTTGCAAGACACTGAGCAGATTGCCAGCGCGCATGTCCACGAAGCTGCTGCAGCCTTGCGCCAGTTGCCGAACCGCAGCCGACACGAGGTCCATGGGGAACGTTTCTTTCAGATGGCTTCGTGCGAACTCAACCCGCCGCAAAAACCCCGCTAATTCCTCGGCATCGGCGAAACGTTGGGATCCCGCTTCGAGCGCTTTTTGGGCCAAAAGTTCCGCTGCAGCTTCTGTGTCCAATGCCGGTCCCGTCGATTCATCAATTACCAATTGTTCGTAGCGGAGTTGATTGCGTTGCTCCACACGCTCCGCTTCGCGATTCCAAGCGAGCTCTTCGCGTGTCTCTATGGAATCAGGAAAAAAGTCTAAGAGCCAATCCGGCTCAATCGCGCTGGCCACACGCACAACCGGCGTTTGCCCGTCGCGCTCGTCCACTTCAATCGCCACTGCGTAATCGCCTTGGACGAAGCTCGCGCGATCCCGCTGCGCCACCTTACCGTTTGCCAGCAAAAAGCGTTCCCCTTGCTTGCGTGCGACCCGATCGGGAAATGCCAACAACAGTGCTTTCTCGATCGCATGCGAATCAGACGCGCCACGCGCAGGCACTCGCACTTGATCGAGCAACTGCTGCCGCAACCGACGCGCGTTAAACGGAAGATCCGCCGCGAGCAGGGCTTCAATATCGGAGGCATGGGAATGTGTATCCAGCCGCAGCCGCCCTTCAGAAAGCCGGGCAGCCAAATCACACGCCTCCCGCTTAGCACCCATCTCAGAAGCTGCCGCCACAAAACGGGCCAATCGCGGATGTAGCGGCCACGTCGCCATCTGCCGGCCCGCGCGTGTTACCTTGCCGTTTGCGTCAATGGCTTGGAGCCCAATCAGTAACTGACGCGCATGTTTCAATTGTTCGGCTGAGGGCTGATCGAGCCACGCCAGTTGCTCCCAATCGACGCCTTGCGCGCTGAGCATCAGCAGAGTACTGCTCAAATCAGCGCGGAGGATTTCGGGCGGCAAATCATAAGGCCTGCGTACAAAATCCGATTCCGGAAATAAACGAATGGCGATGCCCGCACTTGTCCTACCCGCACGCCCGGCCCGCTGAATCGCCGACGATTGACTGACCTTCTCCACATTCAAGCGCGACAAGCCACTCCAAGGCGAATGGGTCAGCACACGCGCCAAGCCGGAATCCACCACCGCTTCCACTCCCTCAATCGTCACCGAACTTTCTGCCACATTGGTCGAACAAATAATTTTCCGCGTTGAACTCGGCGAAACCGCTTGGTCTTGCTCCTCTGCCGTCAAATCCCCGTGCAGAGAAAACAATCTCGCACCCACTTTGCGAGCCACCGGTTCACACGCGCCGAGCGCTTTGCGAATTTCCGCCGCTCCGGGCAGAAAGACAAGGGTGTGGCCCTTGGTCTCTGCCACCACTTTCGTCACCGCGCTCGCCACCTGTTCTTCAAGCTGCGCCGATGAGTGTGGCGTATAGCGGACCGATACCGGAAACAGTTTTCCTGGCGCCTTGATCAACGGTGGGTTCCCGAGTTCGTCACCCAAATCGTCCCGCAGAGTCGCAGACATGAGCAACAAACGCAGATCGCCGCGGCTTTTTTGTAAATCGCGCAACAAAGCGAGTGCCAGATCCGTTTCCAGATGCCGCTCGTGAAACTCATCGAGCACTACCAGCCGCGCTTCACTGAATTCCCGATCAGCCACGAGTCTTCGCGTCAACACGCCCTCGGTCAGATACCACAACTTTGTTCTAGGCCCGCTGACGTCTTCGAACCGCACGCGATACCCAACGGTCTCGCCCAACCGTTCTCCCAACTCGTCCGCTACGCGTTTGGCCGCCATACGTGCTGCAAGCCGTCTAGGCTCTAAGACAAAAACCGGTCCCAACCCTGCTGCCAAGGCTGCGACAGGAACTCGAGTTGTTTTCCCCGCCCCCGGCTCCGCCTGCAACAATGTAATGTGGCTGCGCCGGATTGCTTCGACAATCTCGGCCAGTAACGGATCGATCGGTAGAGGTTGCTTCAATTCTCTATTCTCGTTGGGAACGCAATGAAAAAGACACTCGTCGCCTTATCTGTCTGCACCTTCTGCGCCGCTGCCGGCGATAAAACCACTGATTGGAACGCCGCCGGTAAAGCCTGGTGGAAACACGTTGCCTATCTCGCCAGCGACAAACTCAAAGGCCGCAACGTCGGATCGCCGGGCTTCGACCTGGCTGCCGATTATGTCGCCGCGCAGTTCGAAAAAGCGAACCTCAAAGCAGCGGGAACAGATGGCTATTTCCAACCGATCGGCTTCGTCGAGGCATCTCTTCAATCCAGCAGCCTCGAATTAATCCGCAACGATCGCAGCGTGCGGATAGCCGTTCCCGATGAAGTGCAAATGGGCTACGCCGCTCAACGTCCGGAGGAAATCACTGCTCCGGTGGTTTTTGCTGGTTATGGGCTTGTGATTCCTGAGGCGAACTACGATGATCTTCAAGGCCTTCCCGTCAAAGGCGCCATCGTCGCGTATTTAAGCGGGGGCCCCGACCGCATCGACGGGAATCTCCGCTCCCACTATTCCTCCACCGAACAACGCTGGAAAGCCCTCCGCGCTGCCGGCGCCATTGGTGTCATCGGAATTCAAAATCCCAAAACGATGGAAATCCCTTGGGCGCGTCAAATTCTTTCCTTCGGTATGGCCCACATGGAACTAGCTGATCCAAGCATGAGCTACACCCAGGGCTTGCAATTCAGTGCGACCTGGGATCCCGCTAAAGCCGACGATCTTTTCACCGGCTCCGGCCATAATATGGACGAAATTCTGGAAGCCGCCAATCAACAGCAGCCAATGCCTCACTTCACCATCCCGGGGAAGATCCGCGCCACCGTCCGCGTCTCCAGAACGAACATTTCATCCAAGAACGTAGTCGGCTTGTACCCCGGCAGCGACCCAAGTCTCAAGAATGAGTATGTTGTGATCTCCGCCCATCTCGATCACCTCGGCGAAGGCAAGCCGGTCAACGGCGACAGCATTTATAACGGCGCCATGGATGATGCCTCCGGTGTTGCATCCCTTATCGAGATAGCTCGTGGCCTACACAGCGGCAAGATATCTACCAAGCGCTCCATCGTTTTTCTCGCTGTGACTGGTGAAGAGAAAGGGGAACTCGGCTCTGCCAGCTTTGCAACTCATCCCACAGTCAGAGGCCGCATTGTCGCTGACCTCAATATGGACATGTTCCTGCCGCTGTTCCCATTGAAGTGGCTAGAAGTGCAGGGTCTAAACGAGTCGACTCTGGGTACCGACATCACCGAAGTCGCCAAAGCCGCCGGCGTTCAAGTGCAAGCGGACAAAGAACCCAACCGAAACCGTTTCATTCGCAGCGACCAATACAGCTTCATCAAACACGGCGTTCCCGCACTGGCTTTTAAATTCGGTTACATTCCTGGGGGCTCGGAAGAAAAGATCTTTAAGGACTGGTATACAAACCGCTATCACGGTGTGAAGGACGATATTGACCAACCCGTCGATGAAGCCGCAGCTGCGCAATTCAACGTGATTTTGCAAAATCTGGCCGTTCGTGTGGCCAATGCCGATCAGCCTCCCACTTGGCTGCCGAGCAGCTTCTTTCGACGTTTCGCTCAATAATTGGCCAATGTATTCTCTGAGATTCAAATGCAAGGCTGAGGAAGTTGATCTCCTGTCAGCCGATCTATGGGAGGCCGGCACAGCGGGCATTCGCGAAGTAGAGGATGGCGCGGGAGTCATTTTGATTGCCGGCTTCGAATCTAACGCTCAGCGTGCCGAACTCCTCGAACATTTTGCCGGTCGTGACACTCACTGGGATGAAGAAGACTCGACTGACTGGGTCGCGGAGACTCACCGCGCTTGGCCGCCAAGATCAATAGGCGAATGCCTCTTCCTGGCTCCGGCGTGGTCTACAGACATGACACCTCCGGGCAAACTCCGCATCACTCACAATCCCGGACTCGCTTGTGGCACCGGTGAGCACCCATGCACTCAACTCGCTCTCGAAGCACTCGAACGCTCGAACCCTGCCGGCAAGATAGTGATCGATATTGGTACGGGCTCGGGCCTTCTCGCCATAGCGGCCCTACGTCTTGGGGCGATTAGCGCCATTGGCATTGACCCCGACGAAGCCGCTCTCCAGGCAGCGACAGAAAATTTCAACCTCAACAAATTCAACCCCACACTCGCGGTGGGCTACGCTGACTGTCTCCGTGACTCTTGCGCACACATTACTGTCGCGAACATCAGCGCCACTGTCTTGCTTGCAATCGGAGATGATTTGCTCCGCATCGTCGCACCGGGCGGTACACTCATCCTCACCGGTTTCACAGATGACGAACTCCCAGCCTTGGAACAAGTATTCGGCTCCGGCCTTGTTACTTCTTCCGGTGAGTGGCGCTGCCTTTCTTTACCGCGTTAGGAATGTCTTCCTGCAAACGCGCCAGCGCCTTTTCCAGGTACTGTCCTCCCTCCAACACCGGAGCGAACAAATCCCCCACTTTTCGAAACCGCTGAATCGCATTATCAATTCGGAAATCAGTTGGCCTCAAGCCAGCAGTCACTTCTTTCCAATGTAGCGGCGTCGCCACCGGCGCACCGTCATACGCACGCACTACGTAGGGAGCGGAAATGGTCTTGCCGGTCGAAATCTGCAAATAATCGAAGTACACCCGATCTTTCTTCCGCTTCTCCAGAGACCTTGGCGTCGTAAACAAATTCGGTTCCCTCTCCACCGCCAAATGAGACAGAATTTCAGCAAATCCCCGCGCTTGGGCAAAGCTGTAAACCGGCTCGAGCGGAATGTAGATGTGCATCCCGTCTCCACCCGTAGTCTTTGGATACCCCTCCAACCCCAAATCTTTGAGGATCTCCCGAATCAGCAGCGCCGCATCCACAATCCGGTCATAAGAAGCTTCTACGGGATCGAGATCTAGCAGCACCCAATCTGGATGCTCCAAATTCCCCACCCGGCTCATCCAAGGGTTTTGATCGATGCAACCCAGATTCACCAAATACAACAAACTCGCTCTATCATTCGCCACCGGATAATGATTCGTCTTTGGAGGATCATGCTCCACAATCGGCTCCAAATGCAGCCAATTCGGAAAATGGCTCGGCGCATTCTTCTGAAAAAAGAAATCGTCCGCAATCCCGTTCGGATATCGTTTCATCGAGAGCGGTCTGCCTTGCAGATGCGGCACAAGGAACTCCGCCACGTCGTTGTAAAACACCAGCAAATCGCGCTTCTTCCACCCGTCCTTAGGAAAGAAGACTTTATCCAGATTCGTGAACTTAAGACTATGTCCCTCCACATTCGCGGTTACTTCTTTACCGGCGAGATTCAGTGAAAGCGACTCGGGCGCTTCCTCTCTCACTACTTCTTCCGCCGGCTTATCATCACGTAAACCAACAAAGACCGGCGCACGCAACATCCCATCCTGGGTCCAATCCAGAAAACGAATCTGGCACACCACTTCCGGTTTCACCCAAGTCACAGGGTCTTTCAGCTTCGGTACCGGTCGAATTGGAGACGACTTTGTCACCAGCGGCTTCAGACGCGCGTGAATCGCCTTCATCAACTTCTGATCGAAGCCGGTTCCCACCTGTCCACAGTGCACCCACTTGCCATCTTTTTCGTACGCGAGCACTAGCGCTCCGAAATAATCACGCTCCCCCGCGGTAAAGCCCGCAATCACAAACTCCTGCTCCGATTGCACCTTCAATTTCACCCATTGCGAACTTCGCGCCGAAACGTAATGGCTCCTCCTGTCTTTCGCCAGAATCCCCTCCAGATTCATCTGGCGCGCCGCCTCAAACATCTGATCGCCGTCGGTCTCAAACGATTCGGAGATGCGAATGTGATCACTCGGAGTTACTATGCTGGTAAGCAATTTTTTCCGGTCTTCCAGCGCCACTCCCCGCACGTCATAACCATCCAGGTAAAGGACATCAAACAGAAACAGCGTTGCTGGCGATTTTTCCGCCAACCTGGGCGCCGCCGACGCAACCGCCCCAATCCTCGGCTGAATCAACTCGAAGCGCGCCCGTCCGTGCTCATCCAGCACGCAGATCTCAGCGTCAAGCCAAGCTGTTTTCGCACTCACATGCGCAGGCAAGTCCGCCAGCTCTGGATACTGTTTCTCGCAGCGGTTCCCCCGTCGCGTCTGCATCTCCAGCTTTCCATGCTTAATAAGACACAGTGCCCTCACCCCATCCCACTTGATCTCATAAAGCCACTGTTTTCCCTTGGGCGGATGTGTCGCGGCGTTCGCCAGCATCACCTCCGGCGCAGCAAACAAGGCACTCTCTTTCGCTCCCGCCAGATCCGCTGGGCTCATCGGAGCTTTGTCTTCCGCAATCTCATCCTGTGTTCGCTTGGTCGCGACGCTCCAGGCAAACTTTTCAATGTCATACCCGGGGATCACGTGCTCATCCTGTTTCTTGATAAGCAGCCACTCATTCCCCTTCGCCGATTTCTTCATGCGAACAATCGCAAACCCACCGTTCAGCTTCGTCCCATGCAGCTCGAACTTGAAGTCCCCACGCTCAGTTGCCCATGCGCCCCGGGTTCACCGATCACCTCAAACGTCCCTTTATCCCAAAGCATCACGCTCCCTCCGCCGTAACCGCCCTTTGGGATATTTCCCTCAAATGTTCCGTAATCAAATGGATGATCTTCCACCTTCATCGCCAGCGCTTTGCGTGCCGGATCGAGGCTCGGTCCCTTCGGCACCGCCCAACTTACTAAGACTCCGCCTACTTCCAATCGAAAGTCATAATGCAAGCGAGACGCGTCATGTCGCTGTACGCAAAAGAAACCTTCTCGCTCATTCCCATGTTTCGCGGGCTCACTGGGAGCAGGCTCCGGTGTCGTTTCGAAGTTTCTCTTAGCCGCGTACTCTTTCAGCGCCATCTGCCGCCATTATAAAAATGATCTGTTTGGGGTACTCTGGTAGTGCCTTCCCCGCACAGCCCTTTCATGGATTTCGCAGAACATCTCAAATCGCAGTTGAATATCGTCGACGTCATTCAACAATACGTGCCACTCAAGCGGCAGGGCTCGGGAATGCGCTGGGTAGGCCTTTGCCCATTCCACTCCGAAAACACGCCTTCGTTCTACGTCAACGGCGCCCTGGGCTTCTACAAATGTTTCGGCTGCGATGCCAAAGGCGACGTCTTTAAATTTATACAAGAACGCGAAAGCCTCACTTTTCCCGAAACGCTGAAGCTTCTTGCCGAACGTTATGGCGTCCCCATGCCGGAGCGTCATCATTCCGACGATGCCGAATCCCGCAAACGCACCGCCCTCTTTGAAATGCAGGAAATCGCCGCCGCGACGTTTCAGGAAAACTTTCGCAATCCCAGCGGCGCCGACGCCCGCAAATATGTGGAAGGCCGAAACGTTTCCAAAGAGTCCATGGATGAGTTCCGCATCGGCCTGGCCGATTCCTCCGGCTCACAACTCATCAAGAAGTTGCAGAAATTCGGTACTGCGCTCCTGGACGAATGCGGCCTCGTGGGCAAACGCGACGACGGCAGCTTCTACGATCGCTTTCGTGCCCGCCTCATGTTTCCCATTCACAACGAAGGCGGAAAAATCATCGGCTTCGGCGGCCGCGCCTTGCGCCCTGACGACAAGCCCAAATACATGAACTCGCCAGGCACTCCGCTCTATAACAAGTCGGGCGTACTCTACAACCTTCACCGCGCCAAAATTGAGGCGCGCAAGAATAGCCGCATGATTTTGGTTGAAGGTTATATGGATGTAATCGGCGTTTACGCGGCGGGTATCAGGGAAGTTGTCGCTGCCAGCGGCACCGCCTTTCATGCCGAACAGGTCCGCATGGTCAAACGCCAAGTCGCCCAATCCGGCAATGCCGGCCAAGTCATTCTCAACTTCGATTCCGATCAAGCCGGCGCCGATTCCACCGAAAAGCGTATCACCTCTTTCCTCGCCGAAGGCATGCGCGTGAAGGTTCTCGAAATTCCCGGCGATCTTGACCCTGATGAGTTCATCCAGCAAAACGGCGCCGATGCGTATCGCAAGTTACTCGATAACGCCGTCTCGTACTTCCACTGGCTAGCTGATCGCACACGTCACCGGTTCGACATGAGCAGCGTGGAAGGCCGAATCGACGCCTTCAAATTTCTCTGGCCCACCGTCCAACATGTCTCAGATCGTCTCGAACGTTCGGCGATCGCTGAAGAACTTGCTGCCTACTTAAACCTCGACCGCGAACTAATCCGGCAAGAATTTCGCAAAGGCCCGCGCGCTGTCATCCAGCAGCCGCGCGCGGTGTCCTCGGCCGTCGCGCCCAATGAGAAACTCCTGCTCACCTGCCTGCTGGCGAGCCCGGATTCGCGTACTGCAATCCGTCAGTACGTGCTTTCGAAACCGGATGCGTTCCGCCATCTGGAACTCCAACCCATCTTCTCCGCCATTGCTAAGTTCGACGAACAATTGCGTCACTTTTCCCTCGAAGACATCGTCCATCAACTGGATCAACATTTCCAGCGCGTCCTCGAGGAAATCGGCTTCGGAGAGTTACCGATCAACGAGGATGCCGCCCCGGCACAAGCCATCGATTGTTTACGAGCACTTGAAGCAAAAGCCTTGACACACCAGGTAGAAAATTTACGCAGAAAGGTGCAACAGTTGGAAAGAGCAGGCGATCTGCAAGGCGCCCTGCGCGCTACCGGGGAATTGAATCAATTGCTCCAGTCCAGCCACGCCTCTCTTCGTAAGGCGGCACACGCATGAACGTTCAAAAAACTGCCCATCCAAATGGCCTTTTGGTGTTGTACTATGAGTTGTCGAGGTACTTGTTCGGAGGGTCTCGATCCCATTGACGCGTATTGGGCGGCTTAGGGAAAAGGGCAGTTGAATGCAACACAGCAATGACAAGGGCTTTGCACTCTACGATGTCAATGGCGTAGTGCGCGAAGATCTGGCGCCGGACCAGGATCTCAACGAAATTTTCGCTGACCTTGAAACTGCCACTGTCGAGTTGGAGGAACCCAAAGAATTCGATAAGAAGGATGAAGAGGTAGAAGATCTTTCCGATCTTGATCTCTCCGCCGGCGCGCTCGATAAAAGCAACGATTCCGTTCGCGTTTACCTGCGTGAGATGGGCATGGTGCCTTTGCTCACGCGCGAAGGCGAAATCGAACTGGCCAAACGGATTGAGCGGGGCGAAACCGCCGTCAAGAAAGCGCTCGCTCGTTCGCGCCTGATCATCCACCTCGTCCTGGACGCCAAGCACGCCGTCGAAAAAAACGTCTGCCCGATTTTGGACATCATGCAAGCGCCGGATATCCAACTCGGCCAGGAAGAGGAGGTTGCTACCGACGCGTTGCGCGAGCAATTCCTCCTTGCCGTTCTGGAAATCGAAAAGCTCTACAAGAAGAGCCAGCAAACGGAGCAGAAACTCATTGCTGTTTCGCGCAACATGAAGCCGAAGCAATATCGCAAACTTCGCTTTGAATATGCTCGCCTCATGGTGCTCATCTCCAGAGGCATTCGCGCCATTCCGTTGTGCACTCGCTTCCGTCGCTCGCTCAGCGACGGCTTGCGCAAAGTTGTTGGCCAGGTAAAACCGCTGGAGCAGGAAATCGCTCGCATCCAACGGAGAATCGAGCAGCCTGCTTCAACAAACTCGGGCACCGTTGCTGTGCTGAAAAAAGAGCTTAAGGCCCTCTCCGCCCAGCTCCAGGCTATCGAAGATAAGAGCGGCGCATCGTTGACTGAACTCCGCCGCACGCTTCAAATTGTGGAGCGCGGCGAAATGGAAACCGAGGCCGCCAAAAAGCGCCTCATCGAGGCGAATCTCCGCCTGGTTGTCTCTGTTGCGAAACGCTACACCAACCGTGGCATGCAATTCCTCGATCTCATTCAGGAAGGCAACATCGGCTTGATGCGCGCTGTCGACAAATTCGATTACAAGCGTGGTTACAAGTTCTCCACCTACGCCACTTGGTGGGTCCGTCAAGCCGTCACTCGTGCCATCGCAGATCAAGCTCGCACCATCCGCATCCCGGTGCATATGATCGAGACCATCAACAAACTCGTTCGCCTGCAGCGCGTCATGCAGCAGGAACTCGGCCGCGAACCTACTACCGACGAACTCGCTCTCCGCATGGACTTGTCACCCAGCAAGATCCGCCGCGTTATGCGCATCGCTCAAGAACCCATCTCACTGCAAACACCTGTCGGTGAAGAAGAAGAATCCAACCTTGGGGATTTTCTGGTCGATAGCCGGATGGTTTCGCCGTCCGAAGCGGTTATCAATCTGAACCTGCGCGAACAAACCGCCGAAGTTCTAAAAACCCTCAGCCCGCGCGAAGAAAAAATTGTCAAGATGCGTTTCGGCCTCCAGGACGGCAGTGAACATACGCTGGAAGAGGTCGGCCAAAATTTCGCCGTCACCCGTGAGCGCATTCGCCAAATTGAAGCCAAGGCCTTACGCAAACTGCGCCATCCGAGCCGCAGCCATCGTTTGCGGAACTTCCTCGAAAACGGCGCGCCGTCTTAAGCCCCTGTCGTAATCACCGGCCCAGAAATCTGCACCGTCTTCCCACCCAGCAACTTCCCGATCTCTCGCTGTCGAAACTGAAAGATTCCTGCCAGTTGTTTCTTCACTGCCAGCGTATGCGCAATCTCGCCAAGCTTCCCAAAAGGCAACGCGTACTCCACGTGATCTCCCACTTTCGTCCCTTCCGCCGTTTCCTCAAAGGTGTGCCGGTGCCGCCACAAAGAATACGGCCCCTCCGCCTGCTCATCCACAAACAAATACGGCGGCTCATATTCGGTGATCAACGTCTTCCAATGCATGGGCAATCCCATCCAGTGAATGTTGTATTCAATCTCAGCCCCTTTGCGCATTACTACGTCCGTCGTGAGCACCTGAAAGTTGAGCGAACGCGGCGTGATCTTCGCTAAGTTCAAGGGATTCTTGAAAACTTCAAACGTATCCTTGAGCGAGCACGTCGTAATCAATTCGCAGCGCAGATGATAGGTTTGCATATTCGTTCTTACGATGCCGGCATTCAGCACGCGGACGCAGAACAGTTCCGGTACGATATCTTAACGGTATTCCATGGCGCAACCCGAAACTCAAACCCATCCCGTCACACCACCCAAGAAAGTCCCGAAACCTAAATCCGCCGCCGAACGCAAAGCGCGCTTGGATCGGATACTCAAAGAACTCGCTAAGCTCTATCCGAACGCCGTTTGCGCTCTCCATCACCACAACGCGTGGGAACTGCTGGTTGCCACCATCCTCTCCGCGCAGTGCACCGATGAGCGCGTGAACAAAGTTACCCCCGGCCTTTTCAAGAAATATCCAACCGTCGCCGCCATGGCCGCCGCAAATCAAGAAGAACTGGCGCAGGAAATTCGCTCCACCGGCTTCTTCAACAACAAATCGAAAAGCCTCATCGGCGCCGCCCGCAAACTCATGGCCGATCACAAAGGCGAAGTGCCGCGCAACATGGAAGAACTCTTGCGCGTCCCCGGCGCTGCACGCAAAACGGCGAACGTCGTTTTAGGAACCGCCTTTGGAATCCCATCTGGCATCGTCGTTGATACACATGTCCAGCGCATCACACAGCGCCTCGATCTCACAAAGAACGAAGATCCCGTAAAGATCGAAAAAGATCTCCAAAAACTTCTTCCGCAAGATCGCTGGATCCAGTTCTCGCATCAGGTCATCCATTTCGGCCGGGGAATCTGTATCGCGCGCAAACCCAAATGCGGGGAATGCCCGCTCGATCCCATCTGCTACTCCGCCGACAAGGTTCTCTCCTAAACATGCCGCGCCTCTATCTCGGAATTGACGGTGGTCAATCGACCACCAAAGCTCTGCTCGCCGATGAAACTGGTAGAGTCATCGGCCGTGGCCGCGGTGGTCCTTGCAATCATGCCGCCTCTGCCGAAGGCCGCGCGAAATTCCTGAGCGCGGTCGGCGATTGTCTCCGTCAGGCCTATCACGAAGCCGGTCTCGATTCCAATGCCATTCGTTTCGCTTCCGTCTGCCTCGGCTTAAGCGGCGGCGCCGAAGACAAGGAAGCCTACGCCAAAGAACTCATTCCCGCCGAGCGCTACAAGCTCACTCACGATGCCGAAATCGCCCTCCTCGGCGGCACCGCCGGCGAGCCTGGCATCATCATCGTTGGCGGTACTGGCTCCATCGCGTTCGGCCGCAACGCCGAATTCAAATCCGCCCGCGCCGGTGGATGGGGCTACATCTTTGGGGACGAAGGCGGCGCATTTGACCTCGCCAAGCAAGCCATTCGCCGCGCTCTACAGTTCGAAGAAGGTTGGGGTCAGCCCACGTTGCTGCATAAAGTTTTACTTGAGGTTTCGGGCGCGCCGACCGCCAATCGCCTCATGCACCAGACCTATAATCAGTTTGATCGCCGCCATGTCGCCCAGTACTCCAAGCTCGTTACCGAAGCAGCCGAAACAGGAGATCAAGTAGCACTTGAAGTTTTAAAGCACGCTGCCGAGAGTCTAACCCTGTACATTACCGCTGTTTATGACCAGCTATTCAAGAAAGCGGAAACCGTTCCGATTGTTGCAGTTGGCGGGGTTTTTCAAAGCCATCTCTTAACCCAAAAGTTAATGCAGAACGTTTACACTTCCATCCTCTGCCCGCTCTCGAAGCCTCGCTTCAGCCCGGCTGCTGGTGCCCTGCTCGAAGCGCTTCGTCAGGATGGGAATCCAAGTTCGCTGTCGCATCTTCAGCCGGAAGACTGACGTTTACACTTTCCGCCACCGGCACCGCCAAGCTCACTCCCTGCCCCTCGGCCGCCTCCAAGAACTTGAGCAGCAGGTCCGATTGGACCTTCAGAAATTCATCGTAGTTCGCCGTCATCACATAAGCGAAAATTTCCATATCCAGCGAATAGTCCGTGATCTTGGTAAACCGCACCGGCACCTCCGCCGCTTGTACGCTCGGATGGCCGCGCAAGATATCACCCATCGTCTGCATCATCGCTTTCACTTTCGCCAAATTGGTATCCCGCCGCAGACGAATAGTCGGATGAAACCAAATCCGGTCCCGCCGCGAATAATTCTCAAGCGTCATCGTCGAAAAATTCGAGTTCGGAATCGTTACCAGCGTTCTGTCTGGCGTCCGTACTCGCGTTGACCTCAGCCCAATGTCTTCCACCGTCCCCGTGATCCCGCCGAACTGGCATGAATCTCCAACCAGCACCGGCCGGTCGCTGACCAACGCCACGGCGCCAAACAGATTTTCAATCGTCTTCTGCGCCGCCAGCGCAACCGCCAAACCGCTGACACCCAGTCCGGCAATCAGCGCATTGGTGTTGTACCCCCACGAAGCTAGAACGAATATCGCGGCCAACAAAAAAATGCCGATGCGAATCACTCTAACGCCCAGTGGCAGCAGTGAGTACGAAAGCGCTCGCTCGCTCGGTCCCAACCTGGCTAGATATTGCCCGGATACAACATCCACCACGCGCATCGCCAGCGCCGCCAATCCCAGCGTGAAAAAGAAAATCAGCAGTTTGATCAAGTAATCGCGTAGCAACGCTGAAGGCGTCGCCACTTCCATCAGCGCTCGAAACGCCGCTAGCGAAATCAGCAGCCGCAGCGGATCTGTTAGCGTCGCCAATCTTCTGCTGTCGAACGACTTCGCAAATCGCTTCACCAGCGGCGTCAGCAAAAACAAAGACACGCGGGAGAGGAGCCGCGAAAATCCCCACAGCAAAAACAAAATACCGACCAGTGAAATCCATGCCCACAAGGAAGTGCCCAGGAACTTATGCACTACCAGAATTTTAGGCATGTGTTTCCCAAGCGTCGATTCCCCTTCCAGCGCATCCAAGTCTGCAATGTGCGTAACGCTATCGGCATCCACTAGCCAGATTTCCGCTCCCTGCTGCTTGGTTCGCTCGAGCATTAAAGTGTTCGCCTCCTGAGTGGTATTCAGTTTCACCAGCAGTTCCTGGTTTGCCGCAAACCCATCGTTCAACGTTCCGTCTGGATCGTCACTCAGTTGATCCACTTCAAAGCGCGGTTCCTTATCCAGAATGTCTGCTAACTGTTTCGCGAGTTCCGGCCCTTGGGTACGCCGATCTTCCATCGGGATCTTCGACAAATCCAGATACCGAGCCGCCACCGTATAGCGCTCACCGTGACACGCCTCCAGAAAATGCAGGATCGTGCTCCGCGGCGTGATTCTATTTAGCGAATCAGCCGCAGGATGCGCTCCGCTCGTCGGCGTAGTTTTGTTGCCCAAGAAACTCGAAAGCCCTTGCGCTTGTACTCGTGCGGCAGTCAGAAGCAGCAACGCCGCAACCAGCATCTTTCGCCGCACCCAAATCCAGTCACAAAACTTGACAACTTTTTTGAGAAATTTTAACTTCCTATTTTTCATATGCTTACGGGCTTTTTGGAAAGCGTCACAAGAACTTGCCGGAACGCCGCTCCGGCTAACCTCCAAAGCGGAGAATCGTAAATGTCTTCACATGTCATATTAAGCGGTTCAAACCGCGAACATCCATCGAACGCTGCCTTCATGGGCAAGCCCTCGCTGGATGAAGTCTTACAAATTACTTGTATTTTGCGGCGTAGGGACGACGCTCCTAAGACGCCCGCCGGCCGGCTCTCGCACCAGCAATTTGAAAAAGTGCAAGGTGCGGATCCGTCCGATATCGAAGCAGTCGAACGCTTCGCTCACGAACATGGCTTCAGCATAGTTCGTAGCGACGCGGCGGCGCGCTCCATCACCATGGCCGGGAAATTTTCCGCCATGGCCGACGCATTCGGCGCCGACGTTGATCTGCGGCGGGTGAACGGAAAAACCGTTCGTACCCGGCAAGGCTCGCTTTGGCTGGACCCCGTTCTTGCGGGTCGCGTCATCGCCGTCTTCGGCTTTGATCAAAGACCTGTCGCCGTTACTCGTCATCGCGTGAATTCGCACTCCAGTGATTCGGTTGCGTACACGCCGCTCCAGGTGGCCGATGCTTACAACTTCCCCAACAACAAAGGCATGAATCAAACCATCGCCCTCGTTGAGTTAGGCGGAGGCTTCACCCCTTCTGACCTCACTACCTATTGGCAGCAACTCGGCTTGCCCGAGGTGAGCGTAACAGCCATCGGCGTTGATGGTGCGACCAACAGTCCCACCGGCGATCCCGATAGTGCCGACGGCGAAGTGACCCTCGATATCCAGGTGGCCGGCGCCATCGCTCCGGCAGCGAAGATTGCAGTCTACTTCTCGACGAATACCGATCAAGGTTTCTACGATGCCATAGCCGCGGCCATCCACGATAAAGCGCGCAAGCCTTCCGTCATCTCCATCAGCTGGGGCATGCCGGAAGATAGTTGGACTCCGCAAAGCATCGACGCTTTCAATGCTCTCTTCCATGACGCCGCGATGCTCGGTATTTCGGTTTGCGCCGCGGCCGGCGACAACGGTTCTTCCGATGGCGAAGACGATGGCGTCGATCACGTCGATTTCCCCGCTTCCAGCCCGTGGGTCTTAGCTTGCGGCGGAACGCGCCTGGAATTTGCCGATAGCAAAATCGTTTCCGAAACCGTTTGGAACGATGGTGCGGATGGTGGCGCCACCGGCGGCGGCGTCAGCCAGCACTTCTCGAAGCCGACCTATCAAGCTTCCATCAACGTACCTGTTCCGGTCAATTCCAATCCAACCGGTCGTGGCGTTCCCGATGTGGCTGGCAATGCCGATCCTGACTCCGGTTACGTTGTTCTCATCGGCGGTCAACAAGGAGTGGTCGGCGGCACCAGCGCGGTTGCTCCTCTTTGGGCCGCGCTCATCGCTCTGTTGAACGAACGTCTCGGCAAGCGCTTGGGTTGGCTTCATCCGAAGCTCTACTCCAAGCTCGCCCCCGGCAAAGCGCTGCGTGATATTACTGTTGGCAACAATGGCGATTTCTACGCCGGTGTCGGCTGGGATCCTTGCACTGGCTTAGGCACGCCCAACGGCGGCGCTATTCTCCGGCTTCTGAAATCGCTGTAGACCGTCACTCAAAAAGCCGCTCTCGCCAGTCATCTCGCGAGAGCGGCACCAGTTGTCGCAATTTCCCCGAGAATTTGTTCGCACGCCGCCTTCGGATCTGCCGCTCGCGTTACTTGCCGTCCAATCACAATGTAATCCGCGCCGTCACTCAAAGCTTCGGCCGGCGTCGCCACACGTTGCTGGTCGTCTTTCTCCGCACCGGGCGACCGTACCCCGGGCGTCACCAGCTTCATCCCTGCCCCGGCCATTGTCCGCACTCTCTTCACTTCGAGTGGTGAACACACAATCCCATCCATGCCGGCTTCGCGCGCTTTCGCAACCCGCAGATCCACCAATTCGGCAATCGTCCTCGTGTGACCAAGATCCCCCACGTCCGCTTGCTCAAAACTCGTCAATACCGTCACGGCCAATAGTTTCGTCGCCGTCTTCCCCCGGCCCTCCACCGCCGCCTGCATCAATTTCTTGCTTGCGTGAATCGTCAGGAACGTCGGCTCAGCGCTTTCACAAATGCGCCGCGTCGCGCGCTTCACCGTCTCCCCAATGTCGTAGAGCTTTAAATCCAGGAACACTTGCCGCCCGCTCGCTTGAATCTGCTTCACCAAGCTCATCCCAGCGGCCGCATAGAGCTCCATTCCGACTTTATAGAAATTCGCCGCCGGCCCAATCTTGTCGATCAGACTCAGCGCCTGGTCCGCGCTCTCCACATCCAGCGCGATAATTAGCGGATTGTTCACAGCTTCACCTCCAACGGTTTCTTCTGTCGCTCGGTCACTTTACCAACGACATAGGCCTCGGTTCGCATTTTCAGGAATTGTGCCGCATCCGCCTCGGGTAACGCAATCAGCAGCCCTCCCGAAGTTTGCGGATCATACAAGAGCGCCTCAATCTCCGCCGGAATACCTTCGTACATATTCACGCAGCTCTCCACAAAATCTCGATTGTTGTTCAGCCCGCCCGAATGTGCGCCAGCCTTCGAATATTCAATCGCTCCCGGCAAGTATTGAATCGCGCCCGCACGAATCTCGAGCGTCACATTACTCGCCAGCGCCATTTCCCGGGCATGCCCCAGCAATCCAAAACCAGTCACATCCGTACAACCATGAACCTCTAGGCCGGTCATCGCTTCCGCAGCCTCGCGATTCAGCGTTAGCATCTGCGCTATAGAGGCGTCCATATCTTCTTGTTTCACGATGCCCTTCTTCAGCGCCGTCGAAACCACGCCGGTGCCAATCCGTTTTGTAAACACCAGCACATCGCCGGCCCGCGCGCCCGCGTTCGTTAAAACCTTCCGCGGATCAATCAGTCCGGTCACCGCGTAACCAAACTTGACCTCGTCTTCTGAAATGCTGTGCCCACCTAAGATCACGCAACCGGATTCATGAATCTTCTCCGCGCCGCCCTTCAGAATTTGCTCCAGATCTTCAATCTCGCCTTTGCCCGGAAACACCACTAGCGACAACGCTGTCACCGGTCTCCCGCCCATCGCGTAAACGTCGCTTAGCGCATTCGCCGCCGCAATCCCTCCGAACGTGTACGGGTCATCGACAATGGGCGTGAAGAAATCTACGGTCTGCACCATCGCGAGCGGCGTTCCGCCTGCCATCGGCGTCAAGTCGTAAACCCCGGCGTCGTCCGCCGTGTCATAGCCCACCAGTACATGTTCATTCGTCATGCGCGGCACCGAACGCAATGCCCGATCCAGAATCTTCGGGCTCAATTTCGACGCGCATCCGCCCGCTTTCACATTCGCAGTTAATCTTGCAGACATCACTCTCTAGTCTATTGAGCCGCAACGACGCCAGTCGCGAAACTCCACTCGCGCCATTCATCCATCAACGGGAAATACAATCCCAACATAATCGGCTCCGTCCGTACACGCCGCAAAAGTGTGGCGTACGCTTCAAGCTGGGGCGTGTACCGCCTCTGCTCTTCATTCAAAAACTCCTGCCGATTTCCGCCCTTGTGATCGCTGTTCTTGAAATCGATAATCCAAAAGCGCCCCTCGTCATCGCGAAACGCCCGATCCACCGCCGCGCTAATCAACTTCTCCCCAACCATGCCGCCAATCGAATATTCTGACCGCGCCTCTGCATGTCCCGCCAGCAACCATCGTCCGCGCTCGCTCCGCAGCGTATTCAGAATCGCGCGCGTCACTTGCTCCGTCGCCGTCTGCCCTTCGCCCGCAGGCACTCCCAGGCGGTCCAATTCCGACCGCACCAACGCACGCATTCCCGCGACGCGCTGCTCGTCCCAGCCCTCCAGCCCTTCAGTTGCGACGCGCTTCAAAACTTCGTGGACTACCGTGCCCACATGCCGGCTCGTATCCCCCACCCACTCATACGTAATCTTCCGCGCCGCCGCCGGAGCCCGCTCAAACTTCGGCATCCACGCTACCGACATCGCAAATGCCGGTAACCTCCATCCCTCCGGCAGCCTTTGCAGCATCGTCGTTTTCTCAGGCCGCAACGCGTCATAAAAATTCTTCTGCTTCGCCGGACGCATCCTCCGGGCGCCTTCGAACGCGGGCTTCACCGGATCCCAAATCAAACCCAAGAATGTGTTGCTGCCTGCCTTCTTCAGTTCGCCTTTGCTACTTAATTCGGCGTTGCCAAAAAGGCATAGGTGGTCTCGCGCCCTGGTACACGCCACATAGAGCAATCGCTTGCTCTCTTCCGCATCCTTTTTCTTGCTCTCTTCGTAAATCTCTTCGTAACCCAGTGACGATTCCCCCCGCTTGGGCTGCGCTGCAATTCGCAAATAGCTCGTCCCTTGCTCGCTCGTTTCTTCAGTCCACGCGAGCAACGGCTTGTCGGAACTGGAAGTCACCCGGTGCAGCTGCGGTAAGATCACCACATCAAACTCCAACCCCTTAGCCTGATGAATCGTCATCACTTCTACATTGCAGTCTGCGGTCGTTGGCCGGGCAAAAACATGTTCCAATTTCTCATTTAGCAAACTGAAATCCCGAATGGTCCCCCCTTCTTCCAAACTCCCCAGCAAGTCCAGAAACGTCTGCACATCCTCCCGCTTGTTCTCTTCTTTCAGCAGCGCCGGTCCACCGAGCCTGAGCCACGTCCGCTCTATTAACTCGCGCAGCCCCATCCGCCCCACGCTTGCCACCGCTTGCTGAAAGATCTCTGTTACCAAAGTTAGCCGCTCGCGCGCACCTGGATCAAGCGCATTCACCTTCTCCCAATCGGAGATAAGCTCATAAATCGTCCGCTCGCGTTCGTTCTCCGCCAACTCCGCCAAATCCTTCAAGGTCAGCCCACACCACGGCGCCCGCAGGCAGGCCAACCACGAAACCCGATCCCCCAAATGCAATAGCGCCCGCGTTAGCGACAGCACATCCATCACATGCTGCTGATCCTTCAATGGCTCGATCTCAATCGCTTTATACTTGATTCCCGCCTCTCGCAGTGCCGGCAAGATCTTCGCAACGTGCGCTCGCGCCCGCACCAAAATCCCCACCTTCGCCGTCTTCCCCGCTTCTTTCACGACCCGAACAACTCGCTCCGCCTCTTCGCAACCATCCTTATCCTCAATCAGCGGTGTCAGCTTCACCTCCACGCCGCTCGCTGGCCGCGCCGCCTGTGAGGTCCGAAACTTCACCGCCCCAATCTGCGCGTCTTCCACTGGCATCGTCGGTCCGATCATCGTCTCCACCCAGCCAAGCACTTCCGGCGTGCTGCGAAAATTCGTTTTCAGTTCAATCTTCCCGAGTCGTACCGACCCCAAAACCCCATCTCGTTGGCACCTCTGAAACAGGGACACCTCCGCCTCGCGAAACCGGTAGATACTCTGCATCGGATCACCCACCACGAACAGCGTTCGCCCATCCCCCTCTGACCACTGCTCCGTCAGCGCTTTAACCAGTTCATACTGCGCCCGCGAAGTATCCTGAAACTCATCCACTAGCAGGTGCTCGATGCGGTAATCGAGCGAATACAGCAAATCGGTCGGCTGCTCCGGCGTCCCCAGCGCTTTGCGCGCCGCTCGGCTCACTTCTGTAAAATCCACCGTCGCCGCGCGCCGAAATACATTTCGTAGCGCCACCCGCGCCAGTTCCAGCAACTCCGCAAAATCATTCACCACTGGATCGTTAGATTCCCGCGGCAATCCGCCCCACTGCTCCCGCCGCTCTAACATGTCCGCCACTTGCTTCTCTAAACGCGTCATCTCGTTATCGAAATGCAGTGCAATTCTGCGGAACAAATTCTGTTCCCGCTCGCTCCCTTCGGTCAGCCCCCTCATCGTGTCGCGCGCCGCCATCCTATATAAGTCCGACGCCTGTTCCACCACATTCCCCAACCCGCCAAATTCCGAAATCACCGGCATCTGTCGCGTCAGCATCGCACACAGCGAATCAATTGTCTGAATCTGCAGTTGACTCGGATCTTCAATCAAATTCCAGCCATGTCGCCGGCTATTGGCCAACACCGCTCGCGCCAGTTCCCGCGTCCGAACCTGGTGCTCATCCAGCGCTTCGTCTTTCTCCGCCGCTTCCAGCGCGCCCACGATCCGCTCCCGCATTTCCTGCGCCGCTTTCCGCGTAAACGTCATCGCGACAATCGATTCGCACCTCTCCACCCCGCCCAGCAGCCGCAAAAACCGCTGCGTCAACAACCCCGTCTTCCCCGATCCCGCCGGCGCCTCTACAATGAATGAACGCGTCGGGTCGAGCGCCCGTTCCCGCTCTGCCGCGTCCGCAATCATTCCGCTTCTTCCTCCAGCGCGCCTTGCTCATTCAACCGGCACAGTGGCTTCAGTCCGCAAAACTCACATGGGCCGCCGATCGGCCTCACTTCCGCCACACCTTGCACGAATTCGTTTGCGAGCATTTCTACAATCCCCGCACTTCTATCCAAATAGTCATCCCAATCTTTCTTCACCGTTGCCGTCTGTCCCGAAAACTGTTTGCCGCGCGAAAACCCCACTGCCTTCACTTCACGCGGCTTCAACTGCCCAAAGAAGACGCCATCCACCGTTCTGCCCGCCGACGCTGCATACACCAATAGCTGTGGTTCCTCCGGCCGATCCCCCTCCAACTTGGGCCTTCTCTGCTGCCCGCTCTTGTAATCGATCAAAACCAAGTTGCCATTGCTCAATCGGTCAATCCGGTCCACCCTCAGTTGCAGCCGCAGCCCGGGCACTTCGAACGTTCTCGCTTCCTCCACCGTCTCGACCGTGAAATCCTGCTGCCGTGCCCGCTCCACATCCAACCAATCCAGAATCACTTCTGTGAGCCGCTCACGCTCGGTCTCCACATTCAACCGGTGAAGGGGCCCTACATCTCTCACCGCCACAGCCTCGGCAATCGCTTCGTCCACCAGTCTTTGCAGTTCCTCTCCCGGCATCCGCTTCAAATTCTGAGAAGATTCCAACTTCCGCCACACAAGCTCCAATGCCTTATGCGCGAAACTCCCTCTGTCCAGCGCATCGAACCCGAACGAAGCGTCTTCGGGCTTCCTCGCATCCAAGCGATACTTCGCAAATGCCTGAAACGGACATTGTGACTGCGCCTTAATAATCGCCGTCCCGCCCCGCATCTCACCCTGTGCCACAAACGCTGGTGCCATACCATCTCCGAATCGCTCCAGTGTCGCCGTCGCCACTGACTCCCAAGGCAGCCACCCTTCCCAAACCGCCACTCTCCCCCTTTTTACAAACACTGAAGCCATCGTCGAAAGCCGCCCAGTGTAAGTCACGCTCACATCCGCAGCACTTTCAAACAATGCCTGCGTTTTCCTCACCCGCTCATCTCTGACGGCCTGCGGACCAACGCCAGCCACATGATGCTGTTTCAACAGCCGAAAAGGAATCAAAGGAGACAACCGCACAGGCGGCGGCCAATTCTCTTCCGAGAGCCCCACCACGATCGACGCGTCGAACTCCACGCCTCGCGCCGCTTCTGTATCCAACACATAAATCGGCGCAGCCCATTCACCCCGCTCAAACCGGCCTCTCAGCAACCTACCCAATTGCCCTATTGCAGCTTCGTAAGGAACCGTCTCACTCAACAACCCCAAACTCGAAAGCATCGACAGTTGCTCTTTCCACTGTTCAACCGTCCGCTCTTCTTTCGCACTCAGTTCCGTGTCCCCTGGCCACCCCAGCGCTGTTAGCACATCGGAGATCCACTCACTCCACTCCGAATAAGGCCGTCTCTCCGAAAGTTTCGCCAGCAATTTCTCAACCCTTTGCCAGCGCGCCGAAAGCAGCGGGCAGCTACCCAATACTCGTTCAACATCCCGGAATGTAACATCCAGTTCCCGCCGCCTACGAATCGCAATATCCGCTAGCGCCCGTTGATTCTGCTCTTCTTTGGCGCCTCCCAAAAACGGCGACCGTAAAATCGCCCCCGCATCCGCTTGATCAATCCGCGCCTTCGCCAATTCGAGCATCAACAGAGCCGCCTTTACCACCGGCTCTTCGCTCAACGCCCCGCCCGCCGCAATTCGAAAGAGCGACCCCGCCGTTTGCGTCTCCTCCATCCGCGCCGCCGCCGATGGAAAAAACACCGCCTCCAACGTCCTCCGTACTAACCCGTGCTTTTCGGCCAACCCCGGCACAAACAGGGCCAACGTCCCCTCCGGCCGCGCCTCAAACAGATACCGCAATCTCCGCGCTGCAAAGGTAACCTCTTGCGGGAACGATTCAAACTCCTTCGCCACCGATTTTTTGGTCGCGCGTCCACCGTCAAATCCAACCCGCACCCCCAAACTCCCCATAGCGCTCCATAATTCCTCAAGCGCCGGCGCAGCCTTCTCAAACCCCACAAACACCGTCAATCCCGGCTGCCACCGCTCCTCTTTCAACCAGTCGGTAAGCAGTCGACGCAATCCCGTCCGCGTCGCCCACCCCTTCTCGCGGCATCGCTTCCGGAACGACTTATTCCAAAGTTGAAATTGCAAAGCGTCCGAATGCTCCGCCCAAGCCTCACCCTCCCCCGGAATATGCCAATCCGCCAGAACGCTCGCTGCCTCCCGCGCCAGCCGCACCGTCGCCGTCGGATCAAACAAATTCGGGTGTTCCTGTTCAATAACGGAATGCCAAAGCGCCTGCTCTTGTTCGATCGAAAGCAGCGTCGGCACATCCCTTAGCCGGTAACGCGCCTCCTGCCAACATTGCTGCAACCAGACGTCGAAGCTGACAATCGCCGGTCGCTCCCACGTCTCTACCCCCTGCCTTAAACGCCCCCGGGCGAACTCTTCCCTTCCCACTCCAGCCAGAAACGCATTGGGCGTGACAATCGTCGCCTTTTGCTCAATCCATCCAGCCAGATCACGCGCAGCAAGTCTCATCAAACCTTAATAATCAACTTCCCGTCATTCTTTCCGCTGTATAACATCAACAGCGTCTCCGGAAACGTACCGAGCCCCTCCACTATGTGCTCCTTCGATTTCAACTTGCCCTCTTTCACCCACTCCCCCATCTCCGCCCGCGCTTCGCCGTAGCGTGCCATGTAGTCGGTCACCACCATCCCGGTCATACTCGCTCGATTCACCAATAAAGACAGGTAGTTCGAAGGCCCTTTAATGCCCGTCGTACTGTTATATTGCGAAATAGCGCCGCAAATCACCACCCGCGCTTTTGGTGCTAAATTCGCCAGCGCCGCGTCTAAGATCTCTCCTCCGACATTATCGAAGAACACATCAATTCCCTTCGGACAGTGCTGCCGCAGAGCTTCAAACACTTTTTCACTCTTGTAATCAATCGCCGCATCAAACCCAATCTCAGCAAGGTACTTACACTTCTCCGCTCCGCCCGCAATGCCAACGACGCGGCACCCCTTGATCTTCGCGATCTGCCCCACCACAGAACCCACCGCCCCAGCTGCACCCGACACCACCACCGTATTCCCGGGCTCCGGCTTCCCAACATCCAGCAAACCAAAATACGCCGTCATCCCCGGCATTCCTAAGGCTGCCATGTAGAGCGGCAATCGTTCTGCCGCCGCGTCAATCTTACTCGCCGCCTTCCCCGGAACAATCGCATACTCCTGCACCCCAAACACGCCGCTGACAAAATCCCCCACCGACAATCCCGGGAACTTCGACGCCACCACTTGCCCCGCCCCCAACGCCCTCATCACGGCGCCAATCTCCACCGCCGCTACATACGACCGCCCTTCATTCATCCATCCCCGCATCGCCGGATCCAGTGAAATATACAGCACCTTCACCAGCACCTCGCCATCCTTCGGCTCGCCCACCGGCTCTTCCGTGTACTTCCAGGCACTACGATCCGGCAGCCCAACCGGCCGCGCCGCCAAACGAAACTGATGATTGATCATTGCAATAACCCTTGTTGGATTCTATCCCGCATCGAGCAAGGGAAAATCAAAATAATGGCTGAATCTAAAATCACTCCACGCGCCCAAGACTTCGCCGCCTGGTATCAGGACGTCGTCCTTCAAGGTGACATGGCTGAACCCGCCGAAATCGTCAAAGGCTGCATGGTCATCAAACCCAATGGTTACGCCGTGTGGGAAGCCCTCCAACGCGCCTTGGACGACCGCTTTAAAGCCACCGGCCACCAGAACGTCTACTTCCCTCTCCTCATCCCCCAAAGCTTTCTCAAAAAGGAAGCCGAACACATCGAAGGCTTCGCGCCCGAACTCGCCGTCGTCACCATCGCCGGCGGCAAAGAACTTGAAGAGCCCTACGTCATCCGCCCTACTTCGGAAACCATCGTCGGCCACTTCTTCGCCCGCTGGATTCAGAGCTATCGCGATCTCCCCATTCTCGTTAACCAATGGGCCAACGTCGTCCGCTGGGAACTCCGCACCCGCATGTTTCTCCGCACCACCGAATTCCTCTGGCAGGAAGGCCACACCGCTCACCCGTCTCATGCAGAGGCCAAAGAGGAAGTCCTCCGCATTCTCGATATCTACGCTGAAGTCGCCGAAGATCTGATGGCCATGCCCGTCATCAAAGGCATCAAATCGAAGTCAGAAAAATTCGCAGGCGCCTTACAAAGCTTCTCTATCGAAGCCATGATGCAAAACGGCCTCGCCCTCCAAGCCGGCACCAGTCACGACTTGGGCCAAAACTTCGGCCGCGCCTTCGACGTCCAATTCCAATCCAAAGAAGGCAAGCTTGAGTACGTCTGGCAAACCAGTTGGGGCGCGAGCACTCGCCTCATCGGCGGCCTCATCATGACCCACTCCGACGACAAAGGCCTGATCCTTCCGCCCAAAGTCGCCCCCATCCCCGCCGTTCTCGTCCCTATTTATCGCAAGGACGAAGAACGTTCATCCGTCATGGAGGCCGCGCAGAAAATTGCCGCCGATCTGAAACTAAAGCTCGACAACCGCGAAGGCCAAACCCCCGGCGCCAAATTCTTCCACTGGGAGCGTCGCGGCGTCCCCATCGTTCTCGAACTCGGCCCCCGTGATCTCGCCGCCGGCAACGTCGTCCTGAAACGCCGCGACACCGGTTCGAAAGAAATTGTTGCTCATTCCGATCTGCGTTCGAAAATCGATGCCACTCTCGCCGCCATGCAGGCAGATCTCTACCAAGCCGCGCAAAACCGGCTAAAACAAAACTGCATCCCCGCAAACTCACTCTCCGAGGTCGAAGACATCCTCCGAGACGTCACTGCCGAAAGAGGCGGCGGCAAATTCGTCTTCGCCCACATTAAAGACGACCCTGCTTGCGATGCCCGCCTCAAGGAGTTCAAAGCCACCGTCCGCTGCATCCCTCTCAAAGATGATTACGATGGCCCCGGCACATGCATCATCACCGGCGAGCAAGTCCCACATCGCTCAGTGATCGCAAAAGCCTACTGATCCAAGTATCTGGGGGCTATCTTCGGCTCCCCACGCCCTCTTCCACGGCTTCGCCAATCTGCTGTCGCCAGAGCGCATAGTACAAGCCGGTCTTCGCTACTAGCTCCATGTGCGTCCCTTCCTCCACCACGCTCCCGCGCTCTAACACAAATATCCGCCCCGCATGCATCACCGTCGAAAGCCGGTGCGCAATCAAAATCGTGATCACATCCGCTCGCTCGCCCACATCCCGAATCGTCCGCGTAATCTCTTCTTCCGTAATCGAATCGAGCGACGACGTCGCCTCATCGAACACCAATAGGCGCGGCCTTCGCAACAACGCGCGCGCAATCGAAAGCCTCTGCTTTTCCCCTCCCGAAACTTTCACGCCGCCTTCACCGATCAGCGTGTCCAAACCCTTATCTGCCCTGGCCAGCAGCGAATCCGCCGCGGCCCTGTGCAGTACATCCAGACACTCTTCATCGCTCGCATCCGGTCTCACGAACAATAAATTCTCTCGAATCGTCCCCGAAAACAGCTGCGTATCCTGCGTGACAAACCCGATTTGCGCCCGCAACTCTTCCGGGTCGATCTGTTTCGCATCCACGCCGTTGTACCGAACCGTCCCTTCCTGTGGCGTATATAAGCCCACGAGCAGCTTCACCAACGTCGTCTTCCCCGCCCCACTCGGCCCTACAAACGCAACCGTGTCTCCGCTTTCAATCCCAAAACTCACTCCGCTCACTGCAGGCCGTTTCGCCGACGCATGCTGAAAACTCACTCCGTCAAATGCGAGCGAACGCAATGGCCCCAAAGCCACTGGATGAGCCGGCTTCTCCTCTGGCGGCATACTCAACACATCGCTCAATACATTTAACGACGCTTCCGTCTCGCGGTAAATATTGATAATGTTGCCCAATTCCTGCAATGGCCCGAAAATAAAGAACGAATAGATAAACAGCGAAAAAAACTGCCCCACCGTAATGCGCTGAGTAAATATCAGATATAGCATCAGAAACAAGATACTCGTTCTTAGTAAGTTGACGCATGTCCCTTGCAGGAAGCTCAAGCTGCGCAGATAGCGGACCTTCTTCAATTCCAGCTTTAGAATCTTGCCCGTTGTCGAATTCAGCCGCTCAATTTCCTGATTCGCCAGCCCCAGCGTCTTCACCAGCTCGATATTCCTCAGTGATTCCGTCGTCGAGCCCGCCAGCGCCGCTGTCTCCGCCACAATCGCTTTCTGCACCGGCTTAATCTTCTTGCTCAGCGTCGAGCTCAAGAAGCCCAAAATCGGCACCGTCAACAAGAACGCCGGCGCCACCACCCAATTCACTTGAATTGCGTAAATCGTCACGAACAGCACGCCTACAAACGCAGTGAACAAAATATTCACAAACGCGGCAATGAATTTCTCCACGTCGTTCCGCACCTTCTGCAGCCGTCCCAGCGTCTCGCCGCTCCGCTGATCCTCAAACAATCCATAAGGCAGCGATAACGATCGCGCCACTCCCGCCGCGTATAATTCCGCACCCGTTTGCTGCGTGATCACGTTGACGTAATAATCCTGAAAATTCTTTGCCACCCGCGAAACAAACGCCACGCCCACCGCGAGCGCCAAAAGCCCGCTCACCCCTCGAATAAACTGCCCAATCGAGTAGTGGTGAAACTTGGTCGCATAATCGTCAATGATGTGCTTAAAAATCGCCGGATCGAGCAACGAAAAAATCTGGTTGATCGCCGCCAGCAGCAACGCGAAAACCACCAACCGCCGGTGCGGTTTCAAATATTCAAGCAAAAGACCCATAAGAAATACTTAGATGCCCTCCATCAACCAAATTATCCAACCGAGTTCCCAGTCGGACCGTCGTCATCTGCAAAACAACGGGTATTCGGCTGGCCTTAAGCCGGGCTACAGTTGGTTGGAGGTGGTGGCCCAAATGTCGCGAGTCTCGTTTGCCGTCGTCGGCCTAGGCTGCTTCCTCTTCCTCCTGGCGCAGTTCGTCCGCCCGAATATCCCGCAACCGCCCTCCAAAGCCGAGATTCACGCTCCTCCCGAAGTCCTTTCTGTGCTGAAGAAGGATTGCTACAGCTGCCATTCGAACGAACGCCGCCTCGCGTGGTTTGATGAAGTGGAACCCGCCTACTGGATCGTTCGCAAAGATGTCATCAAAGCCCGAAACCGATTAAACTTCTCTTCCATTGGGTCGAAACCGGAAGCTGTTCAGAAATCCACACTCTACGAGGCCGCGGCTATGATGCAGCTCGGCGCTATGCCGCTGCCGCGCTTCCTCCTTTTACATCCAGAATCGAAGGTGGTTCCCGAAGACCTGGCCACTCTAAAGCGATATTTGGCGCCATGGTCATCCCCCATCCCCCAGGTGGCCGCAAGTGGCCTCGAAAAAGCAACCGCCGTTTCGGTCAGAACAAACCCAGTCAGTCCCAGTCCCAACGGGCTTCCTTATGATTCCGCCTGGCCTCAATGGAAGCTACTGGCAATCACCGACCGCGGCGACAACCGACAATTCCGCATGATCCTTGGAAACGACATTGCCATCAAAGCAGCGCGAGAAGGCAACGTTCATCCTTGGCCGGACGGAACCCGCTTTGCCAAAGCCGCTTGGCTTCAGGAACAAACTCCCAGTGGTCTCATAGTCCCAGGCAAGTTCTGGCAGGTGGAACTAATGGTCAAGGGAGCAAATCAATATGCAGCCAGCGACGGGTGGGCCTGGGCTCGCTGGCGGGGGCTCGATCTAAAACCCTATGGCAACAATGCTGCGTTCGTGAAGGAATGTACCGGCTGCCATCTGCCAGTTCAGGGAAACGACTACGTCTATTCACTCCCGTTCTCCGAGGCGCATGTTCCTGGGCAAGAAGTGCTGAACAACACCGCAGCCAGCTTCCCTAAGAACATCACATTCAACCCACTAAGTTGGCCGCCGATCACGTTATATCTCGACCCTCAGCGAAAGGCGATCTCGGCGCTCTTCGCGCGAGACGCCACCATGAAAACCAACGCCAATTCATCGCAGACTGCACTTGTCACATGGACCGACAGAGACGATCCTCATTGGTTCGGCGCAAGAATCCCTGACAAGGTCGTCTCGGTAGAGACTGTCCAGAATAGCCAGGGTCGTAAGAACATTTCCAATCTCCAACCCGTCCAAATTCCGTAAGGTTTACACGTGGTCCGCCCGACCCATCATCGTTGCGCGCGAAAAATTCGCACATAACCATTCTCGAAATCGGGCCGCCGTTTCGCCGTCCACCCCCCGCCCGCTTGCCAAACTTCATCGGTGTCTTTCACCACCACAAACTCCATCGCCGGCGCAGCCCGGCAAGCCGCCTCAAACGCATCCTCGCTCGCATGCGCGGCGAACACTGGCCGCAATACCGCCTGCAATGGCCCGCACGCCTTCGGATCTCCGCCAAACGTCGCCGTGCACGCTTCATCCTCCGCCACTGTGTTCCGGTTCGCATACAAGCCGTAAAACGTATCCTGAACCACCGGCTGCGGATTCTGTTGAATCAGCGCCCGCACATCCGAATGCGCCCTAAGCCACTCATACGCTTCCCGGTTCGCATACGTCCGCTCACCCAGCTTTTCGTCTTGCGCCAGCCAACTCACCTTCGGCAAAACGCGCGCGTCCGAAAGCAGCGGATACAACCGCAACAGCGCCTCATCATAAAATGTCCCCGCCGCACCCAGCAAGGCCAACACCGCTAGCCCACGCGGCATTCGTTCCCCGAACAACTGCGCCCCCCGAATCAGCAGCACAAACTGCGCAACTAAAAACCCGCGCCATCCCAAATCGTTATTTGCAATCACGCCCGACCGCAGAAACGTGCACACCAACACACTTACCGCCGCCATCCAAGCCAACGCCCAATCGTCGCGCCCCACAGTCTTCATAGACCGGAGCCTGCGCCACTCAACCACGCCAACCCCGAAAAAGAATCCCAACTCCAGCAAATAATTCAGCGGCAGCGCCGCTAAATTCGCCAGATGCGTTTGCCAAGCCGGCAAATACAGCGCCTGGCCCAAAACATCCACCGCGAAAAACGTTCTTACCGTCCAATGCACGAAGGGTCCACCCGCGCCCGGCCCCCGCAGCCCCGCTAGAAACTTCAACGAGCACACAAACGCTACCGTCCCGGCAACCAATAGCTCCCGCACTTCCCCGTACCAACGCTTCCACAACGCTAACGCCGTCCAGGTTACAAGAAAAACCGTAAACACAAACGCTACATAGATCGCCGCACCGACGCCCGTCGCAAACGCGAGCCCAGCTAGAATGCCCGCTTTCAGCCAGCCGTCCTCCGTTTTCGAAATCACCAGAAACCCGAACAAGCAAGCAATCAGCCCAGCCACATAATGCGGCTCCCACAGCATCGTATACAACCAGCCATCCACCTGGTCGTTCCACCATTCCATCGATGGCGGCAAAACAGCCAGCACGCCGCACTTCGCAAGGGCTAGAAAAAACAAACCCGGCACAATATCCAACCCGGTAACCAACAGCAACCCAAATGCCAGCCAAACTTGCTTTCTGAAAACTCCCGGCAGCGAAAAGAAGCGCAGATAAAGCCAAATTGTCGCAAGCAGTCCAATCCCGCACCACAGCGTGCCCGCCACTAACGCCTGCCGCGCATCCACCCAACCCCGCGCCGCGCGCTCCACCAACGCCGATTGAATCAGCCAATAGTGGTGATACCGCAGCCCCACCGCCTCACCGGGATAGAAAAACGGATTCCGCGCCGGCAACCCAAACGTATTAATTGAACTAATGAACGCCGTTCGCACTGCATAATCGAACGCGATAACCGAAAAATACAGTCGCCGCCCAACCTGCAAATCGCACAGCGCCAGCCACGCCCACACGCACCAAGCGGCCGCCGCCCAAATCAGCGCGCTCTTGCGTAACCCGCGGAACACCATCGTCAACCCAAACGCGCTCAACAATCCATAAAAGATCCAAGCCGCCTGGAGCCCGATCAGAAAACTCACCACGGGCCCAACGGCAATCGCCAGTGGAACGCTGATTGCAATTCGAAAAAGCCCATCCCTCTTCCGAAATCCCAACACATCCAGCAACCATCCCAGCGCATATCCTGGCAGCAAAGTCAGGCAGCCAAACAACGCAAACCCAATCACCACCCCCGCAAGGTCGGCCGCCATGTAATTGTGATTGCCCGCTGAAAACACTAAGAGATGAGTGCCAAATCAACCCAAATCCGCGCACCAAAACACTGAGGGCGGCTCGTTTCCGAGCCGCCCTCAGTTTTGCTTTGAATTGCGCTGCGATTACTCTTCGACGACGGTGCCAGCCGCACCCAAAGATTCTTCGGCCCCGAGATCTTCCGAAAGACCGCCGGTGTAAATCCCCGGCGTATCGTCCGAATATTCTCCTAAACCGTCGCTCAAGGAAACTTCTTCCTCGGGCACTGGCTCTTCTTCCACGATGTCCTCGCCTGCAATCTTCACGCGGCGGTAGAACTCCATACCGGTACCCGCGGGAATCAGCCGGCCCATGATTACGTTTTCCTTCAAGCCGCGCAGGTAATCCACCTTGCCGTTGATCGCCGCTTCCGTCAAAACCCTGGTGGTCTCCTGGAAGCTCGCCGCCGAAATGAACGAATCCGTCGAAAGTGAAGCCTTCGTGATACCCAGCAGAATCGGTTTGCCCGCTGCCGGACGTCCGCCTGCTTCCACCACGCGCGCATTCTCTTCGCGGAACTTGAACTTATCCACCACTTCTTCCGGCAGAAATTCCGTATCGCCGATATCTTCAACTCTCACCCAGCGCATCATCTGCCGTGAGATGACTTCCAGATGTTTGTCGTTGATGTTCACGCCCTGCAGCCGGTAAACTTCCTGAATCTCGTTCACCAAGTACTTCTGCAGTTCTTTTTCGCCGAGCACCGCCAGAATGTCATGCGGGTTGCGCGGACCATCCATCAGCGGATCGCCCGAACGCACGCGCTCGCCTTCCTGCACGTTGATATGCACACCGCGCGGAATCGCGTATTCCTTCTGCACGCCGTCGTCGCCAACCACGTACAGCTTTCGCATGCCCTTGCTCACTTCGCCGTATTTCACCGTACCGTGGATTTCCGCAATCACGGCCGTTTCACGCGGCTTGCGCGCTTCGAACAGTTCCACCACACGCGGCAAACCACCAGTGATGTCCTTCGTTTTGGTCGTCGCGCGCGGAATCTTCGCAATAACGTCGCCCGCGTGGAGTTCTTCGCCGTCGGTCACCATCAAGTGCGCATGCGTCGGCATCAGGTAACGTTTCTCTTCCGATTTTGAACCACCTTGCGGCCGCATAATCACGGTCGGGAAGCGCTTCTCATCGGAAGACTCCGTCACCACCACCTGCATGTTGCCGGTGATTTCGTCTACCTGCTCTTGCGTCGTCACGCCGTCGATCAAGTCCTTAAAGTGAACCCCACCCGTCACTTCAGTCAAGATCGAGAACGTGTAGGGGTCCCATTCAAGCAGAACCTGATTCGCCTTTACCTTCGCCCCGTCTCCAACGTTGATCTTCGCGCCGTACACAACCGGGTAGCGTTCGCGTTCGCGTTGCTTTTCGTCCACGATGATCAAGATGCCGTTACGGTTCATGGCGATCAGTTCGCCCTTGTTGTTCTTAACCGTATTCACGTTGCTGAAGCGAACATAACCGTCGCTCTTTGCATCCTGTGTCGATTGCTCGCTGATTCGAGTCGCCGCGCCGCCGATGTGGAATGTACGCATCGTCAACTGCGTGCCCGGCTCACCAATCGATTGCGCCGAGATAATGCCGACCGCTTCGCCCCGCTCCACCATGCGCCCGGTCGCAAGGTTGCGTCCGTAGCACAAGCGGCACACGCCGCGCTTCGATTCGCAGGTCAGCACCGAGCGGATCTTCACCCGCTCAATACCGGCCGATTGAATCTGGCTGGCCAGTTCTTCCGTGATCTCCTGGTTGACGCTGACAATCACGTTGTTTTCGTAATCGCGCTGATCTTCAAGCGCCACGCGGCCTACAATGCGGTCGCGCAACGGCTCAATGATTTCGCCCGATTCAATAATCGGTTCCACGTAAATACCATCCGTGGTTCCGCAATCGTCTTCGGTAATGATCACATCTTGCGCCACATCGCAAAGCCGGCGAGTCAAATAGCCCGAATCCGCCGTCTTCAACGCCGTATCGGCCAAACCTTTACGCGCGCCGTGCGTGGAAATGAAGTACTGCAACACGTCCAAGCCTTCGCGGAAGTTCGCCGTAATCGGTTGCTCAATGATTTCGCCCGAGGGCTTCGCCATCAAGCCGCGCATGCCCGAAAGCTGGCGGATCTGCTGTTTCGAACCACGAGCGCCCGAGTCGGCCATGATGTAAATCGGGTTCAGCACTCGGCCCGTACGGTCGTCTTCTTCCAGGTTCTTGAAGAGCTTGTCCGAGATCGAATCCGTGACCTTCGACCAGATTTCGATGATCTTGTTGTAGCGCTCCGATTGCGTGATCGCGCCTTCCTGATACTGCTGCTGCACTTCGATCACTTGCCGTTCGGCCTCGCGAACCAGCCCCGCCTTTTCTTCCGGCACAACCATGTCGTCGATACCGATGGAAATGCCCGCGCGCGTCGCGTACAAGAAGCCCAACTTCTTAACTTCATCGAGCATCTGCACCGTCACCTGTAAACCGAACTTCAGGTAGCAGTAATGAACGAGTTGGCCCAAGCCCTTTTTCTTGAGCAGGCCGTTGATGAACGGCATCTGCTTTGGCAGCACGTCGTTCAGAATCACGCGTCCCACCGTCGTATCCATATATTGCTTCTGGAATTCGATCGGCTCGGTATACATGATGTTCTGGCTATCGAACGCCTTCGTCAAATCAATGACGCGGCCCGTGTAGCGCAGCTTGATCGCCGTCAACGTTTCCACTTCGCCCATTTCGAGCGCGATCAGAACGTCTTCAATCGATGCGAACGTACGGCCCGAACCCTTAGAGTTCGGACGCATCTTCGTCAGGTAGTACAGGCCCAACACCATGTCCTGCGTCGGAATGGCAATCGGCGCGCCGTGCGCTGGCGAAAGAATGTTGTTGGAAGCGAGCATCAAAGTGCTGGCTTCAATTTGCGCTTCGGGCGACAACGGAATGTGTACCGCCATCTGGTCGCCGTCGAAGTCGGCGTTAAATGCTGTACAAGTCAGCGGATGCAGCTTGATCGCCTTGCCTTCAACCAGCACAGGCTCAAACGCTTGAATGCCCAAGCGGTGGAGAGTAGGAGCGCGGTTCAACAGAATGGGATGGTCCTTAATGACCTCTTCCAAAATGTCCCAAACCACCGGATCCTGCTGTTCCACCAGTTCCTTGGCTTGCTTGATCGTGGTGCAATGGCCGCGCTGCTCCAACCGGTGATAAATAAACGGCTTGAACAATTCAAGCGCCATCTTCTTCGGTAAACCGCACTGATGCAGCTTCAATTCGGGACCAACCACGATCACCGAACGGCCGGAGTAATCAACGCGCTTGCCCAGCAAGTTCTGGCGAAAACGGCCCTGTTTGCCTTTGAGCGTATCGGAAAGAGATTTCAGCGGACGGTTATTCGCGCCACGCAACACACGGCCGCGGCGGCCATTGTCGAACAAGGCGTCAACCGCTTCCTGCAGCATGCGCTTTTCATTGCGCACAATCACGTCCGGCGCGTGCAGTTCCATCAACTTCTTCAGACGGTTGTTGCGGTTGATCACGCGGCGGTACAAGTCGTTCAGGTCCGACGTAGCGAAACGGCCGCCATCCAGCGGCACCAGCGGCCGCAGTTCCGGCGGAATCACAGGAATCACATCCAGAATCATCCATTCCGGCTTGTTGCCCGATTTCCGGAAGCTCTCCACCACGCGCAAACGCTTGGCGTACTTCAGCTTCTTTTGCGCTGAAGTCTCCGTCTTCATCTTCTCGCGGATTTCCAAGCTCAACGATTCAATATCCAGCTTGCGCAGCAATTCCTTGACGCCCTCGGCGCCCATCATTGCCGTGTACTTGCCTGGAAACTCTTGATCGAGCTGGCGCTTGCGCTCATCGCTGATCACTTCGCCCTGCGAAAGCCCGGTGGCCTCACCTGGATCGATCACAACGAAAGCTTCGTAATACAGCACGCGCTCTAACTCGCGGAGCGTAATATCGATCAAATAGCCGATGCGGCTCGGCAAGCCTTTAAAGAACCAAACATGCGAACAAGCGCTCGCCAGCTCAATATGGCCCAAACGCTCACGCCGGACACGCGACAAAGTCACTTCCACGCCGCACTTATCGCAGATCACTCCGCGGTGCTTCATGCGCTTGTACTTGCCGCACAAACATTCCCAGTCGGCCACAGGTCCGAAAATCCGGGCGCAGAAAAGGCCATCGCGCTCGGGCTTGAACGTGCGGTAGTTGATTGTCTCCGGCTTGGTGACTTCACCATGCGACCAACTCCGGATCTTTTCCGGAGAGGCTAAACTGATTCGAATCGAATCGAAGTCGGCAATGAGGTTAGCTCTTTCGTACGGAGAGGAACGATACATGAATTATCCTTTTAACCTTCAGCACGGGCCCTTTTCTCAACTACGCGAGCGGGACGGTGGGGCGCCACAATGCCGCCCCGCTCGCTGACATCCGCTAACTAATCCGCGGCGTGCGCCAGGTCTTGCAACTCGCGGGGCTTCTTCATCAGCTCCACATCGAGACACAAGCTTTGCAACTCGCGGATCAGCACGTTGAACGATTCCGGCACGCCTGGTTCGGCGGCGGCTTCGCCCTTCACAATCGCTTCGTAAATCTTGGCGCGTCCGTAGACGTCGTCCGATTTCGCCGTTAACAACTCTTGCAGGATATATGCGGCGCCATATGCTTCGAGCGCCCAGACTTCCATTTCGCCGAACCGCTGTCCGCCGAACTGCGCTTTGCCGCCCAGCGGCTGCTGCGTAATCAACGAGTACGGCCCGATCGAACGAGCATGGATCTTGTCGTCAACCAAGTGGCTCAGCTTCAGCATGTAAATCATGCCCACCGTCACCGGTTGCTCGAACTGCGCACCCGTCATGCCGTCATGCAGCGTGATCTTGCCCGATGTCGGCAACCCGGCTTCCACCAACTGCGCCTTGATGTCTTTTTCCGTCGCGCCGTCAAACACCGGCGTGGCAAAGTGCAGACCCAGTTTCGCAGCCGCCCAGCCCAAGTGGGTTTCGAGAATCTGACCGACGTTCATGCGCGAAGGCACGCCCAGCGGATTCAGTACAATCTCCACCGGAGTTCCATCCGGCAGATACGGCATATCTTCTTCTGGCACGATGCGCGCGATAACGCCCTTGTTACCGTGGCGTCCGGCCATCTTGTCACCCACCGAAAGCTTGCGCTTCATGGCGATGTAAACCTTCACAAGCTTGATTACGCCCGGAGGCAGTTCGTCGCCCTTGCGCAGCTTGGCGATGCGCTCTTCGGTGATCTTTTCCAGAACGGCAATCTGGCGCGAAGTCATTTCTTCTACTTCGTCGATTTGCTCGTTTAAGCGAATGTCTTTGGTCGAAAGGCGCATCCGCTTCAAATCGCGCGCGCGCAGCTTTTCAAGAACATCGCGCGTCAGCGGCGTTTCTTTCGAAAGCAGCTTCTTGTTGGTCTTTTCGTCGTGCAAATCGGCCAACAGTTCTTTGCCGCGCAGCAGTTCTTCCAAACGCTTGGCGCGTTCGTCGCTCAGAATACGCTTTTCGTCCTCAAGGTTGCGATGCAAACGCTCTTCCTGCAGCGTGAGGATTTGCTTCGAACGCTCATCCAGTTCGGCGCCCTTGCGGGAGAACACTTTGCAGTCGACAATCGTGCCCTCAATGCCCGGCGGGCAATAGAGCGAAGCGTCTTTTACGTCGCCGGCCTTTTCGCCGAAAATAGCACGCAGCAATTTTTCTTCCGGCGTTAGCTGCGTTTCGCCTTTCGGCGTCACTTTGCCCACCAGAATATCGCCCGGCTTCACGGTTGCGCCGACGCGAATAATGCCGCTTTCATCCAGGTTCTTGAGGAACGATTCCGCGATATTTGGAATATCGCGGGTGATTTCTTCGGGACCCAGCTTGGTATCGCGCGCCTCGATTTCAAATTCTTCAATGTGAATCGAGGTGTAGTAATCTTCCTTCACCAGCTTTTCGCTGACCACGATCGCGTCTTCAAAGTTGTATCCGCGCCACGGCATGAACGCAACCAGCACGTTGCGGCCCAGCGCCAATTCGCCGGCTTCCGTGCAAGGGCCATCGGCCAGCACGTCGCCTTTACGAACCTTTTGCCCTTGCTGCACGATCGGCTTCTGGCTGATACAGGTGTTTTGATTCGAACGCTTGAACTTGGTCAGCTGATAGATATCGGCGCCGACTTCGCGCGACATCTGTCCTTCATGCGCACCACCTTCGACACGCACGATAATCCGTTCGCTATCCACTGAATCGACAATGCCGGAGCGTTTGCAAATCACCACGGCGCCGGAATCGCGTGCGGTCACCCGTTCCATGCCGGTTCCGACAAACGGCGCTTCCGCGCGCAGCAGCGGAACAGCCTGCCGTTGCATGTTCGAACCCATCAGCGCTCGGTTTGCGTCGTCGTTCTCAAGGAACGGGATCAAACTGGCGGCGACAGAGACCAACTGCTTCGGACTCACGTCCATGTATTCGATTTCGTCGCGATGCTTCAAAACGAAGTTGCCGGCTTGGCGGGCGTTGACAAGATCGTCCACAATGCGGCCGTTCTTATCGATGGCCACATTCGCCTGCGCAACGATGTACTTGTCTTCTTCCCATGCGGACAGGTAATCCGAATGGGCTTCGATTTCGGCTTGCTGCTTTTTGCCCGCGATCACATGATTGGCTTTTTCCACCGCATCGCGACCGACCACAGCGCCCACCTTGAACTCGGTGTCTCCGGGATTCAAAATGCGCACCTCGTCCACCAGCACGCCTTCGCGCACGCGCCGGTAGGGGCTTTCAATGAAGCCATACTCGTTGATACGAGCAAAGCAGGAGAGCGACGAAATCAAACCGATGTTCGGGCCTTCCGGCGTTTCAATCGGGCAGATACGGCCATAGTGAGTCGGGTGCACGTCACGCACTTCGAAGCCGGCGCGCTCACGCGACAAACCGCCTGGTCCAAGAGCTGAAAGACGGCGCTTGTGGGTGATTTCCGAAAGTGGGTTGGTCTGATCCATGAACTGCGAAAGCTGGCTCGAGCCAAAAAATTCGCGGATCGCGGCCATAACCGGTTTCGCGTTCACCAAGTCGTGCGGCATAGCCGTCGACATTTCCTGGTAAACCGACATCTTTTCTTTAATGGCCCGCTCCATGCGAACCAAGCCGATGCGAAATTGATTTTCGAGCAGTTCCCCGACCGCGCGTACACGGCGGTTGCCCAAGTGATCGATATCATCCACCGCGCCAATGCCGCGGCGCAGCTTGAGCAGATAAAGAATTGTATCGATGAAGTCTTTTTGGTCGAGCGTGCGTTTGTCGAGCGAAGCCGCATCGGCCTTGTCGTACAGCTTGATGTTGAACTTCATGCGGCCCACACGCGAGAAATCGTACTTGCGGGCGTCAAAGAACATCCCCTGGAACAACTGGGTAGCCGTATCCAGGGTCGGAGGATCGCCGGGACGGAGCTTGCGGTAGATTTCGAGCAGCGCGTCGTTTTGCGTCTTAACGGCGTCTTTGCGCAGCGTAGCCGAAATCACATTACCCGCTTCATCCCGTTCGGGGAAGAAAATTTCAAAGTTGGTAATGCCGGCTTCGCCGAGTTTGCCAAGAATAGTCGTCGTCAGTTCGTGGTTGGCTTCAACCAGCACTTCGCCGGTGGACATGTCGATCACGTCTGCGGCAACAAAAGCGCCTTCCAGATCGTTGCTGGCCACTTCTACTTCGCTGATCTTGGCTTTCTGAATTTCGCGGAAGACCGAATTCGTAATCTTGCGGCCTTGTGGAACCACCTGTTCTGTTTTGGTTCCAATGGCGTGCGAAAGCTTCATGCCAATGAGGCTTTCGTTCACGCCCCACATGAGCTTGCCGTTCTTAAGCGCGATGTTCGACAGCTTGTAGAAAGCGCGAATGATCTCCGCGTCGGTCTTCAGGCCGAGGGCGCGAAGAAACACAGTGCCGTAGAACTTGCGCTTACGGTCGATGCGGACATACAGCAGGTTCTTGTTGTCGTATTCGAATTCCACCCAGCTGCCGCGATAAGGAATGATCTTGCCGAGGAAGTAGCCTTGCGCCTGCACGCGTTCGAAGAACACGCCGGGCGAACGGTGCAACTGGGAAACGATGACGCGCTCGGTACCGTTAATAATGAACGTACCGTTTTCCGTCATCAGCGGAATTTCGCCGAAGAACACTTCTTGTTCTTTAATGTCGCGAACAGTCTTGGCGCCGGTTTCCGCGTCCTTATCGTAGACGGTTAAGCGAATCGTGACCTTCAGCGGCGCGGCGTAGGTCATACCGCGCTCTTCGCACTCAGGCACGTCGTACTTCAACTGCAGAGCGACCGGGTCGCCGCAACGGTTGCAGAAAGTGACAATATTCTTGTTAAATGTGCCGCACTTGTGGCACAGCACATCGCCGGCATGAAATGGGTCGGTGCGAATTTCGGCGCCGCAATTCGGGTTACGGCAGATGGTACGAAGGTGATGCAGGCCTTTTAAATTGCCGCATTTGCACTCCCAGTTGCCAATCGAATAATCGACAAATTCGAGCTGGCTCAGCCCGCGAAAATCGGAGATCGGAAATACCGACGTGAAAACGCTTTGCAGGCCGGCGTCTTCCCGCTCTTTCGGCAACAATTCCATCTGCAGGAAACGCTCGTAGGAACGCTTCTGCACCTCAATCAGGTTAGGGATCGGGATCGAAGTTTTAATCTTCGAGAAATCAACTCTATGGCGGAGAGATCCGTTTGACACGTTGGGCATCTTACGCTTGTCCTTTTAGGAAACCAATGACAAAAGACGACATTCAGCAAATCAGCTAAACGGGACGCGGCATTATCCAGCCGCGAAGAAGTTAGCGGGGAACCAAACGGTCCGCCCGCTGGGCATGCGCGAAACTGAAAGGGACATTCGCGCGAATAAAAAAACTGTTGAGATCGTCTGCGTTTGACGATAATCTGACTGTAGGTTGGCGGCGAGAGACAGGGCTTTCGGGTTTATGTCTCCGGGTTGATAGGATATTTTGAAAAGTAAGCATGCGAAGGCCCTGCCGATCACACACGGATCCGCAGGGGAATAACTGACTGGTTCTGGGTTTTAGAACGATCTGGCTTGACGTCAATTAAATCCTAGCACAATAAGGTCCGACCGCGCTACTTTGGCACGGCCAGACCGTCACTTTTACCTACAGCTCCCGGTATATCGCCAGGAACTGTAAATCCATTTAACAGAAAAAGATTACTTAACCTCGACGGTTGCGCCCGCCTCGGTAAACTTCTTCTTGATGGCTTCGGCTTCGTCTTTATTGATGCCTTCCTTGATAGTCTTCGGCGCGCCGTCTACCAAATCCTTGGCTTCTTTCAAACCGAGGCTGGTGACTTCGCGAACAGCCTTAATGACGTTGATCTTGTTAGCGCCGGCTGCGGAGAGAATAACCGCAAACTCCGTCTTCTCTTCGACCGGGGCGGCTGCAGAGGCTCCGCCACCCGCACCGGGTGCCGCAACGGCCACCGCAGCAGCGGCTGCCGACACACCGAGCTTTTCTTCGAGCAACTTCACCAGTTGCGATGCTTCCAACAGGGTCAGACCCTGGATCTGTTCTGCAATTGCGTTGATATCCGCCATGTTCTTAAACTCCGATTCCTCTAATAAAAATTCTGTCCCGGCGGATTGTCCGCCCAAGCCACCTACTGCTTAAATTTGTTTTCCTTCGCTCCCTGATCAAGGACCACTGCCAAATTCCGTCCGACACCGTTAATGCTGGTGACGAGGCGTGTGGCGTTGGCGTTGATCAAGTAGAGCAACTTAGCAAAAATCTCTTCCTTGGGCGGCATGCTCGCCAATTCAGCGATAGCTTTAATATCGATGACGCGGCCTTCGACGATGCCTGCTTTGAAGGTGAACTGAGAATTGTCTTTCGCGTATTTCTGAAGCGCTTTGGCCAGCGCAACCGGATCTTTCGCGGTGTAGGCAAGCGACGTCATGCCTTTCAGCGCGCCTAGAACTTCATGTGCTGACGAGCCTTCAGAAGCTTTATCCGCCAGATTGTTTTTGACAACCGAATAATCTCCGCCAGCGGCGCGAATTGTCTTGCGCAATTCGAAATCCTGCTTGACGGTCATTTTCTCGTAACCGGTGACGAAGAGGTTTTTGTTCTCCGCGAGGGTTTTTTTCAGTTGTTCGAGATCTTTTTTCTTTTGGTCTTTATCCTTCATGGCTACCTCGCTTGACTTAAGCCAGAACCTTCGAATTAAACGCAGTAACGTCAAGATGCACGCCGGGCCCCATGGTGGAGCAAAGCGTGGCGGTCTTGACATACTTGCCTTTGGCCGCCGATGGTTTGGCCTTGATGACAGCCTGAATCAAACTGTTGGTATTTTCCAGCAGTTTGTCCGTCGTAAAGCTCACTTTGCCGACTGGAGCATGAATAACGCCGGTTTTATCAACGCGAAATTCGACCTTACCGGCCTTGATTTCGTTCACTGCGTTTTTAACGTCGGTGGTCACGGTTCCCGTCTTCGGGTTTGGCATCAGGCCACGAGGGCCGAGCACTTTACCCAAACGGCCAACCGAGCGCATCATGTCCGGCGTAGAGATGACAGCATCGTAATCCGTCCAGTTCTCCGACTGGATTTTGGTCACCATCTCTTCGCCGCCGAAGAAATCAGCGCCCGCTTCTTGAGCTTCGCGCAGTTTATCGCCGGAGGCGATGACTAAAACTTTCTTCGATTTGCCAAGACCATTGGGCAGCACAACGGTACCGCGAACCATTTGGTCGGCATGTTTCGGGTCGACGCCGAGGCGCATGTGCACTTCCACGGTCTCGTCGAACTTCGTAAACTTGATTTTCTGAACGAGCGGCACGGCGTCGGAAACAGAGTAAAGCTTAGCTTCTACCTGCTTCGCCGCGGCTTCATATTTCTTACCGGGCTTTTGGCTCATATATTTGACTGGTACAAACGGCTTTAGCTGCTGGCAGCTTCAGCCTCCCAAGGTGACTTCTTGAAACGCTTTCAACAGAATACCACAGACTGCCAAGCGTAGGGTAGCAAAAATGGACGTCTGAACAGAAAAATGGCTGATTAGGTGCGTTACCCTAATCAGCCAATTGAAGTTGGGTTGGAGGAGAAGTTTGAAGAAACCAACAGCAAAAGCTTAACGAAATTTTATTATCGTTCTTCCGTGTATTTCGTGTCAAGTGAAAGTTCCCGCCGATTTCAGCCGATAACCTAAAGTAAGGCAATGCTTAAGCTGATCTGCCGTATCCTCGGTCACAAACTCGTTTGGGTCGCCAAAGGGCCGGCTGGCTTGCAAGCTGTTTGTCAACGCTGTAAACAGGTCATACAACACTCGAATTGAGCGCCAAGCCTCTTTATTTGAGAGGTTTAGCTCAGCTAGCGCACTTCCCTTCGTGCGCCGAGAGCCTCTCCTTGTCCCGGTTTCTGCCTTGGCGCTCGGAATCCTCGTTTCCCATTTCCTAACTATCGATTGGCGACAGTTGATAGTACCCGCAACCGCAGTTTGCTTGCTCGGTTGTATCGTGCTTTGGGTGAAGGCAGCTGTTCGGCTCCGCTTTACTGTTTTATCTGTTGGCTTGACACTTGCGGGGATGGGCGTCGAAACCGGCCACCGCCAGACCCATAGTCCTAAGTTGACCGCCGATGACGGCGAAACCGTTCTGTTGGATGGTTGCGTCACCAACCCGCCCGTCTTTTCCCCTGGCCGCGAGCAGTTCACGCTCAACCTCAGCCAGAAGGCCGCCATCCGAATGACCATCAACTTTCGGCCCGGCGACGACCAGACTGTCGCTCTGCATTACGGCCAGAAGGTTGAGGTGCCGGCCAAGATCCGCGCACCTCGCAACTTTCAGAACCCGGATAGCTTCGACTACGTTCACTATCTGGCGCTGCAACATATATATTGGACCGGCTCCATTAGCAGCCCGCAAGACATCAAGGTGCTTTCGGGAAGTTGCGGATCTGCTGCCGTAGGCTGGCTTTACGAACTGCGAACCTGGGCGCTTGCTCGCATCGATCGGCTTTATTCCGGTGACCAACACACTATCGGTCTGTTGCAAGCGACGCTAATCGGCGAAACCAGCGGGGTGGAGCGGCGCTGGACGCAGGATTTTCGCGTCACCGGCACTTATCACGCGTTGGTAATTTCGGGGCAGCACGTCTCGGTCCTGGCGTTGACGATTCTGCTCATCCTGCGCGCATTCCAGTTTCGGAAGCTACCTGCTTTGGGCGTGGCAACGTTGGCGAGTTGGCTCTACGCTTTCATTTCCGGCATGAGTTCGCCCGTCGTTCGCGCGGCGGGAGGCTTCACGCTGTTCCTGATTGCCAGTTATTGTTTTCGGAAGATTCGAATCCTGAATGCACTGGCCGTGGTTGGTCTAATCTATTTGGTGTTCGATCCCGAGCAGCTCTTTGACCCCAGCTTCCAACTTTCTTTTCTTTCGGCTGCCGCGATTGCCGCCTTCGCGATACCGGTGATGGAACGAACAACGCAACCGTTGCGGGCTTCCGTCAAACGTTTCGATCAGACGGGCTATGATCCGCGAGTGGAGCAGCGCGCCGCTGAATGGCGCGTGGAATTGCGGCTGTTGGCGCGAACAATCCAATGCACCTTTCGATTGCCAGCAGCCTGGGCGCAGAAGATGGTGGTCATCGGTGCAAGGCTCGCCGCATTCGTCGGCGATGCGGTGATTGTCTCCGCTTGCGTCCAGTTTGGGTTGGCGCTGCCGATGGTGAGCTATTTCCACCGGCTTTCGATTACCGGCTTGTCGGCCAATATCGTGGTCATCCCACTGCTTTCTCTGGTTGTGCCCTTGGGGTTTGCTTCCATCGCAACCGGTTGGCAGGTACTGGCAAATGTGACGAGGTTCCTTTTGCAAACGGCGGAATGGGTGGCTACGTGGCATATGCGGATCGAACCTGCTTACCGGATTGCCACCATTCCGTTGTTGGTAGGCCTGACGTTCGCCGCGTCGCTGATTCTGCTTGGTTACGCGGTTCGCAAGAAGCGCGGGGTGCCGATTGCGTTCGCATGCGCGCTTGCGCAGTTCGCGGTGATTTGCTGGCAACCTTGGCCTGCCGACGTCAAGGCCGGCAGTTTGGAGGTTAGCGCGATTGACGTGAGCCAGGGCGACAGCATTCTGGTTGTCTTTCCGAATGGCCGCACCATGCTTATCGATGCCGGCGGGTTCCCCGGGTTTGGAAATATGAAACGGAAGCCGCAAATAGACATGGGCGAGGACGTGGTTTCCCCATACCTCTGGAGCCGTCGGATCACACATTTGGACTACGTTGTTTTGACGCACGGCCATTCGGACCACATGGGAGGAATGGTGGCGATACTCGACAACTTTCATCCGCCGGTGCTTTGGATTGGGGCGGAACCGGAATCGCCGGAGTGGCGCGAGGTCAAAAAGGCTGCGGTGCGGGATGGCGTGCGGATTCAGCCGTTGACGCGTGGAGTAGCAGATCGCGATATCGGGGGCGCGATAGTCCGGGTTCTGGCGCCTTCGCCGGACTATACGCCGCAGGAAACGGCGACCAATGACGATTCGCTGGTGCTGGAACTCAGCTATGGCAAGCACCGCGCGTTGCTGACGGGTGATGCGGAACGGCCGATCGAAGACGAATTGGTCGACAGCGGCGCGCTGCGCCCGGTGACGTTGTTGAAAGTGGGGCATCACGGCAGTAAGACTTCGTCGAGCGAAGAGTTTCTGGATGCGGTAAAGCCGGAGTTCGCGATGATCTCAGACGGATACATGAACCAGTTTCATCATCCGCATCCATCGGTGTTGGAACGGCTCACTGAGCACCACACTGCGATATTTCGGACCGACCAACAAGGGCTACTAACCTTTCGGACTGACGGCAGGGAGGTAGAGTTAGACACGTTTCGCTGAGGACTAGAATAGTGTTCATGAGAAGCGTAGACAAGCTGGCTTGGTTTGCGGTTGGTGCGATGGTCGGTACCGCAGCCGGCATTCTGCTGGCTCCCGACAAAGGGATACACACAAGGCGCAAGCTACAAAATCACCTTCAGACGCAAGACATCATTACGCGCGGTCGTGAACTCTACGAGAAGGGCCGCGAGATCGCGCAGGAAGCCTCAGACATGTTTGAGCATGGGCGGCAAATGGCCGAAGCGGATTTCGATCAGCAATTGGAGGAGGAACCGAAACTTGAGCGAGGCTTTTAAGAACGAACCCTATCTCGACTTCTCCAAGCCGGAGAACGCAGCAGCAGCGAAGGCGGCTTGGGAGAAGATACGAGCGGACTTGGGCAAGGAATACGACTTGCTGGTAGCGGGCGAACGGTGGAAGTCGACGGAGAAGCTCAAATCGGTGAATCCTTCGAAGCCGAGCGAGATTGTCGGAGTGCATCAGAAGGCTTCTGAACGGGACGCGAAAGACGCGGTGGAATCGGCGTTCGCTTATTTCCAGACTTGGGCGGACACTCCGATTGAGCAGCGCGCGGATTATTTGGTGCGGATTGCCGGCATCATCCGGAAGCGGAAGCTTGAGTTCGATGCCTGGCTGGTGCTCGAAGCGGGCAAGACTTGGCCGGAAGCGGAAGCCGATGTTTCGGAAGCAATTGACTTCTGCGAATACTATGCACGCCTGGCTCTGAAGCTGGCGAAACCAGAACCGCTGGTGCAGTTGAACGGGGAGCGCGATGAGATGCTGTACTTGCCTCTCGGTGTGGGCGTGGTCATTCCGCCGTGGAACTTCCCGCTGGCGATCATGGTGGGCATGACGACGGCGGCGCTGGTTACAGGCAACACCGTTGTGATCAAGCCTTCAAGCGAGACACCGACGATTGCGGCTAAGTTCGCGGAAGCGATGCTTGAAGCGGGCGTTCCTCCGAAGGCCTTCTCACTGGTGAGCGGCAGCGGGGCGGCGATTGGCGATACGCTGGTGTCGCATCCGAAGACGCGATTTGTTTCGTTCACCGGATCGCGCGAAGTTGGGCTGCACATCAACGAACTGGCGGCCAAGACTCCCAAGGGGCAGATCTGGATCAAGCGGGTTGTGGCCGAGATGGGCGGCAAGGACGCGATCATTGTCGACCGTGAGACCAATCTTGATACGGCGGTAGCGGGCGTGGCGGCTTCGGCGTTTGGCTATCAAGGGCAGAAATGTTCGGCTTGTTCGCGGGCGATTGTCGACAGCGCTATCTACGATGAGTTTGTTACTAAGCTCAAGAGTAAGGTCGAAACGTTGACCTTAGGGCCGTCCGAAAAGCTTGAAAACTATATGGGACCGGTGATCAGCGCGAAGGCGCGGGACACGATTCTCAGCTACATTGAGACGGGCAAGAAAGAAGGGCGGCTCATCAGCGGCGGCGGTTCGGCGGCGGGCGATGGTTACTTCATCAAGCCGACTGTGATCGCCGATATCGACTCGAAGGCGCGGATCTTCCAAGAAGAGATCTTTGGGCCTGTGCTGGCGGTGACGAAGGCCAAAGACTTCGATCATGCGCTTGAGCTGGCGAATGACTCGGAGTACGGGCTGACGGGCGCGGTCTATACGGATAACAAAGAAAAGGCGGCGAAGGCTCGGCGGCGGTTCTTTGTGGGCAATCTGTACATCAACCGTAAATGCACAGGGGCGATGGTGGGCGCGCATCCGTTTGGCGGATTCAATATGTCGGGCACAGACTCGAAGGCGGGCGGTCCGGACTACTTACTGCAGTTTGTACAGGCTAAGTCGATCGCTGAGAAGTTAGAGTAGCTCACTCGCGGAACGCAAAAGGGGACGGACAGCTCTGTCCACCGCAGTTATGGGCCGGATGTTTGTGGCTGTGCGGTGTAGGGACAGAGTAGTCCGTCCCCTTTTGCTTAGTAAGCTTAGCAGCATTTAGCGGACTGATACTTTAGCTTATACTTACTATCTATGAAGCGACGCCACTCCTGGCGGGAGTGGGCGTGGCCTGTCGTTTGAAGATGACGGGCGTAGGCGGCTTCGTCGGTAGCGGAGCGGGCGACGTATTGGGGCTCTAGCTGGGTTAGGACGAACGGGGTTTCGGTACTCAGCATATTTCCAGTGCCGTTGAGAATGCCGAACCAGATGCGCAGGGAATCCAGAATGATGATGGTGACGAGGACGAGGAAAATGGCGCAGACAGTGGCGTCGAGACGGTCGTTGAAGATCTGAGTGTGGGCGGCGGAGAGTTTGGGGCCAGTCAGTTTCGTGAGGGTGGCTTCGACGAAAGATGCATGGGAGAGGAAGCCGAGTTTCGGGTCGGAGGCGAAGATTTTCTGGAGGCCGGCAGTGAAGGTAATAACAACGAGGGCTACGAGGGGCATGAGAGTGATCCAGACGTAGCGGGCGCGGTGGGCTTTTAGGAAGACAGTTGTCGCAACACAGAGGGCGATGGCGCCTAAGAGTTGATTTGAGATTCCGAACAAGGGCCAGAGTGAGTTGATACCGCCGAGGGGGTCGAGAACGCCTTGCAGGAGAAAGTAACCCCAGGAGGCGACGACGATGGCGCTGGTAAGGATGACGCCGGGCATCCAGGCGGAACGGCCGAGCGGGCGGTACACGTGGCCGAGCATGTCTTGGAGCATGAAGCGGCCCACGCGAGTACCGGCGTCGAGAATGGTGAGGATAAAGAGCGCCTCAAACATGATGGCGAAGTGATACCAGAAGCTGATGAGCTTGTCGCCGATGGCGGTGCCGAAGATTTGCGCCATACCGAGAGCGAGTGAGGGAGCGCCACCGGTGCGGGCGTAAAGAGTTTTTTCGCCAGCGGTTTGGGCGAGATGAGCCATGGTTTCGGTGGTGACTGGGAAGCCCCAGGAGGAGATTTTGGCAACGGCATCGGCAGGGGCGGCGCCGACGATACCAGCGGGTGAGTTGACTGCAAAATAGACGCCAGGCTGCAGGGAGGCGGCGGCGACCATAGCCATAATGGCGACGAAGCCTTCGAGAAGCATGGACCCATAGCCAATGGGCCAGGCGTGGGATTCCTTGGCGATCATTTTGGGAGTGGTGCCGGAGGAGATGAGTGAGTGGAAGCCGGAGATGGCTCCGCAAGCGATGGTGATGAAACAGAAGGGGAAGAGTTTACCGGCGAAGATGGGTCCGGTGCCATCGATGAACTGAGTGAGTGGGGGGAGTTGGAGGCGCGGGTGAGTGAAGAGAATACCAAAAGCGAGTAGGAAGACAACGCCGAGCTTGACGAAGGTGCTGAGATAATCGCGCGGGGCGAGGAGCAGCCAAACGGGGAGGACACTGGCGGCGAAACCATAGATCACAATGGCGAGAACGAGAGCGACTCCGGTGAATGTGAAGAGGGGCGCGAGCGAGGGCGACTGACTCACGACTTGACCACCGAAGATGGCGAGCATAACGAGAATGAAGCCGAGGATGGAACATTCGAGCACTTTGCCGGGGCGGATGAAACGGAGATAGAGACCCATGGCGATACCGATGGGAATGGTGGCGGCGATGGTGAAAGTGCCCCAGGGACTGCCTTTGAGCGCGTTGACGACAATGAGTCCGACGACGGCGAGGAGGATGACCATGATGAGGAAAACGGTGATGAGGGAGATGACGCCGCCGACTTTGCCGATTTCTTCGCGCGCCATTTGACCGAGGGTTTTGCCGTTGCGGCGCATGGAGCAGAAGAGAATGGTGAAATCTTGCACAGCACCGGCGAGGACGCAGCCGAAGAGAATCCAGAGAGTGCCGGGGAGATAGCCGAACTGGGCGGCAAGAGTGGGACCTACGAGCGGACCTGGGCCGGCGATGGCCGCAAAGTGGTGGCCGAGGAGAATCCACTTGTTGGTAGGTTCGAAATCATGACCATCGCGCAGGCGTTCGCCCGGAGTGGCGCGGCGATCATCGAGAGCCATAACTTTGGCGGCGATGAATTTGGCGTAGAAGCGAAAGCCGATTAAGAAAATGCAGGCTGCCGCGGCGACGAGCCAGAGGCTATTGACGGGTTCGCCATGATTGCCGGCGATGACGCCGAGACAAACCGCGCCCGCGACTGCGACCGCAGCCCAGATGATGGAAAACAGATGTCGCATAGATTTCTAAAAATGCAGCACCGACGAGGAATGCCAAGCCGCGAACAAAGCCGCGACGAGGGACGCGATGGCGACGCCGACGACGATGGTTTTGAGGGCGGTGGATTTTTTACCGCTTTCTTCTTCGAGACGAATAGCCACCACGGCCGCCGGGCCTTGTTCACGCCGCATTTGGAAACGATCGCCAGATGCTTGAGGCATTTCTATCACACTTTTCACGCGGGGTTGAATTTGGCCGTCGCGGAATTCGAGAGTTTTGCGAAGGCCGACCGTGAGGAAGTGCGAATGATCGGACACGGCGCCGATGTATTGGCGAGAGATCCAGATTTCGATGCCGGTTTGGGCGTTAACGGCTTGGACTTCGGAACGCGAGCCGGCGCCGAGCAGCCATTCGTTCGGGCTGAGGCCTTGAATGGGCGGGTAAAACGCGAAGCGTTTTCGGCCGATGCAATCGAGCGGAGAAGGCACGAACGGCGCTGCCATGGGACCAGTGTAACGAAGGGGAAACAGGATTGCACGAATGGGTAAAAACTCACCCAAAACGAAGGCAAAAAGGGTGAGTTTTTGCCGCCTATAAAGATTAATAGATAGAGCGCGGTAAAAACTCGGCGTTTTTGAGGGGGAAACAGGGGAGTTTTTACCCTTTTTTGCAAGCGGTTTCATAAGAGGCTCCCAGACGATTTCGGGCCGATGGACGGGCGCAAAGGAAATGCTTGAGCGACGTAGTAGCCGAAGGCGTCGCTGGAGTGGGTGCGGAAGCGATCGGACTTATCGATTTCGGTGGTGACGCGGCCGGAGCGGTCGAGTTGCCAAGTGACTTGTTCGAAATCGCGAATGAGTTCTTTACAGCGAGGATCGATGAAGACGTGAGGTTCGCCATCGGCGGAACGAAGGCGGGAGTTGACGCAATTCACGCGATCGCGGACGGCGGGGTTGACGGAATTGGTGCGGACATTCATGTGATAAGTGTTGGTGCGCTGCCGGAAGAAAGAGCGGATGATGGACCAATCGGTTTCGGCAGCGGAGGTGCGGCGCTGATTGCCGCTGACGTCGCCGTAAATTTCGACGTTGAGGCAATGGACGTTGAAGGCGCGGGTGCGAGCGTGAAAGGCGTCGCAAGCGAGTTGGGTGTTGGCTTCCGGCTTCAGAATGAGTTCATCGACGACGTAGACCGAATCGCTCAAGCGCTGCATGAGGACGCTGCACATAGGGTTGACGTTGAAATCGATGGACCAGATGAGCGGAAGACGAGGGTCGAAATCGACCGACTGCAGGTTGAGCGTTTTATCGAAAGCAGTGTAGACGCGATGCGCGCCGGCGCCAGTGAAGACGGCTTCGTATTCTTGACGGAACGACTCGGCGTCGAGATCGGAAGCGGCGGAGGTGATCTCCGAATGAGCGACGTTCCCGCCTTGGGAGGTGGTGAATTGAAAAACGGCCCAATCGGGGAGGGTTTTGGCTTTCTCAAAGAGCTCGAAGAAGTGGTCGCCCGCGCCCTGCGGAGTGCCGAGAAAAAGGGCGCGGCCTTGCCTGTCACTGAGAGCAGGACGGAGGACTTTGGGCCAGGCTTCGGGGTCCATAGAGGCGAATTCATCGAGGACGACGAAATCAAGACCGTTGCCGCGAATGGAATCCGCGCGGTCGGCGCCACGCAGAGAGATGGTTGAGCGATTCTCCAGCGTGACTGTAAGGTCCGTCTCAGTTGGGCGAGCGCCCCAGATGGGTTTGGAAATGGCCTTCAGGCGGCTCCACAGGATGCGCTTTGCTTGATCGAAATTTGGCCCCACATACCAGATGCGCGACTTGGGTTTTTTCGCGGCTGTGAGCATTTCGATTAGGGAGAGCTGCGACTTTCCAAAACGGCGGCCCGCGACGACGACTCGGAAACGCGCCGGATGTTGAAAGACTGTGAGTTGATTTGCGCGGAGCCCGAGTGAGGGGGCTCCGTTCGCATTGCTGTTCTCAGTATTCGGCATTGGGTTCTCCGTCGTTGCAGTACACGTTGAATTCGAGGATCTTCGTGTCGTCCATGGGAGGGAACTCCGATTTCTTTTCGGGCCTCGGGCTGGACGGGGATTTCGGAGGGTCTTGCGACGCCTTGACGTCGTCTTCGGTGACAAGGCCGGCGTGCTTGTAGCCGCAGCGGACTTTGGACCAGAAGATGGTAGCCGCGACATGCTTGTGATCGGTGGCGAGTTCGTGCAGTGTTTTGAGAACGGCTGTATCGGCATCGAGGGCGCCATCGAAGAGTTCCTGGCGGAATCGTTCGCGGAGGGTTCTCGGACAAAAGCCGACGACTTTGCCGATTCTGGATTGAGTGATGCCGAGTTTGGCCATCTCTTTTACGGTCTGCCGTTTTTCGAGAGTGATTTGCTTTCGAGGTCGGCCGCCTTTACCCTTGCGCGACGGCTCAGGGTTTACGTTTTGCTCAGAGGAATTGGTGTTTTCCATGTGAGGTTTACTTGCCTTTCGGACGGTTTTAGAATTTTGGCGGACGTGGTCCGCCGAGTTCAGGTTAGGATTTGGGGCAAGCGGGCGAAGGGGGAAAAATCTTACAAGTTGTTGAAAAGGAAGGAAATATATTGTTGGGTAGTTTTGTGACTGAAAATTACATCCTTAGGCGATGGGTTTGGGGAGCGGGAAGCCGCCTAAAAAGGCGGCTCGCTGGCATGAATGCCCGCCCCACGGTAGCACCCAGCGCTACAATGGCTCTCCAGCATGGCACATGCTCCGATTGTCTTCATCTCGTCCACCTCGGAGGACTTGAGAGATTACCGCCAAGCGGCGGCGAAAGCTGCGCGCGGGCTCGGCTTCTTTCCGCTGATGATGGAGGATTTTGCCGCCGATGGCAGCGGGCCTTCAGTGGAAGAGTGCCGCCGCGAGGTGGAAAAGGCTGAGGTTGTTATCGCCATTGTGGCGCACCGCTATGGCTGGGTGCCGGATGATACAGGCGGAGCGGACGCAAAGAGTATTACCTGGCTCGAATGCGAGCACGCTTGGGATGTGACGAAGAAAGAGGTGCTGGGCTTTCTGGTAGATCCGAAGGGCGATTGGCCGCCGACGTTTTATGAGGGGCACCGGCTCAACGTCGAGCGAAAAAAGAAGGGCATCTTAGAAGAAGTTGAGCGCAATGAAGCGAATCTTGGCAAATTCAAGAAGAGGCTCGGCGAAAGGTTTTGCAAAGAATTCAGCGATGTTCCCAGCCTGCGCGAAGCGGTGATGCAATCGCTGGCGTTGTGGAAAGAACGGCATCCTCAGGTAGAGGTTCCTCCCGCACCGGGCGACCCGGAAGCTTATCTGGCGTCACTGCAAGCCGAGACCGCTCAGATTCGGATTATGAAACTAAAATCGAAGCGCGCCGAGCCATACGCATTCGATATTGACGAAATCTACATCCCGCTGACGACGCCTGCGCCGTTCGACGAAAGGGGGCCGCTGCAGCGACGCCGCACTGTTCTTGAGCACGCCGTCACACAACGCAAGGTGGTGGTGATTGGCGACCCTGGTTCCGGCAAATCCACGTTCTTGAAGCGCGTTACCGTCGAACTCTGCCGCAACATTCAAGGCACGCGTCCGACGGACGCGACGCCCTTTCTCGCGCCCGAAGATCGCCGCTTCCCGTTATTGATTCGTACGCCAGATCTGACTAAACTCCTTGCGGCCGACCAATCGCCTAAGCCGCCCGACGCGCCCGACTGGCTGCCTTATTTCCTGGGCAAGCAAAGCGAATACTACAAGTGGGGTTTGGACGAAGGTTTCTTCCGCCGCAAACTCGGCACAGGCGCCTGCCTGGTTATGGTAGACGGCCTGGACGAGGCGCCCGACCAGCGTCTGCGAGAGCGCGTATCGCGGATGTTTGAAAAGGCCACCGTCGCCTACTCGAAATGTGATTTCCTGGTCACCACCCGGCCGCAGAGTTACTCGGGCGACTCCGTTCTGGCCGGATTCTTCCCGCTGCGCATTGGAGACCTGGAGCCGCCCGAGATTAAAACTTTCTTCCGCCATTTTGCCCAGGCGCTGCTGCTGCCCGCGAATGCCGCGCAAGAGTTTCAAGCCTCACTTGAAGCTGCGTTAGACGGCCGAGGTGAGATTCGAGAGATGGCACGGAATCCGGTGATGCTGACGGCACTGGCCGTGCTGCAACACAACGATCAGAAACTGCCCGAATACCGCGTGGAGTTGTACGAATCCATCCTTGGCTGGCTGGCGGCGGCACGCGACGCCAAGGATGATCGCCCGACCGCTGAAAAATGCCTGGAATATTTGCGCAAGCTCGCCCTCGCCATGCAAGAATCCGCAGCCGGCCGAACGGTACAGATCAACAAACGCGCTGCGGCTGAGCTAGCCGCGCGCGAATGGGGCGGCACAATCGAGCAGAACGAAAACGTTCTTGAGCGTGAGACTCAAGATAGCGGGATCATTTCGGCAGTTGGAAGCGATCTGAAGTTCTGGCACTTGAGTTTTCAGGAATACTTAGCGGCGCGGGAGATGGCTAGCTTTTCCGACGAGCAACTGCTGCTGCGCGCGGTAAAGAGCCCGAAGCTCTACTATCCGGAGTGGCGCGAAATGCTGCGCCTGCTGGGCGGCATTTTGAAGCAACAGGGAGTGCAAAAAGTGGATGGCTTCTTTAATGCTGTTTTGGAGACGCTGCCCGCCGACGCCGATTTAGCGGCACGCACGCGCTGCGCCGCGCTGCTCAGTTCGATGATGCGTGATCTGAAACCCATGGGCTATCAGCCAAGCGATGCTAGATTTGATGGTGCGATCAGATCGGTGATGGGAATCTTTGAGGCGGGCGAAGCTGAGAAGATTGACATCAGAACCCGTGTGGAGGCGGCGGACCTGCTCGGTCAGGTAGGCGATCCGAGGCTGGACGATCATAATTGGGTTGAAATCCCGGGCGGCACTTTCTGGATGGGCGCGCAAAAGAACGGAAGGAACGAAGACGCTGAAGCTTCCGGCGATGAACCGCCGGTTCACCAAGTCACGCTGAAGGGCTTCCGAATCGGGCGCTATCCGGTGACGGTTCAGGAGTTTGCACGCTTCGTGAGAGCCGGTGGCTACGCCACGCAGAAGTTTTGGGAAGCCGGTGGATTTCGAAAATTCACGGAGCCCGATGAATGGGAAGTTCAGAAGGGATTTCCGAGCCGGCCTGTGGTTGGAGTGAGCTGGTTTGAGGCTGCGGCATACTGTGCATGGGCCGGCTGTCGTCTTCCGACCGAGGCGGAATGGGAGCGCGTTGCGCGTGGGCCAAATGGCGCCCGCTATCCGTGGGGGGATCGGCCGCCGCTGGATCATTCACGCGCCAACTATGACGGTACGGTAGGGTCTGCTACGCCGGTTGGGCTCTACCCGGCGGGCAACAGCCTTGAAAATGTCTGCGACTTGATTGGGAACGTTTACGAGTGGTGCAGCGATTGGTATGGTGAGTATCCTGAGGCGGCGCAAGTGAATCCGGTTGGACCGCAAAAGGGCGAAAGCAAAGTGCTGCGCGGGGGCGCGTGGAGCTACGGTCCACTGCTCGTCCGCGTCTCGTACCGTCTCAGGGACGTGCCTTCGAGCCGGGGCAGTGGCGTCGGCTTTCGTTGTGCCGGGGAATTGCGTTAATTCTTTTGAGTTTTGAGTTGAAAAAGTTGGGGGGTCCAGGGGGATGAATCCCCCTGGGCGAGAATTTTTCGGAAGGCATGCTATGAAATTCGCTGAACCGGCGGTTGTGGCCCAGCGAGCTTACGATTGGACCCTGTGGGTCATTCCGAAAGCAGAGAAATTTCCCAAATCGTACCGCTTCACTTTGGGCGATAGTCTGGTGAAGTCATCAATGGAATTGCTGCTCAACTTGGTAGACGCGACCTATCAGACACGGAATGTCGATTCGCTGGAAGCCGCCTCGCGTGAAATCAACAGGATTCGTTAGCTGGTGAGGCTGGCGAAGGGCTTGCGGGTTATTACCATCGAGAACCATGAGTTCGGCGCGGTGGCGATGGAGGAAATCGGCCGCATGACCGGAGGTTGGCTGAAGAGCGTACAAAAGGATTGCCCAAAGGCCTATGAGGCGCGCGGGTAACGTCGTGGGCGCCCGCAGCCGGTTGAAGTATTTTGCTAAACCGAAGTTCTTTCCTTCAATAGGATGAACCGGATTGTTTTCATGCGGATGGGGTAGTTTCGGACCTGTATCGGTAGGCATGTATGTGCAAATAATATTATTTTGCAATATTGCATGATAGTGATATTATGTAGGCATGTACGTGGCTACCGTGCCCAACCGCAACTCGCCGCCGGCCATCCTATTGCGTGAATCCTTCCGCGAAAACGGCAAGGTGAAGTCTCGCACCATTGCCAACATCTCGCATCTCCAGTCGCAACAGATCGAGGCGCTCCGCTTGGCTTTGGCCGGCTCGTTGCCCACCGCCAGCGCTCCTTTGCCGGACTCGTTTCACATCTCCCGCTCCCTGCCGCACGGCCATGCGGCCGCCGTCCTCGGTTGCCTGCGCAATCTGAAGTTGGATTCCATCCTCGACTCTGCCCCCAGTCGACAACGTGATCTCGTCATCGCTATGATCGTGGCCCGAATCGTCGATCCCGCTTCCAAACTGGCCACAGCTCGCGGCCTCCATGCGGACACGCTCAGCACCAGTCTCGGCGATCTGCTCCAGCTCGACTCCGCCAACGAGTCCGAACTCTACCTGGCGATGGATTGGCTGCTCCCCCGCCAGGCGCAGATCGAACAACAACTGGCCCAGCGCCAACTCGCCGGCGGCGGCTTAGTGCTCTACGATTTAACCTCCACCTACTTTGAAGGCCGCCACTGTCCGTTGGGCAAACTCGGTCACTCGCGCGATGACAAGTCTGGCAAGCCGCAGATCGTCTTTGGGCTCCTGACCAATGCACTGGGCTGTCCCGTCGCTGTTGAAGTGTTCGACGGCAACACCGCCGATCCCAAAACCGTCGCCTCACAGATCGACAAACTCCGCACGCGATTCGGTTTGCAAAATGTGGTTCTGGTCGGTGACCGCGGGATGATCACCAGCGCCCGCATCCGCCAAGATATGCCCGCCTCGCAGGGCATTCAGTGGATCTCCGCACTGCGCGCCAGCCAGATCCAGAAACTGGCCAAGGACGGGCGCTTGCAAATGTCCTTATTTGATCAGACAGACTTGGTCGAGATCGCGCATCCGGATTTTCCGGGTGAACGTTTGATTGCTTGTTTCAATCCACTGCTGGCCGAAGAACGCGCCCGCAAACGGCCCGACCTGTTGGCGGCCACCGAAAAACAGTTAGCCAAAATCTCCGCCGCCACCCAACGCGTCCGGCGTCCGCTCCGTGGCAAGCACAACATCGGAATCCGCGCCGGCAAAGTGCTCAACCGCTACAAGATGGGCAAGCACTTTCAACTGCGGATTGAAGAAGACAGCTTTCATTACGAGCGCAAAACCGCCAACATCGAACGAGAACAAAGTCTGGATGGTATCTATGTCATTCGCACCAGCGTCAAACAGGAAGATCTGTCCAGCCAGCAAGTCGTGGCCAGTTACAAAAGCCTATCTGGCGTCGAGCGCGCTTTCCGCAGCTTGAAAACCGTCGACCTGCATGTACGCCCCATCCATCATCGCCTTCCCAACCGCGTTCGAGCGCACATCTTCCTTTGCATGCTGGCCTACTACGTCGAATGGCACATGCGCCAACTCCTGGCTCCTATTCTTTTTGATGATGACGATAAGCAACAAGCGCAAGCGGCTCGCACCTCTATTGTTTCTCCCGCCACTCGCTCGTCGTCGGCCAAACGCAAGGCTCACACCAAACTGACCGCCGATGGCTTGAAGGTGCACAGCTTTCAGACTCTGCTCGGCGATCTCGCCACCATCGCCAAGAACAAAATTCAACCCAACGACAAAACGAGCGCCGCTTTCGATATGCTCACTCGACCCACCCCGCTGCAACAGCGCGCTTTTGATCTACTCACCGTCACTTTGAAAGCCAGCTAAATCCTCTGTAGGCAGCAGCTCACCCCTCCATCGCCGTTAAGCTGTTGATTTCACTATTTCCATGCCGTTAAGGCCCAAGAACTTCGGGCTAAAGAGTTCCACGCCGGAGGGCTGGGCTTTGAGGATCTGAATGCTCGTGTGCAGGCCTGGCTGGGCCACGCCGCTTTCGCGGACACCTAGCGGATTCGGCAGAATCTTTTCGAAGGGTTTATCCTTCTAGAACCGGAGCACGGCCGAAGTGCGCGGGGGCTCCTGGAACGACGGTCCAGGGAACGTCCGCGTCTCGAACCGTAACAGGAACGAGCCAACGAAACGCAACAACAGTATCGGTTTTCGTTGTGCCGGGTATGCGGAGCGCGATTCAATGCGTGGGCCGGAGCGGCTGGCTGCACGCAGCCGGCGGGCGTGCTAGCTCCGCTTCCGGGCCGTTGCTCCGGCGTGGGATATCCGTCCGAGCTGAACAGCAAACCGGGCCGGGCATTCTGGTAGCTTTGAGCGAACGACTGCCCGGCTCGCCGAGAAATTTTCGACCCGCTCGACCGCTGGTTGGTGCGGCTCCGAAGCGCGATTGGGCGGGGCACCGCCTGGAAAGGCGGTGCGCTGGCATGAATGCCCGCCCCACCCACGAGGAGAATTTCGGCTGGGTGGCGGCACAGAATTCGTATGTTCTGTCACGAACGTCGCCTGCCTCACTGGGATGCCGTCGGCAGGGTGCAGTTCGTTACGTTTCGACTGCATGGGAGTTTGCCGGAGAGACGGGTTTTTCGTCGCGAACAGGTGGCGAGATCAGGCGAGGCGTTTGTGGCGATGGATCGATTACTGGATCAGGGCGCTAGCGGGCCGCTGTACCTGAAACGGCCGGAGATTGCGGAGTCAGTCGTGGAGGCGTTGGTTGATAGCGATGTGCGGTTTCGGCGGTGCCAGTTGCATGCGTTTGTTGTGATGCCGAATCATGTTCATTTGCTGGCGACTCAGTTGGCTTCGTTTGCGAGGTGGCTCGCGCCGCTGAAGGGATTTACGGCTCACTGTGCTAATCGAGCGCTGGGACTTAGCGGTGTGGCGTTTTGGCAAGACGAAAGTTACGATCACTTGGTGCGGGATGATGAGGAGTTTCGGCGGATTCAGAGGTATATTGAGTGGAATCCGGTGAAGGCGGGACTGGTGAAGAGGCCTGAGGAGTTTCGGTGGTCGAGTGCGGGAGCCGCCTGGAAAGGCGGCTAGCGGGCAGGAATGCCCGCCCCACAGTTAAAGCAATTCCCCGGCATAACGAAAACCGACAAGGTGGTAGCGTTTCGTGGGTCCGTATCTGAGACGGCTCGAGACGCGGGCGTTCCTCGGATTGTTGTTCCAGGAGCCCCCGCGCACTATCCTGTGCTCGCCTGTTTCGCCACCGGCGGGGTTTTCTTCGCTAGCGCCCGAGTAACTGGCGTACCAATCGCTGCACCACTCCCAAACGTTGCCTAGCAAATCATCTATGCCCTCGACGCTCCGTCCGTTTGGGTGCTGGCCTTTGGGCGTTGGATGACCGATGCCACTGCCGTAATTTGCTCTCGAATTGTCCAATGGCGGTTGGTCGCCCCAGGGATAGCGGGCGCTGCTGGGCCCACGGGCAGCGCGCTCCCATTCGGCTTCCGTTGGCAGGCGCAGCCCGGCCCAGGCGCAATAGGCGGACGCTTCGAACCAGCTCACGCCAACCACCGGCCACTGTTGGTTCTTTTGTTGACGCGCCCAATTGTCGGGCCTTTTCGCGGCGCCGAATCCGCCAGCGCCCCAGTGCCTCGCTTGCTGGTAACCGCCGGAATCAACGAAGCGGGCGAACTCTTTTACTGTTATGGGAAAAGGCGCGATCCGGAAGGATTTCAGAGCGACCTGATGAACCGGCGATTCAGTGCTATACACATCCGGATCATAGTTCCTCCCGTTCTTGTCGGTCTTCTGCGCGCCCATCCAAAAAGTGCCGCCGGGGATGGTGACAAGGTTGTCTTGGTTTGGGGCTGGCGGTGTTGCCCGATCCGGCTGAGCGCTGCTGCCGACTGTGGCGGCTACCGTCGCGGCTAGGGGCGCGTGGGTCGCGATGGCGCGCAGCATTTTTTCGAACTCGCGATGTTCGGTGACGCCGTCCCAGCCGATGAGGTTTGCCGCTTGCAGGCTGCGGAAGCCGAGCGGGATAGTGACGCGGTCGATGATGGCGGGTACGAGGATCTTGCGGCGCTGTCCTTCGTCGGCTTCCTGCTCAACCCAATGAGAGTTAACCGAGCTTTCGGACCAAAGGACGATGACACAGCGGGCGGCGTCGAGTTCTTGCGTGATTTTCCTTCGCCAGGTTTCGCCGGGGAGCAAGGTGGTGTCCCAAAAGACACTCCAGCCGCGAGCTTCCAAAGCGGCGACTAACGGGCCGATTCGGGCGCGGTCCTGACTCGCGTAACTGATGAAGATGTCGCTCACTCTGAGGGTTGTGCGTTGGTAATAACAGTGTATCTAGGGTGTAAAAACAGACTGCTCCTCCTCGTTTCTCGGTCAGCCTGATGAGGGAGATTCTCTCGTTGATCCGGCAGAGCGATGACCGACGGTTGCGGTGTCAGGCGGCCAGAGGAAGAGTTGCGCGAGTGTTTCTTCTCTCCTGTTGGAGTCTGCTGCGGGGGTTTGCAGTTCGGGCGAATCGGAAGGGCGCTGGCGCTTTGTCTGCGACTGGCGACTGTGGCACCCTTTCGTTGGGTAGTGAGCGACCGAGCCGCGGCCTTCGTTCATAGGAGCAGTGAGGCGGTGAGCAGCGCAAAAAAATGGGACAGTCAGTACGCGATTGCTCGGCGCTGGGCTGCGAGGTGAAGATTGGTTGGGCGCTATGACTGTCCCGTTTTTTACTTGTTCGGGTTTGAAAAGGTTGGTATGAAGCGGCATTTGCGCAGCCGGCGTAGGCCAAAGCGACAGAATGTTGTTCTTGGAAACGCTCACGGATGGAGAGCGCGTAACTTCCGCCCATCCGATCGTGCTCACTACAGCTATCGAAGGAGTGTGCGAGTGCACCGCCAGATCCTGCCTGAGGGCGATGGGTTTATTTAGCCGCGATCTGGTGCGCTGTATGATGACGTTATGGCGGTTAGAGGAGCCCTTCTTCGTGTCGCTGAGTTCGCTCGCCTGCCCGAACCCGCGGGGGGATTGCGCCAAGAACTGCACCACGGAGAGGTGATTACGTTGCCTCCGGTTCAGAAGCTTCACACGAAACTTCAGAAGCGGCTCGTCGAACTGCTGGAAGCGGCCTTGGGTCGGGACGACTGCGGCGTGGACAAGGAGTTTCCTTTTCGTCCGGCGGCGGAATATGAAGTTTGGGTGGCGGATGTGGCGATTTTCAGCCTCGCCCTTTGGGACCAGACAGCCGATGATGATTACTTTTGCGGCGTTCCCGAGATCGTCATTGAAGTTCTTTCGCCATCGAACAGCGCCTCGGAAATGATGGAGAAAGAAGACGTTTGCTTACGGCACGGCGGCCGGGAGTTCTGGCTGGTTGATCCGCAACATACGAGTGTCAAAGTGATTCGGGCAGACGGGTACTCGCGTGTGTATGATGCTGATGGTGTGATTGAGTCCGGGGCGTTTGGCGGAGCAATTGCGGTGCGGGATATTTTCGGCCGTTAGGCTTTTGGGCGTTGCGGCCGACGGGGCATAAAATAGTCAGCGCGAGTTCCTCCTAAAAAACAGCGCGCTAGGGGTCGCGATGTGAATCGGCCAACGGATCACGGTTCAAGAGATTCTAGAGTGGCTATCCGGCGCGGCCTCGCAGCAGCAGATCCTCATTGACTATTCGCACCTCGAGCCGGAAGATTTCCTTGCCGTGTGCGCGTATGCCGCTGAGCTGGCGGGGAGCAACGTTTCTGGGGGATGAAGCTCTTGTTTGACGAGAGCCTATCGCCACGGCTGGCCTCGTTACTGAGCGTTGCGACTCTTCGTTCCTGCGATTTTCCTACTGCGGTTGCAGCGGGGGTCCTCAAACGCAATGCGATTCGGATCGCGGAGTTGGCTGCTTCGGCGAGTCAGTTTTCAAACTAGGTCGCTTACGCTTCCGGCTCGGTTTCGGAGGATTCGCTTTGGCGGATTCGCTGATGAGGAAGCGAAAATTAGCGGTTATGACGCCCCTTTTAGCTGGCGGACTTGGATCTTTTTTTGGGCTTCGAGGCTGGGGATTGCTCCTGCTGCTTACTAACTTGCTGCTCTGATCCAGCCGGCTTCTTCAGATTGGCCAAGCTCTGATTGAGCATCTCGGTCAAATCGGCAACGCGTGCACGGCTTGGCGTTTTCGCTGCTGGGCTCGCCGCCGCAGCTTGGCCTTGCACCTTTGCGGCGATTAAGGCCTCCAGCTTTTCGCGGTGAGTGTCGCGATACTTGGCAGGTTCGAACGGGCCGGCGAGTGAATCGATCAGGGTTCGAGCGAGGTTCAATTCCTTTTCGTTGACGGCGTTTGTGTCGGCTTTGTGCTCTTCGTTGGAACGGACTTCGGTGGAGAAGAACATGGTGTGCGCGAGCATTCCCGATTTGCCGGGGCGAAGAACGACCACGTGTTCGCGCCCGTGCATGGCAAATTGGGCGATTGCGACCAGCCCGGTTAGCTGCATGGATCGATACAGGAGAGCGTAGGCTTTTTCGCCGGCGGATTCGGGAGAAACGTAGTAAGAAGTTTCGAGGTAAACGGGGTCGATGTCGGCGAGTTTGACGAATTCTTCGATTTGCATTTCCGTAGAGGTTTGCGCGGCGGCGCTTTTTAAGTCTTCGGGGTCGAGTGCGACGAAGCGGTCTTTCTCGTACTCGAAACCTTTGACTACGGAGGCGGCTGGGATGATTTCGTCGGAGTCCGGGGTGATGGAGGCTTGTTTGACGGGCGTCGGGATTGGCGGAGGCGCGGGGGTGGGTGGGGCGCTCTTTGGAACGAGGGTCAAGCCTGATCGATTTGGCTGGCTAGCGCCGGAGGGCGAGGTGGCTGCGGGGCTTAGCCGGGAAGAGGTGGTTTCTTCTTCGGATGATTCTTCTTCGTCATCGCCGGACTTTGGGGAGGGTGACTCGCGACGCAAGCGACGAAGGGTGACTCTTTCGGCGCGGGCTGCACGGTGGAGACGGACTGGGATGGAGATTACGCCGAAAGTGATGAAGCCGCGCCAAATTGTGGAAGCCATTTACGCCCTCTTTTATGAGGGTAGCGAAAGAGGATCGGGCGGTGTCGGCCTGAGAGGTGGCCAACCGAGTCGCGGAAGCAGCCGCCTGGAAAGGCGGCTAGCTGGCAGGAATGCCCGCCCCACTGTCAGCGGCACAACGAAAACCGATAAGGTAGTAGCGTTTCGTGGGCCCGTATCTGAGACGGCTCGAGACGCGGGCGTTCCTCGGATTGTTGGTCCAGGAGCCCCCGCGCACTACTTTCGCTTCGCCTTTTTGCGGTCCAACCGGATTCACTTGCGCCGCCTCAGGATACTCACCATACCAATCGCCGCACCACTCCAACACGTTTCCAAGCAAATCATCTATGCCCTCGACGCTCCGTCCATTTGGGTACTGGCCTTTGGGCGTTGGATGACCGACGCCACTGCCATAATTTGCTCGCGAATGGCCCAATCGCGGTTGGTCGCCCCAGGGATATTCGAACCAGCTCACTCCAACCACCGGCCACTGTTGGTTCTTTTGTTGATGCATTTTTTCGAACTCGCGGTGTTCGGTGACGCCGTCCCAGCCGATGAGGTTTGCCGCTTGCAGGCTGCGGAAGCCGAGCGGGATGGTGACGCGGTCGATCATCGCCGGGACGAGGATCTTGCGGCGCTGTCCTTCGGGAGTTCTGGCTGGTTGATCCGCAACATAAGAGTGTCAAAGTGATTCGGGCAGACGGGTACTCGCGTGTGTATGATGCTGATGGTGTGATTGAGTCCGGGGCGTTTGGCGGAGCAATTGCGGTGCGGGATGTTTTCGGCCGTTAGGCTGTCAAGCGCAAAAAATGGGACAGTCAGGACGCGATTGCCGGGCGCTGGGCTGCGAAGTGAAGATTGGTTGGGCGCTACGACTGTCCCGTTTTTTGCTTGTTCGGGGTTTGAAGAGGCTGCGCTGCCCAGGCGATTGGCCGTCTAACTGCTTACATGAGCTGTATGAAATCAAAACTGATCGACCCCAAGTTTGACGAGATTCCGGCAGATACGGTGGAATTGACCGCCGCCGAGCGCGAAGCGCTACTTAGTCAAAAGCCGATCCGAGGCTTGAGCATTAACGACACAATCGCGTACGGCGCCAACCATTCGGTTGGTGCGCGCGGAGTGAATACATCGGAGGTTGAGTCCGGTGAGCCCGAGCATCCGGATACGACGATTGGAACCGCGTCGAGCGACGAATTAAGGTAACAGCGAAACCGTTGCGCCCCCAGAAGAGGAATTACGCTGCTGGGGGTGGGCTACACATCCATGTACTCGGGAACATAGTCTTTCCAAACGCCATCGGGCGCAGAGATGCGGGCCGGAGGAAGATCGCAGGCGTATTTACTCGTACGCACCCAGTGCCACGCATGATGGAGTTCCGACTGCTGGAAATAGAGCGTTTCCGCCTGCAGCAACGCGGCCGCCGCGACAAACATATTGCTGACTTTCTCCCAAGGGTGCGCGCCGACCACCGCCATGCGGGCAATGTTCAGGTTATGTTTTTGGAGAAAGCGCAGTTCTTCCCAACGGGCCGCTAGATCGAAGCCAACCATTTCGGAAAAATCGACCAGAATTCCGATGGGTCTCTTCCCTCGCGAGTGAATTAAGAACTGAATCTGCTGCTCCATGTGTTCCCAGTCTTCGACTGTGCACTGCCCAACAACTTTGAAGCCGATTACTCCGCCGGTACTTTCGCTCAATCGTTCAATCATCAGTGGCATCTATGCAACTCGAACGCCAAAACCTTGGAGATTGTTTTGTCACACAGGAGCAGGCGGAGGGATCTGCCACGGGTCGCTCAAAATGACCGTATTTGGTCGGGTGGCGCCTCAAGGTCACTTTGAACGGTTGGCAATAGAGAATGACGGGACCAAGTGGCAGCACGCGATTTTTGGAGTATTCGGCTGCGACGGTGCGATGTCTGCTCGCTGTGCCAGTCCCCGTTTTTTGCTTGTCGGGATTCGGCGCTACTCCTGGGCGGCGGCTTCGAGGGTGGCGATGTCGAACTTCACCATTTTCATCATGGCTGCCATCGCGTTAGGGTGCTTGAGGATCTCGCCAATGTTGTGGGGGACGATTTGCCAGCAGAGGCCGAACTTGTCGGTGAGCCAGCCGCAGGCCATAGGCTTGCCGCCGCCTTCGAGAAGCTTGTCCCAGTAGAAGTCAATTTCGGCTTGGTCTTTGCAGGCGACGGAGTATGAGAACGCCGGGTTGAGGGCGTACGCTGGGCCGCCGTTGAGGAATATCATTTGCTGGCCCATGAGTTCGATGGTGATGGTGGCGATTTTTCCGGCGGGCCAAGGGCCTACGCCGCTTGAACGGAGCTCGCTGAGTTTTTTCGCGTCGGGGAAAGCGGAGAGATAAAAGTGTGCGGCGTCTTCGGCGTTGTCGTTGAACCAGAGGAACGGTGTGATCTTGTGCATGCTTTGAGCTGACTCCTTTTCGATGTTAATCCCTGCGCACTGCGAAAAACGACCTGTTATCAATACGGTTCGATTTTTCGGGCGATGGGGCATCTAACTGTTGAAAGTGAGCAGTATGAAATCAAAACTGATCGACCCGAAACTTGATGAAATTCCAGTAGAAAATGCAGACCTGACCGATGCCGAGCGCGCAAAGTTACGACATCGAAAGCCGGCGCGGGGCTTAAGCATTGACGATACAATCGCACACAATGCCAACCATTCGGTGGGGGCGCGTGGGGTGAACACGTCGGACGTGGAGTCGGGCGAGCCGGAACATCCGGACACGACGCTTGGAGTTCCTTCGAACGACGAACTGAGCTAAGCGAGAAACCGAGTTACTGAGCGATTCGGACGCCTGTATCGGTGGCGGCGAGTGGGGATTCGAGCGGTGTGGGATTGCTGTAGTGAATGAAGCTGGTGACCTTTCCGGAGGCATCGCGGACGAATTTGAATTCTTCGGCTTCGCTGCCGTCTTTGCGAATGCGACGGAAGAGGTCGTTGCCTTTGGGTTTGAGGGTGGCGAGATCACCGGCGGGGTCAGTGGTCGGGATACTGAGCAAGGCGAGACCACCGGCCCACGGGAGGATGACTGACTCCGAACCCCAAGGTTGGGCACTGTAACGACCGGCGTAGTCTTCTAGGTTGACGCTGGCGGCGGGAGCGGGATCTTTAAACTTGTAACCTTTGCGCTTGTCGAGGATTGCAAAGATGGCGCGAGCCCAGGCACCAGGGTGGTCGGCGCCGGTTTGCATGGCGATGACGGCGAGCTGGTCTTCGTTGCGCATGGAGAGAACGGTGTGGTACCCGGGGCAATCGCCGCCGTGGCCGACGTAGGTGTGGTCGTCGAGGCGTTCGACGGAAAAGCCGAGGCCGCGGCTGGTTTTCCAGTCGGGATCCATGAACTGGACGCGCTGCATTTCGCGGAGGGTGTAGGGCTTGAGGATTTCTTCCTTGTTGGTGCGGAGGAGGCGGAACTGCCAGGAGGCGAATTTGGCGAGGTCCTCGACAGTGGAAGTGTAACCGGCGGCGGGGGTGATGCCGCGGGTGTTGAAGGGCTTCAGGAGGGTGCGGGTGCCATCGCGCTTGATGGCGCCAAAGCCGACAGCGAGTTGTTTCCCATAGAGATCCATTGGCATAGAGAGACGTGTGTCGTGGAGGCCGAGAGGTTCGAGGATGTGCTGGCGGGCGTAATCGGCGTAGTCTTGACCGGAGACAGCGGCGACGGTTTCACCGACGAGAGTCAGGCCGAGGTTGCTGTATTGGAAGACGCTTTCGGCGGGTAGAGGGCGGACTGGGTGGCGATCTTGGATTTGATTTCTTCGTGAGTGGGGAAAGGGAAGTCGGGGCCGGACCAATAGGGATAATCGGATTCGCGAGGGAGGCCGGAGGAATGACTGAGCATGCCGCGGAGGGTGATGGGGCCGCTGTTGGGCGCGGGCTGAATGGTGGCCCAGGGTAGGTATTTGGTGATGGGCTCATCGAGGCTGACTTTGCCTAGCTCATAGAGTTGCATGAGCGAGATGGACGTGAAGAGCTTCGAGATTGAGCAGATGGAGTAGATGGTGCGCGGGGTGGCGGGGACGGTGTGATCGGCGTCGATGGTGCCGAAGCCCTTGGCCCAGATGAGGTTATCGCCGGAGACGACGCCGGCGGAGATGGCGGGGATGTGACTATACGTTTGGACGCTGTCAAGCCAGGCATCGATGAGGCGGAAGGCTTCTTTGCGTTCGGCTGGGTCTTGCGGGGATTGCCGTGCAACGGCGGGGTTGGAGAACAGAATGAGAGTAGCGACGGTAAATGGAAGAATACGCCAAAGGCGGATCATGAGCACTCCGTTTGGGGGTTAGAAGTTTTAGTATATAGCTGGCAGTCTGGGTAGTTCGCGGAAACATCAACGCGGACTGCCGAGTCTCATTGGCGGAGGCCAGGATGGAAACGTTGAGAACGAGGTGTTGCGTCGTCGGAGGCGGGCCGGCTGGCGTGATGCTCGGCTATTTACTGGCGCGAGCCGGGGTTCGAGTGACGGTGCTCGAAAAGCACGGGGATTTCTTCCGGGATTTTCGAGGCGATACGGTGCATCCGTCGACGCTCGACGTCATGCACGAATTGGGGTTACTTGAGGGGTTGCTTCAACTTCCGCACCAGCGAGTGACGTCTGTGAGCGCGCGGATTGGAGATTTCGAATTTCACGCTGCCGATTTTCGGATGGTGCCTACGCACTGCAAATTTGTCGCGCTGATGCCGCAGTGGGATTTTCTGAACTTCCTATCCGATCGGGCGAAGCGCTTCGATGGTTTCGAGCTTCGGATGCAGCACGAGGGTGTTGGGCTGATTCGGGACGGTGAGCAGATTGTTGGAGTGGAGGCGCGATCGGCGGATGGACCGTTACGGATCGAAGCCGATCTGGTGGTTGCGTGCGACGGGCGCCATTCGACGATGAGGGAGTCGGCGGGACTGGATGTGCGAGAGTTCGGGGTGCCGATTGATGTGCTGTGGTTTCGGATTTCGCGCCACGCTCACGACCCGGAACAAGTCTTGGGCAACGTCAACTACGGCAAGGCGCTGATTTTGATCAACCGGGGCGATTATTTTCAAGCGGGCCTGATCATCCGCAAAGGCACTTTTGGGGGAGTGAAGGCGGAAGGGATTGATGCGTTTCGCCAAACTATTGCACAAATTGCGCCCTATTTGGGCGATCGCGTGGGCGAGATTGAAGAGTGGGATCAGATTAAATTGCTGACGGTGCAGATCAACCGGCTGCGGCGATGGCATCTTCCAGGACTGCTGTGCATTGGGGATGCAGCGCACGCGATGTCGCCGGCAGGGGGTGTGGGGATTAATTTAGCGATTCAAGATGCGGTGGCGGCGGCGAATGTATTGAGCGGACCGCTAGGCGATGGACGGGTGAGCGAGGCGATCCTCAGGCGGGTGCAAGTGCGGCGCGAATTTCCAACACGGGTGACGCAGTTCCTGCAGGTGAAGGCGCATGAGGCTCTGAATGCCGCATTCGAAAACAAGGGACCGATTGAAGCGCCCTGGCAATTGAAAGTCGTTGAAGCGATTCCGGGGAGGAAGTGGATGATGGGGTATGTGGTGGGTGTTGGCGTTCGGCCGGAGCATGTGGCGGGGATGCGGCGGCCGGGGTCACTAGAGAAGGCTGCGGTTCGATTCGGGGCGGTGATGGGCGCAGGAATGAAGATGGCGCGGATGTTGCGAGCAGCTTAAGGGGTTTGCGGTGTGATCAGGAAGACTCAGGTCGATGAACAGTAGAAGCTGGGAGCGGCGCAGAAAGATTGATCTTGAGACTTGGCCGCGTAGCGCCATCTTCCATTTCTTCAGAGAGTTCACGGAACCACTTCACGGGGTCTGTTTGCGGTTGGATTGCACGGAGGCGTTTCAGTTCGCGAAGGCGCGGGAGTTGTCGGTTTTTCTTACGTTGGTTCACTGCTCGCTTGCGGCCGCGCATCAAGTGGAGAATTTCCGGACGCGCATTGTGGATGGAGAGGCGTGGGAATACGAATGCATCGACGGGGGTAGCGCGGTGGCGCGCCCAAATGGGGCTATCGGGTTTGCGCACTATCCGTTTCGCGAGAGCATCGTTGAGTTTGTGCAGGAAGCCTCGGCGGAAGTGAAGCGAGTGAGCGGCCGAACAGATATCGAACGCTACCCGTATCCGAATTTGATTCGCTTTTCAACATTGCCGTGGTTCGATTTCACCTCGATCTCGCATGCACGGAATTTTGACTTCGAGGACTCCGCGCCGCGAATTACGTTTGGGAAGATCGCGGAGAGCGCAGGCAGGCGAACTTTGCCGGTGTCGATCCATGTGCATCATGCTTTGGCAGATGGATCGCATGTGGCGGAGTTTGTCGAAGAGCTGCAGGGTAGATTCGAGCATCCTGTTTGATTTCCAACATTCTTTTCGAAGTACGAGAATGGAAGTGCCGACGATGGTAGCGTTTCTCGCATATTTCATTCTTGGTTATCTCCTACTGGGGTTGCTGTTCTATGTGTGGGGGCATCCGCAGGTGTTTCCGGAGAGCAAGAAGCTGGGCGGGATGGAGTCGAAGGGGGCGGCGGATTTTCCGAGCCGGCACACGGCGCATGCGGTGCAGACGGTTAATTTTCTCCTGCATGATATTCCGCGGTTGCGGCGGAAGGCGGTGGCGGCGCAGTCGTTTGCGGAGATTTATGCGGCGGCGGTGCGGAGGGCGTTCGATCCGCGGAAGCCGTTTATTACGACGGGCACGCCACATTCGCGGGCGATTTACTTGCGGAACTATGCGTGGTTTTATCCGACACTGCTGGATGCGAACACAATTATCGATGCTGAAGACGGAGAGCACCGAATCGATTTGATTGTGCGCGGGCTTTCGATTATTTTGCGGAATGGGAGCCGGCTGGCGTATCCGACGACGTTTATTCCGTTGACGTCGCGGAGGTTTGCGGCGGTGAATTATGACCGGAAGCCGTCGGATTCGCTGCTGGGGGTGCTGGCGGGAATTCAGGAGTTGCTGAAGGGACCAGGACGGGCGCAGAGTGAGGGACGACGACTGCTGGATGAGGGAATGGCGACGCTGCGATTCCAATTAGATTGTTTGCTGAAATCGCTGGAGCCGTTTCGTTTTGGCGAGGTGACGACGCTGCTGATTGACCGGGATGAAAGCCGATCGAGCGCGACGGATACGCGGATTGAGAAGCGTCGGTTTGTGGCGAATGCGAATGTTTGGGCGACATTAGTGAAGGCTTCGCGGTTAGGCATGGCGACGCACAGGGAGATAGAGGAGACGCTGGGGCGGACGATTGAGAGTTATAAGCAAGAACTGCTGGCGGTGTTTGGGGCGGAGGGGTATATGGTGAATACGCTCGACTTGGCAAGGAATGTGACGCTGGATTTTTGCCATGTAGAGGATGGATTTTGGACGTTTGAATCGGAACGGGAAACGGAGGTTTTCCGGAATACCGCGGATCTGTTTCTGCGGAATCGTGAGTTACAAGACGATTCGGGGCGATGTTACTTGATTTCGGCAACGAATCCGGAAGTTTCGTTTGTAAAGCGATACACGGCGAGTTCGTATCACGGGCGGAGTGTATGGCCGGCGTTCAACGTGGAGTTTGCAGACCGTTTGTTGAGTATGGCGCAAGAGCACTATCAAGGGGCGGCGCGGCGGATTCTGGAGCAAATTCGCACGTATGTAGAAACGCTCGGCTACTATCCGGAGATTTTGCGTCCGGACGGCCGAGCGTATCGAACTTGGATTTACAAGAGCGCGCGGGCTGACAGTTGGTTTCCGAGATTTGTTTCGGTTTGTGCCCGCAGCGGCCTTACTTAGAGTTGCGGTTTGGTGCTGGTTTTGTCGGCGACTTTGCCGGCACCTTTTTGGGCAGCTGTGGCCGATTTATGAACTCCTTTCTTCACAGCTTTGGTGGATTTGTGATACGCCTTTTTGGTTCCCTTGGCGGTTTTGTGCGCAGCGGTTTTGGCTGCGTCTTTGGTATCGCTCCCCGCTTGCTTTAGGTCTTGACCGACCTGGGCAGAGGCGAGAGAGGCGAAGAGCAGCGCGATGGCGGCGAATTTCATAGTTATATTGTTGCCCGGTTAGCGTTGGACAGAACCGGCTTGGGCGGCCAATACGCGAGCCTGGGCGTTGTTGGCGTTTTTCTCCCTGAGCTTTTGTTCGGCTTCAAACCAGTAGTGTTCTTGAGAATCAGACGGGCGGCCCGCTTCCTCCCAAAGTTTGTAGGCGAGTGCGGCTTGCTCGGAATGAGAGAAAGCCGGGGCCGCGGATTCGACGCTGTGCTCTTCATGTTTGGCGAGGTCGGGATAGTGCTCGGCGTCGACAGCGGAGGAAGTTTTGGTTTTTCCGTCGTGATCTCCGTAGTGCTTGATCATAGAGTTTTTCTTCGTGGCTCCTTTGTGAAGGTTAGATAAGGGTGGACGCGATGGTTGATCACTGGTGCGAGTACGACGTAGAAAACCACAGGTGTGAAGTTTGCGGCGGTTGGGAGTTACGAGATGACACAGGAATCAAGGTATCGCGCAGCCGCAATGAACATTTCGTTGGGTTTTCGCGTTTGGCGGGCGGCGTGCAGTTTAGCTAAGTGCGAAAGGAGAGCAATCGATGCTCTGGTACACCTGGGTATTTTTGATAGTGGCGCTGCTCGCAGCTGTGTTAGGTTTCGGCGGAATCGCCGCAGCAGCTGCAGGCGTAGCGAAGATCTGTTTTGTGATCTTTCTGGCGTTTTTCTTGATCAGTCTCATTTCGGGCAGGCGGAGGGTGGTTTAACACCTCCGACTCCGGGTATGACGGGCTGATGATTGTCAACTTTAGTTACTAAACAAGGAGTTTGAATTACACAATGGCAAATACTGCAGTTTTCGGTATTTACAACAGCGTGGGCGGTGCAGAGCTCGCGATCGACGACATGAAGCGGGCTGGGTTTCGGGCAGAAGACATTTCGGTATTGTTGCCGGAGAACTCGGGCACAAAAGATTTCGCATTTCAGAAAGGGACGAAAGCGCCCGAGGGAAGTGCGGCGGGCGCGGCCTCAGGGGCTGTGATTGGCGGGACGCTGGGATGGCTGATCGGCATTGGCGCGTTGGCGATTCCGGGTTTGGGACCGTTCATTGCGGCGGGCCCGTTGATGGTGGCGCTGGCGGGTGTCGGCGTCGGCGGGGCGGTTGGCGGATTAACGGGAGCTTTGATTGGTATGGGGATTCCGGAGTACCAAGCCAAACGCTACGAGGGCTTGGTAAAGAACGGCGGAATTTTGCTGTCGGTGCATGCCGACGATGGCAAGTGGACGAAACTGGCGAAGAACATTTTGGAACAGACGGGGGCGACGGATGTGTCGTCGACCGGAGAGTCAAAGGGCGACTACGCGAATTCAGATAGGCCGAAAGCGGTCGGAACGACAGTCTAAGCGGTTCATTGTTCGATAGCCCGACTAAACGGCGACCCTCGTAAATGGGGGTCGCCTTTTTTGTGTTGTTAAGTGGGCTGCATTTGCCAGTTGCGATGTTCAATGAAGGTTTTGGGCTCGTAGGTTTTGCCCTGCATGAGGCGCTTCTGCTCACGCCGACTGGACCACAATAAGGCGGGACCGAGGACGGCGGCGGTGAGGCGTGAAGTGAGACCAAATTCGGCGGCCAATTCGGCACGGAGGGCAGCGATTTGGCGGCTGGTTTCGGGATTGGTTTTCTGGAGTTGGCGCTGCATGGCCCAGAGCAAGGCGCTGTGGGCAGTTCGGAGGCTGCGGCTTTCCCTGCGATAACGCTGACGGATTCGCGGGTCGGGATCATTCTTGTAGCGCTTCCAACCTGCAAGGGTGGTGCGGCAAAGGCGATAGAGGCTTGGGCCGTTGCATTCGAAATCGCGGAGGAAAGCGGCATCGAGGAAGCGCTTGGAGTCTTCGCGCGAAATGGCGGCGTGCTTGAAGTTGAATTTGTGCTGGCCGTGGATATCGGCTAGATCGACATCGAGCAGGCGTCCCTGTTGTTGCATTTCCTTATAGAGAGGCGTTCCCGGGACGGGGGTGTAGAGCATGAACTGATGAAAGTCGGTGGCGTGGGTAACAGCGTGTTCGATCTCTTCACCGATGTTTTCAGGAGTGTGGTGTTCAAGGCCGATGATGGTGGAGCCGAGAACTTTGATGCCGTGCTGACGGAGTTCGCGAGTGAGGGCGAGAGTGTCGCGGCCGTGGAGTTTGAGATAGCCGGCATGAGGGGATTCGAGGCCCATCCAGATCCACGAGATGCCGATTTCGACTAACTCGCGCATGGTGTATTTGCCGATGGCGTTGGCGGAGGAGAAGACGTAGAACGTCCACGCTTTGTTATTGGCTTTCATGCAAGCGAGGAGTTCCATTACGCGGCGGCGGTAGAGCAAGAAGTTTTCATCCATGACGAAGAAGGAGCGGACGTTCATGGAGGATTCCATCTCGCACATGACGTTGAAGAGTTCGGCGCCGGTTTGGTAGAAATTCAGAAATTTGCCGCGGCCGCCGAAGAAGGAAGATGTGGTGCAGAAGTTGCAGCCCATGGGGCAACCGACGGAGGGGATGATGGTGGCGGCTGTATCACCGGAGGGCGTTGGGACTTTGATGCCCATGGTGCGGAGGTCGAAGCCGGAGACGATGTGGGGGTGGCGCACGGGGGCTTTGGGATCTTCGCCGAGGAAAGTGCGCATCCAGGCGACGCCATCGCCGCGGACGATGTGATCGGCGTCAATTTGCTGTTCGATGCCGGGGATGGCGGCGACGTGGCCTCCGATGACGATGACGGAGCCGGGCGAGAGTTCGCGGACCAGGCGGCACATTTCGCGGACCTTGCCGATGTTGACGATGATGGAGGAGATGCCAACGACGTCGTACCGGTTCGCGGTGAGTTCGCGGGCGAAGGCTTCACGAGTGGGAAAGTCGAGGACGGTGGAGGGAGCGGAGATGTTTTCCTGGATCATCATGATGCCCCAGGAGCGATGGAACATGCGGAGTGAAAAACTTCCTTGGGCGCGAGTGACTTGGTTGTGATAAAGCTCCATGGGGTTGATGGAGCGGCTACCGAATTCGTCGTCTTGCGCGTAGGGACCGAAGACAGAGGTTAATAAAACGCGGGCTTGCTTGCCCTTGGGATGCTGGGGCATTTTTTGATTTGGCCTCAGTTTGATGGTAGGGCGAATGAAAGAGGCGTTGGGTAATAATCTTGTAATTTTACGAGGTGATGGGGATCACTTGGGACAGACGAAGACAAGTCGTCTGTGGCTTTGGTTCGATGGGATTGCAGCGACGTTTTACGATTCGGAGACGGAAGTGTGTTCGTTGTTGGGTTCGATGTTGGCCGTGGGCTCGGTGCTGTTTTCGTCGATGGTGTTTTCTTCTTCAGAAGACGACCCGGGCACCGCATCCTTACGCGCAATGCGCCTGGCCATTTTTTCCTGCTGCCGTTCTTTACGCTGTTGTTCTTTCTGACGTTTTTTGAAGGTTTGTGGTCCACGACCCGGCATAGTTGTCTCCCTTAAAAAGTGAAAATGGCGCCCGCCCCGGTTATTTGAAGCCAGATTGCGGGCGCCGAAAAGGCTTTTGGCGGCTCTAGCCCGCCAAGTGGATTATTTTACCAGCGCGACCCGCCGCGACCGCGACCACCGCCACCGCCGGAATCGTTCCGACGTCCGCCGCCGCCGCCACCGTAGCCGCCACCGCCGGTGGGCTTGGGACGTGCTTCGTTTACGTTAAGTGTGCGTCCGTTGAGCTCGGAGCCATTGAGATGAGTGATCGCCGCTTGAGCAGCCTGAGGCTCGCTCATTTCGACAAAGGCGAAGCCGCGCGCTTGCCCTGTGTCGCGATCCGTAACGACGTTGACACGCTCGACATGTCCATAAGCGGAGAATGCGGCGTGCAGGTCGTCCTGAGTAGTTTGATAACTGAGATTTCCGACAAAAATGTTGGTCACAGTGTTGTTCCTTTTACTTTACGAAATTATCTTTGTCAGGTAGCTCTGAAACCAACTTTGTGGAAGAAGGAGAAATAGCGGCCAAAAAGCACTCGAAGGTGAATACAAATGCAGGCAAAGACATTTTCATGGTACCACATCCGGGGGTGGGTGGCGGTGAGGTGACGCGAGGCAAGGTGCAAATGGCGCTTGACTCTTGCGAGTAAGTCCGGTTATAATAGAGGACTCAGAAAGTTAGCATTCCTATGTCAATCACATGTCAATGGCTCACGCTCCAAACCATTCAGGGTTTGGCGCCCAATGCGCAGCCATATACCGGCATGCGATTGGTCTTTCCCCTGTAGGCTGCGGGTTCAAGCCCCCGTTTACCCAGTCCCTGTAAAGTTACCAATCCGATCCGGTTCTGCGCTGAATCCGCGCTTTCTATCGTCGGTTGACCGAGCACCGCTTCGGGTAGCCAGTAGTTTTGACGGCGAAGGAGCAAGGAAGATTTGGCGCTATCTGTTTTAGGAAACGAAGCACGAAGGAGGTGGCACTTATGTTACGGAAGCGAATCATTGTTGGCAAAGAAGGGCGGGCGCTGGTGACAAAGAACGGCCGCTTCGGCGGGATTCTTACGCCCGGCGAGTACAACCTCTTCGCGTTGCCCGGAGTGGCTTTGGACGTTGAGAAATTCAACGTGCGGGATCTCGTTTTCCAAAGCGCCTGGGCCGATTATCTGGTGAGAGAAAAGCCTGAAGTGGTGGAACGCCACTTTACTCGGATTGAAACGAATGACTTGCAGGTTGCCATGATTTACACCGATGGCAAGCTGTTCGACGTGATGCTGCCGGCGAAGCGTTTGCTGTTCTGGCGCGGCGCGGCGGAGATTACGGCGGAAGTGGTGAACGTCATCGGAGCTTGTTAAGCGGGCGGCGGCGGAACACGGAATCCGCCGCCGGTTGAGAAACACGCGCAAGACGGGCGCGGTGTCAGCTGCGCCCTTTGCGCTCTAAACACCGATGTCTTCATTCCACAGTTCGGGTTTTGTGGCGATGAACTGGCGCATGAGTTCGATGCATTCGGGATCTTGGAGCACATCGACCTTGATGCCATTGGAGCGGAGATAGTCTTCCGCGCCGAGGAAGGTTTTGTTTTCGCCCGCAATGACGTGCGGAATTTTGTAGAGCAAGATGGCGCCGCTGCACATGGGGCAAGGCGAGAGAGTGGTGTAGATAACGGAGCGTTGATAGACCTTCGCGGGCAGACGGCCCGCGTTTTCCAGGCAATCCATTTCGCCGTGAAGGATGGCGCTGCCGTTTTGGACGCGACGATTGTGGCCACGGCCTATGATGGCGCCATCGCAGACGAGAACGGAGCCGATGGGAATGCCGCCTTCCGCGAGGCCCAGACGAGCTTCTTCGATGGCGGCCGCTAAGAACTTGTCGGAACTCATGATTGTTTATCGTAACTCGGGGCTGGGCGCTTGGCGGCCTGAGTGGTTAAGGGCGAAGGCCAACATGGAAAGCCCTGGAAAAGGCGGCCAGGGCCGGCGTCGATTGAGTCGGCAGTCCGCTGATTAGCGGGAAGGGCGATATGGGAAACTTCGAGGTTGACTTCTTCTGGATTTCAGACACTCGGTCGGCCCCCTGAACCTCATTCCGCCTGCCAAGCGGAATAGTGAACGATGAAGGACATTGACGTAGTTGCAGATGGCCGAAGTATAGACGTTCACGACATTCGATGGGAAGTCGGTTCGCAATGTGAATAGCTGACGATAATGTGGGTTAACGCCGCGGCCGAGCGCCTGAGGGCGGATCGATTTATAGATGCCCGGCGACAAGCCGCATCGTGCCGACCAACGCGAAGAAGGTTTTTATTGATGTTTGCTTCACTGTCTCTTCGCTCTTTAGAAATTCTTGACTGACATTGTGCGCTGTTTACGCTTATATGTTTGACAAGGAAGCCCACAAATGACTTACAATTCGATAACTTTGCGACGTCGCGCGATTCTCCTGATTTGTTCACTGGCGTTGGGAATGTTGATCTTTTCTCTAAGACCCGGAGTCATAGTTACACATGCGCAGTCTGCCGTCACCGGAAAATGGACCATATCGCCGATGAGCAACGGAGTCTTGATAATTGGCCCCCTCGGCAGTGTTTCTTTCTGCCCCGGAACCACCTACACCCAGGCGAATTCCGAGTCCTCGGCATGGGCAACAGGAGAATGTACTGAATTGGCTAATCGGATGGTCGTACCGACAGCGGACTCCTGGACGATCACGCCAGTTGCTGGTCAGACCATAGCGCCATCGCCCACCCCGGGGATATTCACCGTAAGCACCGCCACCGCATTCTTGCAGGACAATACATCTGGTCAAGCCGTTCAATGCACAACAGCCGTGACCGTCAACGGCCAATCCGTTTACGTGAATGGGAATTGCAGAAATATGGGCACGCTACCGCAATAGTAGCAATAGGAAGCGTTTTCGTCATCAACCTCCGCGACCCGACTGCTTCGAACCGGCCGCAATGCCGACAGCATCTACAAGACGCTCAGCCAATATTTAGCGACCGATTAAGGTACAGTGCCAATCGCCAGCTGCGATTCCCCGGGATTAGCCCAACACTTCAGCCAAGCATCTTCAAATATAGGCCATTGAGTTGATGCTCTTTCAAATTTGACTAGCGGGCCAGCCTCCCAAGTAAGGTGCGGCAGAAAGAATCCCACAAGCATGAGTTGGTTTCCAATTTGAAAAATGCCCCAAACGGCATCGTGTCGCAGAACTGATATTTCAGTAGGGTCTCGCCGGACTCGGCCTGCAAATCAGACAGTGCGTCTCGGGTACTCGCGATTTTATTAACGGCGGCATTTCTGTCGGCTCGTTGACGGAACCGACCGTTTACCAAGGCTTTGTTCGCTTGATTCATCAGAAGGACATTTACAGTCACACCTTTGCCGGTCAGGGCGGTAACGATCTCGCGCATTTGAGTTTCGTTGTCAAAGAACGTCGTCCATATCCGCACAACTTCGCCACGTTGAGCGTTGCTCAGCTCTCTCTTCAAATCAGAGATGCTCCATTCGCCCACCTGAAGGACTTGAGCGCCGCTGCTTTGAGCTTTCAACTTGCTCATAAGCTTTTCCTCGAGGGAGGCCAGTTCGTCCATAACATCCTCGATCTGAGTACCCATCATTAAGACAATGATTTGGTCAACCAGGACGAGAGCCAATATGGTCATTAGAAGGACAAAAATGTCCGCGGCCCGATTTTCGTGAATGAAAACAAACCAGCCCTCAAGTGCCACCGCCAATAGTGCGATCAGAATGGCTGCGCTAAGTCGAATGGAGAGAATCCGATGTTCCCTGATTTTGTCTGCGATTTCACCTAACCTCATCGCCCTAACCTCGTCTAGGTTGTTTAACCCTTCCAGCAAATAAAGCTTGACACTAATCGTAAAATACAACCATTTTACGTCAACTTCGTGGACATCAATTGGGGCTCCAAGACAAGGACTAAAAACGGCGCAACAACAAACTGCCTTTTGCCCGTTTTCTCAAATTATCGGCAAGCAAGTCGAACGCGGTCGTCCCATCTAGATTCTGCGACAAGGCTGCCGCACTCTGAGGATCTGTAAATAACGATTTGCCGTCCCCGACTGATTTCCACGAAACGCGGCCGTTAATTACCATTAACGGTAGGTGCGCCGCGAGGTGGTGTGGCAAACTCAACCGCGCTAAAGTGAGAACCAAGCCAACGTAATGTGGCTCACACTTCCAAGGCCCAGTGGATTCATCGGTCCTTCGGTTCCGCTATTTTGTTTGATTACGCTAACGTCCTTTATCATTCACGACATGGATTAACGAGCGCCCCCGCGATCCTGACCTCTGGCCTTGCTCGTCTGAGGAGGCATTCGCGGGAGGAATTGGGCGAGTCAGTTGCCGCTCCACAGCGTCGGATCCTTGCGTTGTTTCCACGCTGAGCAACTTTATATGTCCCGAATGGCATATTCGTGAGGAAATAATATCGAATGAACGTGCGCGGCCTGCCGGCTATCGCGAGAGATGAGATCAGGGTATTATCACTAGTTAATACATGAATCGTGAGCAGGAAACGCCTACTTTTGCGGGTATACCCAGAGTGTTTATTTCCTACTCTTGGGACGACGACGATCACAAAAAATGGGTGCATGATCTAGCTGTAGATTTGCGTCGGGACGGTATTGAGACCGTTTTGGATCGCTGGCACGCTGTTCCCGGAGATCAGCTGCCAGCTTTTATGGCCAACGCCATCCGCGAGAGCGATTTCGTTCTCATCGTTTGCACCCCGAAATACAAGCACAAGGCAGAGACCGATGCTGGCGGAGTACGGTACGAGGGAGATATCATCCAGGCAGAAGTACTGCTTCGCGGCAACAACAGGAAGTTCATCCCTGTTCTCCGACGGGGTTCGTGGCTCGAATCCGCTCCGATTGAACTGTCTGGCAAATATCGAATTGACCTTCGGGAAGGCTCCGAATATGGGAGTAATTACGAGTTTCTTTTGAGAACGCTGCACAGGCAGATTGAACAGCCGCCCGAGGTCGGTGAAAAGCCGACATTTTTGCGTTCTCCCAACGCGACCGTTGGCATCATATCCTTATCGGCAGAGCTCTCGCTATTTCGTGGCGGGGTTGCGGTATCGGCTGACGGGCGTAGAGTTATCTCGGTATCAGCTTCAAACAAAATAATCGGCACGGGCAGGGTGAAGGTCTGGGACGCAGACAAAGGGCTTGAGCTGTGCAGAATGCACATAGACGATTCCCATGGCGACGCTCGCTTGCATTCGGCAAATTATTGCGTGGCCGTTTCGTTAGATGGGAAACAAGTCCTATCGGGCTCAAAACGGTTAAGGGCTTGGGATGTCGAAAGTGGCGCTGAACAGCATACCTGGTGGCCGAATTACGGGTCGATAAAGTCCGTGGCAATGACTCCGGATGCGGGGATTGCGGCTGTCGTCAATGATCATGAATTGGAAATCGTCGACCTCAGGAATCGCAATCCAAATGATTGGAGTGCCCTAAAAGCTCTAAAGGTATTTAAATCCGAGCGAAGATGGTTCGAAACTTTGACTGCTGTGGCGATATCCGCGGCAGGAACGACCGCAATCTGTGGCTCTTCGAAAGGAACCATCAGGGTTTGGGATGTTGAAAACGGGCGGGAGGTACGTCAGTTGCTAGGACACGGTGCGTCCGTGAAAAGTGTCGCCATAACGGCGGACGGTAAGCTTGCAGTGTCTGCCTCATCAGATAAGACGGTTAAGGTTTGGGCCATTCCAGCTGGCAGGGAAATGTGCACTTTCACGGGTCACTCGGCGGCGGTTAACGGCGTTGCGATTACAGCGGGTGGCACACTCGGCGTGTCGGTTTCAGACGATAAGACTGTAAGAATGTGGGATTTAACGTCCGGTAAAGAAGTACGTATCTTGGGGGAACATCTCACAGCTGCCCGCTGTGTTGACGCCCCGCCGAATGGCCGGTTGGTCGTTTCCGGGTCATCTGACGGAATAATAAAGATCTGGTTCCTCAACTGAATCGTTCGATTCTAGGGCGCTGCAGGGTTGCCAATCGAGGTGAACCCCCGGCTCGACCAAGTGCCCGTGCGCTTTGGGCCACTGCTAATTCGGTTTGTGAACGATAAAGGACATTGTCGTTTAACTGCGCGGGGCGGCCGAACTTGTAGAATCTGGCGAAATTCGAGGCGAAGGCGACTCGCAATGTGCATAGCCGCCGTTAATGGCGATCAAAAACATTCGCGAGCAGTTGGCGTTTCCCTGAGTTATGCATACGGCTGCTAATCCCCATTCAAAATTGCGATACCGCAAAGACTATTGGCCCAAACGCAAAAACCTTGAGGATGAAACGTAATTCGTGGGCAACAGGCCTAATGCTAAATCCACGCTCATGGCGGAACGTTGATTGTGAGGGCTTCCCAGGGAGTCTTGCGAGTCATCCGCGAGCGTTAATCCTCAGGGCGTGCCGCCGGCTATGGGGTTTGCGAACCTATGCTGCCATTGGTCTACCGTGACGCGATCCTGCCCGTTGTGGTCAAGAACGAAGTGAGTGACAGCGTGAGCGTGGCGACGCCGACGGCGAGCGTATTGACGACGCGGTACGTCTCATGCGTATAACCAAAAGCGAAAGGAGACGCGAGCACCCACACGCTGAGGATGGCGTTGAACAAGCTGAAGCCCGCAGTCCCTTCAGGATGGCTGACGCGAAGCAGCGTAGAAAGCACCATCAAGCCTCCCACGATCCAGCAATTCCAGGCAGACTTCTCGGCAGACACGCCGAAGAACGTCAACGGAGTAATGAGAAACCAGAAGGAGGAGACGAGACAGAAAAGACTTGCCGTTTTTGCGGCCACGCTGCGGTCATACGATTCGGGCAGGTTCGGATTTGTGGTAATCATCGAAATATCCCTTGATCTTTAGACGCTCTTCCGCGCGGCGAAGAGACACGTTTTGCGCGGGTGGTCGGAATTTTGCGTCACCTTCGCAAGTCACTGGCACTACCGAAAACCGGTGACTATGTCGTCTAGCTGGGCGCAAACCGTCCAGAGCAAAAAGGAACCGCTGGGATTTTGTGCAGTCTCGGATTTTCCGAGCGTTGTTTGGGGCACAGATGAAAGTGCCTCGACGGTGGGAGCCTGGGAGGCCCTCGATCCCGCTCGACGACCTCAACACTCCCAACTCCGTCCAAAACGTGCACCGCGTGAGAAAAGCGCTGGAGATCGTGAAGGGCTTCAGAACGCCGAGAATATGGCTGGAAGAATGGCGCATTAGCCAATGCGACTCCGCCGTCATGCGAAGTGGCTTCGTGACGCTGAAAACGGCGCGATCCTTTCATCTTTTACAAACGTCCTTTGTCATTCACTAACGGTTGGCGAGCAGCAACAGGTTCGGGCACTTGCCCGAAAGTGGTGGACGCATCACATAGATCCGAGCTTTGTACGTGTAGCGCGTTTATCCGGCCAGAGTAGCCGGGTTGAGCAAACTCAGCGGCCGAGTGAAGGTAGAGGCGAATCGTGGTGGGCGAATAGTGTATCCGCTGTCGAGGTGTGGTCGCAGCGAAGCTCCTTTCGCTTGTGACCAATCACAAAATACGGCCGAAGGGAGTGGCTACAGCCTACTTCATGCCCTCAGATTGTGGGTCTTCTACCCGCCGGAGGCTTAGTTCAATACGCTCGTTCGCGGCGGCGTTCATCTGATCCGCTCGTGAAAACCATCTCAAGAGCGAACAGACGTTGCCGATAAGCAATCTGAGGAGCGCTGATCGTTCGCTTGATCGGAGGTGTCAGTTCAGCGGGCAGGGTAAGAAGGCTCCATCCTTTCTGGGTTCTGGATCTGGCGGAATGGGCAAACTAGGATGAAACTCGCACGCCAGTATCGAAATTTGCCCGTCAAGCGCAAGCTGATTCTGATCATCATGGTGACTGTCGGCGCTGCTTTGATCTTTGCGCTGGGCGTGAATCTGGCGTTTGCCCAATTGGTCCTAAGCCGCGATATTCTGAGCGACATGGAGATTCTGGCGGACGGGATCGGTTCCTACAGCTCCGCACCGCTCACGTTCGATGAAACACGCGTCGCGTCGGTGTTTCTGTCAGTGCTACGGACGAAACCGTACATTACCGCAGGCGCGCTTTTTACGGCGAACGGGCGAGTCTTCGCACAATACCATCGTGACCCGGACTCGCCGAGGCGGACGCCCTCTTTTCATCGTGCTGGAAGTTGGTTAGAGAAAGACCGTCTCATCGTCTATCGCGAGATGACTCTCGCGCGCCCGAGCGGAGGCCTCATCTATATCGAATCGGACTCTGCAGAGGTTCATGCGCGACTCTTGCGGATATTTCTTTTGATGTCTTCAATCTTGCTGGCCTCGATGGGGCTGGCGCTGTTCATAAGTTCGCGTCTTCAGCGGGTTATTTCCGAGCCGATCGCACACCTCGCATCGATCGCGCGAAAGGTCTCACGCGAGAAAACCTACGCGGTGCGCGCAGAGAAGCGGTCCGACGACGATCTAGGCGAACTCATCGATACGTTCAACACGATGCTCTCCGAGATCGAGTCTCGCGACGCAGAGCTAACACGCAATCGCGAGCAACTTGAGCAGAAGGTGGCTTCGCGCACCGCGGAACTGATGACAGCCCGGGACCGAGCCGAGGCCGCCAATCGCGCCAAGAGCGAATTTGTGGCGAACATGAGCCACGAAATCCGCACGCCGATGAACGGCATACTGGGAATGACCGAACACGTACTCGATACGGAGTTGACGAGAGATCAGCGCGAGTCCCTTGGCATGGTCAAACTCTCGGCCGATTCGCTGCTGACGGTTATCGACGACATTCTCGATTTCTCCAAAATCGAGGCCGGGAAGATTACGCTCGATCCGGCACCGTTTCACCTGCGCATTTGCCTCGAGGAATCGGTTCGAGCGCTGGCTTTGAAGGCCCATTCGAAAGGGCTCGAACTGCTGTTCGAAATCACCCCGGAAATCCCTGTCCACGTTTTCGGAGATGCGGCCCGTCTCCGGCAGATCATTATTAATCTGGTCGGCAACGCCATCAAGTTCACCGACCAGGGTGAGGTAGCGCTCAGCGTCAGGCTGGATACCAACTTGGGAGAGCAGGTACGTCTGAGATTCGACGTCCGCGACAGCGGGATCGGTATTCCGTCCGAAAAACACTCCTTAATATTCGAGGGATTCGCGCAAGCCGACGGTTCCACCACGCGCAGGTTTGGCGGCACTGGTCTCGGGCTTACGATCTCAGCGCGCCTCGTGGAACTGATGGGAGGCGAAATTCAAGTTGAAAGCGAGCCGGGAAAGGGAAGCTGCTTCCGCTTCACGGCCTGCTTCGGGCTTGCCAGTCTAGCCGAGCCGCTCGATGCGCTTGAGCCGTCCGTCGAAGGGACGCGTGTGCTCATCGTGGACGACAACAGCATGAATCGTCGCATCCTAGAGGACCTGCTGAGGCGTTGGAACATGAACCCGGCGTCGTTTGAAAACGGCCGAGAGGCTCTCGCTGCGCTCCACGGCGCAGCGAAGGAGTCTCCTTTTTCTTTGGTCCTGACGGATGCGCACATGCCTGGCATGGACGGATTCGAACTGGCGCACGAGATTCGCAACGCTCCGAATCTGACCGCGGCGATCGTGATGATGCTCACCTCGAACGAGCGCGCGGAGGATATCAGGCACTGCCAGACGCTGGGGATCTCTGCCTACCTTACGAAACCGGTCAGGCGAGCGGAACTGCGTTCTGCGGTTTGTGCAGCTATGGCACGGCGCGACGAGGCAGGTCCTCGCGAACAGAGCACCGATCTTGCCGTGCTCGCTTCGAGGACCGGTGAACCACACGAGGCCGTGCGGATTCTATTGGCCGAAGACAACGTGGTGAATCAAAGAGTAGCGCTTCGCATTCTCGAAAAGGCGGGCCACTCGGTGGTGCTAGCGCGCGATGGCGCCGAAGCCGTTGAAAAGTTCAATGGGCAGAGATTCGACATGGTGCTCATGGACATGCAGATGCCAAAAATGAGCGGCATCGAGGCAACCGCGACAATTCGGAAAATGGAAGCAGGGCTCCGCACACCGATTATCGCGCTCACGGCGCACGCCATGAGCGGAGATCGGCAGCGATGCCTCGACGCGGGTATGGACGACTATCTTGCCAAGCCGATTCATGCATCGGCCCTGGTCGCGTTAATCAACAAATATAGGGCTGAACCGGAAATCTGCTCCGCTAAGGCGCGGCGCGAATTGCCGGCATTGTAGGACGACTTCCGCCGGACTCCTCTTCCGGGCTGGTCAGGCATCGGCAAGATGGCATCGGCCTCGCACTCGACGCCTGCGCAAAACGATGCGTAGACGCGATAGCTCCGTTAGTGCTGAACTCCGCGTTGTTGTTGGTTTGGCGGCAGCGCCCGCCCTGAATCCTATGGCGGTCTTGAGATGCAAGTGGGCTTACCGTTGCCACGGGCGTATGGTCGGGCACTCGGACAAGGCTAGCAAAGCCTCTCGCTGTCTGCCAAATTCGAATAGTGAACGATAAAGGACATTCGCCCGGATTCCCGTTTGCGCTTCCTTGGTACAAGTAGGGCCCGGGCGCCGTCATTGGCGGGGTAGCTGACTCAATGATTGGGGATCTGCCCAGTTGCATCCCAAAGAAAGTGCAGGTTAAGAATCACAAGGGTTCAGTAGCTATTGCAGCCCCCGGCACGGTTTGCGGCTGTTTTCGCCCGGAGAGACACGCTACTCTGAGAAGGAATGGAGAGTTCGGCACGGCAGAGGTTGGTGGACCTCAGGCTCATTCTGCTTAATCTGCACAAGGCGCTGCTCGATTCAGAGCGCACCTCCTATGAAATCAGTCACGGATCTGTGGGCTCACCTTCGGCATTCCTGCAATTGCTGATCAATGACCCGTCGTTTCAGTGGCTGCGGCCGATTACGACTCTGATCGTGCAGATTGACGAGACGCTGGCGGCCAAGAAACCGCCGGCGAGTGAGCGCGATTTCGAACAATTGATTACCGACATGCAGGCGCTGCTTTCGCCGTCACGAGAGGAAGCGGATTTTTGGAAGCGCTATTTTGCAGTGGTGCAGCGCGACCCAGGCGTGGCGGTATTGCACGCGAAGATGCAAGCCGCGTTTGTGGAATAACCGACTTTATTCGTAGCGCAAGGATTTGAGCGGATCGACGCGGGCGGCGCGGAGAGCGGGAACGATGCCGGCAGCTGCGGAAACCAGCAAGAGAACACCAGCGGCGCTCAGGAATGTGAATAAATCCGTCGGCTTTACGCCGAACAAGAATGAGCGGAGAGCGGAGGTAGCCGCCCAAGCGCAAAGGAAGCCGAGACAGGCGCCCACCACGGTTAGAGCGAGCGCCTCGCGTTGCACGAGCCAGAGAATGCCGGGACGATCGGCGCCCAGAGCCATGCGAATGCCGATTTCATTGGTACGGCGGACGACCGAATAGGCCATTGAGCCGTAGAGCCCAATGCAAGCAATCGCGAGGGCGAGGATGGCGAAGGCGCTGCAGAGATCGGCGAACGTCCTCTCTTCGACGATGGTGTTGTCAATCTGGTCTGATTCTGTCATCAGATGTGTCACCGGGACGTTGGAGGCCAAGGCGTGAACGGTCTGGCGAATTTCGGAGGCCAAAGCGAGCGGATTTCCAATAGCGCGAAGTTGAAAGGTCATTGCCATGGGAGGATGTTTGACGAGTTCCTCCTGAAACGGAAGATAGATAACGGGCGGAATCTCGCCGGTGAGAGAACTGTAACGGGCATCCTTAGCAATTCCGACAATGGTAATTCCGTCAGCGGCCGAATTGCCTAACCTGAATTGGGTTCCGAGCGGATCGCGGTTCGGGAAGTACTTTTTGACGAACACCTGGTTCACGACCGCCACCGGCGGGGCCTCTTTGACATCGTGACTGTCGAGCGGGCGGCCATGCAAAATCGGAATCTGCATGGTTTCGAAAAAGGCGGGGCCTACTTCGCTGTAAGGAATGGACTGCTCCGTTTGGCTGGTGTCTCCAGGCACAACAAGTTTGGTGCCGTGGTTGCCATGCGAGATGAAGGCCATATCGGCAAGACTGACGCTCCGAACACCGGGCAAGGCGCGAAAACGGTCGAGCAGATTCGCGTACACGCTCTGCAAAGCGGGACCTTGATAGCCGGCTTGGCTTGGATCGAGAGAGAAGGTTAGAAGATTGTTTTGATTGAAACCGATTTCAACGGAATGGAGATTGGCCAAGGTGCGCACAAACAGGGCGGCGGCGAGTACGAGAGTGGAGGAGAGCGCAATCTGAGCGACCAACAAAATTTGTCCCAAGCCGACAGGGCGATTTCGCCGCTTGGCGGCGCTGGCGCGAGTCTCTTTGAGAGCGGGAGTGACGTCGACGCGTGTAGCAGCTAGGGCAGGCGTCAAACCGAAGAGCAGGCCGGCGGCGAGGGCAACGCCGAAAGTGAAGGCGAGAACCGGCCAATCGAGGCGGGCGTTCAGGAAGAAAAGCTCATTGCCTCCGGCGAGAAGCCAAATGAGGAAGCGAATGCCAATCGCGGCGATGCCGAGGCCCAACAAGCCACTCGGGAGGGAGAGCAGCAGACTTTCGGTGAGTAGCTGGCGAAGGACACGGGACCGGCTGGCGCCTAAACTCAAGCGCACGGCGATTTCGCGACGCCGGGAGCCGGCGCGGGCGAGAAGCAGGTTGGCAATGTTGGCACACGCGATGATAAGAATGCACACGACCATGACGAGCAGGATGAAGAGCGGCTTAGAGTAATGACGCCGCAGGCCATCGACGCCGGAACCGGCTTCTTCGAGCCACAACGAGGGGAGGATGGCGCGCTCCTTGTCAGTGGCTGCGGATGAACGAGCGAAGTTATGAAATTGAGCGGCAACTTCAGACTGAGCGCGCTTCAGAGTCACGCCCGGGCGCAGCCGCCCGATGATGTCCACCCAATAGTTGTTTGAATCAATGAAAATCGTTTGCTGCTCATTGCCATAATTGCGGCCCAACGCAGGCCGATTCGAGAGCGGAGATAGAGGACGGGCGCTGAACCTGGGTTCACACCAAAAAACTCAGGCGTTGTGACTCCGATGATCGTGAACGGAATTCGATTGATGGTAATCGATTGGCCCATTGCGTTTGGGTCAGCCGCGAAGTGCTCTTGCCAATAGGCGTAGCTGAGAACGGCCACTGCGGGCGAACTTTCTTTATCGGAGAGAAGACGACCCGCGGCGGGCGCGACCCCCAAGCCGCTGAAGAAGTTGCCAGAGACGAACTCCGCTTGGACGACTTGGGCTTGGCCACGCGCCACTACGTTCAATGGGCCAGTTCTTTTGAAGGCAAGCAAGGTGGAAAATGCGGAGTTGTGCTGGCGGAACAGCTCATAAGCCGGATAGGGAAAGTCGGGCGAAATAGCTCCGCGCGCGGAGTCATCGTATTTCGTTCCGGAGTGACTATGGATTACAGGAGGGTCGTTCACAGTCTTTGCTTGCCAATTGAAAATCACCAGTTCCGCGGGGTTGTGAACGGGCAGAGCACGGAGCATCATGGCGTCCATGACGCTGTAGATGGCAGTGTTGGCGCCGATGCCGAGAGCAAGAGATAGAACGGCCATGAGGCTGAACCAAGGATCTTTGCGCAGAGTGCGGAGGCCGTAGAGGACGTCTCGGTAGAGCCTTTCGAACCAGACGGTGGCGCGCGCATCGCGACAGCGCTCCTTGGCTTGTTCGACGCCGCCCATTGCGCGCAGGGCGGCGAGATGGGCCGCTTCTGGATCGAGGCCGCGCGCGAGATGGTGTTGGGTTTCCTGGGCCAAATGTTCAGCGAGTTCGGCGGAAAGATTGGATTCCTCTTCGGACCGTTTGAAAATCGAACCAAATTGGCGGCGCAAGATACGTGGGATGCGCATGGCTTCAGCTCTCAAAAACGATGGACGAGATTGCGCCGGAGAGGCGTTTCCAGCCGGCAGTCTCTTCTTGCAGCCGCTTGCGGCCCTCTTTGGTTATGGAGTAGAACTTGACGCGGCGATTTTCGTCATTCATCGACCATTCGGCTTCCACCCAGCCGGCTTGTTCGAGTTTATGCAGGGCCGGATAGAGCGAGCCGGGGCCGACTTGCAGAATGTCTTTCGACATCTGGCGAAGGCGTTCGCCGATGGCCCAGCCGTGGAGCGGTTCGAGGGCGAGAATTTTGAGAATGAGGAGGTCGAGGGTGCCTTGAATGAGGTCGGTGGGGCGGCTCATATTCGTTATGTTAACCGATATCGGTAACCGGAATCAAGGCCCCGGCGAACGCCTTTTTTTGTTTAAGGCCGCTTTAGCCACTTCTCGTATTCGCGGGTGTGGCGAGATTCGAGCGGGACTTCACGACCGGCGATGAACATTTCTTTGATATTGGTGCGCGCTTCCATGGGATCGCCATCGGTGAGAATCAGGTCGGCGATTTTGCCTTTTTCGATGGAGCCGATTTGATCGCCCACACCGAGGATTTCGGCGCTGTTGATTGTGAGTGCCTTCAAAGCTTCGGCATGCGGCAAGCCGAATGCGACGGCTTGGGCGGCTTCAAAGGGGACATTGCGAGCGAATTCGACATCGAAGGTTCCGAAGCAGAATTTTACGCCGGCTTTGAAGAATTGGTCGGGCAGAGTGTAGGGTTCGTCGTAGGCATCGTCTTCGTGCTCAGGCAGTTCGAACACTTTGCCCAAGACAACGGGAATATTCTTTTCCTTTAAAAGCGGGCCGGCGCTACCGAGCTCGCGAGGGCCGGCGATGATGATCTTCAAGTTCTCTTTGCCGGCAAATGCGATTGCGTCTTTGATGGTGCGTTCACGATCGGCACGGATCAAGACTGATTGCTTGCCTTCGAGGACAGGGAGCATGGCTTCCATTTTCAAGTTGGTTTCAAAGCCGGGGCCGGCGGCTTGTTTGGCTTTTTGATATTTGCGCGCCTCTTCGAGAAAATCGCTGATCTGTTGAAGGCGCTCCTTGTAGCGCTTTTCCTGCTCCTGGAAATTCTGTGGGCTTTCACCGAGGAGCGCGGCGAACTGACGGGGCGTGCCGGAGGCGAGTTGGGGGAAAACGAGTTCCATGACGGCGCCGCGCTTGACGGCCATATCTTCCCAGGTCCAGCCATCGAGATGCATGAGTGCGCCCTGCCCGGTGATCATCGGCGGGGTTGCGTTGTTGCGGCCGCCGCGTTCGCCTGAGCCCGGCAGAGTGATAACGCTGGTAATGCCGGAAGCTCGGGTTACTTCAATATGCTCACTGGAGGGATTGAAAGCGACTTCGGCGCGCAATTCGGGATTGAAGGCGCCGATTTCATCGGTATCGACGGTGTCGCGGAGAGCGGAAATTTCGGCAAGCCCGACGTTGGTGGCGGCGTTGATGAGGCCAGGATAGAGATGAAGCCCGCGGCCATCGACGACATGCGCGCCGGAACGCGCGGCTAAATGCGGACCGATTTCGGCGATCTTGCCGTCGATGACAAGAACGGAGGTGTTCGGAATATCAGCAGCGGTGACCGGATGCACGGTGACGTTGCGAATCAAAACCGAATTCGATACGGCTGCGCCCGCGACGAGAGCGCTTGCGAGTAAGAAAATCAAAGCCTTCATTTGCTTTCCTCCACGTTGGGAGCTGGGGAATTAGATTCCGAGTCAGCGACGCCGCGCCGCCCTCTGCCTTGCGGAGCGGCCGCGGCTTCCTTGTCTTCGAGAGCTTTTTTGCGTTTTTCGAATTCGGGCCGGGTTTCCAAGTCTTTATCGCGATCGAAGTATTTGTGACCATCAATCCAGACTTTTTCTGGTTTTGAGAAGCCGGAGAGTGGGTGCTTATCAAACAGAACGAGATCGGCGGATTTACCCACTTCAATAGAACCGACTTTGTCATCAATACCCAATTGCTTTGCCGGATTGATGGTCACCATGGCGAGCGCTTCGGTTTCGTTGAGGCCGCCGTAGCGCATGGTTTTGGCTGCTTCCAGATTCAAGTGACGCTGGAGTTCGTCTGAATCGGAATTTAACGAGACGACAACGCCTTTCTTCGTCATCAAGGCGGCGTTGTATGGAGTGGCGTCATAGGCTTCGATCTTATAAGACCACCAATCGCTGAAGGTGGAAGCGCCGGCTCCGTGCGCGGCGATTTCATCAGCGACTTTGTAGCCTTCGAGAACGTGCTGAAGAGTGCGGATCTTGAAGCCCATCTCGTCGGCCACACGAAGCAGCATCAGGATTTCGTCGGAACGGTAGCAATGGGCGTGGACATAGCGTTTGCCTTCGAGAACCTCGACCAAAGGATCGAGGCGCAGATCTTTGCGCGGCGGAATCGGATGTTCGCCGTGAGCCACTTTGTCCTGGTAAGCTTTCCATTCGGCCTGGTAGTTCTTGGCTTCGGTGAAGCTTTCGCGAATCACTTCTTCCACACCCATGCGAGTACCGGGATAGCGCCTTTCTGGCGGGGTCGCGCCCGGTAAACCAAACCCTTGTGCGGGATAGCCTTGGCGCTTGGGATTTTCGCCGAGTGCGAATTTGATTCCGGGAACAGCGCCTTCGAAGAGCATCTCTTGCGCGGTTTTTCCCCAGCGCAGTTTGACCACAATAGTTTGGCCGCCAATGGCGTTGGCGCTGCCGTGCAGGACATTGGAAACGGTGAGGCCGCCGGCTAGGGCGCGGTAGATATTGATGTCGGTAGGATTGATAACGTCCTTGATATTCACCATGGACGAATCAGAAACGGTGCCTTCGTTGACGTTGCCCTCAATAGCGGTATGCGAGTGGCAATCAATCAGGCCTGGGGTGAGAAACTTTCCAGTGCCATCGACAACGGTGGCATCCGCGGGAGCGCTCACGCTCTTCCCCACTGCCGCAATTTTGCCACTTTCAATGAGGACACTGCCGTTTTGAATTGTGCCCTTGGTGACGGTCATGACGGTAGCGTTGCGGATGAGAGTGGTCTGCGCCGGTGCGAGGGAAATGGCGAAGGCCGATAAAACAAAGAGCCGCGCTTGTGTTTGCATTATTGAATGTCCTCGGATGGGGTTGGGGTGTTTCTTCTGCCACCGCCGCTACCGGGGGACGGTTCTTGCTGCAAGTCTTTGGATGGGTGGAACTCCCGGCCATCGACAAAAACGTATTCAATGAGCGACTTGTCGTCGAAGGCTTCGCCCTTCGTGACGACCAGGTTGGCGATCTTGCCTTTTTCAAGGCTGCCGAGACGATCGGAAACGCCATAGATTTGGGCCGGGGCGAGTGTGAGAGCGCGAATAGCGTCGGCGCGGGTTAAGCCGGCGTCGAGTGCTTTTTTCAGGGCTTTCTTTAGTTCCACAGCGCTGTCGATGCCGCCGGAATAGAAGGCAAAGGGAACGCCGGCTTTCGCTAATAGGCCGGGCACGCTGGGAGCTTTGTCACGCATGGTTAACTCGCGGAAACTGGATTTATCGGCAGGGTCGCCGCCCTTTGGCTTCTCGGGCCATTTGAGATCGATGAGCAGCGGGACGTTGGCGCTTTTTAGAAGATCGACGCGGTCATACGCTTCGTGAAGACCGTAGAGGATGAAGGGCTTTTTCAGTTCAGGGGCGAAGTTGAGCATGCGCTCAATCTGTTGGGTTTCGTCAGCGGGGAGCAGGACGCGCGGAGATTCGGCAAGACCTTCGAGGGCGTGATCGTATTCGGGGCGGCGGTTGCCAACCGGGTGGGCGGCGTAAATCTCTTTGGCCTGCTGATATTGATCGAGATCAAGAAAGAGCTGGCGAACATAAGAGATGTTGCCCATTAATGAGCCCGGGAAACCGGTGCGGCCGAAGCCGCCGGTACGGAAAGAAACTTGCTGGCCGATGGGCTGAGCGATGACCATGTCGCGGCCGCGCTCTCCAGCTAGATCGATGACGGCTCCGAGACCTTGAAAGATGCCGCGCGTTGGGTAGGTGGCTGCTGTTGTGAAGCCGGCGGCACGGGCCATTTCAAGGCGGGTATCGGCAGGCGTTACCAAGTCGGCGGCGCGCTCGTAAGAGAACGTTTGCGGACGGTCTTCAGGGCCGTGGGCGCGTGGTTCTGCCGGAGCAGCCTGCGCCGCTTGCTGCTGCGCGCCACCGCCCCCTGCGCCAGCGGTGCGGTTGGCGGCTGGTGCGGGAATGCCCCAGGAACTTAAAGCGTCAATGAAGCCGGGGTAAACGGTGAGGCCGGCTCCGTCAATCACCCAAGCGTCGGCTGGGATGTTCACGCTGACGCCGACGTCGGTGATTAAACCGTCACGCAAAACGACGGTAGCTTTCTGCATTTCTTCGCCGCTGACCGTCACCACATGCGCGTCTTTGATAGCGACGGCAGAATGGTTCTGAGCGAAGAGAGCAAGGCAGGATAGACCGCCCCCGATCAGCGATCGCAGGAGGGCATTTTTCATCGCTTCAAATCTCCAGTCACAAGTTTTGTCAGAATTTTCATATTTTGTCACAATTTTCTGCAAGAGCTTGCTGATCAGGGACTTAAGTATGGCGAAAGGGCGCAGAAACAGGCCTTAGAGCGTGCAAGAACGGAGGGCGCGCTTGCTACGTTTTGGGCATGACAACAAAAAAGAACAAGCAGAGCAGCCCCGTGACCGGGCCTCTGCTCGCGAGTGTTGTAGCGCAGGATCAGGCCAATCGAAAGGCAAATTTTGAAAGCCCGACGACCGGCAACCTACCGCTTTCTCCGCCGGATTTGTATCAGGATTCGGGCGGCGGTTACAACGCTAATTTCGTGTTCCCCCAAGAGTAAGTGGGGCGTGGGCAGGCGGCTGTGCCTGCCCCTTTTCGCTAAACTGGGTCTTTTGGTGAATACTCAAACGACATATAGACAAGCGGGCGTGGATATCGACGAAGCCGAGCGCGCGGTGCTTCTGATTAAGCGACACGCGTCGAAGACGCTCACGCCGCAGGTTCTGACATCCATCGGCAGTTTTGGCGCGGGATTTTCATTGAAAGGCTGGCGCGACCCGGTGCTGGTGAGTTCGGCGGACGGCGTGGGCACAAAGCTGAAAATCGCATTTGCGACCGGACGCCATGACACGATTGGGGAAGACTTGGTCAACCATTGCGTGAACGATATTGCCGTTCAAGGCGCAACTCCGTTGTTCTTTCTGGATTATTTCGCGGTTGCGAAGCTGGATTCCGATGTGTGCGGCAAGGTGGTTGCCGGGATTGCTCGCGGATGCAAACGCAATGGCTGCGCGTTGATTGGCGGCGAGACGGCTGAGATGCCCGGCATGTATGCCCCGGGCGAGTACGATCTGGCGGGGTTTATCGTAGGCGCGGTGGAACGCAAAGCCATGCTGACGGGAACGGGCATTGAGCCCGGCGATGTGATTCTGGGATTGCCTTCGGAGGGTTTGCACACCAACGGTTATTCGCTGGCGCGGAAGTTGTTGTTTGAAATTGGCGGGCATACGCCGGATGCGCAGTTCGCTGAGCTTTCCGGCACATTGGCTGAAGAGTTGTTGCGCACGCATCGTTCGTATTTGAAGCCGATACAGGCGCTGCACAAGGCGAAACTCTTGAAAGGCGCGGCGCACATTACGGGCGGCGGCATTACGGACAATGTTCCACGAATATTGCCACGCGGAACGACGGCGGTGATTGAACGTGGATCATGGCCCGACCAGCCGATTTTTGAATTGTTGCGACGTCTGGGTAATATTCCCGAGGACGATTACCGGCGGACCTTCAACTTGGGTGTCGGCTTGGTAGTGGTCGTGGCGGAAAAGAAATTTGGTTTCGCGTCACAAATTCTGAAGAAGCTGCGCGAGCCGTTTTACCGAATTGGACACATCGCCGCCCAAAAAGGAAAGCACCCCAAGGTTGTGTACCAGTGAGTGAATGGCGGCCACGCATCGGAATTCTGTTATCCGGACGAGGATCGAATTTCGAAGCGATCGCGGCGAATGTTTTAGCGGGCAAGCTCGAATGCGATATCGGGTTTGTTTTTTCGAATAAAGCGGAATCGGCGGGATTGGCGCGCGCGCGGCAACTGGGATTGCCTTGCTGTTCGATCGCTTCCGCGGGTAAAGAGCGTTCGGTCTTCGATGAGCAAGTGGTGCGCTTGTTGAAAGATAACGGGGTGGATCTGGTCTGCCTGGCAGGCTACATGCGGCTGCTAAGCGGCGGGTTCGTAGCACGGTTCCCGCAGCGCATTCTCAATATCCACCCTTCCCTGCTCCCAGCTTTTCCGGGGCTCGACGCGCAATATCAGGCTTTGACGCATGGCGTGAAGGTTACCGGATGCACGGTGCACTTGGTGGATGAAGAACTCGATAGCGGGCCCATTCTTATACAAGCGGCGGTTCCGGTGTTGGATGACGACACGCTGGAGACGCTGTCGCAGCGCATTTTGAAAGAAGAGCACCGGATTTATTCAGAGGCAATTGCGTGGATGGCGAAGGGCAATTTGCGCATTGAGGGACGGCGCGTTTTGAAGACGTAAGACAATAAGACTTGTAAGCAATGTTGAATCGAATAGTTGCAGGATTGGGCGCGCTTTTGTTGGCAGCCGTCCTGTTTTTTTGGTTGACCGGCAAGAAAGCCGAAATCAGCTTCGCGAAGCCAGTGGCCTCAATCGGCACATCCACTCCCGTCGCGGTCGAGACGAACGACCCCGTCGGCGTGAAGGCTTTTACGGCGAGTGTCGAACAAAACGGCCAGAGCCAGGTTGTTTACGAAAACAAAACCGCGATTAAGCAAAAGGCGATGATTTACACGTTCAGCGCCGGCCAAAAGCAAGCGAGTTTTTTGAAAGAAGGGCCAGCCAAACTCATCATCAAGGCTAAGACGAACGACTTGTGGGGCGCGACGACTACGCTCGAACAACCGGTAACTGTTGTGTTGCGTCCGCCGACGATTGTGGTTGATGGGAAGCAGCACTACATCAATCAGGGCGGTATGGAGCTTGTTGTGCTCGACGTGGGCGGGAATTGGACCGATGCGGGCGTACATGTGGCGAACTACACGGTGGGTAGTTTTCCAATGCCGGGCGAACCGGACAACAGCACGCACCGGTTCTCGATGTTTCCCTTCCCTTGGAATGTGGCGGCGGATACGATTCCGTTTGCCTTTGCCGCGAATGGCGCGGGCACGGAAGTGACGACGACCTTCTGGACGAAGGTATTTCCCAAAGCATTTCGATCGAGCGACATTAACGTGAACGATAGGGAAATGACGAAGGTGGTGGGTGAGCTGGATCCGAACGGCACGGGCAGTTTGGTGGACAGGTTTGTGAAGCTGAACCGCGATATGCGCCAAGCCAACACGCAACAGATTTACGAGTTGCGAAAGAACACGCAGAACAAGATTCTGTGGTCAGGCCCGTTTATTCCGATGAAGGGGACGCGTGAATCTTTCTTTGCGGACCGGCGCAGCTATTACTACCAAGGGCGGAAGATCGACGAGCAAGTCCATTTGGGCTACGACTTGGCGCAAACCAACAATTCACCAGTGAAAGCAGCCAATTCAGGGCGCGTGATCTGGGCGGACCGGCTTGGGATTTATGGGAATTGCGTGATCATCGATCACGGGTATTCACTTGAGAGTCTTTATGGGCACATGAGCCACCTGATGGTGAAAGTGGGCGACATGGTGCAGAAAGAGCAGCAGATTGGAATCAGCGGCTCAACGGGAATGGCTTTCGGAGATCACGTTCACTTCAGTATGCTGATCGGCGGGTACCAGGTGGACCCGAAAGAATGGTGGGACGAGCACTGGATTCATGACCGAATCCTGAGCAAGATAGGGCCGGACGCGGGGAAATAGCGGAAACGTTCCAGTCAGGAATGGCTTTTGCCGAGGACATCTTCGACGGTCTTGGCAGTTAGGACTTTCTTCGACCAGCGGCGCAACTGAACCCGTGTGGCCGATTCCAGCTTTTCGGCCGCCCAGTTTGGCAAGGTCCGAAACTTCGACTTCAATAAGTCGCGAAGCATTTCAACGCGAGCATTTCGGTCTGCGTCCTGGAGCATCGCCTGAAACTTGGGAACCTTTAGGAAAATTTCAGAAACAGTCGGCATACGTTGTAACTCCATTATCAGTTTTCCGTCCAATCGGCGCAAGCCGGACAACGCCGCGATCTCGTCTATTACCTTTTCACCTTCGGCGCCTTGCATGGCTGCCACTCTGCGCAGGATCTCTTGAAGCTGCTCGGACCCGCCACGCGCCAGCATCGCCAGCGGCAGATCCGCTGGCCGACCGCTGGCAAGCAATGTGGAGGCGTCGATATCACGGATATCGATGAGCGTGTAAGCCACTTTCGCTTGGCCGAGGTCCAATTCGCTGGGCATTCGCATTTTCTCTTCACCCAAATAGACGACCGCCTGATGGATGCGGCGGCGACGGTATTTGTGGCCGAGCAGAAAGCAGTAGACGCCCTCGCGATACGGCATTGCTGGATCGTTAGTTGTTTGGACTTCGAGATGAAAAATGCTATCGTCTTCGAGCAGAAATGCCGCATCCGCCCGGCGTTCAAGGGGTTTCGCCAGTTCGGCGTTCAGCGCCTGGCGCACGCGGACGCCGCCGGTCAGCAGATCAAGCAAGATGCTTGGCCGCTCCCGCTGAAACAGCCCTTTGAGGACGGAGTCGTAGCTATTGCGGGCTTTCTTCTTCATTGCAAAAAAAACAAAGGCCCGAGAGCATAGTGCGCTCTCGGGCCTTTTGTTCTTTCGCTTTGCTTAAGCTCTATTTTGTTTCTTCGCCGCCGGACTCGTTGCCTTCGCCAGTTGGGCCTTCACGAAGCTGCTTGAGCTTCTCTTCACGGCGGGCTGCGCGTTCGGCCGCACGCTTCACGAGTTCTGAACCCACCAGTTCCAACTTGGCGGTTTCGGCGCCGTCGCCTTTGCGGGTGCCAAGCTTCACAATGCGCGTGTAGCCGCCGTTGCGCTGGTTAAAGCGAGGTCCGAGTTTATCGAACAGCTTCTCGACAGCCGCAGGCTTGAGCAAGAAAGCCGCCGCCTGCATAGCGGGCATGCGGGGTTGTCTTTCTTGGCGAGCGTGATCATCTTTGTCCACCAGCGGACGCGCGGCTTTGGCCTTCGGCACGGTGGTGGTGATGCGCTCTTCTTCGATGACGCTTGTCACCAAGCCGCGCAGTAACGCGCGGCGCGCGCTCACATTGCGCTTGAGTTTAAATCCGGCCTTGCCGTGCCGCATGTTGGTTATTCCTCTGCTCCGTTGAATTGTTCGTGCGCGGCAAAATCGGCATGCGACGCCGGCGGCGCTCCGCCGACCAAGCGGCCTTGCGCATCGAACTTCATGCCAAACGAGAGACCGAGACCCGAGAGAATCTCTTTGATTTCGTTCAGCGACTTGCGGCCGAAGTTCTTGGTGCGCAGCATTTCCGATTCGCTCTTCTGCACCAGATCGCCGATGGTTTGAATATTGGCGTTCTTGAGGCAGTTGTAGGAACGGACGCTCAGTTCGAGTTCTTCCACCGAACGATTCAGCACTTCGTTCATCTGGTTGATGGCGCGTTCGGCCGGTTCCTCGGTCACTTCGGGGCTTTCTTCGAAGTTAATGAAGATCGTCATGTGGTCCTTCAGCAGCTTGGCGGCTTGGCCAATGGCGTCCTGCGGCGAGATGGCGCCGTTGGTCCACACTTCGATGGTCAATTTGTCGTAATCGGTGTTTTGGCCCAAACGAGCCGCTTCCACCGTGTAGTTCACTTTGCGAACGGGCGAGTGAACCGAATCGATCGGAATGTAGCCGATCGGCAGGTCTTCGTCGTAGTTGCGATCGGCCGAAACATAACCGCGGCCGCTCTTGATCCGCATCTCGATATTCAGCTTGCCGCCTTCGCCGACGGTGGCGATATGCAGATTGCGGTCGAGCACTTCGATATCGGTATCGGTCTCAATCTGGCTGCTCATCACTTCGCCGGGTTTATCGATGGTGAGGCGGGCAATGCGCATACCCTCGCCCATCATTTTGAAGGGAACCTGTTTGAGGTTGAGGATGATATCGGTAGCGTCTTCGACGACGCCGGGAATGGGGCTAAATTCGTGCGATACGCCATCGATCCGCACGCCGGTGATGGCCGCGCCTTCAATGGAGCTCAGCAACACGCGGCGCAAACCGGTGCCGATGGTAGATCCGAATCCACGTTCGAACGGCTGGGCGGTAAATTGGCCGAAACGCTCTGTCAGCGTCTCGGTATTGGCAACTAAGCGCTTTGGTTTCTGGAATCCTTTAAACATAATTCGTTCATTTCCTCACTTACTTCGAATACAACTCGACGATGAGCTGTTCGTTCAGTTGGATCTGCACCAGCTCTTCGCGTTTGGGCTGCTGCAGAATGCGAGCCTTGAGAGCATCGCGATCGACCTCCAGCCAAGCAGGGCTGGGGGTATGGGCTGTGGCGTCACGTGCGGACAAAATGCTGACGTTATTGCGGCTGGCTTCGCGGATTTCGACGGTATCGCCGGGCTTTACTGTATAGGAAGGAATGTTGACCTTCTTGCCGTTCACGGCAACATGTCCGTGGCGAACCACTTGGCGGCCTTGGGCGCGGCTGGTGGCGAGGCCCATGCGGAAAAGGACATTGTCCAGCCGTTTTTCGAGAGCGGCCAGCATCAATTCGCCGGTGATGCCCTTTTGCTTCACGGCCTTTTCATACAGGTTGCGGAACTGGCCTTCGAGAACCTGGTAGTAACGGCGCGCTTTTTGCTTTTCGCGCAATTGCAAACCGTAGCCAACCAGCTTGGTTTTCTTGTCTTTGCCGTGCTGGCCAGGAGCGAAATTGCGCTTTTCAATGGCACACTTTTCGGTGTGACAGCGCTCGCCCTTTAAGAACAACTTCATGCCCTCGCGCCGGCAGAGCCGGCAAACGGGACCACTATAACGTGCCAATCAATGACCTCCACAAAAGTACGCGAGCCTTGCGGGCAGCGCGTTTGTCAGGTGCGGTTTACGGCTCTAGGCCTTCATCCCGCTTACACTTCATCAAACCCGGATGCGATCTCGATCCGGGTCAAAAAAATCATCAAACTCGACGCTTCTTTGGCGGGCGGCAGCCGTTGTGCGGAATCGGGGTGACGTCTTTAATCGACTTCACTTCAATTCCGACAGTGGCGAGCGCACGCACTGCCGATTCACGGCCGGAGCCAGGGCCTGCGACGCGCACTTCGACGGCACGCAAACCCGATTCCTTAGCTTTGTTGGCGGCGGTCAGCGAGGCTTGCTGGGCTGCGAACGGCGTGCCTTTACGCGAGCCGCGATACCCGAGCGAACCGGAACTCGACCACGCCAGCACGTTGCCCGAAGGATCGGTAAAGGTGACGATCGTGTTGTTGAACGACGCCTGGATATGCACCGTCCCAAAGGGAACGTTCTTCTTTTCCTTCTTCTTGAAGGATTTCTTCTTCGTTGTTTTTGCGGGTGCCTTCGCCATTGCTTCTCAAAATCTCCCTAGGTCTTTCCGGTCGCCTTCTTCTTGTTCGCCACAGTGCCCTTACGCGGTCCCTTACGGGTGCGCGCGTTGGTGTGCGAGCGCTGGCCGCGAACGGGCAGGCCGCGGCGATGCCGCAAACCGCGGTAAGAGCCCATTTCGATGAGGCGCTTGACGTTCATGGAAACTTCCTTACGGAGGTCGCCTTCAATCGCGCCTTCCCCTTCGATGAGGTTGCGGAGATGGTTCACTTCTTCTTCGGAAAGGTCGCCGACCTTTTTCTCCGGATCGACTTGCGCCCGGTACAGAAGCGACAACGCGCGAGTGCGCCCAATGCCGTAAATGTAGGTCAGCCCGATGGCCGCCCGTTTCTTCGCTGGTAAATCAACGCCTGCTATACGCGCCATAATTCTTCTCCTCGGCCGCCCTAACCCTGCCGCTGCTTATGCTTCGGATTGGTGCAAATCACCCGCACCACACCATGACGGTGGATGACTTTGCACTTGTCACACAATTTTCTAACCGATGCTTTGACTTTCATTCTCGTTCCTCTATCTCGCCAAAAGCTCTAAAATTCTGCCGCGCGTCCGATCCTGCGGGGAAACCGCAACTTTCACACGGTCGCCCACTCGCAGACGCACAAAATTCGCCTGCTGCGTACTGGGCAGATGGGCAATCAAAGGATGTTCTCCTTCCAACAACCGCACCCGAACCAGCGCACTTGGCAACAACTCCATCACGACGCCTTCCGCTGTTCGTTCCGCCGCCGCTTCCATTGCCGCCTGACTTCCCTCACGGTCTGGTTAAAACCCAGGGTCCGTTTTCCGTTACCGCCACCATATGTTCGAAGTGGGCTGAATAAGAACCATCTTTCGCCACCGCCGTCCATTTATCGGACAGCACCTTCGTCTCGGGTTGGCCGGCATTCACCATCGGCTCAATCGCCAGCACCATACCCGGCTTTAAGCGCGGATTTTCACCACGCCGGTCCACATAGTTCGGAATTTGCGGTTCTTCATGCAAAGAGGTCCCAATTCCGTGGCCTACAAACTCGCGCACGATTGAGAATCCGTTCGAAACAACGTGTTTCTCGACCGTGCCACAAATGTCAAACAAGCGATTGCCGGAACGAACCCGGTCAATCGCCAATTCCAAACTCTCTTCGGTCACCTTCAAGAGGCGCTTCACCGAATCGTTCACTTCGCCGATTGCCACGGTCAAGGCCGAATCGCCGTAATAGCCATCCAGCAAAACGCCGGTATCGAGCGAAACAATGTCTCCCGGCTTCAACTTCCGCTTGGCGGAAGGCATGCCGTGGACCACTTCTTCGTTCACCGACGCACACAACACAAACGGATACTTCGTACCCGACGCTTGCGTGTAATAACCTTTGAAGGCCGGTTTCGCGCCCGCATCGGAGATCATCTTCTCTGTGGCCAGCTCTAATTCCTGAGTTGTGATGCCTTCAGCCACCATGTTCTTCAGATCCTGCAGAATCTGATAAACCAGCATGCCGCTGCGCCGCAACTTCTCCAGTTCTCCACTGCTACGCCGTACAATCACGATTGCGGGCCCACTTGCGAAGCGCTCACCAGCAACGCCGCGCGAATCCGTTCAGTAATCCGTTGCGGAGAATCTTCTCCGGCATTCATGTCAAACATCACAACGCCGGCATCGCGAAAAAAACGCAGAATCGGCAAAGTCTGCAAATCGTATTCGCGCAACCGTTCCCGAATCACGCTTTCTCTATCGTCCTCGCGCGTCACCAGCGCGGCTCCATCGAGATCGCATTTACCGGCTACTTTGGGAGGATTACTCGTCAGGCTGTAAATGGTTCCACACACCGGACATTGCCGGCGGCCACCCAGGCGGGCTACGATTTTTTCGTAGTCAACCACCAAGTGTACCACGACCGGGCGAAATCCGTCATGATCCATCATCTTGAGCAGCACCTCCGCCTGTTTCACGGTCCGAGGATAACCGTCAAGAATGAGGCCCTGGCGGCAATCCGGTTCCTTTATCCGCTGTTGTACCAGGCAGTTGACAATCTCGTCCGGCACCAGTTTGCCTGTGTGGATGAGGGCTTCGGCCTGACGCCCTAAGTTATCGCCTTTTTCGATATGGGTGCGCAACATATCGCCAGTTGAGATATGCGGCCCAAAGGTTTCGCGTAATAGCTTGGCTTGGGTTCCTTTACCGGACCCCGGCGAACCAAACAGGATGATGGCCTGCGCGGTCTGGATCTGCGGATTGGTCGTGGTTCCGGTCAAGACTCGCTGTTCTACCGCCGTCCGCGGACACGTCCAGCGCGCGGCGTGAACCCTTCGTAATGGCGCATAATTAACTGCGCCTCAATTTGATTGACCGTATCCATGGCGACACCCACCACAATCAGAAGCGAGGTACCACCGAAATAGAAGTTCACATTCAAACCGTTCAACAGCCAGAGCGGGAAATGCGTTTCAATGAACGATCCGGCAAACGGCAAGTGCTGCAGCTTGATTCCCTGAATCATGATCGACGGAATGATGGATAGCAGGGATAGATACAGGCCGCCGACGACGGTGATCTTGGACAAAATCTTATCCATGTAATCGGCCGTGTTCTTGCCGGGCCGGATACCGGGAATGAAGCCACCGTACTTGCGCATGTTGTCGGCTGCTTCTTTCGGATTGAAAATGATCGAAATGTAGAAGAAGCAGAAAAAGACGATCAGCAGTACGAACGCCAGATAGTAGAGCGGCTCACCGGAACCGAAGGCACCGAAAAGACTGGCGGCCCACTTGCTGTTTTTGAAAATCGCGAACTGCATGGCCGTGGAAGGCAGCGCCAAAAGCGAAGACGCGAAGATAATCGGAATGACACCGCCGGCGTTGACTTTCAGAGGCAAGTGGGTAGATTGACCGCCCATCATACGCCGCCCGATAATGCGTTTGGCATACTGCACCGGAATGCGCCGTTCGCCGCGTTCCACTAACACGACAAAGGCGACCACTGCCACCATCACGATAAGGATGATGAGCATCTGGAGCTTGCCCCAGGTCTCCGTGACGAACGTATTGACGTAGATACTTTCAATGGCGCGCGGTAGGCCAACCACAATACCCGTGAAGATGATCAGCGACATACCGTTGCCGACACCGCGATCGGTAATCTGCTCGCCCAACCACATGATGAACGCCGATCCAGCGGTAAATGTCAGAACCGTCAAAGCGATGAATTGGATGCCGGGATTGATCACGAAATTCCCGTCCGAACCTTGAAGCGCAATGGCAATACCGGCCGATTGCACGACTGCTAAAGCCACGGTCAAATAGCGCGTCCACTGGGTAATTTTGCGCCGGCCCAGTTCGCCTTCTTTCTGCAACTTGTCGAGCGTTGGCACTACTACCGTCAACAGCTGCAAAATAATCGACGACGTAATGTAGGGCGTAATACCGAGCGCGAAGATGGTCATCTTGCGCACGTTACCGCCGCTAAACAAGTCGAAGTATCCGAGAAAGCCCGATTGGGCGGCTCGCGTGAAATAGTCTTCAAACTTGACGGAGTCAATGCCGGGGGTAGGAATGTGAGCGCCGATCCGGTAAACCGCCAACAGACCCAAGGTGAACAACACACGTTTCCTCAGGTCCGGAATTCGGAACATGTTTGCGAGCGCTTCGAAGAACTTGTTCATGGTTGACTCTTAAGCAGAGCTTTCTCAATCGGTTGGTTCTGTTTTACTGCTTGGGTTTTGCAACCGGTTTCCCGGTAGGAGCCGGCGGTTTGGCAATCACCTGCGCGCTGCCGCCATGCTTTTGAATTTTATCCAGTGCCGATTTGGAGTATACGCTTGCCGTCACGCTGATCTTGCGGGTCAATTCGCCGTTGCCGAGAACTTTCAATCCGGCGCCCAGCTTTTTCACGATGCCGCTCTTCATTAACGATTCGGGGGTAAAGGTGTCGCCTTCCAGCTTTTCGAGCGCGCCGACGTTGATGATGGCGTATTCCTTATGAAAGATGTTGGTGAAGCCGCGCTTCGGCAAACGGCGGTGCAGCGGCATCTGGCCACCTTCGAAGCCGCGCATCTTGCTATAACCCGAAATCGACTTGGCGCCCTTTGCGCCGCGGCCAGCAAATTTGCCGCGGCCGGTGCCCATACCTTGGCCGAGGCGGCGTTTCTTATGCCGCTGACCCTTGGGCGGATGCAGATTGCTTAAGTTCATTTTGCGTTATTCCTTCACGATTTCGAGCAAATGCGGCACTTTCGCCACCATACCGCGGAAGGCAGGCGTATCGGGCCGCTCCACCACGCGATTGATTTTATGAAGCCCGAGCGACTTCACAATGTTCTTGTGTATTTGCGGCGTACAGATGGGGCTGCGCACCAGCTTGATCTTAATTTTGCCTTCAGCCATATCGCTTCCTGTTCGTTTTTTCTACAGCTTCTCGATGGGCAGGCCGCGCATATCGGCCATCGCCGCTTTGTCGCAGAGCTGTTCGAGCGCATCAATCGTCGCCTTCACAACGTTATGCGCGTTATGAGAGCCGATTGATTTGGTGAGCACATTCGGAATGCCCACCGCCTGAATCACCGCGCGCACCGGACCACCGGCAATTACGCCAGTACCAGCCGGAGCCGGCTTCAATAACACCAATCCGCTGCCGAAACGGCCTAAAACAGGATGGCGGATGGTTGTTTCGAGCACATGCACCTTGCGCAAATTTTTCTTGGCCGCTTCGATGCCCTTCTTGATAGCGGAGGGCACTTCCTTCGCCTTGCCGGTTCCGTAACCGACCACTTTGGCCGCCGGGTCGCCAACGACCACCAGCGCCGAGAAACTCATGTTCTTACCGCCCTTGACCACTTTGGTCACGCGGTTAATACTCACTACCTGTTCCTTGAGATTGAGGTTGGCAGCATCCACTCGTTTGGCTGTTCCGTTTGACGTCATAGCGATTTAAAACTCCAGTCCTGCTGCGCGCGCGGCATCGGCCAGCGCCTTTACGCGGCCGTGATAGAGATATCCTCCGCGATCGAAGACTACTTTCGTAATTCCCTTTTCTTTGGCGCGTTCCGCCACGGCTTTGCCGATCAGCTTGGCGCCATCCACGTTTCCGCCTTTGCCTTTCAATGTTTTTTCCGTGGAAGCCGCAGCCGCCAAAGTGTGTCCCTGTTGATCGTCAATCACCTGGGCGTAGATGTGATTGATACTGCGGAACACCGCCAACCGGGGCCGCTCCTGGGTACCGGAAACCCGGCTCCGAATGCGCTTATGAATGCGCTGACGAATTTCGTTTCTTCCCGCCTGTGCCATTACTTAGCTCCCGCACCGGTCTTGCCGGCCTTCTTGCGCAGCACTTCATTGGTGTAGCGCACGCCCTTGTTTTTGTACGGATCAGGCGGCCGCAACGAGCGAATCTGTGCCGCTACCTGCCCGATTTCTTCCCGGTCTGAACCGCTGAGCACCAAATGCGTCTGTTTATCGATCTTCAAATCGATACCCTTCGGCAAGAGGAATTCGATAGGGTGCGAATAGCCGAGAGTGAAAGTGGCAATCTTGCCTTTCACGTCGGCGCGGTAACCGGTGCCGACAATATCCAACTCGCGAATAAAGCCGGTGGAGACGCCGGTGACGGCATTGGCGGCAAGCGCGCGCGTTAAACCGTGCAGCGCCGCTAAGCTATCGTTATCGCGCACGAATTCGAGCGTGTTGCCTTTCTGCTCGGGCCGGATGCCGGCGGGCAGAGGCACGGACAGCTTGCCTTTGGGTCCTTCGACATCCAAGGCTGCGCCGATCTTGATTTTGACCCCCGATGGCAGGGGAATGGGCTTTTTTCCTACTCGTGACATGCGTTGGTCCTTACCAGATCTGACACAAAACTTCGCCGCCCACGCCTTCTTTGCGCGCGGTGGAACCCGTCATCACGCCCTTCGGCGTGGTGAGAATGTTGATACCGAGGCCGCCCAGAATGCGGGGGATTTCCTTGCTTCCCACATACACCCTGCAACCCGGACGCGATACGCGCTCAATGCGCGAAATCACCGGCAAATTCGCGGTGGTGTACTTGAGATAAAGGCGGATAAATTTCTTGGCGCCTTCTTCCGTCAACTTATAGTTGAGGATGTAGCCTTCTTCTTTCAAAATGCGCGCCAACTCATTCTTCAGCCGTGAGGCCGGCACGTCCACTTTGGGGTGACGCGCGACGAGCGCATTACGCACTCTCGTCAGCATGTCGGCAATGGGGTCTGCTGTCATTCGCTTACCTTCTCAGCACCTTTCATTCCTTGCTTCAAACTCTGTTTTGTTCCAGGCCGCCGCCGAAACGGCGCGGCACTTTTCTTCCGGCTACCAACTTGCCTTCGTGACGCCGGGAACTTCGCCCGCCAAAGCAAGCTTCCGGAAGCAAATACGGCACAGGGAGAACTTCCTCAAAAACCCGCGCGGGCGGCCGCATCTTTTACAGCGGTTGCGCAGACGGGTCGGGAACTTCACCATGGTCTTGGTTTCTTTGGCATGCGCCAAAGCCGCCAGCCGTTGATCTTGTTTCGCGATTTTCGCAGTTGTTGCCATCTAAAATCCTCTTATTGCCGGAACGGCATTCCCATCTGGCGCAATAGCGCCAAGCCTTCGGCATCGGTCTTGGCCGAGGTGGTGATGCAAATGTTCATCCCCTTCGTTTTCTCGACCTTGTTGTAATCGATCTCAGGGAAGATCAATTGATCTTTCAACCCGAGCGTATAGTTGCCGCGGCCATCGAACGATTTCGGCGAAACCCCGCGGAAGTCGCGGACGCGGGGGAGCGCGACGTTCATCAATCGGTCCAAAAATTCGTACATACGGTCGCCGCGCAGCGTGACCATGCAACCGATCGCCATACCTTCGCGCAGTTTGAAAGCCGCAATCGACTTGCGCGCTTTGGTGACAACGGGCTTCTGGCCGGCAATGGCCGCCATCTCGTTCACGGCGCCGTCCATCAACTTGCTGTTGCCGGTAGCTTCACCCAACCCGATATTGAGGGAAACCTTCTGGACTTTCGGTACTGCCATCGGATTCGCGTAGTTGAATTCTTTCCTCAACGCGGGAACAACGGCCTTCACATAGTGCTCACGCAGACGCGCCTTGCCGCTCGACGCCTTGGGCGCATCGGTTTTCTCAAGAACCATGCCGCCTTCGCCCTTGGGCGCGCGCGTCTGCTTCTTCTCTCCACCGCCGCTTTTGGCTTCTTTGGCCGGCTTCGGTTCCTTAGCCGGCTTCTGTTCTTTCGCCGGTTTATTGTCTGTCTTGTCAGCCATATCAGTTCTCTACTCGCCTACTTCTTGTCGAGCGTTTCGCCGCCCTTGCGCGCAATGCGGGTACGCCGCACCTTGCCGCCCACGTTGTCCAACTTGTATCCGACGCGCGTCGGCAAGCCGCCCGCAGTCAGAATCATGACGTTCGAAATATCCATCGGCATCGGCTTATCCGCAATGCCGCCCTTGATCTGCTTGGACGGATTCGGCCGCGTGTGCCGCTTCACCATTTGCAGTCCTTCCACAGTCACTTTGCGGAGGCGGCGGTCCACTTCGAGGACTTTACCCGACTTACCCTTGTCTTTACCCGCAATCACCCGCACCAGATCGTCTTTCTTGATCTTGACGCGGACCGGCTTGATTTCGCCTTTCTCCTGGCGGCGCTTGTATGCAATTTTCGGCATGAAACTAAATAACCTCCGGCGCGAGCGAAACAATCTTCATGAACTTTTTGTCGCGCAGTTCGCGCGCCACCGGACCGAACACGCGGGTGCCGACGGGCTCGCCCACTTCGTTGATCAAAACCGCGGCATTGGAATCGAAGCGAATGTAGGTGCCGTCCTTGCGGCGTGTTTCCTTGCGCATCCGCACCACCACGCAGCGGACTACCTTGCCCTTTTTGATGGCTGAATCGGGAGCGGCTTCTTTCACGCTCGCCGTGATCACGTCGCCGAGTCCGGCGCGCAAACCGAGGTCGCCGCCGCGCGGCAAAATGCACTGCAATTTGCGCGCGCCGCTGTTATCGGCAACCTCCAGCATTGTTCGCATTCCAATCATGACGTATCTCCTAAAACCGCCGCGCGGCAAGCGCGCGAGCGCTCATCACTATTTCTTTTTCAAAGTTTTCTTTACGCGGGTGTCGGCTCGCTCGGCGAGGGCGGGATGATCCACCGTCACCTGCACCGCGCGGCGCACGACATCGCCGAGTTGCCAGCGCTTCAGCTTGCTCAAGGGACGGCACTCGATAATCCGAACCACATCGCCCACTTTGGCCGTCTGCTCTTCGTCGTGCGCGTAAAATTTCTTGCGCTTCGTCACGATTCGCTTATAGACCGGATGCGCGGTTCGGCGCGTCACCTCAACGACGATCGTTTTCGCCATTTTGGTCGAGATCACTTCGCCCACTTTTGAGTTCTTATGGCCCGTTTCCGGGGCTTGTTCTGTTGCCGCCATAGCTCGCTAACCTTCTTCCTACTTCGCTTTCCGCCGGAAAAAACCGCCCAATCCCTTGCTCTTCTTAGCGGGAGCTTTGGGGGCGACAACCGGCGCCTTGGCCAGCGGCTCAATCTTCTCGCCCGCCAGTTCCTTCGCGCGCAACACGGTCAGCATACGCGCACGGTCTTTCTTCAACGCCCGATACTTAGAAAGCCCTTCCTGTTGCCCCATCCCCATCTGAAAACGGAAGCGGAACAACTGCTCCTGCGAATCATGGATCTGGCGCTGCAGCTCGGTTGAGTCCAAGCCCGCAAAATCTTTGTGCTTCATACTCAGGCTTCCTTCTCTTTCGCTTTGGCCTTCACCGGGGTTTCGAGGGCCTGGCGTGAAATGAACTTGGTGGGCACGGAAAGCTTCATGGCCGCGAGACGCATGGCTTCAGTCGCAGTTGCGAGCGTGACACCTTCCATTTCAAAGAGCACCTTGCCCGGGCGGATGACGACTACCCAAGCTTCGGGTGCGCCTTTGCCCTTACCCATACGAGTTTCCGGCGGTTTCTTTGTGATCGGCTTGTCGGGAAACACGCGGATCCAAACTTTGCCACCGCGCTTGATAAAACGCGTCATCGCGATACGGGCCGCTTCAATTTGCCGGTTGGTGACCCAGCCGCAGCGCATCGCTTTCAAACCGAATTCGCCGAACGACAGCGTCGAACCGCGCCAGGCTTTCCCGGTCATGCGGCCGCGCTGCTGTTTGCGAAACTTCACTTTCTTCGGCATCAACATAGCGGTAATCTCCTCGCTTGGACAGCACCCTAAGGGGCGCTATCCCTGCGACTCCTTCGGTTGTTCGATCGGTTCGACCGGCTGTTCGGCGGGTGCCGGCTCGACCGCAGGCTCTTCGGTGTGTGCTGCAGGAGCCGAGGACTCGGCCGCCGGGGCATCCACGGGTTTCCCAGCTTCCTGTTTCCAGGCCGGGATCACCGGGGCCGACATTGGCGGAATGATAGCCGCCGCGGGTTTCGCCATCTCAATCGGGGGCGGCGTTTGGGTAATAGGTCCTGCGGGTTCGGGCGCCGGAGCCGCAGCGATGGGCTTGTTGCGCTCAGGACGGTCGCCGCGATCTCCACCGCGATCTCCTCGATCGCCACCACGGTCATCGCGGCGGCGGCGGCGTGGCTCGCCTTCGTTGCGCAGCGAATTGCGGCTTTTGTTCCCGCCTTCGATCACTTCACCTTTGTAGATCCAAACTTTGATACCAATCACGCCATAAGTGGTGTAGGCTTGGCTGAAGCCATAATCGATATCGGCGCGCAAAGTGTGCAGCGGCAACTGGCCTTGCAAATACCATTCACTGCGCGCGATTTCGGCACCGTTCAAACGGCCCGACACGCGGACCTTGATGCCTTTGCAACCAAAGCGAAGCGCGGAATCAACCGCTTTTCGCATGGCGCGGCGGAAAGCCACGCGCTTTTCAAGCTGCAACGCAATGGATTCGGAAACCAGTTGCGCATCCAACTCCGGACGATGGACTTCAAGAATGTCGACGAGAACTTCACGCTTCGTCTTCTTGGCCAGATCGCTTTTCAGCTTTTCGATTTCCGCGCCTTTACGACCGATGATGATGCCGGGGCGCGAGGTGCGAATCGAAATACGCAGTTTGTTGCCAGGCCGATCGACTTCGATCGAGCTGACGCCAGCTGCCTTGAGGCGCTCGGTCAGCGATTCTTTCAGATCGAGATCTTCATGCAGCAGCTTGGCATAATCCTGCTTGGCGAACCAGCGCGAGCGCCAGGTTTTCGTGACGCCCAACCGGAAGCCGTACGGATGTACTTTCTGACCCATGTGTTATTCCTTCTCCGTTTCGGCGGCGCGTTCGCTTACTTTCAACACAATGTGCGAAGTGCGGCGCTGATAGCGATAGGCGCGGCCCATGGGGGCAGGGCGAATCCGCTTCTGGCGGGGTCCTTCGTTCACAAAGGCTTCCGAAACATACAACTTGTCCACGTCGACATCGGTCGAGCGGTTCTCGGCGTTGGCAATCGCCGATTTCAAAATTTTCTCAACCGTACTCGCGATTTGCTTGTTCACGGCATTCAGCAGTGTGACCGCTTCGCCGGCTTGCTGGCCGCGAATCATATCCACCACCAGACGCGCTTTCTGCGGCGAGACGCGCAGGTAGCGAGCTTCCGCCAAAGCCAGTGCGCCTTTTGTCCTCTTGTTCTTTGCCATACGTTACTTCGCCACCTTTTCCGTCGCCTTCGATCCGACGTGGCCCTTGAACGTACGCGTGGGCGAAAACTCACCCAGCTTGTGACCCACCATATTTTCGGTCACATACACCGGAATGAACTTCTTGCCGTTGTGCACCGCGAACGTGTGCCCGATAAATTCAGGCATGATTGTCGAGCGGCGCGACCACGTCTTCATTACTTCTTTCTTGGGCTTGCCGTTCATCACTTCGACCTTCTTCTGCAAGTGGGTGTCGGTGAACGGGCCTTTTCTTAAAGATCGAGCCATTAGCGCTTCTTAGCCTTTCTCGTTACAATCCAACGGTCGGTACGTTTGTTGTTGCGGGTCTTAAAGCCGCGCGTCGGTTGGCCCCACGGGGTCACCGGATGGCGGCCGCCCGAGGTTTTACCTTCACCACCACCGTGCGGGTGATCCACCGGGTTCATGGTTACGCCACGGTTGTGGGGACGGCGTCCCAGCCAGCGGGAACGGCCCGCTTTACCGAGCGATACGTTTTCGTGTTCGACGTTACCAACCTGGCCGACGGTGGCCATGCATTCCACTTGCACGCGGCGGATTTCGCCCGAAGGCAACTTCAGCAGCGCAATGCCGCCTTCTTTTGAAACCAACTGAATCTGCGCGCCCGCCGAGCGCGCCATCTGGCCGCCCTTGCCTGGCCGCAGTTCGACGTTGTGCACGACGGTACCGGCGGGAATGTTCTTGAGCGGCAGCGCGTTGCCAATGAGAATATCCGCATCCGGGCCGGAGTGCACTTTGCGGCCGACTTCGAGGCCGACAGGGCAAAGGATATAGCGCTTTTCGCCATCGACGTAATGCAACAGCGCGATGCGTGCCGAGCGGTTGGGATCGTATTCAATCGCGGCCACGACAGCTTCAATACCCGCTTTGTCGCGCTTGAAATCAATTTCGCGATACGATTTCTTGGATCCGCCGCCGATGAAGCGGCTCGAAATGCGGCCAGTGGAGGCGCGGCCGCCGCTGCGCTTCTTGCCCACCGTCAACGCCTTTTCGGGACGATCTTTGGTGATATCTTCGCGCGTCAGGTACGTCTGGAAGCGCCGCGTTGGGGTTGTGGGACGAAAACTCTTAATAGGCATTGCGTTCTGCTTCCTTGTCTAGATTTCCGTGTACTCGGGCGCCTTTTGCCCGGGCGCGAGGCGAACCCACGCCTTCTTCCAATCCGACGCGTAGCCGGTGAACCGGCCGCGGCGGCGTAATTTGCCGGCGGTGACGCTGGTGCGCACTTCGCTGACTTTCACTTTGAAAACCGTTTCGACGGCTTGCTTGATCTGAATCTTGTTGGCGTCTTTATGGACCTCAAAGCACATGGTGTTGTGCTCTTCACGCTTAGCGTGGCCCTTTTCCGTGATCAGCGGGCGGTGGATGACTTGATAGACGTTCATTTGTTCAGAGCCTCCGATAATTTCTTCGCCGCCGTCTCACTGAGCAACACTTCCTGATGCTTCAGCAAATCGTAAACGGTGACATCTTTGGTGGGCACGAGCTTGACGCCTTTGAGGTTCTGCGAAGCGCGCTGCAGGTCGGTATTTTCGCCACTCTCGACCAGCAAAACGGTCTTTTTTGCCTCCAGCTTGGCCAAGATCTTAATCATGTTCTTGGTCTTGTGGTCGGCCAGCTTGAACTCGTTGACGACGCGCAATTCACCATCGCGCAGCTTGGCGGATAGAGCGGAACGCAATGCGCCGAGAAGCATTTTGCGCGGCAGTTTGTATTCGTAACTGCGCGGTTGCGGTCCGTGGGTCGTACCGCCATGCCGCCACAGCGGCGAACGGATGGAGCCCATACGGGCGCGGCCGGTACCTTTCTGTTTCCAGAGCTTTTTGCCCGATCCCGACACTTCGTGACGCGTCTTGGTGGACGCGTTGCCGCCGCGCTTGGCGGCGGTATATTGCCGCACAGCTTCGTAAAGCAGCGCTTCGTTGACTTCGGCGCCAAACACCGCGTCCGCCAGCTCAATCGAGCCCACCGTCGCGTTGTTCAGATCCACAATATTTACACTCGGCATTTCGCTTTGTCCTTGCCTAAATTCCTTTTCGCCTTAGCGCTTAGCCCGGCGGACCATTACATAGCCGCCGTTGGGACCGGGGATCGCGCCTTTCAACGCAATCACGCTGTCTTCCGGATCCACGCTCACAATTTCCAAATTCCGCACCGTGACCTGATCGCCACCCATGCGGCCACCCATTTTCATGCCCGGGAAGACACGCGACGGGAAGCTTGAAGCACCGATCGATCCAGGCGCGCGGTGGAACATCGAACCGTGAGTCGCATCGCCGCCCCGGAAATGATGGCGCTTCACCACACCGGCGAAGCCACGGCCCTTGCTTGTGCCGATGACATCTACCATTTCCTTCGGCTTGAACTCTTCGGCCAAGACGCGGTCGCCCTGTTTGTAGTCGCCGCTGCCGCTCCGCAAGTGGAACTCGTGGATGAAACGTACGCCCTCGGCGCCCGATTTGGCGAGATGCTTGGTTTGGGGCTTGTTGTGCTTCTTTGCGTACTCCACCAGACCCAACTGGATGGCGTCATAGCCATCGGTGGCCGGCGTCTTCCGCTGCGTCACAACGCAAGGGCCCGCTTTGACTAGCGTCACCGGGACAACTTGTCCATCTGCGTTGAACACCTGCGTCATGCCGATCTTTTTGCCGAGAATTCCTGGACTCATGTTTCTCTTCCTGTCCTGAAGCCTACTCAGAGTAAGCTGATCCTGCTACTTAAATCTCTCTGCCCTATTTCTTGCCGAACGCCTTGATTTCGACGTCGACACCAGCCGGTAAATCCAGCTTCATCAATGCATCCACGGTTTCCTGCGTTGGTTCAAGAATGTCGAGCAACCGTTTATGCGTGCGGATTTCAAACTGTTCGCGTGACTTTTTATCCACGTGCGGCGACCGCAGAACCGTGTAGCGGTTCTTGATGGTCGGCAGCGGAATCGGTCCGGCCACGGTCGCGCCTGTGCGCTTGGCCGTATCGACGATATCCCCGGTCGATTGGTCCAAGATACGGTGGTCGTACGCCTTGAGCCGAATGCGGATGCGTTCTTTCATTTGAATTAATTTCTCTTTTCACACTCGCGCGCCGCCGGAACTCACCATCCCGGCGGCGCACATTGTTTGTCAACCTTAAGAAATGATCTCCGTAACGGTACCGGCGCCGACGGTGCGGCCGCCTTCACGAATCGCGAAGCGCAACCCTTTGTCCATAGCGATCGGCGTGATCAATTCGACTTCCATGGTCACGTTATCGCCGGGCATCACCATCTCCATGCCTTCCGGCAGCTTCGCCACGCCTGTGACGTCCGTGGTGCGGAAGTAGAATTGCGGCCGATAACCATTAAAGAACGGCGTATGCCGTCCGCCTTCTTCCTTCGACAACACGTAAACTTCGCCTTTGAACTTTTTGTACGGCTTGATAGAACCCGGCTTCGCAATGACTTGGCCGCGTTCGACATCGTTCTTTTCAATACCGCGCAACAGCAAGCCCACGTTGTTGCCCGCACGGCCTTCGTCAAGCAGCTTCTTGAACATTTCAACGCCGGTGACAACCGTTTTGCGAGTATCCTGGAAACCGACGATTTCCATTTCCTCGCCGACCTTGCAAATGCCCTTCTCAATACGGCCAGTCACGACAGTGCCGCGGCCTTGAATCGAGAAAATATCTTCGATCGGCATAATGAACGGCTTGTCGATGGCACGTTCCGGAATCGGAATGTACTCATCCACCTTCGCCATCAACTCGTCGACTGTCTTTTCCCACTTCTCTTCGCCGTTCAAAGCGCCGAGAGCGCTGACACGCACCACAGGCAGTTTGTCGCCCGGGAATTGATAGCTCGAAAGCAGCTCGCGGACTTCGAGTTCGACCAGTTCGAGCAACTCCGGATCGTCCACCATGTCGACTTTGTTCAAGGCGACAACAATGTACGGCACGCCGACCTGGCGGGCCAGCAAAATATGTTCGCGCGTTTGCGGCATCGGTCCATCGGTTGCCGCCACCACCAGGATCGCGCCATCCATCTGCGCCGCGCCGGTGATCATGTTCTTGATGTAATCCGCGTGTCCCGGGCAATCCACGTGCGCATAGTGACGGTTCGCCGTCTCATATTCCACGTGCGCCACGGCGATTGTGATACCGCGGGCTTTTTCTTCCGGCGCATTGTCAATCGAATCGAAGCTCCGGAATTTGTTCTTCGGATTGTGCTTCGACAGCGTCTTTGTGATCGCAGCCGTCAACGTCGTCTTGCCGTGGTCGATGTGTCCGATCGTCCCGATATTGACGTGCGGCTTGGTCCGGTCAAATTTCTCTTTCGCCATAATTCGTTGCGGTTCCTCTTACCTGGTTGCGATTCCGCCCTTATTGCGGTTGATAATTTCCTCAGCCAGATTGCGAGGAACTTCCTCGTACTGGCCAAAATGCATGCTGAAACTGCCGCGGCCCTGGGTACGCGAGCGCAATTCGGTCGCGTAGCCGAACATTTCCGACAGCGGCACCATTGACTTGATGATGTGGGTACTGCCGGCGATTTCGGTACCTTCGAGCCGGCCGCGCCGCGAAATCAGATCGCCGTTGACCGGGCCCATGTATTGTTCGGGCACAGTGACTTCGACGCGCATCACCGGTTCAAGCAACACCGGCTTGGCTTTCTGCAAAGCGTCCTTGACGCAGATCGAGGCGCAGATCTTGAACGCCATTTCCGACGAGTCGACATCGTGGTAGTCTCCGTCGAAGACCGTCACGCTTATGTTGTTCAACGGGTAACCGGCCAGGATCCCGCCTTCGAGCGCTTCTACCACGCCCTTTTCAATAGCCGGGATGAACTCCTTCGGAATATTGCCACCGGTTACTTCGTTTTCAAATTCGTAATTATGCTCAAGGTCGGGCGCTACGCGCAGTTTCACGCGAGCGTACTGGCCCTTGCCACCGGTTTGCTTCTTGTGGGTGTAATCGGCTTCGGCCTGCTGGCGAATGGTTTCGCGGTACGCCACTTGCGGCTTGCCCACATTCGCGCCGACGTTGAATTCGCGCTGCATCCGGTCCACAATGATTTCCAAATGCAGCTCGCCCATGCCCGCGAGAATGGTTTGGCCAGTCTCCGGATCGGTCGAAACATGCAGCGTGGGATCTTCGGTGGCCAGTTTGTGGATGGCGACGCCGAGCTTTTCCTGGTCTTCCTTCGTCTTCGGCTCGATGGCGAGCTGAATTACAGGCGCCGGGAAGGTAATGGATTCGAGTAGAACCGGCGATTTTTCATCGCAAATGGTGTCGCCCGTGACGACTTGTTTCAAGCCGACAGCGGCACAAATATCGCCCGCGAGGATTTCCTGGATCTCTTCGCGCTTGTTGGCATGCATCTTGACGAGTCGGCCGACACGTTCCTTCTTGCCTTTGGCCACGTTGTAAATGCTGTCGCCTGAATTGAGCTTGCCCGAATACACGCGGATGAAGCACAACTGACCCACAAACGGATCGGTCATGATCTTGAATACCAGCGCCGAGAAGGGCTCTTTGTCATCCGGAGTGCGGATGATTTCAACTTCCGGGTTGTCGATGGAGTGACCCTTGACCGGCGGGATATCGAGGGGCGAAGGAAGATAGAGACAAACGGAATCGAGCAGGTTCTGCACGCCTTTGTTTTTGAAGGCGGAACCGCAAATTACCGGGAATATCTTCTGCGCGATGGTGGCTTTCCGAATACCGGCGATCAACTCAGCTTCGGTGATCGGTTTGCCTTCGATGAATTTCTCCATCAAGACGTCATCGGTTTCAGACGCCGCCTCAATCAACTTCTCACGGTATTCCTTGGCTTTTTCGAGCAAGTCCGCCGGAATCTCCACATCGTTGAACTTGGCGCCCAGGGTTTCGTCGTGCCAAACGCGGGCGTTCATTTTCACCAGGTCTATGATGCCCTTGAATTGATCCTCGGCGCCGATCGGAAGTTGGATCGGTACAGGCCGGGCATTCAAACGATCGACGATGGTGTTAACGGAAAAATAGAAATCAGCGCCCACACGGTCCATCTTGTTGATGAAACAGATGCGCGGAACTTTGTACTTATCAGCCTGCCGCCAAACGGTTTCCGATTGCGGCTGCACACCGGCGACGGCATCGAACACCGCGCACGCGCCATCGAGGACGCGCAAGCTGCGCTCCACCTCGGCGGTGAAATCGACGTGGCCGGGCGTATCGATGATGTTGATGGTGTTGTCGTTCCATTCGCAAGTAGTGGCGGCCGACGTAATAGTGATGCCGCGCTCCTGCTCTTGCGCCATCCAATCCATGGTGGCGGTACCTTCGTGCACTTCACCGATTTTGTGCGTACGGCCGGTGTAGTACAGAATCCGTTCGGTCGTAGTGGTTTTACCGGCATCGATGTGAGCCATGATGCCGATATTGCGCATTTTTTCTAACGGTACAGTGCGTGCCATAAGTCGATTCCTCGCTGCTTACCAGCGGTAATGGGCGAAGGCTTTGTTTGCTTCCGCCATACGGTGAACTTCATCCTTTTTCTTGACTGCCCCGCCCCGCATGTTGGCGGCGTCATTCAATTCGTTGGCCAGTTTGTCGGCCATGCTTTTGTCGGGCCGGGTGCGCGCGCTGGTGATAATCCAGCGCAAGGCCAGACTGGTGCGGCGATTCTGCGGAACTTCGACCGGCACCTGATAGTTGGCGCCACCGACGCGGCGAGTTTTCACTTCAAGCATGGGCTTGACGTTCTCAACCGCTTTTTTGAAAGCCTTTAATGGATCGTCACCCGAACGCTCTTTCAAGACGTCCATGGCTTTGTAGAAAATCCGCTGGGCGGTGGTTTTCTTGCCATCCCACATCATCGAGTTCACAAATTTCTCGACAAGAGTGGAGTTGAATAACGGATCGGGAATGACTTCTCTAATTTCTGGTTTTCTACGGCGCGGCATTTAGCTTTGGATCTCCTACTTCTTTTTTCCCTTGGCAGGCGCAGCAGCAGCGCCGCCTTTTGGACGCTTGGCGCCATACTTCGAACGGCTCTGCTGGCGATTCGCCACACCGGCGGTATCGAGCGTTCCGCGGACTACGTGATAACGAACACCAGGCAAATCCTTAACACGGCCGCCGCGGATCAGCACAATAGAGTGCTCCTGCAGGTTGTGGCCGACACCTGGAATATAGGTGGTGACTTCAATGCCATTAGTGAGCCGGACACGGGCGACTTTGCGAAGCGCCGAATTGGGCTTCTTCGGAGTCGTGGTGTACACACGGGTGCAAACTCCGCGGCGCTGCGGACAAGCTTGCAGCGCGGGGCTGGCGGTCTTGTAGCGCGTTGCCTTGCGGCCTTTGCGCACAAGTTGGTTAAAAGTCGGCATGCTCTACCTTACGAATGCGCTTCACGCGAGCACGTTCGACACGCGCCCACACGTCACGCCCTTGTTCCTCTCGAAAAAATCTCGAAACTTCTGTTTAAAGCAGGCTTAAACCCGTCTCGTAGAAACCGGATCCAGCTGCAATGGATTAACTAACAAGAAGGCTGATATAGCGTATTCACCAGCCTCAACCGCGAGGGTAACTGCTTCGGATAACGGCCCTTACCGAATCCCAGACGTCAGTTTTCGCAATTAAAAGCAGGAAAACCTTATCGGTCCAGCAGCGGGGCCCGACTTCCGGCCGGATGCCCGAAATACGAGCACGGTAGCACAGAGGCCGAAGAATCAACTCGCCAAACCCTCCCAGTGTACATGGTGCCTATTCCGAATGTCAACCGGTTTTGTCCGATCGGGAAGTTCGCGGCGGGGCGGGAGGCTGCGAAAGGCGGTTTTGCGCAACGAAGCCATTTGGGGCGAAGAGGCAGCGAATTTTGCGAAACGGATGCGAGGGATTGCGCCGAATTTTTCCCGCCGGGTGGACGGGAAAAAATGGGCCTCCATTAGCGGAAAAATGACGAATTTTTCCCGTCTATAAAATATAAGTGAAAAGCGACGGAAAAAATCGACATTTTGGAGCGGCGGCAGAGCGAATTTTTCCCGTTCGGGTGACGGGAAAAATTCGGCGGGGTTGGGTGACGACGCCGAGTATCGGAGAAAGGGCGAAGATTGTTTGGGGCAAAGGGGGTAAAAACTCGGGTTTGGGCACGGGTTGGTAGTGGATAGATGAGATTTAGACATGGGTTTTGCTTCCGAGCTTAGAATTGCGCAGCCCAGACGGGCGGACGGGAGTGAAGGGCTGTAAGTGATTGATTCGGTGGGAGAAATAAATTTGGAAGTTTTGAACTCGAAGTTTCTGTTCCGGGCGGGATTTAGGCGCAGGGCCGAATGCGATGAGATAATTCGCTCCGCTGGGTCCATCATCAGCCACGGTTCCGTCCTGTAAAGGCGTGTTTGGGCCACGGGTCAATGAACATATGCTGTGTTGTCTCGGATTACAAAGGAAACCGACCTTCGCGGCGCAGCGACTCGCGAACGCTTCGAAAATCGGGAGCGTTTATGGCTAGTACGCGAACGGTGGCTCGGCCAACCGCCGTTCGTCCAACCAGATCGTTCCCAAGCCATTCGAAGTGTTCCGCCCACAGGTCCCGGCGTGGATGGAAGAGTGCCACCAATTCTCCATTGATCGGATCGAGCCCAGCCAGGTCGGTCCTTTATGCCGGTTGCAATGCAGGCAAGCCAGGGCAAGGTTGTCCAATTCCGTGGCGCCACCATGCTGTCGCGGCTTGATGTGATCGACGTGAAAAGTTAAAGGAAAGAACGCGGCCGGAAGGCGACAATACTCGCAAAGGCCACCGGCCCTTTCGGAGACCTGCCGGACGAGACTAGGGTTCACGAGTGAGGCTGTGTCGCTTTTGAGTCGCTCAACACCAGCCGGGCCTCCGATTGCATGACGGCTAGCAGATTACCAATGTGCAAATAGCTATCGAACTCTCGGCCTTCGTCTTCGGTCAACGTCCCCGTCTGTGAGCGCTCAGCGAGTTCCTGCAGGCGAGATTGATCGTTTTCGGTAAAACGAAAACGAAGGAGATAGCGTGCGGCATCGGGCGTCAGCCCGTGAGGCTGTGACTCGATCAGCCTCGCCCAAATAGCCGCTTCACCCGTTGAACGGATCGACTCCGAACTCATTCTCTACCTCTTTCTTTACTGTACGTCACCACAGCTTGATGAGCTTGACACTTCGAATTGGCTTGCAGCCTTTAGCAACGCCTCCGTTTTGCCAGTTCACATCCGACACGTCGTTGCGATCCGGGCTAGACCTAATCGAGCCGTAAGGCTGTGATCGGATCGAGGCGCGCGGCACGGCGCGAAGGCAGATAGGTTGCAGCGAATGCGATCACGAGCAGCAGCAGCACCATGCCGATATAGGTCAGCGGATCGGCTGGTTTCACACCGAAGAGCAGCGTTGAAAGTAAGCGCATGAGAGCCAAAGCCGATAATACGCCGCAGGCTGCGCCAATGCATACCAGCAGCATGCCTTGGCGGACGAACATAGCGGCTACTTCGCGGCTCTCTGCGCCCAGCGCCATGCGTATGCCAATTTCGCGCGTACGTTGCGAGACCGTGTAAGCGATGACGCCGTAAATGCCGACCGCGCCGAGAACCAATGCCATGCCAGCGGCGATCATGAGCAGCACCAGCGTGAACGAAGTGCGCGCCATTGATTTGCGGTAGAGTTCATCCAGTGTGCGAACCTCCGCCAAGGGCAAGTTCGGATTGACGGACCAGATCGAGCGGCGGACCTCTTTGAGGAAGCTCTCCGAACCGGTTCGCGAGCTCCGAATGACAAAGGATACACGGCGCAGCACGACTTCTCTTGCGTCGAAGACGTTAGAGAGACGGAGGGGAAAATAGCAAGAGGCGCGCGCAGGTCGATCTACGCCGTCATAATGGATGTCACCGACCACGCCCACGATCTCGCGCCAATCGTGGTTCGTTTCCATGCGAATTTGCTTGTGCAGCGCCGCTGCGGCACTGCCCCAGTAATCGCAGGCAAAGCTCTCAGAGACCAACACGACCGGCGTTTTGTTGTTATCATCGCCCCAAGTAAAGTCGCGACCGGCGACGATGGAGGTCCCCATCGTTTGGAGCAAGCCGGGAGACGCAAAAATGAATCCCCGGAGGGGAGGGTTTTGTCCCTCGCGGTTTATTTGATCGCGGGCAAACAACACCCCCAAGGTGCCACCGCCGTTCATGGGGACGTTCGAAGTGATGGCGACCGACCCAACTCCTGGAATAGTTTTCAATTGGTTCGTAATGTCTTCTTCCATGCGCAGAACCTTGTCGGGTTCGGGCACTTGTGCTTCTGGGATGGAGAGCGAAAGGGTCTGCATGTGTTCCGGGCCGGAGAAGCCGGGCTGCACTTGCGTCAGCGCCTGGAATGTACGAATCATCAAACCGGAACTGATCAACAGAACCAGCGCGAGCGCCACTTGCACCACCACCAAAGTATGGCGTGCACGGTGTCGTTCCCGGCTCACGCTCATGGCGCGGCCCCCATCACGCAAATTTGTAGCAATGTGCGAGCCGGCATATTTGAGAGCCGGCGCCGATCCGAAGAGGAGGCCAGTGAAGAGGGAAATAGCGATGGCGAAAAGCAGAACGGGCGCATCGATGCCGATCTGGGCAATCCGGGGAAGACCCGCAGGTGCGATGGCCGCCAGCAGGCGCAAAGCGCCGAATGCTAAAGCTAAGCCCGAAATACCCCCGAGAACGGCAATAGTAAGACTCTCAAAAAGCAGTTCATAAGCGATACGACCTATGGTTGCGCCTAGCGCTGCGCGAATGGTGAGTTCCAAATGCCGCGATTCGACGCGGACCATCAGCAAATTCGCAACGTTGGCACAGGCAATCAGCAAGACAAGGCCGATGGTTCCCATCAACACCCAGAGGGTAGGGCCGATATCGCCAGTCAGATCCTGTTTGAAAGGACGCAGAGCCGGCGCAAGGTGCCAGCCCTCAAAATCCTTCACACTGAAGCCAGGCGGTGGCGGGAAGCTTCGATTGGTAATCGCCAACATGCGGGCAGCGTCTGCGTTGGCTTGCGAAAATGCGACGCCGGGCCTGAGGCGCGCTACCCCCTGATAATTGAAATAGCCGAGGGTTGCCTTGCCCCGGTCGAACTGAAATGGCAGGAAGAGATCGGCATCCATATCGAGGAAGCGGAATTCGGAAGGCATCACGCCAATGACTCCCTTCGATTTGCCGTCAATTTGAACATGGCGGCCGATGATGGAAGGGTCGCCGTGGAAGCGCCTTTGCCAGTAGCCGTAGGAAAGGATGATGGTTTCTGGAGAGCCGGGCGAGTCGTCCCTTGCGGAAAACAAATGCCCCAGGGCTGGTTGCACGCCCAACGTAGGAAGAAGGCCGTAGGTGACATACAGCGCTCGTACTTGTTCCGGATCGGCGACGCCCGTCACGCTCACCCTGTAATCGGTATAAGCGCCGAGGCTCTCAAAAGTGCGGTTCTTGTCAAGGTAGGTGAAGTATACGGATTGAGAAATAAAGTTCCGAGGATCCTTGAGGTTAAGGCCGGGGCCCGTGATGCACAGACCCACCAGGCGATCCGGGTCGCGGTAGGGCAGCGGTTTGAGCAACACTCCTTCCAGAACACTGAAGATGGCTGTGTTGGCGCCGATGCCCAGCGCCAGCGTGAGGGCGGCGATGAAAGTGAACATCGGCGCGCGCCATAGACGGCGAAACGTCTGCTTCATCTGGCTAGAGAAGAGTGCCATGTAGCAGGTTTAGCATACAATTCGCGGCGATGGGAATGCCGAAACGGCGGTGCAAAATAAGTCTAACTTCCGCCATCATCGTCGGCAGCTTCCACGCTGTCGCGGTAGCGTGAGATTTAACTAAGTGCTTATCGGTAGGCCCAGAACTGGTACAAAACGCAGTGCTATTGCAATCGAGGCGAGACTCCCTATAGAATGTCTATACGAACATGCCTCCATCGACTGCCCTGCTGCAAGGCACGCTTGACGTACTTATATTGAAAGCCCTTTCGCTTGAGCCGATGCATGGGCTTGGCATCTCACGCCGCATTGCGCAAGTTACCGGCGGGACGTTTCAAGTGAAACCGGGTTCCTTGTTTCCGGCTTTGCATCGGATGCAGGAAGCAGGCTGGCTTATTTCCGAATGGGGCGAATCTGAAACCAAACGGCGCGCCAAGTATTACCAATTGACGAAAGCGGGCCGCAATCAACTCAAAGAACAAACGAATCAGTGGGACTTGATTTCCGCCGCCATGAGCAGCGCGCTGAAGACAACCTAAACCGCCATCGGAGAAACGATGAATTTTCGAACGATCTTTCGCAATTTGTTTCGCAAACGCCAACTCGACGAAGACCTTTCCGCCGAGCTCGACTCCTTCCGCGATCTTCTCAGCGATGAGAAAACCCGCAACGGCTTGACGCCGGAACAAGCGAAACGCGCGGCACAGCTGGAACTGGGCGGCGCCGAACAAGTGAAAGAGGCCGTTCGCGATGTTCGCCGCGGTGCATGGCTCGAAGGGATCGGCGCGGAGCTTCGACAAACATTCCGTGGCCTCCGGCGCACGCCCACACTGGCGCTGCTGAGCGTCGGCATGCTGGCCTTGGGCATCGGCGGCAGCACCGTGGTTTTCAGCATCGTCTATTCAGCCCTCCTGCGGCCGCTTCCCTTTCGAGATCCCGTTCGCTTGGTGCAGATTGTCGAAACTCGACTCAAACGCGGGATTGACCACGCCTCCGTTTCAGAAGCGAACTTCTGGGACGTGCGCGCCCTCAATCACAGTTTTTCCGAAGTCGCGGCTTATCACTACGACGACGCGAATCTCACGGGCAACGGCCCGGCCGAGAAGGTTCAACTGCGTGAGATCAGCGCGGGCTTCTTTCGCACGCTGGGCGTCTCGCCCGTTCTGGGGTGCGATTTTTCGTACGATGACGAGCGCGGCGGTTGGAAGACGAACGTCGTTTTGGTGGGCAATAATTTTTGGCGCACTCGCTTTGGCGCAGACCCGAAAATTCTAGGCCAAACCCTGCGGTTAAGCGATCGTGCTTATACGGTTGTCGGCGTTTTACCGCCGGGAGATCCCTTCCTCACCGATGAACTCTACATCCCGTTCGGTTATCACGCCGACGCCGAGCGGGGCAGTTGGGAATTCACAGTGATCGGGCGGCTCAAGCCGGGTCTATCGATGGAGGCTGCCAAATCCGATCTAGCCCGCATCGCGGATGTGCTCTCCAACGACTATCCGTGGGCCGACAAAGACATGGGTTTTCGAATCCTCCCTTCGAGTACCTGGATCGCGCCCGATACCACCCGCCGTGCTCTCTGGCTGCTGCTGGGAGCGGTCGCGCTCTTGCTATTGATCGCGTGCGTCAATGTAGCCAATCTTCTGCTGGCGCGCGGCATCACGCGGCAAAGAGAAATCGCGGTGCGGACGGCTATCGGCGCCAGCCGCGGCCGGCTGATCCGCTACGTGATTCTGGAATCGCTGTTGCTCAGTTTGTCGGGCGCGGCCGTTGGTATAGCCATCGCATTTTTCACGCTGCGTATCGTGCAAACTCTGGACACGGTTGACATTCCCAGACTGGCCGAGGCGAATCTGTATCCGTGGGTTCTCACCTTTGCGGTTTCCATTGCACTGCTCACCGGCGTCCTGTCGGGCCTTGCTCCCGCACTGCAAGCGCCTTCCACCGGGATATCGAACGCCCTGCGCGACGGAGACCGACAGACGGGCAGCCGCGGCCAGAACCGTCTACGCAGTACGCTGGTTACGGCGGAAGTGGCGATCTCATTTCTCCTGCTGATCGGCGCCGGGCTTCTCATTCGCAGCTTTACGCAGCTCGCGAGCACCAGCATGGGTTTTCAGACTGAAAATCGTCTACTGTTCTCGGTGAGCTTACCTGGATCGTACTGGGACAAGGGCGTTGGCAAGCAGTTTATCGATCGATTTCTGGCGCGTCTTTCCGCCGTGCCGGGTGTCATTGCCGCGGGCGCCGTCAATTCGCGTCCGGTGGAGGGCGGCGATCCGGGCATGACAATCGATTCGAACTACCGTCCTCCTTCATCCACCGGCCCAAGTACGCCGCCTTGGGCGGGTTGGCGAATCGTGACGCCCGATTATTTCCGAGCTGCCGGCCTCAGGCTGCAGCGCGGCAGAATCTTTGACGAAAACGACAAGCCGGTTTGGGCCGAGCAGGGGCAACCGGTACCACAGCGCCGCGTAATCCTGAGCGACCGGCTCGCCAAACTGATCTTTGGCAATACAGACCCGGTTGGCAAACACGTGACACTTTGGAAAGGGCAGAGTAACTTGGATGCCGAGGTAGCCGGCGTTATGGCCGATAGCCGTGAACGCGGCATCACGTCCGAGTCCGCGCTTACCGTGTACCTTCCCTATGGCGGGAATGCCCTCGCAGGTGAGTTCATTGTTCACACGCGCGGCAATCCGCTCGCGTTAGCCAATAGCGTGCGGTCTATTGTTGCGAGCCTCGACCCGAATTTACCGGTGGCGGACGTCCGCTCATTCGAAGAAGTGGTCCAACGCTCTATGGTTCCGGAGTTGTTCAATACCGCCCTGCTCTCCGTTTTCGGCGGACTCGCTCTTTTGCTCGCCGTCAGCGGCATTTATGGTGTTCTGTCTTATGCCATCAGCCGCCGCACTTCGGAAATCGGCTTGCGGGTAGCGCTGGGCGCGAGTTCCTCGCACATCCTGACAATGGCGATGAGTGAAGGTATGAAGCCCGTCTTAGCAGGAGTAGCGCTTGGCATTGCCGGCGCTCTGGCACTCTCGCGCTATCTGGCGGCGCTCCTGTTCGGCGTAACAACTTCGGATCTCGCCACTTATTGCGCGGTGTGCGTGTTGCTGATTGCCACCGCGTTATTCGCCTGTTATGTGCCTGGCCGCCGAGCCATGAAGACCGATCCTTCTAGCGCGCTGCGAACTGAATAAATAGCAGTCGCCGGCGTCGCTTATCGGATGGGCGAAAAGGTTAGAGGGCGGAGGATGACGTTGCTGATATTGGAAACGATTTCAGAGTCTTTTAGCTCGGGTTTGGCGCTCAGTTTGTGCCATTCGGGGTCGGAGACGAAATCGTGCCAGAGTTTGTCGCGGGCGGCGAGGTCATCATACGACAGCATGTACATTAAATTGGGCTGGCGAGCGCCGACCAGAGTTTCGCCGAAAAAAACAGGCCGCATACCCAAGCGTTCGAAAATGCCTGCTTCGGAGGAATTGAACATGCCGATTTTGGTGTGCAGAGTGGCGAAGGTCTGCGACTCGTAGCAGCGAAGCTCGAAGACGCGCGGGGGACGCTTTTCGTTTGGATCGGAAATGACGGCGGCGGGGAGCGCGTCGAAGCTGCGGAGCAAACTGCTTTCGACACGAACGAAGGGCAGGCCGTCGCCCGAATTAAGCTTGACGAATTCCTTGTGATGATCGGCGTCGGCCGCGACCAGGCGGAGAGTATCCTGCATGGCGGCGAGGGAGGCGAACTCTGTGAGGGTTACAAGATACGGGCCATCCGGACCGATGACATTCGAAAAGGCGCCGGCGAGTTTGGAACCGGCGCGCTGGAGGGCGGGCGCCAAACCATCGCGAAAATAATCGTTGAGACGACTGGGCTGATTTTCGGGGCTGTTGTGACAGCGCCAGGTTTTGATTTCGAGGAAAGTATTCGCTGCTCCGGCGGCCCCACGGCCTTGGGCAGCAATCAGGGCAGAGGCACTTAAGGCCGCCAGCAATTCACGACGCTCCATGTTTTAGGTTCTGTTCTTCAGTGTACTTACTTCTCGCGGGCGGCTTGAATGAGCGCTTCCATATGGTTGAGATAACGCTCAAAGGCTTTGCGCCCGGCCGAGGTGAGGCGATATTCGCTTTTGGGCATGCGGCCTTCAAAACTCTTGGTGCAGGTGACGTACTCGGCTTCTTCGAGACGGCGGGCGTGAACGCTCAAGTTACCGTCGCTGGTTTGGAGGAGCTTTTTGAGTTCGGCGAAAGTGAGCGAATCATTAACAGCGAGTGCGCTGACGATGCCAAGGCGCATGTGTTCGTGAATGATACGGTCGAGGTTTGGCAGAGCGGCTTCGACCGTTTCCTGCGAAACGGCTTGCCGGGAAATTTTTGACGAACGAGCTTTTGCAGAAGCCATATCTAAAGATCTGGCGAGAGCTGATCTACCCACCGTGCCTCCTAGCGATCAATGTTCCGAAAACGATATGCATAATTCCAAAGCCTAAGAATAAGAAGACGTTGCCATCGATCACCGGAGCCAGCAAAGCGATGCCGCCCAGCAACATAAAACAGATGCCCATGACGGGCACGATGCGAACCGAAAAGGCACCGCCCGTGACAACGGCGGCACCGTACAGTAATAACCACATGCCGGGGAGAACGGCGAGCATATCTACCCGATAGAGCACCACTGTTAAGACGACGCCGACCAGCAGAGGTGGTACAAAACTCAATAAAGCGCGTTGCGCGGGACGAGACTTCAGCGAGAGGGCCAAACGGCGCGACTTGGCGCGAACCGCGAGACAACCGACACTGAGAGCCACCACACTTTCTACGAGCCAAGCCCAAAACTGGCGCTGCGCGGGCATTTTGAAGGCGATCACGCCGGTGACCAAAGCCGTTACGCCCATAGCGACGCCTCCCCAACCCGGGACTGCTGTGAAGGAAGCGGCGCGCTCCATCGTATCGCGGATGTAGCGCAAATTGTCTGCCGCTCGCCGGTCGATCGGAATCGGTGCGGAATACCCGTTGGCACGCTGTGCGAAAGCCATGAAGAGATTGGGCCTCTTGAACAGTATAAGGGAAGGGCAAGTGCTTTGCAAAGCAAAGGGTGGGGGCCGAGAGTCGAGCCGCCCCACACCGCCCAGAATCCCCGGAGCCGGTTCGCGGTCAGGCGCGATGCTCTTGCACTACGAATCGATCGAGGCAGCGCCTATTGAAAGTCGCTCGGCAACCCACTTGCGGGTGGCTCGACGATTCGGGGCGGTGCATTAGAAGAACCGCTCGGCTGCCCGCTGCCTAGTCGTAACGTTTGGCTTAGAATAGGGGGAACGTTTAAGAAGTCCGTTTGTAATATGTCTACCGCAGTCACTAGCTCAGACGACGCGAATTCCGTGACGCAGGAACGCGCGTTAGTCCCGCCGTTGTTTGCAGGACCTTTGCGGGATGATTTGTTGACCCGGATTCGAGAATGCCTGGAAGCCGGTTCTAGTGAGAAAGCTGCCGGATTGCTGGAAGAAGCCGAGCACGCATTTCCAATCGACGACGCCTTCGCGGCACTGCATTCCTCTTACATGAAGCTCTGCGTGCGTAAAAGTGAATTGGATGACGCATTACAAGAAGGCTTGAATGAGCTAAATGACGGCCGCTTTGCCGGTTCGATAAGTAAGTTTTCCGAGGCGCTTTCACTGAGTGCCGGCATCCATGCACTTACACAGCGGGCGCAGGAGACTTGCGCCGACGCAGCTCTTACCCAGGCGTACGCCCACTGGCGTTTTGCCGATTCTTTGTTGCAGTATGTGACTTCTGTTGGCGGGGAAGCGGCGGTGCCCCGATCGGTTGAAAGCGCAATCCGCGGAAGGCAGCGCGATGAAGTAATTCGGCTTGCGCTGACTGAATCGGTAGAAGCCGAACAATCGGCCTATCTTCCGCATGTTCGAAACCGCTTGGCTGAATTAGCGAAAGCTTACACGGACAGCGAGCCGCTGGCAGAACGGATATCGGCTCTGGACCGTTTATGGGCGCAGCGCTTGGCCGACGAACGCGAAAAGAATCTGCGGCGCTTGCAGCTTTTCCGGGAACGAGTCCAGTTCACGGAGAACCCGGAGGCATTGCGACGTTTCCCGGAACTCACTGCGCCTTTTGCGACACCGTACAGCGATGATGCGGCATTTAGCGGCATTCTCGACGAAATGCGTGGCTTGGGTGCGACTTATGACAACGCCGCCCACGCGCTGGCCAAGGACGAAACGGAAGAGACGCTGAAGATTTGCGAAAGTGTTTTGAGCAAGCAGCCAAAAAACGTCCTGTTTTGTGCGCTTGAAGAGAAGGCAAAATCGCGCGAGTGGGCGCTACGGTTAATTAAAACGGTGACGCAGCGCGCGCGTAATTTCGAAGAAAAGGGGCAATACGCGGAGGCGTTGGAGGAATGGGAATCGCTGCGCGAAATCGATCCTCACTATCCGGGCCTGGAAGCGGAAATTCTGCATTGCGCCGCGCTCAAAGACCGGAGCGAAGGCGTTCACACAGTTGAGCCTGTTGTGGTTGCCGAACCAGCGCTGATTCCGGAAATACTAGCGCCCGAAAGCGAACCTCAAGAACGCACACCGGTTCTGTTTGAGGCCTACCAGCGGAGAGAAAGTGTTTCTCACAGGCACTTCCGAATTGCGATTACCACCGAAGCTTGGAACCATCTCAAGACCGGACTAGCGGCGGCATTAGCAGTTTTGCTGATCGTTCTTGTGTTTGCGTCGAAGTATTAAAGCCACCAACGTTGATCATGCGCCGGTGATTCTTCGGTTGGAGCGGGAGCGCAGATATCGCTCGGGCGGCAAATCCAACAACACCAATCGTTCCTGGTCTCACAAGCTGTGGGTTTGAACCTCGCCGGCAGATTTTCTGTTATGAAGCCACTCACAATAAGAAGTCCTGAGGGTTTGACGATTCGCTGCAAATCGAACGCTACCAGATCGAGAATTCCCCCGGTGAGATTCGCGAGGACCAAATCGGCGATTTGACTTCGAAGGCCGTCGGCAGAGCCTACAAAAAGAGGCGAAGTTAGCAAGTCTCTGGCGGCGGTGGCTGAGCCTTCGTGTATATCGCAACTGACGACTGTCCCTGCGCCAAGTGAGGTGGCGGCCAAAGAAAGAATTCCGGAGCCGCAGCCTATGTCGACAACGTAGTGATGTGGCTTCAGGTGTTTTTCAAGTGCCTCCAGACAGAGCTGCGTGGTTTCGTGGCGGCCGGTTCCAAAAGCGTTCGTGGAATCGACTATAAGGGGGATTCGTCCCGGCGGAGCGGGCACGCGACTGGAGGACGGAGCGATAAAGAATTTCTCGCCGATCAAGATGGGGTCTGTTTCAAGACTTGGGGCATTGGATGGATCAAACGCGTGTTCTTCGCGGATGTCATTGCTTCGCAACGAAAATATTTCGCAAGGGGCGGCCCGATCAATGGAGTCGTCGAAAAAGGCGCGCAGGCCGCCACATTCTTCGAGTAAGCCAGCCGTGCCAAGTTCCCAAAGCTGAGCACTCAGTGCTTCAATATTGTGTTCGGCGGCGGGAATGAAGATGGACCACACAAGGTTCAGACGGCCACAGATTCTTCTTTTGGCGCGGGGAAGCTTTGTGAAAACCAAAACGCTTCTGGCGTCGAGCCGTGTTTTTGATAGTGTTCCAGGCGATTCCGGCCGTCGTTCACCGTTGGGAAACGGCCAGTGGGAATCCACCACAGACAATAGTGCGGGAGCGCCGGTTTTTCAAACCATTGTTGCCGGCCGCGAAATACATCCAGATGGCGGCCTTGGTAGGCAAAGGCTTTTAGGGCTTCGATCGACTCCCAAACGGACATATTCACGATCACAAAGGGATCATCGCTGAATGCAATATCGGTAGCATTTCCGCCGTCGGATTTTAGCCTCCACACGAAACCGGGTTTTTGTCCGGCTAAAGCGTTGACCTCATCCAATTGGGCCACAAAGCCGGCGATCTTCGGATCATCGAGCGGTGCAATCAAACGCGCAGTGTTGATCTGAGCAAGCTGAGCCATCAGTTCATCGTAGCGTCTGTTCCGGGGCGATCAAAGACGAATTTGTAATCTGTAAGTATCGGTCTAAAGGTCGCCGGATCAGCCCGAGGCTGACGCCGGCCATTTTTTTGTTTGAGGTCAATTTGATTTCTGTTTCCACTCGTTCCTTCTTTTGCTTACTTGCATCGGCGGTCTCCATCTGGGCGCAAACGAAAGCCAATCCAATTCGCTTGGATTTGGATTTGACGAACGCACCGCGCAAAACTCTGCATGCGCATATGGTAATTCCGGTGAAGCCCGGGCCCAATACCCTCGAATATGCAAAGTGGATTCCGGGAGAACATGCGCCTTCGGGCCCGATTGATAACTTTGCCGGCCTCATTCTAAAAGCCAACGGGCAAACCATTGCATGGCAGCGCGATGACGTGAATATGTTTGCCTTCCATATCAATGTTCCGGACGGCGTTTCAGAAATTGAGGCGGACTGTGATTTTCTGGCGACGGCGGCGCCTTCCGGGTTCTCGGCGGGAGCCTCCACTGGGCCGAATCTGGCGGTTGTCGCATGGAACGAAGTTGCTTTGTATCCAGCCGGGATGCCATCGGGCGAGATCATGGTTTCGCCATCGATCAAACTTCCGGAAGGCTGGCAGATGGGAACGGCCCTGCTCAAAACGGGCAGTAATGGGGCTTCGACCCGATTTGAAACCGTCTCGCTGGAAACGCTGGTCGATTCTCCGGTGCTGGCTGGACGGTATTTCAAAGAGATTCCGCTGGCGCCGGATGTCGCGCCCAAGCACTATCTTGATCTTGTTGGCGATGGGCCAGAAGATTTGGAGCTTTCCAGCGAGGAAATTGCCCAATTCGGCAATCTGGTGAAGGAAGCCGGGTCTCTCTACAAATCGCGGCATTATGACCGCTACCATTTTCTGTTCACACTGAGCGATAGCGTGGCCCATTTTGGTTTGGAGCATCACCAATCGAGCGATGACCGCGTGGAAGCGCGCAACTTTCTGGATGAAGACCTGAAGTTGATCAACGCCGGCCTGCTGCCGCACGAATTTACGCATTCCTGGAACGGCAAATACCGGCGCCCCGCCGGATTGGCGACGCCGAATTTCGATAAGCCGATGAAGGGCGATTTGCTATGGGTTTACGAAGGCTTGACCGAATATTTCGGCGACGTGCTTACGGCCCGCAGTGGACTCTGGAGTGCCGAGCAGTACCGCGATGCCATGGCCGTGACAGCTGCTGAGGCCGACCATCGCCCGGGTCGAACGTGGAGGGATTTGCAGGATACAGCAACGGCGGCGCAGACGCTTTACAGTACGTCGAGTGAATGGGATAACTGGCGGAGGTCTGTCGATTACTATCCTGAAGGCGAGTTGATCTGGCTGGACGTTGACACAACAATGCGCAAATTGTCCGCCGGCAAGCATAGTTTGGACGATTTCGCCGCACGGTTTCTCGGGGTTGGAGGCAATACTCCGCCGGAGGTGATTCCCTATGAATTCAGCGATATTGTGGCGAATTTGAATGCGATTGTGCCGAACGATTGGGATCACTTCTTGCGCGAGCGTCTTGACACGAAGTCACCGCATGCGCCGTTAGGTGGCATTCGCAACGGCGGCTATCGCGTTGACTATACCGATAAACCCAATGAGTATTCGCGCGCATTGGAGTCGCGCGATCACGGCGTAAACGCCTGGTATTCGCTGGGTTTTGACACTGCAGATGAATCCATTCGAGACGTTCTGGTGGGTTCGCCGGCTTACCAGGCAGGCCTCGGGCCGGGCATGAAGCTGGTGGCCGTCAATGGCCGGCGCGCGACTGACGAACTGGTGCACGCGGCCATTCGCGATGCGAAGAGTTCCAAAGAGCCGATTGAATTCATTGTCGAATATGCCGGCTATTTCAAGACCGTCAAAATCGATTATCACGAAGGCGAGAAATATCCGCATTTGGCTCGGGAAGCCAATATGACTGCCTTACTGGATGAGATTTTGAAGCCACTCGTCAAGCCCTAATGGACTTGCGGTTTTTCTACCACCATGCCCAAGCCGTCCAACAGTGTCCAAGTCGCGAGTTGGTAATTGATATAAGCTTGCTGATAGTTGACGTAGGCGCCGAGTAAGGCAGTCTCCGTGTTGGCTAACTTGGTTTGAGAATCGAGCAACTCAAACACTTGAATCACCCCCAATTCGAACTTCTGTTGCTCGGCATCAACGTTTTTCCGGGCGAAATCGCGCGCTGTCACGGCGGCGTCGATCGTCGCTTTGGCTAAGTCGATGTTGTTAATAGCTTGCCTCACATTGAGTGTGATCTGCTCGATCGTCTGCCGTTTTTGATACGTGTGGCGAGTTTTGCTGACTAGCGCATCCGCCAAACCCGCCTGAGCAGTGCTGTTGCGGAACGGAATGCTCATGTTGAGACTCAGGCCATAACTCGGATAATCAAAGCCGAGCACTTGCCTTAAGGTTTGTGAAAGGCCGGGATAGAGGACGTTGGCCGAACCGAAACTCACTGCCGGGCCGCTAGAACCGCCCAGCGCCTGCAAATCCAAGCGGGGTAAAAAACTTTGGCGGGCGACGCGAATATTGACTTCATCCATGGAAAGGTTTTGGTCGGAAGCCTGCAATTCGGGCCGCGCAGCCAGCGCTTTCTTCAGGGCTTCTTCGAAGGGAAGTATCTGGGCATTTGGCGGGATTGTAGAGGCATCGTCTTCGAGGACGATCTCGGTGGAGCGCATTTGAGGGGTGAGATCCGCCCCGATGAGCGGCCGCAACCCGTCGAGTGCGGCAGCGTATTGATGCTGCGCCTGCACCAGGGCGCGCTGGCTATCTGCCACCTGGGCTTCCGATTGATAGATGTCGAGTTTCGAAATCGCGCCCAGGTCCAGTGCTTTCTTGTCGCGTTCATAGGCTTTTTGAGCCAGGCCAACCGCCTGTTCCTGCACGTGAATCCCATCGCGCGAGAGAATAGCGGCCCAATACTGCTGGGCGGCATCGCCCACAGCGGTGCCGATCGTCGTCTCGGTCAATTCAGTAGTGATGTCCAGTTGTGTCCGAGCCAAAATTAATGGCGCGCGGGCCTCAATGCCTGTGCGATTGCGAAGCAACGGCTGGGTAATGGAAAAATTGAGCTGGCCGAACAGCGCCGGGTTGCTGTAACCATCTCCGGATAGGCGATTAATTTGAAAGGAAGATCCAATGGTTTGTCCGCTCGGCAGTAACTGTGTGTAGGTAATGCCCGATGTTTGACTCAGGTTACTAAAAGCCCCTTGTGTGAAGAAGAAAGGTGAGGGAGGCGTCAGTGTCCGTTGTGAGCTGTAACTCGGTTGGAGAAGGGGATCGAAGGGGGATTTCGCGGCTACGATAGCGTCCGCGGCATTATAGACATCCATGCGCGATACCTGGAGCGTCGCGGAGTTCTTTAGCAGAAGTTCAAGGAAATCGCGTAGTTTTAGGTGTAGTTTGCCATCGATCAGGTGCGATTGGAGACCCTCCACCTCTTGAACCTTAACTTGCCGGCGCTCGATTTTCCGGCTGAAACGGTCGCTCAAAAAGTCGCCGGCTACACAAAGCCGGGCTGCTGCCGTGATGAGAACGAACAGCGCAAATTTTCTATTCATATCGAAGGGCTTCAATGGGATCAATGCGCGATGCTTTACGGGCGGGGTAAATGCCAAAAACCAAACCGACAGCTGCCGAGACACTGAAGGCGATCATGATCGATGTGGGCGTCACAATGGTGCTCCAGCCAGCGGAGGCGGCAATCAGCCAGGCGAGAAAATAACCAAAGGCAATGCCGAGAATGCCGCCACTGACAGAAATCAGAATGGATTCGAGCAGGAATTGACGAACGATATCGGAGCGGCGCGCTCCGGTGGCTCGCCGAATGCCAATTTCGCGCGTGCGCTCGAGAACAGTGGCGAGCACAATGTTCATGATGCCGATTCCGCCCACGAGCAAGGAAATAGCGGCGATGGCAACCATGACGTAAGTGAAAATCGCTTGCGAGCGCTGCTGCTCGGCCAGGAGTTCCGCGGGAATGGTGACAGTAAAATCGGGCGTGTTGTGATGCGTGGAATTGAGGATGGCCATCACGATCTTCGACGCTTCGACGCTATCCGCGCCGGGCTTAAGCCGCATATCAACGCCGTCTAGCTCGTCTTTCAGATTGCCGCCGAAATCGTTAAACCGGTATTGCAACGTGCGGAGAGGGATGAAAATCACTTGATTTAGATCTTGTCCGTTGGCCGGCCCTGAAGTGACTTGCTCTTTCAGCACTCCGATCACGCGCAGCCACTGATCGTTCACTTTTACAAACTGGTCAAGGGCGGAGCCATATCCAAAAAGCGAAACTTTGGCGCCTTCACCCAAAACACAGACAGAGCCGGCGGCATCGGCTTCCTCGTCGCTAAAAACACGCCCTTCCGCCAGGTGCCAATTGTGAATCAGCGCGTAAGAGGGGCGCACGCCGTAGACTTCCGGAAGCCCTTTCGACGGCTTGGGCAGCACGCCGCCGGGATGCAAACCTTTGCGCGCTGACACAGCTTCCGCCGCCTCGACGTTTGATTCGAGGACGCGGACGTCGCGCGAGGTCAGGCCGGGAGAGTTTCGGCGGCGCTGCTGCATCTCCTGATCACTGGTCGCCGCAATCGACTCAACCAATAGATTGCGAACTCCCAGCTGCTCAATGAACCGGAGCGATTCGGCCCGCGCGCCGGCCCCGATGGCGAGCATGCCAATGACCGCGCCGACGCCGAAAATAATGCCAAGCGCCGTGAGAATGCTGCGCGTCTTCTGCGCCAACAGGTTTTGGCCGGCTTGTAGAAGATCTGACCCGTAGCGGCCGAGCGAAACGGTTTGACTCACTTCTGCACCGCTTCCAAAGGATTGGCCTTGGCATCCTTCTTCTTGGCGGTTTCGAGCGGATTCGAAAGCGCCACTTCCTGTCCCTCTCGCACGCCTTCAATCACAGCGCGCGTTTCATTGCGCCGGATCAATTTCACGTCTTTGGCGGCGAAACTCTTTCCGGATCGAACGAACACGAAAGTGCGCGCCCCTTCTTCAAACACGGCTTGCGCGGGAACCCATAAGACGTTGCGCATTTCGTCGGTGGTCATCAGAACGACCGCGCTCATGCCGGGCCGCAATTCGGCGATCGGGTCGTCCAAGGTGAATTTACATTCGAAGTGACGATTCCAAAAATTGCCTGTTGTGCCTCCCAGATCCTTTACGCTGCCATGAAACTTGTGTTCAGGGATGGCGATAACGGTTATCTCAGCTTTATCACCCAAGGCAATGTGCCCGCGATCCTGATCATCCATGCGAGCGACAACCTCCCATTTGCCGAGATCGGGAATCTCGGCGATCGCCATGCCGGGGTTGACGGTATCGCCCACTTGCAGGAGCGGCAGCGTCATTCCGTCAAAAAACATTCCTTGCGGGCTGGAGTTCTTAATGGCGACGTATCCGCCTCGGTGCGCCTTGAGAGTCATCGCTTCAATATTCTGATGGGCGGTTTTAATGGTTTCTAGAGCCTTGGTTCGCGCCGCATCTTGAATGGCGACGGCCGCCGTATTGGTCTTTTGCCGGTTGGCAATATTGTGCTCGAGCTGAGAGAGTTTATCGCGCGCAGCCTCCAACGCCAGATCGTTTTGCCGAGCCACTATGGCTGCTTTGATGGGGTTTTGACGAACGTCCAATTCAGCGGACGTGACATCGGACTTGGCTTTTGACAGTGCGTAGGAATCCTCTTCCGCATCGGCAGCACTTTGAGCCTTCGCTTGAACCAGGTGTTGCTCGGCCTCGGCCAGATCGGATTCGGCCTCTTTCAGCTTGAATTCCTGTTCGGCGGTGTTGAGTTGAGCCACTACATCGCCAGGTTTTACTTGATCGCCGGGTTTGAGCAAGGAAGTGAGGTGTTCCTCGCCCCCGGTCATGGGAGCGGTCAACGTTTCCGCGTCGCCGCCGCGAACGTCCGCGCGCGCGGTGAGAGCCAGGCTTAAGTCGCCGCGGTGTACTTTTACTGTTGGAATCGCGGCTTCGCTGCCGAAGGTAAGAGATCGTACGCCCCAAACGCCGAGCGCTGCCAGGGCGGCGATACCGATCAGCCAGAGAAGGATGCGGGTAGCAGTTTTGCGATTTGAGGCTACCGGCAACGGCTGCGTGGCGCTGCTCATTTCTTCAAGGTCTCCGGATCGACTAGCGCCACTGAGCTGCCTGCGGGCAGTCCGGCTACCGCGACTTCGTCGATGTTGCGCGCGCGCACAGTCACGGGAGTCCGTTTGTAGGCGCTGTCCGCTTTGACGTAGACGACTGGCAGGCCGTGAAACGTAAATAGCGCCTTTGCTGGAATGCTGATGGCCTTGGTTAACTTGGTCTCAACGATGTCCGCAGTGGCGTTCATTCCCGGCCGCAAGCGATTGTCCGGCGGGTCGATTTGCGCGAAAGCTCGAAAGGTAGCGATTGGCGGCCATTCTTCAAAACTTTGTTCAGTGAGCGGCGAAATTCTCATCAGCTTCGCGTTGAAAACTTTCTCCGGAAGGGCATCCACGTGCACCTGGACGCTATCGCCTTCGGCAATGCGGCCACGGTCGGTCTCTTCGACTTTGGCTTCTACTTCGAGCGTCGACAGATCTGGAATTTCCGCGATCGTGGAACCGGAGAACACATGATCGCCCGCCTTGAACGGTTGCGCATTCATCCAGCCTTGCGAGCGGTTCATCATGTAAGTGACCACGCCATTCAAGGGGGATTTCAGCTCCATCAAAGTGAGACGCTGCTGGGTACGCGCAAGTTCCGCGCGCGCCTCATCGCGCAGACGGCGAAGCGAGGCGTTCTTCGCTTCATCCGAAGACGCCTGGAGGTTGGAGCCGGAGGCTTGCAGGGCCACCTTTTCTTCGGCGATTCGCTGATCAATGGCGCTTTTTTGCCCGTCGGAAACGCTCACGATGGCCTGTTTTGAGGCTTCCAGCCGCGCCCGTTCGCTTTGATATTTGGCCGAGGAAAGATCAACCTTTCCCTGTTCGGCGTGCATCTGGGTTTGCGCCTCGTTTTGATCGAGAGTGGCCTGTGCCTGCCGAAGCGCGGCGGTCTTTTCAGTTAGATCCTGTTCCAGCTTGCTGCGGTCAAAGCGAACCACCGGGTCGCCTTCGTGAATCACGCCCCCGGAGGGAGCGAGCCAAACGATCTGCAGATCTTGGACACCCACGGGCGCGATGATTTGATCGGACCGGCGCGCGCTGAGCGATCCCCGGCAATGCACCAGGACCGCGAAGTCACCTTGTCGGGCCGGGGCGGAGGGAAGATCCGGTGCGCTGTCTGCATGACGGTTCGACCATTGCTTCCAGGCGAAAGCAGTTCCTGCAATCACGACCGCGACAGCCGCCAGGCGGATCCAAACGCGCCGCGATTGGGCCACTAGTTCTGCACCTCGACATCGACCGCGACGGATAGATCGGGCAACAGGCGCGGATCGGTCTGGTCCACAATGAAGCGCGCCGTGAAGGTCTTGATGTAACTATCCATCCCGGAGGAAGCAACCGGGCTGGCTGAATCGAAATGGGCGGTGAAGCGGAGATCTGGAAACGCATCCAGGTGAATGACAGCCTTGGCGCCTGGTTTCATAACGGCGCCGTCCGGTTCGCCCACTGAGACCTGCACGACCATCGCGGAAGGATCGAAAACTCTCAGCAAGCCTTGTCCGGAGTAGAGGCGATCGCCTTCCTGCGCATGACCCATAGACCCCCCACGCCAGACGTTCTCCAGCGCCACCATACCTGAAATGGACGACCGCAGTGTAAGCGCATGGGCATTGTCCATCTGGCGTTGCACGGTGAGTTTTTGACGATCGCGCTGCAACTCGAGGATTCGCAGTTCCGCTGCTTCGGCTTGCTCGTGAAACTGGTTTGAGCGCAGCAGACTCGCCACATGAGCCCGGGCGTCTTCGAGCTTGACTTGGTTCTTCTGTTGGTCGATGTCGCTCAGAACGGGGCCCTTCTTTATGTCGATTTCAGCCTTCTCCAGGTCGGCGCGGGCCTGAATGAGGTCGGCTTTGCGCTTTTCGGCGTTATTCCGCTGCTCGGCGCGCTTCTGCTCGACCTGGTGCGAGAGATCGTCGAACTTCGCACTGGCGTCGCGCGCCAGCTTCAGTTGGTCGGTGGAATCGAATTCAGCCAGCAGATCCCCGGCTTTGACACGTGCTCCGTTCTCAACGATTTGCAGAACGGTGAGTTGGCCGCCACTTCCGTATTGTTGGGGAACTTGAATCAACGAAGAATGAAGCGCCTCGGTTCGGCCAGTACAGCGAATGACGCGATGCCCCGACGGAGTAGCGAACAGGAGTCCAAATATCGTAGTAAGCGTAAGCCAGTTCACAAAATCGTCCCCAAGTTTGCTGATGCTTCAGCTAATGACGTCGTGAACGACGTTCCCGGCTACATCGGTTAAACGAAAATCTCTTCCACTATAGCGATACGTGAGTTTTGTGTGGTCCATACCAAGCATGTGCAGGGCGGTGGCGTGGAGATCGTGAATATGGACGGGCTTTTCCACCGCTTTGAAGCCAAAATCATCGGTTGCGCCATAGGTTGTGCCGCCTTTTACTCCGCCTCCGGCCAGCACAGTCGAAAAGCCCCAACTGTTATGATCGCGGCCGTTTTGGTACTTCACCAAACCGCTAACTTCTACCACGGGCGTACGTCCGAATTCGCCTCCAATGATCACAAGAGTTTCATTGAGCAGACCGCTGGATTTCAGGTCTTTGAGCAGAGCGGCAATGGGTCCATCGGCTTTATTGGCGAGATCGCGATGAATCAGAATGTCGTCGTGATTGTCCCACGGTTGGCCGTTGCCGAAATAGACTTGCACCATGCGGACGCCGCGCTCTACTAAACGCCGGGCCATTAAGCAGCCACGGCCAAAATCGTGATCGCCGTAACGCGCGCGGACGGCCTCGGGTTCTTTTGTGATATCAAAAACTTCGGGGGCTTCTGCCTGCATACGGAAGGCGATTTCCGACGTTTGGATGTTGGCTTCGAGAATCGGGTCGGCACCGTCGCGTTCCATTTCCAAATTGTTTAGTTTCGCTAACAGATCAAGCTGGCGGCGTTGGGCCGAGGGTGCGATCTCGTTGTTGCGGATATAGTGAATCAATTTGTCCGGCGTTTTTTCACTATTGGGAATGTAGGTACCTTGATAGATGGCCGGCAGGAACGCCGAAGTCCAAAGCTGCGGACCAACGATGGGATAGCCCGGGCAGAGAACAATAAAGCCGGGCAGGTTCTGATTCTCCGAACCTAAACCATACGTCAGCCAGGAACCCATGGAAGGCCGGCCGGGAACGCGTGTACCGCAATTCATCATGAAAAGCGATGGTTCGTGATTCGGAATATCGGTATACATTGAGCGAATTACGCAGCAATCGTCAATGCATTCGCCGAGCTTCGGGAAAATCTCGGAAACTTCAATGCCGCTTTTGCCGCAGCGATGGAACGCGAACGGAGAACCGAGCAGGCTGCCGGTTTTGCGCTCCGTTTTCAAATTACCCGAAGGCATCGGCTGGCCTGAGTATTTCTGCAGCAACGGCTTCGGATCGAAAGTGTCCACCTGGGAAGGGCCGCCGTTTAAAAAGAGGAAAATCACATGCTTCGCCCTGGGCGCGAAATGCGGGTTCTTTGGAGCGAGCGGGTCGGCTGGTTCACTGCCCAAGAGCGTGCCGGCGAGGCCAGTCATGCCGAAGCCAGCTCCCATGGTGCGTAACAGATCGCGTCTGGTCATGTTTTTCTCAATTCAAATAGCTGAATTCATTTGAACTTAGCAGTACTTGGGCATACTGCGGCCAGTTATTGGACGCATCTCGCAAAAAGCCGATAGCAAGCTGGTACTCGGCGGGCGTCGGCTCACGCTGAAATAAGAGACGATAAGCTCGCTCGATTCGTGCATGATCGTCGCCATTCGCTCTTAGCAATTTCTGCGCCAAAGCTTTTGATTGCTGCATGATGAAATCGCTGTTCATGAAGAAGAGCTTTTGCAGCGGTACCAGTGTAGGCAGGCGTTGCTCACTGGTGACGATCGGATTGGGAAAATCGAAGAGCGCCAAAACCGGGTCGAGCCGACGGCGGCTGACGAATCCGTAAACGGTGCGGCGGTGATTTTCCGGGCCAAAGGGAAGAGGCGGTCCACCGGCCTGCAAATCAAGATCACCGGCCACGAACAGGACGGAATCGCGAATGGATTCAATATCAAGACGCCTCCGGTTCGCGTGCCAGAGCAAACGATTTTCCGGGTCGGCTGCGAAATCGGCTTCGTCATTCCCGGTGCTGAGCGCATACGCGGACGTAAGCATCATTTCCCGGTGCAGCTTCTTCAGCGACCATCCTTCGGCAATGAAGCGGGTGGCCAAATAATCAAGCAACTCAGGGTGCGACGGGGTATCGCCCTGTTTGCCGAAGTTGCTGGGCGTTCTGACGATTCCCTGTCCAAAATGCTGTTGCCAAATGCGATTCACAATCACACGGGCGGTGAGCGGGTTCTTTGGATCGACGATTGCCTCCGCGAGATCGAGCCGCCCGGCCCCATGCGTAAAGCGATTCGGCGTGCTACTGCTCAAGATCGCTAAGAAGTGCGGTGGCGCGGGTTCTCCGGGATTGTCTTTGTTCCCACGGAGCCACACATAGGCTTCATTAAGCTTGTTTTTGTCGGCGATAGTCTGCAAGTAAGCGTAGTGCGGCGGCAATTGTTTTTTGAGCTCCGCTTGATGGGCGCGCATTGAATCGAGGTGACTCTTCCAAACGCCGGTCAGGAAACGATCAATGCCCGGATCGCCGTAATGAAAGACGCCTTTGTCGCCGAAGAAATCCTCCCAAAGCACGTATTTATCGCGCGCTAACGAGACGAGGTTCGCGGAGGAAAGATCAGCACGGCTGGGATTCAGGCCGAGACGGATCTTGTTTTCATCGTCAATCCGCTTTTTCTCCTGGTTGACTTTCAGTAACAGTTCTTGAAAGTTTTGCGCGGCCTGCGGTGAATTGTCCTTCTGCCAAGCTTGCAGGAACGGGTGCTTGTGAGCAGGAGAGGCTAGATATTTCTTGAATCGCGCCAGCGTCTCTTGGTCAAGCGCTGGGTTGTTTGCAAGCATGTAGGCGGCGGTGTCTTGCGCCAGGATGCCAGCTAATTCGTCAGATTGCCGGTTAACGAATTCTTTGATTTCGGTTTCTTGGGTATCCAGCAGCTTCTTCTGCGTTTCATAGCGCTCGACCTCTTCTTTGGGCGCGATCGGCGTTTCGTGCAGTTCGGTGTTGTTGAAGATGCCGAGGAGGGAGTAGTAGTCTTGCGTGGGAATTGGATCGTATTTGTGATTGTGGCAAGTGGCGCACGCCACCGTGAGGGCCATGAAGCCACGAGTGGTGGCGTCTACTCGTTCATCTTGAAATTCGGGGCTAAGCGCATAAAAGCCTAATCCAGCCTGGTATTTTTCGTGATCGGGCAGCAGATCGCCGGCGATTTGGGCTTTCACAAAGAGGTTGAACGGCATATCCTGCTGCATTGCTTGGATCACCCAATCGCGATAGCGGAACGCATTCTCATAAGGATCGTCGCGTTCGGAATTGAGGCGGTCATCGGAATAGCGGGCGATATCGAGCCAAAAGCGGCCCCACTTTTCGCCGTAACGGGGAGACGCGAGCAAGCGGTCAATCACTTTCGCAAAAGCGTCAGGCGAATTGTCTTTTTCGAAGGCCGTTACGTCCGTCTCGGTAGGAGGCAAGCCGGTGAGATCGTAATAGGCGCGACGAATCAGAACTCGTCTGGAAGCTAGTGGGACGGGCTTCAGATTCTTCTCTTCCAGCTTGGCGAGGATGAAGTGGTCGATTTCGCTACGAACCCATTTCTTGTCATGTACGGCGGGCGGCGTGGGGTTCGTAATGGGCCGGAAAGACCAGAAGTTGCGTTGCTCGGGGGTAATGGTGTAGGTCGCCGCCTGCATTGCGTGAGTAGTCTTGGGCCAAACGGCGCCGTTCTTGATCCAGGTTTCGACAGCGGCGATTTCGGTATCTTTGAGACGGCCGGTTGGCGGCATCTTAAGATGGGCATCTGTGTAGTGCAAGGCCTTCACGAGTAAGCTGTTGGCTGGATCGCCGGGAACGATCACGACGCCGTCTTTGCCGCCTTTGAGGGCATGTTCTGCGGTATCGAGCTGTAATCCGCCCATGTGTTCGTCGGTGTGGCAGGCATAGCAGTTGGCGGCGAAGAGCGGGCGGATCTTCATCTCAAAGAACTCTTCGGCAGGCTGTTGGGCGCGAGCGAGGCCAACGCAAAGGAAGAGGGCAAAGCAGGCGGCAAGGCGCACGAGGGTTACAGTATCAAAAAACGGCCGCGTTGTGGCCGAAAGGCGAAGAAAAGGCGTTTTTTACGGAACGGAAATGGCTTTGAATTTTCAAAAACATGTTTTGGCGGCACTGGTCGCGTGTGGCATTCTGCGGGCGCAAGCACCGGCGGCAGCGAAGGATTGGCGAATCGCGCACGAACAGCAGATCCTCGCTGATTTTGTAGATCTGCTTTCGATCCCTAATGTGGCGGCCGATAGGGCCGGTCTGGACAAGAACGCGAACACGCTTCTGGAGATGCTGAAAGCTCGCAAGGTTGCGGCGCAATTGCTCACGATCCCGAACGCGCCAGCGGTCGTGTACCTCTCCATTCCGACGCCGGGGGCGAATCGGACGATTGTGTTCTATGCCCACTACGATGGCCAGCCGGTGACGCCGGCCGATTGGGAAGGCGGCAATCCGTTTCAGCCGACGTTTCGGGACGTGGGAGGGGAACGGAGGATCTACGCGCGGTCGGCTTCGGATGACAAAGCGGCCATCTTTGCCCAGTTGACGGCGCTCGATGCGTTGCATGCAGCGCGAATTCCCTTGCGGGCAAACATCAAGTTCGTTTGGGAGGGTGAGGAAGAAGCAGGCTCGCCGCATCTGGAAGAGATTTTGAAGACCTATGGAGATTTGACGCGCGGGGATGTCTACCTCATTTGCGACGGACCGGTAGATCAAAGCCGGGAACAGACAATCGCGTTTGGAGCGCGCGGCGATACGCATCTTGAGATCACTGTTTATGGGCCCAAGCGCGAACTGCACAGCGGGCACTACGGCAATTGGGCGCCGAACCCGGCATTGATGCTGGCGCAGCTGTTGGGCGGCATGAAAGATGCCGATGGCAGAGTCACCATCCCGCACTTTTATGACGGAATCAAGCCATTGAGCCAGTCCGAAAAAGAAGCGTTGGCCGAGGCCCCAATTAACGACAAGCGACTCATGGAGGAATTGAATTTGGGCCATGTCGATGGAGGCGGAATGCACTTATTGGAGCTATTAAACCTCCCGACTCTGAACATTAACGGCATGTCGGCCGGCCGCACCGGTGCGAAGGCGAACAATGTGATTCCAGCAACGGCGACGGCGGATTTGGATTTGCGGCTTGTGGTGGGACTCGATTGGAAAGCGCAACAACAGAGAGTGATTGATTACGTTCAGTCGCAAGGCTATGCAGTTGTGGACAAGGAGCCGGATCGGGAAACTCTTTTGAAGAACGCCAAGGTGGCGCTGATCAAGCGAGACGCGGGTTATAACGCGGTGCGAACATCAATGGACTTGGCGATTGTAATGGATGTAGTTCGCGCGGTGGAAAGCGCACACAAACCCGTGATCAAATTGCCAACCATGGGAGGAAGCGTTCCGCTTGAAGGGATTGAGCGCGCAACAGGAGCGGTTACGATTACGATCCCCATTGCTAATCACGACAACAATCAACACAGCGCTAACGAAAACATCCGGGTGCAAAATTTGTGGGATGGCATAGAAACAATGGCCGCGCTGTTGGCCATGAAGTAGACGGTACCGTAGAAGCATGGCGAAACTCATCGCGATTTGTTCCACGGCTTGCTTGTTACTTTTACTGGTCGCGATTGGAATATTTTGGCGCACACACCAAACCGGCGGAGTTGAAACGATTCTCGATTCGGCGGCAGTGGTGAAAGAAGTCCGGCCCCTCAATGAGCTAGTCACGGTGAAGTACGGAATTGAAAAAGTGGTTGGCATGAGAGAGGAAAAGACGCCCATCGGCGCGGAGTCCATTCTTTTGTTGGTGCAGGGAAAGGTGCTGGCGGGGGTAGACTTGAGCGATCTCAGGCCCGAGGACGTCAGGGTGAACCAAGGTGTGGTCAATATTCGCCTGATGCCACCGCACATTCAAGAGGCATTCATCGATGAGAAGAATACCAAGGTCTGGGACCGCAGCATTACTTGGTGGACGCCTTGGGTTTCGCCGGATATCGATCTCGAACACAAGGCCCGTTTGCAGGCGCTCGACGATATCAAAAAAGCGGCGGTTGAGATGGGCATTCTGACTGAGGCTCGCAAGAACGCGGAAGCCGATATTGGCAGCGTCTTGCGAGCGTTCGGCTTTAAACGAGTTGAGTTTTCTTCCGGGACCTGATGCTAGATGCTAACGCGCCGCCACAGTCCTCGGAGGCGCATCGAGATATTCGATCCAACCATCCATCATCTCGGTTTCACTCGCGCTGCCCCAGCGTACTGCTCGTTTTGGATCGGGGTTTTGCGGGTTGTTCACTGAGTTATCGAACTCGGCGGTGATTTCGATGCGTGTGCCTTTAGGTAGAAAGATGGGTTCGGCAGCGCGGTACGTGATTTGCCAGTTGAAGCTGTACTCGGGCACGTACAAGAGAGTTTGTTTTTCGCCATTCGGCAAATCGGCCACAATGCGCATGGCTTTGCCGCGCAGGTGCATGTGGGGGGTGAGACTGGTAACCAGAATGTCTTTGTTGAAGGTGTGACACTCAGTGACAACATGGTCCGAATCGCCGGCGGGAATCATGAACATGTGGTTTGAGAGATCAATGCGGCGCGACACCTGGCGCGGCGGCTCTTTCGCGAAAATCAAACCAACGCTGGTGTTATCTACTTCGCGTTTCCCGGTGGTCTTGGAGTAATGAATTTGGAAGTTCAGAATGGCGCCCGCTGGAATCTTGCGCGCGGTGCCCTCTGGATACACATCCGGCGCGCGGCCGGGTAAGTATGAACTAATTAAGCTGCCGAGATCGGAAGCGTGAGTGCCGGGGAAGGCGCCGTTATCATCCACGGAACAGCCGTTATCGATGACGGGCGCTTCCGGCCGCACCCACTCTAAAGTGCCCTTCTGAATCTTCAGCCAGTGGGCATATTCGGTTTGCGGATCCTGCTTTGCGGCGGTTTTGGTTTCGTCCGGATCTTGAACGAAAACGTGGGCGTGATGAACGATGCGCCGATTCCCGGGCCGCAGTTCGGTCGCGATCACCCAGCGGTCTTCCTTGAAATTCGTGGGCACATTCACATAGACGTACTCATCCGGTCCGCCGCTCTCCAAAACTCGCTCAGGAATAGCGAAGACAGCGTCGGGCTTTCCGATTTTCCAACCATCGGGAAAGTCAGGCACAGGAGGCATGTCTTTGGGATCGCCTTCCAACTTGCCGCCATCGATCCACTGTTTTATCGTTTCAACCTCGGCGTCGGAGAGCCGCGGATCGTTCGACCATTTGCCGAAGTGCGGGTCGGCTTTCCACGGCGGCATCTTACCCGTGATAATCGCCTGGCGAATGGAAGCGGCCCAAGGTCGAGCATCTTTGTAAGTAAGAAGTGACATGGGAGCGATGTCATTCGGATGATGGCAACCGATGCAGTGCTGATAGAGAATAGGCGCGACGTCATGCGAGAACGTGACGGGCGCGTTGCCGGGTGCGCCGAAAAGCGGAAACGAAACGAACGGAATCAGCGCCGCAAGAAAGGGACTCTGCAAAGTGGCTGTATCCTCCTGGCTACGAGAATACTGCAAAACAAGACGCGCTGCTAACTGCGATTTGGGTCTGGAAAATATTCACTTGCAGGTGGGTCTAGAAAATATATCAGTAATGGAATCTATCATTTTTGTCTTGACAGCAGCGAACGAATTGACACACACTTGCGTAACGGTCAATTTTTGAGACGTTTCAAAATCGCCCGGACTACGAGGTTAGGGAGCGAGTTTTAGCCATGTTGCGACACTTTCGTCAGATTTCTTTGTCTTCCGCAGTTTGTTTCTTAGTGTTGACCACGTTTCTTTGCGCTGGGTTAGTGCAGGCGCAAAGTACTACAGCCACATTGAACGGAACAGTTACCGACGCCTCGGGCGCGGTCGTTCCCGATGCGCAGGTCAGCATAACCAGTCAATCCACCGGCCAAGAAATACACGTTCGCACGAATAGCGACGGTAGCTATTCGGTGCCAGGCTTGGCCAGCGGCACTTACAACGTGACTTTCAATAAGTCTGGCTTTGAGAGCGTTACCCAAAAAGACGTTTTTCTAGGACCTACGGTTGTGCGCACGCTCAGTACAACGCTGAGTGTGGGACAGGTCAATCAGCAAGTCACGATTGAGGCGCAGGCCGATCAGGTTCAAACGAGCACGGGCGAGGTTTCGAACGCGGTTGCGCAGCAGCAGGTCGAGACGCTGCCGCTCAACGGGCGCAACTATCAAAGCCTTTCGGCCTTGATGCCCGGTGTGTTGAATGTGAATCAGGGCGTCGCGCAGGGGCAGGGGGGATTCGCGACTGGCAATTCCATGTCAATCAACGGCATGGGGACGAGTGGCACCCTTTACGAATTAGACGGCGTTTGGAACATGAACACCGGCAACATGACGCAGACAACGATTCTGCCGAACCCGGATAGTATTCAGGAAGTTCGCACGCTGCAGAACAACATCAGCCCTAAATACACGCTGCTCGGCGCTTCGGTGGTGTTGGTGCAGACGCGGAGCGGAACGACCGATCTCCACGGTTCGGCATGGGAATATTTCCGGAACAACGATCTGAACGCTCGAAATTTCTTCAACCCCACAGTGGCCGCTTATCATCAGAGCATTTTCGGCGGCACCATCGGCGGGCCTATTGTTATTCCGCACGTTATACACAAAAACAAGCTTTTCTTTTTTGTCAGCGAACAGGGCGTCCGGCAGAGTGAAGGGAGTACACAGACCGGTTTAACGCCCACCGCGGATCAACGAAACGGTGTTTTTTCCGACAACATCATTGATCCAACAACTGTGACGGCGGCTACGCCCAACGGGGTGCTCTTCCCGAACAACACGATCCCGACGTCGAGGATCAATCAGAACTCGCTTAACCTGCTGAATGCCACTGCGAACCTGCCCAATTACAATCAGGCGGGTGTCAATTACATCAACGCGAATCCGCAAGTGATCAATCAGCTCGATTCGCAAGGCAAGGTGGACTACAACGTAAATGAAAAAGTCCACCTGATGGGCGAGTATTTCGATCTCCGCCAGTTTGAAGGCTTGCCTGCACAAGAATGGCTGGGCTCGCCGTTTACTACTAGCAAGCAAAGCTTCGACACCCGCAGCAAACTTGTGGAATTGCAAGGAACAGTGATCATTTCGCCCACCATGGTGAATCAGCTATCCTTGGGCGCAAATATCTACGTTGTGGATTTGAATACAACCGGATTGGTCTATCAAAATCAACTATCGAATTTCCAGGAGTCGCTGCCTTACAACGGGTTTCTATCGAACCGTCTCCCGGACATTGGTTTCTCGGGCGGGTACGCGTCGATCGGTGTTACTCAGACACAGCCGTTGATTCACGCGTCGGATCTCGAAACCACGCTCACTGACGATTGGAGTTGGGTCAAGGGCAAACATACCTTGGAAGCCGGCTTTAACTGGGTGAATAGTACGAAGCGCCAGAATAAATTTTCGCAGAGTAATGGGACCTGGAACTTCAGCGGGCGGTTCACGGGCGATCCGATTGCGGATTATCTCCTGGGAGACGCGGCGCAGTTCTATCAAGACAGCACGGAACGCAGGCCTTACATCCACGGCAAGATTCTCGCTCCCTATATTCAAGACACTTTTAAAATTTCAAGACATTTGACGGTAAATTACGGCTTGCGGCTGGAATGGCTGCCCATGCCGTATACGCAAAATCAATGGGAATCGATGTTTGATCCGGCGACGTACAGCGCGTCGGAAGCGCCGATTGTGAACACGAACGGCACGATTACTCCGACAGCAAACTATAATCCGCTGAACGGAATTATCGTTAACGGGCAAAATGGAATTCCACGGAATTTCAACAATACCAAGAATTGGTATTGGGACCCGACAGTGGGGGCCGCTTGGGACGTATTCGGAGATGGAAAAACCGCTTTGCGCGGGGGATTCGGAATGACGGAGACGCGGGTGTTTACCGGTACAGATTGCACCTACACCTGCGCCGATAACTATCCGTTTGTACAATCCATTACGCTGATCAATCCGAAATTCCCGGATCCTATTGGGACCGGTTCGGTTGCTCCGCCTAGCGCGCCAGCGATCGCCGCCACTGCCTTGAACGCTGAATCCGCGTCAACAATTTACTCCTACAGCCTCACCTTCGAACATCAGTTCGGCGGCTGGCTCGCTTCCGTGGGATTTGTGGGCGACCACACAACTAATATTCCGATTGGCTTGGATGTGAACCAGCCTGGTCCAACCGGCGGCTTCAATTACAACCCGTCCATTAACACTGGAACGTTTGAATACGTATACGGCCAGTACCCGGGCTACGCATCGCTAACAACCAACGAAACCATTGGTAGGGCAAACTGGAATGCGGGGGTGGTTTCGGTCAAGCATTCCGCGGGACATGGACTTTTCTTGACCGGATCTTATACGTATTCGCATGGCCTTTCGAACTCGTTTTCGCAGAGTTTCTTCGACGGCGGCAGCGTTCAGAACACTCACAATCCCAACGGCGATTATGGAAATTCCGCCATCAACGTGGCAAATGTTTTTTCGTTTAGCTACATCTGGGAGATTCCGTTCTTAAAGAACGCCACCGGCTTCAAACGAACGGCACTGGGAGGCTGGAAATATTCGGGCATTACCGCAATCCAATCCGGCTTGTCGCTAACGCCTGGATTGAGCGTCACCAATCAAGGCTTGGCCAGCCGGCCGAATTACACAGGATCGCTGACTTACCCGAGAACGCCAGGGGAGTTTTTCAACACCAGCGTATTCGCTCAGCCCACAGCCGGATTTTTTGGCAACGCGGCGAATGGCAGCATTACCGGTCCGGGGTTGGTTACCTTCGATATGGCTCTTTATAAGGACTTTCGAATCACTGAGCATCAGGCTTTCCAATTCCGAGCTGAGCTGTTCAACATCTTCAATCACACAAATTTCAACGGTATCGGCACGACCTTTGGCGCCTCAAATTTTGGCCAAGCCACAAGTGCGGCCGATCCGAGAATTGTGGAATTTGCACTGCGCTACCGGTTTTAAACAGCAAAGCTAACCGTCCTCTGCTCCCGCGTTCGCCACCATGGTCCCATAGACTGTCGGTGACGAACGCGGGTGTTTTTTGCTTGTCCAGACCCTTCACGGCCCAAGTTAGACGGTCAGACAGTGATTTTAATGTCTTCTGTTCCGCCATTTGCCGCATCACTTTCGACGGCAGCGGATAACCGCGAACCACTGCCGCAATTCAAGTTCGGTTAATGATAGATTAACCATCGTGAAAACGATCACTCCTATAGCGCTGGCACTCCTGTTTTGCGCGTTCGTGAGGGCACAGTCGCTAGACTACGGCACGTACAAAACGACGGTTCAGCCGATCTTTTTGAAAAAGCGTCCCGGCCATGCGCGTTGCGTTGTTTGTCATGCAGGAGCGAATCATCCGTTTCGACTCGAGCCGCTCGATCCCCACGCAACACAGTGGACCGAGGAGCAAACCAAGAAGAATTTTGAAGTGGTCTCGCGTTTGGTAAGGCCTCGGGAACCCATGCAAAGCCTCTTACTGATACAACCGCTGGCACACGCGGCGGGTGGGGCCGAATTTCACTCTGGCGGACGCCAGTTTCTTACCCAGCAGGACCCTGATTGGCAGGCAATCGCCGCATGGGTCAAGCAAGCCGGAACGAAGTCATCCCGCTAGTGTCGAATCACGACGGTCCCATTTCTCTTCGGTACTTCGCCGACTGCGATCTTGGCGACTTCCTGCAGCGAATGGGTATCCACAGCGGATACGGTATTCGCCCCGGCGTTGGCAACATAGACTAACTTACTGTCGGGCGTGAAAGTAAGCCAATCCGGAGTGGAGCCTGTCGCCACACTACCAAGCAGTTTCAATTCCGGCAGCGCATAGACAAAAACACCCGCCGCCACAGAGCTGTTGACCCAAAGCATTTTGCCATCGGGAGAAATCGCGATGCCATGCGAAGGCGCGCCGCTGTGTGGTGTACCGCGCCGCGGTTCATCGGGAAGGTGGACTGTCTCCAAAACCTTTCGTGCGGCAAAATCCACCACGACAAAGCCATGCAGGTTGGATAGCTGAACAAACATACGTCCGGTAGATCCATCAGCGCGCTTTTCAAACGCAATGGGTCGAACACCTTCGTCGAAAGGAAGATTCCACACCGGCTCAAGGCTGGCTTCGTCAATCACGGTAATGTTCTTGCCGACTTCTGAGCCGACAACCACAGAGCGGCCATCGGGCGTAACGTACACGTTGTGCGCCGGACCCTTTACAGGAATCGTCTCGATCCGGGCCAGGTTGTGCGTATCAATAACATCGACAGCGCCAGGAGGCGCGACAATGGCCACAAAAACCCGGCGGCCGTCCTTCGAAACCGCAACATTGTTGGGGTGCCCACTCAAGCTAGTCTTGCCGACAAGTTTCCCGTTGCTGGTGGAAACAGTCCAAAGCGTGTTTTCCGCTTCGCAGGAAATATAAGCCAGGTTGCCGTCCGGTGAAAAGGTCACCCCGTGAGCCGCTTCCAGATTCTGGATCTTCATGACCACTGTGTTGGTACTGGGGTCGATGACATCCAAATCGTCACCGGCGCTGTTGGTTTGATAGATACGGACCGAACTGGCGCAAAGAGGCAATGCAGCCACAACAGCTAAACAGATGGCGAAAACGAAGCCTTTAATTTTCATACGACGCGTCAAGTTTATCGCAAAACCCTCACATGCGCGGATATGGTTCGATAGACTGTCGTTGATGAACGCGGGGTTTTTTTGGCCGGTCTTGTTGGCCGCGTTTCTGCCCCACTCGGATGGATGCCAATTGCCGGTGGCAGAGAATGCCGTGTACCAGCGGGCCATTTCGCCAGCCACTCCGCTCGCGGAAAGAAGCAAAGCTTTTCAGCAAGTGATTCGTGCTTGTCCGGAAGACGCGCGTCTTTATGGCGAATTTGCTTCATTGCTGGTTGCGAACCGGGATTTCGAAGGCGCCTTACCTTGGATTGATGCGGGGCTGAAGCGAGCGCCCGAAGACGCAGTTTTGAATTTGCGCGAAGGCGAAGCCCTGGTTGCTCTGGGGAGGCCGAAAGACGCACTCACTGCGTTGAAAAAGGCGCCGGAAACTGGGGAATCGCAATTTTTTCGCGGGCTTGCGTATCAACTTCTTTTGGATCACCCTGCTGCGCGGCGTTGTTTTGTAGAAGCTTGGGAGAGCGGCGACGAAGATCCTTACGTGCTTTACTCTTTGATTCGCGAAGACCGGGAAATGGGTGATAAAGCCGGCGGCATGGAGCATTTCAAAATCATGCTGACGAAGTTTCCCGATTCGGCCTGGATTCATATTCTGCTGGGCGATGCGCATTTTCAAAAATCGGAGGAAAGTGAGGCGCGCAAAGAATATTTGACTGCGGCCGGTTTGATGCCGGATCTGTTTGAGGCGAATTTCCGCCTGGCCTACCTGGCTTTTGAAGGCGGAGATTTCCCTTCGGCGGTCGATTATTACCGGCGGGCTCTTTCGGTAAAGCCGCATCATACGGAAGCCAACATTTATCTTGGCGAAGCGTTGCGGCGCGAAGGAAAGCTGGAAGACGCGGTCATTCAACAGCGAAAGGCCATTGAATTAGACCGCAGATCGGCGCTGGCCTATGACTCGCTGGCGAAAGCTCTCACCGATCTGAGCAGACTCGGTGAGGCGGCGAACGTGCTGGCGCAGGCGGAGAAAGAATTTCCGGACGAATCTTCATTTCCGGCTATGCGGGCGCGGGTTTTAAGTCGTTTGGGCAAGGGGGATGAAGCGAAAGCCGATGCACAGCGGGCTGAGGAGATCATTGCCGCGCGGAACAAGAAGGTTTCGGTAGTCAATTCCCAATGATGGGTTCGAATCGTTTCATTGCTTTTGACCGGTGCATTGTTGCGCGCCGATTCTTTTGATCGCTTGACAGCATGCGTCGAGAAGAAAGACCAAGCGTGTGTTCGAAGCCTGCTCAAAAACGAGCCCGAGGGCCACTCGGCCGAATCTTTTGAGCTACTGGCGCGTGCTCATATGCTCGTCGGCGGAAAAGAAGATGCCGTGAAGGCAATGGCGCGCGCTGTTGAACTGAAGCCCGAAAACTTTGATTACTTAATGGAGCAGGGTTGGATGTACCAGCGTTCGGGTGACCAGGTTTCCGCCATCGAGGCGTTTCTGAAAGCGGCAAATGTCAATCCAAAATCGTCCAATGTCTTCTATGAGTTGGGGATGAGCTTCTTTTTAGCAAAAGAATATGAGCGTGCCACCCGGCACTTTAATCACGCGCTCGAACTTGACCCCAAGAACGACAAAGCGGAGTTTATGAATGGCGTGGTGGAGATTTGGCTCGGCCACCTGGATGCTGCCAAGATGCACTATGAGAACGCCTTGAAACTGCAGCCACAAAACGCCCACTACCTTCTGCACTATGGCGTTTTGCTGACGATGGTAAATGAAGATGCGACCGCGCTCTCCAAGATGCAGGAAGCGGAGCGGTTGGACCCAGCGAATCCTTTAACTCATTTCCAACTGGGCAAGCGCTACCGGCTGATGGGAAACCTGGCGCAGGCGCGACAAGAACTGGAAACGGCTGTCCGCCTGAGGCCGGATTTATCGCCTGCGCTTTATCAACTGGGAGAGGTTTGCCGCAAATTGGGTGATGAGGCAAGGGCACAAGAGGCGTTGGCAAAGTTTAAGAGAATTTCGGAATTGGAAAAAACCAGCGCTGAAGATCCGATTGACGTGAACCTGGAGAATTAGGCTGAAAGCCCTGGTGGGCGCTACTATAAAGGGATACCCCTCAGGCCCTATGATTGTTCTAGAACCTCTGACCCAGAGCCGCGCTGACGAATTACGAAGCCGGCTGCAATCGAAAATATTAGTTGCCGATGGCGCGATGGGCACCATGCTCTACGCCAAGGGTATCTTTATTAACCGCTGCTTTGACGAACTGAACCTTTCGTCGCCGCAGATGGTAAAAGAGATTCACCAGGAGTACGTCAAGGCAGGCGCGGAGATTCTCGAAACCAACACCTTTGGCAGCAATCGGATACGCCTGGGCGCGTTTGGATTTGCGGAAAAGCTAAAAGCCATTAATCACGCGGGTGTGCGGTTGGCGCGCGAAGCGGCGGCGGGAAGAGCGTTTGTGGCGGGCGCACTCGGCCCTTTAGGCGCCAAGATCGAGCCGCTTGGGCCAATCTCGTTTGAGGAAGCCCGCTCGATTTTCAAAGAACAGGCCGAGGCGCTGGTGAGTGCCGGGATCGACCTGATTGTGCTTGAGACATTCTCCGATCTGAGCGAACTGCGCGAGGCGATTTTTGCCGCACGCGAAGCAGCCGGACCCGACATGGTGATCCTGGCGCAGGTCACGGTGGATGACGAAGGCAAATTACTGGATGGGACGGCAACGGAGACGTTCACCGCTTACTTAAATGAATGGCCGGTGGATGTGATTGGCGTGAATTGTTCCGCCGGGCCGAAAGTGGTTTTGGAAACGGTGGAGAAAATGCTGCCGCATACCACCAAGCCGCTGAGCGCCATGCCAAACGCGGGACTGCCTTCCACGGTGGAAGGCCGGAACATCTACCTTTGCTCGCCGGAATATATGGCGCAATATGCCCGCCGGTTCCTGCAGGCCGGAGTGCGCGTCATTGGCGGTTGTTGTGGGACTACGCCGGAACACATAAAGACGATCTTCAGTGAAGTGCGCAGTTTGCAGCCGGCGCAGCAGCGCGCCGTGGTGGCTGAAGTCGTAGATGAAAGCAAGCCTCCGGTAAAGCGTATGGAGAAAGTGCCGGTGGCGAAAAAGTCGCAACTGGGCGCTAAACTGGCGGCGGGCAAGTTTGTGGCTTTTGTCGAGATTTTGCCGCCACGCGGAGTTGATCCCGTTAAAGAGATCGAAGGCGCGAAGTTGTGCAAGGATCATGGCATTGATTGCATCAATGTGCCGGACGGCCCGCGGGCGAGCGCTCGACTGAGTGCGCAAGTGACCTGCCAGCTGATTCAAGAGAAAGCGGGCATTGAGACGGTTTTGCATTTCTGCTGCCGCGACCGCAATATTCTAGGAATGCAATCGGAGCTGTTGGGCGCTAATGCGGTGGGCGTTCGCAATTTGATTTGCATTACCGGCGATCCGCCGCGCATGGGAACGTATCCCGATGCCACGGCGGTATTCGATGTGGATTCCATTGGGCTTACCAATATCGTCAATCAACTAAATCAAGGCCTGGATATTGGGGGTAATCCCATCGGTTCCCAGACGGCGCTGTTAATTGGCGTAGGCGCCAATCCGGGGCATTTGAACTTGGAACAGGAGCACCGCCGCTTTGTCTGGAAAGTGGAGGCGGGTGCGGAGTACGTTGTGACTCAGCCGGTGTTCGACTTAAATCAGCTCGAAGCCTTTCTGAAGAAAACCGAGCAATACAAGATTCCGTTCGTTGCGGGCATCTGGCCGTTTACGAGCTATCGGAACGCGGAATTTATGGTAAACGAACTGCGAGTGCCGGTGCCCGACGAATATATGGACCGGATGCGACGGGCGGATTCCGCCGATAAAGCGCGCGCGGAGGGCATTGCGATTGCGCGCGAAATGTGCGCGCGGGTGCGGCATATGGTGCAAGGTGTGCAACTCAGCGCTCCGTTCGGGCGCTATGAAATGGCCATACAGGTGGCTGAAGCATTGGGTTCGCGCTAGACTGACCTTTTAGCTGTTTTCCTTATTGCGTGGCAACCGATTTAGTCGAAATTAATATAGACAACCCACAACCGGAGATCATCGACCGGGCTGTGCGCGAAGTCTCGCGCGGAAAAGTTGTGGGCATCCCGACAGACGCGCTGTACGTTCTGGTGGCGGATCCTCTGAATTTGCATGCGGTGGGACGCGTATTTGCGGCCAAGGGCAGAGAGAGCGTGCGCTCATTGCCGCTGGCGATTTCGGACGTGCTCATGGCGGAGGATTTGTCGAGCGAATTGAATAGCCGGTTCTACGTTTTGGCGCGGCACTTTTGGCCGGGGCCATTAACGATGATTGTGCCGGCTTCGGCGAAAGTACCGCTCAAAGTAACCGGCAATACCGGGCGGCTTGCGTTGCGCCACGCGAAATCGAAATCGCTCAACATGTTGATCGAGAAAATGGGGCATGCCGTGATCGCCACCAGCGCCAATAAATCCGGTAAGCCGACGATCAACAGCGGGCTTGACTTGTTCGCCCAAATGGACGGGCACATCGATCTGGTGCTTGAAGGCGGCATGTGCAATGGGCCCGGATCGACGACGGTTGATATTACCGAGCCGTATTGGAAAGTGATCAAAGAAGGCGCGATTTCGGAGAAAGAGATTGCCGAGCGGTTGCAGGCAAACTGAGTTTCCCCTAGGCTGAAGCTATGCAGCTGGTGTTACCCGAACAAACGGCTCGGCTCACTTTCGATGCGCCGGAACAAGCAACGGAAGAAGCGTTTCTTGCCTTCTGCGAGGCGAACCCTGGGTTGAGAATCGAGCGAACGGCAAAGGGGGAGATTGTTATCGTTCCGCCGGCGGGTGGTGAATCCGATTATCGAAGCCTTGAGATTGGAGCGGAACTGCGCTCCTGGGCGAAACAGGAAGGCAGCGGAACCGCTTTCGGTTCGAGCGTTGAATTTCTACTGCCCGATGGTTCGGCGTTGTCTCCCGACGCAGCCTGGGTTTCGAACGAAAAGCTGGCCGCGCTCACAAAAGCGCAACGGCGTCAATTCTTGCGGCTTGTGCCAGATTTTGTTTGCGAAGTCATGTCACCGAGTGACCGGCTATCGGCTGCACAGGTCAAAATGCAGGCTTGGATCGAAAACGGAGTGCGTTTGGGATGGTTGCTTGATGCCGACGCGAAGACGATTTACGTCTACCGGCAAACTCGATCGGTAGAGGTGCTTCAAGGACTGAAGTTCATCACCGCAGACGAACCGTTACAGGGCTTCACAGTCCACCTACAAGCCATTTGGGCCGGACTATAAGCTGGCGAATGTTGATCCGCGAGATCACGCTCACCGATGCCGTAGCCGCCGCACAACTCAGCGCTGAATTTGGCTATCCCGTACCGGTCGAAACAATGCAGCGCAGGATCGAAGGATTTGCGGGCCGGACCGACCACGCTGTCTTTCTCGCATGTATCGATGAGTCGGCTATAGGCTGGATTGATGTGGGCATCGTGCAGCATTTGCAGTCGGAACCCTACGGCGAAATTGGCGGTTTCGTTGTTTCGGAAAAGCATCGCGGCACAGGCGTGGGCAAGCAGTTGATCGCGCGCGCCGAAAACTGGATTCGGGAGCGCGGGGTGGAAAGGGCGCTGGTGCGCTCTCAAATTGCTCGCGAGGCAGCGCATCGATTTTATCTGCGCGAAGGTTATGAATTGCGGAAAACCTCAGCCGTTTTCGAAAAAAGCTGGCGAAATAGGTAGGAAAACCGCGATTTTCTGTTATGCTGAGGGGGAAGCGTCCCCGGCGAGGGAGTCCGCTTGGTCTCCTAAAAATTGATCCGATAGTCAATGTCATGGAGTCCCGCTCGAATTAAGCGCTGGTGTGCAGGCTCCGGTGTGTAATGCACCATGGAGAAGCCTAAAGGTGCTCGGAGGATTCCCCCCTTGCTCTCTTAGGGGTCAATGACGGGGATTGAGATCGGAACCCCTCGCCGGGAACGCTTTTCATTCGCCCGTGTCGCTCCGCAATGAATATTTTGTTTATTGGCGATATTTTCGCCTCTCCTGGCCGCAATATTGTGGCCGATCATCTGCAGCCAATCATCTCCGAACACAAAATTAGTTTGGCGATTGCTAACGCCGAAAATAGCGCGGGCGGTTTTGGCATTACGCCGCTGATTGCCGAGGAACTTCTTGGCATGGGCCTGGATGTGTTGACGGGCGGCAACCACAGTTTCGATAAGCGCGAAATCTACGACTACCTGGGAAACCATCCGCGCCTTTTGCGGCCAGCCAACTATCCGAATGGCCTGCCGGGTTCTGGCGTTTATATTGGGACCGCACGCAACGGCACACCTTACGCCGTTCTGAATTTGCAGGGTCGCGCGCAGATGACGAACATCGATTGCCCTTTCAAGAAAGCGGATGAGCTGTTGACGAAACTTGATGCTTCGATCAAGATTCGGTTTGTCGATTTTCACGCGGAACTGACCAGCGAAAAGATGGCGATGGGCTGGCATCTGGATGGCCGAGCCACGGCGATGATCGGCACGCACACGCACATTCCGACTGCGGATGAGCGCGTTTTGCCCGGCGGTTTGGCTTATCAAACGGACGCAGGCATGACAGGGCCGTATGATTCGGTGATTGGCGTCGACAAAGAAAGTATTATCCGGCGTTTCATGACGGGTTTGCCAAATCGTATGGAAGCGGCGAAGCACGGAGTGGAGTTGCGCGGGGCGATCATCCACGCGGATGATGAAACAGGCAAGGCAACGGGCATCGAACGTCTTCACCTTGTGAAACAGCGCTAAGCTACAACAATAACTATTTCCATGAAATTGTTCAGAGTGTATTGCCTCCTTTGGGCGGCCGGTGCGGTGGTGTTTGCGCAATCGCCCATTTCCGCCGAAAAGGAAAATTCGATCAAAGCCGACTTGGGCGGCGAGATCGACGGGATGAAAAAACAAGCGCAGGTCATGGTAGATAAAGTCTTCAGCTTCGGGGAACTGGGCTTCCAGGAGTTTGAGACGAGTAAATACCTGGCCGACGTGTTGGAGAAAAACGGATTTAAAGTGGAGCGCGGCGTGGCCGGTATTCCAACCGCATTCATGGCCACTTGGGGGCAAGGGAAGCCGGTGATCGCACTGGGCTCCGATATCGACGATATTCCACAGGCTTCGCAAAAGCCCGGCGTGGCCTATCATGATCCGGTGATTGAGGGCGCACCTGGACATGGCGAAGGGCACAATTCAGGCATGCCATTGAACATCATCGCGGCGCTTGCAGTAAAGAAGGTGATGGAACGGGAACATATCAAGGGCACTATCAAGCTTTGGCCAGGCGTGGCTGAAGAGCAGCTCGGCAGCAAAGCGTACTACGTGAAAGCCGGCTTGTTTAAGGATGTGGACGCGGTTTTGTTCTGCCACGTGGCGAGCGATTTCGGAGTGAACTACGGCCCTGCGCCCGGCAACGGGATGGTTTCGGTGGAATATACGTTCAAGGGAGAAAGCGCGCACGCGGCCGCAGCGCCATGGCGTGGGCGGAGCGCATTGGACGCCGTGGAATTGATGGATGTGGGTTGGAATTTCCGGCGTGAGCATTTGCGCCTGGCCACGCGAGTGCATTATGTGATTACCAATGGCGGCGATCAGCCGAACGTGGTGCCGCCCAACGCGGCGGTTTGGTATTACTTCCGCGAAGCCGATTACGACCACATTATGAACCTGTGGCGGATTGGCGACAACATGGCCAAGGCCGCGGCCTTGATGACCGATACGACTTGGACTTCGCGGCTGCTCGGGTCGGCATGGCCGGGATATTTCAATAAAGCAATTGCGGAAGACATGTACGAGAACATCAAGAAGGTCGGCCTGCCTGATTGGAGCGAGGACGATCAAAAGCTCGCCAAAGCGTTGCAGCATGAATTGAGGCAGCCGGAAAAGGGTTTGCAGGTGAAGTTGAAACCGATGCGCGAGCCGAAACCGGAGGACGACGAAAACGCGGAATCGGATCAAATCGGACCCACTGGAGGTGGTTCCGACGATATCGGCGACATTTCCTGGAATGTGCCAACCATTGTGCTGCGTTATCCTTCCAACATTCCGGGCGGCCCAGGGCACAATTGGGCAAACGGCGTTTCCATGGCGACGCCGATCGCGCACAAGGGCGTAATTGCAGGGGCGAAGGCGCAGGCGTACACGATGCTCGATTTGCTGCTACATCCTGAACTGGTGGAAAGGTCTTGGGATTATTTCCGCAACGTGCAGACCAAGAAGACGACCTATCAAAGCTTCATACGACCCGACGATAAACCCGCGATTTGGCTGAACCAGAAAATCATGGATCAATACCGGCCAAGGATGAAAAGCTTCTATTACGATCCAGCGAAGTACGCCAATTATCTGGAGCAGTTGGGCATTCAATATCCAACTGTGAAAAACGAGTAGCCGGGTTACAGGCTTTTGCCTTCAGAGGCTGCGGTTAAACC
>CAVYUL010000076.1:0-50250 GCA_963771405.1 Bryobacterales bacterium
ACCCCGGCCTCTCCAGCAAGGCTCCGGGTCGAGCGAGTTTGCCGGCGGCCTTTGGAGGCGGTTGGGGCTTTGGCCTTGTGGCGCGTGATTCGTTCGCAGCAAGGGGTCCTCCTCTCAGCAGCAAAGCTTTGCGACTTCTCCTCCAAGCTGCGCCTTTTGGAAAAGTTGCTGCAACCCAACCCCCACCGCAAACAACCTCCAAGCCAGCTCGCTACGGCGGAGAACACTGCGTGAACAGCAAAATCACCAGGATCGCGTCAAGCATGACGGCGGCCAGCCTGATGAGTCTATCGGGTAGGTCGGCCCACAAGCCTCCAATCCTCTCTCATTTCCTAGGGAGTCAACCTATTCTTGACAAAGTCGAGCATCTCCGGCTGCTGAAAGTAATTCGTGTGGTGGACTTTGTCCGATACCTGTCCGAATCTTAGCCAGTTCTGTGGAGGGATCGGATTGCCGGGCAAATCCATCGCGTCACAATCCACCACAAGATCGTTATCCAGTGGATCATCGTGCTCATCCCTGAAAACAAAGTTGTCAGCTAGTGTGTTGAGTAGCCGCCTATCCGGATCCGGGCGATTAAAAACATTCCAAAATCTCCAGGCCCGAATTTCCGGTGGCTGAAAATTACTTCTGACTCCGAAATACTCGACGACTCCTTGTCCCTTCGATTTCATCAGCTCGTTTAGCTCGCTGTTGTTCTGAATCCGCGACATCGCAGCCAAGCCAGGAATCATGCCAAACAGAGCGTCAAATGCGCCGAGATCGCCGGGCACCTTCAGCGCCCACGCGCCAATCGAAGCTAATCCGACGAGTGCAATTTTGAAAAGATCTCTTGACGCAATTCCCCCTACAGCTTCGATTGTGTTGCTCAGGTGATCCAGCGCCCTCTTCAGTCGATCCGGGGCCGCGAGACTCGTGCCCGTGAGAGGACACCCGACCAGTACCGCGCGTCGACGGCGACGCTTCGCAGTATCGAGCATTTCAAGCCACCAACGGCCAACCAGACCGCCGCGGCTGTGACAAATTATGTCTACTTCCGCTTTAGATTGGCTCAGCGAGCGTTCTAAGGCAAATGCGTTCAGTATTGGGCTGACGGATAGTGTGGGATGATCGAATCCCAGAATCCGAGTGTAGTTTTGCTTAGCCCACGACCAGAACTCTCCGCAATTAGGCGCTTTCTGGATCTCGTCCACCAATGCACTAGTTCGACTGAACGTTCCGTGAATCAAGACGAGCAGCCTTTCGTTCTCTTGTTCTGTGACGTTGTCCACTTTCTGCATGCGGAGGTCTTCTTTATTCAGTTCGTGTAGAGTACCGGCTCCTGCCGGCTCATTTGGATCGTCTAAAGATAACCCATGCGTCAACAACTGGAGGTCAAGGTGTTGTAGTTTCTCGATGACGCCGTTTCTCCCCAGATTTTTCACCTCCCGCTGCCAGACGATTTCGCCTTCAATATCAGGTAATGCTTCACGCCGCCCCCCGATCCTTCCCGCTTGCGGCGGTGCATCTCCCATTTGCCAATGCAAAACGCCGTAGTCGTCCCTTACCAAGCTTACTGTGGCCTGAGCTTCAGCGCCCACGGGTCCTGTGCGCATACAACCGCCGTTCCTTGCCGCGTCAATGTGCGGTTGATACCTGTCGAACTCGTCCATGATTTCATCGAGACTTTCGATGCTGAAAGGAGTCATTGAGCTGCCATTCATAGTTGGTTTCCTCCAATCGGCAAAGGCACAACATGACTGTCTCGCGCGCGCTTAACATCAAATAGCGATTCAAACCTGTTCGGATCCCCGAGGTTCCTTTGCCCTTGTCTCACGGCCCCGTCAAAGGTCTCACCATTAGTGAGATACGTCGCCTCCAGCAGAATGAGGTCGCCTTTGTGCACGAATTCGAGTATTCGGACTCTCGCATCCTCATCGTCCAAGATCCATGGATAGGCCGGTTTCACTACTCGTTTGGCCCACTCTACTGGCCACAACGAGATAAATTCTTTGCGAAACTCTCTATGTTGCTCTTCACCTGCAAAATAGCCGACAAAAGCATGGCCCGATAAGAGACAGATAACTGGGTCTGTACCTACATATTCCAGACAGGCCGCCAATAGAAGTGACAGATCTAGACATGTTCCTCGGCCTTGCGTCAAGATCTGGCTCGGTGTCCGAATGCGCTGGCTGCTTTTTTCGAACGACGGTGGGGGGGTGATATAGCTGAGGGGGAAATCGTTGACTAATGTGTACCAGACCGCTCGTACCTGCTCGTGTACCCGATCCCGACTGTTTTGCTGATAACCATCAAATCCGGCTTTCGGGTCGTCCCTTAACACGGCCAGATATTTTTGCGCCATCTTTGTGACCTTACTGATCGCCGTATCGTCAGGCAAAACGAAAGAAGGAAGCCATGCACCACTCTCCTCGTCGTCCTTCCATTCATTGATCGGTGAAATCAGGACCCTATGAGTGTCTTCGTACACCGATTGCCCCTGGCAGTCGACTCTGACGTATAGGGAGCTGTAAACATTCTCGGGCAGGTTTCGGAGCAAGTCAGCCGTCAATGGCACGCCTATGCGGCGCAAGTACAGCGAGAAGTCACGCAGAATGAACGCCCTAGTATAACTGCATTTTATACCCGCAACATCGAGGGCAACATTTAAGCGAAGTCCATAGATTTCCCCTTCCGATTCTGTTTTGACGACAAATCGCCGGAAGAGACTCTGGTGATTGTGCAGTATCGAGTAGTTGAGAACATCGTGAGGCCGGATGTCGCAAGTCATGATTCGGGCGAGTCCTCCCTCGCTTTTCGAGGGCACGCTCACGGGCTGATCGGGTTCAGTTTCCAAACACAACTCCTCCCCGCAGTTCAGTTCCACTTCCTCTCGTGTCCATAGAACAATTCCCGTGCCCCTGAATCCGCCATCGGCATCCTCTCTTTCGGCCTTCTCCAGCCGCCTGACAAACTCTAGAGCCTTCACAAAGTTCCGAAGAACCCGATTCGGGTGGAGGCTGCCGTCGCCAAGCAGTTCACGGTAAAGCGCGGCAAAGAACATCTCCGCTAAGGGATTATCCACCTCATCCTGAAATCCAATCGCAAAGCGGGCTCCAGTATCGACCATCGAAGCCGCCAGCAAACTAGAGCGAAAACAATTCACGGACACGAGTTCAGCGAGGCGACAAGCCTCTGCCAGTTGTAACGCGTCTACGCATTTTTCATCCTGTTCTAGAAATTTGGAATCCAGATTGCCGTTCTTAAGAAAGAAGCCGGGCTCCGGCCGGTCCGCGTCGCATGCCTGCAATCGCAAATGAGAATCCTGTGTCATATTTAACGTCTTTTCGCCCTCGATCTTGTCCATGCCGGAAAGATGCAGAATTACGGGCCGAGTCGTTTCAATTTCCCTCTTGAGGCACTTGATGGTGGGTGTGTCGAGCGCGCGAACCAAAGTTTCGTAGGGATTAGATCTGAAATGTAGTGCACGTTTGACGAGTCGCAGCTCAGTCTCAAATTGGTATTGCTCCCGCAGACGCCCAGGCGCCGATTTGACGAATAGCAGAGGCAATTCTCCCTTTTCGGCCGTTCTTTGTTGCGGATGTGTCAAGCGGCGAATGACAATCAGGTTCTTACCCGCCCGCTTGCGGCTAGCCGATCTAGAAAGCAAGAATTCCCACGGCACCTCAGAGAGCCAACGTCTGTTGACATCTGGTATGCCAATTTCGATCATTTCGCTTCCGTCAATCGCCGGTAAGAGTTCGTCGTCGAATCCAATCGCCTTAAGGTCGGCGGAGGCCTTCTCTTCGATTTCGTTGACCAGGTCCTCACAACCTCTCCAACGGTTCCTTTTCGCCACGGCGTAAGACCATCGCCGTGAAATGTCCTCTAATCTCTCATCGTTAAGCAGCACAACCTTCTTTTCGTTGGAATTTGAGCAGCGTAACTGTAATTCTGTCTTACTCGATGCCATGGTCCCTCCAGTTCGACAACACTCGCTGGACACTCCGCATCGTGCGCGCGAAGCCATATGACTAGAGCAATAAGTAACCCGCTCCTCGTCGCGTCGACTACTGCCTGACCGCTTACGAGTGCCTGTGTCAGGCCACTTGCAAAGACCGGTTTCATAATAATTGAAGGAGCAAGTTGTTAACCAGATGCTAATGCGCCAGATATTTTGACAAATCAACTTCTTTAGCAGAACCTCTGCGATCTAGTTTTTCGCCCACGATCCCCTGGCCGTGTCCCGTATCACGCGGTCCAACTCTCCATTCATTCCGGCACGCCACTGGACTTACTATCGGAAGATGCATGCCAGCGCGCTTTAACCCAGTGCTGCGTTTTTTGGCCCCACGGTGATCTGCAAGCGGCGTAGCGGCGATCCGAACATCAATCGCCGTCTTAACTGGTATTGTTCTCAAAAGGAGTTGAGTGGCGAATAGGTAGGGTATCCAGAGGTCGGCCGTTACGGTTTCAGAAAACATGCCAGTCGCTGTACCGTGAAGTTTCCTATCGACAACTGGCCGACCGCTAAGAAAACGGCTGCACCATTTCGCACGTATCGAATGTAAGATAAATCACATTTTGTCGTCTTTGTTGCTCTAGCCTCAGACTTTGCGTTCTCTTTTTAGGTCATCTGCTTACTTCGGGCGCGGAGTTCGGCGGCGAGGCCCAGAATCAAAGGGAGTTCGGGCGGCCGCAACGGATTAGTACCGGGAACTGGCTCGTGTCCTTCAATCAACTCCGGCCGGATTGTCCCGACATCGGGAGAATGGTCACTAGTGAGTGCGAGGCGCGCAATTGCAGCATGAAATTGTTGGCGCGACCGTTTGCGCGGGGACCGGCATCATCATCGTCGTCGAGAACTGACGGAAAGGTCCAGGTACGCCCGTGATCCATGGATGAGGAAAGCAGAATGTGGGTACGGGTGGGGGGGGAGTGGGTTCCGGGGCGTACACTGAAACAAGAATGGTTCAGACCGATTCTCGATCCGCGGCTCATGCGGAAGTTTTGCGGCGGGTGTTCGATCTCGCCGGTCGTGGGCTTACTCGACCGCTGGCGGAGAGCATTCTCACGCTGGATTTTCCCGAGCGTGATGCGGAGCGCATCACGGAGCTAAACAACAAGGCGAACGAGGGCGAGTTGAGCGACAGCGAAGAGGCCGAACTGGAGGCGTACATTAACGTCAGTGATCTGCTGGCGTTGTGGCAATCTAAGGCTCGACAGGCGCTGCAGCAACAATCGAAGTGAGCGATCTAGCTGGCGAGGTCCGCCGTCGCAGCGCTGGACTCTGCGAGTATTGCCGGATTCCCGAAGCGGCCTTCCGACGCCCGTTTCACATTGAGCATATCGTCGCAAAGCAGCATGGCGGCCTCACGCAGCTTGACAATCTGGCGCTCGCCTGTGGGGCGTGCAATTGGAAGAAGGGACCGAATCTCGCCGGAATCGATCCGGAAACTGGGCGAATCATTCGCCTCTTTGACCCGCGAAAGGATCGATGGGCGGACCATTTCGTTTTCGTTGTGGGACATTCGCCAGTGCCCGGCATTGAAGTTCGGGGCCTGACGCCGACCGGACGGACCACGGCGCGGGTTCTCGGGATGAATAACGAGATCAGAAAACGGATCAGGTACGAGCTCTGGCTGGAAGGAATGCGCCTCGATTCGGTTATCGAATAAAACTTCGCGGCGCGGTCGGTAGTATGGTGGGAAAGATGGCTGTCTGCGGGCCGACATTTCGGTTGCGCGGCACATTTTATTCATACTCCATTCCAGGAAAAATTCTCCTAAAATGAAGATTAATAGCGACGCCCGCGCCAGTTCAAGTTCTTGAAACGGACACTGCGCCGCCGGACAGGAAGGGCGGCAACGAGCGAAAGCGGAAGAGTCGGGGTGGGGGAGATGCCCGAGCATTTACTGCCGCCAACGCCGCGCTCGCGATTTGCAGTGTCTCAGCCGCTTTGGATTTTCGATAGAAAATCGGCGACCGGGGCCTTATCGCGAGCGTCCTCGCACCTTGACTGTGGCCGTCCACATCTGAGGAATGCCGGTGCGGTTGTCGATCCATACGGGATGGAAGACGCCGTGCGCGTCGGCGGCCAAGCCGGCAGTGTCGCCACTGTTCTTTCGGGAGTCGCCCTTGTCATCAACGTGGGCGGCGGTGGAGACACGGACGCTGGGAAGCCACGTTTTGCCGCCATCTAGAGACGCGGCAAACCTCACGCAGTAACCGAGGTTATCCGGAGTATCTCGGCGGTCGTACCAGGAAACGCCCACGACCCCGCGTTTATTGACTGCAATTGCGGGCATGAAATTGTTGGCGCGAGCGTTTGCGCGGGGACCGGCAGCATCATCGTCGTCGTCGTCGAGAACTGAAGGCAGGGCCCAGGTGCGCCCGTGATCCGTGGATGAGGAGAACAGAATATGGGTACGGTGATCCTGTCGAGCATCCGGCCACACGGTATACAAGCGGCCTTGGAACGGGCCGCGGCGGCTTCGGTCTACGGCAAGGGCTGGGAGAGAGAGCTGCGGGACACGCCAATCGTAAAACACACCTTCGATTTTGCCGGCCGGGGCTAACATCTTTTCCCCGTCGTGCGAGGCGAGAACGTAGAGCACGGCATTCGCGGTTGGAGGGGCGGATGCCTCGTCGGTTCGGTAGGACATGTTGCGTTTGGTGTCATCGAGCTCGGCCACGATTGCGAAGAGATTCCCGTCGTTGTCTACGACGCCGTTTCCTAAAAAGAACCAGGGTTTGGGGAATGTGGTGGCGTCGCTGATTTGCATGGTCTCGAAGGTGCGCCCGTTGGTGCTCCCCGGGAAGAAAACGACAGCGGCGGGCGGGTTCCGGCTGTAGCGATAGGCGTGGACGTAGACGCGATCTTTGAAAGGACTCTCGGTGTCGTCCACTGTCAGGTAGGCGCGGTCAAGGGGTGGGGCATTCACCGTTATCGACGATGGTTTCCAGGTGCGACCGCCATCGGCAGAGCGGTAGACGCTGAGCATAGGCGTACTCTTTGGGTCTGGCCGGTCGTGAATACCGGCCGCGAACGCTGTGCCGTGGAGACCGATGGCGCAAGAAGGGTCGACCGAGAACGGTACGGTTAGCGTGTGCGACCAGGTTGCACCGGCATCGAATGAAACGTAGAACACGTTGTCGACCTGATTATTCGGTTGAACTGTGTATGCGCATGCGATCAGGTGCCCCGCGTGTTTCCGATCCGCCGCGACATAGGTCTCATAATGCCGGGTGGTTGGCTGAGAGATACTAACCTGAACGTTGCTCCCGATGGCGTAGGGGCCTTGGGCTTTCTGAGCGGCAGAAGAGCCGGTGGTGAATGCGAGGAAGGACACGGCAGCGGTGATGACCAGACGGCGCAATAATGCGGCGAGGCTACGAGAGTGCGCTGCTGTGCTCGCCTTCCTCGTTGTCATGGGCTTCCTCACGATTCTATACAGGCTGCCGGACATTGATTCCGACAAGGAATTGCGGGAGAAGTACGACGATGAGGTGCCCGTCGTGTTCATGGACGGCCGGAAGGCATTCCAGTACCGGATGGAGATGGGCGCGTTTCTGCCGGCTTTGGAAAAGAGATCAAGAGGTTAGGCAGATCCAATGACTGTGCGCAACGGGGCGCACGGGTATCGCTTGATTGGGTGGCGCGCAGAACTTGCGGGCGGCCGTGGGTATGTGCTGGACCAGCAAGAGTCCCCGATGGCGCGATATCAGCCGAGCCAGTCAAAGGGCGCTTACGCTTCCGGCTCGGTTTCGGGATTAGCTGTTTGAGGCAGGCGGGGCGGCGGATTTTATTCCCCTAAGCTGAAGATCGATGGCGATACCCACGCCTGCGCAAGCTCGTGAAATGGACATTGCGCCGCCAAAGCGCTGGCGGCGGCTGGTGCCGTGCCATCAGAACAAGACTGGGCCTTGTCCGATTAAACTCGACAGCGCCGGAAGCGGCGAGAGTACGACGGCTTGGGTTGAGAAGGACCAACGCGCGCCGTTGCCGCCAGGACGCTACTATCGCCGGTTTCGGAGCCATTTGTCGAGCGCGCCAAGCAGTGCTCCAGCTGAGATCGGCTTGGAAACGTAGTCGTTCATCCCGGCCTGAAAACAGCGTTCCCGGTCGGACTGCATAGCATGGGCGGTCAGGGCAATGATTGGGATGCTGTGGTCACGAACTGGCGAGCACGAATCGCGGATCAACCGCGTCGCTTCGAGACCGTCCATGACGGGCATCTGGACATCCATGAGCACCAAGTCGTAGGGCAGGAGTTCCAGGGCCCGAACAGCCTCAGCGCCGTTGGCGACGGCGTCGGCCCGCAGGCCCAGCCTTTTCAGCATGCTCAGCGCCACTGTCTGGTTAATCATGTTGTCGTCGACCAGCAAGATGCGCGCTTCGCACCCGTCGAAGAGTTTCACTGCATTTTGTTTGGTGAAGCTGAGCGTTGGCTTCGGCACCGGCTGTGCCTCGCCCCGACCAAGTAGCACCTGATCAAGCACAGAAGCCAACTCCTGGGTCTTGATTGGTTTGATCAATGAAGCCGTTGCCGCTCCCATTTCCTCGAGGACTCGGTCTGGAGCACGCGTCCCTGGCGGAGTCAACATGACGATTCGAGTTCCCGCCAGATGTTTGTCGGCAAGCACCGCTCGGCCCAGGGTTTCGCCGTCCATCTCCGGCATGACAGTATCGACTAGCGCAATGCGGAAGGGGTCGTTTTCTCTAACAGCCCGAGCGAGCGCCTGGAGCGCTTGGAGTCCGTCCGGCGCCTGCGACGCTCGCATCCCCCACGACGTAAGGTGTGTGGAGAGGATACCCCGGGCGGCGGCGTTGTCGTCTACGATCAAGACACGCTGATTCGCGAAGCTGGCTGGTGGGCGGCTCTCCACCTTGGCCTCTGCCCGTTTGGCAAGACGGGCGGTGCACCAGAACTCCGAGCCTTTGCCCTCCTCGCTTTCCACCCCAATGGTTCCGCCCATGAGTTCAACAAGCAGTTTCGAGATGGCCAGTCCCAAACCAGTGCCGCCGTAGCGGCGGGTAGTTGACGAGTCCACTTGGGTAAACTTTTCGAAAAGGTATCCAATTTTGTCTTTGGGAATTCCGATGCCTGTGTCGTGGACTGAAAACCGCAGAAGCACGTCGTTTTCCGTCTCTTCCAGCAGGGAAACACGAATGACGACCTCGCCAGCGCGTGTGAACTTGATCGCGTTGCCCGCCAGGTTTGTGAGAATCTGGCGCAATCGCCCAGGATCGCCGCGCAACTGTATGGGTACCTCGGGGTCAGCGACGCAGAGTAGCTCCAATCCCTTCTCATGTGCCTGCAGAGCCAGCATGTCGACGAAATCATCGAGCAAGCCCGGAAGATCGAAGTCCAATATTTCCAGATCCAACTTCTTCGCCTCGATTTTAGAGAAGTCGAGGATGTCGCTGACGACCCCGAGGAGGGCTACACCGCTAGCACGGATGAGTTCGGCACAGCGCCTCTGTTCAGTATCGAGTTTGGTATCCAGCAGCAGTCCGGTCAGACCGATCACGCCGTTCATGGGCGTTCGGATTTCATGGCTCATGTTGGCGAGGAACTCGCTTTTGGCTGCATTTGCCATGGCCGCCTCGGCGGCTAGTTGTTTGGCGCGTGTTGTAGCCTCCTCGAGATGTCGATTGGTCTTTTGAAGTTCATCCGCCGCCTCTATCTGTGCGGTGACGTCCCAATTGGTGCCAACTACCCTTAAGGGTTCGCCCGAGCCACTCCGTTGCACGACACCAATGGCCCGGATGCTGTGAATGCTTCCATCGGGCCAGACGACGCGGAATATGGTATTAAAGTCTTTCTCACCGCGCAACGCAAGCTGGAATTCCTCGTCCGCCGAAGAACGTTCTTCCGGGTGGAGCGTAGCGCGCCATGCCTCGTGCGCGCCGCGGAATTGATCGCGTTCCACTCCGTACAGACGAAACATCTGGTCGTCCCAGACCAGATGGTTGCGAGTGACATCCAGTTCCCAGATGCCGACGCCTCCCGCGCTCGCGGCCAGGGTCAAACGTTCACTGATTTCGGCTAGCCGGGCCTCGGTACGCTTACGTTCGGTGATGTCGCGCAGGATGCCGAAGGCATGCCATTCACCGCTCAGGCAGCTAGCAGATAACGACAGATCAACGGCTATCTCGCCGCCGTTCTTTCGCCGCAGCGGAAGTTCGATCGTCTTTTCGATGATGTCTCCACGCTTGGTGGAAATGAGTTGAGAGAACGCAGTGCTGTGTGCTTCGAGGTAGCGTCCCGGCATCAGAAACAGGCGGGGGCCCTTCCGGGTGACCTCCGCGGGATCTGCCAGGATGGCCTCTGCTGTAGGATTCCAGTGTCCCACTAGATCGGCAGCGGAGTAACCAGTGAGCGCTTCAAACGGCGGATTGACGAATTGCACCAGGCCGTTGCGATCCGTGATCATCACCGCCACTGGTAACGAAGCAAGCGTGGAAGCGACGCTCTGCCATGATGCACTGCGCTGAATGTGTGACAAAGGTCCCCTTATGCTTTATTCGTCCACTCCTGGATGCTTGCCAGTTCGCCATTCGTTTCGTGAGGACAGATCTTCCTTTCGTTTGGCATCTATGCGACTCAACCTTTGTATCGGCGTAAAACTCTCTGGGCTTTATTGCGCGTCGACGCACGATTCTTCCTTAAGAGAGATCGCTAAAACGTTCCTGCTTGTCTCACTTCGGCCGGGATAAGTTCAATGCTTGTAACCCTTTTTCGCTCATGTGGCGGCGCATCCAGATCTGCGGCGACAGAAACCAAAATCGCCGGGCAACGCACTTCGCGGAGGCTCGGCGATTTCTTGTCAGTGTTTGATACGCTCGAAATCTCGAATCAATGGAAGCAGCCGCAGGTGTTCACGCTTCTCCACACCCGCCCCGATCACGGTAGCAATCCGGGAGGCATCGCGAGGGAGGATATGGTGGCTGCCAATCTGGCATATCAGGGGGCAAAGCGGTCGGGTGGGGGAGCCGTTATGAACTGGTGATGACTACGCGCACTTGCACCGGATATCGAAACGATCACCAAAGTTAAACGCCGTATCTGGGGATTCTGCCACCGAGGCGAGGCTTACCGAAAGAGATGGCTCTTTCGGTAAGCCGCATTTTTTGACCGTACAATCCTCTCAGTTCAGTAGCCCGGCAACAACTGCAGCAAGCTTATCGAGTATCTGGTTCCAGCCCTCGAATTGACCGCTATTTTTCGCGCTCTCCATGGGTTCATTTCCAATGAAGGTGAGTTTCGTCCGGCCGTTTCCCAAGTCCTCAAAGGTAACCACATCGTGCGCACCGTCAATGGCTTCATGTTCTATTCCATATTGCGCAGGCTCAACCTTGTTCCCCTGCGGGTCGGAGAAGTACATGGAGGAAACGATCTTTTCGTGTAGAACAATCTCGTGGTATTCCCCAGCATTCCAGAACTCCTGGCCATCCGGCGTTCGCATGCAGCAGAGAAATTTCCCTCCCACGCGAAAATCCAGCTTGCAAACAGGCGAAGTAAAACCCTTCGGGCCCCACCACTGCATCACATATTTCGGGTCTGTCCATGCCTTCCAAACCAATTCGCGCGGGGCATCAAAAACTCTTGTGATCACCATCCGCTCGGTCTCGTTAACCGCGTTTTTTGCCATCTCTGGCCTCCTTTGATTTCATTTGATTCACAACCACATCCAGCTTGTCGAAACTCTCTTCCCAGAAGCGGCGATAGGAAAACGCCCAGTCGCTGACTGTCTTGATCGCCTCTGGCCTGAGCGTGCACACACTCTCTCGTCCACGCTTCGTCTTGATGACAATCCGCGCCCGCACCAGGCAGGCAATATGTTTTGAAATCATCTGCTGCGAGAGTGCAAACCGCTCCGTCAATCCATGCACAGAGGCAGGACCATGTGAGAGCCGCTCGATCATCCCGCGGCGGGTGGGATCAGACAAAGCAGCAAATGTTGTACCCAATTGATCCACAACCATATGGTAGTGGATTGTCGATCAGATGTCAAGTGTGAATTTTGCGATTGAGTTCAAAGTAAATCGGCGCAGCGTTTGCTCTACGATCAAGGAATGTCCGTGTCCGTCCATTTACAGACTGTTTCCCCCCGCAAGTTGGCTGCGGTACGGCGCGAGGTGATGCCGGGCGCGGTTGGATCGGCGTGGGGGCCAGCCCTGGACAAGGTTTGGGGATTCCTTCGCAGTGAGCCAGGGCTGCGGACTGATGGCCACAACATTTTTCTCTACCACCACCCGACACGGCCGGGCGCGCCGTTACTGTGCGACTTTGGTGTGGAAGTTACGCGCACCTTCGAATGTGCGGGCGAGGTGTATGCGACGGAGACGCAAGGGGGCGAAGCTGCGGTCGCCGTCCACCGCGGCCCGTATGGTCGCATGAAAGAGGCGCACGAGGCGATTCGAGTATGGATGGCGGCGAATCGGAGGGAGTCGGCTGGGCACTCGTGGGAGATCTACGGAGATCCGACGCCGGATCCGGCGGACACTGAGACAACGGTGGTGTATCTCTTACGGTAGCGTTTCGCAGCACTTCGGGTGATTGGTCAGATATTCGGAAATTGGAAGCGCATTGCATTCGAGTGAATCCTGTTTCGCGGCGCGCATTCGCGCCCTTTGCGCTCCTATCGGGACCAGCGTTTACAATCGCCGTATGCACGACGTCATAGTGTATTCGCGCAGGGAATGCCATCTTTGCGACATGGTGAAAGAGACGCTTACACAGGCTCAGGGACATGCGGACTTCCGGTGGCGCGAAATGGACATTGATTCCGATTCGGAATTGCGGCAGAAGTACAACGATGAGGTGCCTGTAGTGTGCATTGACGGCCGCAACCGGATGGACATGCGCGCGTTTCTGCGGGCTTTGGAGAAGAGATCTAGACCGAAGTTCTTGGGCCTTAACGGCATGGAAATAGTGAAATCAACAGCTTAACGGCGATGGAGGGGTGAGCTGCTGCCTACAGAGGATTTAGCTGGCTTTCAAAGTGACGGTGAGTAGATCAAAAGCGCGCTGTTGCAGCGGGGTGGGTCGAGTGAGCATATCGAAAGCGGCGCTCGTTTTGTCGTTGGGTTGAATTTTGTTCTTGGCGATGGTGGCGAGATCGCCGAGCAGAGTCTGAAAGCTGTGCACCTTCAAGCCATCGGCGGTCAGTTTGGTGTGAGCCTTGCGTTTGGCCGACGACGAGCGAGTGGCGGGAGAAACAATAGAGGTGCGAGCCGCTTGCGCTTGTTGCTTATCGTCATCATCAAAAAGAATAGGAGCCAGGAGTTGGCGCATGTGCCATTCGACGTAGTAGGCCAGCATGCAAAGGAAGATGTGCGCTCGAACGCGGTTGGGAAGGCGATGATGGATGGGGCGTACATGCAGGTCGACGGTTTTCAAGCTGCGGAAAGCGCGCTCGACGCCAGATAGGCTTTTGTAACTGGCCACGACTTGCTGGCTGGACAGATCTTCCTGTTTGACGCTGGTGCGAATGACATAGATACCATCCAGACTTTGTTCTCGTTCGATGTTGGCGGTTTTGCGCTCGTAATGAAAGCTGTCTTCTTCAATCCGCAGTTGAAAGTGCTTGCCCATCTTGTAGCGGTTGAGCACTTTGCCGGCGCGGATTCCGATGTTGTGCTTGCCACGGAGCGGACGCCGGACGCGTTGGGTGGCGGCGGAGATTTTGGCTAACTGTTTTTCGGTGGCCGCCAACAGGTCGGGCCGTTTGCGGGCGCGTTCTTCGGCCAGCAGTGGATTGAAACAAGCAATCAAACGTTCACCCGGAAAATCCGGATGCGCGATCTCGACCAAGTCTGTCTGATCAAATAAGGACATTTGCAAGCGCCCGTCCTTGGCCAGTTTCTGGATCTGGCTGGCGCGCAGTGCGGAGATCCACTGAATGCCCTGCGAGGCGGGCATATCTTGGCGGATGCGGGCGCTGGTGATCATCCCGCGGTCACCGACCAGAACCACATTTTGCAAACCGAATCGCGTGCGGAGTTTGTCGATCTGTGAGGCGACGGTTTTGGGATCGGCGGTGTTGCCGTCGAACACTTCAACAGCGACGGGACAGCCCAGTGCATTGGTCAGGAGCCCAAAGACGATCTGCGGCTTGCCAGACTTGTCATCGCGCGAGTGACCGAGTTTGCCCAACGGACAGTGGCGGCCTTCAAAGTAGGTGGAGGTTAAATCGTAGAGCACTAAGCCGCCGCCGGCGAGTTGGCGCTGGGCCAGTTGTTGTTCGATCTGCGCCTGGCGGGGGAGCAGCCAATCCATCGCCAGGTAGAGTTCGGACTCGTTGGCGGAGTCGAGCTGGAGCAGATCGCCGAGACTGGTGCTGAGCGTGTCCGCATGGAGGCCGCGAGCTGTGGCCAGTTTGGAAGCGGGATCGACGATTCGGGCCACGATCATAGCGATGACGAGATCACGTTGTCGACTGGGGGCAGAGTCGAGGATGGAATCCAACTTCAGATTGCGCAGGCAACCGAGGACGGCGGCCGCATGGCCGTGCGGCAGGGAGCGGGAGATGTGAAACGAGTCCGGCAAAGGAGCGCTGGCGGTGGGCAACGAGCCGGCCAAAGCCAAGCGGAGCGCCTCGATCTGTTGCGACTGGAGATGCGAGATGTTGGCAATGGTGCGAGACTTCACCTTGCCGTTTTCGCGGAAGGATTCACGCAATAGGATGGCCGGCGGCGAGTTGCGGTTGGGCACGGTAGCCACGTACATGCCTACATAATATCACTATCATGCAATATTGCAAAATAATATTATTTGCACATACATGCCTACCGATACAGGTCCGAAACTACCCCATCCGCATGAAAACAATCCGGTTCATCCTATTGAAGGAAAGAACTTCGGTCTAGAAGCTAGAGCACGCGGATTGAGGCCGTCTATTCGAGTTTTGGCGGCAACTATGAATTTGTTGCCGCCCGTTCGCTAACTGCGAGACTTGCCGGCTAAGCGTTTCCGGAGCATCGGCACCGCACCCAGACCTGCCAGCAGCAGGAAGAGGGCAGATGATGGCTCAGGAGCGGCGGTTGTGGCAAAGTCGAAGTTGTAACCGACGGCGTCGAGGAGTGTCACTTCGGGCGAGTTCAGGTTCAGAGATGATGCGACGTCATCGGGGCCAAAAGCATCCTGTACCTGGGTGCCAGAGTCATCAAGCCAGTCGCCGTAATCTCCGCCGTTGTTGCAGTTGTTGTAGTCGTTGAGGTTGGTGACGCCGCTGTTGATCGAGAAATAGGCCGTTGGTGATCCCGTACAGGGAACATCTGTGGACGAGTTGAAGGCGAAGCTGCGAACCCCGCTCGCACCGTAGCGAAAGAGATCGGCGGCGGAGGGATCGTCTGGGAGCGTACCACCGCCTCCCGGAAGCGCCGAAGAAGTTCCGAAGACCTCGTCTACTTCATGCTCGACGGTGCCCATGAGGGACGCCATCGGAGTGCCGCTCGCGTTCAAGACATTGGTGCCCACCTGGATACAGGCGGTCGCAGTCAGATTGTCACATCCTGATAGCGGAGCGTTGAACTGCGGATCGAGCCCCAGAGTTGCTGCCAGAGTCGTGCTCAGTTTGATATTCGACGAACCGGTCACAGGATTATTCACGCTGGGACCACCGAGGCTGGCTATGGCCGATAGATCTGTGGCATTGCCCGATGAATTGGCGACCAGAGCGCTGTAATAGGCGCTGTAAGACTCAATGTACGAAGACGAACTGGTGCTCGCGCCTCCGCCGGCCTGGCCGCCGAATGCGAGCGTCAAGCTTACATTGCTTGTCATGTTTGACGTAAAGAAATTCACCGCGTCCTGGATTTGAGTTTTGTCGGCTGCAGTGAAATCTACAGTCGGATCATAGGCTATGGTGATAATCGGGTTAGCTGAAGCGATGGCCGCAGCTAAGGCCAGAGTGGTTCCCCATCTGACGGTTTTCAATGGAATGTTCATGTATTTCCTCCGTAAGGCAACGTTGTGCACGTGATGAATTAGCCGTGGTGCACTCACGGAGATTTTTTGTGTTGTTCCAGCGTACACTGACGGCAGGATCAAACGTTTGACTATTCTGGCCAAAAGGCGCCGGCTTTAGTATCGGGACACGGACGAATCATGCCGAACAGCCTTCAACGCGTGGGATTTCTGGCTGCGCTGCCAGCGTTGCTGGGACGATATGGCGTTCACCCTGAAGACGTTTTGGCGGAAGCCGGGCTGAGCGCGACGGCACTTGCCGATCCGGATGCCGTTATCCCGTATGCGGCGATGGATCGGTTAGCGCAATTGGCTGCCGTGAGAACTCGTTGTCCACATATCGGACTGGAGATCACGGGAGCGATGCAAACCACGGCCCTGGGGCTGTTGGGGGAGCTTATGCGAAACGCGCCAACCCTCGGCGACGCTTTGCTGGACTTTGTGCAGCATAATCACAGGCTGACCAACGGGGCGATCGTGTATTTGCTGCACGGGCGGCACGTGGCGTACTTCGGTTACGCCTTGATTCATCCGGCTGGTGCGGGCTTCGGCGTGATGTGTGACGGTGCAGCCATGGCCGCGTTCCGTTTGGTGGCGGAACTGGCGCGCCCGAACGCAGCGCCGATTGAGGAGGTGCATCTGTCAAGATCCGCGCCGCAGGATGTGACGCCGTATAGCAGCGTTTTTGGCGTGAAGGTACGGTTCGATTCCGAGCAGACGGCTGTGGCTTTACCCCCTGCTTTGTTGGCCCGGCCCGTGGCCGGAGCCCAACCGGATCAGCGGAAGCGTCTCCAGCAAGAGCTTGCACTGCTGCGGTTTGCCGGCGAACTGGACACGGTGACCCAGTTGCGGCGGGCCCTCCGGGTTGCTCTCATGCGCGGTCCCATCGAAGCAGTCGAGATTTGCGAGGAATTGGGAATCTCGCGGCGGACGCTACACCGCCGGTTGGAAGCACAGGGACAGAGCTATCAGCAGATTATGGATGAGACGCGCCGCGAGTTGTCCTGCCAGTTGCTAGCCCATACGCGACTGGGTGTGGGTGAGGTGGGGACGTTTGTGGGTTATCCCGACCACAGCGTTTTTACGAGGGCCTTTGTTCGATGGACGGGAATGAAGCCGAGCGAGTGGCGCCTTGGCGGTGGACGGCCACCTCAGGCATGAAGACTTCCTTCGAATCGTTCTTCCATTTGCTTGTTCGAACAGTGTGGGGGGCTTGCATCGACCTACTTGGATATATCACGCACCATTCGTCGAAGGATGGCGGTCGACAGGCCGACATTTCAGTTGCGCGGCTGATTTTCCACATACGGATTAGGGCCAGCAGAAAAGCCATCTCGCAGCTTTAGGCGAGGCGAACCAAACATCACAGCGTAGACTATGGATATGGAAATCGGGCGGAGAAAGCCGAAAACGCAATTGCGCAGAAAAAAGAACTTGCATTTATCGCGCAGAACAAAAGCGAATTCGGCACACCCGCTGAAAGTAGCTAAGACATTAAAGAAACTCCCCGCCAACCCGACGACGACAAGGGTTATGACAAATCTAATTGGCCGAGCAAGCGAGGTAATGGGCGATAAGAATGAGGCGCTGCGCTGGATGGGGACGCCTATTCGTGCCCTCGATTTTGCCACACCGATTTCTTTGCTTAGCACAAAAAAAGGCACTCAGCGTGTCAACGATGTTTTAGGACAGATGGAACGCGGAATTTGGTGAGTTTCTGACCGCCTACCGGATTTGTCGCGCCAAATATCCGCAGAATACCGGCGAAGGCGCGAGGCTGCATGGAGGGCGCTGGAACCACAAAGGGACCTCTATCCTTTATTGCGGTTCAACACTTTCTCTCTGTGCTCTCGAGGTCTTGGCCAACAGCGCTGCAATCCCAACAAATATGGTTTCGATTGAAATCGAAATTCCGGACACGGTCGCAATTCTGGTCTGCACCCAAGCGGAGCTTCCCGCTGGCTGGAATGCGGCCATGCCTTCCAAAGCAAGCAAAGACTTGGGAACGAAATGGGCAAAATCGAAGAAGTCTGCCGCGATATCGCTTCCATCGGCTATCGTACCCAGAGAGCGCAACTGCCTAATCAATCCGCTTCACAGCGATTTCGGTCAAATTCGATTCAAAGAACCAGAGTCGTTTGATCCGCGGGTAAAGTAGAGGACGCTTGCCCGTTCCTCTGAATGGCTTCCGCTTCTTCGGAGTCACGGGTGTCGCGGTAGCGACCTCCCGCAATTAGACTTCCTGGGAGTTTGGGGACCTACGGACTTCTCATTTTGTTCGCTAAGCGAGTTGCATTCTCAAGAATGCGATTTCTGGCCGTGAGTTTAGCTTTGGGTGGAACGCACAGGCTGGCGTGCGCACTGTGTTAACTGTAGGAATCTTGGGGCGGATCAGAGAGGGATAGATGATCGGTGAATTCAGATGGTCCAGGCGCAGACTCTGCCGGGATGCGGTGGGCGGGTTTTCCGTCGCCTGCCTGGTGGCGAAATCGGACGGGCAAACGCAATCGAATCAGCTTACGGAACAAAAGAGTCAGGCACTGGCGAGAATTGCCGCGGCATTCATGACTGCTTGCGATGTGCCTGGCATGTCGGTCGCCGTTGCGTATCACAAAGACGTCGTTTATCAGGAGACGTTTGGATTCGCGAATCTTGAGAAGAAGGAACCGGTATCCGGAGCGAGTCGATTTAGAATCGCGAGCGTCACGAAACCAATCACGTCCGCCGCGATCTTCTCGTTAAGCGAGCAGCAAAAACTTAGTTTGGACACGCGCGTGTTCGGTCCCGATGCAATTCTTGGCAGCGTTTATGGAAAACCGCCATACCATCCCGGGGTGGATCAGATTACGGTCGAACATCTGCTGACCCACACATGCGGGGGGTGGGAGAAAGGCCCGAGTGATCCGATGTTCCACGATCCGGAGATGGGCCATAAGGATCTTATTTCGCATACCTTGAAAACTCGCCCGTTGGATTTCCCACCAGGCATGCATTATGCGTATTCTAACTTCGGCTTTTGTATTCTCGGCAGGGTTATCGAGAGAGTGACGGGGGTTCGTTATGCCGACTATGTACGCGAACAGATCTTGAAGCCCTGCGACATTGATGGCATGCAGATCGCGGGCAACACCGCGGGGAAACATCTTCCTGACGAAGTTCGATATTACGATCAAGAAGGTGGCGATCCTTACGGGATGAATGTGAGCCGTCTTGATTCCGCCGGCGGCTGGGTGGCAACTCCTAGCGAGATCGTGCGATTTGCCACACGCGTCGATGGGTTTTCGAGCGACCGGAACATCCTAAAGCCGGAGACCATTAGATCGATGACGACTGGGACTGCCGCAAACCCGCACTACGCAAAAGGCTGGGAAGTGAACGAGCAGGGTCGCTGGTGGCATATCGGCGATCTTCCCGGCTCCTCCTCTGTCTTGTTGCGCACGCCGACTGGCTATTGTGCAGCGGCCTTTATGAACACGCGACGAATGAAGCCTGATATCCGCCTAACCCTGGAGCGTGCGGTGCAGGATATGATCCGGCAGATCAACAACCCAGGCTAACGAAGCAAGGTCGAACATTTTGTGCTGACTCGCACCGGCAAGTTAATGAATGCAGGCGGCCGTGCCAATCAAATCACAGCGGTCTCGAAACGGCGTTGGAGTTTCTTAACAAGCTGGAATTTCCAATGTGAACTGGCTTACGGTTGTCGTATCGCCTAACTCGACTTCCGACCCGCGGAATTTAATGGCCGGCAACGGTGTTCTACGAACAGAGAATGCGCGATTGATCCACCCCAACACCGAGCGACTGCGGATTCGCATTGCGCGGAAATGTATCATACCTTCGTGCACGCACCAACGGATCGTTGGGAATTGGGGCGGTGATGCCGCGTTGTTTGTACGCCGCTCTTTGGGCATTGGTGACGCTGCCTGGCGTCTTGCATGCGTGCAGCTGCGTGCATTTTGCGGGGCCGTGTGACCAGGGCTGGAAATCCGGGGATGTTATTTTTTTGGGCAGAGTGGTCTCGATCACCCTTCCGCCCGGCGCTGACCCGAATGTGCCGACATCCAAGATCGCTCATTTTGTGATCTCGGATGGTTTCCGCGGAACGGTGGACGCAGGCAAGGAAGCCATTGTCTACACGGGATCGGGTGCGGGGGACTGCGGATATCCTTTCGAGGTGGGAGTCAGTTACCTGGTTTATGCCACGCCCAGGAAAGATGGATTCGAGACCGGTATCTGCTCGGAGACCGCGCCTGCGGTGAGAGTGGGTGGCGCCTTGCGCGAACTGCGGGCGTTGAGGGATCATGCCGTGTCTGACGATTTATTCGGGACGCTGGCTTTGCACCCGCGAGGCAACGGCTGGGCCGATTTAGTTGACTCCCAGCCGCTGCGAGGCGTACCGGTGACGGCCGTCGAGAAAACCGGGAGACGCTTTTCGGCCATCAGCGATGACAGCGGCGCCTATGCCTTTACGAAGCTGCCGGCGGCCCGTTATCGGATTGAAGTGAACCTGCCCGCCGGTCTTGTCAGCGGTGAAAAGGAGGCGAACCGGCAGTATCCACTTGATCTCCCAGTACATGGTGAACAGAGAACTGGCTGCCGCGCGGACTCGTTTCCCTTACCCGATGGAAGAATCAGCGGAAGGGTCATAGAGGCCACCACCGGGAAGCCAGCCAAGGGATTTATCTCTGTGAAGTATCTTGATCAAGAGAAGGTTCCCGAGAGGAACAGCGACATGGGTCCGGGTTACGATGTGGAGAATAACAAGGGAGAATTTGAATTGCTAAGCGTTTTTCCCGGCCGGTTCGTGCTTGAGTTTAGGCCCGCGAGCCGTTTTGGAGAGCCGATTTTGTGGCCGAATGGCAACGGCATGGAGTTACTGCTGGGTCAGCATTTGGACCACGTGCGGATTCAAGTGGCACAGCAGTAGCGTCTTCGTTAATCAACGGAAGAAGCAGAGGATTTGCCGGCACTGGCGACATTCGGAATTGGGTTATCAGGGTTTCGGTTGGCAACACGGATATCCGTCTGGCAACAGCCAGTTCCCGGCCGTGACGTTTTAGTCGACTTGCGCGCCGATGCAGCAGAGGCTGGAGGCATGACGCTGCAACTTAGAGAAGCTAGACGCGCTAGCGGGCTGATTGCGCTCGCCTTTTTTGCAATGGGAACGATTTCGGCGGCTGAGGTTGTTAAGATCCCGATGGCAGCCGACCATTGGACGGTTGAGGGCAACGCAGAATTCGTGCAAAAGGATGGGTTTGCCGCGCTGGAGTTGAAACAGAGAAACACCGAGTTGAAGCTGGCGACGGGACACGCCGTGTTGAACGATTTGGTTTTTCGCGATGGAACGATTGAATACGACGTTGAAACAACCGGCACGATGGGGGCGGGTTTCGCTTTCCGCCGGCGCGATAAAGACACTTATGAGGATTTCTATCTGCGGCCGCGGCCTAAGTGCGACGAAGCTCCGGACTGCGTACAGTATGCGCCGCAGACTCATGGCGTCCTGCTGTGGGATCTGTTTCCGCAGTATCAATCGCCTGCACCTTTGAAAGAGAGCGGGTGGAACCATGTGAAGCTGGTGGTATCAGGCCGACGCATGGATGTCTTTATCAACGGGACGAAATCGCCCACATTGAAAATCGGCAATCTGGAAGGCGATGCGTTGGAAGGAGGGTTGATGGTGGAAGGTCCGGGCATTTTTGCCAATCTAACAGTAATGCCCGGCAGCGTAGATGGGCTTCCCGCTAAGCCTGAAAAAGATTTGACGCAAAGCGATCGCCGATATTTGCGCGCGTGGGAGATGTCACCGTTTACGCAGCTGGCAAACGATCAGCAGCCAACGCTTGCCGATCTTCCCTCCTCCGGCACAGGCTGGCGTCCGCTGAATGCCGAGCGTGGCGGGCTGGTGAATGTGAGCCGCGAATTGGGATTGCCGCTCGCGAGGCCGGGTCGAGCGCTGGTTTGGTTGAAAACCACAGTTACTTCGAGCAAAGAGCAGACGAAGAAAGTGCAAGTCGGCTGGAATCGGGAGTTGTGGGTTTTTGTGAATGGGACGCAGGTGTTTGCGGATAAGAATCTTTATCAGCCGCCCTCGGCTAGAAAGACGCCGGATGGCCGGTGTTCTTTGGATAATGGAACATTCTCGTTGCCGCTGAAGCCAGGGAAGAATGAGATTGTTGCCGCAGTGGCGAATAATTTTTATGGATGGGCTGTAATCATGCGGCTGCAAGACGCGAAGGATGTGGTTCTCGCGCACAACTAAGGGTAAATGAGAATTTGGAGCGACTCAGTACGACATTGAATCTTAGCCAGATCGCACGGACGCGGGCAGGACGGACCCTGCTCGCGTTTTTTGCGTGGAGCATTCTGGGTTGCCTGTTTGCGCTGCCAAGCATTTCAGCTCGCGGCAATTGGCGGATGTATCTCACTATGTCGCTCGCGCAGTGGTGGTCTTGGGGTGTGGTGGCTCCGTTCATTCTGGCCGCAGATCGGAGGCTGCCGTTCACTGACAAGCAACTGGCGCAGCGCTTTTTGGTCCAGTTGATTCTGAGCGCGTTGTTCACAGCGGCGTATGTCTACGTGTTTGCGTTGCTGCGCGCTGTGCTGGGTGTAGGGCCATGGAATGCGCTGCTGAACACAAAGATTCTGGCCGGTGCTTTGCAGGGCATGTTTCTGTGGAGCTGGCTGGTTTACTGGTTGATTTTGGGTTCGGCGCAAGCATATCGCTATTACGAACGGTATCTATCGAGCGAGTTGCGGGCGGAGCGGCTGGAGCGGAGTTTTTCTGAAGCTCGGCTGAATGCGCTGCGGATGCAGCTTGATCCGCATTTTCTGTTTAACGCACTGAATACGATTTCCTCGCAGGTGGAGCGCGACCCGAAACTGGCGCGCGGGATGATTGAACATCTGGGCGATCTGCTGCGGCTGTCTCTCGATTCGAAGGACAGGCCGGAGATTCCGCTGGCGGAAGAGATAGGCTTCTTAGATCACTATCTGGCGATCCAGAAGATTCGTTTTGGCGACAATTTGAAAATCGACATTCAGATTCAGCCGGAGGTCAAATACGCCACGGTGCCTTGCCTGCTGGTGCAGCCGTTGGTTGAGAATGCGATCAGGCATGGCATTTCGAAAAGGGCGGCAGGCGGGCGCGTTACCCTAACTGCGCAGCGGGTGGGGAAGGACTTGGAAATTTGTGTGACTGATGACGGCGTTGGTCTTCCGCCTGAGTGGAGCATGGAGACTGCGGCGGGCGTCGGACTTTCGGTTACCCGTGAGCGGATTGCCAGTCTGCATCCGAACGGCAGCAGCCACTTTAGTGTGGAGCGGCGTGAGGCAGGAGGGACCGAAGTGAGGATAGCGCTGCCACTGCGTTTCAATGGGGAAGCCGATGACCATGGCGGGGGTTGAACGAATTCGCGTTCTGGTGGTGGATGACGAGACGCCGGCGCGGCAGAGAATTGCCGATCTTCTGCGGAAGGATGCGAGCATTGTTGTTCTCTTAGAAGCCGCCGATGGGCTTAGCGCGGTGGACATCATCGAGAATCAAAAGCCCGATTTGGTGTTTCTGGATGTGCAGATGCCTGAAATGGACGGCTTGAGCGTGATCCACACGGTGGGCGCGGAGCAGATGCCGCTTACGGTTTTTGTGACCGCCTACGATCAACACGCGGTGCGGGCCTTTGAAGCCAATGCGCTGGACTATTTGTTGAAACCGTTCAGCGACGAGCGGTTAGACGCAACGATGATGCGCGTGAAGGCGCGAATGGACGAGCGCCACCTGCACGAATTCGGACAGCGCGTGATGCGCATGGCCGCCAACACGCCGTTGACTGAGGGCCGATTGGACCGGCTGGTGGTGCGATCGAGAGGGACAACGCGCTTCGTTCCGGTGACTGACATTGATTGGATTGAAGCGGCCGGGGTGTATGTGAACTTACATATGGGCGGCAAGGAGATGTTATACCGCGCTAGTTTGAACGAGCTTGCCGGCAGGCTTGACCCGATGCGATTCGTTCGGGTGCATCGATCGGCCATTGTCAATATCGAAAGCATTTTGCACTTGGAACCGATTGCGCATGGGGAGTTTGAAGCGGTCTTGAAGGATGGCTCGCGGCCGCGGATTAGCAGGACGTTTCGCGCGCAATTGGAGAAACGATTGGGCCAATCGCTTTAGTTATTGGTGTCGGAGGGCGATGGTGGGGTCGAGGCGGGCGGCCCGATGGGCGGGGATGGCAATGGCGACGATGGCGGCGAGGGTGAGAGCGAAGGCGACGGCGCCGAAGGTGAGGGGATCTGTGGCGCTGACGCCGTAGAGAAGAGACTTGAGGTATTTGGTGAAGGCGAAGACGGCGAGGGCGCCGATGGATAAACCGATGAAAACCGGAGTAAGTCCCTCTTGCAACAAGAGATTGTAAATGTGCTTTGCGCCGCTGCCGAGGGCGAGGCGAATGCCGATTTCCTGAGTTCGTTGCGCGACTGCAAACGCGAGGATGCCGTAGACGCCGATGACGGCGATGAGGAAGGCGATGAGCGCGAAGCTGCCGACGACAATGGCATTGAAGCGAGCGCCACCGCTCATTTTCGTGATGGTTTCCGAGAGTGGTTCGGATTTGACGATCAAGCCTTTGTCGAAGGAGTGAAGGCGGGTGGAGATGGCGGATTCGAGCGCATCGGGGGAGCCGCTGGCGCGAATGACAATTTGCGGGCGGTCGGTATCGGGCGACATGAGACCGTTGAGGTACGCTTGCGGAGCCGGCGGGGCATTGAGGCCGGCGTTGCGCGAATCTGAGACGACACCGATTACTGTTTTCCAATCTTCGAGCGGACCGTCGCGGGACTTTCGCTCGCCAAGGATTTGTTTGCCGATCGGGTCTTCGCCGCCAGGGAAGTAAGTGCGGGCGGCGGTTTCATTGATGACGGCGAGCGTCTGTGGGTGATAGAGATCTGCATCAGTGAAGAAGCGGCCATGTAGGGTGCGGAGGCCGACGGCAGCGGCGTAGGGCGGAGTGGTTCCGCAGACGTGAATGACGTCGGCGGCGCGGAGGGCTTCCGGAGCGGGTCGATCAGAGCGGGTGAAGATTCCCGACATGACGCCTCCGGAGAGCGGCGTGCAGTCAGTTTGGGCAACGATTTCGACGCCGGGGATGTGGCGGAGGGAATCGGTTACTTCCGTGACGAGGGCGACACGAGTGGCAGCGGGTTCGAGTTTCGTGCCTTTTACCGGGATGTCCAAACTTAGTAAGTGCTCCGGTTGAAAGCCGAGGCGATCATTCGTCAGATGCCAGAGGGTTTCGAGCAGGAGAGAAGCACCGGAAAGCAAGACCAGACAGAGAGCCATTTCGGCCGCGATGAGAGCGCGTTTGGCGAAACGGTAACCGGTGGCGAGGCCGGGGCGCTGGGAGTGTTGAAGGGTGAATTGGATGCTAGTTCGGCCGGCGTGAAGCGCGGGCCAGCCGCCGAAGAAGAGGGTTGTAAAAAAAGCGATGACAAAGCCGATAAAGAGGACACGGGCGTCAAAAGAAACTTCGCTCATGCGAGGGAGTTCGTTGGAGGCGTAATGTACGAAGCCGCGGAGGACGGCAAAGGCGAGGAAAGCGCCGAGGGCGCAGCCGAGGAGGGTGAGGAGCCCAGCTTCGGTTAGGAGCTGACGAACCAAACGCGCACGGCCAGCGCCGATGGCGGTTCGGACCGCGAGCTCACCGGCCCGGGCGGACCAACGGGCAAGGAGTAAATTGGAAACGTTGGCACAGGTGATGAGCAGCAGACAACTGACGGCGCCGATCAGGACAGAGAGCAACCCGCGAGCATCGCCGATGCGGTGTTGCAGAAGCGGTTCGACGACGAAGCGAACGTCGGGACGATAGACGCGGGGTTCGGCGGCTTTGCTTCTGGCGAAGAGGCGTGCAAGGTCGGAACGTGCCTGAACGAGAGTCGCGCCAGGTTTCAGGCGGCCATAAGCTGCCCAGGTGGCGGCGCCCGCGAGCCAGCGGGTCTCGGGAGTGATGGGGAGGGTGGTTAGTAAGTCGGGCGCGAGGTCCATCGGGAAGACGAAGGAGCGCGGAAGGATTCCGATGACTGTGTACGGTTGGCGATCTAACTGAATCGTTTTGCCGAGGATAGCTGCGTCAGCGTGAAAACGCTGCTGCCAGAGTCGCCAGGTGAGCAAGACGGCTTTCGGGCCGTTGGGGAGTTCTTCGGCGGGGAGGAAATCGCGGCCGCGTGCCAACTGGATGCCGAAGGTGCGCAGAAAGTTGGCGGAGACGCGGACGTCTTGCACCTCAGTAGGGGTTTCGCCGGAGAGCACCACAGATTGGCCGGAGAGGCCGTGGGCGGCGAGATTTGTAAAGACGTGGTTGTCACGACGCCAAGCTACATAGTCGGGTGACGGGAGGAACTCCAACTTGAATGCTGGAAAAGTAACAGCGACCCAGGTGAGGCTTTGCGGTTGTGGGTACGGGAGCGGGCGGAAGAAGACGGAATCGGCGATGCTGTAGACAGCCGTTCCGGCGCCAATGCCGAGCGCGATGGAGAGAACGACGGCGGGGGTGAAAGCGGCGCCGCCGCGGCGGAGAGTACGCGCGGCGTACTTGAGGTCTTGAACAAGGCGGTCAAACCACATCCAGACCCAGGCTTCGCGGGCTTCCTCGGCAAGACGAGTGCGGTTTCCTAAAGAGCGACGGGCACGGGCTTCGGCTTCTTCGCGAGTGAAACCTCGCTCTTGGAGGATTTGGGCTTCGAGGGCGAGGTGGGCTTCCATTTCGTCGTCGATTTCACGGGGTGCGGGGCGGTTTTTTTTGAAGAAGCGAGGGAGCATAGATGATTCACTCCTCGACGGGCCGGCCGGCGGTGCGCGCAATGAGGCGCACAAGTTGTTTCCATTTCGATTGCTCTTGCAGGAGCTGTTTTTTGCCCTGCGGGGTGAGCTTGTAATATTTGGCGCGGCGCTTGGCTTCGGATATTTTCCACTCGGAAGCGAGCCAGCCGCGGCTTTCGAGACGGTGGAGGGCCGGGTAGATGGAGCCATGTTCGATTTGGAGGGCATCGTTAGAACTGATGCGGATGGCTTGGCCAATACCGTGGCCGTGACGCGGGCCCCACTGAAGAGTTTGCAGGATGAGAAGATCGAGCGTTCCTTGCAGGAGGTCGATTTTGTTGGCGGCGGGTTCGGGGGGTCTCGGCATGTATCGATAATAGCAGATTCGCTATGGTAGGAAGTCTACCATAACGATTCTGCCATGGTTCGAGGAATGTGATGCCGAAGCGTGAATTTAGTTTTGCACCTGGATGGAGAGAGCGATGTCGCCACGCCGTTCCGGGATGTAATGCACGGAGGCCTGTTTTTGATCGTCCTGAGCCAGGTCTCTTAAATCGACTCGGCGGTTCCCGAGATCGATGCGAGTTGTTGGAGTTACTTGAAGATCGAAGGGTACGCCTGTAGAATCTCGAATGATTAACAAGTTTTGGCCGGGTTTGACCATATCGATCGTGCCGGATAGATTTTCGGCGGGCCAGCTGTTGTTAGTTGTAGCTGCGAGAATCGCGGCAGGTAAGAACGACAGCGCGATCGAGCACCCAAGGATCATGAGTTTTTGCATATTTCAGTCACCTTTCACACAATTGGACGGGTGACGAGTCGAGCGCGCGCATCCTGTCGAGGTTGTATTTAAGGCGCGACCGGCACTCGTTTCGGTGGCAGCGACGTCAATTTTAGTGAGGTGACGAAATATGAGATTCTCAGTTAAAGCATTTACCCTGACGGCGAGCATTTTGTGGGGTGCGGTTCTGCTAATTGTTGGGCTCGTTCATATGCTGGCGCCATCGTACGGCGGGGAGTTCCTGCGGATGATCAGCTCCGTCTGCCCTGGCGCGGACACAGCAAACAACTTGGGCCGTGTTTTGCTGGGCACAGTGTACGGCTTAGTCGATGGAGCAGTGGCGGGCTGGCTCTTCGGTTCACTTTACAAAGCTTTTGCTCATAGCTCAACTCCCGCGATGTCCAAGTAAACTCCCGCGATGTCCAAGTAACAGATAACGGGTTGGTTGGCTAGCGCTTGATAAAGCCGTCTGGGGACCAGCGTTCTGAACCAACCCCGTTGTGAACGAAGAAGAGACCGGCGCGGTCGTATTTGCGTTTGATGCCGGCGAGGCGAGCGTGGTTTTTTCCCCAATAAGCTTGCTGAAAGTTGTGTTCGAAGAAGTCGCTTTCAGAAACATAAGCTCCGTCAGCGGAAGCGACAGCGCGAAGTTCATTCATTGCGCTATGCACCGAAGCGGAGGCTTTGCGACCTGCGGCGAGATTGGGTTCGTGGCCTGAAATTCCGGGGTAGGCGGGGCCTTGGCCGTTGGCGATAATCGCAAGAGCGAAGGCGTCACACACGGCGGGGTTCATGGCCGTGTCCTTCGCAGTCTCGATGGCTTGAGCGGGCGCGCCGGCGAGGCCTTTATTGAAATGAAGCTCGACGCCGCTGAAGCGGGAGGCGGCGAATAAAGCGCCGGCTAGCTTTTCGCGCGCATCGCCGGCAAGCAACGAAGCGGGCATCCAGAGCGACTCAAAACCCCAGACGACCCAGCCGACTTGGCCGGAATCGCCGGCCCACCAGACGTTCGCGGGGCTAGCGTCTGCGCGCGTGTCGGCTTTGAAAACTTCCTGGTGATGCTCTTTGCGCCAATCGACATCCCACCAATGGCGAAAAGGAATGCTGCCGATGATGGGTTCGGATTCGATAGTGTAATCGGCACGGGATTGCGCTAACCAATCGAGGAACGGCTGCCAAATCCTGCGCGATTCCTGCGTGGTCAAGCCGAGATGGACCATGCTGATGTGGAGTTTGTTGTTCGAAGTGAAGCGGGCTTGTTCGCCCCAGTGATCGTTGAACAGAGCTTCGCTGTAGAAGGCGAGGAAGCGGGCGATTAAGCGGCGATAGGCATCGGACGAAGCAGCCTGCACGGTGAAGCTCGCGCCACCAGCGAGTTCGGGCAGATCTCGGACGCGGAGGGTGAGTTTACTGATGACGCCGAAGGTGCCGCCTCCGCCACCTTTGAGAGCCCAGAAGAGATCCGGATGGGTACAGGGATTCGCGATGCGGACTTTGCCGTCGGCTGTCACTACTTCCGCTTCGAGCAGGCCGGCGGCAGCGAGGCCGTAGTGTTTCGAAAAACTGCCGAATCCTCCGCTTTGGATCAGTCCAGCGACGCCGACGGTGGTACAGCCGCCACCTTGCACATAGGCGCCCGCTTTGGTTGTGACCGCATCGTAGGCTTGCATCCAAATTGCGCCAGCGCCGAGAGTGACGGCTTTCTGAGGAGTGTGAGAGGCGTTGCAGCCTTGCGGAACGAAACTTTCGTGGACAGTGACGTCGTGCATGTGACGCGTCCAGATCAGTAGAGAATCGGGCGCGTTTGAGGTGCCTTGATAACTGTGACCGCCGCCTTTGACGACGAGGCGCAGATTGTTTTCGCGGGCGAACTTGACGGCGGCACTGATATCGGCAGCGTTGCGGGCAGCGACAGCATAGACACTGGGCTTGGTGGCCCATCCATCGACCCAGCCGAGAGTTTGGGTGACACCGGGGTTGTCCCCGATGAAATAGGGGTTGCGCAGATTTGTGAAGAGGGTTTCACAGTCGCTGCTCGATGATGAGGCAAGGCAGGCGTTGAGCGGGAAATCGACAGAAATGAGATTGCCGCCCACTTCATCATTGAGGTTTTTCCAGGCTTGTGTGGAAGGCCAGGCGGCATCGGAAGGGCGGACGCGGAGGAATGAGGGTTTGGCGGACACGCGGCGGGACAAGAGTGATGCCGCTCCGGTTGTTTTCAAAAAAGATCGCCGGTTCATGCAGGGTCACGCTCCCTCGTGATCATAATTTGAACGGATGGAGCGATCGCCGAACTATCCTGTCTTCTTGCTTCGCACTTCGAGCGAGGCGGCTTCGATTCTCCGTTCGGTGCGCGCAGTGTTTCAACGTGTAGATTTATCGCTCAAATGGACTCAGTCCTGGGGATTGTCGCAGATCATAGGGCGATTCAATTATGGTTGCTTTACATTAACTCCTATTCTCCATTGCGATACGCAGTCTACTTTTCTGGCTAAATTTCGTCTACCCAATGGGTGTTGATTCATGAAGAAAGCAACTAAGCGCGAATTGGTATTGGGAATAGGAACTGTGGCCTTGGCCATGGGTTTGGCGAGTTGTTCGAAGGTGAGTGTGCAATCACCGCCTCCGCAAGAGAGTTCGTCGTCGGGGGATCCGGCGCAAGCGAACCTCGTTCCAGCGCAAGAAGCGCAGGCGCAGACGGCTTCGTATACTCAGCCATCGGGATCGCAGCCCAGTGCGGCGCCAGCCGCGCCGTCGCAGCCTTCGTATCCGGCTTCGTATCCGCAAGAATCCGCGAGCTCCTCCAGCAACTCTGAGCCGTACCAGTACGACCAGTCGTACGACGAAGCCTATGATTCCGACTGGAACGACAGCGGTGGGGATTATCAGGCGCCGCAGCCACCACCGCCTTTGCCGGTTTATCAGCAGCCTGCCTGCCCGGGGCCGGATTACATGTGGACGCCCGGGTATTGGAACTATGCTTCGTCTGGTTATTACTGGACGCCGGGCGTTTGGGTGCTGGCGCCTTTTGTGGGCGCGCTCTGGACTCCGCCATTCTGGTCTTTTTTCGGAGGGCACTATCGAATGCATCAAGGCTACTGGGGGTCGCACATTGGTTTTTACGGCGGCGTCAACTACGGAAACGGCTATGAGGGGCGTGGTTATGAAGGCGGCTACTGGAACCGGGGCGCGTTTCAGTACAACCGGACGGTGAACAACGTGAATACGACTATTATTCACAACACCTACAATTACAACGTTACTAACGTCAGAGTGGAGAACCGAGTCAGTTACAACGGAGGGCCTGGTGGCATCAACGCGCGGCCCACGTTGGCAGAGACGGCGGTACTGCGCGAGCATCGGATCGCGCCGGTGCCCGCGCAGGTGCAACAAGTGCGCGCGGCGGCAGCGAATCGGGCTCAATTTGTGGCCGAGAATCATGGCCACCCGCAGATGCTGACTGAGGCGCACCCGCTGGCGACGGCCTATCACGCGCCGGCACCGCATGCAGCCGCAGTGCCAGAAGCGCGAGCGCTGCCGACCGTCGCTGTCAGACGGCCGGCGACACCGGCGGCCGGGCAAAGGCCAGAGGCGCGTCAAGAACCGATGCGGCCGGCTCCAACAGAACAACACGGGCAGCCAGCGCGACCGGAGCAACAGCAGCAGCGTCCGGCAGAGCGAGCGCAAGCACCGGTAAACCGGCCTGAGCCGCATCCGCAAGCGGCGCGGCCAGAGCCAGAGCAGCGCAATCGGCCGGAAGCGGCGAGACCAGAAAATCGGCCAGCCCCTGAACACGCTGCTACACCGCAGGAGCATCCGGCTCCGGCTCGTCCTCAACCGCACACGGCGCAACCGCAGCATGAAGAGCAGCCGCGACGCGAGCAGCCGAAGCAAGAGCCACACAATCAGGAAAAAGACCCGCATCGCGAGCGCGAGCCACAGCGCTGAGATAGAAACGCAGGTTCAGGGCCAGAAGTAGAATGGCTCTGGACTCACTGTGAACCGGCTGCACGTTTGGATCATCACCGGCGTTGGGATAGCAGCGGCGATGGTGATCGGGATGCTGCCGATACGCGGATCGAATATAGCGGCGGGGACGCAGGGCTGGAAAGCGAACGGCTGTTTTGTGCCGGGCAGCGTGTATTCCGGCACTGGTTTCGACGAAGGGATTTCCAAGGCTGAACTTGCCGGCGTGACGCTGTGGGGCTCGTATTGTGACAGCGACAAGAACGCGGCGGAACTGCGATCGCCGGTGTTCGCGGCTCCGAGCATTTTGGAGTTGTATGTCGCGGGACACATCGGGAGACCGCAGAATCCGGGGTTGCGGCTGCTGCTTGAACGAGAAGACAACCACGAACAACTGGCACTGCCGCTGAAAGCGGATCCAGGAGAGAAGTGGGTTGAGACTCGTTGGTGGGTTCGAGAGGATATGCGCGGGAAGCCGGTGCGCTTGGTGGCGATTGACCATGACGTGGCTTGGGGCGGCTGGTTGGGGGTCAGCAATCCGCGAGAGTTTTCGGAAGTAAGTTACTACCTTACCCAAGTGCAGACGTGGGTGAGGACGATGGGAGCTTACGTATACGAGTTTGCGCTTTTCGTGGTGCCTGGTTTGGCGGTGGCGAGTCTCTGCAGCAGGCGGAAGGCCATTTATACCCTCATGGTTGTAATTTGCACGGACGCCGTTTTGGGCTACCTCTCGTTTTGGGCGTTCTTCTATGCGCACTGGGCGGGGCGGTATTTGAATTACACGGCCTATGCATTAGCTGTGGCGATCTTAGTGACACACAAGATGCGCTCCCCAGTGAGACTCGCCGAGGGGATTCGAGAGCCGCTGTTGTTGGCACTGTTAGCGGGCCTTTGCTACACGAACTTCTACTTCATGTTTCGGGATCCGTTTAGTCACGGCAGCGGTTTTGCGAGCGAGCGATTTTTCCAGGAAATGCTGCCGGGCGACAATGTGATTCCGCGGATTTTTGCGGACCGGATTTATGACCGGATGCCGCTGCGCCCCTTTTGCTGTGGAGGATGGCTGAGCAGCGACCGGCCACCGCTACAAGCGGGCATTGTGCTGATGGAGCGCACGGTCAACCCGATTAAGAATCGAGAGTTCACTTACCAATTGTTGGGCACGATTTTGCAGTGTCTTTGGATTCCTGGAGTTTGGTGCTTGCTCGAATCGCTTGGAGCTGAAAAACGATGGCGAAGGCCGTTGCTCGGAATGCTGATTTTTTCAGGCTTCCTCTTCTATAACAGTGTGTATGCGTGGCCGAAACTCTCAGCGGCCACCTTTCTTTTGTTCTTGCTGAGCGTGTTGTTCGAGCAAGCAAGGCAGAACCGGAGGCTGACGGATTTTGAGGTCTGTTTGGGTGCGGTTTGTTTAGGGCTCGGGTTGATGGCGCATCCGGGATTGACGCTGAGCCTGGCGGTGGTGGCAGTGTTCGTAGTGCGGATGCGACAGCTGTTTACGTTGCGCCACTTGGCGATGGCGGCGGTGATTGTGGCTTTGTTTGTTTTGCCGTGGAGCGCGTATCAGAAGTATGTCGACCCGCCGGGGAATCGACTGTTGAAGATTCATTTTGCAGCGGTACTGGATATCGATGGGCGGTCGACCTGGGAGGCGGTCCGCGATAGTTACCACGAACACGCTTGGAAGTATTTGGCGGGTTACAAACTATCGAACTTGGAGCTTCTGGCGGGGTGGGGGTTGCGCGACTCGTACGGATTGACGAGCCCTTTGAACGCGGAAAGATTGAGAAGCGCGCAGCGATTCTATGTGTGGGACGCGGTGGGATTGGCGAATTGGGGGTGGCTGGCGGCTGTGTATCTTTGGATGCGGCGGAAGTGGAGCGGTTTGGCGGCGCCGCATGCGGGTTGGCTGATTGCAGGCGTGTTGGTGAACCTGATGGTTTGGTGCCTTGTAACGTTTGGGCCGAATGAAACGCAGACGGCCCACGCATCTTATGCGGACATTCTGGTGCTCAGCGTGGGCTTGCTCGGACTGGTTCTGAGTTTGCCGCGCGCGTACTTCTTCGTTTTGTTTGGGTGGCAGGTGTGGAACTTCTTTGCCGTATGGGTTTGGGCGGAGCCGTCACGGACGGCGGGGCCGATTGAGTTTCAATGGCCGATGATGTTAGCGGGCACTGCGCTAGCGGCAGTGCTGGTATGGCTGACCGTTGGAGGTCTTAGAAGTACAACTTTAGAGCGAGTTGGCACTGACGCGGGCCAACGGAGGTGTAATTGATGACACCGAAGTTGGGATCTCCGACGATTGTATCGGGAGTACCGAAAACAGGGTGATTGAAAGCATTTTCGGCTTCGAGACGCAGTTCGAGTTTCAGGGCTTCATCATGCGGGGAAAGCGCGAAGTCTTTCATGAGCGATAAGTTGGTGGTGAAGAAGAATGGGCTGCGAACGCTGCTGACGGTGCGCGGCGCGTCGCCGAGAGTGTACGGCTGAGGGATTTGCAGGACGCCGGGGTTGGCAAAGTAGTTGTTGACCCAATTGCCATCGGAGCCGCCGGTACGCTGGAGGGGCGCGGAGATATTGGGGCGTTGTGGGCCATAGGTCCAGATGGGGGTGCCACCGTTTTCAACCTCAAATTGGAGGGGGAAACCGTCTTGGATGGTCCAGACACCGGCGGTTTTCCAGCCACCTACGAGGAGATCGAGCGCGCGGGGCATAGTGTTGAAGAACGTTCGGCCGCGGCCAATGGGAAGATCGTAAACGTAATTAAACTTGAATTGCTGGGGGACGTCGAAGCCGGAGAGGCCACGTTCGAGATAGAGGCGATTGGGATCTTGCACTCCAGTGCCACCATAAGCCGTGTTGTTTGCGAGCCACGAGACGTTGGTGTCGAAGGTCGAAGAATCGTCAATGGATTTGGACCAGGTGTAATTTGCCATAAGCTGCAAACCATTGGAATAGTGCTTCTGATAGGAGATTTGCAAGGCGTTGTAAATCGAATTCGCGGAGGGGGGTTCGTCGGCAGTGACGCTGGTGAATTGCGGATAGGGCAGCAAAAGTTGATATGCCTGGACAGCGGAGCTAGTGAGGACGCTGTTCGAGTAATAAGAGTTAGTTAATAACGATGCGAATGGATTTGAGACGTAGTTACCGAGATTGCCGATTTGGGCGGGAGTGAGATTTTCGATTTGAGGTCCTAAGATGTTGAGGTTGTTGGCGCCGGAGAAATAGAGGCGTGAGCCTTTCTTGCCGATGTATTCGATGTCGAGCGTGCTGCCCCAGCCGAGGTCACGTTGGAAGCCGAAGCTCCAACTTTGTTCATACGGAGTGCGGGCGGCGGCGGCGGTGCGAAGTGGGCCAATGGCACCGTAGCCGACGTCGTTGAGTAAGCCAAGAGAGCTGCCGGGCGGCTCGATCAGTCCGTTCGGGAACGGATCGCTGAGGTGTAAGTACGGAGTGGCGCCGTCGTTATTCAGCGTGGTGACCATGTTGGTGTACTGATTGAAGCCTTGTGAGCCGTAACTGAGTAAGCCGTTGGCGCCGGAACGAGTCTGATCAAAGTAAATACCATAGCCGCCGCGCATGACAGTTTTCTTGTTGAGTTGATAGGAGAGCCCGAAACGCGGTTGGAAATCTTTCCAATCGGTGAGCCAATCGCTACGGGCGCTGGGGCTATCGAAAACTTCGCCACCGATGAGGGAGCGGGTGACATTTTGACCGCTGATGGGATCGGCGTAGCTAATGCTGCCTAAGGGGCTGGCAACGCTGGGATCAAACCAGTTCATGCGGTTGTAGCGTTCCGTCCGCGGGAGAGAGACATCATAACGAAGGCCGATGTTCAAGGTGAGATCAGGACGGACTTTCCAATTATCCTGGGCAAAGCCGGCGTATTGATAGTTTTCAGAAGCGGGCAGGAACTGAATTTCGTAATAGCCGGAAGCGATCTGGCCCATAAGAAAGCTGGCCATGCCATCGCCACCACATTGGGTGATGTCGGCAACGGGGCACTGGGAACTGCCGAGACTGTTGAAATTGAAAATGCCATTCGGGGCGTTCGTCTGGATGTAGTTTTGCTGATGGATACGGCCTTCGAAGCCGAACTTGAGTTCGTGCCGACCTTTTACCTTGGTTAAGAGTTCCGAGAGCTGGCCGGTATCTTGACCCTGGCGGTAATTGCCATAAGGATCTTGTCCAATGCTGGTGAAGCCGGCGGAGTAATATCCGCTCTGAATGAACATAGAGGGAACACCCAAGAAGCCGTTTGAATTCAGATAGGACGGGAAGCCAAGCGTGCCGAGCGGGTTCGCATTCGCTTTTTGGTTGTAAGCATCGATGTTTTCGCCGCCACGGGTGAAGCCGAGGGTGCTGGTGAGAATCAGCGTGGGACTGAAAGTGTGAGTGTCATTAATGGCAAAGACGTGAGAGGAGGAGCTATTGGGGCCGCTGCCGCAGGGATCGGTGAAGTTTTTGAAGCAGTTGAACGGATTGCCGCTGCCCCAACCTTGCGAGTATTTGACCGTGATCAGATTCTTGTCGTTGAAGCGATGATCGATGCGGATATCGAACTGATCGTTTGAACTAGTGGAAGCGCCGGACGCGATCCAATTATCGTAGATGCTGCCGCCGGGGATGTTCGGCATGGGGAACAGGTTCATCATTTTTTGAGCGACGGGGTCGATCAAATTGCCTGCCGCTTGCGAAAGCTGGAAGGGAGTGCCGTTCAAGTTAGAGTTTCCGGGACTGCTGTAAAGGCCGAGGTTGTTGAAGGGAACGTAGGCGCTGCGATAAGCGCCGGCGGCTCCGTTGGGTGGGGTTTGGAAGGTGCCGGAGTAGGGATCATACAACTGGCCGGCGATGACGCTGCAAAGTCCGCTGGCACTGAAGGTACCGCCATTGGCGGCGCATAGACCGCCGAAATCGCCTTGACGCTCAGCAGCGGTAGGGACGCCGGCTTGATAGGTACCCATGCTGGAAGCGCGAGTTCCATCCCAATCGAAAAAGAAAAACGTTTTGTTCTTGATGATGGGTCCGCCGACGGTGCCGCCATAGTTATTGCGATGGACGGGAGGGATGGGGACAGCGTTTTCGTTATTGAACCAGTTATTCGCGTCGGTAATTTGGTTGCGGAGAAAATCATAACCGCTGCCGTGGAAAGCATTGGTGCCGGAGCGAGTGATCATGTTGACGATGGAGGCACCGGAGAAGCCGTATTCCGCGCTGAAGTTAGTTTGCTGGACTTTGAATTCTTCGACGGCTTCGGCGGAGGGCGTGTAGGTGACCTGAGTGATGCCGCCGTTTGGCTCGAAGTTGGTGATGGAAGCGCCGTCCATGAGAATGTCGGCATTGGCGCCGCGACTGCCGTTGGAGGCGAAATTGGTTCCGGTATCGCCGACGGAGTTCGTGTCACTCATGTTGTTGACGCCGGGACCGAGCTCGACGAAATCGAGGACATAGCGATCGACGAGCGGCAGATCGTTAATGAAGCGGCGATTGATGACTTGGCCGGTGACGGCATCCTGAGTGGCGAGGGCTTCGGTTTCGTCGCGAACATCAACGGATTGACGGGACGTGGCGATTTTGAGGTCGAGATTGACGGTGGTGTTTTCAGTGACGTTTACTGTGACGTTGGTGCGGACAGACTTTTCAAAGCCGGCCATTTCGGCGGAGACAGTGTAGGTGCCGGGAGGGATGGAGCCCAGAAGATAACGGCCGTTTTTATCCGATTTGGTGGTGAATTGATAGCCCTTTTCCTGATCGACGAGGTGAATTTGCGCGCCGGGGACGGCTCCGCCGCTGGGATCGTTGATCTGGCCGGCGACTGTGCCGAAGTATGCTTGACCCACGAGAACAGTGATGGCAGAAAGAAGAATAAATATGGGACGAAGAATGCGAAACATTATGAGCTCCTTGTGTTTTGAACAAACGAGGTTGCGTTGAGATGTTAAGACGGACCTAAAGCGTAATTGTTTCCATTCTAGTTCGCCCGCAGGCCAGCGCAATGAAACCTAGAAACAGCACCAGTACTGAGACACACTTAGGGTGCCGACATGCCTTGCGCTTCGTATTTTATTCGCCTTTTAGGCGGCTTTCGAGAGCTTTTGGAAGTCCCACATGACTTTGTCGAAGTTCGGTTGCTCGCCACCATGGCAAATTTGCGGTCGGCGCGGCCGGCGAAATATTCCAACTGATCACTTGTGAAATCGAACCCAACGTCGCGGGGGTCGAAGCGCTTTCCTGCTTCTTCGGCTTTGATGATCAGGTCCGGGGCTTGCTCCAGTTGTTCGGCTTGGCGCTTGCGGCGCGGTGCCTGGATGGCCTTGAGGTCGGCTTTGTACTTATCGAGCTGGCGATTGAGGCGACCTTCCTGGAGGGCGAGGTTCGAGAAATCTTTGCGGAAGGTGATGGCGATTTCGGCTTGCAAGAGATGGGCGCGACGGACAGGATCGGTTTCATCGGCGAAGATATCGGCGGGGAGTTTGCGTTCGCCGACGGCGTAGAAAGCCGCTTCGAGAGGCGCGACACGGAGGAGACGCCATTCGGTATCGGCGATGAGTTGGACGAGGGTGCGTTCTTCGTCGTCCCAAGGCGTGTATTTGTTCAGGTGGCGCTCGATATGAGCCTGGTAAGTGGCGGCGTCTTCGCTGGGCAGAAGGACGGTGCGGCCGGTGAGCCCGGTTTTCACGGCGTTCCTAGAAGATATGGCTTTGCCTTCGGGGGTAACGGGCCCGGAGGAATGCTGCGCGTTGGCGCGATTGGCAGCGAGTTTGGCATCGCTGATGTTGGAGACGTTGTTGTTGGTGGTGGTGGCTGCGTCGACGGCAGCGGTGGAAACGGGTGTGACAGCGGGAGAAGACATGGTGCTTCTGACTCCTTAGTTCAAGTAAAAAGGCCCGCGAGAGCGGTGCTCTGCGGACCTGACAACACTATACATTCGGAGGGTGGGGGTGACCGATGGGATTTTCGGATTGGGGAAGGGTGGAATGGCCGTAAGTGATTGAGGGGAAGGAAGATAAGATTTTGAAAAAAAATTGGGCGAGTTGTGATTTAAAATTATGGTCGCTGGGCGATGGAGGTAAGTTATTGATTTTGTTGGGAGGGGCGAAGAAAAGGCGACGACTCAGAGTCCATCGTGGTTTGTGGTAGGCTTTGGGGGCTAACGGGCTGGAGGCTTTGCTGTGTCTCTTGATGCCGAACCCCGGGGAGCGCTCGGGAACTTCGGAGGGTCACTAAGCTCACACGTTTTCTGCAGTTTAGCAACAATCGACCGTGCGGGACATTTCCGATGGAGTCACACTCCGGTGAGCCGTCACGTATTCACGAAATCGGCTGCGTACCTCTCACAGAAGGTCGCAAAGGCACGAGTGGCGACATATGCCGCGTAAGCCTGGAAGTCGTCATTCTTCTTGCTGTCCGCAAAGTCCGAAACGCCTTTGATTCCAAATGCCATCGGAAGCGGCGGGGAGCTATCTCGTGCAGCTGTATAGACTCCGTAGAGTTCCATCTCCACACCGAGCAGCTTCCTATGTTGTGCGGTAAGCTTCGTGATCTGGCTGCTTTCGGCCAGTATAGAAGATCCGGATGCCACTGGCCCAAGGCGTAGCTGAGGAAGATTATTTGGTTTGCTCCCTTGAAAATCACGGTGAATCTCAAACCGGAGCTGTTCATCGTCGGCTAGCAGGGCGAAACGTTCGGCTATCGGAGTTGCGATATCAATCTGGTCCGGCGCGAACTTGAATCCCCCGCGGTCAAATTTGCCCATCTGCCAGTCCCACGCCGGATCTGCGACGAGTACATCCCCGATTTCGCATTTCCCCTTCACCCCCCCGCAGATACCAGTCATGGCGAGTAGACGAGGGCGAAACTTAGAGATCATCTTCGTGGTCAGAACAGCGGCCGCAACCATGCCCATCCGGGGTGCTGCCGCTGCGACAACCCGTTGCGGCTGGCGCCCAGATATAAAAGTGCCCTCGTAGTAGTAGCCAACCTCATCGAGAGATGTTGGTCCTTCCCAATTCCAACTCAGCGAACGCAACGCCTTGAACTCTGGCTGTTGGAGCGCCGTTATAACACACACCTCGGTTTCGAACCGAGCGCTCTCTTTCTGCTGAGAACGCGCGATCACAAATCGTGTTTTGGCTTTCAGACGTTCAATCCAACTGCCATCCGCGGGTTCATAGAAATCAAGAATCCACAGTTTTGAGCGGAAATAGTCTCCAAACTCTTCTTGAAGTTCCTCGAACCCTGTCAATCCAAGCAAACTCAATGGAAGCTTAAACGTCCCCCTCTCCGAAAGCTCCTCTAATATTTTGATCCCGCCTCTCCGGTCTGGAACATCCTCTGGTCTCATTGGGAGCGCGATATCCAGCACGACAAAGTCGTATGCTGTCTCTGAAAGGAGTCGGCGAGCGTCTGTCCCAGTCATGCCGACATCGATTAGCTCTCGATCAGCTCCTGCCTCTTGGAGAACTGAAACGATTCGGTGTAGCTTATTACGATCGTCGTCCACGACGAGAATTCTTACGGACATGCTGCTCCTCCTGTGGCCGCACGATGCTTTTGATTTGGGCCCGCAAGTTCCGCTCCCAGCCCCCGGCAGCCGAATTGTAATAGACGAGCCCCTTAAACACCTGTTCGTGCCGCTCTTTCAGTTCTTTTTGTACGGCGCTCAGGTGAACCTCTCGGCTACCACTGGCGAATCGCTCGTGCTGCGTTATCACTATTACGGGGATGTTGATTTCCAGCCTTTCCATTTGGCGAAGGATTTCAATCCCACCAAAATTCTGCGGCCTACCGCCCGGCTCGCCCGGACCGACATCGAACGTTGTGAGCGACATGTCCAATAGAATTAGGTCAGGCCGATCCGTTACGATCCTACTGAGTCCTGAATTGACAGATCGTTCAAGTTCAAGCTGAACTTTGGGATAAGACTCGCGAACAACCTGTGCAATCCGCCGTTGTTTGAACTCATCATCCTCAATGATCAGGACGTTCACTCAAGAATTCCTCCTTGTAAATCGGAAGATCTGGCGAATAGCCGCACCAAGGATATTTCGACGAAGAAAGACTGTTCATCGCCAAAACCAAACTCCAATCGCTGGCGCGCGTCGGGCGAGACGAGTCTCTTGAGCTTAAGAAGACCTGATCCGCCCTCCAGGTTTACGTGTTTCCGATAATTCCCGGAAACCATCCGTTCTTTAATGCGTTCGATTTTTTCACGGGAAGTCTCTTTATAAGCACCTGGTGCAATTTCACTATCTACGCGAACGTGAACACTCTTCAACGATTGATCAATGTCTTGAACCCAAACCCGCACTTTAATCCACGGTGACTTGCTTCCGGAGTGGCAGTAGACATTGTCAAGAACAGTAAACAATATGTCTGTAAAATCTGATAGAAACGCCGCCGACTGAACCTCAATGTGTTCGACATCTTGAAAAAGCTTAGGGGAGAACCCTAGGTGTGCGCGTCTAGCCGCCTCAATACCGATGTCGACAATTTGCTCAACAGTACGAAGCGCCACTTGCTGGCGCTGCTGCACCGGAACAAACCAATCGGCCACACGATCAATTGCAGCCTGGACTTCAGGAATTGCTGCGGCTATTCGTGAATTGAGGCCTAGATATCGCGGGATGGGGAGATTCGTTTCAAGCGACGATCTGAGCATCTCAAAGGCTGCATCAGCTTGCTCTTTTACACTCTTAAGAATAAAATCGCGCACGTCGAGGGACACCCGTTGCAGCAAGATCGAAAGAGCTGTCAAGACGGTTACAAGAAACTCGTTAAACGGGGTCTGCTTTTCAATTCGGCTCCGAATAAAGTGAATAATTATGGTGTCGGCGTCTCGCTCGAACGTCAGACTAAACATGCCTTGCGGCTTTTCGGCCGTGCGAATCTGTAAAATGTCTTTGGTAAGGTGCTCGATTATGGAGTCGTACTTTCGCGAGAAGTCTTCGCAGCACTTAAACAACGCCCGTCTCTCGTCCTCTGACGTTATTGATAGGCTATCAGCCAAACCGACGTTGTCCTTATACCCCTCGCCATTGTCATTTTTGTTCACAATTAATCCCCGTTCCTCAAGTGGCCCGCGAAGGTGGCCGGAAAGCGAGCCATGGCGGACCCTCATGCTGAGATATGCGTCCAGACCGTAGTCGGGATTGTTGAGGTACTCCGATCTGATTGCATCGAACATTTCAATGAGAAGCGAATCCCCCTCTCGCTCCGGGTATTGCATCTCTTGGTGGTGTCTGGCCATTTCCTCGGCCAATGCCCGAATATCGTTCTCAAAGGCGCTATCTGAGCCGAAACCGACGTTTGATTTTAGGAGATCTTTGTAACGGTCAAAACTTTCTCTGAGTTGTCGCTCGGCCCATCTCAAGACCGCTTCAGTGTCCACATGGACTCTACTGCTATCAACGTCCCTCAAGCCGTCTTGAATCGTTTGATACTTTGTAATCAGCCTGATCTCGTCGGTATATTGGTCGGCGCGTTCCGCATCCAGCTCCGCGAGAAGGGCGCAAATGTTGATCCGCTCGTCCCTAATTGCGCGTGAGCTCGGAAAGACATCGAAGGAAACGTCCATCACCTCGGGGAGACATACGTTGTCCAAGAAATAAATGAGTTCCCGTCTTTCGAATTGGTCTGATTTGGATCTGAGCTCAGACGGTTTGGTACAGCCATGGGCCTTGAGAAATTCGTCGTAGGCGATCCGGCGCGTGGTTTCGTGCTCGGCTTCGTCGACGGTGTGCCAGTAAACATCAAGGAGTATCGGAAGTGCTATGTCTGCGGCGAGGTGACGCAAATCTCGCCAGCGCTTGCCCCCCAAGAGAGACCGTAGCGGTACGACGGCAGCGAAGTCGGCCGACTTGGAGCAGAAGGCAGCTGACAGACGGATCGCGGCATCGGTCCTTTCGGTCAGGATGAGACAATAAAGCTCTAGTTTTACTCCCAATCGTTCCCAAGCGCCAACTTCCGACTTGCCGAGTTGGCGCGCCCACGAAAGTGCTTCGTCAAGATTGCTGTGGTACAACTCGGCGATGAGGCTGAGCTCACAGAAGAAGCCCTCGGCCAGTTCCCGAGGAAGCGGGCGCCGGTCAAGCTGGCAGCTCGAGGCAGAGAGGGCCAAAGGGATAGCTGCAGGCGAGACGCTAAAGCAATACTCCAACAAGGCCTTGGCTAATTGTGGCGGAAGAAAACTCCATTGACGGACACTAGTATAGGGACTTGAAAAAAAGAGGGCGCTTCCTTCTGACTCCCCGGTTTGTGGTTCGTCAAGCCACAAAGACGCTCGGTAGCCGGCTACGGCTTTCATTGTGCGGACACTTCTAAGGTTCTGGACCAACTTCTCTAAATCCCCGGCTGCTTTGGCCACATACCCGCGTCGCGAAGTGAGTGTTGTCAAATGATTGAGGAGGTCTGACTGGAGCGATGACAAACCGGCTGCGATGGGCACCACATCCATCACTGCGTACGCTGTAGCGGCGATTGCCAGCGCCTCCAAATCAAGCGGCGATTCCCGCGCTTGCTGAAGCGCCAGTTTAATCGACGTTTGGTAATCTCCTGCGAGCAAAGCGTCATCGGGGTCGAGTTCGCGCACCCTCAGCGCGGAGCGGTACCAATTTGCGGGCTTCTGCAGCTTCGTGAGCCGCCAGTCAGGAACGTCGATAACGGACAGCGATCTGTCTGCCTGCAAACGATGCTCGGCGAGATCTGATCGGCTTATGATCTCGGTCAAGGCCTCGACCCAGGCTTCGTAAGCGTCGATGATCGAAGTTGAAGATGCGGTACAAAGAACCGTGCAGATGGTTGACTCATCTGGCATCGAATTGCCGACCAAGCGGTCCAGAACGTAAACCTTCGTACCGTCCTTAATTGACTGCGCTAAGACGTCAGCCCGAATCCTTGTGTTGTATCGCTCTATTGAGGTTGTATCTTCGTTTCTCCAACTCGTGTAGTGGGCTATGTACGACGGAACGCTACCAGGTGCCGCTTCATGTATCGACATTACGTAACTCTTCTGTGCTTCCAGGCCCGCCGATCTTTGCAATAGCGCGATTCGGGCCTGAATGAGCCAAACAGAGAGGCCTGCGGATGATTCGATGTCATCGAGAATTCCGCTTGCGACGCTGTATCGCCCGGATAGCCATGCAAGTTCGTATGCATCGAGGTTGTGAAGAAAGGACTTGATGACGCCCACGCGACGACCCAGAAAACTCGAAAACCACTGGACTGCCGTGGAGAGGTTGTTGATGGCAAGGAACGAACCATGCCAGAGGTCGACATATCGTGTTATCTTCAGTGGCGGATAGAGCCGTGCGCGTTTAGCTGGAAACCGGTCGACCCAGTCGGCGAACGCTGGAAGTTCTGGCGATGGAAGTAAGTCCACAGCGGTTGACAAGACTGCAACCGCGTCTAGCTTCTTATTCCCAAGAGCGCCCCTGACCGAGTTCTTTGCGGCCGAAAACGATCTGCTTCCGGCACTCCCTTGCTTATTTCGTGTGTGCAAGCTTCCGTCTGTGAAACACTGCCACTATAGCTGATATCGGGACGGATTGACAAATAAAGGCATATTCCCAGAAGAGCATACCTATCTTATTTGCGCAGCTGATTGGCTTTGCCAGCCTCGACGGGCTTGACTCTAGAGTATGTAACGGCCGTTCCAGCTTCTGATGAAGGCCCCAAAATCGGCGATCGACGTCGGTCGTAAGGCTGGAGAATCCGGTCGAATGCGAACGCGCTTCTCGGAAGTTACCGAAGATTGTTTCGGCTTCGTCGCCGGAATCGCGTTCACCTTCTTATGCAAGGCGACCCTGATTCCGCGACAGGCAATCGCCGTAAGCCGCCAGAAAGCGATGATCTTGACCGGCGACCCGGACGAGACGAAACGGCTGGTTCGGGCTTCTGAACGGGCGGTCGATGTGATCGCGGGCTAACTGCGGCGAATACGTTTTGTGCGGCGGGCGCGATTTTGACGAGCGAGCGGTAGGAGGAGCGGAAAAGAGGGGACACGCCTGCGGTGCTGGAGAGTGGAGGGCAGAGTTGGGAGAGCCCGGAATATCGCGCTCTTTTTCGTTCGGATGGCTTTCGGTTAATGCTTCGGCGGCGACGGTCGGGGCGAGTTGCGGCCACCTGAAAGGTGGCCGGCGCGCAAGAATGCGCGCCCCAGTGTGCCCAGCATGGGCAGAATCTAATTGGATGAAAGGAGCCAATCGGAGCCGATGACGGCAACCGTAGCGAAACGCAAGGCGTAGCCGCGAGGTGAAGCTGAAAGAAGCGTGTAGCAAACTCTCGACCGTAGGAACACGAACTGGCAGTGAGGCCGGGTGCGGGCGGCCAGCTGGCTGGGAACAGCAAAGCCCAAAGGTCATCAAGACGCATCAGGTAGAGCCAGACGGCGCGAGGGGACAGATTTTGCACCTTACCCGGGGAGATCTCCTTCACGAGAGTGGAGGAGAAGACAGCAGAAGCCGTAGTAGCGAAGAAGTCCGGTAACGCGGATGGAGCGAAGGGCTGAAGAACTAAAGAACGGAGCTAGAGAGGGAACTGGGACGGTCCAAAGAGACCCGAGACGTGAGGAGCACCAACTACGGGAGCCACCTCAGGGAAGCTGGAGGCAGAAGCGGTGCAGCCGTAGCGAGCCGAAGGTGATGGACTTGAGACACCGTTTCGCGAACCTTCCGACAGAAAGCAATGTACGAGAACCTGATGGAAGCAGCGGTAACGGACGAGAACCGGACGCTTGCCCTGAAAGCGGTAAAACGCAATCGGGGAGCGGCGGGGATCGACCGGATGCCGACGACAGAACTGGAGAATCATCTTCAGACGCACTGGGAAAAGATACGAGCGAAGCTGCTGGTGGGCACTTACGTTCCGAGTCCTGTGAAGCGGGTAGAGATACCAAAGCCGAGCGGTGGCACGAGAATGCTAGGCATTCCGACGGTACTGGATCGGTTTGTTCAACAGCTGTTAGTGCAGGTGTTGACGCCGGTCTTCGAGCCGACGTTCAGCGAGCCTAGCTACGGATTTCGACCGGGGCGCAGCGCACAGGACGCCATGCGAGCCGCGCAGAAGTATGCGCAGGAAGGGGAGGATTGGGTGGTAGATATTGATATCACTCAGTTCTTCGACCATGTCAATCACGACATCTTGATGGGCCGGATTGCACCATTGATTCGCGACAAACGGGTGTTGCATTTGATTGGGAAATTCCTGCGGCGGGGCGCGTTGGTGGACGGGTTAGTGAAGGCCAGTGTAGAGGGAACGCCGCAAGGCGGGCCACTATCTCCGCTACTGTCCAACATCTACCTGGACGCGCTCGATAAGGAACTGGATCAGCGGGGGCATTCGTATTGCCGCTACGCCGATGATTGCAACATTTATGTGAGCAGTCAGGCGGCGGCGGAACGGACGCTGGCCTCGGTACAGATCTGGCTCGAGAAGCGTCTGCGATTGTGAGGTTTCGGTAGGTGTGCGTAGGTTAGATGCAGTAGCCTTGCGCCACCTGTGATGGCAGCCGCGGATCCTTTGGCACTCGATTCGTTCACGTCTATTCCGGTTTGTTGGGTTTCTCGGATGGACCCCAAGGGTGCCACTCCGAATCTGGATCGCGCCAGAGGCCAGCTCCGATCGGAAGATCGACGGCAGGGAGAAGTGTAGGATCCGCGGTCAACAGGATCCCGAGGGGCACGATTCGCCTTTCAGCCTCTGTCGTGTCTGGGCCGGCACCTGCGAAAATCTCCCATTCGTCTCTCTCCCAGCGCATGACCTCCGTGATTTGCCCCCCTCGAAGCGCATCGAGATTGGTAAGTGCAACCGAATTCCTTGGTATAGGGTAAGTCCATGGTTCATATGACCATCGCCAGGCGGGCGCCGACTCTGGACTCCATGGCTGGCTTAGGTCCGGGATCTCAATCGTCCAGTGCGCCTCGTCGGGAATGATTTGATAAGCATCTATAGTCTTCACTTTGTAATAGTCGAAGACCCCAAGCATAAGGGTCTTGGCCCAACTCACGTCTAGCTTGCGCAGTGAGAACACACCCCATGGACTTGCCTCAATCGGTCGTGGCCCCCCTGCGACCGGTGGTCGCAATTTCTCGGCAATGCTCCGGATTATCTTTTCGACTTCGTTCAGCTCGTAAAAATATGCTCCGGCCAGAATGAGTTCTGCACCAAGCGATTCACTCAGTCCTATCGTGTAGCCGTAATGAGGTTGTCCGGATCCCGTGACCGCATATACGTGAAACCCGCATTCGGCGATGTTCTGCCGAATTTCATTAAGAGCCGCCTCTCGGTTGTGATCGTGTGTCATCCTTCCTCACCGAACTTTACGGGCGTACAGGCCCGCGCGAAACATTTCCGCCGGTTTCCGTGGCTGGCCAAAAATGTTGTCGGATTTTCCCTTTTCAAAGGCCCGTTTGGCGGCCTTTTCAGAGTGTGACCCAACCCCGGCCGAAGAGGATCGTTTCCGGCCAGCTTCGTCATCATAGCGCTAACTGGAGTTCACGGCAGCAGTCTGCAAAAGTGCCTCACGGTAGTTCCAAGGCATCCACGCCGCTGGATGGGCCGCTAGTTCTTGAGTGTGGCGCTGTAACTCTGTCAGGTAGTTGAACGGATTCGCGCCACACAGTTCACAGCTATGAATGAGGCTCATAAACAGATCGCCCACTTGCGCGCCGTTCAATGTTTTGTAGAACAGTGCATTCTTGCGATGCAACACAGCGCGTTTAAGAGCACGTTCGCAAAGGTTATTATCCAGCGGCGCGTTGGCTTCACGCAAGAAAGCGGTCAAACCTTTCCAATGCCTCAATAAATAAGTGATCGCCTGACCCAAGCCGGAGTTTGGCTCTACCTTTTTATGCGTGAACTGTTCCTGCAGCCAGCGATGGAGTTCCTCCATCACCGGGCCACTGTGTTGTTGATGGAATAACAGTCTCTCCGCCGCTGTTAACCCACGCTTACGCGCGTCGGCTTCGTGCCCATAGACGTTTCCCAACATCTCAAGAACATAGCGGCACTCGTTAGGAAAGTTTTGAACGATCTCCACAAATTGTCGGCGCCCATGAGCGAGGCAGTGGGCTATCAAGATCTCCACACCCGTCGGTAGCTTCGGCACATTGCGCGAAAGCGCGTCGCACATCTGAATCGGCGGACGCAACTCCGCCGCACGTTGCTTCAACACATCCGCCAAGTTCTCGCCGGCATGCTGGCGGCCTGTGAAATATAGTGCGATCTTGTGTCCTTGACCAGTGGCCACGATGCCGCTTGTGAACACACCGGTGCGTTTGTCGGAAGGCTCACGCGCCAAGCGCAATACACGCATACTGGTGTCGTCGTTATGCAGCACCTCACCTTGCGCTGCTTGGCGGATCAACTCTTCCTGCGCAGGCTTGATCACCTCCGCCGCTTCCTCCACGATCTCCCATTGCGTCGCGGCCGGCATCGGAATCCCAAGGTTGTGTTCCAACTTTTCCAATCGATGGAACGGAACACCACTGCCATACTTTAACTGCGCAATCATCGCGGCCGTTGTTTCGTCATACTTATCCGAACCGATGCCCTCCGGTTCTTCGGCCGTAAACACTTGACCGCAGCCATTGCAGCGCAATCGCTCCAACTCGTACACTGTCGCTGCCAGTGGCGCTTGTCCGATGACCCGCACCAAGGGCTTCGGCTCTTTCTGTGTATAGACTTTCCCTTTTTCGCATTCTGGGCAGCGGTCGCCGCTCTTCAACTTGGCGTGTGAGACTTTTACCTTTTCGGCGCCAGAAAAAGCGGCCGCTCCGTTGCGTCCATGTCCAGGTTTTGAAGGTCGCTGTTGGTCGTCCTTGTTAGTAGTCTCTGGTGCGTTGCCAGACTCACCCACAACCGCATTCGTTTTTTCCGTGTTGCGTGCCGGTGCCGCCAACCCAGCTAACGCATGCAAGGCCGTTTTTAACTTCAGATAATCAGGATCGCTCAGCGGTTCGTGCCGTGCTTGATCCAACAAAGCATCGAGTTCGGGCAGATTTACATCTACTCGCTTCCTTGTTTGTTTCATCTCACTCACCTAAGAGCTGACGAAAGTTGCGAATCAACGGAAGCCCGAAAAGCTCTTTGACTGGCTGCGTCGCCCTTTTCGTGCGCGCATTGTGCCCACGGCCTGTGGTGCTTCCCAGATGCTGCCAGTTAGCCGCCCGATAGCATGTGCCTTTGAAGCGCGCCGGATCGATAAAGGTTTCCAGCCAATACACCGGATGCGCATACATCTTTTGCCAATCGAGCGGCACGACTTTCGCCATGCGGCCCAAGATGTGTGAGGCCAGATGCGGCACTTGTACCCAAGGCAGTATCAGAAAGCGAGTGTTGTAGGCGAGCAATCGTAAATTACGTTTGCGTGCCTCCGCGCTCCAACCAATGAAACGATCCCGCCCCGCTAAGTGACGCGGTGCCGAACACCACGCCAGACAGGCAATCGCTTGCCCTCTCGCATAGACCAGATACTTCAGGTGTTCGCCCACCGGTTGCTGATAGCCGAGATAGTGATACTGCTCCAGCAAACTGTTGAATAGCGGCTCTTGTAGTGTGCGCCGCACCTGCTGAAACTCCAACGCGCCTAACTCGCATAAAGGACCATGCACCGGGCGATTATCGGGCACCAGCGGTTCAGGACGCTGACCCAACCGTTTCGAAAAATGTCCACGCACCGCCGGCAACGCAATCGCGCCGCCGCGCTCCAACAGCAACAACAATCCGCGGCAGAGCGCATCGCACAGTGCGCCGTTGGCTTGTTTCCATTGCCACACTTCGCATAACTGCCGCGGACAATGCCCAGCGGCTCAACGCTCGGGATGCTCAGCGATCAACTGGCGCAGAAAAGCAATCTCTTCTTCGCCAATGTTCCGTCCTCGATAGCGCCACTCTGCCGCCACAGCAGCAGTGTGACAGAAAACCGTTGGAACGCAAGACACTTTTTTTCGCAGCTGGGTTCAGCTCACTCGCCGCCACATCGGCGCGGCTTTGGTGTCCGGATCGCCGGCGGCCAACAACAACTGCGCTTGATAGGCTTCCACCGATCGCGCCGCTCCGTCGCCGCTCGGCCACCAGCGAAACCGTCCCTTTGAGAGCCGCTTCTGGGCGAGCCAAAACCCTTGGCCGTCATAGACCAACAGCCGGATCGAAGTGGCGCTGCGGCTGCGGAACATGAATACACAGCCGGAAAACGGATCGGCGGCCAGTGTTTCGCGGCACAGTTGCACTAAACAGTCCATCCCCTTTCGTCCATCGACGGCCTCCAGGGCGACCAGGATGCGCATCTGCGGCGTGATCTGTAGCATGGCCTACTGGCCTGCGAAGCTATGAATCAGTTGGGCAATCTCGCTGGTGGCGATGCCTTTCAGCTCCAAACGGAGCTTGCCGCCGCGTTGCGATTCGACTTCAATGATGCAACTCGCGGCAACAGGAAGCAGGCGTCAGCAGTTCCACGAAAGCGGCCGGTGGCGCCACTGCCGACGCTTTCTCCTCGTGTACTTCCGCCTAGGTTCGCTTGACTCCTTTGCCCATCCACTTCTTCAGGCTATTCGCAGTCCAGCCGCAAGCACCGGCAAACCAGATTCATCCCGCGCCGTTCCGCGATCTCCGCGGCAGCCCGCCATAGCTCTTCCGGTAGTCGCGTCCGCTTCTCGTGCTGGCCCCGGAAATCTTCAAAGCGCTTTCTTAGCTCTTCGACATCGTCGAAGCTGCTGTTATAAAGTGCTCGCGTC
>CAVYUL010000077.1:0-126414 GCA_963771405.1 Bryobacterales bacterium
TCCGCAAGCGGGTAGCTACGTAGCACATCAGCGGCAGATTGAGCGACGGCTGAACCAACTTCCCGACCCGGCGGCGGTGGGCGATCTGCCGAAAGACGAAGTGCGGATTTTGTTGGTAGTGGCGCGGCCTTATCAAAATGATGTGGCATACCGTTCCATTGCGCGGCCGCTGGTGGAATTGATTGGGGAGCAGAACTTACCGGCGCAGGTAACTGTGCTGCGGCCGCCGGCGTTTGACAACTTGCGTGAGCATTTGCGGCAGTTTCCGAATCGCTATCATGTGCTCCACTTTGACGGCCATGGCGCGTTTGGGGCTGCGGGCGGTTCTTATTCGCCGGATAAGTTTGGGGCGAAAGAAGGCTGCCTGGTTTTTGAGGATGAGAAAGGCGGGGCCGACGCGAAGACGGCAGGCGATTTGAGCGCGCTGCTGAAGGAATATGCATTGCCGGCAGTGGTGTTGAACGCTTGCCAATCGGCGGCGCTGGATGAGACGGCGGGGTCGCCGTTTTCGAGTGTGGCGACGGCGCTGTTGCAGAGCGGGATGCGCAGCGTGGTGGCCATGTCGTATTCGCTTTATGTGAGCGGGGCGAAGGTGTTTCTGCCGGCGTTTTATAAACGGCTGTTTGAAAAAGGAGATTTGGCAGAAGGCGTGCGGGCGGGGCGGCAGCAGATGCTGGCGAAGAGGAATCGCGGCGGGTATGAGTTCGAAGATTGGCTGCTGCCGGTGCTGTATCAACAAGCGCCGATCGAATTGGCGTTTGGCACAGCGGCTGCGGGCGAGCGGGAGAACCGCAAGTCGCGATTGCCGGAGGAAGTGCGGAGGGTGCGCGAGGAGTACGGATTCATTGGGCGGGACAGGGCCATTTTGGATATGGAACGAGCCTTGCACCGGCAAGCGCCGTGCATTTTGATTCAGGGATTAGGCGGTGTGGGCAAGACTACGCTGGCGCGCGGGTTTCTGCGCTGGCTGGATGAGACGGATGGGTTGGACGCGGCGTTGTGGTTTGATTTTCGGGACATTCGTACAGCCGAGTTTGTGATTAACCAGATGGGACAGGTGTTCTACGGCGAGAACTTCGGCGTGGCGAAGGACAAGTTGGATCGGCTGGCCAAGAAGTTTGGGCAAGTGCGAATTGTTGTGGTTTGGGACAACTTCGAATCGGCGGCGGTGAATTTGCCGGCCGAGGACAAGGCGGAGTTGGGACGGTTTCTGACGGCGGTTCGCGGGAAGAAAGGGAAGGTTATTGTCACGAGCCGTGCGAAGGAAGAGTGGCTTTCGCCGCCATTGCGGTACGCGGTGTCGCTGCGCGGATTGGAAGGTGAGGAAAGGTGGGAGTTTTGCGATGTGATTTTGCGGGAACTGGGGATTGCTACGCGGGTTGAGCGCGAGGGTGCGGAACTGGCTGGGTTGATGGATCAACTGGGCGGGCATCCGCTGGCCATGCGGGTGGTGCTGCCGAAATTGGAAGAGATGAGGCCGGCGGGGATTGCGGAGGCGTTGCGGACGAATATTGCGGCTTTGGGATTGGACCCGAATGAGGAGCAGGGGCGGCTTTTCGGGACGCTACGGTTTGTGGAGCAGGGGTTACCTGATGAGTTGCAGGGGTTGATGCCGTTGATTGGGCTGCATGAGGGGTTTGTGAGTGCCAACTTAATGGAATCGATGGGCAAGCGGACAGATCCGCCGTGGGAGCGAGCGCAGATTGATCAACTGATGTTCGCGCTGGCGAGCGCCGGTTTGCTGAAGGACCTAGGTCAGGCGGTGTTCGAGATGCATCCGCTGTTGACGAGCTATCTGAGGGCGCTGCGGGCGACTTCGCCGATGATGGAGCGAGCTTTCGCGAGTGTTATGGCGGAGTTTGCCAATGGCCTGACGCCACGAGAATTGCATGAGCAACGTGGGCCTTTCCACTTGCATGGGGCTAATTTTCGCGCGGCGCTTGAGACGGCCGATCGGCTGTCTATGGTGGTGGAAGGGAGGCTGCTGGTCAAGGCTCTGGGCTCGTATGCCCAGAATGCTCGCAGCTTCTTGGAGGCTGCACGGATGTATGGGAGTTGGGCGAAACGCGCGGTTGCGAGTGGTAACTTTGAGCAGCAGGCGGCTGCCTACCACCAACTGGGAAGAGTGGCCGAGGAGCAGCGCGACTTCGCGACTGCGCACGACTGGTATCTGAAATCGCTGGCTGTTTTCGAAAGGCAAGGGGACGAGCACGGCGCGGCCAGCGCCTATCATCAACTGGGAATGATCGCTGAGGGGCAGCGGGACTTCGCGACGGCGCGCGACTGGTACCTGAAATCGCTGCTGATCAAGGAAAAGCAGGGCAACGGGCGCGGCGCCGCGATGACCTATCACCAGCTGGGAACCGTTGCCCTCAAGCAAGGGGACTTCGCGACGGCGAGCGAGTGTTATCTGAAATCCCTGGCGATTGATGAGGGGCAACGCGATGAGCACGGTGCCGCCCAGACCTATCACCAACTGGGAACGGTCGCCCTGCAGCAGCGGGACTTCGCGACGGCGCATGAGTGGTACCTAAAGAAGGCGCTACCGATCCACGAAAAGCAGGGCAACGAGCACGGCGCCGCCCAGGCCTATCACCAACTCGGAAGGATCGCCCAAGAAGAGCGAGACTTCGCGGCGGCGCGCGATTGGTACCTGAGATCTCTAGTGATTTCAGAGAAGCAGGGCAGCGACTACCTCGCCGCCGGCACGTATGGGCAACTGGGAAGCGTAGCGGGGACCCAGGGCGATCTGGAATTGTGCGCCGAATGGTTAATCAAGGCGATACGAGCCTTCGTTCGGTCTTCCGACCAACATTCAGTGCAAATGGGCGTGGATAATTTTGTTTTTTTTTATCGGGCGGCCTCGCCCGACGATCAAGCAAAGATGAAGACGATCTGGGAGAAGGCCGGTTTAGGCGATTTGCCGTCTATCGAATGGTGAACCCGATCAACCTGACCCCGGTCGGCATTGTCCATTCCAGTCGAATCCAGCCCGAGGATGACAATTGGGACAGCGAGCGCACTTTCATCGAACTCGACCCCACTCGTTTTCGCGCGGATGCACTCACGGGCTTGGCTGACTTCTCGCATGTCGAAGTCGTCTTCTACATGAATCAAGTCGATGCGAACAAGATTGAATACAGCGCGCGGCATCCGCGTAACCGCAGGGATTGGCCGGAAGTCGGTATCTTCGCGCAACGCGGGAAGAATCGGCCGAACCAGATCGGCACGACGATTTGCCGGATTTTGAGGGTTGCAGGATTACGACTGGAGTTGGAAGGGTTGGACGCGGTGGAGGGGACGCCGGTGCTCGATATCAAGCCGTGGGTAGTGGAATTTGGGCCGCGGGGTGCGGTGTTTCAGCCGGGGTGGATTTCGGAACTGATGCGGGAATATTGGCGGAGGTAGAGCCAGGGCCGGTTTTGGGGAAGATGGCCGCCAGGAAAGGCGGCCAGCAGCCAAGAATGGCCGCCCCACGAGGTCAGTGATGGAAGTATCCGATGCGAGCAACGCAAAAAAATGGGACAAGTCAGCACGCGATGCTGGGTTACCCTAGAGACATGCCCATCTTCGAGTATTCTTGTGACGATTGTGGAAGCAAATTCGAGAAGCTGTTGCGCCGCGCCTCGGAAGCGAACGAGGTTCGTTGCCCTTCCTGTGGCCAGGATCACTTGACAACGCAGTACTCTACGTTCGCCGCTCAGACAAAAACGCAGAGCGCGAAGCCGGCCGATTGCGGAGCAGGCATGTGCGGATCGGGCGCGTGCCAATCCGGCATGTGCGGGATGAATTTTAACTAGCGTTTACTGAACAGGGTGATAGCCGTTCTGAAAGTGCGTGCACGCACTTTTCACCGCCGCCACAAAACCATCGAACGATGCCGGCTTAGTAATGTACTCGTGTGCACCCAGTTCCATGGATTTCCGCTTGTCCACTGCAAGCGATGAGGAAGTAAACACAACCACTGCCACCGAACGAAGATCATCGGAATTTCTCATTTCCGACAGCACTTCAAGGCCGGTGCGCCGCGGTAAATTCAGATCCAAGAGCACGAGATCCGGGCGGGGCATGTCGCGATAGCGGCCTTTTTTCTGGAGGAAATCCAAAGCCTCATCGCCATCCGCCACACGGTAAAGCGCTACATCGATTTCCGCTTCTCTAAGCGCGGTTTCCAGTAGAAACACAGCCGCGTCTTCATCTTCTACGTAGAGTAAAACGTGCTGCTTCATACTTATGAGCCGAAAGTCCCGATTTTTAATGCTAAACCCCGATCAACACAGACCGACAAGGACGTCCAATCTGCCTGCCCATAGTTGTCCCACAAATGCCACACATTCAGCAACTTGCAAATTTACTTGATACATGGTATTTTCTCTTGACTTTCGATCTTTATTCGCCAACACTATATGGGAGAGGTTTTGAACGTAATGGCACTAACCCGTCGGCAAAAAGAGGTAATGGATTTCGTTGCGGAGTTCATTGATCGGAATGGTTATAGCCCCAGTTATGAGGAGATTGCCTCAGGGTTGGGCTTGGCGTCGCTGGCGACAGTGCATAAACACATTCAAGCTCTGGAATCGAAGCAATACCTCAAGAGAGCTTACAACCATAGCCGATCGCTCGAAGTAAGCGAACGCTTCCAAAGCGAGGAAAAAACCAGGCGTCGGAATACTTCGTCCGCGCCGGAAATTCCGCTGTTGGGGCGCATTGCCGCCGGTGTGCCGGTGGAAGCGATTCAGAATCCGGCTACGCTGCACTTTTCCGATTTCATTGGGAAAAACAACACGTTTGCGCTGGAAGTGCGCGGCGAATCGATGATTGACGATCATATTTGCAGCGGCGATTTTGTGCTGGCTGAAAAGACCGACAGAGTGCGCGATGGCGACATCGTAGTGGCGTTAGTAGATGGCAGTGAAGCTACACTCAAGCGTTACTACCACCAGCAGGATGGCCGTATTCGTTTGCAGCCGGCGAACGCCGCCATGGCGCCGATTTTCGTGAACCCGGGCGACCTGGAAATTCAAGGCCGAGTGCTGGCCGTGATGCGCAAGTATTAGCGCCGATTGAACACGCGATCATTGAAGTATGTTGATCGCGGTGCTCGGTTTGCTTTTGGCGAGCCAAGCGGCGACAGGTTCCGTATCCGGGCAAGTGCAGGACGCAGCCACGGGCCAACCCATTGCGGGGGCTGCGGTCACATTGTGCCGCGGACACGGCGTTCCGAAGCCCAGATGCGAAAGCTATTCAGCTGTCACGAACGCGGATGGTATTTTCGCCATCAATAGCCTGCCAGCCGATACTTACGACGCCGATGCAACTGCTGCTGGACATCTTTCGGTTCAGGAGCGGGTATCCTGCACTGTTCTTCCCGGACAACAAACCTCGAACGTGATCATCCAGCTCCCACCCGAGGCAACCATCAGCGGCCGCGTTCTGAAGGCAGATGGCACCCCGATGGGCGGCGCTTCGCTGGAAGCACTTTTGCAGATTGGGAAGCAGCGCTTTTCCGCTGCCGCCCAAACGAAGGCCGACGGCAGCGGCGCTTATACGTTGAACCAGTTGAAAAGCGGAAGTTACCTGGTTGCCGTCGAGCCGCAGAATTCCGCGCCTTACTTTTTGCCGGGCACCACCGACGCCGACGCAGCGCAAGCCGTGCAGCTGAGCGCGGGACAGCGCTATGGCGGTGCGGAGATTCGCTTGCGCCCCACATCTTTGCATGCCGTTGCCGGCAAGGTGGACGGCTTGGATGCGCTACCGCCCGCGACAAGCCTCCACGTGTTGGTCTACTCGCGCGGCCTGCAGATTGACGACGCGCCCCCACGCAGCGCTCAAGTGGCGCAAGACGGACGGTTCGAAATACCAAACGTCAGCAGCGGCGACTACACGCTGGTGCTCGAAGCGCCGCGCTTCGGCACGCGGCAGCAATCCGATCTTGCCATCCAGGTGCTTCAGAAGGAAGATGTTTCGATCGGCGATTTCGATCTCAAAGACGTGACGCTTTCGGCACTGCCTTTAGCGAACGTCACGGGCCGGATTGAACTGGACGACGCGAAGCCCGAGGAACGAGCGCACCTTCAACCTGGACTCGCGCTGGTGGAACCGTTTCGCATACATGAGTTCAAGAAAGCCGTGGTGGCTGCAGATGGATCGTTCAGTTTCGCGGCGTGCCAGCCGGCGCGCTATGAGCTGCGATTGTATTCGACAGCCGGTTTATACGTCGCTGAAGTGGATGTTAATGGAACTGCGGTATCGAGCCGCGTGCTCGATTTTTCGGCGGGCAATGGCGCGACACTTACGTTGCGATATGAGCGGGGGACGGCAGCGTTAGCGGGCACTGTGCAAGGACGGCGAACGGCCGGCGTTTACCTGATTCCGGCGGACTGGGTTCCAGACGATTGGCGCGAGGTGCGCTGGGTCAACACTCGTGCTGACGGCGCGTTTTCCTTTACCAATCTGCGGCCAGGCGAATATTCTGCCATCGCGGTGGACAAGCAAGTTTCCGATCCGGCTGACATGCGTTCGCTGGCTGCCCGGGGGACGACTATCGAGTTTGCGCCTGGAGAGCAGAAGCGGATGGATTTGAAGAACTCAGATTGATGCGTTTTTTACATCGCCCCAAGAAGAGAACGCGCCAAATAGCCCCTGTCTAATGTTAAAATTAGAAGTTGGTGGCTGATCAAACCATTACCAACAGCGCCACCCCTAGCTTAGGGCGGCGACTGGTCTTCTGGGATTTTCCACGGGCTTCGTGGCAGTATGACGTCGTTGTTGGCATCATTCTGATTTTCATTTTTGCCACCCCTCGCGACTGGTTTCGCGACCAGCCAAAGCCCTCAAGCATCATCCTAATGGCTTCGCAGCCGGGGATTAATCGCGTGTTCATTGCGACCGACCTGCTCGAAAACGTTCCTGAGTCCGAACGTTCCAGCCGTGCGCAGTTGCTGATTCGCCAGCGCACAGGAAAGGCTTGGCACGTTACGCGCGTCGAACCCATACGCGATGAAGCGGCCCAGGAAGTGAAGGGCTTCATCGCCTACACTGACCAGGCTCGATAATTGACTTCTTCTACCCCAATGAGAACTTCGCTACTCGTGTTGTGCGCCCTGCTCTGCGCCTCCTCTTTGCCTGCTGAATCTACCGACGCTATTGTCGCCCGCATGAATGAGCAGGCCGCTAGTTTCAAAGGTTTGTCGGCGCATGTAAACATTACAACCTATACCAAAGTCATTGATGACAAGACAGATGAGTCGGGGACTTTGGAAATGCAGCGCAGTTCCGTGAAAGACCTTCGCGTGCTGCTGACTCTAACCAGCGGAAGCGATTCTCACATCGTCTTCCTGGCGCATAATATGGCTCGCGTATTGGAAGGAAAAACGATAAAGGACTACGACCTGGGCAAGAATGCCACGCTTGTGGATCAGTTTCTTCTTCTTGGGTTCGGAGGTTCCGGTAAGGATTTGATGGACAACTACGACATCAACAACGCGGGCACGCAGAAAATCTCTGACGAAGAAACCACGCACCTTGTGTTGCTCCCAAAGAATCCGCAGGTAAAAGAGAAACTTCAGAAAGCGGAGCTGTGGATACCGGTCGGCAAGGCGTATCCCATTCAACAACAATTTATTGAGCCAAACGGCAACTACCGCCTTACCACCTATAGCAACGTCACGCTAAACCCGCCGCGCAAGAAAGCGTTGGAATTTAAGCCGCCGCCAGGCACTACGAAAGAGTAGCCCGCAACCGATAAAAGATTGTACAGATTTGTTTTCTTAATTGAGAAAGAATGCCAGGGAATAACAAAGAGAATAGACTAGCGTTCATCGATTGGACTCGCGGCTTGGCTGCGGTCATCATGATTCAGGGCCACACGTTTGATTCGTTTACGGCCTCGGATTTGCGGCATCAAGGGCCCTTTATGCTCTCGCAATTCCTGGGCGGTATGCCCCCGGCGTTTTTTCTATTCTTGACTGGTGTCACGTTCTCTTTTCTGATGGATAGCCAAGAACGGCAGCAGCCGGTGGGTTGGCGTCGTGTGGTAGCGGCTTTGAAGCGCTCGCGTTATCTGTTTATTCTTGCGGTTCTTTTTCGCGCGACTACGTTTCTTCTGGGCTATCCCACCAGCCCTGCCAGCGAATTGCTGCGCGTCGATATTCTGAATTGCATGGGCGCGGCGATGTTGCTGCTGTCGCCCATGGCGCTGTTCACCACGCGTGAACGCATTCGCCTTTGCACGATTTTGGGTTTGGTGATCGCCGGCCTTGCACCGCTGCTCAGCGCCATGGATCCATCCCTCGGCGTCCCGTCTTTACTCAAAGCCTATTTCTTCCCGAGTTTCACCACCTTCGGTTTCTTCCCGTGGGGCAGTTTTCTCGCGTTCGGCATGGCTGCCGGCAGCGCCATTCGCATTACCAAGCAAGCGGATATGTCGCGCCTCATGCTTTGGATGTTGGGCATTGGCTTGGGTCTGATCATGGCAGCGCGCTTCGCATCAGATCTTCCGTACTCGATTTATCCGAAAACAGATTACTGGCTGAACAGCCCCGCGCTTGCGCTTATCAAACTCGGCGTAGTGCTGACTGTGCTGGCGATTGCGTATCTCTGGGTCAACGCCGGACTGCAATCGCAGCAATGGAGCGTGCTGCGCCAGTTAGGCACTACCTCGCTGCTGGTCTATTGGGTGCACATCGAGCTTGTCTACGGCCGCTGGCTGTACTTCTTCAAAGAGAATCTGGGCGTTGCGCAGGTGTTGATCGTAACCACGCTGCTTATCGCGCTGATGCTGCTTTTATCGGTGCTGCGCACCCGATACCGCGACCTGGGTTGGATGCTGCGCCCGGCGCCTTTGCCGGAGCAGCGCTACTCGGGCGATTAATTTTCTTCAATTTCTGGGTTCGTCTTCCGCTAGACTCATAGTCAGCAGTTTCCAAAACAAAACATGCGCCTATTGGTTGTTGAAGACGAAAAACGAATTGCCGATTTCCTCTCTCGCGGGTTACAGAGCGCCGGCTATGCGGTGGACACCGTAAATACCGGCGGCGATGCCGTCGAAATGGTCCACTCCACCGAATATGACCTGGTCGTGCTCGACCTCGGCCTGCCTGACATGGACGGCCTGCAAGTGCTGCAAAAGATCCGCAACCGGAAAGTGATCCCGCCTGTTTTGATTCTGAGCGCGCGTGATTCCGTGGATGAGCGCGTGAAAGGCCTGGAACAAGGCGCCGACGATTATTTGGTGAAGCCTTTCGCTTTCGTGGAACTGCTGGCCCGAGCGCGCGTGCTTCTTCGCCGCGGCCAGCCCACGCCTGAAAAGCTCACCGTCGGCGATCTCTCGCTTGATTGCATTCGCCGCAAAGTAACGCGCCACAACGAAAATATTGAACTCGCCCCCAAAGAGTTCAGCATTCTGGAATACATGATGCGGAACCGCGGCCGCCCGTTGAGCCGCACCATGATCGTGGAACACGTTTGGGATATGGATTACGACGGTCTCACCAATATTGTGGACGTCTATATTCGCCATTTGCGCAGCAAAATCGACGACAAGTTCCCGTTGAAAATGATTCACACGGTGCGCGGCATCGGCTACATGCTCGATACGCCTGAACCTGTCGCCGCTCAAGCCAGCGCCGTTCCCATCGAATCCGCTTAACCGGCCGGCTTATGTTCTGGGACCGTCTCCCGCAGCCCAAGCTTTTCCGCACCCTCCGTTTCCGCTTGGCGGGCACGTTCCTGTTTCTCTTCGCGCTGGTTCTCGTGCTGCTCGCCATTGCGGGAACCAGCAATCTGAATCACATTCTCGAGACCCAAAGCGATCAAACGCTGCTCGATGAATTGGGCGCGCTGAAAGGTTATCTCCACATCGAAGGGCACAAGCCCTACTGGTTCCTCGACCCGAGTGACCCGGAAGAAGCGGCCATCCGCGCCCGCCTCAGCGACGTTCTGGTGATCGCCGACGACCAGGGCAACCTCGACAGCGCTCTCTCGTCTCTTCCGCGCTCACTTGCGCAATTGGCCGACCGCGCTACTATTCTTGCCGATCTTGATCAAATTCGCAAAACCCAAGCGCCCGTTATCAAGAAAGTTCTCGCCACCGATAAAATTCCGTACCAGGTGATCGCCAGTTTCATTCGCGACCAGGACACTGGGCTGTATTGGTACATCGCCGAAGGCCGCGCGCTGGCGGAGGATAACACCGTTCGGCACAGTTTCCGCCGCAACTTGTTTATCTATTTGCCGCTCGCCCTTGTGCTGTGCGCGCTGGTGAGCTGGTATTCTGCCGGCCGCGTGCTGCTGGCGATTCAGGCCGTCGATAGCGCCGCCCAGAAGGTCACAGGCTCCAACCTCGGCCTGCAAATTCCTCGCCGCGGCGCTGACGATGAACTCGATCGCCTTATCGATTCCTTCAACGAAATGAGCCGCCGCCTCAAAGCGTCGTTCGAACAAATTCGCCAATTCTCGACTGATGTTTCGCATGAACTTCGCACGCCGCTTACCGCGATCCAGGGCCAGTTGGAAGTGGCGCTTTTCACTGCGAAGACCAAAGAGCAGTTGCAGGAAGCCATCGAAAATGCACTGCAGGACGTTGAACGGCTGTCGAACTTAGTGCGGGCTTTGTTGTTGCTGTCGCAATCGGAGTCGGGCCAGATTCCGATGCATAAGACTCAACTCGATCTCGGCCGGCTGGTTGATGACATTGTCGATCAGTTTCAAATTCCCGCCGAAGCCAGCAGCATCCAACTCGATCACACCACAACCCAGGCTGTTCCGTGCGAAGTCGATCGGACGCAGATTGAGCGGGTGGTGACGAATCTTCTCTCGAATGCGATTAAGTACACGCCCGCCGGTGGTTGGGTGAAAGCGTGCGCGGAACCTGCTGGTATGCAAGTCAGGCTCATCGTCGAAGATTCCGGCGTCGGCATCCCGGCCAGCCATATTCCGCACATCTTCGACCGTTTCTACCGCGTGCCTGACCCGAATCCTGAAAAAGGACTCGGACTTGGGCTTAGCTTTGTCGCGGCGATTGTGAAGGCGCACGGAGGGGAAATTCATGTCACCAGCACGCCGGGCCAGGGTTCGCGATTTGAAGTTCTTTTGCCGGCGGCCGTCGCCGCCCCTGCTGCTCCAGCCCGGAGCGTCACGTCACCCGCCGCGTGAAGTATTAAACTAGTCATAGTTTATGGCCAAAGCGCAGTTTGATCATCCGGTTCCGGAACTCACCGAGCAAGAAGATGCTGAGACCCTTGCGGCCATTGATCGCGGGGCCCAGGACGTCAAGAACGGACGTTCTGTCTCCCTTGATGATGCGCGGCGTTTCATCGATGAATGGCATTCAAAATCATCATCAGCGAAGAAGCCCTGAAGGATCTCCAGGAGATCCCTTCAACAGGCGTAAGAACGTTCGGAGCCTGCTGCACACACCGGTTCGAATTTACTATCAGGTCGATGCGGCAAGGTCGGGGGTCGAAATCCTCCACTTTTGGCATACCTCACGGCGGCGACCGAAACTCTGAAGCTTGAAAGCAGCGCTCCATCATTCCCGACGCGATTTGGATCACTTCCTCAGTCTCTGTAAGGGCTTTCACATTTCTCCAGTAATTCTCTCGTATATCTACTAGATTACGTCGTTTACATCAAATTTTACAGCTATTTTCTAATTGAAAGCGCTTAAACCCTGATATACTCCCACCGTTGTATTTCTTGAGGAGTTCTCCATGCAGAAACTATGTCTTGTTTTTGTTTTGCCGGCCTTGTTCAGTGCCGCTGCTCTCGCTCAAACAGCCACGGTTCTTGGCACCATCAGTGATCCCAGCGGCGCCGTTGTGCCTACCGCCACCATCACTGTCACCAATACCAATACCGGCGCCAAGCGCGTCATCCCAACCAATTCAACAGGCAGTTATGTCGCCGCAGATCTTCCCATCGGTCCCTATGCCGTCAGCGCCGAAGCGCCTGGCTTCAAACGCTACGAGCGCACCAATCTCACGCTCGATGCCAACGCCATCGTTCGCGTCGACGCCATTCTCCAAGTCGGTCAAATCTCTGAAAGCGTCACGGTGGCAGGCGAAGCCGTCAAAGTCGAATCTGATTCAAGCGAAGTGAGCAATCTGATCTCCGGCGCACAAGTCGGAGAGCTTGCCATCAACGGCCGTCACTTGGCAGGCTTGGCGATTCTCACTCCAGGCGCGTCTTCGGACCTGCCCGATTTCAACCTGCCCGTCTCCGTCAACGGCAGCACCAATATCAGCTTTAACGGCCAGCGCGAGGAACACAACGTCTGGATGATCGACGGCGGCGAAAACTACGATCGCGGCTGCGGCGGGTGCGTCACCATGATGCCGGCTGCTTCCGCCATCGAAGAATTCAACACCACCACCAGCAACGCGGCCAGCGACATCGGCATCGGCTCCGGCGGCAATATCAACATGGCCATCAAATCGGGCACCAAAGATTTTCATGGGGAAGCTTACGAATATTTCCGCAACGACGCCATGGACGCCAACAACTTCTTCGCCAATGCCTCAGGCTCGCCCGTTCCCGAACTGCGTTACAACATTTATGGCTGGAATCTGGGCGGTCCGGTTTTCATCCCGAAGCTCTACAATGTCGATCGCAAAAAAACCTTCTTCTTCTGGAATCAGGAATGGCGCAAGTTTGTGATTGGCACTCAAATTACGGCTACGGCAGTCCCCCAGGCCCAGCGAAACGGGGATTTTAGCGCTCTTTCCACTCCCATCATGGTGCCCAGCGTGGCGCAAAATTCAACCCAAACCGCTGCCTTTGCCAAACTCGGATTGACGCCCGGCACTCCATTCCCAGGCAACAAAATTCCCACATCGCTCATTGACCCGAACGCGGCTCTCTTCTTCGGCTCCGGCGCGATGCCCGTGCCCAACACCACCAATAACGTTTGGTCCGGCTCAAAAGGCGCGCCTACCGACGTTCCCGAAACGCTGCTCCGGTTCGATCACTATTTCAACGACAAAATCTCCCTCATGGGTCACTACATCCACGACAACACCGACCAGCAACTCGCAACCTCCCTGTGGAGCAGTGATACCTATCCCACGATCGGCACGAATTTCAAAAACCCCTCCTGGGGCGGCGTCATTCATCTCACTGACTCCATCAGCCCCACGCTTCTGAACGAAGTTGCCTTCAACCTTAATGGCAACTGGATCGGTCTCACGCCTCTCGGCATCTATCAAAAGCCCGCGGGTTGGAGCGCCGCTTCCCTTTTTGATCACAACGCCGATAACCGTCTGCCGACTATCAGCCTCGGTGGTACCTATGGCGTGAATTACGACCCCGCTTCGTGGCCATGGGGCAACGCCGCTTGGGACAAGCAAGTCCGCGATGACGTGTCCTGGATCAAGGGCGTCCACACCATGAAATTCGGCGGCCAGTTCATGCGTTATTCGAAAAACCAGGACATCTTCGGCGACACCCAAGGCGATTACACCTTTGATGGCAGTTTCACCGGCAACGCGGTCGCCGACATGCTTCTCGGCTTCGCCAAAAACTACAGCCAGCTGGATCTTGAAGACAGCACCCACACGCGCACCACGACTGCTTCTTTTTACTTCACCGACAACTGGCGCCTGAATAAGCGACTGACTCTCAACCTGGGCGCACGCTGGGAAATCATCCCTCACGCCTATGACGTCGAAAATAGACTCTCTAACTTCTATCCCAACTTATATAACCCGGCCGACGCCGCCCAATTCGTGACTAACGGCGCCCTCAATGAATCCGGCCCGGGATTCACCACCGTCCCGCACGTACCGCTCGGCAACATTCCCTTTTATCTAAATGGCGTCGTCATCGCCGGCCAGGATGGCACACCCCGTGGCATGGTGCAGAATGACTACGGCACCGTCGGCCCCCGCGTCGGTTTCGCTTATGACCTCACGGGCAGCGGCAAAACTGTGATCCGCGGCGGCTATGGCATGTTCTACGAACGCATCCAAGGTAACGACGTCTACAACATGGGCCCAAATCCACCCTTCGGCTATAACCCAAGCCTGAGTAGCGTCTACTTCTCAAATCCCAATGTCAGCCTGCTCACAGGTCTCGCGGCTACGGTTCCGAGCTATCCGGCTACCATTACCGCGCTCGCTTACAACAACTACCAACCGCCAACCTCCGCTCAGTGGAATTTCGGCATCCAACATCAGATTTCCGAACGCTCCGTTCTGAGCGTCGGGTATGTCGGCAACTCCGACTATCACCAACGCGATGAGCGCGAAATCAACGACCTCGCCTTGACAGCCCCCCAACGCGCCGGCGTCATCGCGGGCACTGATATTGCCAACATTTATCGGCCCTATCAGGGCTACAGCAACATTCTGCTGGGTGAAAGCGCAAGCAACACACACTACGAGTCGCTTCAAGTCAACTACCGGATACAAGATTGGCACGGGTTGACCTTCGAAGGCTCCTACACTTGGGCTCACAGTTTGGGAATCGCGCCCGGCGGTGGCGGCGATTTCAACACCCTCTCCGATCCCTACAACCGTTACTACGATTACGGCCCGACCGGGCTTGATCGTCGCCAAGTTCTGGTACTCAACTACATCTACGCTCTACCGTTCTTCAAGAATGCCAGCGGATTCTCGCACGCTACGCTGGGAGGCTGGACGCTCTCCGGCATCACTCTTTGTGAAAGCGGTCTGCCCCTAAATGTCACTGTGAGTACCGATATTTTGGGCCTCGGTGGCAACACCACAGACCGTCCCAACGTCGTAAGCAATATCACCTATCCCGGCAGCGTCGGCCAATGGTTCAGTACTTCCTCCTTTGTGCAACCTGCCAATCAAGTCTACGGAGATGCTCAGGAAGGTGCGGTTCGCGGCCCGGGTCGGGTTAATTTCAATCTGCAGATGTACAAGAACTTCGCTCTGCCGCGCGAAGGCATGGGGCTTAAATTCGGTGCGGAATTCTACAACACGTTCAACCACACACAGTTCCATGACGTAAATACGACTCTTGGCCAAAGCCTCTTCGGCCAAGTCGTCGATACTTACGATCCGCGGGTCATCGAACTCTCGCTCAAGTTATCGTTCTAACCAGGTGAGGACCTAACACTAATACCGGCGAGCACAGAGCCAAATCCGCAACCAGGCTCACATAGCTCGCCGGTATTGTATTCTTCCACAAAGCCATTAATCCCAGCGCCATCCCGCTGACACAGACTGCCGCCGCAAACGGTCCTGGCAACACCATTCCCACTCCCAAGAGTGCCGCGCTACCGGCAACGCCTAATCCCACAACAGCCAAATAGCCGGCTACCCAGCGCGCCGCCCTATTCGGCGTCTCCTCACTCGGCCGCCCACTCGCTTCCCACTCCCACGTTTCAATGAGTGAACAATTTGCACATACCAGCAGCGCAAAGAAAATTCCCGGTCCAACCAGCGGTGCGATGATTCCTCCGTCTCCCGACCAAATCGCACAACTCACTCCCAGAGTAAATATGATGGCCACCGCACCTTCTCTCGGCCACTGCTTGCGCCCTCGCGCCGGCGTCAGTTGCACCAAGGCCATATAGGCCAAAACTCCAACTCCAATGCGCCAACCCGCCTGCACCGTTTTGGCCCAAAGGAAATGGTTCACTCCAAATACCAGCGCACCCGCACCCCCGACGGCAGCCATAAAGAACCTTCGCCAGTGCTGGCGGCAAAACTCCTTGCGCCAAGGCTCGCCCGCCAGCCCCACCGGGCGGGCCGTATCCATCAAATGATCGGCTTCATAAATGAGCCAAACGGACAGCGCCAGAATCCACGGCTCAACCGGATTCAATTCCACCCGCAAACTGCGCGCCAACAGAAGCTGCCACAAAACCGCGACTACTGGTGCCTGCAGCGAGCCCAGCAGGGTCGCCAATATTGCCGAAGCAGCCCACCACCGTACATTTACTGTACTCTGCTCAGCATTCAATGTAGGTTCCAAACTAACGCACCATCGCCAAAGTGTTGATAACAGGAGCCAATTCTTCCGGCATCCGGCGTGCCTTCATACAGGTGATGACTAATCTCTTCCCGCCGATTCATCAAGATCCGCTTTACCACCTCTTCGCCAATCAAGCGGCCCACTTCGGCGTTCCCAATTTCTGGAATGTCATAACAAATCTAGCCTTCCTCATCCCAGCCGCATACGCACTCCGGGCGCCGGTTCAGATCGTCCAACCGTGGAAACGCCGCGCGTTCGAAACTCTGATCTTCGGCATTTTTCTCACCGCGTTCGGTTCCGCCTACTATCATTGGCATCCCAGTAACGCAACCCTAGTCTGGGACCGCCTTCCCATGACCATCGTTTTCATGTCCATCTTCACGATCACACTGGGCGAACGCATCACCGCGTGGCTTGCGAGTAAGCTGCTCTTCCCTCTTCTGCTTCTCGGCGTCTTCTCTGTGGTTTATTGGGTGCGCAGTGGCGACCTCCGCCTTTATGTACTGGTCCAGTTCGTTCCGTTGTTGGCAATGCCATTCCTCCTGGCTTTCCGCGCGGCGATCTCCGTTCCCGCCGTGAGTATCCGCTCTCAATGGCTTATGATCGCGTTCTATTCACTCGCGAAACTTGCCGAATTCTGTGATGCGCGTCTGCGGGTCCCCATCGGTGCGCACGCCTGGAAACATGTTCTCGCCGCCATCGGCCTCTTTATCTACGTGAGGGCTCTCACTTCTTCAAATCCCCCGCCAACTCTTCCAATTCCCGCAAATTCAAATCCGACACTGCCCAATAGTTCATCCCTTTGTAGGTCCAATGAACAATGTTGTAGCCGCGCACCGCAAAGGTTTTCGTCTTCTCGTCGCCGTTTGCGGGCCACTCAAACACGTTAATAGGATGCTGACTCCGCCGGTACAACAACGCCGCCACCGGATGCTGATCCAAATAATCCAGCCGCCCGCCAATCAAGGGAAAGCCCTGCGCCGTCAAATTGACAACGTTCGGAGTAAAGTCAAGTCTCCCGTTAAACCACGGCTTCACCGTATGTTGATCCGTCGATTCTACATCCATCAAATGATTTGCCATCAGTGAGCGAATGTGACTGGCCGTCACTTCGCGTGCGAGCAGGTCGTCCGAACTTGGCCGCTCCCGCAACAAAAACATCCCACCTGTCAGCACCGCTAGCGCCAACCCCGCCGCCATCGCCCACTGCCACACAGCACGCACCGGCTTTGGCTGCTCTTCCCGCACTCCCAACTGGCTGCGAATCTGATTCGACAGCCCGGCGGGCGCCTCCCAATACAATTCCTTCTGCCGCACCACACTCGAAAGCTGCTCAAGTTGCTCCCTCCTTGTCTGGCATCCCGCACACTCAGCCAAATGCCGCTCTACTTTCCGGCTGTTGGCGGAATCCAGTTCCCCATCGAGATAAGCTTCAATCATTTCGCGCGTATCTTCGCAGCTCATGCTCTTACCTCTTTGGGCTGAGTCAACAATCGTTGCAACTCACGCCGCCCGCGCGACAGTCTCGACATGACCGTCCCCAACGGCACTCCCACCACTTTTGCAATCTCCTTATAAGACCAACCTTCCAACTCGCGTAGAATCAAAACCTCCCGAAACTCCACCGGCACTCGCTCCATTGCCGCTCGCACGGTTTGCGCATCGCGCTTTTCAATCAGCAACGCCTCCGCATCCAGCGCGCCTTCCATCGCCGGCTCCGCAATTTCATCCAACCCGACGCTGATCTCGGCAGGCCGGTTCTGCCGCAGCCAGGTGTAACAAGTGTTGCGCACAATCTGCAGTAACCAGGGCCGTCCTCCGCGCTCGGCTTCAAAACCATCAAACGCCTGGAACGCGCGCAGATAGGCTTCCTGCACCACGTCCTGCGCATCATGGTTATTCCGCGTAAGCCAACGCGCCAGATTATAGGCCGAATTCAGATGCGGCAAAAAGGTGCGCTCAAACTCCGCCCTCTTCTTCTCATCTACTGATTTCGGCACTAATTCTATTCCCGCCTTGCAGTCTACCAATGGCTGCGTGCGCGAACAAGACTGGCTGAATTTCGAGTATTTTCCGCCGCCGGGAATTTTTTCGCCTTGCCCCCAGTATCCGTTCGTGAAAGACACACATGGCAAAGCACATCAAAGTCAACACGAACGAAGATAAAATCGATCGCCGCGGTTTCCTCGAATGCATGGCTTGGGCCGGCACCGGCATGCTGTGGACGGTTGGTGGTGGCATACCCACCTCTACCCTCCTCGGCCAGTCTCCCGCGGGCACCGGCTTCACGTTCGCCCAGATCTCCGATAGCCACATCGGCTTCAACAAGGACGCGAACAAAGACGTTTCCGCAACCCTTCAGGAAGCCATTGCCAAGATCAATGCGCTCGAGATTACGCCCGATCTCCTCATCCACACCGGCGACATTAGCCATCTCTCCAAGGCGAGCGAGTTCGATACTCACGACGAAATCCTGAAATCCGCCAAGATCGGTCAAGCGTTCTTCGTCCCCGGCGAACATGACATGATTCCCGATAACGGCGCTCAATATCTCTCCCGTTACGGCAAACAAGCCAAAGGTTCCGGCTGGTACAGCTTCGATCACAAAGGCGTCCACTTTGTCGCTTTGGTGAACGTTGCCAACCTCAAACCGGGCGGCCTCGGCTCTTTGGGAACCGATCAACTCGACTGGCTCTCAAAAGACCTGCAAGGTCTTTCCGCCAGCACGCCCGTCGTAGTCTTCGCCCACATTCCCCTCTGGACGGTTTACCCCGATTGGGGCTGGGGCACCGACGATAGCGCTCAAGCTCTCTCCTATCTCAAGCGCTTCGGCTCCGTGACGGTGCTCAACGGCCACATCCATCAAACGATGCAGAAGATCGAAGGCAACGTTAGCTTTCACACCGCGCGTTCGACGGCTTTCCCGCAACCCGCTCCTGGCAGCGCTCCGTCACCCGGCCCCATGAAAGTCCCTGCCGACCAACTCCGCTCCGTCCTCGGCATCACGCAAGTCTCTTACGTCGCCGGCTCAAACTCGCTCGCCATAGTCGACTCATCTCTCCAATCCTCCGCGCCAGCCGACTCTTCCACCACTCACATTGGAATCGATAACTTCTCTTTCACGCCCAAAACCCTCCGTATCGCCACTGGTTCCTCGATTACCTGGACCAACCACGACGATATCCCACACAACGTCGAAAGCAACGATCACAAATTTTCTTCGCCCGTCTTAGATACTGGGCAAACCTTCGACTACAAATTCACCAGCCCCGGCGCTTATCCTTACTACTGCAAATTACATCCGTCCATGACCGCCACCATCCAAGTGGAAGGTTGAGCAACAAACTTCCATGCGGCGAGACAATGGCTGGAACAAATCCTCCGTCTGTTCCAGCCATCGCCGCCTTTTTTGATTAGTAATTAGCGATTCACCAGTTGCTGCATTTGCGCCGGATACCGTTCGCCCTGTACGGCGATTTCAGAAACGGCTGCGCGGATCTCACGCACATCTTCATCTGAAAGCGAAACGTCCGCCGCGCCGATGTTCTCTTCCATCCTGTGCAGCTTCGTCGTTCCCGGAATCGGCACAATCCACGGCTTCTGCGCTAGCAGCCATCGAAGCGCAATCTGCGCGGGGGTCGCCTTCTTGCGCGCCGCAATCTGGCCGAGCACATCCACTAGAACCTGGTTCGCCTTCCGTGCTTCAGGCGTAAAGCGCGGCACAATATTGCGGAAGTCGTTCGCATCGAAAGTCGTACTCTCGTTGATGGCACCGGTCAGAAACCCTTTGCCCAGCGGACTGAACGGCACAAACCCAATTCCCAATTCCTCAAGCGTCGGCAAAATCTCGGCCTCCGGTTCGCGCCACCACAGTGAGTACTCACTCTGCAGCGCCGCCACTGGCTGAACCGCATTCGCTCGCCGAATCGACGCTGGGCCTGCTTCCGACAGTCCGAAATGCTTGACCTTGCCTTGCCGGATCAGATCTTTCACCGTGCCCGCGACATCTTCCATCGGCACTTTCGGATCCACGCGGTGCTGGTAAAGCAGGTCGATTACATCGGTCCGCAATCGTTTCAACGCTGCGTCCGCAACCTCTCGAATCCGCTCCGGCCGGCTATCCAACCCTTTTTTCGGCTCGCCATCCAAGAAACCGAATTTGGTGGCAATCGCCACCTGTTTGCGAAAAGGTTCCACCGCTTCGCCAACCAAGTCCTCATTGATACACGGACCGTAAGCCTCGGCCGTGTCAAAAAACGTAACGCCCTTTTCGTAGGCTGCCCGAATCAGCGCAATCGCCGCCGATCGCTCAGTCGCGGGACCGTAGCCGAAGCTTAGCCCCATGCACCCGAACCCAATCGCTGAAACCTCCAGGCCGCCTTTGCCTAATTTGCGTTTTTCCATGAATAGTCCTCTCTTCCAAGCTAGTCCTGTACAAGCGAAAAGCGGTATCCCGATTCTTCCGATTCTTTGCCCGATACTGTCGCATCAGAGCCATATGCGAATATCGCTGCGCTATCGCGGCTACGAAAATGAGCAGCGGCCGGGAAACCGCTAGGCGATCGCCGGGCAACGCACTGCGCGGAGGCTCGGCGATTTCTTGTCGGTGTTGATCGACCACCGCTCGGCTGCTCGACTAGCGCCGCTGGCTTACATCGACGGCAGCGGCTTGCATGGTCGTCTTCGCGTCGTCATCAACCATCTCTGCCATCACGATCCAGTAGTTGCTTGACTCGATCAGCATCAGAAGTGTATTCACATGCACTTTGTTCGGTGGCGCTGCGATCCCATTCGAAGCCTCCACAATCTTCTCCGCCTTCAGCATGACGAACGCCCGCTTGCCATCGTCGTAACCTCCGAAGTCGGCACCACCAGGCGGGATATACGGGAGAACGCTCCGGCGCAAACGGCGCGGTACCCGCCGGCGTCAATGTTAGCGTCCAACCGTCCCGTCCGGCACGCTCGCGATCCGCGCATCCGAAGCCGTAAGTTGAAGGCCTAGCGCCGACAGACCGAGCGTTAGGAAAGGTAGCGGTCTTCGCATGCGCACCCTTTATTATGTCGGAACTCCCTGTCTGAGCTTTTCCGGACCTAGCGAACGCAACTGGTGACACAACCGATCTTCGCTTTCCATGATCACAGCTTTCGGAGAAAAATTCACGGAGTCCAACCGAGTAAAAAAACAAGAGTTGCCAAAAGACAGCTCCGGCTCGTCCAGAACGGCATGCAGCTCGCGGTCGTTCGCAAAATGCGCCCTTTCTTCGCCCACAACGCCCCTCGCGCGCCCGGCTTGGTACTCTCTGTCTTATGTCCTCTGGTACCCAGAAGTACATCCTTGCGCTGGATCAAGGAACAACCAGTTCGCGCGCGATGCTGGTCGGTCAAGATGGCCACGTCCATGGCTTGGCGCAAAGACCGTTTAAGCAAATTTTTCCTAAACCAGGATGGGTGGAGCACGATCCGGTCGAAATCTGGTCATCGCAGTTCGGCGTTGTGAATGAAGCGCTGGCCAAAGCGGGCGTTACCGCCGAAGCAATCGCGGGCATCGGGATCACGAATCAACGGGAAACCACTATTATCTGGGACCGCAAGACCGGCGAGCCAATTCACAATGCAATTGTTTGGCAAGACCGCAGGACATCGGCCTTTTGCGATCAGTTGCGGGCAGACGGACAAGCGGCCACGATTCAACAAAAAACCGGCCTTGTGATCGACGCTTATTTTTCCGGCAGCAAGGTACGCTGGCTGCTCGACAATGTGCCGGGGGCAAGGGCGCGAGCGGACAAGGGCGAGTTAGCCTTTGGCACCGTCGATAGCTGGCTGATTTGGAAATTGACAGGCGGGGCGAAGCACGTGACGGATGTAACGAATGCTTCTCGAACCATGCTGTTCAACTTGCATACGTTGCAGTGGGATGACGATTTACTGAAGTTGTTGAATATTCCAAAATCGCTGTTGCCGGAAGTTGTGTCTTCGAGCGAAGTCTGCGGCACGACAACCGGGCCCCTGGCGGGAATTCCGATTGCGGGCATTGCGGGCGATCAGCAGGCGGCGTTGTTTGGACAGATGTGCATGCAACCGGGCATGGTGAAGTGCACTTACGGCACGGGCAGTTTCATGCTGCTGAATACCGGCGAAAAGCCGGTGATGTCGAAAAATCAATTGCTCACTACCGTTGCTTGGCGAGTGAAGGGCAAAACGTTTTATGCGCTCGAAGGCAGCGTTTTTATTGCCGGCGCGGTGGTGCAATGGCTGCGCGACGAATTGCAAATCATTCGAAGCGCGGAGGAAATTGAGGAATTGGCGGCTAGCGTGCCCGATACGGCTGGAGTCTATTTTGTGCCGGCGTTTTCGGGGTTGGGCGCGCCGCATTGGGACCAATATGCGCGCGGAACCATTACCGGGTTGACGCGCGGGACAAATCGGGCGCATATTGCGCGCGCGGCGCTCGAAGGAATCGCGTTTCAAATTGCGGACATCATCGAAGCCATGGAAACGGATTCGGGCGTGCCGCTGAAGGAATTGCGGGTCGACGGCGGCGCCGCGCGGAACAACCTGTTGATGCAGTTGCAGGCGGATGCGCTGGGTGTACCGGTCACGCGGCCGGCGAATCCGGAAACCACTGTTTTGGGCGCAACCTATTTAGCAGGATTGGCGGTAGGCTACTGGCCGGATCAGGAAACGATCGCGAAACAGTGGCAGGCCGATAAGCGATTCATGCCGCAGATGGATGAAGCCACACGCAAACAGAGGCACGCCGGTTGGGTTCGAGCTTTGGAGCGGAGCAAGAAATGGGAAACAGCGTAGCCGTGCCGCGGCTGCGTAAAGACATTTTGCGTGATATCAGTACGACTCCCGAGTGGGATGTGCTGGTAGTGGGTGGTGGAGCAACGGGGTTGGGCGCGGCGCTCGAAGCGGCGACCCGCGGGTATCGGACTCTCTTGCTCGAAGCGCGCGATTTTGCCAAGGCGACTTCGAGCCGCAGCACTAAGTTAGTGCACGGCGGCGTGCGCTATTTGCAACAAGGAAACGTGAAGCTGGTTTTGGAAGCTTTGCGCGAACGCGGGCGAATGCTGCGGAATGCACCGCATTTGGCGCATCGGCGCGCCTTTATTGTGCCGGCATATGCGCTGTGGGAGTTTCCGTTCTATGGCATTGGGCTGACCCTTTACGACGTCTTGGCGGGCAAAGAGGGGTTGGGGCGATCGAAGATCCTCGGGAAGGATGCTGTGTTCACTGAACTGCCGACTGTGAAGCGCGAAGGTTTGTCGGGCGGCATTTTGTATTACGACGGGCAGTTCGATGATGCGCGCTACGCGATCGCGTTGCTCTTGACGTTGTTCGAGCAAGGCGGCTGCGCGTTGAATTATGCGCCGGTGACGGGATTATTGAAACAAAACGGCGCCATTTGCGGCGCGATTGCGAACGACAGCGAAAGCGGCACGAGTTTTGAGTGCCGGGCGAAAGTTGTGATCAATGCGACGGGAATTTTTGCCGACGACGTGCGGCGGATGGATGAGCCGGCAGCAAAGAAAACCGTGACGGTAAGCCAAGGCAGCCATTTCGTGCTGCCGCGCGAGTTTCTGCCGGGGAATGCGGCGCTGATGATTCCGCGTACCTCCGATGGAAGAGTTTTGTTTGCCATTCCCTGGCATGAGCGGGTGGTGGTGGGGACAACGGACGATCCAGTGCCGCAAGCCGAGTATGATCCGCAGGCGATGACCGATGAGCGCAATTTTCTAATGGCGCACATTGAAAAATATTTGGGCCGCCGGCCGAAGGCACAAGAGATTCTGAGCATGTGGTCGGGGCAGAGGCCACTGGTGCAGAAAGCGGAGGCGTCGAGCACGGCCGCTATTTCGCGCGATCACACAGTGATGATTTCGAAATCGAAGCTAGTCACGATCACGGGCGGTAAATGGACGACCTATCGAAAGATGGGTGAGGACGTGATTGACCGAGCCACTGGTGCGGTGGGCTTGGCGGCGGCGCCATCGAAGACGGCTGAGCTTCGATTGCATGGTTACCAGCAACCGGCGACGGACGTTCAGAAGTGGCCGCAGCTTTATGGGAGCGATTGGGCCCAGATTGAAGCCATGCCGTCGGAACTGCAAAGTCCGCTACATCCGAAATTGCCGTTTCTCAAAGCGGAAGTGGTTTGGGCAGCGCGCTATGAAATGGCGCGCACATTAGAGGATGTTCTGGCGCGGCGTCTGCGGGCCCTGTTTTTGGACGCGCGCGCGAGCATCGAAGCAGCGCCGGAAGCCGCCCAACTTCTGGCGGAAGAATTGGGGCAAGACGAATTGTGGGCGCGCCAGCAAGTAGCGGCTTTTGACGCCATCGCCGAACACTATGTGTGGAGTGATTAAATAGCGAAGTACTTTCAATTTCAGGAAGGGTGACCAGGTCGTTTACTTCTTATATGCACTTCGATGCGGCGGTGTTTGGGGAATTTGTTGGAACCATGATTCTGATTCTCTTAGGGAATGGCGTGGTGGGCGCGAATCTGCTGGCCGGCACAAAGGCGGAGAATTCCGGCTGGATTACGATCACCACGGGTTGGGGATTGGCGGTGTTTTGCGGCGTAGCGACAGCGACAGCGCTGGGTGACGCCGACGCGCACCTGAATCCGGCGGTGACTTTGGCGGCGGTGCTGGTGAACGGGCGGCCTGAACGGCTCCTCACTTATGTTCCGGCGCAGATCTTGGGAGCTTTGCTCGGTGCAACGTTAGTTTGGCTTTTCTATCTGCCTCATTTTGCGATTACGGCGGAGCCGGAGAAGAAATTGGCCTGCTTTTCAACCGGGCCCGCGATTCGTGGATATGCTCACAATGTATTCTGCGAAGCGGTGGGAACGTTCGTTTTGGTGTTCTTGGGCATGGCATTCGGTTCACATGGGTTTGCTGGCAGCGGCGTGGCCGGTGGAATCGGCCCGGTGCTGGTGGGCGCAGTGGTGTGGAGCATCGGTTTGTCACTGGGAGCGACCACCGGTTATGCGATTAATCCGGCGCGCGATTTAGGGCCGCGGATCGCTTATGCATTGCTGCCGATTGCCGGCAAGTCCGGATCGGACTGGAGCTACGGTTGGGTGCCGGTGATCGGGCCGCTCGTAGGTGCCGCGACCGCGGCGGTGTTTGTTCGGGTAAGCGGCATGTAGTGTCTGGGGTGAGAGACTGAAAGTGGATTAGTTCATGGTTCCACTGTTCGATCTCAAAGATCAACACACTGCGCTTGATGCGGATTTCAATGCGGCGTTTCAACGCGTGCTTGCGTCAGGGCAGTTCATCTTAGGCAGAGAAGTCGAATCGTTGGAGGCGAGCGTTGCGAAGCTTGCGGGCGCCAAATATGCCATTGGCGTATCGAGCGGCACCGACGCAATTTTACTCGCGCTGATGGCGTTGGGTATTGGGCCGGGCGATGAGGTGCTCTGTCCTGCGTTCACGTTCTTTGCCACGGCGGGCTGTGTCGCGCGGGTAGGCGCAAAGCCGGTTTTCGTCGATTCGCTCGAAGATTCTTTCAACATCGACGTGGCAGATGCGACGCGGCGGATTACCTCTAAGACCAAGGCAATCCTGCCGGTCCACCTATTCGGGCAGATGGCTGATATGGCCGCCGTCATGCGATTGGCGAAAGCTCATGGGCTGTGGGTGATTGAGGATGCCGCGCAAGCCTTGGGCGCTAGAAATGGGGACCGCCCAGCGGGTTCGTACGGAGATTTCGCCACTTTCAGTTTCTTCCCGACAAAGAATTTGGGCGCTTTGGGGGATGCGGGCCTGCTGGTTACGAGCAGCGATGAGTTGGCCGAAAAAGCGCGATTGCTGCGCAACCATGGGGCGGAACAGCAATATTTTCATAAGTTGATCGGAGGAAATTTCCGCTTGGATGCCTTACAGGCGGCGTTCCTAAGTGTGAAGCTGCCGCATCTCGAGGCGTATACGGCAAAGCGGCGCGAGAATGCTGCTTTCTACAGCGGTACGTTGGCGGGAAAGATCAAGTTGCCCAATGAAGAGCCCGGTCGGTTCCACATTTGGAATCAATACACGTTGCGGGTGGGCGAAGGATGCCGGGGTGAGTTGCGGTCGTTCTTGAGCGCGCGCGGAATCGGGTCTGCCATTTACTACCCGGTGCCATTACACAAGCAAGATTGCTTTCGCGGCATGGTGGACGCAGAAGTTTCTCTTCCGGTAGCGGAACGCCTGGTCCAGGATGTTTTGAGCTTGCCGATTTACCCCGAGTTAACGGACGCTCAACTGAGCGAAGTGGTGGAAAGCGTCGGCGAATTTACGGACAGCCGGTTTTTGCGGCTGAATGCGAGCAATCCCCAAAACGCGAAGTTGGCAAACTGCAGAACTTGATAAAGCAAGCTGTAGGCAATGGCATCGGCTTGGCTGTAGCCGAAAGGCTTGAGTACGCTGATCGCGACGTATTGATAAATGCCAACGTAGCCGGGTGTTGAGGGCAGCACAGATCCGAGGGCCATGCCTGTGATCAAAAGGATGGCGACGGATGGGCTCATACTAAGTCCTAACGCATTCATGCCGATGATGGAGATCACTGTATCGAAAGACCAAATCACTACGGTAAGGCCGGCGAACGTGAAAAAGCGTTTGAAATCGTGGAGCGCGCGGATGCCGGCGAGAACCTTTTCCATGATGCCGATGAGCTTTTCCGTGAGCGCTTCCGGGATTGGCATTTTCCTGAGAATGGAAGCCCAGAGGGGCTCCAGTTTCGGCAGGAGAATAATGGCGAAGACACCAACCAAGCCAATAATGCCGAAAGGTGTACCTGCGTGACTAAACCAGCCGGGTTTGTTGGGCATCGTGAGTAAAAGAACGGCGGCCACACCAACGAGCGTGATCGCGTCGAAAATTCTTTCCGACAGAGCTGTAGTGAGAACGAATGATTTACTCATGCCGGTGCGAGAGCTGATCATGAGCGTGCGAACCACTTCGCCGGCGCGAAACGGCAGGAAATTGTTGCCGAAATAGCCGGCACAGGTAGCCCAAAACGCGGTGGGAACGTCTACGGGACCTTCGGCCGTCAGGAGCACGCGCCAACGGACGGAGCGTAGGAACAGCCCGATGGTGGTCAGGATGAACCACAAGACAAGGTACCGCCAGCGGGCGTGGGCGATGGTGGTCCAAACTTGCGCCCAATCAATGCCGCGGAGAGAGTAATAAAGCAGAATTCCCGCGAAGGCCGCTGCGAGGGTCAGGTAAAAGGCGCGTGAACGCAACAGGGGCGTTCGAGGTGGTTGGGCTGTGTTCATTAAAAAGATAGGCGTTGGGGAAAACCTCGTCAGGTTGGCCCGGTGCCGGTATTGCGTCGCTATCCATATAGTAACTTGCACACTAGTTTTGAACGGCAAGACAGCCGAAATGGTCTATTGGGCATCTAGTCGGAATGAAAAGGCAACTGGCGCTGATCTTGGTTCTTCTAACGTGGGCTGCGATGGCATACGCCGGGCAGGCTACCCCTGGAGATAAGGCGCAGGCGAGCGATGCCTGGACTACCAAGACATTCGACCTCAAGTACATCGATCCGGAACAGGTAAGGAATGTCTTTTCCTCCCAGTCCTATGTGATGGATGCCAATCGAGAGTTGAAACTGCTCACCGCTCGCGGCCCTGCCTCCTTCTTAAAGGAGGTTGAAGATACGATCAAGCGCCTCGACATCCCGCCGCCGACGCCACCGAACGCCCGGGTCACAGTTTATCTATTGACGGATGCAAAACAGGCGCCGACGGGAGTTGCGCCACCAGCGGAACTAAAGGCACTCGAAAAAGAGCTGCCCGACAAGCTTGCCGATCTGCAAATGCTGCGCTTACGCGCCGGGCAAGCGGGGGAGATGACAACCGCCGATCCGACGCCGGTCACGAGCGTGTCGTTGTCGCGCGTTCGGATCGAATCGTCGTCGGTCAATCCGGGCGCGAAGGGTGACATTATCAGCCTGAATGGGTTTAAGGTGTGGATCAACATTCCCCCCGCAGACCCGACGGCACCGGCGGCCAAGACGCCACGCAGCACCCCGGATGTGAGCGCCGATTTGGATTTGAAACCGGATGAAGCGGCGGTGGTGGCGAAGATCGGGCTAGATAAGCCGTTGGTGGTCGTGGTACGAGCCTCCGTCGTAAAATAGGTCGGAACATTTACCAGCGCTAGGCAGCGAGCCGCGATTTCACATATAATCCCGTAAAGAGTTGAAATCGCCATGGCTAATGTTGCAGTAGCAGATCCTACACTCAATACTTCGATTGATCAGCGTGTGAAAGCGGCTCCGGCAGTCGCGCGCAATACGGCGGTGGATGCTTACCGCGGACTAGTAATGCTGCTCATGATGGGCGAGGTGTTGAACTTCGCACGCGTTGCGCATTCGTTTCCAGGCAACTGGTTTTGGCAGTTCCTGGGCTACAACCAAAGCCACGTGGAATGGGCAGGCTGTTCGTTGCATGACATGATTCAGCCATCATTTTCCTTTTTGGTCGGAGTGGCGCTGCCGTTTTCAATCGCCAGCCGGCTCGCGAAGGGTGCGACGTTTGAAAAACTCTTCGGACATGCGCTCTGGCGCTCGCTTTTGTTGGTGGCGTTGGGCGTGTTTCTGCGCTCGATGCATCATACGCAAACGTATTTTACGTTCGAAGACACTTTGAGCCAGATCGGTTTGGGATATCCGATTTTGTTCCTGCTCGGTTTTCGGAGCCCCAAGTGGCAATGGGGCGCGCTGGGGACAATTTTGTTCGGCTATTGGCTGGCTTGGGCTTTGTATCCGGCGCCGGGAGCAAATTACGATTGGGCCAGCGTAGGCGTGCCCGCAAACTGGGCGCATAACTTCACCGGTTTTCTATCGCACTGGAATAAGAACAGCAATTTGGGCAACGCGTTCGATCAGTGGTTCTTGAATCTTTTTCCGCGCGAGAAGCCCTTTGTCTATAACGGCGGCGGTTATCTGACTTTAAGCTTTATTCCCACGCTGGGCACCATGATCCTGGGACTGATTGCCGGCCGGTGGCTGCGAGAGAAAGCACCCGAGATTCCGTTACGACGCTTTCTTATGGCCGGAGCCGCTCTCATCGCGGCCGGTTTGATTTTGCACTTTACGGGCATCTGCCCCATCGTGAAGCGGATTTGGACACCGGCGTGGACGCTGTTTAGCGGCGGTGTTTGTTTCCTGTTCTTGAGCGCGTTTTGCTGGCTCATGGAAATGAAGGGCTGGAAGAAGTGGGCGTTTCCGCTTGTGGTGGTAGGAATGAATTCCATCGCGGCGTATTTAATCGCCCATCTTTGCGAAGATTTCGTACAAAGTTCGCTGGTGATCAACTTGAGCGCGCGGCCGTTTGAGATTCTGGGCGCCGCGCTACAGCCGCTGTTATTGGGTGCGGTCACGCTCTTGATCTACTGGCTGATGCTGCTCTGGATGTACCGGCGGAGAGTATTTCTGCGAATCTGACAAGCTATGCGGCACTTGGTGGCGCGCCTTTGCGGTCTTCTTTTCGCGGGGCTCCTGGCTGGGCCGCTCCCCGCGCAGACTCGTGTCGACCTGCAAAATTACCCGCGCTTCGACGAAGTTTTCGAGAGCATTCAGGGCGATACGCTCAAATGCTGGGCGCGTTTGTTTGAGCCGGAGGTGGATTTTGGCTTCCGCTTTCAACTGCGTTACTTCGTAGATTGCGATGTGCGGCAATTCGATGGTGCGCCGGCGCAGATCAAAGCTTATGTGCGGGTGCGTACCGCCGACGGCAAAGAAATGGCTTTTGCGGACGGTTTTTCCATGCCTGCCGCGCCTAAGACATTCAATGTTTCCAATCTGAAGCGGGTGCATTCGCTGGTGGGACTGAGCGGCGCTCTTTCCGCGGGGCCGGGCGAATACGAGGTGCAACTGCTGCTGTTGGATCACCGAAACCGAATCTTCCGCGATCACTGGCGAGCGAAGGCATATCCGCGCGGGCACGAGCGCGATTTAAACTTCACGATGGCGCCGAATACGCTCGCGCCCTTGACCATTTCACCGATTCCGGACAAAACGGTGCAGGACAACCGGATGCCGCTCACAGTGCTGCTGAACGCGGCGCCGCTGAACCCATGGTCGTCAAGGTTGCGGGCCTGGGATCGTGCGTTTTTGCTCGACTCACTCGCTTCCCTGCTCCGCGGTTTGTCGTATACCTCAGTTCGGGTGGTGGCCTTCAATTTAGAGCAGCAAGCCGAAATTTTCCGGCGAGACAACTTTGTGGAGAACGATGTCGGCGACTTGGCGGAAGCGCTCCGCAGCCTCGAGTTGGGAACGATTGGTTACCATGTGCTCGAACGCAAGCTGGGCTGGGCGGAGGTTCTCAGGGATCTCATCGAAAAGGAAACGCATGCCGAACCGCAAGCGCGAGCGGTGATTCTTCTGGGCCCCATGCTTCGATTGACGGAAAAATTTCCGCCGGAGTTCTTGCAGGGATTTGCAAAACTGGCGCGCCCGCCCTTTTGCGTCGCCTATTATCCGCAGCTGGGAGCCGATTTTCCAGACAGCGTGCAGTATTTCACCAGCGCACTGAACGGCAAGATCTTTCGCATTCATTCGCCGGCAGAACTGGGGCAGAACCTCGAGAAATTACAGCGGGAAATTGGCGTGGATACCACAGCGCGAAGTATTCGACTGGAAAAATAGTGCCATTTTATTCATGCAGAATGACGGCCGCAAAGAATCCGTCACCTTCATCTTGGCCGGGAATGCGGTAGACCTGCTTTTCACATTTCCATCCGGAGATCTCTTGGCTGAGCACTTCCTTGACAACATCTTCGTTCTCTTCGTGTTCGAGCAAACAGGTGGAATAGACTAACTTTCCCGTGGGCGCCAGCACAGTCAAGGCATTCTTCAGAATCCTTACCTGTTTGGCGTGAAAGCGACCGAAATCGGCAGGGCGAACACGCCACTTGATTTCGGGATTGGGCGCCAAGGTTCCCGTACCCGAACAGGGCGCGTCGACCAGAATGCGATCGAATTTGAACGCAAACGGCATCGGTTCGGCAGCATCTATGACAACTCGACCACATTCGGCGGTGATAGCGGCGATTCGCTCCACGCTTGAGTCGCAAGCGATGGCGAGAGCTAGCGGTGTTTCGAGCGCCTGATTTGTTTTGTTACCGGGCGCGGCACACAAATCGAGAAAGCTTTGCCCAGCTTGCAGATCGAGGTGCGGAACGATAGATTGTGAACTGATATCTTGCAGACGCGGGGCGTCGGGCGATCCCTGACGTAGACGGAAGCACCCGGGAATGGAAGTCGGTTCGATTTCGAGTCCATCTGGAGGAGGAACCGGCAAGCGCACATAGCGTTCGGGCTCCGTGAGCGCAGCCTTGGCGATGGCAAGCGCCTTTTCTTCGCCGAACGAATATTCCCAGCGACGCAAAAGCCACTCAGGACATGAAAGTGCGGATGCGCGATTCGGCCAGACTACAGGTTCGCGATTCAGTTTGCGGAGCACGGCATTGGTGAGACCTGTGGCCGGGCGGCAATGCGTTTTGACAAATTCCACCGAGTCATCCACGGCGGCGTGAGCGGGCACACGTTCCAAATAGCGGATTTGAAAGATGGCGCCGCGCAGGGCGATTCGCACTACTGGATCCAACTCCGCCGGATTGCGCCGAGAGTATTGTTGAATCAGGAAATCCAGCTGATTTTGGAAACGCAAGCAGCCGAAGACGATTTGCGAAGCAAGACCGGCGTCACGCGTGCTTAGTTGCGCGGATCGTGCGCGCAGCTCGTTCGAGGCATAAGCCTCCTCCGCTTCCACCGCGAGAAGCGCGGCGAAGGCGATATTACGCGCGGGAGAAATGGAGGCGGATCTGGATTTCTTCACGCGAATTGGGCCGAAAGAGTGGGAGTGTTTTTTATCATTTGCGCTGTGGCTTAGCCTGTGCTAGTATTCTAGTAGCCTACTCAGGCTCTCGTTTGCAAGTGCACCTCGTATTTACTTCCCTTCACGGAGCAAAAAACAACTAGTTCATGAGCTTTACCGTTTTTCTCGGAAATCTCCCTGTTTGGGTGACAGCCGACGATATCAAGTCGTGGTTGTCGTCAGAAAACTTGGTAGCCGATTCAGTCAAGGTAATTCGCAATCCCGAGACCCAGGAATCAAAAGGATTCGCCTTCATTGAATCTCCGAATCAAGAGGAGATGAATTCCATCATCCGTCGTTTCGATCGAGCACCGCTCGAAGATCGCCTACTGCGCGCCAATCCTGCACAACCTCCCAAGTCTGGCGGCAAGGCTGCCGTCAAGACCGTCAATACCGCTGATCGACCCAGACGCTCGACAACGGGAACCCACAGCACCAGTCCTTCCGCTAACCCAGTGAGCAGCGGCACTCCAACCGGGAACGCCAACGCTCACACTCGCAAGAACGCGACTACTCGCCGCGCTCACCAATCGCCCGCGCGCCAAAGCGCTTTTGCCGAAGAACTCGCGAAAGCCCTCTAGCCCAGACCCAAGCTTTAGCTTGGCTCCTTCGCTAGCGGAGCTTTTGCGAGGCCGGAGTATTTTGTTTTTCTTCTTTTGAAGAATCCTCTCTCTTCCCGCCTCTAGCACCTCGAACGTTGTAAGTGTTTCTCTTTGTACTGAGCCATCCCGCCCGAAGGTGCTATAATCCCCTGAATTATTGACTGGCGATTACTTTATGCCAAAACTCAGTGATCGATCGACGCTTCCCGTCCTGATTTGCAAGGAAATACCTTGTGAATCGTTCTAATTTAGGTGTTCTAACGATTGGCTTTCTATTTGCCGTTTTGATTGGTTTCATTGCGGTAATGGTAAGACCGTTTGGTCTGCCGATGTTGGTTTCGGGTTTGATTGGGCTTGTATCGGGTCTAGCGGTAATCTGGATTGGTTCGCTTTTGCGTACAGCGGAGCCGCAGAGCATTATTTCGAGCGTGCTGGGGGCCACAGCCGGAATTCTTTTCGGTCTGTTGGTCGTGTTTGTGTGCGCGCAGGCCGGACTTACAGAGCAATCGACGGGACAGTTCATCCGTATTGCGCTGCCGCTCGCGTGTGGTTACGTCGGGCTGCAAACAGGGCTTTATCATTCTCAAGCGCTCAAGCTCGGCCTAACTTCGAGTCCAGCCGATGTTTCAGGCGTGGCCGGCAAAATACTCGACACCAGCGTTTTGATTGACGGCCGAATTGTGGATATCGCCGAATCGGGCTTTTTAGAAGGCCGCATCATTGTGCCGCGGTTCGTCCTGCACGAACTGCAATTAGTGGCGGATTCGTCGGATTCCGGAAAGAGAAATCGCGGCCGGCGCGGGCTGGATGTTGTGCAGTTGTTGCAAAAGCAACCGCGCATTCGTTTGGAAGTTTCGGGTGAAGATTTTCCGGAAACGCGCGAAGTCGACCTGAAATTAATTGAGCTGGCGAAACGGCTGCAAGCCAAGATCGTGACGAACGATTTCAATCTCAACAAGCTTGCGCAGGTGCAGGGCCTCACGGTTCTGAATATTAATGAACTAGCAAATTCGCTCAAGCCAGTGGTTCTGCCGGGCGAAGTGATGCGTGTGTTCATTCTGAAAGAGGGCAAGGAACACAACCAGGGTGTGGCCTACTTAGATGACGGCACCATGGTGGTTGTGGACAACGCGCGGCGCATGATTTCAAAAACGGTGGACGTGATAGTGACCAGTGTTTTGCAAACAACCGCCGGCAAAATGATTTTTGGACGCTTTGATGAGCGGACAAATATGGCTCCAGCACAGGAAACGCGCACCGGCGCGGCGGCCAGCACAGCCGGCCCATAGTAAAAAAGACACCTACCCATTCGGCTGATGTGCGCAATGAAAATCGCGCGCAGACTGAGGGTATGAATGAAGCAACCGAGTTCGATCTATCGGGTTATTCGGCAGCGATCAGTAGCTTGATTGAGCGCGCGGGCGCGCAAGTGACCGCGGTGAAATCCGCTCCGTACAGGGTAACGAGCGGCGTGATTTTCGGCGAGGATTTGATTGCCGTCAACAATCATCTGCTGAAGCGCGAGGGGAAAATCCCAGTCCATTTGCCCTCCGGCGATGATATAGACGCCACGATTCTAGGACGCGATCCCGCCGTGGACGTTGCCGTTTTGCGGGTAGCGGGCGCAAAATGGACGCTGCCAAAGGCAGAAGAAGAAATAGCTCTGAAACCAGGCGCTTTGATCGCCGTGGTTGGACGTACCTTGGACGTCGGGCTTTCAGCGAGTATAGGCATTTTGGGAGCCGTGGGCGGGCCGAGGCGCAGTTGGCGCGGCGGCGCCTTGGAGAAATTCATTCGGCTCGACGTAAATTTGTACCCATCGCAAGCCGGAGCGGCGGTAGTTTCGGCGAGCGGTGGATGCATTGGCATGGCTACGGCGGCAATTTTGCGCCACTCCGCATTGGCGGTCCCGTTGGGCACGTTGAACGGCATTGCACAAGAACTCCTCACCCAAGGCGGAATTCGGCAGGGGTATTTGGGAGTAGGATTGCAGCCCGTCAGCATTCCGGAACATCTACAAAGTAAGTCACCACTTGCGGGCGAATCCGGTTTGATGATTGTGAGTATCGAACCCGGCTCGGCTGCCGACAAAGCAGGATTGCAGTTAGGCGACATTCTGCTGGCAGCGGGCGGCGTCAGTTTGACGCGCGTGGAATCCTTAATGGACGCTATGCGTTGGCCACTGATCGAAGAGTTGCTCCACTTCACCTTGCTGCGCGCGGGCTCGGTGCTGGCTGTGGATGTGCAGGTAGGTATTCGCATCAGCGGAAGGAGTTAATGTATGCCGTTTCCGGTTCCAGGCAGGCTGGCGGAGTTTCTACGCCGCGCCACTGTTCAGATTCGCAGCGCCACTTCCGATGCCGAAGGTAGCGGTTCCGGTATCGTCTTACAGGCCGGGCAGATTATCACGAATGCGCATGTCACCTTAGGCGGCGCGTTGACCGTGGAGGCATGGGACGGGTCGACGTATCAAGCACGGGTGGTGCGCAAAGATAGCAGCATCGATTTGGCAGTGCTGACCGCTGACACCCTGGACGCGCCTCCGGCGGCGCTCGCGGTACACGAGCCGAAGCCCGGCGCGGCGGTCATTGCGGTAGGGAATCCGTTGGGTTTTGTGGGCGCTGTATCTACCGGCTTTGTGAGAGCTGTCAGCACCATTCGCGGTCTGGGTTGGAGGCGCTGGGTACAAGCCGATGTGCGGCTTGCGCCGGGCAATTCGGGCGGTCCGCTCGCCGATGTGACTGGGCAGATTGTGGGCATCAATACCATGATTGCGGGCGGTTTGGCCTTAGCGATTCCAGCGGCCACGGTGCAGCGCTTTCTCTCAGCGCAATCGCAGCGCAAGTTAGGCGTAACCACACGCCCGGTGATGTTGCGCTCGCCACGCGAAGCAACGCGTCCAGCGCTCTTGCTGCTTGAAATCGCAGCGGGTGGACCGGCGGAGCATGCGTCTTTGTTGCCGGGCGACATATTGCTTTCGGCAAATGAAAAAGCGCTGCAAACTCCCGACGATCTAAGCGACGCTCTTGGCGGCACAGGACCGGTGTTGTTTTCCTTCCATCGTGCCGGTGATGCCAAGGTGCGGCGTGTTACGGTGGAGCTCAGCTCCAACAGCCAGGCTACAGCGGCGTGATTCGGGTTCTTATTCTGGCGGCAACAGAAACCGAAGAATCAGCTTTAGCCGTGCTCTTGGCTGAAGAAGATCGCGTCGACATTCTGGACGCATCGGAAGGGCGTAGCGCGGATGTGTTGCTCATAAGTGGCAACCGTTTTACTCATGCGGGACTCGAAAACATTCCGACAGTGATTCTCACGGATGACGTGCATGAGCCCTCCGACTATCGCACTTCCGTCCGCGCGCGCCTTCCGAGTACGGCAACTGCGGCGCAAGTGCTGGCCGCGATTACGGCAGCGGCGCAAGGGTTGATTGTGCTGACGGAACAGCAAGCAAATACTTTATTCGCGCAACCTCCCGTAGCGCAGACGCCGGCAACGCTGGTGGAAGAATTAACGAATCGCGAACTGCAGGTGCTTCGCGATCTGGCGCAGGGTCTGGCCAATAAAGAAATCGCCGAGCATCTGGAGATCAGCGAGCATACAGTGAAATTTCATGTGGCGTCCATCTTGGGAAAACTGCAAGCCGGCTCGCGGACAGAGGCAGTAATGCAAGGTATTCGCCGCGGACTGATTCCTATTTAAATGCCCGTGCTGCGGGCAATTGATATCATGACCACGTCATGACTCGAAGAACAGCTTTGCAAACCGCTGCCTTGGCCGCAACCGGCGCGATCGGGCAGGCGTCGGCCACACCGGGTACCGCGGGACGCATCAAACAATCCGCCTGCAAATGGTGCTACAGGAACATAAGCCTTGATGACTTGGCAAAAGCGGGTGCCGAGTTCGGGCTGAGTGGGATTGATTTGATCGAACACACAGAGTGGCCGACGGTTCAAAAATACGGCCTCGTTCCCGCAATGACTCCGGGCGCCGGAACCATTCCCGATGGCTGGAACCGGAAGGAAAGCCACGAACGGCTGGAAAAAGAAATGCGAGAAAACATCGCTCTCGCGGCCGCAGCCAAAGTCCCCAACGTGATCACGTTTTCGGGCAACCGCAAAGGCATGGCTGACGAAGTGGGCAAAGAAAACTGCATTATCGGCCTGAATCGCGTTAAGAAAGTCGCCGAAGACGCGGGCGTGACGATCTGCATGGAACTACTCAACAGCAAAGTGGACCACCACGATTACATGTGCGACCACACTGCTTGGGGTGTGGATGTGGCGAAAGCGGTAGATTCGCCGCGCGTCAAATTGCTGTATGACATTTACCACATGCAAATCATGGAAGGCGACATCATTCGCACGATTCGCGAAAACATAAAGTACATCGCTCACTTTCATACGGGTGGCGTTCCTGGCCGGCATGAACTCGACGACACGCAAGAACTACAGTGGCGGACGGTGGCCAAGGCGATCGCCGATTTAGATTTTCAGGGCTACTTCGCGCATGAGTTCATACCTACGAAGGATGCCCTTACTTCTTTGAAGAATGCTGTCGATCTTTGTACCGTCTAGGCTGGCAGCTTAGCCAATTCGTGGACATAGGCTTGATTTAGCTGCAGCAGCACCTGTTCAAGCGTCTTTAGCTCCATGCGCAAGTCACTCGAACGCACTAAGGCTAGCTGGATTTCTTCTTTGCTGCTTTTCGCGGGATCGTCGCCCAGGAGTACAGGCGCCGGCGCCAGTTGATGGTCGAATGCGATTTTAGCGATGTTTCGCCCCACCAGATCTTGCACTAAATAAACATCGGACAAATCACGCAAAACTTCGAAATCCATGTGGGCTACGGCTCCAGAACTTGCAGCGGCCTTCCAGGCTGAATCTCCAAGCGGATCCCAGCTAAACGAATAAACCAATTGGGTGTCTTTGCCGGTTGCCTTGCTGGAACGCAACGTCAAGAGAACCTTGATATTTTCCGCGATTCGCTTTTCATCGTCGCGCACTGCGGAAAGGTCTCCCGCCATTTTCAGGTGGTTGGCCTGCATTTCGGTCCGAATATCGGTGCGCGCCTGCTTGACGAGCTTATTGTGATAGCCAACCTCGACAACCGCTTCCAAGCCGATAGCAATCAGCAAGCCGATGGTAATCGTCAGCAGATGAATGAAAAAGTCGCGCCAACTGTGAATCGGTTGATGGGGTGGATGAACGTCCAAACAATTGTCCTCGTTCTTTCGATAATACCCAGCGCGTGTTATTTTTGAGGCAGAATGCGGGGAAAACTCTTTACGCCGGAAGAGCAGGAAGCGCTCACGAAGCTCCGCGCTGTCCTTCTGGACTTACACTCGACCTTAGTTGCCTTCGGCGCCGAAGGAGAAGATGAGGCGGGGGTACGGCAATCCCTGTTGCAATTGGATTCGTTGTTTCTGTTGGTGATTGCCGGCGAATTCAATGCGGGAAAGAGCGCGTTTATCAATGCTTTGCTGGGCGACCGCATCTTAGAAGAAGGCGTAACGCCCACCACGTCTCGCATCCACGTGGTTAAGTTTGGCACCGAAGTAAAAGCAACTTCATTGGATGAAGTCACCGATGAGATCACGGCGCCGGTAGAACTGTTGCGCGAAATCCACATTGTCGATACGCCCGGAACGAACGCCATTGAACGCCACCATGAAGCCATTACCCAGAAGTTTTTGCCACGCGCGGACATTGTCTTCTTCCTAACCTCAGCCGATAGGCCACTTACCGAAAGCGAGCGGCAGTTCCTGAGCCAGATTCGCGAATGGGGCAAGAAGATTGTTTTGGTGTTGAACAAGATCGACATTTTGGAGAACGCGAGCGATCTCGAACACATTCTTACGTTCCTGCGCGACAATATTCAACGTTTGCTCGGATTCGTTCCGGAGATCTTTCCCGTGGCGGCTCGTCCGGCGTTACAAGCAAAGCGCAACGGCAACGCACAAGCGCTCTCTGCGAGCGGTTTCGACAAACTCGAAGATTACATCGTTTCCACATTGGATGAGAAGGAACGGCTGCGCCTGAAACTGCTTAACCCATTGGGTGTGGGCTCGCGCATCGCCGGAAAATATCTCGCGGCCACCGGCGAACGCGCCGAACTGATCAAAGGCGATGCGCAGACCATCGATCAGATTGAACGCGAGTTAGCGGTTTATCGGCAAGACATGTCGCGCGGATTCAGCTTGCGTCTTGCGGACGTGGAAAATATCTTACACGAATTCGAAAAGCGGGGCGACGAGTTCTTTGACAACACAATTCGATTGAGCCGTATTTTTGATTTGACCGATAAAGCCAAGATCAAAGCCGATTTTGAAAAGCGGGTAGTCGGCGACCTTCCGAAACAAATTGAACTGCGCATTCAGGGAATTATCGATTGGCTGGTCACCAGCGATTTGAAGCAATGGCAAACCGTCCGCGACCATCTTTCGCGCCGCCGTTCCGAACAGGCGGAGCACGTTGCCGGGCAAATGAGCGCAGGCTTTCAATATGACCGCACGCGACTGCTTGAAACGGCCGGCTCCGCGATGCAACGCACGCTGGAAAACTACGATAAGGATTCCGAAGCAAGCCGCATCGCGGAACTGCTGAAAGAGGCTGTCGGGAGAATGGCGCTGATGGGCGTGGGAGCTGTGGGCTTGGGTACCGCGGTTTCTATTCTGGCCACCACAGCGGCAGCGGATGTGACTGGGCTGGCAGCAGCTGGAGCGATTGCCGCGCTCGGCCTTTTGATTTTGCCGCATCGGAAGCAAGTGGCGCGCAAACAATTGCACGAGAAAATCGCCGGGATGAGAGAGCAGCTGATATCGGCGCTCACGGCGCAGTTTGAAAAAGAAATTCAAGCGAGCGTACGGCGGGTTGAGGATGCGTTGGCTCCATACTCGCGGTTCATAAAGGCGGAACAGGAAAAGCTGACTCAGGCGCGAACCCGATTTACGCAGTTGCAGAGCGATTTAGCCGCTCAAACCGCTGCGTTGGCTCCCAAAACAGCCAGCGCCACCGTTCTTAGCTCTGGCTGGCAACCATAAGACCATCCAGTTGTCGAAAAAGTTCGTCGGGTTTGGTCTGTCCATTCACTGGCTGCAGGTTGCAGGTGAAGCCGATGACAACCATGAGCACGCGCCCTTCGGCATCGATATTCTTTTCCAGCCGCTGCGCCGCCGCCTGGCGTGAGCGAGCTTCGGCCTCAGCCGCAGGAATTAAGGGATCAAAAAGCGCCAAAAAGCCCGGCCCACTCCAACGATAAAGTGTAGCGCCGTGCAGCCGCTGCGCCAAGAGGTGCGCGCAGCTCATAATAACTTCATCGCCGACAACGTTCCCATATTTGGCGTTGACCGAAGCCAACCGGTCCATCAAAAAAAGCGCGGCGACGCATGGCTTAGATGCCGAGATTTTGTCTTCGATCGCTTGCTCGGCACTGGCCCGGCCGGGCAAGCCGGTGACCGGATCTTCCGACTGTTCTGCCGCAGCTACTCTGATGCGGTTTGAGAGTTTCTCGACATCTCGGCGCAACGATTCCACTTTAGATTGAGTTTCGGTTTGTAGCCGCGAACTCTCTTTACGGACTAGAGAAAGGCATGCCGATGTATAGGTGCGAAGCTGACGAAGATCCTCCAACCCCCCAGCGCGTTTCAGCTGTGACTCCATGAATCCCAATTGCTTCATGCTCACTTCGCTCGAAGAGACTACAAATTGCAGAGTCTCTGTCATACTGGAAACCATTCCACGCAGCTCTTCTACCTGGCCTGTGAAAACGGCGCCGGCTTTCCGGTTGTAGCTTTCCATGGCGCGCAAGGTTTGCACAATGGCGTTCATCAGTTCGTCATTGGAGCAGTCTGCATGCAGACGGCTAGCAATCTCAGCCAGTTGCCGCTGAAATGCATTAAAGTCCTCCGGCTCACTCTCAATTGAATGCAAGCCGATGCCGCATATCAGCATCCTCATCTGATCAACAAGATCGATGTTGCCGCCGCTAATCTCTTCGGTTTGCCCGATTCTCCGGTTCAGTTCCAGCGAAACAAAATCCATACCAAGCCAGGATCACTTTCCGGAACTGCGCAGCGGCGAGTGTCCAAAGAAAGTAGTGAACTGGCTTACAGTTTTTCTCAGATAAATCGAAGGGAGTTTGGTTCCATCGCAAAAAGACAGGGCCTCGGTTCAGCTGACCGAGTCCCTGTTTTTGCTGTTACTTAAGCCGTGTACGTCTAGCGTCGCACCTGGAGGCTGAGAGTGGTGGTGTGAGACGTTCCACCGCCCGTTCCTTTTATGGTGATCGCATAGGTGCCGGTTGCTGCCGATCGTGATACCGAAATGTTCATATCGGCCGTACCGGAGCCAGGTGCCGCGATCGATGCCGGGCTAAAGCTCACCGTAACACCGGTAGGCTGACCGGTTGCTGACAAACTGACAGCTGAGTTGAAGCCGCCGGAAACTGCCGTTGTGACCACGGCATATCCGCTTTGACCTTGGTCGAGATAACCCGATGACGGTGAGACCGAAATCGTGAACGAACCAGAACCCGGAGCTGTTACAGTCAACGTGACTGTGGTGGTTTCGGTGACAGTTGTGCTGCCGCTCGTACCCGTGCCTTTTACTGTGATCGAATATGTCCCGGCCACAGTGGTAGATGCGACCACCAGGCTCAAACTGGAAGAACCACTCCCAGGCGCAGCAATGGACGTCGGATTAAAGCTGGCCGTCACTCCCGTAGGCATGCCGGTAGCGCTCAAGCTGATCGCTCCATCGAACCCGCCGAAAACGCTGGTGCTGATGCTACATGTCCCGCTGCTGCCTTGGAGCACGGACAAGCTTCCGGGCGAAGCCGAAATGCTAAAGCCAGGAGTGGACGAACCGCTACCCACCAGGGCGGCGATGAGAGCAGCCTTTGGGCTTCCCCAACCAGTAACCAAATCATAGCCGGTTACGGCCGAGTAGCTGCCGGAGGTGCCGCTGGTGATGTCGTGGAAATCGGTAGCATATGATGAGGTCACATTTTGGGCGTAGATGGTCGGGTTCATGAAACCGACCTTGCTTGCGCCGTTCAGCGCCGCCTGTTGGTTCGCTAACGCGATGAAGCCGGCCCACATCGGAGCGGCGAAGCTCGTTCCGCCATAGTCGTTGGCCGTACAGGCGGTTTGATCGGCACAAACATAGAACGTAAAGTTCGCGTTCGCCGAAACATCAGGCCCATTCCGTAGCGTGGTAGAACCCTTATTGCTTGAGTTAATGGCCGGACTTTGCCAGCTAGGAATGGCGATGCCATCAGGCGAAATGCCGCCGCCGCTATCTGACCAAGCGGTTTCTGAAGCCCAAGGGCCAGCGGCGCTAGAGGTACTCAGATCCGTACCGCCAACTGAAACTATGTTGGCATCGTCAGCCGGCCAAGCCTCGTTTTTTGACGACCACGTGGAACTATCTCCCGAAGCGGCAAAGAAGGTTTGTCCTTGCGTGGCCATTTTCTCGAAATAGGGATCGAGAGTGCTCGGATCTGCCGGCGTCCAGCCCCATGAGCAACCGATGGTCGTTGGTAACGGACTGTGCGTCGTCATCGCGCTAATGATCGCGGTATCCGTCGATCCGATGTAGACCACCAGACTCGACAATGCGGGTGCCATGCCGATGGCTTGGGTCATGTCTAAAGTTTGTTCCGTATCATCGCAACTTGGAGACACACAGGAGGTGCTGGTTCCGTCCGTCGACAGAAGCGTCACCGGCACAGAATTGGTCTGGCCGGCATTCTTGAAGTACGTGGTTAGGTCGGCGAGATCTGTACCTTCATACTCGAAAAGGCCGAGATTCTGACCGGCTCCGTTCAACGTCGTCCCTCCGTAATACGCCGCGCGCATGTCACTTCCCAGGAACGAGGCCGAGGGACCAGAACCTGTAGTAGCGTGCGGAATCGATTCGGGAGACACACCGTGCGCCAAGGCCCAATCGCTCTTTTTCACAAGGCGCGGCTTTGGAATCGAATAATTGTCCAAACCGGAGATGTGCCATAAAGCAAAAGGCAGATCCACCGTTGGTTCGCGATCGGGCGCATAAAACGTTCTGTTCTCAGTCGGGTGCTGATAGGTGCCCATCGTGACATGAAGAGCACTCTCAATGCTGGAAACCGTTCCTTTAACCTGCACTTCCATCCCATCGCGCGAGCCGCCAGTCACTGTAAACCCGTGCGAATTCGCAAAACTCACCAGCGCGTCATATTTTGCCTGGCTCGGCCCAAATTGCTCCGTGAACTCAGTGGGCGTCAAGTATTTATGGAAGTTGGCACTCTTCGGATCGTAGAGCGTTTTCAGAAAGCTTTCCAAACCAGCGGGATCGCTTAAAGGCAGAACCAAATCAAGGTTCACCGTTTGGTTGGCGGGCAGGCGCCCGACCAACTTTGCGCTGCCATCAATGACGGCGCTTCTGGTATGGCGCGTCATCGGTGGAGTACCTTGGGCCGCGCATACTGTGGCCAAGGCCGCTAACGTGAATGCAGGAATTAGTATTCTTCGAATCATGGCCGTCCTCTAGTTTTTTCCATTTCTTTTTTGTTTTGTCGTTACGTTCGACCGGTCGCTAAAAGCTGAAAAATCTCCTAAAAAGCAGTGGAGATCGGGCTTTTCAAAAAGCATTGTACCGGCTAGCATAACACCCGGTGGACGCCCCCATTTTGTTTCGGTTTCGTAAAAACATATTAATTGAAAAGACCTAGAAAATCGTCTTGCGTAGTGGTAATTGTTTACCAAGAAAACCCTACAGCGAAACATCGCTGATCGAGCCACGCCGGGCTCCACTCCGAAAGGCGCGGGCTAAGATGCTCGTGTTCGAAACCCCGAAGCCCAAAGCGCAGCTCGTTCGCCTCGTTCAGGCGCGCCCTCTTCGATTTCGACCGCAACCAGCGTTCGGCGAAAACAAAGAGTACTCGGGGTACTTTGGACTTGCCAATATCTCCCGCTTCCAAACCTCTTCATGAAAGTAAAAAGATTTAGTTCTTAAATTCAGAGTTTACGGGAGATAGTATGTATCGAAATAGCAGCAGCTCTAGGTGTATCCTCAACTGCTTCGTCTCAACAGTATTTGTAGCGGCCGGCTTCAGCCTGGGCGGTGGCGTGGTAGATGCCGCAACCATGGTCCTCACGTCGGACGTCGCCGGGGTGTACACCTACCAAATCCAGGTCAGCGCCGGCCAGCAATTGTTCTTCAATATCGGCGATAGAATCAACTTCACCGGCCTGTCAGGCGTTACCGGCGCCAGTGTCTCCGGCCTTGATTTTCTTGGCAACCTCACCACCTGCGGCGTCACGGCAACCACTGTCTGTTTCGGAGCGCCAAATCCGTTCGATTTAGACAACATCACGAATTCCAATATAGACTTTGGATCACTCATTATAGATTCAACAGCAACTCAGCTGGGTAATATCTCTTACTCGCTCGATAACAATCCGAATTCGGGCTTAAACGGTGAAGTATCGGGACCTGTAAGTGGAGGAGCGACCGCTCCGGAACCGGCAAGCGAAGCTTTATCGGCCCTCGCGCTGATCGTTCTGCCAGCCTTCGTTAAACGCCGGTTGACAGCGCGGAAAACCGCCCTTTGAGATAACTCAAGAGCTCGCGGCCTGATGGCAATTCTAGAACGCGGACAGAACCGAAGGAATGACTCGTTCAAAAGCTTCCGCGTACTGAATGTCCTTCCGGCCGCTAATCCGTCTGGCGTGGTTGGCGCGCTGTGCCGCCCGCTGTGCATAATATTCCCGCAGATAATTCTGCGCACCCATCTTTTCCATCGCGGCCTGCTTCATTGGATAGACCGCCGTAATGTCCAAGAAGGTATTCGGATAGAATCCCGAAAGTTCAGGCTGGTGCGGCTCGAACAACAAAAACTGCGGGGGCGTGATTGTCTTGAAGCCGCTCGCCACACCGGCGCCGGAGGCTAATTGGCGTGCGCGTTCCGTCGCCTGATAGGCAGTGCTGTGGTCGGGGTTAAACGGGTCTTCCTTGGCATGAGTCAACAAAACCGTTGGTTCAAAGTGACGCAACTCATCTGTGAGCCGGTCAATCGCGGGGCGTCCAAGCTCCAACGGATAATCACCCAAGTCAAACGGGACAAATTCCGCGCCCAACACGTTGGCGGCGGCCTCAGCCTCACTCCTGCGGATTTGCTTCACCTTCTCCTCCGTTTGCCCAGGCTGCTTCCACAGTTCGCCGGATTCGCCGCGTTCGCCGTAGCTCAGCGCCACCACGCGCGCCGTACCACCGTTCTTGGTGACCAGAGCAATTGCTCCCGCTGCGCGCCACACAAAATCCGCCGCGTGCGCGCTCACCACCAGCAGACGCGTTGCCGAAGTCAAGGTTTGGCCTCTCCGTCTTGCCACTCAAGACCAAGCGATTCTAATTTTTGCCGCATACGGTAAATATCCAATCCCAATTCGCCGTGCGCCAACCGCTGCCGGACATCCGCCTCCTTCTGCAAGCGCTGCTCCGACATCGCAATAACCTCTTCCACCGTCTCGCGTTTCACAACCACCACGCCATCGTCATCGGCAATCACGGCATCGCCCGGGTGAACCAAAGCTCCAGCACACACAATCGGAACATTGACAGATCCCAGCGTCTCTTTCACGGTCCCTTTGGCCGATATGTTCTTCGACCAAACCGGGAAGCGCATCTCGGTTAATTCCGCCACATCGCGGCAACCGGCGTCGATCACTGCCGCAATGCCGCCATGCGCCCGGAACGAAGTAGCGAGCAGTTCGCCAATCATGGCATCAGTATTCTCAGCGCTCAGCGCCACTACAATCACATCGCCCGGTTGGCAAACGGCCGCGGCCACATGCATCATTGTGTTATCGCCCGGATGCGTCAGCACCGTGACTGCATTACCGGCAATGCGCGCTCCCGAATAGATCGGCCGCATGTAAGAAGAGAGCAATCCGGCGCGGCCTTGCGCCTCATGAATTGTGGCAACCCCAAAGGCCTGAAGCTGATTCAAATAGCTTTGTTCCGTACGCTTGATATTGCGTACGGCTAAGTTCTTTTTGCCCATGTTAATGACGGCTGCGGGCCATGCTGCTTTCCGGCGTTTCCCCTTCTACCGACGGCGTGCCGTAGGAGTGGAAAGATTCAATCGTTTTCAATCCCCAAGCCTGGCCCTGTTTCCTCTCTGCTTCGGTCCATACTACCGGTTTCCAATCCGGGTCGAATATTGAATAACCGCCTGAGGCGATTTCGATCCGATTGCCTCCGGGCTCATAGCAATACAGGAAAAATGTCTGTCCAATGGAGTGCTTATGTGGCCCGGTTTCAATCAAACTTCCACTCTCGCGAAAGATGTCTGCCATCTTCAGCACATCTTCACGAGTCTCAATAAAGTAGGTGACGTGATGCAGCCTGCCGCGCCGGCCGGTTTGGTCTCTCGTCATCGCCAAGTCGTAAGATTTGTTCGTACCCGTTACCCACGCGCCCATCTCCGTGCCACTGTCAAAAACGATCTGCTCAGTGAGCTTCATGCCAAGCAGCCCTTGAAAAAATCTGCGATTTTGAGCCACATCGCTGGCCAGGATGTTGAGGTGATCGATCCGCAACGGTGTGACGGCACTCGGACGGCGGCGCGGCATGTTTTTGAAGCAGGTCGCTTCACTGCCCTGCCCCGCATATTTCTGCGTTTCAAAATACAGTTCAACCGCGTGGCCGTCGGGCGTCTGGCACGCGAAGCTTCGTCCATGATGCGCATCGCCGCTCGTCCATACCCCTTGAACACCCGCATGTTTCAAATGTTCGGCGAACTGCTCCAGAATCGCCGCGCTTTTCACACGGAAACCAATATGGCCTAAGCCGGGCAGAGCGGACTGAGTCAGTTTCAGCGTGCATCTTTCGTAATCGCCCCACGCGCGGAGATATACGGAATCGCCACTCTCATCCACCTGCTGCAGCCCGACAATTCCGGAAAAGAATTCAGCGCTTGCCTTTAGATTGGGCGTTTTGAGCTCAACATGGCCAAGGTGAGCAACATCACCAAACTGCGGAAGAAAGGGCATAGTAATTTCTCAAGCGTAGCAAGCGCGGCTCACGGCTATAGTGTAGGCGTGCCTGTCAACGTTCGAATTACGTTTCGCCGGGGCCGTCATGTCGAACCCCTCCTCGATGGCAGAGTTCATTCCGACCGCGTAAGCTTGCGCTTCGTGCCGGTTGAGCCCATTTCTCGCGCATTCCGCCGCGCGATTCGCGATGACGAATTTGATGTAACGGAAATGGCTCTGGTCACCTTGGCCATGGCATACGATCTCGGTAAGCCCTGGAAAGGATTGCCGCTCGTGATGATGCGCGGCTTCCATCATGGAGCACTGCGAACGCATCTTACATCGCCAATTCAATCTCCCAAAGATCTCCCGGGACGCAAGGTCGGCGTCCGCGCTTATTCCCAAACCACCGGTGTCTGGCTGCGCGGGATACTCAGCACGCAATACGGCATCCAGCCCAACCAAATGGCCTGGATTACCACCGAAGATGCGCACGTCCCCGGATTTGTCGACCCGGCTTTCGTCGAACGCGCTCCTCAGGACCGAAGTTCTTGGGCCTTAACGGCATGGAAATAGTGAAATCAACAGCTTAACGGCGATGGAGGGGTGAGCTGCTGCCTACAGAGGATTTAGCTGGCTTTCAAAGTGACGGTGAGTAGATCAAAAGCGCGCTGTTGCAGCGGGGTGGGTCGAGTGAGCATATCGAAAGCGGCGCTCGTTTTGTCGTTGGGTTGAATTTTGTTCTTGGCGATGGTGGCGAGATCGCCGAGCAGAGTCTGAAAGCTGTGCACCTTCAAGCCATCGGCGGTCAGTTTGGTGTGAGCCTTGCGTTTGGCCGACGACGAGCGAGTGGCGGGAGAAACAATAGAGGTGCGAGCCGCTTGCGCTTGTTGCTTATCGTCATCATCAAAAAGAATAGGAGCCAGGAGTTGGCGCATGTGCCATTCGACGTAGTAGGCCAGCATGCAAAGGAAGATGTGCGCTCGAACGCGGTTGGGAAGGCGATGATGGATGGGGCGTACATGCAGGTCGACGGTTTTCAAGCTGCGGAAAGCGCGCTCGACGCCAGATAGGCTTTTGTAACTGGCCACGACTTGCTGGCTGGACAGATCTTCCTGTTTGACGCTGGTGCGAATGACATAGATACCATCCAGACTTTGTTCTCGTTCGATGTTGGCGGTTTTGCGCTCGTAATGAAAGCTGTCTTCTTCAATCCGCAGTTGAAAGTGCTTGCCCATCTTGTAGCGGTTGAGCACTTTGCCGGCGCGGATTCCGATGTTGTGCTTGCCACGGAGCGGACGCCGGACGCGTTGGGTGGCGGCGGAGATTTTGGCTAACTGTTTTTCGGTGGCCGCCAACAGGTCGGGCCGTTTGCGGGCGCGTTCTTCGGCCAGCAGTGGATTGAAACAAGCAATCAAACGTTTACCCGGAAAATCCGGATGCGCGATCTCGACCAAGTCTGTCTGATCAAATAAGGACATTTGCAAGCGCCCGTCCTTGGCCAGTTTCTGGATCTGGCTGGCGCGCAGTGCGGAGATCCACTGAATGCCCTGCGAGGCGGGCATATCTTGGCGGATGCGGGCGCTGGTGATCATCCCGCGGTCACCGACCAGAACCACATTTTGCAAACCGAATCGCGTGCGGAGTTTGTCGATCTGTGAGGCGACGGTTTTGGGATCGGCGGTGTTGCCGTCGAACACTTCAACAGCGACGGGACAGCCCAGTGCATTGGTCAGGAGCCCAAAGACGATCTGCGGCTTGCCAGACTTGTCATCGCGCGAGTGACCGAGTTTGCCCAACGGACAGTGGCGGCCTTCAAAGTAGGTGGAGGTTAAATCGTAGAGCACTAAGCCGCCGCCGGCGAGTTGGCGCTGGGCCAGTTGTTGTTCGATCTGCGCCTGGCGGGGGAGCAGCCAATCCATCGCCAGGTAGAGTTCGGACTCGTTGGCGGAGTCGAGCTGGAGCAGATCGCCGAGACTGGTGCTGAGCGTGTCCGCATGGAGGCCGCGAGCTGTGGCCAGTTTGGAAGCGGGATCGACGATTCGGGCCACGATCATAGCGATGACGAGATCACGTTGTCGACTGGGGGCAGAGTCGAGGATGGAATCCAACTTCAGATTGCGCAGGCAACCGAGGACGGCGGCCGCATGGCCGTGCGGCAGGGAGCGGGAGATGTGAAACGAGTCCGGCAAAGGAGCGCTGGCGGTGGGCAACGAGCCGGCCAAAGCCAAGCGGAGCGCCTCGATCTGTTGCGACTGGAGATGCGAGATGTTGGCAATGGTGCGAGACTTCACCTTGCCGTTTTCGCGGAAGGATTCACGCAATAGGATGGCCGGCGGCGAGTTGCGGTTGGGCACGGTAGCCACGTACATGCCTACATAATATCACTATCATGCAATATTGCAAAATAATATTATTTGCACATACATGCCTACCGATACAGGTCCGAAACTACCCCATCCGCATGAAAACAATCCGGTTCATCCTATTGAAGGAAAGAACTTCGGTCAGGACAGCAGTCTGCAGAAGTTGTTTGAGGATGCTGCTCTCGATGCTGCAATTGGCGATGGAAGCACGTCTTTCGGCGAGACGCGCAGTGTAATTCCCGATCCGGAAAACGCGGCCGCGCGCTGGTTTCAAGCGACCGGCGTCCACCCCGTAAATCACGTGCTGGCGCTTCGTAGCGACCTTGCCGAGGCCCACCCCTGGCTTCCGGCCGAACTCACAAATATGTTCGAAAAGGCGAAGCTGTTATCGCTTGCCCACCAAGAGCAAGATCCATTGCCCTACGGTCGAACGGCGCACGAACAATCTATCAACCTAGGACTGCAATTCACCCACGACCAGAATCTTACCCACAGGCTTTATCGGTACAGCGACCTTTTCATTAATGGCCACTAGCCGCAGTGGCCGGCTATTCCCGCTTCGTCATTATCAGCGCATCAAGAAATCGGTCAAAACGCTTACCCACATTCTCATCCGCCACAATACATCTGGGCAATGCCATAGCCGGATCAGACATACCAACGGCGTGGCATTGAATCGTGAAAGCGGTGGAATAGCCTGCCGCGCTTGCGCGCTCGATCAGATAAGGATCGTAAATTCCGAAGGGCCACGCCAATACGCGAATAGGATGTTTCTCCCTTTCTTCCAGAATTGCCTTTGACTTCCGCAGTTGGTTATCTACGAAGGCAGCATACGCGGCTTTTGTCTGCTTCTTTGCTCCCCGCTTGAAGTTCGGGTGCCAGAGAGTATGTGACTCAACCGTGAACAACGGATTCGCCGTAAGTGACGATACCTGTTCCCAACTCATGGCATAAGAAGCGTGTGAAATACACGATGGATAGATAAACAGCGTTACCGGGATATGGTTTGCGACGAGGATGCTCTGAGCGTCGCGAAACACCGAAATATGTCCATCATCAAACGTCAGCGCCACTGACTTGTCGGGAGGAGGCGCGCCTTTCCCAAGCCTCCAATCCACCACCTGCTGGAGCGTTATAAAGTGGAATCCCTCGTCCTGCAAAGCTTTGACTTGTTCTTTAAAATGTTCGATTGTGACTGTCATTGAATCGCTGCGCACGGGCCCCAGCCGGTGGTAAAGCAACACGATGACCTTTGGATTAGCAGCTCCGGCCAACAACGGGCCCGCGGCCGCCGCAATAAGAATTTGGCATAGCAGAATAGCTAGCCACTTTCGGCTTCTCACTAAGACGAGAATAGCCTGTCTTCCAAGCAGCTTTTCTATAGCCGTGTTTTTTGGGCCTCTTGCCCATTTGCAAGCAACCGAGACACCTCTTCGTCGCTCACTTGCCGGAAGTCTCTGTACCAACTGCCGACGGCGGCAAAGGGCTCGGGCATATAGAGACAGATCACATCATCGGCAAGGCGGCCAATCATTCGCGCCGGTTCGGCTGCTGCCACCGGAACCGCAACGGCGATTCTCCTTGCTCTCTCGTTTCGAATGCGCCGAACGGCCGCGGCCATCGTAGAACCAGTCGCCAGTCCGTCGTCTACGACGATAACGTTGCGGGCCGCCAAGCTGAGTTCTGGCAATCCATACCGATAGAGTTGCTCACGGCGATCCAGCTCGATTGTTTCGGCTGCCACCACTTTTTCGATCTCCTCTTCGGAGACACCTAATTCTTCGATAATGTTCCGATCGAGAATCTGCGAGTCTCGGGCAATGGCGCCCATCGCCAATTCCGTATGCCACGGCACTCCAAGTTTCCTGACTACTAAGACGTCGAATGGGAGCTTCAGCAATTTAGCGATTGCTGCGCCCACCACCACCCCTCCGCGCGGCAAGGCCAACACGATCGAGTCGGACGGCGTTCCTAGTTCAAGCAATCTCGCGGCTAAACGCTCTCCTGCGTCAGTGCGGTTCGCAAAGGGAAGTTCGGCGCGCTCCGCTCTTTCTGGTCGCCCGTCCATGCTACGGCCTAATTCAAACGGTGGTTGGTGAAGCGCTGGAAGTAACCATGTCGGCCACCGTTTCTTCGCCGTGCCAGTGAGTCGAGTAACTCAAAACCGGGCAACGCACGTGCCGTATAATTTCGTACGCGTGTGTTCGGAGCGCTCCCAATATTTTTTGAGAACGGCCCCGGCCAATTACCATAAGGTCGGCTCTCTCATCCGCCGCAATTTTGCCGATATCGTGTTCCACGGTTCCGCTCGTAATCGCAAGTGGGAAATTGGTTCCGGCTTCCGTCTGCCGCTTCTCTACTTCGTTCTTTGCCCATTCTTCAAGATGTCTCTGAAAATGCACGTCGACAAAGGGATAGCTTTCTGCTCCCGCGGGGATCGCATGCGTGAGACAGACTTTTGCTCCGAACGCTTCGCTTACTTGCTTGACGAAACGCAAAAGAGGAACCGCTTCGTCCGTCAGTTCAATCGGACAAACGATCTTTTCGATACCCCGAAATTCTGCCGCATCGGCGGTGACTTCCGTCCAAACCGGGCAGTTCACTCCATGCAGAACATTCATCGCGACCGAACCCATGAAAATCCGGCTTAGCGCGCTCAGACCGCGCGTACCCATGACAATTAAGTCCGTAGGGTGCGTCTCGGCCCAATCTGTGAGTTGCCACGCAGCGCCGCCTTGCAATAACACCCGGTTCACTTGCGGCTCGGGAACGTTCAACTGATAATCCTTAAGCCGCTTTTGTTCGGCGTCTCGCAGTCGCCCAATTTCGCTCGCCCCGAATATGGGCGGATTCATCCCGCTATACCAGCTCACAGGAATCTCAAATACATGCAACAACGTTACCTGTGACTGAAACTTCTGAGCGAGCCATTCCACTTGATAATTCAGCCGTCTACTATTCTCTGAGAAATCGACGGCGAACAGTATGTGATTGAGTTTCATACGCACCTCCTTGAACACCCTCGCGGGCAGGACAAAGGCTAACAATCCCGCTTCTCACGTTGCAATCGTTGTGCCACAGTGTCCAGTCGGAAAACTCACAACTCAGCCGAAGAGTGTGCGCCATTTGACGCACTTGGCGTGCTTCGAGTGGGGTATTACAGAGTAATTTTTAGGCGCTGAGAAATCTGCGGCACAGTTTTTGATGCTGTGCCACCATGTTGAAGCCTGAGAATGCGTCCGTAAACGCATGCCCTTCCCACTCACTTGACATGAAGCCTTGAAATCCGCCGTCTCGAAAAACTTTCACAATCCGTCCATAATCGATCGAAGACTCGTTGCCGTTTTCGTCGAAACCGTAGAACTTGCCGTGAATATGCACCGTGCGCGGCATCAATTCCAGCCAATCTTCGGGAGCCTTAGTGCCGAACATACTAAGGGCTAGGTTCAAGTTTCCCAGCTGTCGCGGTGTCGCATCTTGTTCCATTGCCCGCTCGCGCATCTGTGCAAATTTTTCGGGTGCCGCCAAGTTCGAACGCCAGATTTCGTTCAAAGCCGAAATCGTTACGTCTTTGATGCCCTGCGCACGAAAGCTCTCGATAATTCCTGGTGGGATTTGATGCATTGACGTTCCCATGTCCGGAATGTACCCGAGGCTCGGCGATTGCATTTCATCGTAGAGTTCGCGCAGCGCGTGCACAGCCGGGTGATGAACGCCGTAAGGACTGTGCAATTCCATCCCCATTACAACGCCTGCCCGTTCTGCGAGCGGCGCCAGTTTCCGCATCACCATCGGTTTCGCATTGATTTGCATTCGCAGCACTGGAAATCCCAGTGTTTGAGCCGCTTGAATTTGGGCTGCCAGATACTCAACGGTCTCATCGTCCGTCAATTTGCGGTCTCGCCTGATCGCCAAATCCACGTTGGCTCCCAAGCAAGTGGCCACCAATTCGTACTTATCCAGCAGTTTCCGAAATGCCATTGCAAAATCGGAGTCGATTTGTGGAAAGCCACGAATGGTTTGAAAACCCACAACCTCGAGCCCTGGCCCCAAGTCTCTGCGCTTCACCTCAGCTAGCAACTGATCGAGCGTGTACCTCCCCGATAACCATTCGAGCGTGAGCGAAAAAAGCGTGATCCCCAGTTTCATGGCTATTGACAGACCAGCTCTTTCGTTAACTGGCTAGCGGAAAGAACGGGCTCCGCATTCGGGCCAACCAAAATATATGGGATGTAAAGACCCAGATCAATCATGACTTTATAACTCACACCCTTCTTCACCGCACCCGGGTGCGTGACCTTTAGACGGGCGTCATCAAGGATGAACCACCACTCCTGAAACTGCTCGCCTAATTGCGCAGCGGAAAACTCCTTGCCATTAACCTCGACAACCGCATCTTGTGAAGGCACGTCCACTCCATCGATCGAAACCTTCAACACCCCAATGCTCGAGACCGGAAGCGACCGATACCAGTGCGAGCGAAAAGCGAGTGAGAATCCGTTTTCGGTCGCGGATAACGATTTTTCGTGCAAAATAAATTTGTCCAGTGGTCCCATATCAGCCCTCGAGAATATGTTGCGCCGCCCTTACGGCCAGAGCAACGCTGGTCAGCGTAGGGTTGCAGGCCGTTGCCGTTGGAATGACTCCGTTACCACCGACATACAAGTTGCTGAAACTCCACACGCGCGAATACGAATCACAAACCGATCCGCCGTCGTCTTGCGCGCCCATGCGCATCGTTCCTTGATAATGAAGCGACGTGCCGGCCGGCACCAACAGTGGCTCATCTCCGAACACAGGAGTACCCAGCGCAGCCCCGGGGCGAAGTTGCTCCTTCGACGCCTCTCCAATCTTCGCCCGGTCCCGCTCAGTCAACTGATACTCGATTTGCATCGCTGGCATGCCAAACGCATCGGTTCTCGCATCCGAAAATGTCACACAATCTTCAAAGCGCAGTTCTTTCTGCCCAGACCAACCCATTCCCACCACATGCTTCGCTTCGGGTGCGCGTCCGCCATCCATTTGCACCGGCGACACATCCATGTGCATAATTTGCCCATGAAACGGATGGCTCGGCGCATGAAAGGGAACTTGGAGAATTCCAATTGTGTTATCAGCCGACCTATATTCAGATGCAGTTGCAGAAGCAATCAAATGCTTGTGCAACGCCACGGCCGAGAATGTCCACATATGATCGTTCAGAAAGTGTCCGAGCGCTCGAGGCCTGATTCCTGAAGCCCACAGCAGTTGCGGCGTGCGGAGCGAGTCGGCTGCTACAACCATTACATCCGCCTTCACTTCCTCGCGGCTGCCGCTCGGCAAATGCTCGATGACGGCTCCTGTCACTCGGTCATTCTTCGTAATCAAGCAGCGGCAAATCGTTTCCGCTTGAATACTAAAACGTGATCCGCTCTTTAGTTCCGCCAAACTCCCAAGAATCGTATCCGTTTCAGACCAGATCCGCTGACCACCCGCCTCAACCTTGCAAGCAAGCGGCATCCGCCTCACACTGCGCTCCTCCGGCAGCATGGAATCGAATAGCTCACTCAACGTACGCTGGATCGCCGCACCCTCCGGCGACTCCGGAAACACACTGCTCGAAACACCGAGCATTTGCTCTGCTTGATCGAATGCACGGTCAAGCTCTTCGACCGGGATAAAAGGCACCCGTTCCCCATCACCTGGCCGGGGACAGGCGCAAGTCCAATGCGCACCCATTCCACCGACGTTGGTCGAAACCGCAGCAGCCGGCATGCCGCTCGCACGCAGTTCTGCTTCGTCCAGAGTCACCAGATGCGTGCCGGGCCGAGCCAACTTACCGAGTTCCCCGGTACCAACTGATGCTCGCTGATGAATGGAAAGGTTCGGATAAGCAAATTGCGCCGGACCCTGTGACCGAATCTGCGCCGCCGTTCGCTCAGCTTCACTCTCCAAATTCTTCACGTTCATCCTAGCCGGCGTGTCAGCCGCGGGCCCGCGTCAATCATCAATATCTCAGCGTCCGCGTTTCCTTCCCACAGCAGCCGGGCAAACGTAGCCCCGACGGGCCCGCTGCCGATGATCAGCACTTTCATTCGCTGAGCGTCAACTCCTTCGTATCTTTGGTGACGGGGGTAAAGGGCAGATAGGAGATCCGCAGCCGTTCAGCTAGCTCAATCTTGTGCTTACCAGGTGTGAGCCCTCCCGCCCGGCGCACTTTTAGGGTGGCAACCTCTCCCATCTCCCACCGTTCTTCGAACTCGGTTTCCATCTCCTGAAGCGTCCAACTTTTGCCCCTCACTGAAAACGCTATGTTTTCGCGCGGCACGGCTTCTCCGTCCACAGTGACAGCGATGTCTTCCACCATGCTCAGTCCCAATCCGCGGTAATAGGGCAAGCGCGCTCCCATCTCAAAACCCACTTTTTGCCCGTTGTCCCAGATGCTCTTGAACCCGTCCGTACAGATCATGTAATGATCGAGCATCAGTTCTCTCCAATCAGTCGCTTCAACATTGATTGATGCCGCCTTACTTGCTCAAAGCTATCTACCGGAAACGCGTCTTCAATATGTCGGTTGCCCTCGTATTCGCTCGAAATGTAACCGTTATATCCACCTTCCTTCAACACTGAAATTACTTCCGCGTAAGGAAAGCTGTACTCGTGCTGATCGTCCACCATCTCGTAAAACTTGCCGTGAATATGGAAAATTTTCGGCATGTATGCAAGCAGTCGTTTAGGATTTGAGTAAACTTGGTGCCGCGTCTGCTCCGCCATCAAAACTTCCATCGGCGTCCCTCCCATCTCTCTAACGTTTCCCACAATGTATTCGCTCAGCACACGTTTTTCGAACGCTGAAGTGATGTAATCTGCGATTTCAGGCCGCACTCCGTTGCGGACAAACCGATCTCTCTGTACGCGCGGAAAACGGCTCGTGTAAATCCCCATGTCCGGCAGCAAACCATAGAACTGAGTCCCCGTCCGTTCCATTAATTCCACATGGCGCGAGATCCATGGGTGATCCAGATTCCAAGGCGAGTGCACTTCGATCGCCATCTTCACTCCGTACTTTTCAGCGTGTGGAATGCACTTCTCCATCGTTTCTGGCGACGCGCTTATAATTACCCGCATCAACTTGAAGCCCAGCCGGTTCGCGAATTTCAGATCTCGTACAACAGATTCCACTTCTTCTTCCTGAGTCAACAAACGGTGTTTGAATCGCTTGGTGTCCAGGAACATGTCATGGCAGGTTGGCGTCGTCTTGTACTTATCCATCCAGCCAAACCACTGATCCACAAAGGCATCGCTCAGCTTAGGGAAACCGGGAAACATTTGTTCTCCCAGAACTTCAATCCCTGTCGCACCGAGACTCGCCGATTTCGCAATACAATCTTCCAGTGAGAACTTTCGCAAGAAATATTCTTCTTGGAAGCTATAGAGGCTCACACCACGCTTAATCCCATTTGCAGTCATACAGTTTGATTTCGCTTTCCCAGAAGCACGCTCATAATCGCCGCTAGCAGGCAGACTACGCCGCTAATTGTCACCGCCGGAAGCAAGCCACCCGCGACGACTCGAACAAGTCCGACCGCCAACGGACTCAAAAATTGGCCGATGAAAAACGAAGCCGCCCAAAAACCCATTCCCCGCCCCCTGTGCTCTGCCGGCAGGAGACTCAAGGCCCAAGCAACCAGGATCGGGACGGCCATGCCTGCCGCCGTCTGCTGGAACAACGCGGCCGTCACACTGAGCTTGTAATCGTGCGACAAGCCAATTCCCGTCAGGCCGATACCCATCAATAGAAATAACAACGCCATCTGATATTGGATGCTCCGCTGAGCGTTGCGCTTAAACACCCACGCCCCAAGCGGCACCGTAATACTCGCCACTGCGCTGATTCGGCCAATCAACGCCGCGTCGCTGATCCCAATTTCGTGCAATACCAGCGAGAACTGAATCGGCTGGACAAAATACACAATCGATGTTGCGATGGTCACCGCGCACAGCAGCGTAACAGTCCGTGCGGGAAACGGCACGCTCGCTTCGGTCTGTTCATGCTTCGCCACCTGCGTCGGCTCAAACAAATACAAGAACCCCAACAAAAGAATCGGAACCGTAAGCCCGTATAGCAAAAACGGCCATTGCCATCCCTGCGCTGCCAGTGCGCCGCTCACGAGCAACAACCCGGTTGCAAGAAACGGGCCGACAATGCCTTGCACCATCAGCCATTTATTGCGATCTTCAGTCGAAAAATAGTCGGCCAACAAAGCATTCCCGATCGTAAGCACAAATGCTTCCGCGATTCCCAGAACGATGCGGCTAACCAACACCTCTTGGAATGTATTCGAAAAGAACGGCCCCGCCCCACCCAGGAAGTAGGCGAGCATGGCGCCCAGCATCAACTTACGGCGTCCAAACCGGTCAGTCAGATACCCCGCCAAGCCGCCGCAGAGGGCGATACACAGCGAGGGCACTGTCAACAACATCGGGACAACACTCGCCGCGTGCGCTACATCTTTGAACCGCTCCATCAGAGTCGGCAGGGCGGGCGCGAGGGCTACGATCGCCATGATGGGCAGGAACATAGCGAAAATCAAAACCCACGCCTGCCCTGCACCTGCCTTGCGCACAGGAACTGTTAACGACGCCGGATAGGATGCCATCGTCGCTTTAACCGTGCTTCGACCAGGGATTCGCCACGCCCACTAACTCTGGATGCAAATCCGCATCGGGCATGACGCGCCCCGGTCCAGGCGGAAACGCCTCCGTCATTGAATCCGGCATGCCGATATTGCGGTACATCGTATTTGAACCCGCTGAGACATGCCAATTAACCGGCTCCCAATCAGGCACATAGTTTCGGTAACCGCCGGTATTAATTTCGATTCGCACTCCGCCCGGTTCGCGGAAATATAAATAACTCTGCTCTCCAATTCCGTGGCGGCCCGGCCCATATTCAATCCGTGTCCCACACTCAATCAAGTAATCAGCCGCTTTCAGCAGTTCTTCTTGCGTATCCACCCAGAACGCCAGGTGATGCACACGGCCAGGAATGCCTGACATATCGATACCTAAACCAAGATCATGTGACTTTTCATTTGTGGTCACTACACCGAATACAATGGCATTCGGATCGTCGCCGAAATAGGTGGTCGCCATGAAACGAAAGCCCAGGACATCGCGATACCAGTTGCCTACTTGTTTCACATTCGCGGTGGCAACAGTCACATGATCTAATTGCCGCGGTGCAATTCCGTTGAGACTGATTTTCTGCGGCCGCTCCGGATAGGTCGACTTTTGATCCTCGGCCGCTTTGAATCTTTCCACATCCCAGAAGATTTCGAAGAGTGTGGCCTCCGGGCGGCTGGAACCGGTACGCCTTGCCGTGCCCAAGAGAATTGTCAACCCACTGGCCCTTGATTCCGCTCGCTTCAACTCGGGAGACCGCTTCGGCAAGTTCGTCGGCGCCCAGCGTTCTCCAGGCGGCATGCCCCATGCCCGGTTTATCTGACGCCGTCAGAATCAAACTGCTGTGATAATGCTCGCCCCAACAGCGTAAATAAACCGATTGCCCCTGCCGGGTCGTCTCAAACAACCCCATCGTCTGCTTGAAAAAGACCACAGATTCGTCGAGCTTCGGAGTTAACAGCTCAACGTGGGCCAAATGCGCTAACAATCTTTTTGACATACCTGCTCCATTTCTCAGTGCCGGCTCAGCCGGGTCCTGTTTTGCCGCCTAGTCCTTCCGCAATCCAATCGGCCATGTAGTCGATCGCTACAGGCCCGTTATCCACGCTGCAATGTTCGGCGGCCACTTCTTCTTTCGTGTGAACCTTCAATTCGCGTTTTGGGCTGTTCACACAGTCGTCATAGGTCATCTGCGCGTACTTCAGCGGAATCTGCCGGTCATTCTCTCCGTGGGTGATCAGAATGGGACAGATGATGCGATCCAGAATCCCCCGCAAATGAATCTGGTCCGCAAACCGCAATGCGTCCTCAACTGAGTTCTGTCCCAGCGCCCATTGCAAATGTTCCCAAAAGTGCGGAATGGGCTTACCGGCCTTGCTATTTTCAAACCGCACCCGCTGTACCGCGCCCCAATCATAATTCGCACCCCAGGCGACACACAACTGAAACCGCTTCTCGAATGCGGCTGCCCTGGGCGCATAATAGCCGCCCATAGAAAGCCCTATCATGCCGATTCGCTTTTGATCCACTTCCGGCCGCGTCTCCAGATAATCTACACACGCGCCCGCGGGTATCTCCGCCTTCGGTTCTACCGTGATACCGTGCAATCGCAGCGCTTCGCCCACGCCGGGCTGATCTACGATCAACGTGGAAATTCCCCGCTTGCCCAAGGCCTCTGCCATCCCGTTCAGATACAGAATCTCTTTGAATGCATCGAAGCCGTCAAAATGGACCATGCAGGGCCGCGGCCCGTCGTAGCCTTGGGCTTTCACCAATAGCCCGGCGAGAGTCTTCCCTTGATAGGGAATGGTCACACGCTCCACCGGCTCCCCCGCATGTTGAACGAACTTGTCAAACGTCGCGAGCATCTTTCTATACAGAGCTTCACGGTCGGCCGCGCGCGGCGCATGCATCCGCTCAGCAGTCGCATAGTAAGTCGCCGCCCGCCGAAATTTCGCTCCGGCACTCCAGCTACGACCGAGTTTCAGATCGTCTTCCGCCAGCGCGCAAACGCGATCCGCTGTCTTAACGAGCGAGTCAATCAACACCCGGGTTCCGGAATCATTGCCAGCTTGCGAGGCTGCCAGCGCCGGACGGCACGCTTGGTCAATCTCGCCAATTTGTGCACCGCTACTCAAGGCGATGTTCAACGCGAGATTCCAAACGTAATTGCCCGGGAAATACTCAAACATTCAATTCCTTTTCACCGGCGCTAAATCGGCTGCGCCGTCACTTCCACCATCTGATTCACCAGCGCGGCCATATTCGCATCCGGCGAGGCATTCATTTGCCAAGTCCCCACCAATTCCGATTTCTCAACAATGAATTGGCAGCGCTCAAGCCGGCGTTTCATGAATGCCTGGAAAGCTTCCTCAAGCTTGCTCTTTGCGCAAACTTCCTGGCTTAGCACCACTGCATCTTCAATCGCCATGCCCGCGCCTTGCCCTAAATGCGGGCTGGTGGCGTGCGCGGCATCTCCGATCAAAATCGCATGCCCCCGGTACCACGGCTCCGGCAGCATCACCACTTCCACCGGCTTGTAAACCACTTTGCTCGGGTCGGTAATTTGATCCTTCAAAGCGCCCACAAGCCCGCCGTAGCGGCTCGCGCGCTCTCTCATCAGGTTGTGCAATTGATCGTCCGCCATGCGGGGGTTCCCCGGCTCGCTGCCGACGATAAACATGTACATCAGTTCCGGGGAAATGGGAACCAATCCGGCCCCTCCGCCGGCGCTGGTGTAATTCTGTAAATGGTCGACCTCCGGCGGGCGCGGGAAATTGTAGCGCCACACACCTTGGCCGGTAAAACGCGGTATCGGCGCATCGGGAAAGAGCAGCGAGCGCATCTTCGAATACAATCCGTCCGCGCCCACCACCAAGTCGTATGTCTCGCGCCCACCGTTCGAAAGAGTCACTGTCACATCGCGTTCCCCTTCGTCAAGGGCATTCACTGTGAGCCCCAACCGCACCTTCGCACCCGCATCTTTCGCCGCGCTGCTTAACACTTCATGCAAGGCAAGCCGGGAGATTCCCAAATTCGCGGGATACTCCGGCCCCGCCAGCCGCCGGCCCGGAATGGTAGCCACGGCTTGGCCGTGCGGAGCGTAGATCGTAACCGTGTCGAATGGGAATGCGGCGCTCAGATAGCGGTCCACCAAACCTAATTGCGCCATCGCGCGGACTACGTTCGATTGCTGGATGACGCCTACACCGTATACAGTCCAATCGCTCTTGATCTCGACGATCTCGACCTCAACGCCTTGCGCGCGTAGCGCGACCGCCAGACACAACCCACTGATCCCACCCCCAACAATCAGAACCCTCTCCACACTTTTACCCATGCTGTGAGATCATATCGCGGTCGCATACGAAGATTTGCTAGCTCAGCTATCCAGAATCGCAACGGCGCGCGTAAAGCCGCCTGACGCGCCTTTGATCTTGAACGGAAAACACGACACCATAAAGCCAGTGGCCGGCAATTGATCCAGGTTCGCCAGTTTCTCTAGCTGGCAGTATGCTTTCACCAAACCTGCTTTGTGGCCTTCCCAAATGATGGATGGGTCGCCGTCTTTTGCGAAGCGTGCTCGCGTGAATGAAAAGGGCACATCCCAACTCCATGCATCCGTCCCAACCACCCTTACGCCTTGTTCTGCAAGCCACAGTGTTGCGGCTCTGCCAAACCCACAGCCTGATCCCACATACTTCGCTGTGCCATAGGCCGCCCCTGCAGAGGTATTCATCAGCACGATCTCAAGCGGCTGCAACACGTGGCCCATCTCTTTCAGCTTGGCTTGAATTTCTTGCGGCGAAACCAGGTGCCCGTCTGGACTATCTCGAAAATCCAATTTCACTCCTGGCTGAAAGCACCATTCGAGCGGTATCTCATCGATCGTCCACGCACGCTCGCCATTGTCCATCGTCGATGCATAATGCCAGGGTGCGTCCATATGGGTGCCGTTGTGAGTCGTAATGTGAAGCCTCTCAACGCCCCAAGCTTCGCCGTTCGGTAACTGATCGGCCCGCAGCCCGGGGAACATTCCCAACATTTCCGGCAGACCGTCTTTGTGCCCGATATATTCAATTTTCGGGCCCAAGCCGGGCGGATCGGCCGGAACGTCATTTTCCATAGCGTTCGATATATCGATGATCTTTCTCACTCACACTCCTTCTGCCAATTGGTAGCGAGTCACCCGCTGCCGGATTTCGCCGAAAATCGAGCGGCCCTGATGGTCATCCATCGTGATTCGGACGACATCTCCGAACTTCATGAAGCCGGTTCTGGGCTCGCCGGAATCGAGCTTTTCAATTGCCCGGCGCTCGGCAATGCAGGCCGATCCCACCTTTCGATATTCTTCGTTCGAAACCGTGCCCGAACCGATGATCGTCCCGGCTCGCAAGTGCCGCGTGCGGGCGGCATGTTCAATCAACTGACCAAAACTAAATCCCATCTGTCCGGCATGCGGCTGACCGAATGCCCGGTCGTTCCAGTAGATCCACAGCGGTAACTTCACTCGTCCATCACTCCAAGCCGGTCCCAATTCGTCTAGCGTGACCGCCACAGGGCTGAAACTTGATGCCGGCTTCGCTTGCAAAAAGCCGAAGCCAGTTTTTATCTCGCGCGGTATAAACGCGCGCAGGCTCACATCGTTAACCAACATCGCTAATTGGATGTGCTTTTCGGCCGCATCCGCTTTGGTCGCCATCGGCACATCATCTGTCACTATGGCGACTTCCGCCTCAAAATCAATGCCGTCCGCCTCGCTCGGCAGAGCAATGTCATCGCAGGGCCCCAGAAACTCATCTGAGCCGCCCTGATACATCAACGGAATCGTACGCTTGTCGGGCGGCGGCTGCAAGTTGAAGACTTGCTCAAGCAAATCTCCGTGACTATGAAACGCGGAAGCATCCAGCCACTGATACGCTCTGGGCAGCGGCGCCGCAAGCTGCTCCGGCTGCAACCGGAACGCTCCGGCACACTTCCCTGCCTGCAATGCTTCGAAAACCGCTTCCAGTCTCGGCCTGGCTACTTGCCAATTTTCAAGCGCTTGCTGCAGGGTGGTTGCGATATCTACCGCTTCCACCGCGCTTTGCAAATCGCGCGACACCACCAACAAACGCCCGTCGCGCGTCCCATCACGCCTCGTTGCCAGCTTCATAGCGTCTACGATTCTACACAGCGGCGTAAACTATACGTTTGTTTCTACGCCTACAGCCGCTGCGCTTCACGTTCGCCGCCCGGGAGGCGATTCACTTTCCGGCTGGCAAGTCGGCCAACGTCCTGCGCGGGGCGTTTGGGCTTCTTTTGCGTCGGCTCGCCTGCCGCCCCGAGTGTTCAGAACCCGCGACCTGCGAGATCCGAGATCAATGCCCTTACGCGCGTTTGTTTGAACCGACCGTTGCGCCTTTCCGAGACCCCAGTCCCAGCGGTTTCGCCGAACAACCGCGTCCTTACGTCTTTCGCGCCATCCACCTTGATGCAAAGACCATCGAGCCGAAAGAAAATTTCTATTTCGATCTTTATCTCTTCGATACTAACCCGGCCAACGTCACTTACTTAGAGCGAACTTTTGCGCAACTTTCTCAAGAAGGCATCGGCCCTGGGCGCGGGAAAGCGGACCTTCTTGCTGTCACAGCTTTGAACGAAGCGATGCAGCCTGTTCCAGTTTCAGCTCCCCTTGTTATTCCACTGATTGCCGGGCAAGAAGCTTCACATATCAAAGTAAAGTTCGTCACTCCCACCGAACTCAAAAGCGGGAACGCGATCGCTCCAAGACCGGAGTTCGTTACCGTGGCATCACGCGCCCGCGATCGCATCAGCATGCTTTCGCAGTTTTATGGCGATGGCCCGCTCAACATCGATTTCCGCGCTTTCACCCAACGCGCCGCCGAAGTGAAATTAACTTCGTGCCGGATCGAGTGGGTTAACGTCGAACGACGCAGCTCGCGGACTTTGCGGGTCCACCCGATCGGGGGCTTCATCGGCGAAGGCGAATACCAAGGCGATCTGACTGAATTCCTGCCATACCTTCAGGCGGCCCGTTGGACTGGAATTGGCAGACAGACCGTCTGGGGCAAAGGGCAAATTGAACTACTCTGAATGGCTCCTGCCACAATAGTTACATCAGAGTCTGGATCCTCCTGCTCAGCCTTTGCTTCGTTCTGGGTAAAGCGCAGCCGCCATCCTACACGCTTGTGTGGCGCGACAACATCATGTTTCTCAACGGCAGCCGCGCCGTTGCCTGGGTGGAATCCCATCCGACGATTGTGAACGGCGTATCGAAAACCGTTTGGTCGTGCACCGTCACCCTTGGCGCGAAATCTAAGTTCTACGACAACTACCCCGACCAGGAGACGGCGAAAATCAAGGCCTATCATTGGGTGCACGTAGGCATCTTAGGGCGCGGCCTCGACCAGCGCAAGGCGACCAAGACCAAGCAAAATCCGAAGCAATAAAAGCTATGATTGTAGGCACGGTTTTGCTCGATGACACTCAAAACGCTGCTTCTTCCGCTTCTTGCCGCCTCCTGCTCGCCCGTTTGGGCACAATCACAATCTCACTTGCTGCTGCGCGATCCGTCTGTCAGCAAAACTTCCATCGTCTTTGAATACGCGAACGATCTTTGGACCGTGCCGCGCGAGGGCGGCGAAGCGCGCAGGCTGACCACCGGGGTTGGTCGTGAATTCAATCCACGCTTCTCGCCGGATGGCTCGCAAATCGCCTTTAGCGCCGAATACGACGGCGCTACCAATATCTACGTCATGCCGACGGCTGGCGGGGTACCACGACGCCTCACATTCCATCCCGGCTACGACAATCTCTCCGGCTGGAGTCCCGATGGCAAATCGGTTCTCTTCGCTTCTCACCGCGACACGTTTGCCGACAGCGACCAACTCTACACGCTTCCGCTCGACGGCGTTCATCCTATGGCTCTTCCCCTCCCTATGGCGGAAGATGGTTCGTTTTCGCCGGACGCTTCGCACATCGCTTATTCGCCGGTATTTCACTGGGAGGCCGCGTGGAAGCGCTATTACGGCGGCCAATTTCTAAAAATCTGGCTGGCGGACCTTTCGGATTCGAGCATTGTCGAAGTCCCTCGTCAAAACTCAAACGACTTTAACCCTATGTGGGTAGGCAACAAAATCTATTTCCTGTCGGACCGCAATGGCCCGGTAACGCTCTTTTCTTACGACATCTCTTCTCACTCTGTGGTGCAGGCAGAGAAGAACGAAGGGCTCGATCTTAAGTCTGCACAAGCCACCAGCGACGCCATTGTTTTCGAGCAGTTTGGCACTATCTTTCTCTTCGACATGGCCAGCGGCAAATCTCATCCAGTTCCAATCACGCTGCATGCGGATCTGGCCGAAGTGCGCCCGCACTTCGCCAAAATCAAGAACTCCGACATCGGCAACGCCGCCTTATCTCCGACCGGCCAGCGCGCGGTTTTTGAGGCGCACGGCGACATCCTTACTGTCCCCGCCGACAAAGGCGACATTCGCAACCTGACTAACTCTACCGCGGTGGCGGACCGCGACCCGGCTTGGTCTCCGGACGGCAAATCGATCGCCTATTTTTCGGACGAATCAGGCGAATATGCGCTGCACATTCGCGATCAAAGCGGCATTGGGCCGGTGACGAAGATCGACCTCGGCTTTCCGGCGTCTTTCTTTTACTCGCCGACGTGGTCGCCTGACAGCAAACACATTGCTTATTACGACAAGCGGCTGAATCTCTGGTACGTCGATCTAGACAAGAAGACCCCGGTGAAGATCGATACCGATTTGTACGACAGCCCGGGCTACGATTTTCGGCCGAACTGGGCGCCGGATTCAAAATGGATCGCCTACGCGCATCAACTTCACAATCACCTGCACGCGATCTTTATTTACTCGCTCGACAGCGGCAAGACCACACAGATTACCGACGGTATGAGCGATGCCATCGCTCCCGCATTCGACAAGACGGGCAAGTATCTCTACTTTATTGCGTCGACCAACGTCGCGCTGAGCGGTGGATGGATTGATATGACATCCATCGGCCACCCGGTTACCAGTGCTGTCTATCTTGCCGTGTTGCGCAAAGATCTTCCGTCTCCGTTGGCTCCGTTGAGCGACGACGAGAAGAAAGAAGACGCGGACAAAGATAAAGATAAAGACAAGGACAAGGACAAGGATAAAAACAAAAAAGATAAAGACGCCGTAAAGGTGTCGATTGACTTCGATCACATTCTGCAGCGAATTCTGGCGGTGCCACTGCCCGAGAAAAACTACTTTGCGGCTCTGCCCGGCAAAGAGAACATTCTCTTTACCGTGGACCGGCCCGCCGTGGACACGTCGTTCGGACCACCGCCATTAACCGTTACGAAGTACGATTTTAAAACTCGCAAAACAGATCCGATTGTCGGCGGCATTCAAGCCTACATCCTTTCGGACAACGGCGAGAAGATGCTCATTCGTCAAGGCGAGCAATGGATTATTGCTGCGGCCGACGCGGCTCCAAAGCCCGGGGAAGGCATTCTCAAGACCGCCGATATGGAAGTCTATGTCGATCCGCGCGCTGAGTGGAAGCAGATGTATCACGAAGTCTGGCGCATTGAACGCGACTTTCTTTACGACCCTCACGCTCATGGCCTCAACCTGGAGGCGGCCGAAGGGTTTTATGCCCCCTGGGTTGACGGCATCAGCGACCGCAGCGACCTAAACTATCTATTCGAAGAAATGCTGGGCAACATCAACGTGGGCCACATGTTTGTGGGCGGCGGCGCGGAACCGGATGTACCGCGAATCAAAACCGGACTGCTGGGCGCCGATTACAAGATTGAAAACGGGCGCTGGCGTTTCGCTAAAGTCTACGACGGCGAAAACTGGAACCCGGACCTGCAAGCTCCGCTGACGCAACCGGGCGTGAACGTCGTGGCAGGCGAATATCTGCTGGCCGTTAACGGCCGTGAATTACACGCGAACACAAATCTCTACAGCCTGTTTCAGGAGACGGCCGGCAAACAGACCGTTTTGCGCGTAGGCGCCAATCCCGATGGCACGGGAGCGCGCGATGTTACTGTAGTTCCGGTTGAAAGCGAGGCCGGCTTGCGGCATCTGGATTGGATTGAATCCAACCGGCGTAAAGTGGACCAGCTGAGCGGAGGTAAGTTGGCTTACATGCACTTACCCGATACGGCGCTCGGCGGCTTCACCAGCTTCAACCGTTATTTCTTTGCGCAAATCGGCAAAGAAGGCGCGATTGTAGATGAACGCTACAATCATGGCGGGGATATCGCCGATTACATCATCGAGTATCTCAACCGGCATCCGATGGCGCGAATTACTTCGCGCGAAGGCGAAGATATTACCGATCCGGCGCAAGCGATTTTCGGGCCGAAGGTAATGATTATCAACCAATTCGCAGGCTCGGGCGGCGACGCGATGCCCTGGTATTTCCGGAAAGCCGGTGTCGGTCCGCTGGTGGGCGTGCGAACTTGGGGCGGCTTAGTGGGCATTGGCGGTTATCCGACGCTGATGGACGGTGGCCATGTTACAGCGCCGCGCTGGGCTTTTTACGGCTTAAACGGCGAATGGGAAGTGGAAAATCACGGCATCACCCCCGATGTTGAGGTGGAACAAGATCCGAAGCTGGTTCGCGAAGGCCACGACCCGCAACTGGAGCGGGCGGTGAAGGTCGCACTGGAGTTACTCGAAAAGAATCCACCGAAGACTTTCAAACGGCCGGCTTATCCGGATTATCATCCGAAGCTTTCGACGAGCGAGGCTGGCGGTAAGTAGCTAGGGGATGCCGCCTTGGTATCGCTTGCGCGATGTGAGCTTTCGGACGCGAGCGGTAGACCGCTCCGTTACCGTCGCGGCTCGGCTCGGGTTCGGTAAGTAGCGGTGGCGCGGTGATTGGTAGGCGAGACGAGGAGTTTGAGGCGAAACGTTCGGCTCGCGGATTGTAACGAAGCTCACTCACGTTTGGGGCGTTTTTTGGGTTTGAAGCGCTCCTTGGGATCGCCTTCGTAGCGCCAGTTGGCGAGATCGTCGGGATGGAAGACGCCGGGGACGATTTTGATGGGCTTCCAATCGGGCGGAGGCGGATGGAATTGGCCGTCTTGGAAGTATTCGCCGGTTACGGAGTTTTGAAAACGGATCATCTTGGGGTCGACGCCGGCGGGCGGGTCTTCTTCCCAGGGCTCCAGGTATTCATCTTTGCTGTTCTCACTTGTTGGTTCGGGCTTGGGCTCTGGTTTCGGCTGTTCCGATTTCTTGGGTTTGCAGTGGTTGTTCCAGAAGCGTTCGAGCATGCTGAATTCACGCTGGAACTTGCGTTCAGCGGTGGTGAGATAGCGCTGCTGGAGTTCGAGGGCTTGGAAAACGTCCTGCGGCAAGTTGTAGATTTCGGGACGCGGAGTGCCTTGCAGGATGGAGTTGTATTCATCTTGAATGCGGATGCGCTGCCATTCGGCTTGGACGGTGCGGAGGATGAAGTCTTGGAGTAAGCGGCTGTCATGCGGATAGGCGCTGACCCAGGCTTCGTTGAGCTCGAAGTATTTTGCGGAGTTTTCGTGGGGGAGGATGAGGGTGCGGGCGCAGGAGCTGTGGCGGAGGGAGTTCAGGCGGGTTTTCATCTTGCCTTCGGGAGTGGTGGCCCCGGTGCGGCCGGAGTTGCGTTTGGGTGTTTCAGGATCTGGATTTTGGGCAGAGTTGGGCTGTGGCTCTGGTTGTTCGAGTTCGGGGAAGAGGGAGAGTTGCTCGGGTTCTTCCGCGGCGCGATTTTCTTGAAGTTGGTCTTGGTGCATAAATTCCCTTCCTGAGCCCAGCATGCTATGCCCGCGAACGGCGGTAACGAAAAGTTTCTTGTAAGTCGAAGGAAAGAATAGAAATAATATTTTTCAAACTTTTGTGACTGAAATTTTTAGGCAGGAGGCGAGGGAATCGGAAGGATTTCTAAGGTTTTGGGTTTGGGCGGCTACGGGAACGGGGCCGGGTTAGTAAGTGTATTAGAATATGTGAATTGCGAAGCTGACTTGGGGTTTGGGTTCGAATTTTCAGATTATGAATGGGCGAGTAGGAGTTTTCTGAGGAACGTACTTTAGGACCGTCTTCAGGTCCTTCGGACTGAGTTTGGCTGGCCGCCCACCTTTGCGGCCTCGAGCCAGTGCCGCTCGCAGGCCGGCGAGTGTTCTTTCGCGGATGAGGTTTCGTTCGAATTCCGCCAGAGCGGCAAATACGTGGAACACCAACCTGCTGGCAGGCGACTTGGTGTCAATTCTTTCAGTCAACGATTCAAATTGAATTTTCCGTTGTTCGCACTCGGGCGAACTGTATTCTTTCCGCTGGCGTGCTCTTCATAGACTTCACGGCATTTGGCCCGCTTCATCGCGTCGCGCTGCAGATCCAAAGTTTGATCGTCAGTGGAAACACGTGCATATCCAATGCGCATGTCTTGAATGTACCTTGGGCACCGTTAACGCGCCATTGTTTTCGCGACGAGTTGTCAGACACTTTTGAACGCAAAAAACGGGTTTTATTCGCCTGATCTCCACGTCCGACAAACGGACGCTTTGTGGACGTGCAAATCGGCTCTGAGAGAAGCCGACTATTCGGCCATGTGGCCCGCGTCCCATGGTCGGTGAGTGCGTTGGCGATGTATCACTTTACCTTCTGAGCCAGCCATCGATTCAATCAGTTCCGAAATCACTGGGCATTCATGCTGTGGGCCAGTCCGTCAAGAATCGCCTTGAGACCCCGCTCGAATTGAGTTGATAGGGCTGTTGCCAATGGCTGGCTCGATTTCTTGTTACGTGTGACTTGTTTCAGCACAGGCTGTTTGCGGTCGAGGGCGGCGAGCCGAGGAAATTGCCCAGTTGCGAGTTGCTGCCGGCCGAATGTCATCGCAGGGAAGGGCGATGCAGCAACTCTTTCCTTGGCATGCGCCGGACGAAAGCTTGGGTGAAGACCCAAAGGGGCGGCCGTGCGAGCTATCCGCTTGGCGCTTTGTTTTAGAACACAAGTTCAACAATGGAGCCATCGGCTTTTGTGCCCGGGGTAGGCGGGGTATAAAAGATACCGAGCTTGGTCGATTTTTGAGCACCGCAGCTAAAATCGACTGTGCCGTTCGGGGAATTTCGGACGATCACCGAAGCGGGGTTGGCAATTATGAATGTCATTTCGTGCGATTGCACGATGACGCGCAGGAGAGGAGTTTTGGGATCGCACGTAAAGAATTTGGCGACCGCTTCGACATGTTGTAGATTGGGCATCCGGATGGTGGGCTCGTCGGGAGCCAGAGGTCGATGCAGAAGCGTCGGACGTTCGGGCGCATCGGGGGGCGCACTTTCCGAGAGACTTGGTCCGCTTTGCCCGGCCGGGTTTGGCGGCTTGTTCGCCAACATCTCCTGCAGCTTTGTGGCGCGGCTAATCTCGTCAGGATCGCGCGCGTATTGCCTTGCCCTGTCAGCCATTACACGGGCTGGGTCGGGCGCGTTCAGTTTCCAATTGGAGAACGCCAAGGCTGAAAAGAGTGAGAACGCCCGGTCGGGCGAAACAGTTTTGATTTGAGACAAATTCGCCAGCGCCGCGCTCCATTTCCCAGTCTCCATGTCGAGCATGCCGAGAGTATACAAGGCGTCGTCATAAGCAGGCTTCAGGGCGGTTGCCCTTACAAGAAGATTCATTACTTCGTCTTTCGGACCGCCCGATTCGAGGAGAAGTTGGGAATAGTGGAACAACATCTCCGGGTTATGAGACCCTTTTTCGGCGGCAAGCTGGAAATGTTCGCGTGCTCTGGACGGATCGCCTTGCTGCCAAAGCAGATAGGCGAGGGATTCCTGCACGTCGGGGCTGGCGGGGTCGTCGACGGCCAATTTCGAAAGGCGCGTCATCGCCTCCGGCATGTACTTTGGATTGCACGCGAGCAAGTCTGCCAGTGCCAGGTTTAAGCTGGGATCGGAAGCCGGCGCTACATCCGGTTCAAGGTCCGGTTTTTCCAGCTTGGAATCGAATACCGAGACTTGCACCGCCGCTTGCTGCAGGTATGCATGTAAATCGGCGTCGACCTGCGCTATGCTCTTGCCGTAGACGGTTTCGAAGCAATCGGCGATGGGACGCCGGGCCGAGACCGCCGCCAGAAATTTGGGGAAGTTTGCAATGTATGCCTTGCCCAGCGTCAACATGTGTGTAAGAGCCCAACTCTCGGCATAAAAGATCTGCATTTTATCGCGCTGATTGTAGTAAGGCGAATCATGATCGACCGAGAACAGGGTATTGAGGGGAAGCCACTGCTGGGATCGGAGGATGGCCACATCTTCCGGAATCGGTTTTCCGACGATGGTTTTTTTGCCTTCGGCTTCAAGCGTGGAATACAGGTCTGCCGTTCCTTCGTTCAGCCAGATGGGCAGGTTCAATTTCAAATGCTCGACGATGAGATGGGTGTACTCGTGGACGGCCGCATGGTAGTGAGTAGCATCAATGTCCTGCATGACGATATAATCCACTTTCCGACTGCGGGTGTAATAAGCGAATGCGCCTTCGTTCAAGCGATAGGGGCGGTACTCTTTCTCGGAGCGAAAGGCGATGACGCGCACGGGGGTAGCCGGCACGGATTTCGAAACGCTTCGTTCGAGAAAGAAAGAACGCACTTGTTCGAAAATCTGGAGAGCGGCCGTGGCTTGTTTCTGGCCGTTCGTCGTATACATTTCGAAATGAGCGGTGTCGAGGCGAATCCAGTTTTCGGCCGCATACAGAGGCGAAAGGAAGGCGGCAAACAGCATGAGTTGCTTCACAGGTCCACTCAGCATGTGCACTAGTGTACGTCAACGGATCCGCATCTCGCACTCTTTCCTTGACAGCTTAGGAGAGCGGCGTTATACTCCTGATTAGCTTAGGAGAGTGTGAATGCCACCAGTATTGGCGCAGCTTCTGCCGGGAACGCTGGACCTGCTGATTTTGAAAGCGGTCTCGCTGGGCCCACTGCATGGGTACGGAATTCTTCTGCGGATCGGCCAGATCTCAAGGCAAGCGCTGCTGATTGAGCAGGGGGCGCTGTATCCGGCGCTGTTTCGATTGGTGAAACAGGGCCTGCTGAAGGCGGAGTGGGGCACGTCGGAGAATAACCGGCGCGCTAAGTTCTACGAACTCACGGCGGCAGGACGCAAACGCTTGCGAGAAGAGACAGACGGATGGAACCGGCTTGCGACGGCCATGGGGTCGGCGCTGGCCACTCAACCGGAGGAACTATGAAGCTACCGCGTTTCTTTCAAAACAGCGAAATTGAGGAAGAGCTCCGTTCGCACATCGAACACCGCGCCGACGACCTGGAACGGAGTGGACTGAGCCGGGCGGAGGCTGAACGGCAAGCAAGGGTGGAATTCGGCGGCCAAGTGAGGTACAGGGAAGAGTCACGGGAAGCGATGGGCGGGGCGTTCTTTGAGACTCTGGTGCAGGATGCGACCTACAGTTTGCGAGTGTTGCGCAAGTCTCCGGGGTTCGCCATTGTGGCGGTTGTGACATTGGCGCTGGCGATAGGGGCAAATGCGGTTGTGTTTGGCGTGTTGAACACGCTGGTGCTGCGGCCGCTCAATGTGCCGCAATCGGAGAACATTTTGGGGACTGCGTATGGAGACAATCCGACGTGGCAATCCTATCCGAATTATCAAGATCTGCGCCGGCAGAACCATAGCTTTGAAGATCTCGCCACGTTCAACTTCGCTTTTGTGGGATTAAACACAGGCAAAGATCCGTCGCTCGCCACCGGCTTCGCCACGAGCGGAAATTATTTCGATGTGCTGAGAGTGCGGCCGTATCTTGGCCGTTTCTTTCACAGCTCCGACGAGCAGGGGGCGAACAGCGCGCCTTATGTAGTGCTGAGCTATGCGTATTGGCACAGTCACTTTCTGGACGATCGAAGAGTGGTGGGCCGCACGATTCAGATCAATAAGCATCCGTTCACCGTTATTGGTGTGGGGCCGGAGGGTTTCCAAGGCACGCTGCGGTTCATCTCGCCCGATTTCTTTTTGCCGATTGTGAACCAGGAGCAACTTAACGGAGAGCCGTTAAGCATGCGGGGGAGCCACGATGCCATTTTCGAGGTGATGGGGCACTTGAAGCCGGGAGTTACCCAGGCTCTGGCGGAGGCGGACGTCAACGGGGTTGGGGTGTATTTGGAGAAAACCTATCCCAAAGAATTTGGCCACATGCGTTCGCGGCTGGTGCACCAGGGTTTGACTTCCTTTGGCGGGCCGGTGCGGGCGTTCGTGGCGGGATTGATGGTTTTGGCGGGGTTGATTCTGTTAGCCGCTTGCGCCAATCTCGGAAGCCTGTTTTCGGCGCGGGCCGCCGACCGATCGAGAGAAGTGGCGCTGCGGCTGGCGCTCGGATCGAGCCGCGGCCGGATTTTGCGGGCGCTGTTTACGGAAGCCGGACTGATTTCGTTGACGGGCGGCGCGGTGGGACTCATGGGGAGTTTGGTGTTATTGCAAAAACTGAGCCTGTGGCAGCCGTTTCCGGGAGCGCCGATTCATGTGCCTGCGAGCCCTGATGTAAGGGTTTACCTGGTTGCGTTGCTGCTGGCTCTGATGAGTGGATTTCTATTTGGGATTGTGCCGGTGCGACAGGTGCTGCGGACGGATCCGTACCAAATTGTCAAGGCTGGGCCCGGCGCCAGGGTGGGGAAAAGAATCACTGTGCGGGATTTGTTGTTGGTGGTACAGATTGCGCTGTGCGGCGTGCTGGTAACCGCATCATTGGTTGCCGGGTTGGGTTTACTGCGGTCACTCAACGGCAAGTTCGGTTTTGAGCCGCGCAACACAGTTCTGGCCGGCATCAATCTGGCGATTGCGGGTTATCACGACGACGATGTGACTGACATGCAAACGCGCATGATTCATGCAATGGAAACGATTCCGGGTGTGGAATCGGCAGGGATGGTGAACAATTATCCACCTTTGGTTTATCTGGCAGGAATCCGGAGGACGGTTTTCCGGGAAGCTACCGCCGACATGCGACCGACGAATGCGGCTTTATCCCCTTTCTGGTATGGCGTATCGCCTGGATATTTTCGCGCGGCGCACACGGCCTTTCTAGCGGGGAGAGATTTTTCGTGGCACGACGACAAGAACGGGGCGAAGGTGAGTGTGGTGAACCGGGATTTTGCGCGCAAGATGTTCGGGTCGGTCACGAATGCGGTCGGGCGGGTGTACAAACTACAGGATGGAACACGGGTGGAAGTGGTGGGGGTGGTGGAAGACGGGAAATATCAGAACCTTACGGAGGACACGCACCCGGCAATGTTTCTGCCTTGCCTGCAATCGCCGATGAGTTCGGCTTATCTGGTAGTGCGTTCGAGCCGCGATGCGCAACAGATTGCAGGGGAGATGAGAAGCAAGCTACACGAGCTGGATGCCGGGCTGCCGGTAGACACACAAACGTGGAACAGCCTGCTGATGGTGGTTCAGTTTCCTTCGCGCGTGGCGACTATGGCGCTGGGAGTGCTGGGATTGATGGGGGCGATGCTATCGATCACCGGCATCTTTGGCATGGCGGCCTATTCAGTGACGCGGCGACTGAAAGAGTTGGGCATTCGCATGGCACTGGGCGCGCAGCAGCGGGCGGTGCTCGGAGCGGCATTGGGGCGAGCTTTCAAATTGCTGGCGGTGGGTTCGGTGGCGGGATTGATTTTGGGAATTCTGGCGAGCCGGGTGCTGGCGGCGATTGTGTATCAGGCGACGCCGCGAGACCCGCTGGTTTTGACAGGCGTGGTGGTGGCGATGGCACTACTGGGCTTGTTGGCGACTTGGATTCCGGCGCAGCGGGCGCTGTCGTTGGATCCGATGAAGCTGTTGCGGGAGGAGTGAGCTGGCAAGCGCCTACCGGCCGGTAACGTCAATCACGTTGTCATCGGAGATGCGGTCGATGAGCTTGTTGTAAGGATCGATGCCCGCGAGGGTTGGTTTTTCGTTGACCAGAATCGTGAAGGTTTGGTGCTCTTGCGTTAGCTTCTCTCGCTGCATGTAGAGAGGCTTCTGGTCTTCCTTGGTGCCGCTGAAAACGCCGATGTCGATGTAGTCGTTCAACGCCATGGGAGTTTCCGCGCCGTTGCCGTCGGCTTGGAGCTTGCGCGCCTGAACGTTGAGGGTGACTTTGTATTTCCCGTCGGCGGTTTTTTGGGCGGTGGCGGAGATAGCCTTGTTGTCGTAGAGCACGATGCGGTTGAAGCCATCGTCGATTAGATACTGGAGGTCGGGCGGAGTTTGGGCGCGTAGCGCATCCACGAGCATTCGGGTATCGGGGTAGGGTTGGTCAGCGGAGGCGTGTGAGTTATCGGCGGCGTCCACCTGATTGTTGGCGTTGGCGTAACGGTATTGCATCAGGAAGTTGTGTAATGCCAGATCGATTTTGTCCTCGCCAATGTAATCGGCGAGGGTGTACATGATCTGGCCACCCTTTTCATACCAAACATATTGCTCTCTCTGCACGAGAGCGAGAGGCGGCTCATGGCGAATTTCGCCGGCACGACCGCGCAAATAGCGGTCGAGAAAATGGCGCAGCACTTTACGCATGTAGTCTTTGCCGTATCTTTGTTGCATCACCATATAGGCGGAATATTGGGCAAGAGTTTCCGACATCATGTTCGAGCCTTGCACCTGCGCGCCGATGAGCTGATGGCCCCACCATTGGTGGGCTAGTTCGTGGGCGGTCACGAAGTAGGTCAGATCGACATCGTCGTGATGCAGCATTCGGCCAATGAAGCCGATCGCTTCCGAGAACGGCACGGTATTGGGGAAAGACTGTGCGAAGGAACGATAGCGGGGAAATTCGATGATGCGGTACTGGGTGTATTGGTAGGGGCTGTAGTGAGCCTGAAAGTAGGTGAGCCCGGCGCGCGAACTGGCGAGCATATCGTCAATATCATAGGTATGCGTGGGGTAGTAATAGACTTCCAGATTGACGTCACCGTTGGGCCCTGAATAGACCTCTTTGCGGACTTTATAATCGCCCGACATAAAAGAGTAGAAATTGGCGACATGAGTTGCGCCCATGCTGTATTCGTAGAAATGGCGGCCATTCTCATCCCAAGCGCGCTTCAAATAACCAGGCGAGATGGCTAGTTGGTTTCCAGAGGTGCTGACGATTGTGTGATAAGTGATCCAGTCTGAGTTGGCGCTGAATAGATTGATGCGCGAGTGGACGGGCTCGCCGCGCTGCGCCATCTCTTCGAGTACGGGCAAATGTTGCTCCCGTCTTCGCCGCGGATCATCGAGTTCGACGCCCTGGTCATAGCCAATGGTCGGGAAATAGCCGTAGTCGAAAAAGGTTCCGTTAAAGGCAAACTCGGCGGGTTCGTTGCCGTCGCGGAAACCTTTGGTGATGTGCTGGACGGAGAAAGTCATTACCGTGACCTCGCCCGGCAGTAGCGGCTGATCCAAGGCATAAATCGAATACATGTCGCGCGGCGCCCGGCTTACTAAATGGAAAGGCCTATCGAAGGAGAGATGCGAAATGGATTCATGCGTATCGGTGATGTGGATTTGGGTGATGGGCGCAGTGTTTTTGTTCTGGAGCGTGATACGGCCGGTACCGTCAAACGACCGGCGGTCCGGATAGATGTTGGTGTTTGCGTCTACCGCGGTCACTTTGGGCTGCGGCATCAGCTCGTACTTTTTGAATTGGCGTTCGTAATCGGCTTGTATGCGGCGGCGGTCGTCCGCGGTCAGGTATTCATTTAGGACATGGGCATTGTAGTAATACCAACTGCCCGCACCGATCGCGCCCAGCAGAAACAGGATGGCCGCAGGAATCAAGCGCGGCGCTCGACGGATTGCCGCGCGGCTTCGAGCTGCGAGCGAATCCTCGGCCCCGCGGCGCGTGTAAGCGATTGACACCACAGCGAAGAGCGCAAAAATGCAGAACCAATAGGCGATAGACCAAAACAGGGCGGGGACAAAGTGCCCGTAACCGTTCATATCCGAATAAGTGTAGGGAGGCGTGGCACCAGGGAGATAGAGTGTATTTTCCCAGCCGAAATTGAACACTATCGGCTGCAGAACAAATATGCCTATGACGATGCCGTGACCAATAAACTTGTTCGACACCATTGTTTGTACGAACAAGGCGAAGAGGGTGAAGGCGAGAATTAGAGGAAAGACGACAAGGTAAAGTTCCTTGAGATATTGGAGCGGCTCATAGTGGTAATAGCCCGCGATGGTCTGCATGACGATGCCGACGAGCATGGTGAGAGCAAGCAAGGCAACTTCGACAAACAAAATGGCGGTGAGTTTGGAAAACCAATCGACGGTTTCGTGAATGGGCATGGCGTCGTGAATGCCGTCGAAATGGTTGTCACGTTCGCGCCAAACTAATTCAGCGGCGTAGAGAGTGGCAACGATGTAAAAGAATAAAGTGGCGCTACCTTCCACTGCTTGCAGCATCAGATAGGTTACCGGCCACACATTCTGGTCTCCGAAGCGCCCAGCGAAGTGGCCATTATTGACGGCGAAGGCGATGATGAGACAGACGATGGCCCAGAAGGTGACCTCACGCGTGATCATGCGTACGCGGAGGCGAGTGAGAGAGGCAAATTGCGCCAACGAGGCGCCGAATCCGAATATCTGGTGTACGAGAGGCAGACGGCCGGCGACCAGAGACCGAACGGGCGAGACTTCCGCCTCGTCCTGCAAACGGGCCTTGGCGGCTCGCTTGCCCTGAGAGCGCGCGGTGAGAGCTTCGACCGACATAGGAAAAAGCTTCCAAAGCACGGCCAGAGAAATAACTCCGATGCTCGACCAAAGTAGCCGGTTATAGAGGAAAACGCCGGGCGAATAGCCGCTAAAATCCCAGGGAAGAAGGAGTGTGTTCTTTTCAATCACGGTCCAATAGCGGGTGATGTTGTCGATCAGAATAAAGCCGACGGGATCGAGAATGCCGGACCAGAAATGCTCGAGCGAACGTGTTGCGGAAAACACCGTGATGCCGATGATGTAAAGCATGAACAGCGTTACGCCCTGCAGATAGACGATGATCATCTTGCGACTGAGCGCCGCGACGACAAAGAAGAGAGATCCGACAAAGAAGATTTGAACAACGATGATGGAAAGGAACGGCTGGACAAACCACCAGAGGTGATTCGGCCCGATGCGCGTGTGATCGGCCCAAGGCGCGAATGTACCGAAGAATGTTCCGAACAGCATGCCGGAGAAGGCGAAGACGGTGGTGACGAAGGATCCAGCCCAACGGCCTGCCAGGTAAGCGAATTTTGAGATGGGCTTGGTGAAGAGAATTTGAAACGTATCGCGCTGGAAATCGCGCAAAATGGAGGTGCCGAAGATGGCAGCCATCACGATGATGCCAAAGAGACACGAGCCCATGTCATTGAGGGAATTTGAGTACGGGCCGTTCAACAGCACTTTGCCATTGGAGTTGCCAACCGGGCCGAAACTTTCCGAGGCAACGCTTAAGAATGAAAAGGCGAGCCAGATCAGAAAGTAGATGTAGGTAGAAATGCTTTTAAACCGGAAGCGCATCTCAAATTTGAAGAATTCCCAAAACAAGGGCATCATCAGTTCCTTATTGAACGGTTTAGTTGCGAGCGTGGCGGGCGAGACTCAAGAAATACACGTCTTGCAGCTCTGACGGCACGGGAGAAAACCCTTCGCCGGGATTGGATGCGGAGAAAACGCGAATTTCGTGCTGGCCGCCGACCAGGTGAGTGCTGACTACCTGGTGTTGAGACTCCAGCTCACGGAGTTCCTCATCAGTGGCGACGATGCGGGACCAGATTTGGCTTTGGATCTGACTGAGTGCATCGCCGGGGGCGCCTTCGAGCAGGACTTCGCCTGAGGCGATGATGGCCATGCGGGCGCAGAGTTCGCGAACATCGTCGACAATGTGAGTGGAAAGAATAACCGTCACGTCGCGTCCAATGGATGAAAGCAGGTTGAGAAATCGATTGCGTTCGGCGGGGTCCAAACCGGCGGTAGGCTCATCGACAATGATGAGGCGCGGATTGGCGAGCAGTGCTTGTGCGATGCCGAAGCGCTGTTTCATGCCACCCGAATAAGTGGAAAGAGCTTTCTTTCTTACATCCCAAAGGTTGGTTTGGTTGAGCAAGGCATCGACCATCTCTTTGCGCTCGCCCCTGGCGGTTACGCCTTTGAGGACAGCGAGGTGAGTGAGCATATCCACGGCCGACATTTTGGGGTAAACGCCGAACTCTTGCGGAAGATAACCTAGAATTTTCCGGACTTCGTCTTTTTGTGAAAGGACGTCGAGGCCATCGAGCGTGATGCTACCTGAATCGGGGTCTTGCAGGGTGGCGATGGTCCGCATCAATGAACTCTTCCCGGCACCATTGGGGCCGAGGAGGCCAAACATGTTGTTGCCGATGGTGAGGGAAAGGTTCTTGAGGGCGCGAACGCCGTTTGGGTAGGTTTTTGAAAGGCCGGTAATGGTCAGTGCCAAGAAAAGGCTCCTCTGTGGGCAGTATGGCTACGGTAACACGGTTTGCGGGTGTCGTAACGGGAGAAGACGAAATTCGGAGGCGCGAAGTTCCGGGAAAGTAGAGTTGGGCGCTCCTCAGCTCGAAAGCTTGCCTCAGGGCTTGCGAAGCTCCGCGAATTCGGGGCCGGGCTTGGACGTAACTGGCTGCGATTTATTAGATCCGATCGTCCACCGGGTCAACGAGATCTTGATCCGGCGCAGGATGGATCGGGGGTGCGGTTCGCCGCAGTTCAATAGTGCTGGGTCCTTGCAGACGCGCTCGGTTGCGGTGACAGGGTTGTCGATTGAGCCGGAGAGGATCTTGCCATCGGCGAGGCTGATGGTGAGTGTGACATCGAAAGTTTCCTTTCCGACCTGCGCGATGTATTGGTCACCGGCATGGACAACGTTGACCCAGTTGTTCGGAGTATCGGCGACGGGCGCGCGCATCCACTCGACGGGAATTTTAATTTGGGGCTTTTGGGGCGGCACGTGACGGATGAGTAAGGTGGCTGTTTTTGCCGACTGATCCAGTTCGGTGAGAGTAATATCGAAATCGATTGAGTCTTCACCGACAACGATAGCGTTTCCGTCCGCCCAGGCGGAAGGGGTTCCGTATTCATGATAGAGATGATCACCGACTTTTTGAAAGTGCCCGACTTTTTGGGCCAGCCACAGATCGGAGTAGAAAGTTAGTAAGTCGGTGATGGGGCCGATCAGCGCCGGTTGCACAGTGGCCAGGTTCGGAAGCGCGGGTGTCTTTGCCGGGTCGAGCGAAAGAATTTGGCGAAAGGAGTTGCTAGCCGCCGATAAGGCGAATGGTACGCCATCGAAGACCACGTTTGACCAGCCGTACTCCTCAATCCAAGCGCCGTCGGTGTCTTTTTTGACGATGCCGGTGGCTTGCGCTTCGTACTTGCGTCCGTCGTTGACGGCGGTCATTCGATAGACCGATATTTCGTTGCGGCGGTAGTGGCGACCTAACACTGTATCGCCGGGAGCGGTTAGTGCGAACAGCGACGAACACACGCTGAGGAAGGCTAGGACCAGCATGGGCGGCGACGCAGGGCTTTTTCTTTCGGAGGCTTGTCGGGTCATCGCCGCTCGATGGTTATCAGAACGAACGTTCCGGGTACTATTTGTGGGCGGCCTCCGCCGGCGGGAGGTGGAAGGAATTTGCCAGAGACAATGAACAAGCGATGAGTGATTGGGTCAAGCCCCATGTTGCGTGAACCGACGGGCGTGGTTAGGGTTTGAGCGACGTGGTAGGAATCGGGGGTGCCCTGGTGGATGACGGTCAGTGTGCCGTCGGCATTCGAAGCAAAAGCGTCGCCCACTGCAGGGTCGTATCCGGCCCCATCGACTCCTTTGCCGATGAGGACGGCTGCGACCACTTTGCCATTTGAATAGTCGGAGATCGCCATTACGCCGCTGCGGCAGCCGCTGAACAGGCGGTGATGAGTGATATCAATTGCCATGGGGACGGGTTGTTTGCAAGGCGCGGTGGACCAGCGACGTGCGGCGGTTGCGGTGTGCGTGTCGATCTCGACGACCTCGCTGGTATCGGTGATATTCGCATAGACCTTTCCGTCACCTGCGGAAACGCCGTACTCGGGCTTTCCCCCTAAGGGAAGATTCGTGATCAGTTTGCCGGCGGCTGGATCGATGACACTGGACGAGTGCGCGTCTCCGTTGAGGCTGAAGACGCGGTTGGAGGGCTTATCGAAGAGGATGGCGTCGGCATCTTCGGCTGCGGGAATTCGACTTAGCACTTTGAGACTCTTCAAATCGAACATAACGACGGATTTGTCATCACTGGAAGTTGCAAATCCACGGCTAGTGTCTGCGGCGATGGCGGTTCCATGAGCGCCGTGAACTTCGGCGACCTCTCCGATGAGCTTCCCGGTGTCTTCATCGACAACCATTACCCGAGTTTGGCGGGCGATGTAGATGCGGTGACTCGGAGGATCGGGTACGACGTAATCCCACCTTCCGTCTCCGCCCAGTTCATAGGTGTGTATGATTCGGTAAGTAGTCTCGGACGGGGGTCTAACAATTGTTGGTAAGACGAGTACGAGAAACAAAGAAGCGTAGCGCATAAAAGCCCGGTTGGCTACTGAGCTTTGCCGACCATCAGAATTGTGAATGAGCCAGGGATGGCAGGGGCTTGGGGCGGGCGGCCGTTGGGCATCTGCGGAGGGGTTGCCCCTGGTGGCGGAGCCGGGACAGGACCGCGCTCCTGAGACATTGTGAAGAGATGGCCGGTCTTGCGATCGAAAGTGACGGTGCGGGCGCCGTTCATGGTTGGCAGATTCTGCTCGACCTCAAAGGTGGTGGGGCTGTTCTCTTTCACGATGGTCATGGTGCCATTGCCTTGAGTGCTAAACGCCTCCTTGGAGGCGGAGTTGAAGACTGCTCCGTCGGATCGACCGGCAATGGGAAGGTTGGCGAGGATTTTGCCGTCCTTCGAGCTGAGAATCACCATGCTGGGCTGGGGTGTGGGCGGAGTGCCCGACAGACTGCAGGCCGCGAACAAGACTTGGTTCTTGGTATCGATGGCGAGACCGTTGCAGCCGCCTTTGTCGATGAACGAATAGTGGCCGACCGCCTTCATCGTATTCACATCAACGGCGGTGACGCTGCCGATTGGGTCTTGCATGACGACGTAGAGCATGCCCTTACCGTCGCCTACGCCCTGCTCCGGGACGCCGCCCAGGTCAATGGTGCCGAGCACGGTACCGTCCTTGGTATCGATGACAGTGGCGTCTTTGGTGGGATGACTGAAGACGTAGACGCGTTGGTTGAAAGGATCGAAATAGATGCCGTCGGGCCGGGTGGCGCCGACATCGATGCTCTTGATCAAGGTCAACGTTTTGGTGTCGAACATCGAGACTTTCGGATGATCGCTAGTAAAACCGTGATTCGTTTTCGGATCGACCGCAGTGCCGTTGCCACCGATGCCAGAGATTTCACCCAAAGGTTTGAGGGTATCGAGATCAAAGACGGTGAGGCGCTCGGGAATGGCGAGTACTTCGGGCGTAGTACCAGTGGCGGGCGCGGGATGGGTAGCGCCGCGGGGAATATAGAGGCGACGGCCGGCGGCGTCAGCGTAGATGTAATCCCAGCCGCCCTCGCCGCCGACACGTGCGGTCTTCAGGACTTTATATGGACCATCAACTTGCTGGGCTGATACGAGCGTGGTGTACGCTGTCACAGCCGCTGCGATCAAAACAAGAGCAGAGCGCATTTAGGATCTCCGAGGACCAGTATAGTTGGGGCGGGTTCAGGAGGCGCGCCGCGCAGTTGTTGGTTCGATGGCAGATAAACACTGGCCCAACGTGACTTTGGCCCAACGTGACTTTGCGCCGAGTGGAATGACCATATTTGGCCAAAGTGATGGGTTATTCGGCGCTAATTTGAGTGGGGCCTCGGGTTAAGTGATTGATTCCTTTGTGTGTGTGAATGGTGTCCGAAGTGCTCCCCCCCTTTGCACGGCTTTCTATGCACACATTAAACAGATGGTTTTATCGGGAATTGAAGGGGTGGCCCGTCAGACTTTTGTTTTGCTCGCTCATGCTAACGTGGCTTTTGCCAAATGCCCAGGCGCTGCCGTCTTTTGCGCGCCAGACAGGGCAACGTTGCGCGGCGTGCCATATAGGCGGCAACTGGCCGCAGCTCACACCTTGGGGCCGGTTTTTCAAACTGGCTGGTTACACCCCAGGCAAATCGCTGGTCGATAAAGAAGGTTTTCATTACGTGCCGATAGGGGTGTTGGGGCAGGTGGGCGCGAACTGGGCTGCACAGCCAAACGATTCGCAGGGCAACCCGGTGATCACGCAAAATGGTTTACCTGAGGCTTATGGATTTACCGGCGAGTTCGGGAGCAAGATCACCGACTTTGCCGGCATTTTTTATGAGTACGGGGTCGGCAACAATTTCCCCGGCTGGAAAGGAGCGGCAGGTCCGATTGATATTCGGGCTACGCATTTCTTTCATCCGGGTAACAGCGAACTCTTGGTAGGTATCGACAGTAACAACGATCCCACGGTGCAAGACGTTTGGAACACAGTTCCCAGTTGGGGGTTTCCCTTCTACGCAGCACCGCAAACGGCGGGTGCCCCGGCCGGGCCGATGATTGCGAGTCTTGGCCAGCAGACAGGCAGTGTGGGAGTCTATGCATTGTTCGATCGTGAGTTTTATGTTGAACTGTCGATGTACCGGGTGGGGACAGGGTATTTTCGCTGGATGACGGCGGGCACCAATTATCAACAAGGCGCCGAATATCTCAAGGGCTTTAATCCGTACTGGCGCGCGTACTGGACAAAAGAACATGGACCAAATGTGTGGATGGTGGGCACGTTTGGGATGCACGCGAACATCTATCCGGATAGCAGCGCGCCGAGTGGGCCGACCGACGCATTTGCCGATACGGGCTTCGACACACAATATCAGCATCTAGGCGATACGCGGAAATTCACACTACGAGCGAGTTACATTTATGAGAAGCAATCTTGGAATGCGAGCTACCCGCTGGGCAACGTTGCCAATCCGCAGGATAATTTGAAAACGTTCAACGGGAACGCCGCCTACACGATCGGCGATGGATGGACGTTTACGGGAGGCTATTTCTTTACCAATGGCAGCGGCGAAGCGCCTTTGTATGGAGTGAGTGATCCGAACGGGAATTTGCTTTCGAGTAAGCCGAATACCACGGGCTACGTGTTGGAAGTGGACCGCACGCTGACACAGAACCTGCTGGCCACCGTGCAGTATACCGGGTTCACGAAGTTGAACGGGCTGACGAGCAACACTGACGGAATCGGCCGCAAGCCGAGTGACAACAATACTCTTTGGGTTACTTTGTTCTTCGCGTTTTGAGGAAGCTTAGGAGCGCAGACATTCACATGCAAAAATCATCAATTCATTTGGCCAGGGCGGCGGCTCTATTGACGTTGGTTTCAAACGCGTGGGGTCAAAAACAGTGGGACGCCCCCAAGCTGGTTACCAATTACTGCTCAGGCTGCCATGGGGTGGATGGGAATACACAGCTGCCTTATTTTCCAAGGCTCGCGGGATTGGATGCCGCGTATGCCGAAAAGAAGATGACGGCATTCAGAGAGCCATCGGGGCCACCAGTGGACGAGACGTTTTGGTGGGTATTGAAGGTTGCCGGTTCCAAGAAGGGCGCCGAAAATGCGACGCGGCAGGAACGGATGAATATGGAAGGGGTCGCGCACGCTGAGACGTCTGAACAAATAAAAGCCGCGGTTGCGTGGTATGCCAAGCAGACGCCCGGACCAGGACGGACCTCGAACCAAGCGCTCATGACGCAAGGACAGGCGCTCTTTACGAAAGGCGTACCCGAACAGAAGATTCTTGCCTGCGCCACTTGCCATGGACCCGATGCCGCGGGCAAGGGACCTGCTCCGCGCCTAGCCGGGCAGAATGCGGAATATCTGGTGGATCAATTGGAGAAATTCCGCAAGGGCGACCGGCGGCACTCGCCGGAAATGACGATGGTGACTCGCGATTTGGACCCGGACCAAGCGCGAGCGGCAGCGGCGTATCTGCAGTCACTTAAGTAATCGCCACGAGCGCGAGCACGATCCGAAAGGCACTTTCACGCGGTTGGCAGGGGGCTTCGATCTGGCTCGTTAAGCTATAGGAGCGATGACGAAACAGTTTGACGCAATCATTATCGGGACCGGACAGGCGGGGCCGACTCTGGCGAAGCGCTTGGCAGCGGCGGGGCAGAAGGTAGCCATTGTGGAACGGAAACTGTTTGGCGGCACCTGCGTCAACACTGGCTGCACGCCCACGAAGACGATGGTGGCGAGCGCCTATGCGGCGCACATGGCTCGCCGCGGCGGGGATTACGGGGTGACGATTGGGGGCCCGGTGAGCGTCGATATGCGGCGCGTCAAAGAGAGGAAAGATGCGGTAGTTGCAAACTCGCGGGACGGGCTGGAGAACTGGCTGAAGGAGATGGAGAACTGCACGGTTTATCAGGGCCATGCGCGGTTCGAGTCAGCGCGAGAGGTGAGTGTCGGCGAGGAAAAGATCAGCGCGGATCGCATCTTTCTCAATGTGGGCGGGCGCGCGTTGACGCCGCCGATGCCCGGACTGGAGCAGGTGCCGTACCTTAATAACAGTTCAATGATGGCGGTTGATTTTGTCCCACCGCGCCTCATTGTGGTTGGCGGCAGTTATGTTGGGCTGGAGTTTGGGCAGATGTTTCGCCGGTTTGGCAGTGAAGTTACGGTGATCGAAATGGGACCGCGGCTGATTCACCGAGAGGATGAAGACGTGTCCACGACGGTTCAGGAGATCCTCACGAATGAAGGCATTGAACTGCGTTTGAACGCTACCTGCATTGGTTTTTCGAAGCAAGGCGAAGAGATTGTTGCTCATGTGGACTGCTCGGATGAATCCAAAGAGGTCAGGGGAACGCACCTACTGCTTGCGGTGGGGCGGCGACCCAATACTGACGATCTGGGACTGGACAAGGCGGGAGTGGAGTTAGACAAACACGGCTACGTTGTGGTTGACGATCAATTGCGCAGTAGCGTGGCGGGTATCTGGGCTTTGGGCGATTGCAATGGGAAGGGCGCCTTTACGCATACGTCCTTCAACGATTATGAGATCGTGGCGGCGAATCTCTTGGATAATGACAAGCGGCGAGTTAGTGACCGAATCATGGCTTACGCGCTTTACACTGACCCACCGCTGGGGCGGGCCGGTCTGACTGAAGCTGAAGTTCGCAAGACGGGACGCCGGGCGCTGGTGGGCAAACGGCCGATGACCAGAGTTTCGAGGGCGATAGAAAAGGGCGAGACGCAGGGGCTCATGAAGATTGTGGTGGATGCCGAGACACGCGAAATTCTGGGGGCCGCGATCCTGGGAGTGGGCGGTGATGAGGCGATCCACTGTGTGCTTGATGTGATGTACGCCAAGGCGCCGTATACGGTGATACAGCGGGCTGTTCATATTCATCCCACTGTTTCGGAACTGATCCCAACGATATTGGGCGAACTTCAGCCGCTTGGCGGTGGGCACTGACGCGCCGGTCCCCAGGCTTGCGCCAGGGGTTCTGAATCAGTCGCCGGTCAGCCATCTCGACTTGTAGCCCGCGGGAATCAAAATGTTAGGCGATTTGGTTTGAAAGAGGAACGCGCGATCCCGTGGCTGATCGCTCATAGTGGCGACTGAGCAAGACTCCTGCAGGCGGGAATCTTCACAGCGAGCCAAGCGGGCATGGATGGACCAAACGACGCCATTCACTTCGATAGTGTCGAACTTCAGCCAAATCAGGAAAGATCGAGGCGACCTCACTTGGTGCTCCATGCGCATGATCCGACCGGTTAAGGTTGCGCCGACGGGAGCGATGGCATTCGCCGGTCCTTCCACGGTTTCTAAAAGCGTTGCGGTCATCACATCTCCCACGGCGGCGGTTGCGGTATCGATAGGTGTGGCTAGAGCCAGCCGAAGCCGCCTCACAAGGGCCGGCGAGAAAAGAGCGGGCGGCGGTGGCCGGTCTGGAATCTTTTCGGGGGCATCGCGGCAATCGGAAAACCGGGTGAACCATTCCGTTTCAGCACCGCTGGGGTAGAGGTGGCGGGAACGGATTGTATCCGGGAGGAGCATTCCTTCGCCGCTGGTTGGATATTCCATCACGGTGCTCGATTCGCACAAGGAGGTTTCTGCGGGAAGTTGTTCCGTTTCGACGGTCACCCGCTTCAGTTCGAGCGCGACGGGATCAATTGTCAAGGAGCCGAAATACCCCGTTTCACGCCACTGAGCACCAGCCTTGACGAGATAGCTGCTGGCCTCCATTGGGACACGAAAACCGAATTCGAGGTTGGTGGCGCTTTGTCCGAGGAGATGAAAAAGAACAAGTGGATTTGCGAGGATTGCATCCAGATGGACCGCCAGCGGCCCGGTACCGAGGTCGCTGGCATTTACGATTTGTTCGAGATCGAATGACGGCCTGGTCCCGGTCCACGCGAAGATTTCGCCTTGATTGGTGACTGTCACCTGAAGCCGAAGCCGATCGGTCTTATCCAGCTGCAGTTGGGTCCGCTTCTTCTTTCTGTCGGCGGAAATCTGCTCGCAGGATTTTGGAATTACTGGGGGTGCCGGAAGGCTGCGAAAGCTGCGATCGATAGTGGCGATGCAGGTGTAGCCGATTGGGGGCACGCGGGCGATTACTTTATCGCGCAACTGCTCCAGGAGGTCGGCAGGATCGGGGAGGGACTGGGCGCGCATCAGCGCGACGCTGAAAGCAAAAAGCCGCAGAACCTTCAAGGCGCCACCGTTTTCCATTTGGATTGAAAGCCAGCAGGGATTACGTACGTGCCGCGCTTGGCATGGAAGGTGAAATGACTGCCTGGCTCCAAGGAGGCCGGGGCTGGGAGGGAAAATTCAGTTCCCCGGATGGAAAATCCTTCCCCCGTGTTTCGCTTGGCGGCCTTTATTTCTCGATCCAATCGAACTGACAGAGGTACTACAGCGCCTTCCGTTTCAAGGGTATCGAAGCGAATGGAAATTATGAATTCCGAGGTCCGCAACTCATGCCGCATGACGAGGATTCTGCCTCGAGCGATCGCGTCCGCAGGCACGAGAATCGCCTTTGACCGAGGTGCGAGAACAGGGTGAACGACCTTGGCGGATATGGGATCACCGGCAGCGGCAGTGTCCAGATCTATCTTACTCACGAGTGAGAGAGTGAGAGAAACGCCCGGGGGAAGTGGTTTAGAGTGCTGCGGGTTGGTTTTGACGATTCCGGCTGGTGCATCCTGATCATCAAAACGAAGGTGCGACTCAGCCGCATATTCGCGGCAGGCTGAAAATTCGGTGACGCTATCGGTTTGGCTGCCGTCAAGGTCGAAGGTGTGGAATCGACTTCGGCGCGGGAGCAAGAATTCGCCGTCGCCGATAGGTATGAGATGGTAATCGATCGAAATTTGGGCGCGACACATGCCCGTATCGGAAGGAAGACTATCGGGCTCCCATACGAACTGCGTCAACTCCGCAGTGGCTGGGTCAATGTCGAACGAACCGCTAAATGCAGTTACCCACCATTTGTGGCTACCCTTGACAACGGAATGACTTACATTCGCAGGCACGTAGAAGGAATACTCGAACGAATCTCCTGACGCGCCGGGATTGATGGCAGTAAAGCTCATCTTTGCGTTTGGATTTGCGAAGACGTCCAGAAGAGTCGTTCCGAATGACCCGGTGCTCAGCGGGCCGGAGGGAATCATTTTATCGAAGGGGCCCGTGTCGAAACGACTGGCGGCTGGCCAGGAATGGATCTCATGTCCTTCAGAGGCCGCGACTTCCACCCACAGCCGGTCGGTCGCTTCAAGGGACAGGTGACCGCCGGAGGTTGCAAGGCACGCGGCGAGCGGACGATCTTCTGTCATTAGGTGGGGATTGTGCTTTTCGAGCACGGGGAAGTAATACGCGCGCTCAACCGTTTCGAGGCAGGTGTACTTCGGTAGGCGGCGGAGAGAGTTCTGGACCTTCCGGCTGGCTTGTTTTAGCAGAGCGGGGGCATTGTCAGGAGCGCTGATCGCCTGCCCGAAGATGACGCGCGCAGCGACGAGCGCCACGATGGGAACAGGGCGACACATTTCGGTTGGCCAGACAGGTTCATTATATGTTTCTGAGAACGGCGGAAACTACGCGCGCCAGTTAGCGCTGGTGCCTCATCACGCACTGCCTTTAGCGCGTTTGCTTTCGAGCTTGCTGACCCGTTTGGTGAGCCGTTCGAGCGCCTTGTCAACGTTTTCGCTCCAAGCCTGCTGGCGTACCGCGTGCCGTGTGCCCGTCTGGAGCAACCCTCCTTGGCGGTCCAACCGTGCAGCCGTGATGTCGAGACGGCCCTCCAGCGCGTCGAACAAGAACGTTGACAGGCCATCCTATTATCTATACAATGTAGTGTAAATGCTGGGTGAGTTTGAGTATTTTGTGCTTTCTTCGGCGGCCCGACTTGGGGATGACGCTTACGGCGCTTCGATGCTGCAAGACATTGCAGCTATGACGGGGAGGCAGTGCTCGATTGGAGCGCTGTATACGACGCTCGACCGCTTGGAACAAAAAGGGTTTATAAAGACCTGGATGGGCGAACCCGGCCCGGAACGAGGCGGGCGGGCGAAGAAGATGGTGCGGATTACTGCAAAGGGAATGCACGAGGCTCAAGCATTTTACGAAGCGGTGATGAAGGTAAGCGTTGGCGCAGCTTGGGCTCAGGAGGGAATCAAGCGGTGAACGGGATTGTTGCGACGTTTGCTCGATTGCTTGAACCCGGCGAGCGGGAGTGCGTTTGCGGCGATGTAGAGGAATTGCGTGTGAAGGCTCCGGCTGCTGCTGCGCATGTTATTGGGCTTGTAATTCGCCGGCAATCGACTGAGTGGCTGCACTGGGGACGTTGGGTCGCGCTGCTCGGCATTTCGGGTCTCGCCGGGTATTATCTGAGTCTCTCCATAGCTCAAGTACAAACGGCGTTCTTCCTCCAGATAAGGACGTACCTCCACTACGGCGTTGCCTATGAACCCGGCGGGGTCAGCCTGGCGCAAATCATTGGGTATGTGGCGACATTGCTGATCGCGGCGCTGCTGTGGTCGTGGGGGTGTGGATTTGTTCTCGCGTCGCTTTCGGGACGCGCGTTATGGATAACGTCGTTTTTGTTTTACTCTGTTGTGCGGGATAGCTGGTTCGCTCGTATGGCATTTGAGGGGAACGTCATTCTGAAGCACGGGTTCGGCGTGAGAATGCTGCTTGGATTATTGCCACTCGATCCGGTCACGATTGTTTTCTTGTTGGCGTTGGGGTTTGGAGTCCGCTCGGCGAGGAAAGGCAGTTTGAAACGGAGCGGTGGTCTCCTCTTAGCTGGGGTCGGGATTGCGCCAGTTATTCTGCTTGCCGCGATGGAGAATTGGTTTGTAGCGGGTTACGCGCATTGGAGCGGACAACCATATGTTCCTACACCATTCGTGAGTCGGGCACTGCCGTTGCTCGCTGCCGCTTGGCCGGTATTAGCAATTCCGCTCTTCGAGAAACGTCGTTTTACGGCTTTCAAAAAGGAGACTTAGATGATGGGGTCTGCTCGCTTGAGAATGGCGTTTATTTGCACGGCATTCGTGATTTGTATGCCAGCGGCAACGGTGCGCGCAGAGTTGACGAAGCCCAGTTCCAGAACCGTGGCTCCATCTTTTAGCTTGGTTGATAAGACAGGCAGACCCAAGCAACTGGCTGACTACCGCGGTAAGGTCGTCCTTGTGAATTTCTGGGCGACAGATTGCGGTGGATGCCGGCTGGAGATTCCCTGGCTGGTGGATTTAGACAAGACTTTCAAAGATAAGAAGGTTGCGGTCATCGGCATCTCCCTTGATATCTCCTATGAGGATTTGAAGAATGCGGGCGAAGCGTGGAGCCGAGTGAACCCCTTTGTGGAGAGTTACCAAATCGCATATCCAATCCTCATGGACGACGGTAGAGCGAGCAAAGGCTATGGCATCGACGCGCTGCCGGCAAGTTACCTTATCGACACTCGGGGCCGGGTGGCTGCAACGTATGTCGGACTCATTGACGAACGAAATGTGGAAGCCAATATCAGGGCTCTGCTTGCCGAAGATCAAGCTAAGTGACTCGCGGGAGATGTGACATGATGGCGGCATCTATTTGATGCCTGCATGAAACGACTCTTTCGATACCGAGGTCTCTGGTACAGTATCGCAGCTGTGGCGATGCTGATATTGTTGCGATCGTCCAATGGCCAAGGCGACTCGAGTGGGTGGACACGCTTGTCGAGCCGCTTGGGAGATCTGCCGGCACCCGGCACGTCGCGGGAGCAGACAGGGGTGCTGACTGCGCGGATTGATCCAGACTCGCCAGCGACCGATTTCGTAATGAGCTTTCGCGTGACGGGACCGGCGTTAGTGTGGTACCGGCGTGTACCGACAGGGTGGCTGCGGTACCCGATTGAACCCGAGTTTCTGCCGATTGAAGCCGGTGGGGCGGCTTACGATATCGACGGCGACGGCGACATAGACATCGTTTTTGGAAACGACTGGCAGGGCAACAAGCTTTGGTGGTGGGAGAATCCGTACCCCAATTTCGATCCGAATGTCCGATGGAAGCGGCATCTGATCAAGAACAGCGGCGCGAATCAGCATCATGACCAAGTGTTTGCGGATATTAAAGGCACCGGAAAGCCTCAACTGGTCTTTTGGAATCAGCAGGCGAAAGCAATCTATCTGGCCGATATTCCAAGCGATCCACGCCATACCGAGCCGTGGCCCTATGTGGAAATCTTTAATGGCAACGCCGGTGAAGGCGCGAACGGGGCAGCCTTGTACGCGGAAGGTATGGATGCTTATGACATCGATGGCGATGGGAAAGTGGACTTACTGGCGGGTAATTACTGGTTTCACCATGAAGGCGGTAACCGGTTTCGCCCGATTCGTGTGGGTGTGATTGGAGGGCGCATTCGGGCAGGACGTTTCAAGGAAGGAAAGTATCCGCAGATTGTCATTGCGCCGGGAGATGGATCGGGGCCTCTCATGATCTATGAGTGCAAAGGCGATCCGCTGAACCCAAGTGACTGGGTGGGGAAAAAGTTGCTGGATCGAGATATGATCCACGGGCACACACTGGAGTTGGGGGACCTAAACGGTGATGGCCATCTGGACATTCTGGCGGCGGAGCAGGGGAAGTGGAATCGAGGGCCGGAGAAATTGGATAACCCGAACGCGACGGCTTGGATTTTATATGGCGACGGGAAAGGCGGATTTACGCCTGTAGTTCTGGACGAGCATGAGGGCTGGCATGATGGCAAGCTCGCCGATTTTGACGGCGATGGCGACCTGGATATTCTGCAGAAACCGTACGCTTGGGACGCACCGAGAGTGGACCTGTGGCTGAATCATGGTACGGGCAGCGTTCGCAGTTGGATTCCGAAGGAGGCTGCGAGTGTGAAGACGCGGCACTTCACCGCGCCCGTGGGGATGGAGCTGTGGACGTACCGTGAAGAGTTGAAGCGGGATTTGCCGGCAACGCTTCGCAAGATACGGGCGTTGGGGATTGAGACGGTGGAAACCGCTAGTTTCTATGGGCATAGTGCAGAGGAATTTAAGGCTGTTTTAGCTAAGGCCGGACTACGGTGCACCAGCTTGATTGCGAGTTACGAACGCTTGCATCAGGCGCTGCCGGCCGTGATCGAAGATGCAAAGACGCTGGGAGCGTCGTATGTGTTGGCGTCGTGGATTCCGCATGACGGCGCGCTAACCGAACAGCAGGCACACAGCGCGGCAGCCAACTTTAATGATTGGGGCGAACGGTTGCGCAAGGTGGGCTTGCAGTTTGGATATCATCCACACGGCTTTGAGTTCGTGCAGACGCCGACTGAGACACTGTTCGACGTTTTGGCGCGCGAGACTAAGCCAGAGTCGGTGTTCTTTGAAATGGATACATTTTGGTTTGCTCAGGCGGGAGCCGATCCGGCGGCGTTCCTGGAACGGTATCCCAAACGGTTCCGGCTTTTGCATTTGAAGGATATGGCGAAGGGAACAAAACAGAATACAAGCGGCATGGCCCCCAACGAATCGAGCGTGGCTCTAGGCCGAGGCCAATTGCGATGGCCTGAGATCTTCCGGCAAGCCGAGTCTGCGGGCGTGGCGGGCTACTTTATTGAAGACGAATCGCCTGCAGCGCCGGAGCAAGTGCCGGTTACGCTCGAATATCTGAAGAGGGTGAGTTACTGAGAAGGCGCTAATGGCCGCCCTAGGGCGTCGCAGCGGCGGCAATGTGGACGGGCGTTCCGGAAATTAGTGAGTCGGGAGGATTCACGATTAGTTGATCCTGGGGCTGAAGGCCGGCTAAGACTTCGAGTGAGTCGCCAAAGTCACGGCCGATAGTGATGGGAACGAGCACGGCCTTGCCGTCACGTACGACGACAGCACGGATACCTTCGGAGCGGAACATGACGGTCGTGACTGGAATTGTCAGGGCGCGCGCGAGGGCTCCGGCGTACTTCAAATGAACAGCAACGTAGGCGCCGGGAAGAAGTTCGCCGGTTGGATTATCAACATCGACTTCGACCAAGAGGGTGCGGGAAGTCATGTCGATGGAGTTCGAAGTACGAACGATGGTGCCGTGAAAGCTGCGGCCGGGAAACTCATTGAGGGTGAGTGTGGCGGGGCCGCCGATTTTCGCCGCCTGTTCATAATCTTCGGGCACACTGACGAAGACGCGAAGCTTATTGACGGCCGACATGTGGAATAGTTCCTTGCCGCCGGGATTCGAGCCTGCGTCGATGAGCGCGCCAATATCGGTATTGCGGGCCGTGATTACGCCATCAAAAGGAGCATAGACTTTTTCGTAAGACTGAAGGTCTTGCAGCCGCTTGACATTGGCGGCCGCGGAATCGACTATGGCTTTTTTGGAGTTCATGTCGGCGGTGACGTTATCGCCGTCCTGACGGGCTACCACGCCTTTCTTCTGCAAATTGAGGATGCGTTCCGCGGTGACCTGCGAGAGACTCAAGTTCGATTTCGCCGTTTCCAGATCGGCCTCGGCCTGACGGAGTTGATGGTCGGCCTCGGGCGCCTCGATTTCGGCCAGGATGTCGCCCTTATGTACATGCGCGCCGATATCGGCATACCATTTTTTGAGATATCCGTTAATGCGCGCGTAGATAGGAGCATCAATGAATGCCTGGGTGTTGCCGGGAAGAACTAATTCCTGGGTAGCGGCCCCGAGTTTCGGATGGGTGACCGAAACGACGAGCACAGAAGCCTCGCGGGTCTCGACCACGAGGGCCTTGGCCGCGAGCATACGCGTGGAGATGCCCTGGTAAACAAACCAACCAATGACGGCCAAAACCGCAAGCCCGAGAACGATCATCCCGAGCCGGAGACCAAGATGCAGGCCTCCTTCCGGCGATGCGAGGGGCTCGGCAGCAGGGCTGGTTTCGTGCAGCGAAGACTCTTCGGGTTGATTTATTCTCATGAGTTAGTGGTGGGCCGGTTCAAAATGCCGGCGAGTTTGACGCCGCGCTCTCCGCTTATTTAAGAAATTATGAAAAAGACTGAATACTGTGGGGACAAAGAAGAGAGTTGCGCCGGTGGCGCAGATCAATCCGCCGATGACGGCGCGGCCGAGAGGCGCGTTCTGCTCACCGCCTTCGCCCATTCCGATGGCCATGGGCACCATGCCAATGATCATGGCGAGCGCAGTCATAATGACGGGGCGGAAACGAGTAAAGCCGGCTTCGATGGCGGCACGCAGCGCGTCGCCATGCGCCTCCAAGCGTTCTTTGGCAAAAGCGACCACCAGGATACTGTTGGCGGTAGCAACGCCCATGCACATGATGGAGCCCATCAAGGCGGGAACGCTGAGGCGGGTTTCGGTGACGAACAAAAACAACACGATTCCGGTTAAGGCCGCGGGCAAGGCGCTGATAATGATGAACGGATCGAGCCAGGACTGGAAGTTTACAACGATGAGGAAATAAACGAGAACAATGGCTACGCCCAATCCGACGGCGAGGCCGGAGTAGGACGCTTTCATGGTGGCTACCTGACCGCGGATGACAGTGAGGGATCCACGCGGCAAATTCTTCTGATTGGCATTGACGATGCGGGTAATCTCGTTGCCGACCGAGCCCAGATCGCGGCCTTCCACCGAGCCGAAGATATCGATGACTCGGTGAATGTTGTAGTGGTTGACCACGGCCAGCGTATCGGCGCGCTGGATGGCGCTCACATCACCGAGGATTTCCGGGTGCACGGCGGTGCGCGCATTGATAGGAAGATTTTGCAAATCCTGAAGCGAATCAATGCGATATTGCGGCGTCTGCGTCACGATGTTGTAGGTGACGCCGTTTTTCGGGTTGAGATAAAACGACGGCGTGGTTTGAAAACTGCCGCTAAGGGAGACCAGCAGACTGCTCGCGATATCATCCTGGGTGAAACCGGCCTCCTCGGCCTTGGTGCGATCAACGTTGATCTGCAGTTTCGGTTGATCAAAGGCCTGCTGGATTCGCAGATCCACGATGCCGGGCACTTGACGGATTTGGCTGAGGAGTTGATCGGCGAACTTGCGATTTGCTTCGGTATTCGCGCCTTCTACCTGTACGTCGATGGGAGCGGGGAGGCCGAAGTTGAGAATTTGTGTGATCATGTCGGCAGGCAAGAAGTAAAAGATGACGCCGGGGAACTCGCTGGTGAGCTTGCTGCGGAGGGTTTGCACCCAGTGCTGGGTGGGTTGATGGCGGCCTTCTTTTAGTGAAACGAGAACATCGGCGTCGGCGGAGCCGACAACACCGCTTGTATTGTAAGTAGTGTTGATGCCGCTGTAGGGCAACCCCATGTTATCGACAATGCTATCGAGTTCGGAGGCCGGGATTGTGCGGCGGATGGATTGATCGACAAAATCGGTAAGGCGGGCAGTCTCTTCGATGCGGGTGCCGGTGCGGGCGCGCAAATGTAAACGGAATTGGCCATTGTCGCTGGAGGGGAAGAAGTCCTGCCCAAGCCAAGGCAAAAGCAGAAAACCGCAAACGCAGAGCGCCAGGAACGCGGGCACGAAAACAGCACGCCGGTAAACGAAAGTAGTCAGCAGAAGCTGATAAGCAACACGGATTCGCTCGAAGCCGCGTTCGAAGGCGCGCTGAATCAATGTAAATGGATTCCGGGTTGGGCGCAGGATAAAGTCGTGCGGTTTTAGCAAGTACAGCGCCAGGGTGGGCACGAGGGTGCGCGACAGGAAATAGGAAGCGAGCATCGCGAAAACGACGGCTTCGGCAAGCGGAACGAAGAGAAATTTCGCCACGCCGCTGAGGAAAAACATAGGCAAGAACACAATGCAGATGCAAAGCGTGGCGACCAAGGCAGGCACTGCGATCTCGCGGGCGCCATCGAGGATGGCTTGGCGAAGTTCTTTGTCGAGAGCTAGATTTCGATTGACGTTTTCGATTTCAACGGTGGCGTCATCGACAAGGATTCCGACGGCGAGCGCGAGGCCGCCGAGAGTCATGATGTTGATGGTTTCGTGAATCACGCTCAGGCAGATGATGGAAACGAGGATGGACAGGGGAATAGAGACAGCGATGATGAGCGTGCTGCGCCAACTTCCGAGGAATACCAGAATCATGAATCCGGTGAGACAGGCGGCGATGAGCGCCTCACGTAAGACGCCGGAAATGGCGGCGCGCACGAAGATGGATTGATCGGAGATGGGCTCGATCTTGATGGAGGGTGGCAGGGTTTTACGAATCTGCGGTAGAGAATTCAGAACGCCCTTGACGATGCTCAGGGTGGAAGCGTCGCCGTTTTTCAGAACGGTGAGCAAGGTGCCGCGCTCGCCGTTTAGACGAACGATATTGGTTTGCGGGGCAAAGCCGTCGGAAACGGTGGCGACGTCGCGAACGTAGATCGGTGTGTTGTTGGCCGACAATTTGATCGGCAAATCGTTCAATTCGCGGACTGTGAGTGGCGTGGAATTCAGCTCAACATCGTATTCGAACTGGCCGATTTTGGCGGTGCCGGAAGGAAGAATGATGTTCTGGCTGCCAATGGCGGTGACAACGTCGGAAGCAGAAAGCCCTTTAGACTGCAGCAAGCTGGTATTTAAACTGACATTGACCTGACGCTGTTTGCCGCCATACGGATAGGGCAGTTCTGCGCCGCGAATGGTCACCAAATCGGGGCGGATGAAGTTCTGATCGTAATCGTTGAGCTGCGCTTCTGAAAGCGAATTGCTGGAAACGGCGAGTTGCAGGATGGGCACGCTTGAGGCGCTGTAAGTAAGGATGAAGGGCGGCAACGTGCCGGGCGGCAGACTGCGAACCGAAGTTTGCGAAATGGCGGTGATCTGCGCGTTGGCGGTGTCGATGCTGGCGCCGGGCTGAAGGAAAGTTTTAATGATGGCGCGCCCCGGAAGCGTGACGGATTCGGTGTGTTCGATATTGCTGACGACAGTGGTGATGCCGCGCTCGACGCTCGAAGTGATGCGGCCTTCCATCTCTTCGGGGTTCATGCCGGTGTAGGTCCAAACGGACGCAATCACGGGTATATTGATATTCGGGAAAATATCGGTTGGGGTTCGCTGAATGACAATTGGACTGACGAGAATGATGAGGATTGCCAACACGATGAACGTGTAGGGGCGGGATAGGGCAATTCTAACTATCCACATAAATGTACGTTGACGAAGAGGCGGAAGGCCTCAGGTCTATACGAAGTAGAGGAATACAACGTTTATTCTTCAGTTTAGCAGCGGTTTTTGAAGCGGCGCGTGCGAGTGGCTTAGTTGACCGCTTGTCCGGACTCGAGAGCTTTTACCATTGCTTCGAGCGACTGCTTGTTGACAGGGTCGGGGGCTTGGGTTAAAGCTTTGCGGGCGTGCTCCAATGCCTGCTTGGTATCACCCTTGGCCGCATAGCCACGAGCCAAGCCAACGTGGACGGGCCATTGATCGGGGTAGCGGCTGGCATTGTATTGAAACACCTTCATGGCGTCATCTACTCGCTTCGCCGCCAGGAGTTGTCTTCCATAGAGATGAATAGCGAGGGGCGTGGCAGTGGGTTGCTTGAGGGCAGTTTCCATCACAGCGTCGCTTTCCTGCGTGCGGCCGAGTTTTGTCAGGATTGCGGCTTTGGTGCTCAACGTTGTGAAATTTGCCTCGCCCACGAACGGCTTGCTGATAGAGGCTTCGGCCCATTTCAGGCCTTGTTCGAGATGGGTGTTTTCTTGCAGGCAGTATTGGGCTGCATTCTGAAATCCCTGCCAGCTGAAGCCGGGCACGGAAGTCAGTTCTTGAGCGAGTCTCGAAATGTAGATATCGTCGATCTTGGGGACTTCAATCTTCAACGGCACCGCCAGTTCTTCCCATTGCAGCTCGGCCACGGCTTCAGCGGGTTTGCGGAGAGGAAATTCATAGGTCAGATATTCGCGATATTCGTGGGGATGCGGCTTCACGACCACGCGTAGCGCATCGGCATTCTCGTCGTAGCTGAAGCTGCCCCATGAGTTCGACACTTTGTTGAAGATGATGGTCCACTCATCCTTGCCTGGAATCATGTGAAGACCGTAGCGCCCAGCGGGGAGTGGTTTGCCTTCGATCAAGACGTCGTCTGAAACGGCGAAGACCGTATTCTCATTGGCTCCCGCGCGCCACGGATCGGGTTTTCCATTTCCGAACGGTCCGAGATCGACCATGCCATAAGGCACCAGTGTGCCCCAGATCTGACCGCGCCGGTCTTGGCCCGCCGCGGTGTGAACGGCTGGGCTTGAGTACTCAATCGCGACACTCACGGGACCAATGAATTGGGTCACGGTGGCACGCTGATTATTGCCGCTGGGAGGCAAAGTCAGACCGGGGTATTGAGCGCCGAGAAGGCCGCAAAAGGCGATGGGGAGAACTAATTTGGCAAGGTGCATCGCGGTTAAGACGTTGCGATGCGAAAAACGTTTGGTAAAAGCGGACTGTGGTTTTACCAGTCGGACGCTCGGTTTATTGCGGAGGCTGAACGCTGAGCCGAATTCCCAATTCCCGCAACTGGCGATCGGGGACGGAGGACGGGGCTTCGCACATAAGGTCCGTGCCCTTGGCAGTTTTCGGGAACGGGATGACTTCACGGATGGAGCTTTCGCCGGCGAGCAACATAACGAAACGATCGAGTCCAAGGGCGATGCCGCCATGCGGAGGAGCGCCAAATTCGAGAGCTTCGAGCAAGAAGCCGAAACGTTTCTTGGCTTCTTCTTCACCCATGCCCAGAGCCGCAAAGACTTTAGTTTGCACGTCACGGCGATGGATTCTGATGCTGCCGGAGCCTAACTCTACACCGTTGAGCACAAGGTCGTAAGATTTGGCGCGACAGTTTTCGGGGTCGGTGGTGAGCTTTTCGAGATCCCCATCATGCACCGACGTAAAGGGGTGATGGGCGGCATTCCAACGGTTGCCTTCTTCGTCCCATTCGAACATGGGAAAGTCAACTACCCATAAGAAGCGGAGGTCGTCAGGATTTAGCAGCTTGTGGCGCTCGTTATATTTCTGTCCGAGGGCCAAGCGGAACTGGCCGCTCAGTTCGAGGCCTTTACGGCGAGGGCCATCGAAGCCGGTGAGGATCACTAAATCGTCGTCAGCTGCTTTGACGCGTTCTTTGACCTTTGCCATGGGCTCGGGGAAATCGCGTTCGAGGCGTTTGAGATCGTCGAAAATGCGCAGGCCTTTTTCCTGCCCGGCGGCTTTGACTTCATCGCGTTCGCGGCGACTGAGTTGACCGGTTTTAGGGATCTGAATGGCGACGAGCGGCTTGATTTCGCTACCGGCGAAGAGATCGTCGACCGCGTAGAACGGCGGCAAGCGGAGATCGGGCTTATCGCTGCCATAAGATTGAATGGCTTCGGCGTAGGTGATGCGCGGAATCGTAGCGCCCATGGTTTTGCCAGCGGCTTGGACCACACCTTTGACTAAGGGCTCGATCACTTCGAAAATCTGTTCTTCTTGCGGGAAGGACATTTCGAGGTCGATTTGAGTGAATTCGGGTTGGCGGTCGGCGCGGAGATCTTCGTCGCGGAAGCAGCGAACGATCTGGAAATAGCGCTCATAACCGCTGACCATTAGAAGCTGCTTGAAGATTTGGGGCGATTGCGGCAAAGCATAGAAATTTCCGGGCTGCACGCGGCTGGGCACCAGATAATCGCGCGCGCCTTCGGGCGTGGAGCGCGTCATAAACGGCGTTTCGATTTCGAGGAAGCCTTGGCTGTAAAGCGCTTGGCGGATGGCGAGTGTCACTTTCGAGCGCATGATGATGTTTTTCTGCACGCGCGGGCGACGGAGATCCACGTAGCGGTATTTCAGGCGGACTTCTTCTTTGACATCGACGTTATCTTCGATAGGAAACGGAAGCGGGCGCGACTCATTGAGAATAAGCAGCCTTGACACAGCCACTTCCACATCGCCGGTGGGGATGTTGGTGTTTATGGTGTCTGCCGAACGCGCTTCCACTTCGCCTTCGATAGCGATGACGAATTCCGAGCTTAACTCCTGCGCGCGTTTGTGGGCTGCGGGGTTCTTGCTTTCATCGAACACCAGTTGGGTGACGCCTTCGCGGTCGCGGAGATGAACGAAGATGAGGCCGCCCAAGTCGCGGCGGCGGTGAACCCAGCCCATGAGCAGGACTTTCTTGCCGTTATCGCTGGTGCGCAAGGCTCCACAGCTATGCGTGCGGCGAAGATCGCCTAAAAAATCAAGTTGTACTTCTGCCATTTTTCTTTGATCTAAACCTTTGCTTGTCCGCGAAACTTGTCGAGCAGCGCCTGGCGGGTGAGCGTTTGCTGCTCGCCCGTCGCCATATCCTTCAAGGCGTAAGCTTGCGACACAATTTCGTTGTCACCTAAGATGAGCGTGAAGCGCGCTTGGAGCTTATTCGCAAGTTCGAGCATGCGCTTCAATTTGCGGTCGGTACCCACCTCAACGGACAGGCCCAAGTTTCTGATTTCCCCCGCCAAAACCGCACAATGGCGCAGGGCGGTATCGCCCATCGGAGCAATGTAAATGTCCAAAACCGGGTTTTGCGCTTTGCCCAATTCTTCGACGGTCATGACGAGGCGATCCTCGCCGATGGAAAAGCCGATGCCGGGTGCGGGAACTTTAGAGCCGATGGTTTCGGCCAAGCCGTCGTAACGGCCACCGCCGAGAATCGAGTTCTGCGCGCCAAGCGATCCGTGAGTAATTTCGAATGTGGTGCGCATGTAGTAATCGAGACCGCGCACCAACCGGGGCTTGACCGTGTACGCAATGTGGCGGTCATCCAAGAATTCGCGTACGCGGCGGAAGTGGTCTCTGTCGTCTTGATCCAGATAATCCAGAATCGAAGGCAGTTTATCGATAATGGGCTGATCGGCGGGAACTTTGCAATCGAGCACGCGCAACGGATTGGTTAATGCGCGGCGACGGCAATCTTCGCACATTTGCGGAACCACTTCCTGCAGTTGAACGCGCAAGGGTTCGTTGTATTTAGCGCGAGAGGCTTTCGAACCGACGGAATTGATGAGAAGTTCGAAGCCGCTAATGCCGACGCCGTGAAGAATGGCAACTGCGAGTTCGATGGCTTCCGCATCGACGGCCGGCGAATCTGTCCCGATGGCTTCAGCGCCGATTTGAAAGAACTGCCGGTAACGGCCTTTCTGCGGACGTTCGCGCCGGAACATGGGGCCGATGTAAAAGAGTTTTTGCAAGCCTGGTTGCTGATCTAAGCGGTGTTCGACGTAGGCACGCAAAACGGAAGCGGTGTTTTCCGGGCGAAGAGTCAAAGAGCTGCCGTCGCGATCGTCGAAGGTGTACATTTCTTTGCTGACGATGTCGGTTTCTTCGCCGACGCCGCGGGCAAAAAGCGAGGTTTCTTCAAGCAGAGGCGTACGAATTTCTCGGTAGTTGAAGGTGTGAAAGATGGCGCGAGCAGCAGCTTCCACTTCATTCCAAGTGGCGCTGGCGGGTGGAAGAATGTCGCGCATGCCCTTAACGGCTTGGATCAAGACTGCTCTTCCTTATAGATGGCGGTAAGTTTCACGTAGTTCTGGCAATTCTCTTTGAAGCGTTGCTGCTCATCGGGAGTGACGGCGCGTTTGACTTTGGCGGGCGTTCCCATCACCAAAGTAAACGCCGGAACATCCATGCCTTCTGGGACGAGCGCGCCGGCGGCAACAACAGCGCCGGTGCGAATGCGGGCACCGTTGAGAACGATGGCGCCGATTCCGATTAGCGCATCATCTTCCACTACGCAGCCATGCAGCACAACGCTATGGCCGACCGTGACGCGATTGCCGACGATGCAGGGATAGACGCGATGATCGACATGCAGAACGGAGTTGTCTTGAACACTGGTCTCATCGCCAACGCGGATGTGGTTCACATCGCCGCGAATGGTGACCAAGGGCCAAATGCTGGAGCGTTCGCCCACCACGACGTCACCGATCACTTGCGCGCTCGGATCAACGTAGGCCGACGATGCAATCTGGGGTAGCACACCCCGATATGGTCGAATCATGGGGAAAAAGCCTGGGAAAAATGAGGGCTTCTAGTCATCCTACCAAGGAGCGGCTATTCGTCTTTGATAAAACGCTGGCGGAAGATGTTGTGCAACTTGGCGTCCGCTCGCTCGCAGAGGGCTTCTTCTACTTTCTTAACAACCTCGGGGTTGCTTTTTTGCAATTCCAGGGCGTGGAGAGATTCTTCGGCGTCGCGGGGACGTCCGTTTTTGAGCATGTTCAGCAAGAAGTCGAGGGCTTCGGGCAAGCGGGAAATGCTCATGGCGCGCAGGAATGTGTTGCTAGGCCGATTTTCCCAGGCTTGTTTAATGAGCGGAAAAACACCGGGTAAATGCGAAGCAGCTAAGGCAATGGCTGCTTCGTCGGCAACTTCTTCATCTGGATTCTTCAAAAAGTTGGCGGCGAAGGAGATAGCTTGTTCGCCTTCCATGTGGAGCAGAGCATCCAGAATTTCGCCGGTGACGCGCGGATCCGCATCGCCCGTCAAGGCTTTTAACCGCAATAAGAGTACAACTTCGAAGCCGCCCATTTGTTCCAAGGCGCGCACTGCGTCGATGCGGACCACAGGGGACTTTTCTGTTACGGAGTTGAGGAGGTGGCGCAAAATTTCGTCGCGTGGAAGATCGTTGCACTGCACCAAGGCCAAGGCGCAGGCGCCGCGCAAGGTGGTGGCGGTATCTTCGCTACCGCCCCATACCGGCTCCATTTGGATGTGGCGAAGACCGCGCAGGAAAAGGGCTGATTCCGTTAGCCCCAGATCTTTGAGCGTTTTGGCCAGCGCATTCTTGGCCCAGCATTGTGGATCCTTTCCGGGCTCGAACATCCGGGTGAAGGCGGCCTGCAGTTCGGGCATGAGGCTGTGGGCGGCTAACTCACCACTCAGCTGTGCGGCTTTGGCTACTACCAGGTTGATTTTGTCATGGAGCGACTTTTTCAACGGGCCGAGGGTATCCGGGGTTAGGCCCGAACCGCGCAGCGCTTTGAGGGCCTTCAGTTGTTCCTCTACCTTATTGTTCGCCATTGCTCGCTATCCCGCTCTATACAATATTGAACATGCGCACTGTTAGCTTGTGCGGGCTTTTAGTCTGTTTGGGGTGTTGGACTCAGCTCGCCGCGAAAATGCCGTTCACCTTCGAGGCGCTTCAGAAGATTGCGCGGATAGACGATCCGCAGGTCTCGCCCGACGGCAAGTGGGTCGCCTTTACTGTCCAAACGGTTGACCTGAATGCCAATACGAAGCCCACGGCCATTTATATTGTCCCCGTGGATGGCGGCGCGCCGGTTCGTTTGACAAATGACGGCACATCGAACACCCGCCCGCGCTGGAGCCCGGATTCCAAGAAAATCTATTACATTTCCGACCGGGCAAATACCTCCGGTGAGAGCAACACGCAGGTGTGGCTGTTGACGATTGACGGGAAAGAGCAACGCGCCATTACGAACATTCCTACCGGCGCAGATGGGGTGACAGTTTCTCCCGACGGCAACCTGATTATTTTCACGAGCGATGTGTATCCGGCCTGTTTGGCGGCGAATGCGACGCCTGGAGTTGACTACGACGCGGCGTGCAACAAGGCCAATCTGGATAAGGACGCAGATTCGAAAATGCATGCGCGTGTCTACACCAGCCTGCTTTACCGGCATTGGACGCATTATGAAGGCGCGCGCCGCAGCCATATTCTGATTCAAACGCTGAACGCGGAGAAAGTGCGCGATTTAACGCCGGGGAACACAGATGTACCGCCATTTTCGCTCGGCGGCCCGGAGCCGTATGCGTTTTCGCCCGACAGTGTGCAGATTGCGTACGTTGCGAAATATGATTCGGATCCAGCGACCAGCACGAACACCGATATCTATCTGATTCCCGCGGCGGGAGGGCCGGCAAAACAAGTCACCGGGAACAAAGGCGGCGACGAGGGCCCGCTCTTTTCTCCCGACGGTAAGATGCTCGCCTTTCGCACGCAGACGCGAGCGGGCTATGAGAGCGATCTGTGGCGTCTGGCGGTGATGAACTTGCAGACAAACGAGATCATGAGTTTGACGGACGGGTTGGATCGGTGGGTGGAAACGTACATGTGGTCGGCAGATTCGACGCGCCTGTTCTTTACGGTGGATGATCACGGCACACAGCCGCTGATGATGATTCCGGCGAATGGTGGCGCGGTGCGGACTATCGCGCAAGGGCCGACGTCCATTACTTCCATACAATTCACGCCGGGCGACAAGGTGTTGATCTACGGGGAGCAAAGCGGCAGCAAGCCGACTGAGATTTTCAGGGCTACTTCAAAGGGCGGCAGTGGGATTGCCCTGACTCATCTGAACGATCAAATACTGGCGGATTATCAATTGACAGCGCTGGAGCGGATCACGGCCGAGGGGCCAGACTCCTCGAAAGTGGAGAGTTTTATTGTGAAGCCGCCGGATTTCGACCCCGGCAAAAAATATCCGGTGCTTTTTTTGATCCATGGCGGACCGCAAGGAGATTGGGGCGAATCCTGGACGTACCGCTGGAACGCGCAGGTGTTTGCCGCGGCGGGCTATGTGGTGGTGATGCCCAACCCGCAAGGATCGATTGGTTATGGCCAGGCATTTACAGACGCGGTGAATAGCGATTGGGGCGGGCGCGCTTATCAATCGATTATGGCGACGGAGACCGCTGTCTCTGCCCTGCCCTATGTAGACGCAAACCGGATGGCTGCGGCCGGCGGATCTTACGGTGGATACATGATCGATTGGATTCTGGGTCACACCAATGTGTTCAAGGCGCTGGTATCGCATGCCGGCGTTTACGATCTGATGAGCGAAGCGGGAACCACCGAAGAATTGTGGTTTCCGCGTTGGGAATTTCATGGGTTTCCGTGGGAGAATGCGGCGATGTACGAACAATGGTCGCCCAGCAGTTTTGTGAAGAATTTCAAAACTCCGACGCTGGTGACTCACGGGGAACTGGATTATCGGGTGCCCATTGGGCAAGGACAAGAACTTTTCACGGCGCTGCAGGAGATGAATGTTCCTTCGAAACTGGTTCAATTCCCGGACGAAGGGCACTGGATTCTCAAACCGCAAAATAGCCAGTTCTGGTATCAGACGGTGATTGACTGGGTAGACCAGTACACGAAGCCAACCCAATAAAGCGAGAGACTCGATGCGCAGACTTCAACCGGTGATTTGGGCCAAGGGCACCTTCCTTTCGCCGCAGCATTTGCAAGCGCAGGACATTTTCCACGAAGACCTGATGCAGTTCCGGGTGGATTCGCTGAACTATTTTCCCTGGGGTTTTCGGAAGCTGACGCTGGATCGGGATGCACTGGCGAATGGAACACTGGCGATCGATTCGGCGGCAGGCATTTTTCCAGATGGTTTGGTGTTTGACATACCGGGCTCGGATTTGGCGCCGCCGGCCAAGCCGCTGGCGGCGTATTTCAACCTGACGCGACCGACGATTGACGTTCATTTGGCGGTACCGGCTTGGCGCTATGGCAACGTGAATGTGGCGACGACGCCGAATTCGGATGCAGATACGCGCTATCTGGCGGAAGTATCTCTTCTGCGGGATGAAAACGCGTCACAAATCGAGCGGCCGGTGCAGATTGCGCGCAAGAATTTCCGCTTGTTGGTGGATGCGGAGGCGCGCGAGGGCGTACCGGCAATGAAAGTAGCGCGGGTGACGCGAACGGATAGCGGCATCATGCAACTCGAGCCCACGTTTGTCCCGCCTCTGCTGAACATCGAGGCGAGCGACTATCTGATGTCGATAGCTAGGCGCTTGCTCGAAAATCTGACGGCCAAGAGCGCGTCGCTGGCCGGATTGCGGCGGCAAAAGAGTCAAGGTTTGGCGGAATTCAGCGCTTCGGATGTTGCCAACTTCTGGCTGCTCTACACAACCAACACCCACTTGCCGGCATTGCGGCATTTATTTCAAGTGCGTCGCGGGCATCCAGAGATTCTATTTAAGTTAATGACAGACTTGGCGGGCGCTTTGACCACTTTTTTCAAAGCAGTGCTGCCCGCCGACTTGCCGGTTTATGACCATCTGAGTCTGGGCGAGCGTTTTACCGATCTCGACGCGAAAATTCGATTTTTGCTCGAGACGGTGATCCCCAGCAATTGCATAGCGCTGCCGTTGAAATACACCAGCACTTCCATTTACGCGACGGCGCTGGCAGACGACAAGTACCTGCAAGGAACCAAGCTTTATCTGGCGATTAACGCGGAAATGCCGGAAGGCGAACTGATTGGCAAAGCGCCGCGCTTGATTAAAGCGTGCTCCGCAAACCACATGGAACACTTGGTGCGCAATGCCTTGCCGGGCGTGCCGCTACGGCATCTGCAAGTGCCGCCCAGCGCGATTCCCGTTAAACTGAACTACCAATATTTCAGCTTGAATCAGGATGGGCCGGAGTGGGAAGCCATTAAGCGGTCGCGCAATTTTGCGACCTGGGTGCCGGCCGATTTTCCAAATCCGGAATTAGAGCTGATTATTGTGATGCCGTAAGATCAATCGTCATCTTGGTGGGAAGCCAGGCTGGTAAGCACAGCCATGTCTTCGAGGGTGGTGACGTCTCCAACGGGAGCGCCGTTGGAAGTCACAATTTCGCGCAGCAACCGCCGCATGATTTTGCCGCTGCGAGTTTTGGGCAGCGCGTTGGTGAAGCGGATTTCTTCGGGCCGGGCAAAAGGTCCAATTTCGTGGCCCACCCATTGACGCAATTCCTGTTGCAGAGCCTTGTGATCCCAATTCCCGTTTTTCAACGTGACAAAGGCGCACACGGCTTGGCCGGTAATTTCGTGCGGTTTGCCAACGACGGCGGCTTCGGCGACAGCGTGGTGAAGGACGAGCGCGGATTCGATCTCCATGGTGCTCAAACGATGGCCGCTCACGTTCATCACGTCATCAATACGGCCAAGGATCCAGTAGTAGCCATCCTCATCACGGCGCGCCGCGTCGCCGGTGAAGTAAGAACCGGGAACACGCGACCAATACTGCTCTTCAAAACGCTTTGGATCGCCCCAGATGGTGCGGACCATGCTCGGCCACGGATGCTTGATGATGAGAAAGCCTTCGCGATTTGTCCCGACCGGTTTGCCTTTGCCGTCAACCACATCAACAATCACACCAGGCATAGGAAGCGTGGCGGAACCCGGCTTTGCGGGAACGGCGCCAGGCATGGGAGAAATCATAATGGCTCCGGTTTCGGTCTGCCACCAGGTATCGACAATCGGGCAGCGCTCCTTGCCGATCACTTTGTAAAACCACTCCCAAGCGCTGGGATTGATCGGCTCTCCCACGGAACCCAGCAAGCGAAGGCTCGATAAATCATGTTTGTTCGGCCAGTCATCGCCTTGCCGAATGAGAGCGCGGATGGCGGTAGGCGAAGTGTAGAAAATCGTTACCTTGCGCTTCTCCACAATTTGCCAAAAGCGATCAAAGGCCGGATAATCTGGCGCGCCTTCATACATCACCGCGGTGGCGCCGGCAGCCAGCGGACCGTAAACGATATAGCTATGGCCGGTGACCCAACCGATATCGGCCGTGCACCAGTAGACGTCCTCGGGTCGAATATCGAACACCCATTTCATCGTCATGGATGTCTGCAGCAGATAGCCGGCCGTGGTGTGCAGAATTCCCTTTGGCTTGCCGGTCGTGCCGGATGTGTAAAGCACGAAGAGTGGATGTTCCGCATCCAGCGGTTCAGCGGGACAGTTTTCGGCCTCGGCGGTAAGTTTTTGATCGAGTTCGTGCCACCAGAGATCGCGACCCGCTTTCATGGGAATGTTGGAGCCGGTGCGCTTATAAACAACAACGTGCTTCACATTGGGGCACTCTGCCACCGACTCATCCACGGCGTTCTTGAGATTCACCTCTTTGCCGCGACGCCATCCGCCATCGGCCGTGATAACCAGTGTGGCGTCGAGATCATGCGTGCGCACCTTCAGCGCTTCGGCGGAGAAACCACCGAAAACCACACTATGCGTAATCCCGAGCCGGGCGCAGGCGAGCAGCGCAATGGGCAGTTCAGGAATCATGGGCATGTAAATGATGGCCCGATCGCCGGTTTTGTAACCGAGTTGCTTTAAGACCGTGGCAAACCGGCTCACCAAGCGGTGCAATTCTTTGTAAGAAAGAATTCGCTCATCGCCGGGTTCGCCTTCGAAGATGATGGCGGCTTTATCGCCGCGTCCGGCAGCGATGTGCCGATCCAGACAGTTGTAGCTGGCATTGATTTTGCCGCCACTAAACCATCTAGCGAACGGAAAGTTCCATTCCAGGCCCTTCGTGAACGGCTGAAACCAAGTCAATTCCGTTTCAGCTAGTTCTGACCAAAACTTTTCCGGATCGGCCTGAGCGCGATCATACAGAGCGCGATAATCCGCAAGGCTAGGGACATGCGCGCGTTTAGCAAAGTCTGCGCTCGGTGGATGTACGGTCGAGGTACTCATAGATTTGCTCGCAACACAGTTTACCGCAAGCGCATAAATCCATGCGGTATTTTTGAAAGTACTCTAGAAGATGAGGTGTTGACGAATGTTCCGATCGGCGATAGCGTGCTTCGGCATTGCGGTTTTGAGCGCGAACGCGGCGCAACTGGGAAAAAGCTGGACTGCGGTTGAGGGCTCGGCTGTGCCCGATTCCACGGTGCAGCGTAACAATAACGTTGCAGTGCGACTGGAGGCAGCGGAAGGAAGCGGCAATGCGGCGGCGCGTTCGGAGGTGGTCAATCTAGTCATCGGCAAGGTTTACGAATTGAGTGGCTGGGCGAAGACACAGGGCTTGACCGTCAAGGATTCGGACCGATCGCCAATCGCATCGGGCGCGACGTTGAGGATGGAATCGATGCCGTTTGACGTGCATACTGCATCGCTTGGCGGAACGGAAGATTGGACACGCTTGTCGCTGCGATTTGTGGCGACAAAGGAGCAGGACAGAATTGAGCTAACCGCAGGCGCCGGCGGGAGCCTGCAGGGTAAGGCTTGGTTTGAAGGCGTGAGTGTGGATGAAGCTTCGAGTGAAGGGATGTGGCCGGCGAAGGAAGCGGTTCGAACCTTTGGGCCGGCTTATCGATATCCGCAAGCCGGGTGGATTTATCTGCATATCGAAGGTAAGCCCTATGAGCGCGGATATCAGCATGGCTATTTGATGGCGCGCGAGATCCCCGAATACCTGACCCGCTGCGCGATTGATTTAGGCGGAAAAGCGGACGAGCATACGTGGGATACCTACCGCACAACGGCGAACGCGCTGTTTTTGCGTGGCTTCGACAAAGAAATTTTGGAAGAAATGCAAGGCATCACCGATGGAGCGAACGCCGCCGGCGCTAAATTCCTGGGGCGCAAGCTGGACTTGATCGACATTGTGCTGGCGAACACCGAAGTGGAGTTGAACGAACTAGCCGCAGCGATGCCGATGACGGCAACCGGTATGGAGGGCATGCTTTTTGCTAAGCCGGCTTACGCGGATCATTGCAGTGCTTTTGCCGCTACGGGTTCAGCGACACGGGACGGCAAGATGGTGATCGGGCACGTGACGTGGTGGCCGCAAACGCTGGCAGAACAAACCAATGTCATGTTGGATATCAAACCGGAGCATGGCCACCGAATGCTGATTCAAAGCTATCCGGGCGGGATTGAAAGCGGCACCGATTGGTATCAGAACGATGCCGGCATGGTGCTCACGGAAACGACCATTCGGCAAACACCGTTTGAAGTGACAGGAACTCCAGTTGCCTATCGAGCCAGAATGGCGATTCAATACGGCGGCAACGTGGACGAAATGGTGAAGCTGCTGGGTACGCGCAACAACGGACTCTATACCAATGAGTGGATGATAGGCGATGCGAAAAATAATGAGATCGCCATGTATGAGCTGGGAACAAAGCACACGAAATTGTGGAGGAGTTCGAAGGGTGAATGGTTCGGCGGAACGCGCGGCTTTTATTGGGGCGACAACAATTCCAAGGATTTGAGTGTCAACCTGGAATACCTGCCCGATCCGAAGGGAGAACCGGAATACGTGCCCTATGTTCCCGGTACGCGCGATTTGGCGTGGATGAACCTTTATGAGAAAAACGCCGGCAAAATCGACGAGCAATTCGGCTTCAAAGCGTTCGACCATGCGCCGCTGGTAGCAGCGTCAACCATGGACGCCAAGATTGCAACGGCCGATATGGCGAACCACTTCATGATGTGGGCGGAATTTGGCAGGCCGAATGAGAGTATCGCGCCGCCGCGCAAGGAGAATCACGGCTTGTTTCCAGGTGGATACGTGGTGATTAGCGGGGAGCCATCGGAGGCTTTGCGATCTGCGATTGCGGCAAATGAAAAAGCGCGGCTCAGTGGAAATGCGGTGTCATCGACAGATCAAAAAGCAACTGCGCAGCCTGTTTCGTTCCGTGACAGAACAGATGAGTTGTGGAAAGGTTGGCTCTTACCGGAATCGGAAGACGACGTGTGGTTTGTGGCCGGGTCAGTGGAGTATGAATGGTTACTGCGCGGCTCGGACGACGTGTCCCGGGCAGTAGAGCGCGAGAAGATTCGTTATCGAGGATTGGCGCTCGGCAACGATAATGCAAACACGCGCTTTGAAAAAGCTCAAACTGCCGGAGTTCTGTTCCTCGATTCGCTTAGAGTGAAGATGGGCGATAGTGCGTTTCTGAAGTTGATGAACACGTACTACGCGGAACACACCACTCAAACGGTGAGTGCCCGATCGTTCTTAGCGGCTGCCGGGGCGACATATCAGAAGCCTGACTTGGGAGATGGACCCGCGTATTTACCGCCCGACATTCGTTCCCGGTTGGCGACCGCAGTGATCGTTTACGGAACTATCCACGAGGCTGGGACGAATCGCTACACGGCTGAACAGCTGCAAGCAAGCTACCGCGAGCGCCTGCAGCGGGAAGTTCCGATTCTCAAGGATTTCGAAGCCTCCGAAAGCCTCCTGTCTGGGCGCGATGTGATTCTTGTTGGCCGTCCGGAAACAAACTCAGCATTGGACAAGTGGAGCCGGCAGATTGGCCTTTCGAACCCGGGAGAAATGTTCACAGTTGACGGGAAAACCTATGCTTCAGAACGCAACGGACTCGTATTCGCAGCCAAAAACCCGAAGGACGAACGGCATATGGTACTTGTTTACGCCGGTAATTCGCCATTGGAGACGGCAAGATCAATCGAAGCAGCTGCGAATGACGGCGTTTTCAACGTGCTGGAAGACGGCAAACCAGCAACCAAAGCGCCCTAAGGCAATTCGCTTGCCAAGCGCATTAACAAAGTAATATACTGACGAATCAGCCACCTAGATCGATTTCGAAGGGCCCGTGCATGTGATTCAACACACGTGTAGGTCTTAATCGTAAGGGTAGAGATTCGCAAAGGAGCATGTATGAAGTCGGAGGCTATTCGAACAATAAGCCTGATTGCTGTTATTGCCTTAGGGATGGGATGCCACAAGAAAGTGGCCCAAGCGCCGCCAGCGCCAGCCCCACCGCCCCCGGAAGTGGCTAAAGCACCACCGCCGGAAGCACCACCACCCAAGCACGAAGAGCCGGTGGTAGCGGAGCAGAAACCTGTCGCACCACCGCCGGAAGTCAAGGAACGAATAGAGGATTTACTCGCAAAGATCAAAGACATTTACTTTGATTACGATAAGAATGAGATCCGCCCGGATGCGGATTCCACGCTGCAAGCCAACGCAATTACTCTACGGGAAATCCTGAAACAATATCCCGGTTATAAGTTGAAAATCGAGGGTTATTGCGATGAACGCGGCTCAGACGAGTACAATTTAGCGCTCGGCGACCGCCGCGCCAAGACTGCGGAGGAGTTTCTGGTCAGATTGGGCTTGCCTGCCGATCAGTTGGAAACGATCAGTTATGGCAAGGAGAAGCCAGTCTGCACCGACCATAACGAAGACTGCTGGCAGAAAAATCGCCGCGCGCATACGACGCAAAGCTCTTCGTAGAGGCTATAACCAAAGAGAGAACAGGGGCCTGAGGTTCGGGCTCCTTTCTTTTTTGCTTTCGCTATGCGGTGAGCGAGCCAGTTTTCTTGCGGGAATGCACTGTGGCCGTTTCCACCGCGGAAATGAGCATGGCGCGCAGGCCGTGGCGCTCCAATTCGTGGATGGCCGAGATGGTAACGCCGCCTGGAGTGATGACCTGGTCACGGAGTACGGCCGGATGAAGCCCGGTTTCGCGCACTAACTTCGCCGCACCCAGAACCGTCTGTTCCGCCAACTTGGTGGAAACCTCTCGCGATAAACCCATCTTTACGCCGCCGGCGATGAGCGCTTCAATAACCATGTAGATATAGGCCGGGCCACTTCCGGAAAGCGCTGTTACGGCATCCATCATATCTTCCTCCACGAAACACACGATGCCGACGGAACGAAAAATGCGCTCGACGATGTCCCTATCGGCCTGCGTTGCCACGGCATTCGAAGATATTCCGGTGGCGCCTTCCTCAACCACGACGGGGATGTTTGGCATCGCACGAAAGACCGGCATCGGACTGCCGGCATGTTTCTCAATTACCGGCAAAGACATTGACGCGGCGAGCGAAACGAGGATTTGATTGGAGCGTAGAGCCGGGCGAATCTCCTCCAACAGGGCCGCCACAGCCGTGGGCTTGACGGAAACAATGACGATATCGCTATCCCGCGCAGCCGCCAGATTTCCTCCCGCGGAAACAGGTATATGGAAACGCTCCGCCAATTGCTCAGCATGGACTTGCAACTTGGTGGTGGCCCGCAAACGCTCCGCATTCGTCAAGCCAGCCTTAAGCAAACCGCCGACCAGCGACGCGCCCATATTGCCCGCACCCAAGATTGCAATGCGCTCTTTAATTTCCGGCATATGATTATTCTGCCGGAAGCATTTCGTAACTTACGAAAACAAGACGTTTCCCATCGGGTGACCACGGGGTTGCGCTGAGCGTTCCGTTCCGGCCAAGAAAATCGGCGACCTTTTTCGTTTGACCATCGGCAAGAGTTTTCACGGTGAGTTCGGTTTCGCCCGGTTTCGTGTTTTGATTCGACAAAGCGGCCGAGCGGGTTTTATCGGGTGAGAGTCGATCCGAAGCCTTCTGACGCAGCCGCGGGGGCACACTGCCGAGCGGTTGGGCCTGCCCACCGGCTATAGGAATCTGTTCCCAGCGTTTACCGTTTTCAAAAACGATGTTTGCGCCATCGGCCGAGTACGTGGCCGTGGCAATGCGACTGGGATAAACAGCCACGATGCGCCGGTCGGTAGAAGAAAGGGAGACCGTTTCCAGCGTGCTGTAGAGTTTCGTTTTTCCGGGCGCCGGGGCGCCGATCGCGACGTTTGTGAAATTGGCCGACTCAATGGCATCTTTATCGTGGGCACACACACCAAGACCGACGTAAAACGGTTCCTGGAGTGCGAGCCGCAGAGACCCGCCGGAGAAATGCAACGGTTCCCCGGTCTTTGCGACAAACATGTAAAACCAGTCGCCGCGCTTTTCTAAACGCAGTTTGACTGCGCCTTCGTTTTCGATACCCACTTCGTGCGTCGGGCCGCCTTTTTCCGGACGAGACTGAATTGAGGTCAGCCCGGCCACGTGCAGAGCCACGTCCACATAGGGCGAATCGGCATCCAGGCTCTGGCGGATCATGAGGACTGCCTTCTTGTGCGGATTTCCGGTGTGGGTTGGGAAAGAGATGTCCGCCGATATCGAAATGTCACCGGACATCTTTTTCCATACGAATTGGAATGCGTCAGCGGCAGCCCACATGTTCTCGCCGCTTCCGTTGATGGCATAAGTGCCGTTTGCGTTGTCAAAGGACGCGGAGCCCGCGTGAAGGACAGTTCCGACATCCCCGTGACCTTCGAACTGGCCTATCGGCTCTCCCGGACTTGTCTGAGATTGCAATGGTAGGGCGCAGATATTTGCTAGGCATAAGATGCCAAAAGAAACTGGATTAAGGTGAAGTTTCGATTTCATCCCCGTTTATCTTGTCACAAGCTGAGCAGAGGGCTGGCTCGGGCTTGGCGAACATCCAGCCAACTTCGATGCCACGTTGGCTAATCCTTGTGGCCATCCAAACCGATAACTCTGCTGTGAACATTGCAAGCCAAACCTCCGGCTTGGCATCGGGTGTTGGCTCACACCCTATTGTCCTCTCCGGTGTATTGGATCAATATCAGGCCGAACACCTAAAGCAGCAGTTGCTGGAAGCAACCCGGTTGCTGCCGGCGAATGCCAATGCGGTATCGCTCGAAATGAGCGGTGTAGAACAAATCGATACAAGCTGCCTCCAGGTCCTGCTAGCGTTTCAGGCGGGGCTTGCAGGAAAGCGATTGAAGATTCATGCAGCGAATTCCACAGTGCGGAAATGGATTGGGATAGCGGGAGCTGAGCCGTTCTTCGAACTTGTAGAAGTTGAAAACTAGTTGGAAACTGTAGGCAATTCACACATGGACCAACCAGCCCAGCTCAAAACACCGACCGTATTGGAACTACAAACGCACGTTGCCGAAACGCTTCCAGTGCTCGGAGTTTTGGGCACGCAGTTGCGTGAGACGGCTACCCAAATCGAGACGGCGGTTGTGGATGTGTGCACCAAGTTTCAGGGGATGGCAGACAGGGCTCGCGCTGGAGTCACAGGCGCAACCGAACTGCTGTCGGGCGGAGATGGACCACAAACATCTTCTTCGGTCGAGTCTTTGATTGCGGAAGCCTCACGAACCATTGAGGTCCTGCTGCAGCATACGCAAGATTCGGCGCAGGTTTCCAATAGCGCCATTGAGCGGATTCGGCGAGTGCAAGAAGCCACCGATCACATTGGCAGATCACTCACCCAATTGGACGACATCATGATCGGGAACCGCCTCCTGGCAGTGAATGCTCGCATTCAGGCGGTATATGCCGGCGATAAGGCGGCAGGATTCGGAGGTGTAGCCAACGAGATCGGGGTCCAAGCGAAGCGTTCCGCGGAGATCGTCGAATTAATCCGCTCGGTTTCGAGCGAACTTCGGCACGTCGCCCAATCGGCCTTGACGGATCTGCAAAGCATGGTGGTGGAAGACCAAAAGGCGTATTTGAAGAGCAAGAGAGAGGTGGATCGGGTATTAGCGGATTTTCGCGGAATGCACAATTCAACCCGCGAATTCATCCTCAAAATGCAAACGGAAAGCGCGAATGTGGCGAAAGAAATCGCCGGAGCCGTTCGAAGCCTGCAGTTCCAGGATCGAATTAACCAGAGGCTTGGCCATGTGGTGGCTGAACTCGATCGAATCAAGTCGGACCTAGGCTCGCAATGCTCGGACGTGGACCTGGACGAGCATCCGATTTTGGAGCAGCTTTCGAACTCGTACACCATGCATGAAGAAAGGAAAGTGCTCGGCTCAATTCAATCGGAAATTGCGCCCGGGGAGGTTGAGCTCTTTTAAGAGCTTAGGAATGGCAGGCCACGGCCAGCGGAATTGACGGGCTAGAAAGAACCAATGAAATGGCAAAAACTGCATTAATAGTCGACGATTCGATCACAATGCGCCAAATGGTCGCGTTTACACTCCGCGAGGCAGGATATGAGGTGGTGGAAGCGGAGCACGGCCAGGATGGGCTGGATAAGATCTCTAAGCATACGGTCAATGTCGTAATCACCGATCTGAACATGCCTGTCATGGATGGGTTTGCGTTCATTCGAAACGTCCGCGCAATGCCGGCTCATAAGTTCCTTCCCATTCTGATGTTGACTACGGAATCGCAGCTTTCCAAGAAAGAAGAAGGGAAAGCCGCGGGCGCTACGGGTTGGATTGTAAAACCCTTCGATCCGGAGAAATTGTTGCAAGTTGTCGCCAAGGTGTTGCCATAGCCATGAAGATCGATGTTTCGCGATTCTTGGACACGTTCTTCCAGGAGAGCGCCGAGCATATCAATACGATTGAGACGGGGCTCCTCCGTCTCGCTTCTACGCCCGATGATGCAGAGTTATTGAACAGCATTTTTCGAGCTGCGCATTCGATTAAGGGTGCGGCTGGCGCGTTCGGTCTGACTGACGTAGTGCGCCTGACGCACGCGCTGGAAAATCTTCTCGATCTCATGCGCAATGGATCGGTAACACCGGAAAAGACGGCGATCAGCCAGATGTTGCAGGCGGCTGACTTACTCAAAGTTTTGACGGCCGGGCCAGGGGCAGAGACTCCGGCGGGACTGGATGGCGTAATTCTGGCTCTCGAAACCCTGGCTGGTAGCTTTACCGCCTCCCCCGCCCAGCAGAGCAATACGGTAGACGTTTTCACTGACACGGCAGAGAAAGATTACAAATTAACCTTCAGTCCGAACGCCGATGTCTTCGCGAGCGGTTGCAATCCACTGCTTCTGTTGAGAAACGTCGGCATGGATGCTAAGGTTGTCTCGACTAAAATCGACACCTCAACGTTGCCGGCCTTGGCGGATTTAGATTGTGCCACTTGCTATCTGAAGTGGGAACTCATACTGAGCGCAACTTGTAATCCTTCCGAGGTGCTCGCGGTATTCGAGTTCGTGGAAGATCAGGCCAAAGTTGAGCTCACTCCCCTCGCACTGAATCCGGCTGCCGTCGAAGTGCCCGGCCGTTCTCAACAGGTAGAGTCAGCTCAAGGACAGCCCGGAACATCCCAGGCTGCGGCACCAGTCGCGCAGCCCGCCGCTAGAGAATCATCGATCCGGGTATCGACAGAGAAGATCGACAAAGTAATCGATTTAGTTGGAGAGATGGTGATTGCCCAGGCGATGACCTCCGACTTGGTCGACCGGTTCTCGCCGGAATTGCACGACCGATTGAAGGAATGCGTTGCCACGCTGGAGCGCTGCATCCGCGAATTGCACGAACGAACACTGTCGGTACGAATGTTGCCGGTGGGAACGATTTTCGCGCGCTTTCATCGCCTCGTGCATGATTTGGCGCACAAAACGGGCAAGAAAATCGATCTGATCACCAGCGGGGAAGAAACCGAGGTGGATCGAAGCGTCATCGAACTTTTGGGCGATCCGCTGACTCACCTGATTCGCAACTCAGCAGATCACGGCATCGAACTGCCTTCTGAACGGCTTGCGGCCGGCAAGCCGGAGACCGGCAAAATACGTCTTACGGCGTCGCATATCGCAGGCAGTGTATTGGTTGAGATTCAAGACGACGGGGCCGGACTCAACCTGCGGAGAATTCGCGAAAAGGCAATCTCGGCAGGAATCATACCGCCAACTGCAGATCTCTCAGAAGATGAAGTTCATGCTTTGATATTCGCGCCGGGGTTTTCAACGCGCGATGAAGTAAGCGACATTTCGGGTCGCGGCGTCGGCATGGACGTGGTAAAGCGGAATATCACTTCCCTGAACGGAAACATCCAGTTGGCGAGTGAAACGGGCCGCGGCACCAGCGTCAGGATTGCGCTTCCACTCACGCTCGCCATCATGGATGGCCTGATCGTGCGTGTTTCCGACCACCGGTTTGTCATTCCACTAATCTCAATTATCGAGACTATTCCGTTCGAAGAAAAACATGTGTTGAAGGTAGCCGGAAGGGGGGAAGCCGTAAAACTTCGGAACGAGGCGATTCCGATTCTGCGCCTGCAACAAGCGTTTCATTTAGAATCCCGTACGAGCGAACAGGCGGAAGAACGTCCACCGCTGGCCATTGTTGTAGAACGCGGCACTTTACGGGCCGCACTCATCGTGGACGAACTGCTGGGCCAGCAGCAGCTTGTGGTGAAAAGTCTTGAGAAGAATTTTCGCCGCATCGAGGGTGCCTTGGGCGCAACAATTCTTGGCGATGGCACCGCCGGACTCATTCTTGATATCGGGGCTCTAATTGATTCTTTGTCTAAGGCCGATAGGTCTAACAAGGACGTCAAACCGCTAAGCTTGGTGGCTTAAGTTGTCAGCACTCTGGAACTGGTCATGAAATGGTTTAAGAATTTGAACGCGGCGCTAAAGATTACGACGACCTTTGGTCTGCTCGCCGTAATGCTGCTATTGATGGGAGCGATCACGTTAAGCCGTGTTGCGCATCTAAACGAAATTACCTTTCAGATTTTCGATCGCGACGTCGGCGGCATCGACGCGATTAAACAGGCTCAGATCGATCAAGCGGAAATCGGCAGACTCCTGGCTACGGCCGTCCTTGATCAAGGCAACGATGAAGCAATTGGTTTCGTTGAGCACGACTCGGCAGCGCTTTTCGCCGATTTGCGAACGTCGCTGAGCACAGCCTACCAGCGCTCCATACAGGCGAACTTACGGGATCAATTGCGAGATTCACAGGCAGCTGTACCGGAAGTTGAGAGGACGGCCCAAGATGTTTTCACGCGCGCCAAGTCCAATGATCGATCCGCTGCCAACCAATCGCTGAAATCGGCGCTCGCTTCCCTTACCCAACTCAACGGTTCGCTCCATCAAGCAGTCTCGATCAAGAAAGCAAATGTCGAAGTCTTCAAAACGAGCCAAACCGGCCTGATTCAGCAGACAAAAAACGAGTTCATCTGGCTCATGCTTTCGATAATTGCGGTCGGGGCGCTCGCGTGTTTCTTGGTGGGACGGAGCTTTTCGCAGCCCTTGAATCGCGCCGTTTTCACGCTTGAGAAGGTGGAACAAGGAGATCTGACACAGCGTCTCGATATCCAGTCAAAAGACGAGATTGGGAGAATGGCGCAAGCCCTCAATTCCGCGCTCGCGAAGATCGGAAGCTTGATCGTGCAGGTCGGAGAGGCAGCGCGCGCCGTAACTGAGGCGGCGGGGCAACTGGCGGGCTCGGTGGACGTCATGGCAAGCGGCGCTCATCAGCAAGCCGCTAGCCTCGAGCAAACTTCTGCGAGCCTTGAGCAAATCACGGCCACGGTACGCCAAAACTCCGATAACGCCCGGCAGGCAAGTCAGTTAGCGATTTCCTCACGTGATGCGGCGCAAAAAGGCGGCGGCGTTGTTGAAAGCGCTATCGGCGCGATGAACGAAATCAACGACGCTTCGGGCAAGATTGCCGCTATCGTTCGTGTGATCGACGATATTTCGTTCCAAACGAACCTGCTGGCAGTGAATGCTTCGGTTGAAGCAGCGCGGGCCCGCGAACACGGTAAGGGTTTCGCGGTGGTAGCCACTGAGATTCGATCTCTTGCGCAACGCTGTGGCAGCGCGGCCAAGGAAATCAAGGCTTTGATTGGCGATTCCCGGCACAAGGTGGAGAAGGGCTCTACCCTCGTCAATCGATCCGGGCAGACGCTTGAAGAAATCGTCTCCTCGGTAAAGCGAGTCACCGACATCGTAGGTGAGATTGCGGCTGCGTCCCGCGAACAATCCACCGGCCTTGAGCAGGTGAATAGCGCGATGCTGCAAATGGATAGCGTGATGCAATCGAACTCCTCGCAAACCGAAGAATTGGCTGCGACAGCTAGACTGCTCGCATCCAATGCGCAGAATCTGGAAAAGATGATCAGCCACTTCCTGGTTCATCAACAACCGGGCACCGGCGCGCCGGAGCATCGTCCAGCGGCCGAGTTCCAAGCCGAAGCACAGGGCCAAACGGGCGCGGATCTCAGTGGCTTGGCTGCAAACGTCGGGTCGTCGGTTTCAATCGAGGCCTTGGATTCAGAATTCGAGGAATTTTAAGCGGAACTATATATGAGCACGCTTTCGAGTTCGCCACTTTCTTTGGATCAGGTTGCCTTCGCAAAAGAAGAGATCCAGCAATATCTGACTTTCTGGTTGAACGATCAAGAGTATGGTCTGAATCTGTTGAGCGTTCGCGAAATCCGCGGTTTCACGGGAATCACACCGATCCCGAACATGCCACCTCACATCAAAGGGGTTATGAACCTTCGCGGAACGGTGTTGCCTGTGATTGACTTGCGCTTGAAGTTCCAGATGCCCGAAAAGGTATATAGCAAGTTCACGGTCATTGTGATCGCTAAGTCGGGGGGTAAGAACGTCGGCTTGGCGGTTGACAGTGTTTCCGATGTTCTTTCTATCCCACAGCGCCAAATTACGCCGCCGCCCGATTTCGGTTTCGCTGTCGATCGCAACTTCATCGCCGGCCTGCTTCAGGCATCCGAACGGTTGGCGATTTTGCTCGATCTCGACAGACTTCTTTCGGAGAGTGAGATCAACGCAGGACCGGGCGAACAGCCGGCGAACTAGCCCAGGCTCCAGTCAATGTCCAACTTCCCGCCAACGGCGTTTCAACTCAGTGCAAATCATGTCGAGCTAACCGAGCGCGAGTTTGCGCTTTTCCGCGATCTCATTTCCGAGAGATCGGGAATTTCGCTGCGCGACACCAAATGCTACATGTTGGCTGCTCGCCTGCAGCGGCGCTTGACGGCTCTCGGCCTGGCGAACTTCCAGGCTTACTACGAGTTCCTGATTCATCGCGATGAAACGGGCATGGAGTGGCGCGAACTAATCAACCGTGTCACCACTAACAAAACATCGTTCTTCCGCGAATCCCACCACTTCGAGTTCCTTGCCCAATTGTTCGAAAACCAAATTCGTTCGACCTCGGCCCCCAGGCCGTTCCGGATCTGGAGCGCGGCATGTTCAAGCGGCGAAGAACCATTCTCCATCGCCATGACGCTCCGCGACGCGCTCTACAGAATATCCTCCAAGAGGGAAATTGAAATCGTCGCAACCGATATCGATACGACGATTCTCGAAACCGCGCGCTCTTCCATCTACTCGGAAGCGGATCTCGAGCCTGTGCCCATTCCGTTTCGCCAGCGCTTCTTCTTGCGAGGCAGAGGATCGCAAGTCGGCCGTTACCGGATTAAGCCCGAGATTCGTGATTTAGTTCATTTCGAACGCTTGAATCTCGTGGACGCGGCGTGGGATCTCAGAGGTAGTTTCGATGTGATCTTTTGCCGCAATGCCTTGATTTACTTCGAAAGGGCAACGCAGGACCGGATTTTGCGCCGCATGACCGGCCTTCTCAGGCCGCGTAGCCATCTGATCGTCGGGCATTCTGAACAACTATTTTGGATGAGTGATCTTCTGGAGCCGATTGGCACTACAACGTATCGGGTGAAAGATGGAGCATAGAAATCTCGCCGCTTTAAGGCACGCGTCAAAGTTTTCTTTCTGGGGGCGGATCGATGCCTAAGTGCCGCGTCCTCATTGTGGATGACTCAGCGCTCATGCGTGAGTTGCTAACGGAGATCCTCAGTTCAGATCCTGGCATAGAGGTCGTCGGAGCGGCTGCCGATCCATTCATCGCTCGCGATCTAATCAAGTTGCACCGGCCAAGCGTGTTGACGCTGGATGTGGAGATGCCGCGCATGGACGGGCTGACGTTTCTCGAAAAACTCATGCGCGCTTATCCGCTTCCAGTTGTCATGATCTCGTCGTTAACCGAAAAAGGATGTGAGACGACGTTGCGCGCTTTGAGTTTGGGGGCGATCGATTACATTCCCAAGCCCAAATTATCGGTAGCGAGTGGAACGTTGGAACTGTCGCGGGAAATTATTTCGAAAGTGAAGTCGGCGGCAGGCGCAAAACTCGTTCAACGCCCGGCAGCCAATGGCTCGTCCACCCAAGCGTTGCCGGCCGGTTTGACCAACATAAAAGGCTCACGCAAGCTTGTTGCCGTCGGCGCGTCGACGGGTGGCACGGAAGCTCTGCGCGAGTTTCTGGAACCGTTGCCGGCCGATTTTCCGCCTATTGTGATCGTCCAGCACATGCCGGAGAAATTCACCGCTCAGTTTGCAAAACGCCTGGATTCGTATTGCAAGATCGGCGTCAAAGAAGCAGCCGACGGCGATCGTCTATTGATCGGTCACGCTTTAATTGCGCCCGGCAATCATCACATGGAGGTGGTCAGGCACGGGGCCGAATTCGCGGTCAAAATCAATCAAGGCGAACCGGTGAACCGGCATCGCCCCTCGGTTGACGTGCTCTTCAATTCTTGCGCTCAGCACGCGGGGCCGAATGCCATCGGAGTCATCCTCACCGGCATGGGAGCCGACGGCGCTCGCGGCCTATTGGCCATGCGTCAGGCAGGCGCTTATACGATAGCCCAGGATGAAGCAACATCAGTGGTCTTCGGCATGCCCAGAGAAGCGATCGCCTGCGGAGGCGCGGAGGAAATCTTTCCCTTGCCCAAGATCGCCGCAGCCGTGGCCCAGCGTCTCTAAGCGAAAGAAAATCTCCCCGGCGAAAGCGTACATTGGAACTAGCCAATGCTTTACGAAATCGCCGCGCCCGCTACTGCCGATAACTCCGTTATTCTGCTCCACCCCAAAGATTCAGTCGTCATCGCCCGCGTCCATCTGGCTCAGGGTCAAGTCGTGCAAGTCAATGATCAAACCATCAAAGCGCAAGCAGCCGTTCCGGCCGGCCACAAGATGGCCATTCGCGAAATAAAGGTGGGAGACGAGGTCTACCGCTATGGCAACGTCATCGGCTTTGCCACCGCGGCCATCGGCATCGGCGATCATATCCACGTCCACAATCTCGGCTACGAAGAACGTAACGCAAATGAGATCCATCCGGCGGCCGTTCCGCCGCGAACCGCCGCTGCGTCAACCGCCACATTCTTGGGCTACGCGCGTCCGGACGGTCGGGCCGGAACCCGCAATTACATCGCAGTAGTCGCCGCCAGCAATTGCGCGGCTCATACGGCCGAGCTCGTCGCGCAGAGTTTCGCCTCGGAAACACTACCTCCCAACGTCGATGGCATCGTCGCTTTTCCGCATGGCGAAGGCTGCGGCCAGGCGATGGGTCCCGATACGGAGCAGTTGCAGCGCACGCTCGAAGGAGTGCTCGACCACCCGAACATCTCGGCGGCCCTCATCCTCGGATTAGGCTGTGAAGTGAACCAAATCGATCATTACCTCGGCCGCTCCGCAAACGGAGCAACAGGCGCGCCAGCGGGGTTGCAAGGCCTGACCTTGCAGCAATCCGGCGGGACGTTAGGCACTTTGGAGGCAGCCCGCAAGAGCATCCGCCATTACATTGACCAGGCGGCGGCTCAAGCGCGCATTGAATTGCCCGCTTCCAAAATCGTTCTTGGCCTCAACTGCGGCGGCTCGGATTCATTTTCGGGCATCACCGCAAACCCGGCTCTCGGCCACTGTTGTGATCTGCTCGTGGCGCAAGGCGGCGTTGCCGTACTCGCGGAGACCACCGAAATCTTCGGCGCCGAACATTTACTCATCCGCCGCGCCCGAGATCCGCAAGTCGCGCGGAAACTGCTCGAACGAATCGAGCAATACAAAGCTTACTTGCGCCAGTTCGGCGGCAGCTTTAACGACAATCCGTCTCCCGGGAACAAGGAAGGCGGCCTCACCAATATCCTCGAAAAGTCTCTGGGAGCTGTCGCCAAGGCGGGAACCAGCCCGCTCGAAGATGTTTTGCGTTACTCGGAACGAGTGACGACGCCTGGCTTCGTTTTTATGGACACGCCCGGTTACGATCCGGTCTCCCTCACAGGTCTGGCTGCCGGCGGCTGCAATCTGATCGCCTTCACCACCGGCCGTGGCAGCGCCATCGGCTTTCCCAGCATCCCGGTGCTCAAAATCGCAAGCAACACGAACACCTACAAGCGCATGTCCGGCAACATGGATATCAACGCCGGCCGCATTGCCGACGGAACGGCCACCATCGAGCAGGTGGGTCAGGAAATCTTCGATACCCTGCTTCGTGTCGCCTCGGGCGAGCGCACTTTGGCCGAAAAACTGGGCCATCATGAATTCGCACCCTGGCGTATCGGCCCTGTGCTTTAGCTTGGACGAATCGAAAAGAAATACCCGGTCATCACAATTCCTACTGCGATGACAACTCCCCGGATGACCGCCGGCCGCAACTTCCGCGCCAGCCGCGGCCCTACATAGCCGCCCGCAATTGAGGCAGCCACCATTATCAAAACGGGCTTCCAGACAACCTGCCGCTCCACAATGAAAATCACCGCCGCCAGCGCATTCAATGACCCGCCCATGATCGTCTTGATTCCGTTCATCCCATGAATATCCGTCAAGCCATACAAACGCAAGGCGGCCAGGAACATGATGCCGATGCCGCCGCCGAAGTATCCGCCATAAACGGCAATAGGAAACATCAGCAAAATCATCCACCAGCCATTGCCGTGCAAGCGCCCGCGCATCGCCACACTCACTTGATTCCCAAAGGCAAACAATAAAGTGGCAAACAGCAACAGCCACGGGGCAATTTGGCGAAACGTCTTATCCGAAGTCACCAGCAGCAACCCCGCGCCTAGCGCCCCGCCCAACAGACTCACTCCCAGCCAAAGCTTCAAATGTTTTTCACCCAGCTTCTGCACATCGCCTCGATAGGCCCATACGCTGGCCATCGTGCCGGGCACCAAGGCTACTGTATTCGATGCATTGGCGATCACGGGCGCCACTCCACTGAATACTAACGACGGAAACGTCAGGAAGCTGCCGCCACCGGCCACCGCATTGATCGCACCGGCCGCAAACGCCGCTGCAATCAGCAAGAGAATTGTCATCATGCGCTCTTACAGTTTCATACACTGGCATTGTGTTTATTCGTTTTTCGCTCTTGCTCGCCTGTGCCTTAACGGCTTTTGCGCAAACTTCACCCAGGAAGCCCGTCACCGTCGCGGACCTTTTAGCCCCCGCGCGAGTGCGACGCGGTTTTATTTATCCCATCTGGACACCGGACGGTCAGGCCTTCGCCTACAGCCAACAAGGCAAAGTCCACTTTTACGACGTTGCGCAGCAAAAGTCGAAGGATTGGTTTGAACCGAAGACGTTAGAATCCGCGGCGGTGAGAGTTGACGAGTCCAAAGCTTTTGGTTGGCAGAACCGGCGGGTTTCTTCCGACTCGATCCAATGGTTCCCGAACGGGAAAGACATTCTGACCGAGGCCGGCGGCGATATTTTCATCGTCCGCGCGAGCGGCAAACACGAGCAACTGACCAAAACCGATTTCGCCGAGGAAGACCCGAAGCTCTCCCCCGACGGCAAACAAGTTCTCTACCGCACTCAATCGGATCTCTATCTTTTGGATGTTGCCGGCCGCCAAGCTCATCGGTTGACAACCGACGGCAGCAGCACTCTTCTGAACGGTCAACTCGACTGGGTTTATCCCGAAGAGCTGGACTTGGGCACTGCGAGTTGGTGGTCGCCCGACTCGAAACAGATTGCCTTCTTGCAATTCGATATCTCGCACGAATTCATCTATCCACAAGCTGACTTGACCGGCGAGCGCGCGCAAGCAGAACCGGAAAGATATCCGCAATCCGGCACGCCCAATGCCAAAGTCCGTTTAGGCATCATCACGGCAGCGTCAGGCAACCTGCAATGGATCGATCTCGGCGACTCCAGTGATGCTTTATTCGCCCGCGTCATCTGGCTTCCCGATTCATCCCGCTTGGCCGTAGAGAAGCTGAATCGCGTGCAAAACCGGCTGGATGTGCTGCTTTGCGATCCTTCAACCGGCTCTACAAAGAATATTCTTCATGAAGAATCGAACACCTGGATCAATTTCACCGATAATCTTTACTTCTTAAAAAACCGGCCGGAATTTCTCTGGACCAGCGAGCGCGAGAACGGATTCCGCCATATTTATCGCTACTCCGACGCCGGCGAGTTGTTAGCAAAAATCACCAGCGGCGACTGGGAAGTTAGAAAAATCGAAGCCATCGATGAAGCGCATCAGAAAGTCTATTACCTCTCTTCGGAATCGAACCCACTCGAAACTCAGCTGTATTCAGTGGGTCTGAGCGGTGGGGAGCGTACCCGCGTGACGCGCGAAGCCGGTTCCCACACCATCGAAGCCAATGCCGACGGAAGCTATTTTCTGGACAGCTATTCCAATGCGACCACTCCGTCTTCTGAAGCACTAAAGAACTCTGCCGGCGAAACCCTCGCCACGCTCGTTGAGCCTGACAATAAACTCTCGCAAGAGTTCGATCTTCTGCCAAGCGAGATTTTGACAATTCCCGCTCCAGACGGCACTCCGCTTTATGGGCGTTTAACCAAGCCCGCCGCTTTAAGCCCGGCGTCAAGTATCCACTCATCGTCGAAGTATACGGCGGTCCGGGAGTGCAAATCATTCACAACGACTGGCAAGGCCTTAGTATGGCGCAAGTTTTGGCCTATAAGGGCTACATCGTGTGGGAAATGGATAGTCACGGCTCCTCCGGCCGCGGCCATAAGTTTGAAGAACCAATCTTTCACGAAATGGGGACGCGCGAAGTGGCCGATCAAAAACGCGGCGTCGAATATTTGATCCAGCAGGGTTTGGTTGATCCCGCCCGCGTCGCCGTCACGGGCTGGAGCTATGGCGGCTACATGACCATTCATTGCCTTCTCTTCGCTCCAGAGATCTTCAAAGTTGGTGTCGCCGGCGCGCCCGTCACCGATTGGCACAACTACGACACAATCTACACCGAGCGCTATATGGACCTTCCGTCGAGATATCGCGACGGGTACCGAAAGTCCTCAAATGTAGCAATACATTAACACGTT
>CAVYUL010000078.1:0-51636 GCA_963771405.1 Bryobacterales bacterium
TGGTTTTCTTCTTACCCATGGCGCGCCGCAGTAAGTCCGCGTCTCCCAACGAATAACCAGCCAGCTTGTTGGAAATCTGCATCACTTGTTCCTGATACAGAATCACGCCGTACGTCTCCGCCAGAATGGGCTCCAATTCCGGCAGATCATAGATCACCGGCTTGCGGCCGTGTTTGCGGTCGATAAAATCCGGAATCATGCCACCCTGAATCGGCCCGGGCCGGTACAACGCATTCAGCGCGCACAAGTCTTCCACCCGGTCGGGTTGATAGCGCCGCAGCACATCCTGCATGCCTGGAGACTCAAACTGGAATACGCCGCTGGTGAAGCCGGTGGAAAAAATCTTGTCGTAGGTCTGCTTGTCGTCCAGCGGCAAATCCTCAATGACAATCTTTTCGCCGCGATATTTCTGAATCAGCTTCATCGCCTCTTCGATGATCGTGAGGGTTGTCAGCCCCAGGAAGTCCATCTTCAACAGGCCGAGCTTTTCGAGCCCCACCATGTCATACTGCGTCACAATTTCCTGCTTGTTTGTGACGTAGAGAGGCACCAGTTCGCGCAGCGGTATTGACGAAATCACCACGCCCGCCGCGTGCATGCCCGCATTGCGGCACACGCCTTCGAGCTTTAAGCTAATGTCCAGCACTTCCTTCACGCGCGGCTCTTTCGAAGCCACGGACTTCAGTTCCGGATCTTCAATCGCCTGCTCAAGTTTGATGTTCAGCGTCTTTGGAACCAGCTTCGAAATGCGGTCTACTTCCGCGAAGGTCATATCCAACACGCGGCCTACGTCTTTGATGGCCGCCTTCGCCGCTAGCGTGCCAAACGTGATAATTTGCGCCACCTGCTCGCGCCCATATTTTTCGGTGACGTATTGAATCACTTCGCCGCGCCGGTTGGTGCAGAAATCCACGTCGATGTCCGGCATGCTGATGCGCTCGGGATTCAAGAACCGCTCGAAGAGCAGCCCGTATTCGAGCGGATCCACGTCCGTGATCTCCATGGCGTAGCAAACCAAACTGCCCGCCGCCGATCCACGCCCCGGCCCCACCGGAATGCCCTTCTGCTTTGAGAAGCGGATGAAATCCCAAACAATCAGCAAATAACCAGGGAACTGCATCTGCTGAATCGTCTTGATTTCGAAATTCAGCCGCTCTTCATACTCGGCCATGCTGTGCTTCAATCGTCCTTGCTGCGCGAGCGCCTCCAGCCGCGGCCGCCGCTTCTCAAACCCTTCGCGCGCTACATACGCGAAATAGGTGTCCAAGGTCTGCCCACCGGGCACATCGAAGCGCGGAAACGGATCATCCACCTTCTTCAATTCAACGTGACACCGCTGCGCAATATCCCAGGTGCGGTCTAGCGCGTGTTCCACCTCGCCGAACAACTTCAGCATTTCGGCGCGCGATTTCACATAAAATTCCGGCGTGGAAAACCGCATCCGGTTTTCATCCTTCATCGTCTTGCCGGTTTGAATGCACAGCAGAATCTCGTGCGCGCGCACGTCGTTCACTTCCAGATAATGCGAGTCGTTCGTCGCCACCAGCGGGACGCCCGTCTCTTTCGAAAGCCGGCACACGCCCGGTATCACCAACTTGTCTTGATCGAGCCCGTGATCCTGCAGTTCCAGGAAGAAGTTGTTCTTGCCGAACAAATCGGTGTATTCGTTCGTCAAGCGCTTGGCATCGGCGTATTTGTCCGCCATCAGCGCTTCATTCACATCGCCACGCAAACAGGCCGAAAGTCCAATCAACCCCTTTGCGTGCCGGGCCAGCAGGTCTTTGTCTACTCGCGGCTTGTAGTAAAAGCCATCCAGGTAGCCCGTTGAAATCAGGTTGATGAGGTTCTTGTACCCCTCCTGCGTTTCCGCCAGCAATACCAAATGGTTGTAGCGGTCCGAATCGCTTTTGGTCTTGTGCCCTTGCTGCGAAACATACACTTCGCAGCCAATCACCGGCAGAACGCCGTGCGCTTTCGCTTCGGTATAAAATTCCACTGCGCCGAACAAGTTGCCGTGGTCGGTCATGGCAATCGCGGGCATTTTTTGCCGCTCGGCGAGCGCCATAAGCTTCTTAATGTCGCAGGCGCCATCCAGCAGCGAATAATCGGTGTGGCAGTGCAGGTGAACGAACGGGCGTTCGGGCATCAAAGGTTTTAAGCTCTCCTAGTGGCCCGGGGGAGGACTTTCACTTCTTATTCTCTCTCAGTCTCCAAAATCTTTCGTACCGCTGGTACATTTCCCTCCTTCCTAGCCGCCTCGTAACGCAACGTTAATCGTTCTGAAACACTACTCCGGTAACTTGGGTCGAGTTTGCGCAATTTTAAGCGACTCGCAGCTTGCGCAACTATTCACCAAAATGCATTCTATGAGGTTTTTTAAGGAGCGTATGAACAGAAGCGTGATTCTGAGCATCCTCTGCCTGGCCAGTTTCGCCGCGCCGTCCTGGTGCGCTGAAACTCCAGCCACACCGGCAGCCGGAACACAAGACAATCAATCGGTAAACGCCACCGATTTAGAAGCGCTGAAGCAGCGCATCGCTGCCCAGCAGGAACAGATCAAGAAGTTGCAACAAGCCATGGACGAGCAGCAGAAACTGCTGGAGCGCTCGCTGCAGAACTTGGTTGATCAAACCAAGCCGGCGGCAGCCGCTGCTGCCGTCGCGCCAGCCGCGCCTGCGCCCAGTACTCAGGACGGCACGAGCGTCGTCGCCACCTCCACGGCCGGCAATACAACCACCGTCAACAACACTACTAACGTCGCCAGGCCCGTTCAGTTTATCCCGGCCGTTGGCGGAAACAATGCTGGGCGCCGCGCGGCTCAGGATTCAAACGCCGCCAACCCTTGCGATGACGCCAGCTCGCCGACTTTTATTCACCTCGGCAACGTCTGCATCGTCCCCATCGGCTTCATGGATCTCACCGGTATCTGGCGTAGCGAAAATGCCGGCTCGGGCATCGGCACCAACTTCGGCAGCGTACCCTACGACAACACCCTGGCCGCCCACAACTCCGAGTTTCGCTTCAGCCCGCAGAACTCGCGCGTCGGCTTCCGCATCGATGGCGATTGGAAAGGCGCGCACTTCATCGGCTATAACGAGTTTGACTTCCTCGGCACCTCCGGCGCCACGAATCTCACCGTCACCAACGGCGCATTCGTACCGCGCCTCCGCCTCTTCTGGGTGGACGTGCGCAAAGGGAAGGTTGAATTTCTCGGCGGCCAAAGCTGGAGCTTGCTGACCCCCAACCGAGTGGGCCTATCCGCTTTGCCCGGTGACATCTTCTATTCACAAGTCATGGACGTGAACTACATGGCGGGCTTAACATGGACGCGCCAACCCGGCGTCCGTGTGCTAGTGCACCCGAGTGAAAAGGTGACCTTCGGTCTATCCTTTGAAAACCCCGATCAATATATGGGCGGGGCGAATGGCAGCACGGCCATCACGTTGCCATCTGCGCTTACCGCGCTTGCGGGTTCGCAGTTGGATAACGGCGGTTCTATTACCGCCACCGTGAGTGGTACGACCGTCACAGCTGCCGCGAACACAGTGCTCGCAACTCCCACGGTGATGCCCGATATCATCGCCAAACTCGCCATTGATCCCAGCTCTCGCTTTCACTTTGAAGTCGGCGGCATCACCAGCCGGTACCGCATTTGGAATCCCAACACCGGGTCCGCCCTGGGTGCCGGCCAACACTTTAGCACTGAAGGCGCAGGCCTCCTGGTCGGCTTGAACGCGGGCCTTACGAAGAACCTCCGCCTCATCAGCACTAACTTCTGGAACGATGGCGAAGGCCGCTACATCTTCGGCCAAGCGCCTGATGTGGTGGTCCGAGACAACGGCGCTCTCAGCGGCGTGCGTTCGGCCAGCACCGTTGACGGCATCGAAGCCACCCTGCACAAAACCTTGCTGTTCCTGTACTACGGCGGCATCTACATCGATCGCAATACTTCGATCGACGCGAACGGCAAATCGGTCATCGGTTATGGCGCCGGATCTCAAAATCGCGCCATTCAGGAAGTCACCGGCGGCTTCAACCAGACCTTCTGGAAGAATCCGCGTTACGGCGCCATCAACTTGATCGGCCAATACGAATACGCCACGCGCGATCCTTTCGCCGTCGCGGTCGGCGCTCCGCACGCCGCTCACGACAGCACAGTCTATATGGACGTCCGCTATACGCTCCCTGGTTCTATGCCGAAGTTCTAGCACTTAGTCCGCCGTCAAACAAAAAGCGCTGGCCCGTAAGCCAGCGCTTTTACTTTTACGGCTTCAACCTGAACCGCACAAACACATTCCCCCCAATCGGACGATCCCCGTAGTAAGGCTTAATCGCCCCTGGCAACGAATATGTTTCCAAATTCACTCCCACGCCGGTCTCCACGTGCGGAATCAAATCGAAATCGCGCGTGTACCCAATCGTGTAAGCCCCAATCCGAAACGTACTGCCGTAAGTAACATCGAGATAGTCCGCAATCGCGGGCTCATCGTCGAACAGATCGTCTTTGTCCACGAGTTCGGCCCGCCCGGTAATGAAATTCTTCCGCCCCACCGGCAACACCGATTCCAACGTATACGCATTGCCGTTGCGCTTCGTGTTCGTGTTGTGCACTCTCCCCCAAATCGCGCTCGATGACCAACTTGCGCCACTCTTCATCGGCTTGGAATACGCAACGGAAGCTGTTACTCGATTTTGATCACCCGCTTCCAGCGCTTCCGGCTTCGTCAGATGTCCGGCCGAAACCTGCGCGCTCCAATTCTTAGCCGGGAAAAACCAAAACCGTCCCGACCACGAATCGATCGCCCCCTGCTGCACAATCCAGCGGTTCTCTCCTGGCTCTGCGCCATGAAATCCGCTCGCCTCAAGCCTCACTTTTTTATACGCAAGGCCCGCTGTCACCACATCGTTGGAAATGTGCGTTGAATCTTCCCAGTGATGCGCAATCGGCGCCTGGGGAAGATCCAGCGCCGATGCCCGGTGCGGATACGCAATCGGCCCCAACGCCGGATCTCCGACAGGCGCCCCATACAGCTCAAGCGTCACATCTTTCCCGAGCGTCACGGCGTACAGCAACCCCAACCCCATGATGAAGTTGTGCGGATGCTGCCCGTCTTCAATCGCTTTCCCGAACGCCGTTTCGCCCGTTTGAAACAGCAGCGGATAGCGCCGTTCGGTAATTGTCGCCGGCTCCAGGCTGAGCATGAGTTGCACTTCCAGCGCGCCGTTCTCCCCTATACGATGCTCCGCATTCGCCATCAACCAATTTGTGGAATACAGTTTGTCGCCGCCGCGGGGTCCCGATTGCTGCGTATCGTCCACAAACCCGTTCGCCATGAACATCAAATTCCACTTGCCCAACGGCGTCAACTTCATCGGCATCTCCCAAGCTGCCGGATTCACCGCCGTTCCCGACATTGCGTTCATCACAAACATCGATGCCGGATTCATATCCACCATCTGCATCGTCGGCATCTGCATATCTTGCGCGCGTAAAGTCACACCAAGGGCAAGGTAAAAAACACTCTTCCTGAACACACACATCTCCTCTAGCCAAGAAAATCAGAAGTAAGGAATGGAAGGAAGGAAGAGATTGAATCAGATCCGCAGAATTGCGTTTGATGTTTTGACTTTTTGTTTCAGGACGGACCCACAAACCCTGTCATTCCAGACAATAGTCGGCAGGTTAAGAAAGAGGTGGGAATTCGTCTCGATCAATGGCGCCAACGCCACCGATTCGCTCCAATTAACTGCTTTGCGAAATTCAGCAGTCGTCATCGGATGGGTACACTCTCCGCCAGACTGCTGCGTCGGACCCTGCTCGTGATGACCATGGCAGGGCGGCATCGCCTTGTCCGGACAGCCCGCCAAACTGCAGGCGACGCTGCAATTGGCGATCCCCAGGATCAGCAGAAGTGCAATAAAAATACCCGCAATTCGCGCCGGGACCTGCATCCAGGACCCATCCTAGCATCAAATTGCGGGCAGGAATGTCTTGGACTTTACGCCGCGTTCGACGTCTCGCGCTTCATCCTTAGCAAGGCACGTACCACGTTGTTGGAACAGGTTGCATAAGCGCTATTACCGCCAAGGACAAGCTCCGATGTAACTTTTTCACCGGTATCTGCCCGCTTTACCACGTCCGACGCCGCTTTGTGAAAATTCGCATGCTCTTTTTTCAGTTCCTGGAACGCCTCGTTCCCCGCATATTTGGCGAGTTCAGCATGAATCCACTTGCCGACGTCGCACTGGTTGTCCAGCGCTAACTTCTTGTAATCAATGGATTTATCCGGCTTCACAAGATATGTCGAAAGCTTCGACTTCCAAGCCGTGTGCGCCGAAATTGCCTCATCAAAATTCATTTCTGTGTCGTCCTACCTTTCATCCCTACACATCGGCTCAGGGGCTTACAGGCTTTAGATCCTCAGCTTGTCACCACTGCGTGCCCATTGCATCTGTATCGATATGGAAACTACCGTTCGCTTCCTCGACGGCGTCCGCTTCGAAGCCGAATCTCGCGGTCTCAAAGTCATCTGCGATCAACCCGCTGAAAATGGCGGCCAAAACACCGGCATGACCCCGCCCGAATTCCTGCTCGCCTCGCTCGGCACCTGCGCGGCCTATTACGCCATCCAATACCTCAAAGCCCGCAACTTAAACATGGAAGGTCTCACGGTTAAGGTGGAAGCCGGCAAAGCGCAACAGCCCGCCCGCCTTGACAACTTCCGCATCCTCATCGACGTCCCCGGCCTGGACGATCCCCGCCACCGCGACGGCGTCATCCGCGCTGCCAAAAACTGCCTCATTCACAACACCATGACCCACACCCCCTCTATCGAGATCGCCCTGCCCACCGCCGCCGCCGTTTTCGAAAACGCCTGAACTCATTCGCGAGTCCTTACAATGGTGGTGATTGCTTCAAGACGACGATCTGCAGTTGGCCCGCGATCTGTTGGCCCGCAAACCCGGCGCCTTCGATCGCTTCGTCGACACGTTTCACCACAAGCTTTTCCAATACACCTACCTGATGTGTGGCAGCCGCGAAGATGCCGAAGAAGTGTCGCAAGACACTCTGCTGCAGGTCTTCAAGCGTCTCGATCAACTCCGCGACCCTGCGCGACTCAAACCCTGGGTCTTTCGCATTGCGAAGAATGCCTGTTTGATGAAGCGCCGCAAGAGCACTTTCGCCCGGCTCGCGAACTCTCTCTCACCGACTACCTGCCCGCGAAGCTCGATGGCGGTCTGCGCCAGATCGAAATCGCCGATTGGTCGCATCTCCCCGAAGACGATTTTCTTCGCTCCGAATTGAGCACGGTTCTCAAAACAGCGATCGCCGAATTGCCCGAGCTCTATCGGTCAGTGCTGCTGCTGCGGGATGTCGAAGGTCTACGCACCGAGGAAACGGCCGAAGTGCTCGAATTGACTGTCGATACCGTCAAGCAGCGCCTTCATCGCGCTCGTCTTGCCGTGCGCGCCAAAGTAGACGAATACTTACGAAAGGTTGAGACCACCGCTCATGGAACCTGAACTTTCCTGCCAGCAAATCTTCGCCCTGCTCTCTGAATATCTCGACGCCGAACTACCGCCCGATCTCTGCGAAAAACTCTCAGGCCACATTGAAGGCTGCGCTCCCTGCGTCGATTTCGTCAGTTCTCTCCGCAAGTCCGTCGAACTCTGCCGCCATTATTCGCGCGACACTCTTCCCGCCCCCATCGCCTCTGAGACCCGCGAAGCCCTCCGCCGCGCCTACGAAGGTCTTTCGGAAAAACAAAGCACTTAACGCTGATCCGCTTGCGGCCCCGCTGCGAAAATCCCCAGCCAGAATCCCTTGCCGGCCGGCAAAGCGCGCCGTTCCTCCAGCACCAGACGGTAACCAAGGGAACTCAGTCTGGCGCCCAACTCCTTCACATCGACGAACCTGAAGTGCCCACCTAACTTCTGAATCGAAGGGTACGGCGTCGGTGACACACCGGCCGTCGCCTCACTCGGCAATTGCAACACCACCGAAAGAAACCCGTTTGCCGCCACCAGCGACACCACGTTGCGCAGACACCCCTCCGTTCCCGCATGTTCAAAAATCAACGCGGCGTGCACCAACTGCACCGGTTCCTCGCGTAACGTCTCTCGCTCGAGGTCTGCACAAATCAGGGTGAGTGGCAATTCCCGATGCCGCTCCCGAACTTCCTCTAAGTAAGCAGGCTGTATATCCACACACACGATTCGTGGCGTGACACTCGCGGCGATTTTCTCCAGCCCGTTCCCGCCGGCAATCCCCAGAATCGCAACTGATTCCGGCCGGCAATACGCGAGCGCTTGACCGAACAGCTCCGCCAGCACCTCGAGTTGCCCCACGCTGGGCGAATTCATATGCCCTTCGTAATCTCCCAACGGAATGTCCAGCCATGGATTGTGCATCAGCTATGCTTTTGAGTCGCCGCCTCAGACGCTAGTGTCTCAAACCAACCCTTCCTGAAACCCCGAACTGGATTAGACTGAAAGTCAACCTATGAGAATCCGCGCCATTGTTGAAAAGGCCGACCAGGGCGGCTTCTGGGCGGAAGTGCCTTCGATACCGGCTGCGCCACACAAAATGCGAAACCATGGAGGAGATTGAAGCCAACCTTCGCGAAAGCGATTGAAGAGCGCCGGTCCCTGGATGTCGAGAAACCGTTGGTCCAGTTGGATGATCAGGTGATTCAACTCGCCCTGTGACAGCGTGTGCGAGAACGCCCAGGTTCGCTCGTGTAAAGTAGTGCATCGATGGACGTGAGACCGCTGATCCGTATAGGATCGCTGATCGTGCTATACAGGCGGATACCTCGGCTGCTTCCTCATACAACCCGGTTCGCTCGTTCTGCACTGCGGTTCGTGCTCATTTTGATGCTGCCGTATGCGCTTTATTCCACGGTGCGAGGCTTCACTGAATGGTCTCCCAACTTGCCGGGTTGGAAACTTACGAAGATGTTGATGGGCGGGATAGCCTCCTTCTTGCTCTTCGCTCTCGGAGCTGTTGTGCTGTTGATAGACGCGAAGCGAGAACAATGATCTTAACGAACCGCCTCGTAAGAAAAACGCCAAAGCCCTCCTGCTCGATTAGCGTGAGGAGCGCACTGCTCGTGACGCCTCCCTAGGGATAGTTGACGACCGTTCGAATTTCACGGCTACGCAAGGGATCCCGCGAGCTTATCGGCACATCCTAGTCACGCATTAGGAACCCCTCGCTCTTTGCCTAGCCGGCCGTCTCCTAGAGGAACGTTTGTGGAGCACGTGCGAGGCTACTACCGCCTCAAAGAAAGCTCAAAGTGGACCCGTTCAGTTTTTTGCAGGGCCGTGAGAATGCTTGATAGATTCGCCGCGGACGGACTGCCCTTCGGGCCCAGCATGCGCATGAGGCTCTTGGCCGAAATGTCAGTCTGCTCTTCGAGCGCCTGAAATCCAATGGTGGCATTCACATAATCGCGCAAGACGGACTTGCCGGTTTCAAGATCGCCGGTGAGATAGCTTTCCACTGCCTCACGCAAGAGAGCTTGCCGGAATTTGGGTCCGCGCTGCGCGCGCGCCCGGATTGTTTCTTTGAAGTCATGGGTAAGAGGCATACCTTTTCCTCCTTTTGTAATCGGCCCAGCACGCCCGGGCCTCGGAAATGTCGTTGTCCTGCCGTTTTTTGGTCCCGCCGCCGATCAGGACCACAAAGCGTTCGCTGTCCTTGCCAAATAGCCCAATTTCGTGTGGCGCGCTTGGCATCGCCCCCGTCCTGCGCGGTTTCTTTGATGCGCCAGCCAGGACCGAAATCAATCTTGTATTCGAGAACGCCCGCCCCTACGCTCTTCGCGTTAGACAGATTCTCTCGCTCGATCCGCGTCAGGCCATCGTCACCTTGGCGGCGGCATAAGCATCCAGCCCGTCGAACCAATTGACAACCGCTCAAACCTTCGTCGATACTGTAATTTGCGCATGTAGGATGCAACGGCAAATCGCCGAAGGGCTATGCCCACCTACGATCCCATCGTGGAGAAGCCGACATGCCCAATCTAGAAAACCTGAAAAAACAAGCCAAGCTCGTATTGCGCTGGCATCGCGAACGCCACTATCCCGTCGCCGTTCAAATCCGCGCGCATTTGCCCCGCTTCGTCAATATGTCCGACTCCGAAATTCTGGCCGCAAGTTTCAAGCTCAGCGATGCGCAAGAGTTGGTCGCAAGACAGCAAGGCTTCGACAGCTGGAAAGCCCTGAAAATAGGACATTCGGCCACTCCGCCCAAGGCGAAACCGTCGCCATCCAAAGCGACGATCGTCGCTGCAGAGCCACAACTCTTCGTGACCGATATCAAGAGATCCTGCGAATTTTTCCGTGACAAGTTAGGCTTTACGCTTATCTTTAGTTACGGCAAGCCTCCCTACTATGCGCAGGTGGGTCGCGACGCAGCGCGCCTCAATCTGCGGTATGTCGACCGAGCACAAATCGAATCGGCCCTCCGCGACCGGGAGGAACTATTGTCCGTATCGATGACCGTCGCCACAGCGGATGAGATAAAGCTGCTCTTTCTTGAGTTTCAGGCCGCTGGTGTTTCGTTCCACCAGATGCTGAAAAAGCAGCCTTGGGGCGCCAGGAATTTCGTCGTCAAGGATCCGGATAGGAACCTGTTGCTGTTCGCAGGACCCGCAAACTAACATCCAGTAAAATCACTGTCCACGGATTTGGGAACCACCGAGACAGCGTCAACGTCACGCGGTCAGGGAGCCCAGGCAGGTGTCTAGAGCTTGCCTAGCCGCCTCTGCGACTGGCCTGATCAAGCAGATCGCAACGTCGCACAATGTTCCGCCGAAAGAGGTTGCCAAGTTCTTCGGTCGCCGTAGCATCGCAGTCGATGTCGCGGTGAGCGTGCCATTTATCCTGTTATCCTGCTGACCGTCTGCCGTGGGCGCGGCACCAAGTCGGTTTCTTTGTTCTTTTCGTCGTGCTGTTTTGGGTCGTCTCCATCGCTCGGTTTCGCCCGCAACACCTGCGCCCCGTAACGTGACCGGAGGTCTCCAAATTAGTCGCAACCGCGATTCAGATAACAAGTGTCATTCGCCAAGAATGTAGCATCGCACAACCTGAGTGCGTCTTATGTTTAGGTCACCGCCTTGCCGTTCCGGAGCCCATCTGCTTGATCGATGTACGCCGTTGGTCGACTTTGCGCGTGCTTCACACTTGTATTCAGTTGCGGCAACCTCCCCTACTACGCACAGGTCGGTCGCGACGCTGCGCGTCTCAATCTAAGGCCCGTCGAGGTACCACTAATCGAATCGACCTTCCGCGGTCGGAAGGAACTGTTGTCCGCTTTTATGACCGTCGGCACAGCGATGAGATCAAGCTGCTGTTCCTTGAGTTTCAGGCCGCTGGCGTTGTCTTTCAGCAAACGTTGAAAAAGCAGCCTTGGTGCGCCAAGAATTTCATCGTCAAGGATCCGGAGGGGAATTTGCTGCTGCTGTTTGCTGGACCCGCAAACTAGCCATATGTTCAATCGATTTATTCTGTCCTTCCGATTGCGCCTTCGAAAACAGTCGACGGGTGTCTGCGGCTTGTGTCCGACGTCGATAATGTTGCGCGCGACGCGCAGGTGAGACGTTTCTCCGCAATCGAGGAAGCGGCAGCCATCGATGCGTTGGCGAGCCACAATACAGGCACTCCGACTAAAAACAAATTGTCGCTGGCAAAAGTGGCTGCGACGGGACGATTTTCCGAAGCCGAGCTGATCTGGCTTGCCGCGCTCAGCAAGATCATCAAGATGCGCGAAATTGCGCTGTTCCTTTCGCTAGGGTACTTACGCGAGCGGTGGTGGTTACGTCCTTGCTGGTTGTACTGTTCGACGCGTGCGTTCTTGACTTTGCTTTTCGGTGGGCAGGGTGCAAGGGCACGCGCTATCTTGTATAAAGGGTGGTGTGCAGTGTCACACCCCCTTTGCGCATCCGCAAGTTTCGGCCTTTGCAGTTTGGGCCACGGCGGATAGCCCAGTGTGCTCTTAGCGGGGGAGGAGGGCCACTCCTGAAAAAGGAACGTTGTTCGCGGGACGAATGAATAACTCAGCTACGCCTCATTTGCCTTTTCGTAATTCGGTGCACCTCACGCAGGCTGAGGCGCATGATTTGATGCTTCGCATGCTTTCCGGCGGCATGGATACCGAAGGCATTGCGCAAGTGCTCCAGTTTATGCGGCGCAAGGGGGAGACGGTGGCCGAACTGGTCGGCTTTGCCTCGGCGATGCGGGAAATGGCGCATCCGATCCACCTTCCGCAAGACGAGGAACCGATTATCGACACCTGCGGGACGGGCGGCGACGGCGCGAACACTTTTAACGTTTCCACTGCCACAGCCTTCGTCGTTGCGGGTACGGGCCAGCGCGTGGCGAAACATGGGAACCGGCGGATTTCGAGTCAATGCGGGAGCGCGGAAGTGCTGGAAGCGCTCGGGGTTCCGGTGAACTTGCCACCGGAGCAGGTGGCCGATTGCATACGCGAAACGGGCATTGGCTTTCTGTACGCGCCGCTGCTGCATCCCGCCGTGAAGTATGCCCAGGAAGCGCGGTTGCAGTTGCGGGGCCGGACGATTTTCAATTTGCTGGGACCGCTGACGAATCCGGTGCGCGCCCGGGTACAACTGATTGGCGCGTTTTCGATACGCGCTGCGGAAGTAATTGCGCAAGCGCTCTTTCGCCTGGGTGTGGATCGTGCCTTTGTGGTTCATGGCGCCGACGGGCTTGACGAAATTTCCACCACTGGTCCCACGACTGTTTATCAAGTCGAGGAGGACGGTGTGCAGAAGGGGCGATGGGTGCCGTCGGATTTTGGGGTGGAACACGCAACGCTTGAATCGCTCCAAGGCGGCGACAGCCAAACCAACGCCGATATCATTCGCGCGCTTTTTGATGGCGAGCGCGGGGCTAAACGGGATATCGTGATTGCGAACGCGGCTGCCGCGTTGTTTGTGGCGCGCAAGGCACCTGATTTGAAATCGGCGGTGGCTTTGGCGATTGAATCGATCGATAGCGGCGCGGCTCGCCGCAAGCTCGAAAAGCTGATTGAGTTTACCGCGCGGCTTGAGCACCAGGTGGCTTCGTGAAGGCGTTTGAGATACAGGAATTTGGGATCGACAAGTTAGCTCTGGTCGAGCGTGCGAAGCCAACGCCTGGTCCCGGGCAAGCGCTGGTGCGGATGCGGGCAGCGTCTTTGAATTATCGCGATTTCATGATGGTGATCGGGGCCTATAATCCGCGCTTGAAGCGGCCTATGGTTCCGTTGTCGGATGGCGTGGGCGTTGTGGAAGAAGTGGGCGCCGGCGTTACGCGAGTGAAGCAAGGCGATCGCGTGGCGGGCTGTTTTTTTCAAAAGTGGATTGAGGGGCCGCCGACGCGGGAGAAATCGAATACAGCGCTGGGAGGCTCGATTGATGGAGTCGCGGCTGAATACGTGGTCTTTTCGGAAGATGGGTTGGTGCAGGTTCCGGCTTCGCTCAGCGACGAACAAGCGGCAGCGCTGCCCTGCGCCGGAGTAACTGCCTGGCACGCGTTATTCGGGCATGCGCCTGCTGTTCCCGGAGATACCGTCTTACTGCAAGGAACGGGCGGCGTTTCGATCTTTGCTCTTCAGTTCGCGTTGCTTGCCGGCATGCGGACGATTATTACTTCGAGCAGTGACGAGAAACTAGCACACGCTCGCCAGTTGGGCGCACACGAGACGATCAATTACAAAACAACGCCTAACTGGGATGAACCGGCGCGCAAGCTGACAGGCGGCGCGGGCGTGGATCATGTGATTGAGGTGGGCGGCACCGATACGCTGGCGCGCAGTATCAAAGCCTTGCGGGTGCATGGGGCGATTAGTGTGATTGGCGTTCTGAGCGGGGCCGATGCAGGCATCGCGCCGGTTTCCGTACTAGTGAGTTGCGCGCGGATTCAGGGGATTTTTGTGGGCTCGCGCCATATGTTCGAGCAGATGAACCGCGCTATTGAATTTCACAAAGTTAAACCGGTGATTGACAAAACATTCGACTGGACCGATTTGAAGAACGCTTTGCTCTACATGGAGAGCCAAAAGCATTTCGGTAAAATCTGCCTCAAGTTCTGAGATCCGTTTAGTTCCCCTAAAGAAATTGTTTAGAGGCTTTTGCTAGTAACGTAGTACTGCCTCTGTTAGACTCGATTCACACCGTGCCTTGTATTCGCGGTTTAGTCTGGCTTCAGCAGAGGGATAAAGACCATGTTGTTCTCGGGTTTCGATAAGGGAACGTGCGCCACAGCCGCGTTCGTGTGCGCCGCCTTCCTTTTAGCACCTTCCGCCGCCACGGCACAAGCAACAGCCGAAGCGCAAGTGAGCGGAACTGTAACCGACCCTTCCGGCGCCGCGATCACGAACGCCGAAGTGACCATGACGCAGAAAGACACCGATCTAATCCGCTCCACGCGGACAAATAGCTCGGGGCTTTATACCTTGGCCAATCTGCCGATTGGTCCCTATCGACTGGAAATCAAGGCGCAGGGATTCAAGAACTATGTGCAGGAAGGCATCGTGCTGGCTGTCAATAACAACATTCAAGTGGATGCTTCCCTGCCGATTGGTTCGACGTCGGAAACTATCGAGGTAAGCGCTACCGCGAGCATGGTGGAAACCAAGGAAACGTCAGTGGCGAGTTTGATCGATCAGCAGCGAATTGCCGAACTGCCGCTCAATGGCCGGCAGGCGACGCAACTGATCATCACATTGGGCGGCGCTTCTTACGGCGATGCCGGAGACACTGGGAGCAAAACCTTCTTTAGCTCAACCCGCATCTCTGTGGCGGGCGGTCAAGGGAACGGGACAAGTTATTTGCTGGACGGGGCCGATAATACCGATCCGATGTCGAACGTGAATCTGCCGCTGCCTTTTCCCGACGCATTGCAAGAGTTCAGCGTTGAGACGAGCGCGGTTTCTTCTAAGTTTGGTACGCACCCAGGCGCTACGGTTAACGCGGTGACGAAATCGGGCACGAACGAATTACACGGCGATTTGTTCGAATACCTGCGTAACGGCGATATGAATGCGCGCAACTTCTTTGCGCTGTCGAGGGATAGTTTAAAGCGGAACCAGTTCGGCGGCGTTGCCGGTGGAGCGCTGATCAAGAATAGACTTTTTTATTTTGGTGGGTATCAGGGCACGCGGAACCGTTCGAATCCGCCGCAGAGCAGCACCAGCATTCCGAACCAGGACATGCTCAACGGGAATTTCAGTACTGTGGCCAGCGCAGCTTGCCAGTCGAGCCATAAGGCCCTCACGCTGACGAACCCGATTAGCGGCGGCGCTCCGTTTGCGGGCAATATCATCCCCGCGAGCGCGCTGAACGTCACGGCGGTGAACATGACGGAGAAATATTTGCCGGTGGCTTCAGCCGATCAATGCGGCGTGGTGACGTATGGCATTCCCGTGACGGGCGACGAGAATCAGTACATCGGGCGCAGCGACTATGTGATTAATGAAAAGCACACTTTGTTCGGGCGGTATCTGGCCGATTCGTTCCAAAATCCGCCCACTTATGACGGCAAGAATCTGTTAACGACGACCCAAGCCGGCAACCTCGAACTGGCTCAATCCGCGACCATCGGCGATACCTATATTTTCGGGCCCGGGACGGTTAACTCGTTCCATGCGACGTTCAATCGACGCCGCGACAACCGTGGTCCGACGGATATTCCGATCAACCCGACGTTGTTGGGCGTCAATATGTACAGCGCGGTGCCGAACTTTTTGTTGATTAGTGTGACCGGCGGCTTTAGTACTTTTTGCGGCACTTGCGCGCCGGGCCACTTCAATGTGACTGAATATCAACTTGCGGATGATGTGGACGTCATTCGGGGCCGGCACGAGTTCTCGTTTGGCGCCAACGTGGAGCAGGTTGAGAATAACACGGTTTCAGGATTCAACGAGAACGGGAATTTCACTTTCAATGCGTCGCGAACGAACCTTGGTCTGAGCGATTTTCTGCTTGGCTTGCCGAGCGACTTCACACAGACGAACGCGACACCGGATGACCTGCGTCAATGGCTGATGAGTTATTACGCGCAGGACAGCATTAAGCTTTCATCCCACTTGACAGTGAATTTGGGCATCCGTTGGGAGCCTACTTTTTCCGACCCCGACAAATACAAACGCGGGACATCCTTTAGCCTGCCCGCGTTCTATGCCAACGAACACAGCACTGTTCATCCGAATGCGCCTGCCGGTTTGTTCTTTCCGGGCGACCCCGGCATTCCGAGCGCCAATTGGAACGGGCATCTTCCCAATTTTGCGCCGCGCGTAGGTTTGGTCTGGAGTCCGAGCGGAACGGGCAAAGATACGTTGCGCGTAGGCGGCAGCATTCTCTACGATCAAGCCGAAACGTGGTTCAACGAACGCGAAACCACGAACGCTCCGATTGGCACCGCGCTTGATACGCCGAATCCAGCGGGCGGTTTCACCAATCCATGGCAAGGCTATCCGGGCGGCAATCCGTTCCCGACAAACGGCAGGGCGTTTTTCCCAACTGCGGGCGTGTATGTCAACATGCCCATCAATCCGAAACCTACCTATGTGGGCAACTGGAATATGACTTACCAACGGCAAGTCGCCAATAATTGGATGATCTCACTCAGCTACCTGGGCAACAAGACCACACACCTCTGGAGCAGCGGCGGTGAAATGAATCCCGCTGTCTACATTCCGGGGAACTGTGTGGCAGGCCAATATGGTTTGACCAAAGCAGGCCCGTGCTCTTCCACGTCGAACACGAATCAGCGCCGAGTTTTGTACCTGGCGGATCCGGCGACGGGAAAAGCATACGCCAGCATCAACACGATGGACGATGGCGCGGTTGCGCACTACAACGGCGGAATGGCATCCATCACGCACCGCTTCGCGAACAACTTCACCTTCCTGGCGAACTATACGCTTTCGAACTGCATTTCCGATGCGGATTTTGGAGCGGCACTGGCGGGTTCTTCTAATTCGCAACCTTTTAACCGTCACGCGGATTGGGGGCGTTGCGTTTTCGATACGCGCCACAACTTCAACTCGTCGTTTGTGTACACGACGCAGTTGAAGGGTGGCAACAGCATGCTCAATCGCTTGTTAAGCGGTTGGGAAGTCGCTCCGCTGGTGCGGGCCGCAAGCGGCCAGCCTCTGAACTTGACGGTAGGCAAGGACGTTTCTCTTACGGGGCTCGGCAACGACCGTCCGAACCAGGTTCTCAACGACGTCTACGCGACAAACAGTGTGTGCAACAACGGCAAAACGCCTTGTGTGCAGTTTCTGAACGCGAACGCGTTCGCTATTCCGAACGCCGGCACATTCGGCAACCTCGCTCGCAACGTTGTAACTGGTCCAAAGTTTGTAGATGTTGACGCCGCCGTGAGCCGTATTTTCCGGATTCGGGAAAGCCTAAATGTGCAGGCCCGGCTCGACATGTTCAATGTTTTGAATCACCCGAACTTCGTAGGTGCGATTTCGCCGGCCGGCACCGTTACCGGTTACGCGACTCTTTCCACCGCCGAGAACGCTTCCAGTTTTGGGCGCGTGGCGTCGGCCTTCGATCCGCGCATTTTGCAGGTATCGTTGAAGCTGAATTTCTGAAGCTTGGCCCGCAGCTAGTTCGTCCAATCAACTAGGGCGGTGTTTGTGCGGTTGGTCGCTCGAGTTGTGCGCAGATGGCGGGAAACGCGGATGTTTGCGCGCGCCATGGTTTCCCCGGCTGCGCCGATTCTGGCGCAGATCATTCCCATCCGGCGCTGCAACCTAGCCTGTACGTACTGCAACGAATTCGACAAAGATTCGCCTCCGGTGCCGACGAAGGAGATGCTGCGGCGGATTGACAAGCTCACTGAATTCGGCACGGGCATTATCACCTTCAGCGGGGGCGAACCAACTTTACATCCCGACCTCGACGATTTGATACGACGCGCTCGAACGGGCGGCGCCATTGTAACCGTTATTACGAACGGCTACCTGCTTACTCCCGACCGTATCAAGAGACTGAACGCCGCCGGCCTTGATTATTTGCAGATCAGTATTGATAACGTTCAGCCCGACGATGTTTCGAAGAAGAGCCTCAAAGTGCTTGATCGCAAGCTGCAATGGCTTGCTGAGTTTGCCGAATTCGACGTTACCATCAATTCGGTGTTGGGCAGCGAAATCAGCCACCCGGAAGACGCTTTTCAGATCGCGGCGCGGGCTCGCGAACTGGGATTCACGAGCACGGTTGGTGTTCTGCACGATGGCTCAGGTCAACTGAAAGCGCTGAGTGAAACGCAAGGCGGTGTGTACGAACGTATTCTGAAGCTCGGTTCAGGTCTTTTTTCGTTTGCGCATCATGACGGGTTTCAAAGAAACATTGTGAAAGCTGTGCCGAACCAATGGCACTGTCCGGCGGGAGGCCGTTTCCTTTACGTTTGTGAAGACGGTTTAGTGCATTACTGTTCGCAGCAAAAGGGTTTCCCGGGCATTCCTCTAGCCCAATATACGCGCGAAGATCTTTTGCATTATGGAGCGCAACCGAAAGGCTGTGCGCCGTTTTGCACCATTTCCTGTGTACATCAAACGGCGATGCTGGATAGTTTTCGGACTCAGCCGCGAGTGGCGTTGAACGGCATTATCCAGCGACGCAAAGAGCGCGACCCGAATTGGAAGCCGCCCGTTTCGGTTCGAATGCTCGAATGGATGTTCGTGCGCGATTCGCGAACGCGCGATTTGTTTGGCGCGTTCGCGCTGAAATTGCTGCGACTGAAGAACGACGCTACTTAGCGCGGCCTTGGCGGTACTTATTGATTAAGGCGTTGGTAGAACTGTCGTGCTTGAGTTCGTTGCTGCTTGAAAGCTCCGGAATGATTCGGGTCGCCAGCGCTTTGCCCAACTCAACGCCCCATTGATCGAAGGAATCGATCTGCCAGATTGTGCCCTGGGTGAATACGCTGTGCTCGTAAAGGGCAATGAGCTTGCCCAGTGTCTCCGGCGTAAGCTTATCGGCGAGAATGACGGTGGAGGGCCGGTTGCCTTCAAAGGTGCGATGGGGTACTAATGGTTCTTTGGTCCCTTCGGCGCGCACTTCCTCGGGGGTTTTGCCGAAAGCGAGCGCTTCCGCCTGCGCGAACACGTTGGCCATCAGCAGATCGTGATGGTTGCCCAAGGGATTGAGCGTTTTCATGAAACCGATGAAATCACAGGGAATCAATTTTGTGCCCTGGTGGATGAGCTGATAAAAGGAATGCTGCCCGTTTGTGCCCGGTTCGCCCCAGTAAATGGGCCCGGTTTGGTAACTTACGCGTTTGCCATCGAGCATAACGTGCTTGCCGTTGCTTTCCATAGTTAGTTGCTGGAGATAGGCCGGGAAACGCTTGAGATATTGCTCATAAGGCAACACCGCTACTGTCTCAGCGCCGAAGAACGTCGCGTACCAAACCGCGAGCAAGCCCATAATCACGGGCAGGTTTTGCTCAAACGGCGTGTTCCGGAAGTGCTCATCCATGGCATGGAAACCGGAAAGCATGGCGCGGAAGTTATCAGGCCCGATGGCGATCATGGTGGAAAGGCCGATGGCGGAATCCATGGAATAGCGGCCGCCGACCCAATCCCAGAAGCCGAACATGTTGGCGCTATCGATGCCGAACTCGGTTACTTTTTCGGTATTGGTGGAGACGGCGACAAAGTGACGGGCGACGGCTTTTTCATCTTTGAGTTGTTGCAGAGCCCAGGCACGCGCGGTGTGGCCATTGGTCATCGTTTCCAGTGTTGTGAATGTCTTGGAGCAGAGGATGAACAGCGTCTCGTCGGCGTTGAGGTTGTGAACCGCTTCGGCAAAATCGGTGCCGTCTACGTTGGATACGAATTGAAAAGTGATATCGCGCTGGCTGTACTTCTTTAGGGCTTCATACGCCATGACCGGCCCAAGATCGGAACCGCCGATGCCGATGCTGATGACGTTGCGAATGCGCTTGCCGGTGAAGCCTTTCCAAGCGCCGCTTCTGACCTGATCGGAAAACGCGGCCATTTTGTCTAAGACTGCGTGAACCTCGGGCACAACATCGACGCCATCGGAGAAAAACTGCTCGCCTTTTTGCGCGCGTAAGGCTACGTGCAGCACGGAACGCTGCTCTGTAACATTGATCTTTTCGCCGGCGAACATGGCGTCAATGCGCTCGCGTAAGAGGGATTGTTGCGCCAGGCTCAGGAGTAACTTGACGGTTTCGGCGGTGATTCTGTGCTTCGAATAATCGAAATACAATCCCAGCGATTCAAGCCGAAAACGCTCGCCGCGCTGGGGATCTTCGGCGAAGAGCTGACGAAGATGCGCGCCCTTTGTCTTTTCAAAGTGATCTTTCAACGCATTCCACGCGGGCAAATTTTGTAACGGAGCGGAGGGTTGGGTCATGGGGAATCCTAAATTCGGGCCACCGAAGGGCCTTTTGCAATTTAGCATCCCGGACTCGACAGAATGCTTCAGCTGCCCGCGACGGTGAGCAAGTTCTTGACGACTGCGTCTAACTGCCCGGACTGCTGGCTTAACGCGGTGGCGGCATTTAATAGTTCAGCAGTGTGGCCCTCGGTATCAGAGGCGTTCTTGCTTACTTCGGAGATCTGGCGGCTGACATTCTCGGTGTTGCCCGCTGCCTGATTGACACCTTGGCTGATTTCCGCAGTGGCTTTGCGCTGTTCGCTGACAGCAGCCGCGATTCTTTCCGATATGTCGCTCATCTGGTGAATGCGTTCGTCAATTTTGCCGATGCCCTGGCCCACTCCGGCCGTGGAACTCTGGATTTGATGGACCTCAGAGGTGATTTGTTCGGTGGCTTCGGCAGTACGAAGGGCGAGATTCTTTACCTCAGAAGCGACAACCGCGAATCCGCGGCCTGCTTCGCCGGAACGTGCGGCTTCGATGGCTGCGTTCAGAGCCAGGAGTTTCGTTTGGTCGGCGATAAGGGTGATGAGTTTGATGATTCCGCCGATTCGCCCCGAGACTTGCGTTAACACCGCCATCGTTTCGGACGTCCGTTTGGCATCCGTTACCGCTGCGCGAGCGAGTTCTTCCGATTCTCTGGTTTGCCTCTCCACCTCTCCGAAGGAAGCAATCAGTTGTTCGGTTGCGGACGCCACCGTATGAACTCCGAGCGAAGTTTCACCCGCGGCGCTCGAAACCGTGGCGGAAGCCTCGGTGGTTGCTTGCGCGCCCTCCGAAAGCGCGCTAGCAGTGGAACGCACCGAGGACGCCGTGTGTGAAATGGCGGACATCACTTGAGTGAGCTCGCTGGCGAGTGTGGTGCGGCGCCTGTCGGCCTCCAAGAGCGACTTGTGCTCTTGCGCCATTTCATCTGTGGCAGTATTCGCGAGCGCGGCTGCTTTGCTGAAGGAGCCCAGCATGCCGCGCAGAATGATTTTACGGAAGAATTTGCCTTTGGCCGCGGCATCGAGGCAAGCTCCGGATTCACGAACGAATGCGTCGGTGAGGTCGAGCAATTGGTTGATGGCGTGCAGCAGGCGGCTGAGATCGGGGTCGCCGCCGATGGAGAGAATGCGCGGTTCCAGATTTCCGCGCGCGGCCTGTTCGCAAACGTCGGCAGCGAGCCTGATCCATTCGCGATCGGAAGTATTGAGCGCTTCAGCGCTCGAGAGAGAAGACGAATTCGTCATACTCAACTCCTAGCCGTTTCAATGTTTGCGTCAACTCTTTGCCTGCCGCCTCCATGCCGCGACGCCAATCCGTTTGCGCCGTTTCCACTTTGCGCAAGTGAGCATAAAGCTGCTCTATTTGGCCAACGGCAAGCCGGCCAGGAACGCGGCGATTCGAGTGGTAGCCGCTGATTTGCCCGCTTTGATCGAAGGTGGGAGTGACGTGGGCATACACCCAGTAATGATTGCCGTTCTTGCAGAGGTTCTTGACGTAAGCAAAAATCTCGCGGCCGCTGCTAATGGTGTCCCATAACAGTTTGAAAACACAACGAGGCATATCGGGGTGGCGCAGAATACTATGCGGCATTCCCAGCAATTCAGCTTCGGTGTATCCGGAAATGTTGATAAACACCCTATTCGCGTAGACAATGAGGCCATGAAGATCGGTCTTACTGACAATAATTTCGTCATCGCCGAAGAAACTTTCAAGACCATTCGGCGTTGGCCGTTTCCAAACGGCTCGTTTTTCGGTTGACAATCGCGCTCCGCCTATTTAGTCGGCGGTCGGCTGTATTTCTCTCTGAGAATCCTAAGCCATCAGATGGCGGAGAGGAGGTAGGTCTGGCCGGCATTTAGATTGAGAGAAATTGTATTAGCGGAGATGGGTAATTCACGCGTTCGGCCCGATTCTTTGAGAGAAACTTTTGAGATCGGGGTAGCGAACGAAACACTTTGCGATCGTGTGATTTGAGGGCGGAGTGTGCAGGTCTGAATTTTTCCGGAATCCCACACTAAGTCCACTTCGATGCCGCTGCGGGCGCGTAAGCCGGTGACACTTCCTTTGGGCCAAGCTTTGGGCAGTGCGGGCAAAACTCTCATTGCCTCTTCGTGGCTTTGGAGCAGCATTTCTGCCAATCCGGCAGGGGCGCCAAAATTGCCGTCAATCTGAAAAATCCAACCATCGCCGGCCGGGTGAGTGTCAAATAGATTCGGACCGGTACTGTGTTCGAGGAGCCTGCAGAGTGACTCGTGAGCCAGATCACCTTCGAGCAAGCGAGCCCAAAGGCAAATCACCCAGGCACGGCTCCAACCGGTTTGCCCACCGCCGGCAGCGAGACGGCGTTCGAGCGAGATTCGGCCGGCTTTGCGAAACGCTGTGTTTTTCGGCGACATCAATTCATAGCCGGGATAAATGGGATAGAGATGAGACATGTGACGATGCCCGGGCTCAACTTCCGGAAAATCTTCCGACCATTCCTGCAGCTGTCCGTAGCGGCCGATTTTGTAAGGAGGGAGTGATTTCAACTTCTGCAGGAGCGTTTCGCGGAACGGCTTGTCTATATCAAGCAGCTCCGATGCCGCGACGCAGTTGGTGAACAATTCGCGCAACAGCGCGATATCCATGGTGCAGCCTGCACTGGTGGCCGCATGCTTGCCATCGGGCGCGATGAAGAGGTTTTCGGTGGAAAACGATGGGCACGTTGTCAGGCCGCCCTCAGGATTAGGCACCAGCCAATCGAGATAGAACTCGGCGGAAGACTTCATCACCGGGTAAGCGCGTTCGCGAAGGAAACGTGTGTCGCGGTTGAATAAGTGGTGCTCCCAGAGATGGGCGCAGAGCCAAGGCCCGCTCATCTGCCAGTTTGCCCAAGTAGGATCGCCCTTGCCGTAATCGCCGACGGGCGCGGATTGACGCCAAAGATCGACATTATGATGAGAAACCCAGCCGTGCGCGTGATAGTTTACCTCCGCCGTTTTGCGGCCGGTCTGACTTAGGCCTTCGATTAAATCGAAAAGCGGCGCGTGGCAATCGGCCAAGTTGCAGGTTTCGGCGAGCCAGTAATTCATTTGCACATTGATGTTCGCCGTCCAGTTGCTGCTCCAGGGCGGTCGAACTTCCTCGTTCCAGATGCCTTGCAGATTGGCGGGTTGTGAACCAGGACGCGAACTGGCAATAAGAAGATAACGGCCGTATTGGAAGTAGAGCGCGAGTAAGTGCTGATCGGCTTCGTTGGCGGCAAAGACCTTTAATCTTTCGTCAGTCGCTGGTGCGGGCTCAGGCGGCGCGCCCAGGTTGAGGGACACCCGGCGAAACAAGCTTTGATGATCTTCAACATGGCGGCGAAACAACTCTGAATAGGGCTTGCTTGCGGCGGCACGCAACCGATCGGCGCAGAGGGAAGCGATTTCCTCAGCACTTCGGTCGGGTAACTGATCGAAGGTTTTGGATCCGGTGGCCGCGGTGAGCAGGATGATGACTTCGTCGGCGGAAGAAATGTGTAAGCCATCATCGGCCGTTTCGATTGCGCCGCCTTTGTGATGGACGGTCAGACGGCATTCGAAGCGCATGCCGTGGCCTTCGACGTCGGAGTAAGTCACTGGATTTGGTGCGTTAACATAATTTGGTTCCACATGCGCGGGCGCTTTGCCTTTGAGGCGGAGGTCGCCTTTGCCGCTGGGTTCGATAGTCGAATGTAAGAGGCTATCTAAGCTCACTGTCAAGTTGAGTGCTTTTCGTTTGTTGGCGCGAAGGCGCGCGACCAGTACCTGATCCGGGGCTGAGCAAAATATTTCGCGAACATATTCAACGCCGGCGGCGCTGAAAGTTACGCGTGAAAGGGCGGAATCCAGATCCAGCTCGCGCTGGTAATTGACTGGTTCGGACAAGCCGGCGAATTTGAGCCGGAGGTTGCCGAGCGGCTGATAAGACTCGTTGTACGGCCCTTGCATACGCTTGCATGCGATGTCGGCGTCGGCATAACGTTTTTCATCGAAAACCAGTTTGCGGATGTCGGGCAAGGCTTCGCTGGCTTTGGGATTATTCCAATCGCGGGGCGAACCGGACCAAAGCGTATCTTCATTTAATTGAACGCGCTCCTGTTCAATGCCGCCGAAGATCATGGCGCCGAGCCGGCCATTGCCTAGCGGAAGGGCGTCGGTCCAGAGTCTCGCGGGTTGCTTGTACCAAAGGGTCCACTCGCTAGCCGGTTGACTGTCGCCTCCTCGTTTGACGACACTGCCCGCGGCCAATGCAGCGGGAATTTGGGCGATGAAACCGCGCCTGGATTGCTTTGTCATTTAGGGTAAGTCCGAATTCTATCGAACAAGGGAATAGGCGGCGAATCGCGAGTTTCTTTGGCCTACAGATTTGATGACTTTTCGTCGAAAGAGAAGCAAGAAAGGACGCGGGCTTGGGTGTGGGTACTCATGCCCAGATAAAACTGAAGGCGATAAACGGAATGAAATTGTTTGCTGGGTTTGGGGTTTTCTCTTTGTTGTTCTTGGCGGCATCTCCGGGTAGGGCGGACGACGTTTCCGATCTCAAAGCGCAAGTGGCGGATTTGCAGCAAAAATTGATGGCGGTTCAGAAACAACTAGACGTGCTTTCGGCTAATCAGCCGGCTGCACGGGCCGCGCCGCCGGCAACTGTCCAGTCTTCCCCTCAAACGAGCACTCCTGCTCCGAGTGAAGGAGCTGCGACTGCGTATACCGGCGATCTTAGGCGAGTGGAAACCGCTCGTTTCTTCCAACGCAAGCTTGGCAACGGTCTGACCTTTTATACAGGTGGGGCTGAGGGAACAGAAAAAGGTCCGGGTGAAATGACGTTGTATGGTACTTTCGACCTTTCCTTCGACCTCGCCACGAAAGGGCTACAGAACGTCGTAGGTCCGGACGGTTTGCCGCCCGTTGGCAACATGGGTTGGCTTCCCGACATTTCTACCAACATTTCCTATATTGGCGTCCGCGGATTCCAACCACTGGCGAACCTTCCGTTTGATTTGGTTTACCAATTTGAGACTCAAGTGGATATCGCCTCTACATCAGGCGTCGGTGAGACGAATAGCAGCGAGAGCAATGCGGTGAAAGGCGCTTTAACGTCGCGTAACACCTATATCGGCATCTCTTCTCCAATCTGGGGCGCCATCAAGTTTGGGAAAACCGATGCGCCATATAAGACGTCCACGATGCTCATGGATCCTTTCTATGGCATGGTGGGTGACAACCAGGCAATCATGGGCAACACCGGCGGCGACAATCGCGTGGAATTCGGTACCCGGCTCGACCACTCACTATGGTGGGAGTCTCCGGTTTGGGGCGGATTCAAGGCCGCTGTGTTGTTTTCGCCAGGCCAGAATCGCGCTTCGAACAGCGATAACCTTGCGGCAGGCGAATCCGACTGTACCGGCGGCAACGTGCCCGGCAGTGGAGGAATTTACCCTGTAACCTGCAGTGACGGCTCGTTTAGTAACGCTGTCAGCGCGAGCCTCACCTACAAAAAGGGACCTCTTTATTTCGTTACCGCCTATGAACGTCACATGAAAGTGAACCGGCAGAGCGATATCACAGGCCTTTACTCAACCTGCAACGCGACTTGTCAATTGCTGGAAAGCCAGGACGTGGCGGACGAGGATGCCGGCAAAGTGGGCATGCTCTACCGGATTTCCAGAGCGACGACATTAGGCGGCATTTTTGAGACTTTGCATCGTTACGTTCCTTCCGATTTAGAGTTTCAGAATGAGCGGCAACGCCTTGGCACATGGTTCTATTTGGATCGAAAGCTGAATTCCAGGATGGCTCTCAGCTTCGGCTGGGCGCATGCGTTCCGCACCCCGGGGGATCCGGGCCAACATAATGACGCCTTCCAAACCCCTCCTGGCGGAATTCCCGGAAGCGACTTCGTGGGCGGGGCGGGGGTCAACAACCAGTCCAATTTATTCAGCGCGGCACTACGGGTAAAGGCGTCGGAAGCGCTGGGTTTCTATGTAGGCTGGGGATTGACGGCGAACAGCCCGTTCGCGCACTACGATCTGGGAGCCGGCGGCCGAGCGGTGGCAACGGATTGTCATGACGCATCGGATGCAACTGGCGGATTGGTTGGTTCCAACCCGCACTGCTGGACCGGCGGGCAATTAGACGGCGCTTCCCTCGGGCTGAACTGGAAGTTCTGAGAACGCAAATGGTTGAGGGCATTCACAAAAAATCAATTCGTTGGTTTCGAGACCTGCGAGTGAAATCCAAGCTGATACTCAGTTTTGGATTGCTGCTTGCTCTAATGGTCTTCGTTGGCCTTCAATCTTTTCGCTTAGCGAAACAGTTGAACGACCGAATTGCGATCCTTTATCATCGCGACATTGGCGCGCTGATCGCCGTAAAAGACATTGAGGTTGATAAGGCGCTGGTTGCCCGTTGTTCGCGCAATGCGATTCTGGCGAGTGGGAACAAGGCAGCCATTGACGTGCAAGAGAAAGAGTTTCACCGGCTGATCGCAAAGATCATGCATGAGCTGGAACTCGCCGAATCCATCGAGAAGAATACACCAGTCAACAAGCATCTCCTGGCTATTCGCAAGCTGATTCCCCCATACGAAGCGAGCGCCATGTCTATCTTTGCCCTCAGCAGAGCAGCCAATCTGGCTGGTGCGACTGCCGCTTTAAATAGTTCCGCCAAAGGTGTGATTAAAGCGTTGAACGATGCGGTTTTGAGTGCGGGCATCGCTCAGCAGCAGGAAGCGGCTTTGACCCAGGCGCAGATCCAACAGTTCTTTACTGCATCGAGCCTCAGAATCGCGGCTACGATTGCTTTGTCTATCGGTCTGGGAATCTGGCTGGCGCTATGGCTCGCACGCTGGCTGGCTACGTCCATTAGTGCAACGCTGAACGTGCTCAAGCATGTTGCCGACGGCGACCTCACGCACGAAATGCATGTTCAGGCACACGACGAATTGGGAATGATGGCCACTGCTCTCAACGAGGCGATGAGCCGGATTCGGCGTGCGGTTGCTTCGGTGAGCGAGGCCTCCCATGTGCTGACGTCTGTATCGGGCGGCGTAGCTTCGTCCGCTCACGTTCTGGCGAGCGGAGTGCAAGCGCAGGCGGCGAGCATAGAGCAAACCGCTGCCGCTTTGGAAGAAATGTCGGCCGGAGTTCGACGGACATCGGAGAATGCGGCTGCGGCCAGTGACTTAGCGGCGAACTCTTCGAATCGCGCGCAAAAGGGAGCGCAGTTGATGAGTAACACGATCGCGGCGATGAACGATATCAGCCACTCCTCCTCAAAGATATCGCGCATTATCGATACGGTTGACGATCTTTCGTTCCAGTCAAACCTGTTAGCCGTGAACGCGGCCATCGAAGCCGCTACAGCCGGGGAACAGGGCCGAGGGTTCGCAGTCGTTGCGGCGGAAGTCCGCCGCTTAGCGCTGGGAAGCGCCAATGCCGCTAATGCGGTGAGAGATCTGATTTCCGAATCCACCAAAGACGTAAAGAACGGCTCTGCCCGGGCTAACGAATCGAGCCGCACCATAGAAGAAGCGGTCGTGATGGTCGGTCATGTCAGTTCGACGATCAACGAGATCGCGGCTGCCTGTCGCGAACAAACCGTCGGTTTAGATGAAGTCAGTACCGCAGTCACGCAAATGGATACCGTCATGAAGCGAAATCAGCTTCAAACCGAGGACCTTTCCAACGCCGCGAGCACGGTGGCGAACAACGCTTCTAAATTGCAAGAAATCGTCAATCAGTTCAAGGTTTGATCAGGCACCCACCAGTTGGGCGTACACGCTACGGGCGACTCCGATATCCGTTGTGCCTTTGATAATCGCTCTCCCATCGGCGAAAAACGTCACATCATATTTAGGCACGGATAGGCGTAGTGCGAACTCATTGACTCGAACAGTGCCGAGCGGCCGCAAACGCACGGCCAAATCCTGCAAGTTCAAGGGGCGGGCGTTCTCATGCAACTGAACCGCGTTGCGCCCACAAAGGCTGACGGGTATGCGCTTGCGGCCTTCGAGATAACGAAACTCACGTAGGGCACAGACCGGACATGCCGGATCGGCTGGGCCGGCAGGGATCCGCTTATGGGTTCCCTGCCAAACGTCCATCGTGTGAATAAAGGACTCAAAGTCATCCCAACCGGCAATCAGGCGCATCGCCAAGGCGACCTGAAGGGCGGCGACTGAAGCGGTAACGGGCGCGATTACGCCATTTACGTCGCAGGTCGGTTGAACGCCTGAGGGTGGTTCGGGGTAAACACACGCTAAACACGCGCCTTTGTCGGGCACAATAGGCATGACCACGCCATAGCTCCCAACCGCGGCGCCGTACACCCACGGGCGCTTTAGTTTGACGCTAAGATCATTGATGAGATATCGCGTTTCGAAATTGTCTGTGCCGTCAAGAACTATGTCAAAATCACCCGTTAATTCTTCCGCATTGGAGGGCGTCAGATCGTTCACAAGCGGATCCAGTAGGACGTGCGAATTGACTTGGTGGAGGCGGCGGACGGCCGCGATCGCCTTAGGAGATTCCTTTTGAGCATCAGACTCGTCATAGAGCCATTGCCGTTGCAAGTTTGTGTAATCTACGTAGTCGCGATCGATGAGCCGCAGTCGGCCAATGCCGGCGCGCGCCAGTGCCTCTGCTTGAAAGCTTCCTAGTGCGCCGCAGCCGACAATACAGACCGACGCTTGCTCGATCTTTCGCTGCCCCGCGGCCCCCAGACCGGGGAACAGGATCTGCCGCGAATAGCGATCGTTCTCCACGGCTGGCATATAAAACGATCCTAGCAATCGTTTCGCTCGCGCTTTGCTGCGTGGCGCTTTGGGGTCAGGAGCCCGGCGCCAATCTTCTTGAAGAAGCTCTGAAATACGAAGGCCGAACGATTGTGAGCCTTGAGTTTGAACCTTCGGATCAGCCGCTCCCGAAAAAGGATCTCGCCCAGCGCGTTCCACTCCACGTAGGCGAACCATTTCATGAGCAGGACCTGCGTTTAGCTATCCAAAACTTATATTCTTCGGGCCGTTATGCGGATCTGGCGGTGGACGCGCACGACGAAGGAACCGGGGTAGCGTTGCGATTTGTCACGCAACGCGCTTATTTTATCGGAAAGATCAGCGTGGTGGGCGTAAAGGATCCCCCGAACGAGGGGCAACTCCTGAGCGCGGCCAAATTGCGAACCGGCTACGTGTATTCGAGCTCCGAAAAGGACGCGGCCACCAAATCTTTGCAGACCCTGCTGAGGCAAAACGGTTTTTATAACGGCGGCGTGCGAGCCGAAATAGATTACGAGCCGCAGTGGGAGGAAGCGCATGTCACCTTCTATCTCGATCCAGGGAAGCGCGCGAAATTGCAGCGACCCTCGGTTTCAGGCAACAAACAGATTTCCACGGCCACAATCATTCGAGCGACGCATTGGAAGCGGCTTTATGGTTTTTTGGGGCTTGGCTGGCAACCAGTGACGGAGGCAAGGATTCGCGGCGGTTTAGATAGCGTCCGGCGCGATTATGAGAAGCGCAACCTTCTTCAAACCACGGTGGCGCTCGATCGTCTGGATTACCACGATGAGACCAATACGGTAGAACCATTCATAAAGATCAAAGAAGGGCCGCGCGTCGCCGTGCTGGTGCAGGGCGCAAAGATTAGCGAAGGCAAACTGATTGAGCTGGTTCCGATGTTCCAGGAGCGTTCGATTGATCCGGACCTGGTGACGGAAGGCGATCACAATATACAGCAATACCTGGAATCGCAGGGCTATTTTGAAGTTGAGGTATCGCACTCAATCACCGACGGCAAGGATTCGAGTGAGCGAATCGTGACCTATATGGTCGATCGCGGCAGACGGCACAAGCTCGCGTATGTGGGGATTACGGGCAATCATTACTTTCCGAGCCAAATGATTCGCGAGCGCATGTTACTTGAACCGGCTAGCATTCCGAGGTTTCCTTGGGGCCGCTTTAACGAATCGTACCTGCAGCAGGATAAGCAGAGCATTCTGAGCCTGTACACCTCGAACGGTTTTCGGGATGCCAAAGTGACATCGCATGTGGAGGACGATTTTCATGGCCGCGCCAATCACCTCGGCGCCTTCATCGAAATTGTCGAAGGCCATCAGTGGTATGTGGCCGATCTCAAGCTGGAAGGAGTGGCGGAATCGGATCGCAAAGTGGTGGAAGATTTGCTCGCCTCCTCGAAGAATCAGGTTTACAGCGATGCCAGCGTCTCGCTCGACCGCGAGAACATCTTGAACTACTATTACGGGCGTGGTTACTTAAACGCCAGCTTCGATTACTATCCGACGGCGGCGGCCGAGCCGTACCGGGTTGACCTGCGCTATGTTGTGAAACCCGGCCCACAGACGTTTGTGCGCAACGTTTTGGTGACTGGGCTCGAAACGACAAAATCCCGCCTGGTGTTCGAGCGAATGGAACTGAAGGGCGGCGAACCGCTTTCGCTGGCAAAAGAGATCGACACGCAAAGGCGTCTTTATGCTTTGGGTATTTTCTCGCACGTGACCACGGCAGTGCAGAACCCGAACGGAGACGAAGAAAGCAAGTATGTTCTCTACGATGTGGATGAGGCGCGGCATTATTCGTTTACTTCGGGATTCGGAGCGCAGATCGCGCGTATTGGCGGCGGTATCACCAGTTTGGATAATCCGGCTGGAAGCACCGGATTTGCACCCCGCATTGCGTTGGGCGTTTCGCGCAATAATCTTTTTGGCTTGGGGCAAACTCTCAGCCTGCAAACGGCCGCTTCGACCGTGGAGCAAAAAGCTGCGCTCACTTACTTCATCCCGCACTTTGTTTCCAATGAAAAACTGAGCCTTACGACGACGGCATTGATTGAAAACTCGAACGATATTCGGACCTTCACCGAGCACAGGCGCGAGGCATCGATCCAGCTTTCGGAGCGTCTTTCGCGGTCGCTGACCTTTCAATATCGAATTGCTTACCGTAACATCACCTTGGCCAATGTGAAGATCGAGCCTTCGCTGGTGGGCGCGTTGCCGGTTTCGGCGCAGCCCGAAACGGCGGGCGTCGCCAATTTTACAGTGATCCACGACAAACGCGACGACCCTACCGACGCCCACCATGGTTCCTATACGACACTCGACTTAAGCTACGCGCCCGGATTTCTGGGAACGCAAACGCATTTTGCGCGGGGTTTGGTGCGCAACTCGACTTATCACATGTTTGGCCACGAATTCGTATTTGCGCGCAATACGCAGGCGGGGGTGGTGCAACGGACCGGAGGCAAGGATGTGACGACCGGCAGCGACTCCAATCCGATTCCACTGGCCGAGCGCATTTATTCGGGCGGCGCCACAGCGTTGCGCGCGTTTCCCGATTTCCAAGCGGGACCGCGCGATCCAACCACCGGCTTTCCGATTGGCGGAAACGCCCTGTTGTCAAATTCGTTTGAGCTGCGATTCCCGCTTTATGGGGACAACCTCAGTGGCGTTCTCTTTCATGATATGGGGAACGTATACAGTTCGATTGACGACATCAGCTTTCGTTTTCGGCAGCGGAATCTGCAGGATTTCGACTACACGGTGCAGTCGGTGGGCTTCGGCTTGCGGTACCGGTCGCCGGTCGGTCCGATTGCGCTTGATTTCTCATTCAGTCCGGATGCGCCACGCTTCTTCGGCTTTAAAGGCAATGAAGAGCAACTGCTCAACTGCGCGATCAGTAACACGGTGGCGACGGCCTGCCCGCAGGTAGTGCAGAAGATCAACGCTTTTCAATTTCACTTCTCCTTGGGGCAGGCGTTTTAATGACCCGTCTGTGCCTGGTGGCGCTGCTTCTGATGCTCCCGGCTCGGGGAGAGATTATCGACCGCATTGCGATCACGGTGAGTAATCGAGTCATTACCGAGCTCGAAATCGATGAGGAATTACGAGTGACGGCGCTGCTCAATCATCAGGCGGTGGACAGGAGCCTGGAACTACGGCGCGACGCGGCAGACCGGCTAGTGGAACAGTTGTTAATTAAGATCGAAATGGAGTTGAGCCGTTATGAACTGCCGAGCGACAACGAAATCACGAAATACTATGAGCAGATTGAAGAAGAAAACGGCGGGCCGGGGCAGATGGAGAAAACACTGCACAGCTACTATCTCACGCCTGCTGAGTTGCGGAGCCACCTGGCACTGCAATTGACGGAATTGAAATTTATTGAAGTGAGGTTCCGTCCAGATGTGGGGGTGTCGGATAGCGAAGTGGAAGCGGCTTATCGGGATCGAGTTGCCGCCTGGAAGACGGATCACAACGGGCCGGAACCGACGATGGATTCGATTCGCGAGACATTGGTAGAGCAGCGAACGGACGCGGCTCTTGATAGCTGGCTTACAGAGAGCCGGAAAAGGGTCCGGATCGTGTATTTGGATAAGGCGCTGGAATAAGAAATGAAAATTACACGCAAGGCAGGCTGGGTCATTGCCGCTACGGCGGCCGGCCTTCTTTGCGTTTTTGTTCTGGTGATTCTCGGGCTATTGCAGTCGGATTGGTTTCGCGACGAGGTCCGCAAGCGAATCATTACCCAGGTGGAAACGGCGACGGGAGGCCGAGTGGAGATCGGCCACTTCGATTACGACTGGCGCAGTATGACGGCCGATCTGGAAGGGTTTGTTATTCACGGCAAAGAAACACCGCCGGCCGATCCGCTGCTGCGGATTGACGATGCGCGCATCACGGTGCGGGTGATTTCGGTGTTGGAACGCGTGGCGGATATTTCGTCGGTTGTTTTGACGCGGCCGCAAGTGAATGTGATTGTGATGCCGGATGGCTCGACGAATTTGCCGACGCCGCCCGCCGCGAAGAACAGCGAAGATCCCTTGGCGGAGTTGTTTCGACTGAAGCTTAAGCATTTTGCGATCAGCAATGGCTTGGCGGCAGTCAATGACAAACGCATTCCGCTGAACGTGAAGGGCGAAGGCGTAGATATTACGGCCAGTTACGCCAAAGGCGGACCGAGTTATGAGATTTCGACCGAGGCGCGGGAAATGGACTTCGGGTTTGGCGACGTGTTGCGGGGGCCGTTGCATTTCGAAGGAAAAGCGTCTTTGAAACAAAATAGCGTGCGCTTTGAGAATGTGAACTTGAACGACGCGGAGACAACGGTTCGAACGCAAGGGACGCTGGTGAATTTTGCTCATCCGCAACTCGATTTCCAACTCGCTGCCGCGGCGGCTACGAACACCGTGTTGCCGGTAGTGAAGTTTACGGAAGTCCGGGGCGGAAGGCTCGCGGTGCACGGCGATGGGCACTATGATGAAGCCGGCGGCTGGACGTTTACCGGACGGGCCGAGGCGAAACAGGCCGAGATTCAAGCGCCGCCGGTGATTCTGAAGGGCGTGGGCGCAACCGGGGATGTGGATGTGCGGAAGAGCGGGATTCGGGTGCGGCATATTATCGCCACGGCGCGAGGGGCGAAGTTCGAGGGCGAGGCGACGATTGAGGATTACAAGAGGCTGGCGTTTGAAGGCAATGTCAGCGGTCTGGTGTTGAGCGATGTAGCGTCCTATGTGACCAAGAAGCCGCTGGCTTGGAGCGGGGTGGTGAACGGCCGGGTGCGCGGAAAAGCGACTTTGGCGGCCAAGGCGAATGATTTGGCGGTGCAGGCCGATTTGGGTATTGCCCACGGGGGCGCGGGGATTCCCGTGACGGGCGCGGTGAATTTGCGATACGAGGAGAAATCGAATGCGTTGGATTTTGGGGATTCGCACTTAACTTTTCCGCGTTCGTCGATCGCGTTTGCGGGTTCGTTGCGCGGAGACAATCAGGTTGTGTTTGACAGCAGCGACCTGGATGACGTTCGGCCGGTTTTCAACCTGATCGGGGTAACGGTAACGGCCGACGAGTGGCCGGTTTTGATGACGGGCGGTAATGCGCACTTTGACGGAACGATCGGCAATTTGACGACGGCCCCGAAATTTTCGGGGCAGGTAGCGGTCTCAGCAGTAAAGGTTGAGGGGCAGACGGTCGACCAACTGAGCGGGCAATTCAATGTGAGCGGCAACGGGGTTGATTTTTCAGCGTTAGATTTGCGGCAAGGCGAAACGAGAATTGGCGGGACGGGGCTGATTGGCATGAGCAATTGGTCAGTTCTTCCGGACTCGCCGGTGCGTGCCGGGCTTACGTTACATGCTGTCGATGTAGAGAAAGTGGTGGGTCTGTTTTCGAAAGTGCAGCTGCCTATCATTCACGGCATTGCGTCGGGGACGGTGCAATTGCACGGAACGCTCAACCAACCGGAAGGGCGAGCGCATATTTCGAGCGACAGTTTGGATGCGTATGGCGAACAGTTGAACAGGGTTGAGTTCGAAGCGGAGATGACCGGCAACGAGCTGCATGTTTCGAAAGGCAGAGTCGTATCCAATGCGGCGGTGCTGAGCTTCCTGGGCGAGTATGCGCATAAGCCGGGGGATTGGCTGAGCGGAACGGTGAAGGCGCAAGTGGATACGAATGGATTCCCACTGGGCAGCCTGTCGCCGGTAAAGAAGTACGAACCGCAGTTGAATGCGCGGGCGGAATTGCACTTTATCGTTTCGGCGGAAGTGGGGCCGGGAAAATTTGTGCCAACCGGGGCATCGGGGACGATGCAGCTGGCGGATGTTACCTGGAACAAAGTGCCGTATGGCGATTTGACGCTCAACACCGCTACTCACAGCGACATGGTGAGCACTGTCGTTACGGGCGACTTTCGTAAGAATCCGCTGCGCGGAATTGCGAATATTTCGCTTGCGCCCGGGAATCATACGACAGCGGAGATCAATTTCGACCACGTGACTCTGCAATCGATTTATTCGCTGAGCGGATCGGAAACCCAGCCGCTGCTGGATGGATCGATCGCGGCGAAGCTGAAGTTCGATGGTTCGCTACAGCAGCCGGAGCAGATGCGGGTCTCGCTGATTGGGGAGAAGCTGATGCTTTCATCGCACTTGAAAAGCGAGTTGCCGGAGAGGGAGACAGAACCCGAGTTCACGTTTCATAACGCAGGGCCGTTGGAGGTGGGCTTCTATCAAGGCGTTGTGGATGTGCGGCATTTCCGGATTGAAGGCGACCAGACCGGGCTAGAAATCGCCGGAACAATGCCAATCGACGGCAAGAAGCCGATGGATTTTAAAGTGTCGGGCACAGTGAATCTGCAGGCCTACCACTTGTTCGATCCGAACGTGAAATCAGCCGGAATTTCGAGCTTGACGGCAAACGTGGGCGGTACGTGGAACCAGCCGAACGTTAACGGAACGCTGGAAGTGAAGAACGGGTCGTTTTTCCCGGAGAACCTACCGAACGGGCTGAGCGAGGTGAACGGGACGGTTTCGTTCACGCGGAACCGGGCGACGCTGCAAAAAATGACGGCGAAATCGGGCGGAGGGGAACTCGCGCTGAGCGGGTTTTTGAGTTATGCAGGCGGAGCGCCGCTGGTGTATCACCTGGAAGGAAGCGCCGACAATGTGCGGGTGCGCTATGCGGGATCGATTAGCGTGACGGCAAGTTCGCGATTGCGTTTGAGCGGGACGAGCACGAATAGCCTGTTAGCGGGCACGCTCACTATATCGCGGATCAGTTTTAATTCAAATACCGATTTGGGCGGCGTATTTTCGAATCTGGGAGCAGCGGCGGCCGCGCCGGCCAATGAAAACGATTTCTTGAGCGGACTACATCTCGATGTGGCGATTGAGAGCGCGCCGAATTTGCAATTGAACACATCTTTGAGCCGGGATGTGGAAGCGGAGATCAATTTGCGTTTGCGAGGTTCGCCGCAACACCCGGTGGTGATTGGGACGCTGTCGGCGAATCAGGGGGATATTCAGGTTTTCGGAAACCGCTACACGATCAACCGCGGAGAAATTTCATTTGTGAATCCGGTGAAGATTGAGCCATCGCTGGATCTGGACTTGGAGACGCGGGCGCGCGGTATTACGGTGGATATTACGGTTTCGGGAACGTTCAGCAAGCTTAACATCGCTTATCGTTCCGACCCGCCGCTGCAGCCGACGGAAATCATTGCGCTGCTTTCGCTCGGGCGGCCGCCGGATTCGACCGACACGGGGACGACGCTCAGATCGAATTCGACGAGCACGCTGCAATCGCCGGCAAATTCGCTGTTGGGCGCGGCGGTCACATCGCCGGTGACGAACCGGTTATCGAAGCTGTTTGGGATTACCAATATCCGGATCGATCCGCTGGTGCAAGGCATTACGAACACGCCGCAGACGCGGGTGACGCTGGAGCAGCAGATTTCGCGCGATATTACGATCACCTATGTGACGAATCTTTCGGAGACCTCGGAGCAGGTTTTCCGGTTTGAGTGGGCGTTTAGTCCGCAGTTTTCGGTGGTGGCGCTGAGGGACGATAACGGCGAGTTCGGCATTGATTTTCAATATAAGAAGCAGTTCAAGTAATGCGACTGAGAGCGGAGAAGAACAAGCTTAAGGTTGAGCACAGCATTATTGACGGTTTGCGGCCGGTGCTGGAGCGAATCCTGCGCAACAACGCCGAGGTGCGGAGCATTATTCCGGGAGTGATTCGGCCGGTGCGGGATGCCAAGGGCAACAAGCCGACTATTCGGATTACAGTGCCGACGACGAACGGCTGGAAGGCGATCGCTTTGAGCGCGGGCGCGAGGCAGGAACTGTTTGTTTCGACGGGGTTAGGCAAAGGTGAACTGGCGAAGCTGATTCAAGGCGCTTTGGATAATAGTTAATACGGCGAGATTTCTTCTAGTAGCGGCTCTGTTGGCAAGCGCGCGGTGGGTGAACGCGCAGGCGATTACTTTCAACAAAGACATTGCGCCAATGCTCTATACGCATTGCACGGTTTGCCATCATGCCGGCGGGAACGGGCCGTTTCCGTTAATGAGCTACGAAGATGCGGCGAAGCATGCGGCGCAGATTGTCATTGTAACGAAAACGCGCTACATGCCGCCGTGGCCGCCCGAGCACGGGTATGCGACGTTTGCGGGCGACCGCAGTTTAACTCCGGAACAAATCGCGCTGATTGCGGATTGGGTGGAGCAGGGCAAAAAGCGGGGCGCGGAACAGGACTTGCCGAAGACGCCGGTTTATACGACGGAATGGCAACTGGGGCCGCCGGATTTGATTCTACGCATGAAAGAGCCGTTTCATGTGCCTGCCTCCGGCGAAGACATTTTCCGTAATTTTGTATTGCCGAGCAACGTGAAAGAAACGCATTATGTGCGCGGCTTTGAACTGCGGATGAGCAATCCGCGGGTGGTTCACCATGGCAATGTTGTACTGGACCGTACACATTCGCTGCGAGCGCGCGATGGCCTGGACGGGCACCCCGGGTTTGCAGGCATGGACGTGATTACGGAAGCGGCGGCGGACAACTTCGAGCCCGATTCGCATTTTCTGTTCTGGAAACCGGCGACGGCGTTGCGGCTGGAACCGGACGACATGGCGTGGCGGCTGGACCCGGACACCGACTTGATTTTGAATCTGCACTTGCAACCGACGGGCAAGGAGGAGTCTCTGTTGGCGGAAGTGGGTTTGTATTTTGCCGACCGAGCGCCGACGCGGCTGCCGATGTTGGTTCAGCTGGAGCATGACGGAGCGCTGCGCATTCCGCCGGGCGACAAGAATTTCGAAGTAACCGACGAACTGGTTTTGCCGGTAGAGGCGAGTGTCCTGGGGATTTATCCGCATGCGCATTATCTGGGCAAGTTACTTGAGGCATGGGCGGTTTTGCCGAATGGGACGAAGCAGTGGTCAATTCGCATTCCGGATTGGGATATTAACTGGCAGGCGACTTACGACTACGAAAAGCCGATTGATTTGCCGAAGGGGACGCGATTGAAAATGCGTATCGTTTACGACAATACGGAGGACAATCCAAGGAACCCGCATCATCCGCCGCAGCTGGTGACGGCGGGGAATCGTAGTGAAGACGAAATGGGGCACATTTGGCTGCAACTGCTGCCGAAGGAGAATGCGGGCGGGGAAGACCCGCGGATGGCGATTCAAGAGGCGGTGATGCGGCGGCGGCTGGAAAAGTATCCGGCGGATTTTCTGGCGCATTACAATTTGGGTGCAGTGCTGCAGATGCGAGGGAAATATGCGGAGGCGGCGGAGCTTTATCGAGCGGCGTTGAAAGTTGAGCCGAAAAACACGACGGCGCATAACAGTTTGGCGACGGCGCTGCTTTTGCAAGACGATGTGCCGGGGGCGGTGGTGGAGTTTCGGAGGACGCTGGAGATCGATCCGAATTACCTGAACGCGCGGTATAACCTGGCGCGAACGCTGGGGGTGAACGGCGATTTGGCGGGCGCGGAACGGGAGTTTTTGCGGTTTCTGAGCGACAAACCGGACGATGCAGATGCGCAGGCGGGGTTGGGAACGGTAGAGTTCAAACAACGCAATTTTGCCGAGGCGGCGACGCATTTTCGAGAAGCGGCGCGGCTGGACCCAAAGAACGCAGACACGCAGACAAACCTGGGAACGGTTTTGGCGATTCGCGGCGATATGCAGGCGGCGCGAGAAGCGTTTGAAGCGGCGCTGCGAATTGACCCGAACAACCAGGCGGCGCGGGCGAATTTGGAACGGGTGAACGCGCAGTTGAGCGGGAAGTGAGAGGCGAAGAAACGGCGATTTTTGCGAAACAACAAAGACGGTTTTTGACGGCGACTGCCGATCTTTTTGCCGGTTGGTTTGGACGGGAAAAACTCGGGAAAAAGCGGCGAGTTTTTTCCGTCTATAAATATTAAGGGAAAAGCGACGGAAAAAACTCGCCAGTTTTGGGCGATTTGGAGCGAGTTTTTACCGTTTTTTGCAAGCGCTTTCCGCCGCTGAAAATGCCGGTTGGTTTTGGGAGCGGGGAATGAGTGTGCCTGGCGGCTCGCTTCTGGCGGCGGAAGCGAAGGCACACTCCGAATGCGGGTGATGGTGGAGGGTGTGGATATTCTGATTTCAAATAACTGTGCTTGCACAACGCACGATCCGCCGAGGCAGAAGACGCGAGGCCCGCGAGAGAAATTTCTACTGCATGCTTAGTGTAGCGTTAGCGGAATGGGGGCGAGCGCAATGTTTGGTAGCGAAATCACGTGTTTTCAGCGGGTTAGCGGGTGAAAATTTTTCTGCATGTTTGGTGATCGATTTTCGATATAGCAGAACAGATTTTTTCGGGCTGAAATTTCGAGATGTGCCTTGTGTCACAGCCTGGAGAGCAGTTGCGGAAATAGAATGAAAGCAGCGATGCCCTCGTAAAAATTCCTGGACACCGCGAGGGAGGCTTATGCAGGATCCTGCGCAGAGTGTCCGGAGCGATGAGGTGTTCGACGCGGTAGTGGTTGGGTCAGGCTGCACCGGCGGCTGGGCGGCGAAGAAGTTGACTGAATCCGGCTTGAGAGTAGCGTTACTCGAAGCGGGAAAGAATGTCACGCCGAAAGACTTCACCGAACACAAACAACCTTGGGACGCCCCTTTTCTGAATATCGCGCGCGAGCAGATGCTGAAGGACCGGCCGATTCAGGCGCTGTGCAGCGGATGTAACGAATTCAATCAAAGCTGGTTTGTGAACGATCACGAAAACCCGTACACGACGCCAGAGGACAAGCCGTTTCGTTGGATCCGCGAACGAGCGCTGGGCGGACGGAGTTTGAGTTGGGGACGGCAATCTTACCGGATGTCGCCGATCGATTTCAAAGCCGCGTCGCATGACGGGTATGGAGACAACTGGCCGCTCACTTACGAAGAGATGGTGCCGTATTACGAAGAAGTAGAACGGTATGTCGGAATCTCTGGAATGGCAGAGAATCTTAGTCAACTGCCGGATAGCCTTTTTCTGCGGGCGATGCCGCTGAGTGTAGGCGAGCAAAAGATACGGGACGCGGCGCGCGCGAAGATGAATCGAGTTCTGACGATTGGGCGCGTGGCTGTGCTGACTAAGGGGATGGGCGCGAGCCGGCAAGCGTGCCACTATTGCGGGCCGTGTAATCGCGGTTGTGTGACGGGTTCGTATTTTAGTTCCGTGACGAGCACGATTCCAGATGCGCTTCGAACGGGGCGGCTTACGCTTTTGACCAATGCCGTGGCCGCGAATGTTGTGATGGCGGACGGCGGAAAAGCCAGAGGGGTTCGCTATATCGATGCGGCGACGAAAGACGAGCGCACGGTGAACGGCAAAGTGATTGTGCTGTGTGGTTCGACGCTTGAATCGACACGCCTGCTTTTGAATTCGAAGATTTGTAATTCGAGCGGCGTGCTGGGGCGCTACCTGATGGACAACATCTTTGAAGGCGGCGCGCAGGGGACGATTCCGGTGGAGGGAGGACGGGCATGGGCCGGGATGCCGCGGCGACCGAATGGGATTTATGTTCCGCGATTCCGCAATGTTGACCAAAAGACAACGAATGGCCCGAAAGGGAGTTTTATTCGGGGTTACGGTTATCAAGGCGCATGCTCGCCGAGCTTCGATTTTGGGGCGCCGGGGTTCGGGAAGACTTACAAGGAAGCGGTGCATCAGACGCGTTGGAACGCCGGGCTGGCGCTGTTTGGCGAGAGCTTAGCGCGCAAAGAGAATTTTGTGGAGATCGACCCTAAGCGCAAGGATGCATGGGGGATTCCGGCGCTGCGAATTTCCATGTCCTGGAGCGATAACGAACGCGCGCTTTATCACGACGGGCAACAGCAAGCGGCGGAGATGCTGGAAGCCGCGGGCGCGAAGGATGTTCAGGTTACCGGGAAATATTCAGTGCCGGGTTTCGCTATTCATGAATTGGGCACGGCGCGGATGGGGACGACGGCCGGCAACAGCGTATTGAACAAATATGCGCAGGCTTGGGATGTGGACAACATTTTTGTGCCCGATGGGGCCTGTTGGGTATCGAGCGGGTGCGCGAATCCGACGCTCACGATGATGGCGATCACGGCGCGGGCGTGCGACTACATCACGAAAGAGTACGCGAAGAAAGTGGCATAGGGGCTCACAGATGTCGAACATTATTACGCGTAGAGATTTGATGTTCATGGCGTCGGGAACACTGGCGGCGTTGACGGTGGGCCGGCTTAAGGGAGGGATTCCCAACGCGTTGGTGAACTATGCCAACGACGACAATTGGACTCCGACGTTTTTGAACGCGCACCAGAACGAGACGGTGATTGCGCTGACGGACCTGATCATTCCTCGGACCGATACGCCGGGGGCGAAGGACGCGAATGTGCACCGGTATATGGATTTGTTTCTTTCGGTGAAAGACGCGGGGGAACAAAAGAAGTTTGTGGACGGGCTGGCGTGGCTGGATGGTTATGCGCAAGACAAGTTCCAAAAGGACTTTGTGCACTGCGCGGAGCCAGAGCAAGTTGGGATGTTGGAACGGATGTCGGCGAGCGGAAAGACCGATGTGCCGCAAGCGGGATGCGATTTCTTTGTGCAGGTGAAGACGCTTACTTCGCAGATCTATTTCAATACGCCGGAAGGGTACAAGGAACTGAAAAAGTTCGGGATGCCGCCGCAGGTGGAGGCGGGGACCGTTGTCGGGCTGGGCACGAAATAAGCTCCTGATATCTTAAGCAGACGGAGCGCGCTTGCTTGCGCCCGGTGAGGGAGGAGCGCGTCTTGCTTAATCGCATCAGTTCATTTGCGGCGTTTCTTGGTGTTGTTTGCGCAAGTTGCGCGGCCCAAGAGTGGAAAGCACCGACCAGCATGAAGAAGCTGGGAAACGGCCTGACAGTGGTGGTGTCTGAAGATCATTCGGCACCGACTTTCGGGCTGTGCATCAGCTATGGAAGCGGGTTCCGCTTGGAGCCGGAGGGGCGCACGGGATTCGCGCACCTTTTCGAACACATCATGTTTGAGGGTACGCCGGTGGCGCCGAAAGGCGTCTTTGATCGAGTGATTGAAGGCGGCGGCGGCTTCAACAACGGCGATACGCGCTTCGACTTCACAGAATACATAGAATCGGGGCCGATTTCGGTATTGGAGCCGATGATGTGGCTGGAAGCGGACCGGATGACAACGCTGGATTTTTCGGTTAAGAATTTAGACAATCAGCGAAACGTGGTGGAAGAAGAAGTGCGGGTGAATGTTTTGAATCAACCGTACGGATCGTTTTACTGGCTGGATTTGCCGCAGAAGGCGTTTGACACTTATCCGAATTCGCACAATTTCTACGGCGATTTTAAAGATCTGGATGCGGCGACGATTGCGGATGTGAAGAGCTTTTACGACCAATACTATGCGCCGAACAATGCAGTGATGGCGATTGTGGGCGATGTGAAGGCGGATGAGATTTTTGCGAAAGCGGAAAAGTATTTCGGCGGCATTGCCGCCCGCAAGGTACCGGCGCGGCCAAAGGTTGAGGAGCCCCCACAAAAAGCTGAGCGACGATTTACGCAGAGCGACAAGCTGGCGACGGTTCCGGCGCTTGGGGTGGGGTACCGTATGCCGCCGCGGAATTCGCCGGACGCGATTGCAGGCGCGGTGACAGCGGAATTGCTGCATAACGGCCAAGCTTCGCTGCTGTATCAAGCATTGGTGCAGGACAAACAAGTGGCGGTTTCGGTGAATGGTGGAATGAATTGGCCGCTGGGTAACGCGTTCGAATACAACGGGCCGACGCTGATGACGTCTTTTATTGTTTATCCGAACAACGTTACAGAAGACCAATTGTTGGCGGTTTACGATGCGACGATTCGCGAACTTGGGAGCAAGGGACCGAGCCGGCAGGACTTAGAGCGTGTCTCTGCGAAGATGCGATCGGATTGGTATGGGGAACTGGAGATTCCGATCAGCCGGGCGTCGGCGCTATCGCACGCGGTGTTGTTTGAGGGAAGTTTTGACAGTGTATATGAAATTCCGGACCGGATTGCAAAAGTCACGCCGCAACAAGTGAGGGAATTTGTGGCGAAGTATTTGATTGCGACGAACCGGACGATTATCGATCGGATACCGGCGGCTACGGGAGGTAAGCAATGAAGCGCGCAGTGGGCACGATTTTAGGAATTTTGCTGGCAGCGCCTTTTGCGGCGGCGCAGAAGGACATAGTATTGCCTAAGGACTTGCCGCCGTATGGTCCCCAGCCGGCGTTTCAGGCTCCTGATGTAAACGCGTCGAAACTCGACAACGGGCTGACAGTGTGGCTGGTGGCGCAGCCGGGATTGCCGAAAGTGTCGCTACGGATTGCGGTGCTGGGCGGTTTAGCGGCCGATCCGGCGGACCGGCGGGGCATGTCGGAATTACTGGCGCAAACTTTGAGCCAAGGCACGAAGACGCGGAGCGCGAAGCAGATTGCCGAAGAAATTCAGGCGGCCGGCGGAGATCTGGGAATAAGTGCGGACCGCGACCGTTTTTCAGTTAGTACCAGTGTGCTTTCGTCGAAAGTTGACTTAGCAACGGAGTTACTAGCTGATGTGGTGGAGAATGCGACATTTCCGGATAGCGCGGTCACGCTTCGGAAACGGAATTTGTTTTCTTCGCTGAAGCAGAGAGAAGCACAGCCGCAGTTTCAAGCGAACCGGGCGCTGGCGCGGGCGTTGTTCGGAGCGGGGCCTTATGGAGTGATTGCGCCGACGGAAGAATCAGTCAACGCGACGAGCGCGGACGATTTGCGGCGAGAATTTGCACGGCGATTTCGGCCGGATCAGGCCATTTTGGTAGCGGTTGGCGATTTCGAAGCCGGCAAGATGACAGCGCTGATCGGACAGAAATTCCGAGGCTGGAAGGCGCCGGCGGATTCGCCAGTCGGCGTCGATGCGAAACCTTCGAAAGGAGTGGAGCATGCGGTGATTCTGGTGCCGAGGGCGAATTCGGTGCAAACGACGCTGGTATTGGCAGGGTTTGGGCCGATGCGGACAGATGGGGACTATGAAGCGGCGGATGTTGCGAACGCGATTTACGGAGGGACGTTCAGCTCGCGGCTGGTGACGAACATTCGCGAGGATAAGGGCTATACGTACAGCCCGGGTTCGGGCCTCACGACGCTGCGGCAGGCAGGGATTTTGCGGACGCAAGCCGATGTGCGGAACGCCGTGACGGGCGCGAGTTTGAATGAGATGTTGTACGAACTGAACCGGATGGCGACGACGAGCCCGACGGAGGAAGAATTGAGCCGGGCGAAACGATCACTACTGGGAGGCGAGGCGATTTTTCTGCAACTGCGAAGCGCGGTGGCGAATGAGCTTGCGGAGCAGTGGGTGGACGGATTGGGTCCGGATGCGATTACGAATTACGGCGCTAAGGTTGGCGCGGTGACGACGGCGGATGTGGACGCGGCGGGGAAGAAGTATTTCCCGGCGTCGCGGATGACGGTGGTTGCGGTGGGCGAAGAGAAGGTAGTGCGCGATGGGCTGGCGGCGTTTGGATTGCCGATAGACGCCGCCGCTCATTGACTTAGAATGTGGGAACTTTGACGGGCGCCGGCATTTTGTCTTTTGAGAAGCGCGGGAGCATTTCGTCGCGATTGGCGAGCTGAAGAAGAGTGGCGGCGATGACGGTGGCGGCGCGCTCGACGTCTTCGGGGACGATGCGTTCGTAGGTATCGAGATTGGTGTGGTGAGTGAGCGAGCCGTATTCGATGGGGTCTTGCGAGAAGCCGATGCCGGGGAGGCCGGCATTGTTGAAAGAAGTGCTGTCAGTACCGCCGACAGCGCGGCTGACGGTTGAATTGGCGCCGGCGACGCCCCAATCTTCGAACTGCGCGAGCACGGGACGAAGAACGGCAGCGGCCTCAGGGGGTCCGAAAACGCCAGCACCGCGAATACGGCCGGTGCCGCTATCGATGTTGAGATAGGCGTCAAGAGTGGACCATTCGGGCTTGGGATCTTCGGCGGTACCGAAGTGGGCCTTGACGTAAGCGAGAGAGCCGAGTAACCCTTCCTCTTCACCAGACCAGAGAGCCACGCGGATGGTGCGGCGCGGCTTGACTCCGGAGTTTTGAACCAGGCGGGCGGCTTCCATCATGATGGAGCAACCGATGGCGTTATCAGTGGCGCCGGTGGCGGAATGCCAGGAATCGAGATGGCCGCCGAGCATGACGACTTCGGAGGCTTTGTCGCTTCCCGGAATTTCGGCGATGGTGTTGTAACTCGTTTTGCCTTCGGGAAAAATTTGATTGGCGATTTCGAAATCGAGTTTGACGTCTTCGCCATCTGCGAGGAGGCGCTCGATGCGGCCGAAATCGTCGTTACGCAGGATGACAGTGGGGACGGCGGTAGCGGGATCATAGCCACGATGTTGCTGGGCGACGATGATGCCGTCGGCACGGGCGGCGTCGTTGATGCGGACGAGCGCACCGCCAGCGAGGAGCATGGCGTCCACTTTCGCATTGGCTTCGTTGGGAGTGTAACGAGTGGGGTCGGGCGGAGTGGTGTTGCCGGGGCGGGGACCGAAGCCGGTGCTGGGCGGGCGAGAGGGATCATATTGAGATTTGACTTGATCGTCGGCACGGCGTTTGGGAGTGGGATTGAAGTTCACAGGGATGACGGCGGCCTTACCGATGAGGACGATTTTGCCACTTATTTTGGATTGGTTTTCGGAGATCCATTGATCGAGTTCGGATTTGAGAGGACCGAGGCGAGCGGGCGGGCCGAAGCGCTGAGGAGCGGTTGGAGGAGTGGCGCCAGTGGCGGTGGTGGTTGGGGCGGGAGTTGATGATTCGGGAGGCTGCGGGCCTTGGGGAGGGATGAGTTGAATGGCGGAGGCGGAGACTTTGCCGTTGGTAGAGGGGGTCCAGGCGAGGACTTCAAACTTGATGTTTTCGTGGACGGGCGCGAAGAGATGGCCGGTGGCAGATTCGTTGAGCCAGCCGGGATGCCCGAAATCCCAAGGTTCGAGGTGGGCGTTGGCGAGACCCCACTGCGTCATTTGCGAGACGGCCCATTTGGCGGCTTGTTCATGATTGGGTGTGCCGGTAACGCGGGGGCCATAGCGATCTGTGAGCATGTGGAGAGTGTGCATGATTTGAGAATGTTCAAGTTCTTCACTGCGCATTTTGGCGTCGGTGGTTTGGTCGACGGGTTCTTGCGCGGCGGTGATGGGGAGGAGGATGAGAAGGGCTAGGAGAGTGGGGTTCATGATGAATTCGGTTTTCCCGATGAAATCCAGGATATCCGTTTTTATTAAACCGAGAGCGGGCGATTGCGGGATCAATTCAATTCGGCGCATTGCCCTGACGGCCAGCAGCATGGGCGAAGCCGCTCTCTAACGCGATAAATTGGCTTTGGCGGAATGGATTTCGCGATACGGGGGTCGTTTGGCAGCTAACCTGTTGTCTTAAGCTTCCGAATGACCACGACGAAGAAATTCCTCAAAGGTTCGGCGGCGAACAGGTTCTCTCGATTGCAAGACTTTGGGGAAGTTTCGGAAGAACATGCCGAGTCCCGAGAAACACGGTTTTACCAAGCGATGGCGAAAAGAGAACCGTAAGTGATTCACCACCTTTAAAGGAAACGCTACTAATAGTAACGGGAGGGGGCAACGCCTCAGTGCGAAGACAAGATCGTTGCAAACGCCGGAACGATGCTGAGCCGGCTGGTCTCTACCGATGGGGCTTCTGTCATGCCAAACGTGGACGCCAGGGAGCACGTGGACTTCCCAGCCGCGATCTAACAGGCGCACACAAAGATCCTTTTCCTCGGCGCCGTAAAAATCAATGGTCGGTTCATAGAGGCCTATTTCGCGGATACTCTCGACCCTCAGAAGATGCCCGCAGCCGGTGAAGGAAGATGTGGGGCGGCCTTCGGTCCGTGGAACGGCATTTGGCCGGCCCGGATCAAGGATGTCGAAAGCGACGGCGCCCACCCGTTTGTGCTTCTCAAGGTACTCTACGGCAATTGAAATTTCGTCGCCGTTCAGGAACCATGCGTCGTCGTCCAAGCTCAGGAAATAGTCGGCGGGCATGGCCATGAGACAGTTCCGAGCGTCCAAGTAGCGTGAGGCAGTAGGCGAACGGACCCAATCGGCCGCGGGATACTTTTGTTGGAGATCGGAAGTACCATCGTCTGACCCGTTGTCAAGAATAACGACCTTCGTATCCGGATGGGTCTGAGCGAAAGCGGACTCGATGGCTTTAGGGAGAATTTGAGCGCGGTTGTAGGTGACTATGCCGACGAGGACGTTTGGCTGGCTTGGGGAGGAATTTATCTTTTCAGCTTCGGGGGATTTTGGAGTCGGAGCTAGCATGCGGTGATTCCTTGAAGCCGGTCCATTGTTTTCATCGTAGCAACAGGAAGGGAAAAGCGGCCAGCCGAATTCCGGCCGCGAAAAGGCGATGTTGGTTTTAGGTGAGGCGCCCGCTCCCGGGAAAGCTCCCTTTGCTGACAACCACGTCCACTAGTACGATCGCATCGACGAGGTTGCGCGAAGTCTTGCGGGCTTTCGTCATCGACGAACATCCGTTCGGCGGTGCACTGGCTAGCGTGTCAGAGCGCGAGCCTGACTGCGATTGCGGGCGATCTGGCGCAGAATTCCCGCGCACCCGGCGAGCGTTTCCATCCGAACACTCATGGATGCATTTTCGATTTAGTTGGAAACGCTGCGTTGATCGCGTCAAAGAGCAGGTTAGCCGGCATTCTGCCTTCTGGCCTTCCGCAACAGCAGGAGAACAGAAGGAGCGCCGGCTATGACAAATATCAGAGGCGAAGGTTCTGGAGCGGTCACCGCCGAAACGGTCGCAACGACATTTGTTCCGGTATAGGTCGTCGCTTGCTCCTGTCCGTTGTCTTCTATTCCAATTACGTTGCCGAGCGATCCGTCTGCGCACGCTCCTTGGCTCGGACCAAGGCACACGAAGCCAGAGCCGTTTTCGATGTACAACTCCCCTTCTGACGGGTCACTGAAATCGTAAGTCAGCTGCGTTGATGTCGCGTTTAGGTCGGTCGCAGATCCAAAAATGCCCGAATTGGCTTGCGTCAAGTTTACAGCCAAGTTATTCGTTCCATCGGTGATCGTCAAGTTCCAGCCGACTACGTTGCCAAGAGCCAGGGTACCAAGCGTCCCATCGGTCACGATAGTGCCGGAGACTGCGGCGTTGGTACCTATTGACAGATTTACATTGTAAGTAATCGTGCTGGCCCACGCGCCGCCAGCCACGGCCACGACGATCATCAATCGCGAAGGGTTTCGTAAAAATGAAAACGTCATTCAGTTGTTTCCTCCGGCGTGCAGTATACCTCATTGTTACGACTATCGGCAATAGGGGAAGGGCAAGCCGGGCAGTTCGAACTAATTTGACTAGATTGCCCGATCAGCGAACGGTAAAACACTCGAAATAAACCGCGCACCACTTATAGTTGGGTCGTCTCCTTGTGATCCAACGCACCTCGGCCTTGGCTCCTCGAAAACTGACCCGTTCCCCAAAATCCTTTGGCGCGATTCCGGTTGGTGGGGCATGGTTCGGTGGGGAAAACCGCTCGGACAGGCAGCGCAATTCGCTCGCGAGGGCTAAGGGACGAAACCGGGCAGACGTGCGCTCGGAATCGCGAAGCCTGTCCCGGGTTTTCGCAGGTCGGACGGTTGGGGGAGGGCAGTGCGCGAATTTAATTTACCTGGGTTACTAAGTTGCCGCCGAAATAATAGGCGAGATGGCGGTAGTCATTAGTGTTGAGGATCAGGAAGCGGGCGGATTTGCCGGGTTCTAGGGAGCCGTGGGTGTGGCCGAGGCCGACGGCGTGGGCGGCGTTGATGGTAGCGGCGATGAGGGCTTCGGACGGAAGAAGTTTTTGACAGCGGCAGGCGAGGGCGATGATGAATTGCATCGAAGGGCAGGGGGCGGAGCCGGGGTTGAAGTCTGTCGCGAGGGCGAGAGCGGCGCCGGAATCGATGATGGCGCGGGCGTTGGTGTAGTGCGTGTTGCCTAAGTGGAAATTGACGGCGGGGATGGAGACACAGACGGTGGAGGTTTGGGCGAGGGCGGTGATTTGGTCGGGGGTGGTGGCGTCGAGGTGATCAATGCTGATGGCACCGAGACCGGCGGCCATGGGGGCGGCGCCGAGGTTGGTGAATTCATCGACGTGAGCCTTTAGCATCATGCCGTGAGAGCGGCCGGCTTCGAGGACGCGGCGGGATTGCTCCAAAGAGAATGCGTTTTGTTCACAGAAAACATCAATAAAGAAGGGCGTTTGCGCGCGAGCGAAAGTGGAAGTTTTGTACCACTCGGCGGCGGCGGGGATCATGGTGTTGATAACCAAGTCAATGTATTCGTCAGAGCGGCCGGTGAATTCGGGTGGAATGGCGTGGGCGGCAAGGAAGGTGGGCACGAGTGTTACGGGTTGACGGCGAGCGAGTTCATCGATCGCTTCGAGCATCTTTAGTTCGTTTTTAAGATCAAGCCCGTAGCCGGTTTTGATTTCGGCGACGGTGGTGCCGTGGCGGTGCATTTCGGCGAGGCGCGGGCGGGTTTGTTCGACGAGCTCGGCGACGGAGGCATTGCGGGTTTTGCGCGTAGTGGAGACGATGCCGCCGCCACGGGCAAGGATATCGAGATAGGCAACGCCTTGGATGCGCATTTCGAATTCATCGACGCGGTCGCCCGCGTAGACGATGTGGGTATGGGCATCGACGAAGCCGGGGCAGACGGCGGAGCCTCGGGCATCGACATTCTTGATGGCGGAGTACTGCTGGGTGATCTCCGCGGAGGGCCCGACGGCGACGATTTTGCCTTTATGCGCGGCGAGTGCGCCGTTGGGGATGATGCCGGGGTCGAGCATGGCTTTACCGCGAACGGGTAAGCGATCCGGCGAGGCACAAGTTACTAACTGGCCGGCGTTGCGAACAATCAGATCGATGTTGGTGGTGGTGCTCATTTTTCCATGGGGATGCGGACGTTGTGTTGGTGGGCGAAATCGATGGCTTCGGGGTAACCGGCGTCGACATGGCGGACGACGCCCATACCGGGGTTGGTGGTGAGAACACGTTCGAGGCGGCGGGCGGCGGCGGGAGTGCCGTCGGCGACGATCACTTGGCCGGCATGAATACTGTAGCCGATGCCGACGCCGCCGCCGTGATGAATGCTCACCCAGGTTGCGCCGCCGACTGCGTTGATCAAGGCGTTGAGGAGCGGCCAATCGGCGATAGCGTCAGAGCCATCGAGCATAGCTTCGGTTTCGCGATTGGGACTGGCGACGGAGCCGCTATCGAGGTGGTCGCGGCCGATGACGATGGGGGCGGAGACTTCGCCGCGCGCTACCATTTCGTTGAAGCGGAGGCCGGCTTTCGCGCGTTCGCCATAGCCGAGCCAGCAGATGCGGGCGGGCAGGCCTTGAAATTGGACTTGTTCGCGAGCCAACGTGAGCCAGCGGCGGAGGTGGGCGTCTTCGGGGAAGAGTTCGAGGACGGCGCGATCGGTGGCGTAGATGTCTTCGGGGTCGCCGGAGAGCGCGACCCAGCGGAAGGGGCCTTTGCCTTCGCAGAAGAGAGGACGAATGTAGGCGGGGACGAAACCAGGGTAGGCAAAGGCATTCGTCACGCCGGCATCGAGGGCGCGCTGGCGGATGTTATTGCCGTAATCGAAGACGATGCTGCCGCGAGATTGGAAATCGAGCATGGCTTTGACATGGGTGGCCATGGAGGCGATAGAGCGGCGCTGGTATTCGGCGGGGTCACGTTGGCGGAGTTCGGCGGCTTGTTTGACATTGAGGCCGACCGGGATGTAGCCGTAAAGCGGATCATGGGCAGAAGTTTGGTCAGTTACTATGTCTGGCTTAAATCCGCGAGCGACGAGAGTGGGAAGAATTTCGGCGGCGTTGCCGATGAGGGCGATGGATTTGGGAGTTTGGGAAGAGAGCGCTTGTTGCGCCCATTCGAGAGCTTCGTCGAGACTAGCGGTGGCGATATCGACTTGACGGAGTTGGAGACGGCGTTCGACGCGCCAGGGATCGACTTCGACTAAGATGCCGACGCCTTCATTCATGGTGATGGCGAGAGGCTGGGCGCCACCCATTTCGCCGAGGCCGGCGGTGAGTGTGAGTTTGCCGCGCAGGCTGGGCCAACCCATCTTGCGGGCGAGAGCGCCGAAGGTTTCGTAAGTGCCTTGTAAGATGCCTTGGGTGCCGATGTAGATCCAGCTGCCGGCGGTCATTTGGCCGTACATTGATGAGACCGGCGCGCTCCCACTTATCGAAGTTTTCCTGGGTAGCCCAGTGAGGAACGATGTTGGAGTTAGCAAGAAGGACGCGGGGTGCGTCTTCGTGGGTGCGGAAGACTGCTACGGGTTTGCCGGATTGGACTAGGAGGGTTTGGTCGGGTTCGAGGGTGCGGAGCGT
>CAVYUL010000079.1:0-10945 GCA_963771405.1 Bryobacterales bacterium
AATCTTCTTCGAAGCGGGGAGCGGCGACGCCAGGACCTTTCGCTCACATTCCCGACAGCGCTCTGCTCGGCTATGGCATTCCGCCTGAATGGCTTGAGGCGGTTAAACACGCGGATGAAGAAAGCATTCTGAGCATTGCCTCGCACCTGCCGGGCGAAGCGCAAGAGGCCGTGCTCGATCTTGCCGTGGGGGCAGTGCCGAAGGTACCGGACCGGGCGGCGGCAGGCGCAGACCCGTTCGCACATCCCGATGCGCTGCGACGATTCCGGGCGATGCGGAATGTGGAGGAACTGGCGCGTGCGCTGGAGTTTCCGTGGGAAAAATGGAGTGTCTTTCTGCACCCTTCGCAGCGGCAACTCATTGAGCGGAGTTACAAGGGACCGGCGCGAGCGGCGGGGTCGGCCGGCACGGGGAAGACGATTGTGGCGTTGCACCGCGCGGTGTATCTCACGCGCCAGAACCCGGATGCGCGCGTATTGCTCACTACTTTTTCGGAACCGCTGGCGAATGCATTGCACAATAAGTTGCGCTGCCTTATCGGTAATGAGCCGAAGCTTGGCGAGCGGTTGGAGGTTCATGCTCTGAACAATATCGGCCGGCGGCTGTATGAGCTGAACATCGGGCCGCTGCAGATGGCGCAGAGGCAAGCCATTCGCGAGTTGCTGGCCGAGGCGGCGAAGGCGACGCCTGAGAATCGCTTCAGTGCGAAGTTTCTCTGGAGCGAGTGGGACCAAATCGTCGATCCCTGGCAAATTACGAATTGGGAGGGGTACCGCGACGTGCCGCGGCTGGGCCGGAAGTCGAGGCTGAATGAGACACAGCGTAAAGTGCTGTGGGGCTTGTTCGAGAAGGTGCAAGCCGGTTTGGCGAAGCGACATCTACTAACGCGGGCGGCGATGTTTACGCGCCTGGGCACTCACATTGCGGAATCAAGGCATGCACCGTTTGATTTTGCGATTGTGGATGAGGCACAGGATCTAAGCGTTCCGCAGTTGCGGTTCCTGGCGGCTTTGGGCGCGGGCCGACCCGATGCGCTGTTCTTTGCGGGCGACCTTGGGCAGCGGATTTTTCAATTGCCCTTTTCCTGGAAATCGCTGGGGGTGGACGTACGGGGCCGGAGCGCGACGTTGAAGATCAATTACCGAACGTCGCACCAGATTCGGGCCAAAGCGGATTTGCTGCTGGCGCCCGAGATTTCGGATGTAGATGGAAATGCGGAAGAGCGGCGCGGTACGGTGTCGCTGTTCAATGGGCCTGCGCCGGATATTCGATCGCTGAAGTCGCAAACAGAAGAGACGGAAGCGGTGGCGGAGTGGCTGCGGGAACGGATGGCGCAGGGGGTGCTGCCGCATGAGATCGGCATTTTTGTGCGGAGCGAGGCGGAACTTCCACGGGCGCGGGCAGCGGCTGAAGCTGCATCACTGACGGCGAGGGTGTTGGATAAGAGCGTGGTGAGCGCGCAGGGCAGCGCTTCAATTTGTACGATGCACCTTGCGAAGGGGCTAGAGTTCCGCGCGGTTGTGGTGATGGCTTGCGACGATACGGTGATCCCACTGCAATCGCGGATCGAATCGATTTCGGACGACTCCGATTTGGATGAAGTTTACAACACGGAACGGCATTTGCTATACGTGGCGTGTACGCGGGCGCGGGATTATTTGTTGGCTACGGGAGTTGCGCCGGCTTCGGAGTTTTTGCAGGATCTCGACCCGAAGTTGGGGCGGCGGCGCGAGGCGGGGGTGTAAAGACCGCGGGTGAAGCGCTAGTTCGGTTTACCGCGGCGGCTGCTGGTCCTGATTTCTGACTCACCGCACGGGCTGGGTACCCGCCGGATTGCGGGAGAATGAAACTACGGCAATGGAGGAGCAGGGATGAAAGATCAATATGACTTCAGCAAAGGCGAGCGAGGCAAGTTTTTCCGACCCGATGCGGAGTTGCGTTTGCCGATCTACCTGAACGCCGATGTCGAAGCCTACCTGACTGAACGTGCGGCGGAGAAGGGCATACCTCTCGGTGAGATGGTGAATGCGCTGCTGAAGAAGGAAATTCAGATTATCGAATCGGCGAAGTAAAGCGGAGCAGGTAGTGGAGGAGAGTGTCTCGTCCGCGAGCAGAGCGGGCGTTGTCGTGGCCAAAAAGCCGCTCGGTTAACGAGAAGATTTGCGCGCGGCGCGCGGTAACACTCGCCCGCAAATTCGGCAGTGCCGCCCGGAGCGAAATCCGACAGCTGCCGTCTTGAGCGGCCCATGCACTGGCTCCAAACTTCCAACATTCGATGTCTTCAGGATGTGGTTGATTCAAGATGAGCTTGCAGTTCGGAGCGCAACCGTCGTGCCTAAATTTCGCCGCTCTGCCATGGGTTTAGAATCAGCAGGCCGAAGCTCTTGAAGTCGTCGACGTTGCGCGTCACAACCGTCAGGCCTTGGTCCAGGGCGGTTGCGGCAATGAGCCCATCGAAGATGGGTTGGGTCTTTCCCTGGCGTTCGAGCCGCGCGGACAGGATCGCCCATCGCTCCGCGATCGCGCGGCTGACGGGAAGGATCCGTTCTCCAAAAGAGGGAATCAACTCTTGTTGGTACCAGCGTTGCAGACCCGACCGCCGCTTGCCTTGATCCAGCCTCTCTATGCCTCGCCGAATTTCGGCTAGCACGATAACGCTGACGAAGAGAGTGGAGTCATCCGTATTTGTCAGCCAAGCCTTTACTGCTGGATCTGCGCTTCCATGACGAGCGAACTCAGACAATATGTTCGTGTCGAGTAGAAAGCCGTTCACAAGAGAACTGCGGGTGGGGGAGACTGCTTGAGCCGCTCAATGATCAACTCGGAACCGGCAAACGGCGGGGACATCAAAACGTCAACCAGACGTTTTGCGGGTTTCGGGGATGGAGCAGGGGGGATGCCGGCTGGTAGCGACTCCAGAGCTTTGGTCAACAATTCATCCAAGTCGGTAAATCCGCCATCCCTGAGGCGTTCTTGAATGAGGGCTTCCAGCTCGGGTGTTTTAATTTCGATGGTCAGAGTTTCGTCCTTTCGGCGCTCTGATGGCCGCACGATCTCGGTGTCGCTAGCTTCAGTATAAGACAAAAGGAGACTCATCGATCTCCATCCGAAGTGTGTGGCCCGCTCGATCTGCCATGATCTGTATCAGCAAATCCGTCGGCTCACCCTCGATGCCTTGAATAGCGCTAACGCCAACGCGGAGTTGCGTTTGCCGAGCTACCTGAACGCCGATGTCGAAGCCTACTTGACTGAACGTGGGGCGGAGAAGGGCGTACCCCTCGGCGAGATGGTGAATGCGCTGCTCAAGCAGGAAACGTGAGTTCCCTTGGTTCAATAGGTGAGCAGATCGTGGAGTCGGCATAACGCGGAAATGTGCGTCGAGCTGTTTCTATGACTGGAAAGTATAGTCGCGGGGCGATTAGTCAATCACCATTTGTTTTCAATGTGTTAGGCGAAACACTTTATTCCGTCGTTTACGCTCTACGTGGATTTTCATCTTGCGATACGGCGTGCGGGGAGCTAACATGGCTGCGACATTATGGCGGCACATCGCAGCCTGACGCGCAAGCTTTGGCCTTCGAGGGCCATCGGAATGATGTTAGCGATTGGTGTGTCAACCATACTTTTAACCGGTTGTGGATCTACCCCGGAGCGGGTGACTTTAAATTACCCACATGGTTGGTCATTCCGACCGGACGAGTTAGCGAGAAGGGCGGCCTTATCGCAACAGTTCCTGCGGGAAACAGGTATTCAGGTGAGGGATATTCCGACGCCTGAAAGTACTTTCGATCAGCTGGAGCTTTACCGGAAACTCCTATCGCAAGGCAGCACCGGTGCCGATCTTCTGGGTATAGATCCGATCTGGTCCGACCTCCTGGCCCCCGATCTGATTGATCTGCGACCGTATTTGCCGGCTGAGATTTTGTCGGTCGCGCCCCAATTGCTACCCGGCTACACCGTGGCTCAGAAGGTGGTGGGCGTTCCTTATCAGGTGAACGTTGGATCACTGGAGTACCGCGCCGACCTGCTTCACGAATATGGTTATGACCACCCTCCGCAGACTTGGGAAGAATTGGAGGGCATGGCCCATCGGATTCAGACAGGCGAGCGCGCCAAGGGCAAGAAGGAATTCTGGGGCTTCGTATGGCAGGGAGCAGAGGCAGAATCCTTGACCTGCAATGCTTTGGAATGGCAGGTCGCCGAAGGAGGGGGGACGATTGTCGAAAGCGACCGCACGGTCAGCGTGAATAATCCAGGGGCGATTCGGGCATGGCAACGGGCTAAGCACTGGATCGGCTGGATATCGCCACCGAGCGTGCTTGCGTACCACGAACGTGATTCGACGAACGTTTTTGACTCTGGCGGAGCCGCGTTTGACCGCGTGTGGTTAGGTACGAGCCCAGCTCGCAGCGGGCCGTCCACCCGGATCCATTGGCGAAACGTGGCGCCGCGCGTGCCGACCGGCTTTACGACGATACCTGGCGGTCCTGGAGGGTCGGGCGGCACATTAGGGGGCGCCGGCTTGGCGGTCTCGCGGCGTTCGGCCCATCCTCAAGAGGCTACCGAATTCGTTCGCTTCCTGATTCACGCGCAAATCGACTCGATCGAGAAGCGAAGGGATGGCTCTGCCGGCCAAGACGGATTCTATGACGTACCGACGCTCTCGGACCATTCCGTGAAATCGATTCAAACCGAAAGCGTCGTTCTTAGGCCCTCCATCGCGACAGGAGGCCAATATACGCAAGTTAGCGCGGCGTTCGCACGCGAGCTGCATTTGGTGCTGAACGGACAGAAAGGCGCGCCCGCGGCGGCAGCTGAATTGGAAAAGCAATTGATCCAAATAACCGGTTTTCGTTCGGGGCCGCCCAAAAGAGAGAAATAGACAGGCCTTCCTTAACGTGCCGGGGCCGGTGTTTAGACGCGGTTTCGCACTATCATGGGGAGAATTGCGGTGGGAGGAAGCTCCTACGCAAGAGCGGACTGGCTTGCAGTGAAATCATCAGACGCCTATTATTTCAGCGCCGGCCCGCGGCTGACTCTCGCCTTTGCCGGTTTGATCGCTCTGATTTTAGGTGGCAACGGCCTCGTCATCTGGCAATTTCATAGCGCTCGCATCCAAGCTGATCGTCTGACGGGCGCGAATCAACAACTGATCGCGGTTCTGCAGCTGCAAGTAAGCCTTCTAGCGTTCCACCAGCGGCTGGACGATCTCGCTCGGGCCAGCGACGCGAACCGGCTGACAGCAGAAGCCGAGCCGTTGCGGAGAATCCTGGATGAACAGGTTCAACAAACCAGGATGGCCGTTGCCAATCTGCCGTCGGGAACCCGGGTAGATCCAGCTTTTTTGGCCACCCTGGAAACGATCCAAGTCACTTTGCCCGCGCAACTCCGCACCATTGACGAACTGGCGAAATCAGGCGACTGGGGCGCCGTACAACGCCGACTAGGCAGCGAACTGAGCCCCATCGAAACTCAGACTTCCGTGTTGGTCGATAGCATCGACAAGGAAGCCCGCGTCGAGCTTACGCAAGCCGCCGCGAAAATGAAGAGCGTACAGGCTAGCATCATCATCATCGTACCGGCCACGGCGATTTCTACTGTCTGCATCGCGGCCTTCCTCGGCTGGTCGGTAGCGAGACGGATTATTGAGCTTCGCATGGACGAGCGGGTTCGGGAGCGCACCCGCGTCGCCCGCGATCTGCATGACACGCTGTTACAGGGTTTTCAGGGGTTGACGCTCCGTTTGCAAGCAATAGCTGATTTGCTTCCACAGGGAGAAGCGAAAGATGAACTCGAGCGAACCCTCGACCGCGCGGATCAAGTGGTGGCCGACAGCCGGAAGGCCGTCATCGACTTGCGCTTGTCTACAGTGTTGACCAACGATCTGGCGCGGGCGGTGAGGGCGGTGGGCGACGAACTGTCCAGCAAAAATTCTGCGACATTCAGTTTCGTGGTGGAGGGTCCGCCGCATGAATTGCACCCGATTGTTCGGGATGAAGCTTACCGCATTAGTCATGAGGCGTTGCGAAACGCTTTCAGGCACGCACGGGCCCGGCACATTGAAGCGGAAATTATCTACCATGAACGGCTGTTCCGGTTGCGAATTCGTGACGACGGCGAGGGTATGGCGCCGGCCATTGTCGAAGACGGCCGTCCGGGCCACTACGGTCTGCCCGGCATGCGTGAACGCGCGTCGGAGATCGGTGGAAAGTTGGATATCTGGAGCGGCAAGGGAACCGGCACGGAGATCGAGTTGAGCGTTCCGGGTTCGATTGCCTACAGTACTGCGCAGCACCGCTCCCGCTTTGGGCTATTCCGAAGAAAGCGGGATGATGCGTGATTCGAATTCTTTCTGTAGATCGCATCCGCCGTTCGAGAAGGTGATCGCCGCGCTTGTTGGCCATCAATTGGATATGGATTGATTCCTGGCGGGGGCGAGTTGTCACTCTGTGACACAGCGAACGGAAATGCCCTTTGCTTTTCGCCGTACGTCTGAATCCGCACTGATGCCGCCGTAGTGCTGAGCCAATTGTCGTCATTCGGTCGTCGGTCGGCAGCCGCCATCCGTCGCCGATTGACTGACAGGCTTGCTGCGCTGACTCCAGGTGCGCTAAAGCCGGCCCAGTGAGCGAGAACGGTTCGCAACGGGATAAACTGGTTTGTGAGATGGCAACGGCTCTGCAGCACCTGATCGGCGAGAACGAGTACCTGCACACGTCATACCGGCCGGACTGCGATTATGTGGACGGCTGTGTTCTGGAGCGTAATTTGGGCACACATCCGCACGGACGGCTGCAGACTTTGATCGCTGCCTACCTATTACAACGCGAACGGCAGTGGCAGATTCATGCGGTTGTTGAGGTTCGATTGAAGATCCGGGCGCGAAAGTACCGGGTGCCCGACGTCATGGTTCTTGGTGCGGCCGCTTCGTACCCGGCAGTCATCGAAGAACCGCCCTTCCTTTGCATAGAAGTCGTTTCCCCCAACGACAAGTTGGCGGACCTCGTGATCCGGGCGGGGGATTACCTGACTCTGGGTGTGCCGATTACCTGGATTCTCGATCCGGAAACAAAGCGGGCTTTCGTCTACTCGAACCAGGGCACAGTCGAATCATCAGAGCCGGTGTTGCGCTGCGGCGAGATCGAACTGCCGATCGCAGAATTGTTCAGCCAGATCTATTGAGTAATCGCCCGGCAACCCAGTCGCAAGCGGCGCAACGATTTTTGGCCGGGCGAGTCGTCATTCGGTGACACATCGAACGGAAAATGCCCTTTGCTTCTCGCCGCCGGTCTGACGATGGAACGCCAGCCCGCCTCGGCCAAAGTTGTAGAACACTCCAGAGGACGGATCGGACTCTGAGGCTGTCCAATAGAATCCGTGGGCTTCGAGTCGCGAATAATGGCCATCCACTTCGCGGCCACCGCCCAGCAAGGCATTGAATCCCGAGCTGCCTCCGGCCAAAAGATTTGCGTAAGCCGCTTTGCCCTTATCCTCCGAATCCGCACTGATGCCACCGTAGTACCGGGCCAGTTGTCGCCATTCGTCGTCGGCCGGCAATCGCCATCCCTGTCCCATTGCCTGACAGGCTTGGCGCGCTGACTCCCATGTGTACAAACGGCCGTACAAGCGGCAATTCGTGTCCGCATCCGCATAGCAATAAGACGGCATGACCTTGACGCTTAGATTGAGTGTCAGCCACCGTTTGCCGTCCGCCATCCGCTTGGAGGAATGCCGTGCGCGGGAGATTTCCCGCGTTTGCGGAGCAAGACGCTGCGACGAGGGGTTGAGGCATCCGAACGCGACGCTCAGCGCGACTGATGCTACACAGACTCGAATTGGGCTGGCCTTGGGCGTGAAGGTATTCATTGATTTTCGCAGGCCGTCCGTAATTACGCAGCATCTTTGGGCAAAGCCAACCGTTATCACGAAACGATCACATGGGCCTTTTTGTTGTTAGTGAATGAGCGCATTTGCCGCTCGGGACAGGCAGCGACTTGGGAGCAATTCGCGGCTCAGAACCCCGATCTTTTTGCTTGGAAGAATTCGGTTTTGCTCAAGTATTACCGACCGGAGACGCTGAACTCCGAATTGGCTCGGCGCGTTTTCGTCATGCCCGATCGATTCTGAAAGGTAAAAGCCGCGCCTATTTATTGGTGAAGAAGGTGCGCAAGCTGTCGTCCGCCAATCCCATCGCGCGCGCCAGAGAAACCTTCGCTACGCCGTACTGGAATTGCGCGGAGATCAATGATTCGTCCGCTAAAGCCTGCGATTGTTGGGCTTGCACCACTTCCACGGTATTTGTCACGCCAGCCGAAAAACGATCCTGCGATTGCTTTAGCGATTGCCGGGCCAAATCCACGTTGCCCTTGGCCACCTCCACCAAATCGGAAGCGGCCTTGAGATCCAACAGTGCACTGCGCACGTCGTAATCGATTTGCCCGCGCAGGTTTTCCAATTCGTTCCGCCGGTTCGTCAGTTCGGCAGTGTTCTCGCGAACATCCGCCCTGATACGGCCGCCGTCGAACACGTTGAAGCTGATCGAACCGGTCACAGTGAAGACCCCATGCGAATTGCTTGCCAACCGCAATCCCTCGTCGCCGTAATAGCCAGTGACGCTGGCAACGGGATAACGCTCGGCCTTCGCGGCACGCACGGTCAGTTGCGCAGCCAGCAGGCGCGCTCTCGCGGCTTGAAAATCGGGCCGATGATCGTAAGCTTTATCCAAGGCGTCCTTGGCTGTTAGCGCCTCCAGCGGCACTTCGGGCGAGGGGTCACTCACTGTAAAATCCTGACCAATGGGCAAGCCGATCAAACGCGCGAGCATGAGCTTATCTTTCTCAAATTGGTTTGCGACGGCCACCAATTGCTGCTGCCTCTGCTTCAGTTCGACTTGCGAACGGAGCACATCAATTCCAATGGCCACACCGGCATTGTGACGGCGCGTGGCGTTGGTATAAACGGCGTTGTCGGCGTCAATTTCAGCGTTGGTGGATACGATACGCGCGGCATCCGCAATGATTTGCAGATAAGCGTCGCCGACCGCTTGCACCACCAAATCGCGCGCATTGTTCACGCTCAATTGCGCGGCTTTCTGGGCTTCCCGCGCGGCCCGCAACTTGCTCCAATTTTGAAAGTCGAATACCGGAATAGAGGCGTTCAGCTGAGCCGCTTGATATGAGTAGGGGCCGACAATCTTAGGGATCTGAAAACCCAATCCTGGCGGCAGCTGAACATTGAATCCAAGGGCTTCCAGGTTCAGTTGTTGATCCGTCATGCCTACTTGGCCGGTCACCTGCGGCAGCAAAGCGCTCAAGGCCCGCAACCGCTGCGCGCGCGTTTCCTGGTCAGTCTGTTCGCTTGTCAGTAATCCTAAATTTGTCTTTAATCCGCGCTGAATCGCGTCGCCAAAACTAAGCGATATCGGCGTAGGCGTCGCGGTGCCCGATGGCACGCTGCCCTGAAAATTTTGGCCGTTCAATGCGAAGGGCGCGGTAAGTAAAAGAAGTGCAAGAAAAGGCTCAAGCTTCACTGTTTTCAGTCCTGAAAATTTCGCAAACTCTTTATCCTGGCAAGCCGAGCGGGCGCTCGTTCCAGCCTCCCGTGAGTCCGTCGCCGGGCAAATACCTGCAGGTTTGATGCAAAAGCTTCCGAATTTGCACCTGAAATGTTTAAGTTCTTAACCTTTTTTCCGAACCAGGCACATTCGAGCTGCGCTTGCTTCCTAGAGATTTCGCTTCGCAAAGGAACAGATCTCATAGCCTGTCAGGTACTTGAACGGGAACTCACCCATCGTATAGTGGCCGCACAACAATTCAACCGAATCATGATCCCAGGCATGCTTTTTAGCGCCCTCGATAACCTGGCGCGACAGGTGGAGCGGAAAGGTGGTGTCGTAGCGCGTATAAATGAATTTCGATTTCTTTTTGTTGCCGGGGTAGCGTTCGTAATAGGCGGGCGGGCTAATTGCCAGCCACATCTTACGCAGCTTCTCAAGCGTCACCGAACCTTCAAGACTTTCGCGGATATGCCGCGACGAAAGGCCTTCCCAAACCACGTCTGCAAAATATGTGGAGCAGTGATTGAAGATATTCACGCGAATGCGCGCATCGTGCACGCTCGCCAAAAAAGCATAGCAGGAGCCGAGGCTGGTGCCGATGACGCCCAGATCTTTGTAGCCTTGCCGCTCAAGCCAATCGAAACAAGCGCGCGTATCGATCACCGCCTGGCGCGTCGCATCAATTGTGCGGCAAATGTTGGAAGAGACCGCATAATCGGCGCGCTGCAATCCGGCCGGCATCCTGGCATCGTGATAAGGCAGGCTTAAGCGCAACACCGAAATGCCCAGCCGCTGCAGACCAGCGCACAAAGCGTTGTGCTGGGGCAGCTTGGAATTCCAGTGCGGCAGCAGCGTGATCGCTTTGCGGCCGCCGCCGCGCGCCGGATACCAAAGACAATGCACTGTGTTGTTTTCCGGATAGGGCGTTTCCACCGGCGAAGTAAAGCGCAGCCATTCGCCTTCGAGCCGGAAATCCGTAGGCGGCACATAGCCGAAGAACTCATCGGAACGAGCGATAGCCCGTTGGCTCAGTTCCTCAATGTATTGGACCGGATCCTGGTTTTCGTAAGGAAAATCGCGCGAACAAGGCCAATTCCTGCTCCACTCGATACCAAATTCGAACGGACGCACAATGCGATCGGTCGAACGGTTGGCGAGCCCGTTTTCCCATTCATACATCCAATTAACGTAACGGCCGGCTGCTTTTCTGAGCAAAAACTTCATGGCGTAACTACTACAAGTTGATACGAGTGCGCGTGCGGCAAGGCGGCGGTGTACTGGCGGGCGGCGAGTTCGGCATCGAGCGTGTCCAGATCTTTGAGCGATCGTTCAAAGGACGTCAAACTCAACTTCATGAGCGGAACCTGAACCGTACGCCAGCGGTCTTGA
>CAVYUL010000080.1:0-5882 GCA_963771405.1 Bryobacterales bacterium
TCTCCACCAGTTCGCCTTCTTCAAAACCAACCCCCGCATCGCCGGCCACCTCTATACTCTCCGGCGTCTCCAGATAAAGCACCAGAGCTCCATGGCCCATCGCTTCAATCAAGGCTGGATGCGTTCCTCCCACCTCGGTCGCCTGCACATAAACCGCGCAATGCGATTGCAGCTGCCGGTAGCCTTCGCCGTAAATCGCTCCCGGAATGACAACGCGCGGGTCCCTCGTATCTTTGATCTGGCGGATGTAATCCTCCGCATAAGGCGCATCGCCAATGATCGCCAGCTTGTAATCCGTTTCCACCTTCTCAAACGCTTGCCGCACCAGCAGCGCGTTGTTCTCCGGCTCCAACCGGCTCACATACAGCACATACCGACCCGGTTCCAATCCCAGTGCCCGAACCCGATCGTCAGCCGCTACCTTCGCCGTCTCCGCCCCGTAAGCAATGAACGTCGAATCCTTGCCATAGCGTTCCAGATAGTATTCGCGAATCCGCTCCGCATCCGTAATCACCGACGAACAACACCACGTGGCCAGCCACTCCGACATCAGATACCAAGATTTAGCCAGCAGGTTCCACTTCTTCCGGTGTCTCTCCACGCCATCCACATTAAGCGCCGTCGGCATGCCGAGAATCCGCGGCCACAGCGTAAACACCGCGTTCGCCGCATTGCAGTAAAGCAACACGTCGTAGCGGTGCACCAACACGTCCAGCGTTGAGAGGCCGGTGTGAGCAATCGTTTCAAAATACTTATGCCGCAGCGGAGGCAGATAGCGCAGCTGCACACCTCGATAAACCGGCTCTGTGTAACGTTCCCGGCAATACACCGTTACCTCATGCCCGCGTTCCACTAACCGGACAGACAGTTCCTCGGCAAAGGTTTCAAAGCCTCCATAGTTGGCCGGAATGCCCCGCGTGCCTAAAAGCGCGATCCGCATCAGTCGCCAAACCACGCAGCCATGTATTCATCGCTTACTCGCCGCTTCGCCATAATCACGCGCCGCTTCGCCCAGGTTTTGCGCCATAACCGGGCAACCAACACGAACGCGCGCAATGACGAGAATTCCTTGAGCAAGCAACCGCCAATCACCAAGAGATCGCGCACAGTTATGGCGACAAAGTGCCGCCGGTATAAATCCCCTGTCATGTTCTTGATCCGCATGAGCCAGCGGTTCTTAACCGAATGCATGTTGATCAACGCGGTAGCGCCGAACGATTTTCCGGCAGTACGTGTCTTACGTGATACGCCACCGCCGTGGGCACGTACTGGCACTTCCAGCCATACAGCTGCGCCCGCCACGCTAAGTCGGCATCTTCCCGATACGCAAAGAAATCGGCATCGAAGTATTCGCCGTCGATGGCGATGTCATCCATCATCTTTCGTCTGTATAAACAGGCCGCGCCCGTCGCCCCAAACACATATTCGAACTTTTCATATTGTCCGTGATCGGCTATTTCACTACCCCGATCGAAGTGCCGAAAATTGGGCGTGAAGAAAACCGGTCGAATCGAACACCGGTTGTTCCGGGATTTTCAAGTCCGGCGTCATGTTCAGCAGCTTGCCGCAAACGCTGCCCAGCGCCGCTTCCGCTTCCCCCGCCGCCACTAATCCGCTGACAAAATGCGGCGTGAGTCGACGTCCGGATCAAACCCAGAACCAATCCGTTCCTGCCAAACTCATTGCCTGATTCTGGCGCCGCGAACCCGACATTGTCGCGGTCGTACACCACCTTGGCGCACTCCTCAAAATCCCGTAAGATCTCTGCTGTTTCGTCGCTCGATGCATCGTCAACCACCACTACGCTCAATGCCGGATAATCCTGTCGAACACATGCTCCAGGCACTGTCGGATAAAGCGAGCGCTGTTAAAAGTGACATCGTGATGCTACCGAGGCGAACGGCCATGCCGAAATCGAGGTTCATCCTCAGCGTAACCTAGTAGAGATTGTTGAATCCGCGCGCCTTCGCCCTCAAACTGGAACACCACCTGTTTAAGAAAGACGGCGCCTGGCTGGGGAAATTCATTTCAAAACGCGGCCCAGCTGGATCCGCCGCCGCAGGCCGCCCGCTATCTGCTCTGGGACGGTCAGGGCAGCCCGTGGCCGATGCTGAACTTGTCGCCCGCAAGCCCGCTATTCAGGGGAAATCCTGTCCGGTTCGCTTTCCATTCTACTCCGGTTTGGGACGGCAGGCCTCTTCGCTACCTCCGTCCGCTGGCCGATAGCATCATCCAACAAATCCCCGCCGCGCGGCCGAATGGTGATTTCGATAACGGCTGCCAAAACAAAGACCTGCTCGCCCACCTCGATCAGCTAAAGCGACAACACTCCTGGATTCGAATTCTGCGATCGCCGGTAAACGCAGGCATCTCGGCGGCATGCGCCTATGCCTTGAAGCCGCGCCAGTCGCTACACCCTGCGCCGTCCATTCCGATGACTGGCTCTATCCCGATCGCCTCCAAATCGTCTCCTGGTGGATTCGAAAAAACAAAACCACCTGCCAATCCTATACACTGACGAAGACAAGATCATTCTTGATGAGCTGCGGTTCAACCTTACTTAAAGCCCGATTTCGACCCCGTTCTTCTCACCAACTCCGCCTACATCGCTCATTTAGGCGTCATCGACCGTCAACTCGCGCTTGAACAAGGCGCGTACGCCGATAAGACAACCGAAGGCAGCCCAGATTGGGATTTGTTACGCGCTTCTATGTATCCGGCAAACCCGCCGTGCACATTCCCGAAGTCGTCTACAGTTGGCGCATACCCGGAATCCACTGCCGATGATGCCGGCAGCAAGCCTTACATTCACTCATCGCAGAGAGCTGGCTGGAGCGTTACCTTCATAGCTCCGGCTTGGCGCAAAAGTTCGAGATCGAATACAGCCCCATCCTCAAAGGCAACTGCGATTGGTGGCTGCATCGCCGTTCGGCGATGCAGCCACCAATCGCAGGTGCCTTTGAGGATGGGGCTGTATTCGATCTCGAACTTTTGCGCCAAGCCGGAGCTATCGAGGTAACGCTCCAGCACAGCTTTCTGCGATGAGTGAATGTAAGGCTTGCTGCCGGCATCATCGGCAGTGGATTCCGGGTGCATGCGCCAACTGTAGACGACTTCGGGAATGTGCACGGCGGGTTTGCCGGATACATAGAAGCGCGTGAACAAATCCCAATCCGGGCTGCCTTCGGTTGTCTTATCGGCGTACGCGCCTTGTTCAAGCGCGAGTTGACGGTCGATGACGCCTAAATGAGCGATGTAGGCGGAGTTGGTGAGAAGAACGGGGTCGAAATCCGGCTTTAAGTAAGGTTGAACCGCACGCTCGTCGATGATTTTGTCTTCGTCAGTGTATAGGATTGGCGGGTAGTTATGCTTTTCAATCCACCAGGAGACGATTTGGAGGCAATCGGGATAGAGCCAGTCGTCGGAATCGACGGCGCAGATGTAGCGACTGCGCGCGGCTTCAAGGCATAGGCGCATGCCGCCGATGATGCCTGCGTTTACCGGCGATCGCGGAATTTGAATCCAGGAGTGTTGTCGCTTTAGCTGATCGAGGTAGGCGAGCAGGTCTTTGTTTTGGCAGCCGTTATCGAGAATCACCCATTCGGCCGCGCCGGCGGGGTTTTGTTGGATGATGCTATCGGCCAGCGGACGGAGGTAGCGAAGAGGCGTGCCATCCCAAACCGGAGTGAGAATGGAAAGCAAACCGAACAGGATTTCCCCTGAATAGCGGCTCTTGCGGGCGACGAGTTCGGCATCAAGCCAGACGCGGTATTGACGCGCGTCCCAGAGCAGATAGCGGGCGCGCATGCGGCGGCGGATCGCGGCTTGGCCGCGTTTTGAAATGAATTTCCCCAGCCAGGCGCCGTCTTTCTTAAACAGGTGGTGTTCCAGTTTGAGGGCGAAGGTGCGCGGATTCAACAATCTCTACTAGGTTACGCTGACCATAAACCTCGATTTCAGCATGGCCGTTCAGCCCTGGGTAGGCATCACGATTGTCACTTTTAACAGCGCTCGCTTTATCCGACAGTGCCTGGAGCATGTGTTCGAGCAGGATTATCCGGCATTGAGCGTAGTGGTGGTTGACAATGCATCGAGCGACGAAACAGCAGAGATCTACGGGATTTTGAGGAGTGCGCCAAGGTGGTGTACAACCGCGACAATGTCGGGTTCGCGGCAGGCCAGAATCAGGCAATGAGTTTGGCAGGAACGGATTGGTTTCTGGTTTTGAATCCGGACGTGCGACTCACGCCGCATTTTGTCAGCGGATTAGTGGCGGCGGGGAAGCGGAAGCGGCGCTGGGCAGCGTTTGCGGCAAGCTGCTGAACATGACGCCGGACTTGAAAATCCCGGAACAACCGGTGTTGGATTCGACCGGGATTTTCTCACGCCCAATTTTCGGCACTTCGATCGGGGTAGTGAAATAGCCGATCACGGACAATATGAAAAGTTCGAATATGTGTTTGGGGCGACGGGCGCGGCCTGTTTATACAGACGAAAGATGATGGATGACATCGCCATCGACGGCGAATACTTCGATGCCGATTTCTTTGCGTATCGGGAAGATGCCGACTTAGCGTGGCGGGCGCAGCTGTATGGCTGGAAGTGCCAGTACGTGCCCACGGCGGTGGCGTATCACGTAAGACACGTACTGCCGGAAAATCGTTCGGCGCTACCCGCGTTGATCAACATGCATTCGGTTAAGAACCGCTGGCTCATGCGGATCAAGAACACTACAGGGGATTTATACCGGCGGCACTTTGTCGCCATAACTGTGCGCGATCTCTTGGTGATTGGCGGTTGCTTGCTCAAGGAATTCTCGTCATTGCGCGCGTTCGTGTTGGTTGCCCGGTTATGGCGCAAAACCTGGGCGAAGCGGCGCGTGATTATGGCGAAGCGGCGAGTAAGCGATGAATACATGGCTGCGTGGTTTGGCGACTGATGCGGATCGCGCTTTTAGGCACGCGGGGCATTCCGGCCAACTATGGAGGTCTTCCGTCACCTCTGACGAGGAACTGTCTGTCCGGTTAGTGGAACGCGGGCATGAGGTAACGGTGTATTGCCGGGAACGTTACACAGAGCCGGTTTATCGAGGTGTGCAGCTGCGCTATCTGCCTCCGCTGCGGCATAAGTATTTTGAAACGATTGCTCACACCGGCCTCTCAACGCTGGAACGTGCTTGGTGCACCGCTACGACGTGTTGCTTTACTGCAATGCGGCGAACGCGGTGTTTACGCTGTGGCCGCGGATTCTCGGCATGCCGACGGCGCTTAATGTGGATGGCGGGAAAGACACACGGAAGAAGAGGGAGCTGCTGGCTAAATCTTGGTATCTGATGTCGGAGTGGCTGGCCACGTGGTGTTGTTCGTCGGTGATTACGGATGCGGAGCGGATTCGCGAATACTATCTGGAACGCTATGGCAAGGATTCGACGTTCATTGCTTACGGGGCGGAGACGGCGAAGGTAGCGGCTGACGATCGGGTTCGGGCACTGGGATTGGAACCGGGTCGGTATGTGCTGTATGTGAGCCGGTTGGAGCCGGAGAACAACGCGCTGCTGGTGCGGCAAGCGTTTGAGAAGGTGGAAACGGATTACAAGCTGGCGATCATTGGCGATGCGCCTTATGCGGAGGATTACATCCGCCAGATCAAGAGGGCACGAGGGACCCGCGCGTTGTCATTCCGGGAGCGATTTACGGCGAAGGCTACCGGCAGCTGCAATCGCATTGCGCGGTTTATGTGCAGGCGACCGAGGTGGGAGGAACGCATCCAGCCTTGATTGAAGCGATGGGCCATGGAGCTCGGCGCTTTATCTGGAGACGCCGGAGAGTATAGAGGTGGCCGGCGATGCGGGGGTTGGTTTTGAAGAAGGCGAACTGGTGGAG
>CAVYUL010000081.1:0-62662 GCA_963771405.1 Bryobacterales bacterium
TATGTGTGCTGGTGCCTCGAACTTTGCGTTACGTATTGCTTGATCGAGGGATACCTACGGAAGCATTGTTGAAAGAGATGCGGGAGTCGCGACAGGAGACGTTTTATCTGGTGGGGACGGCGCGGTCGAAGGTCAAGCAGTATGCGCAGAAGTGGCTTGATTTGCCTTGGCACAAGGTGCGCACTCAGTGGAAGTGAAACTGTTCGCCGAAGCGGGCGAGTTATATGTGCTCGCCAAGCGAAGGGCGGCGCGAAAAGGAGAGTGCGATCCGGCGCAAGAAGCTGGCGCGACTGTTGCGCAAACTGCGGGCGATGAGGCGCAGTGGTCCGAAGCGCGATCAATTACTGATGCGTGTCGGAGCGGCCAAAACGGACGTCGGGCGTGTCTTCGGATTCGTCACGATCAACCTGCCCAAGGCCGGAGAAGAAGTCACGAAGGAGACGTTCACGTTCAAACTCGACAAGGCGAAATTGAAAGACGCTGAACTCTGTGACGGCCACTATCTGCTACGTACGAATTTGGTCAGCGAAGATCCGGCGGTGCTGTGGGATCGGTACATGCAACTGACTCAGATCGAAGCCGCCTTCAAGTGTTTGAAGAACGATCTGGGAATTCGCCCGATTTATCATCAAAAGGAACAGCGCGTAGACGCGCACATCCTGGTGGCGTTCTTGGCCTACTGTCTGATCGTCACGCTGAAGCATCGATTGACAGAGTACGCGCCTGGACTCACGCCTCGCGCCGTGCTGGAAAAGTTGGCCACCATTCAGATGCTGGATGTTTCGTTTCCCACTACCGATGGCCGCCGTCTTACCATGCCGCGCTATACCGAACCTGATGCCGAGCAGGCCCTTCTCTTGCATCATCTGAAGCTCATGCTCCCACCGCAGCCCCCGCCCCGTATTTCCATTGCCACTTCGGCGACAACCGCCCCACAACTCAAAATGTAGTGGAGACCTTTGGGATGTCTTTATTGAAAATAAAGGACTTCCTTGCTGTGAACCCACTCAACTGCGAAAGTCGGGTTAGTTTGGGACGGGAAATTATCAGTTTGTCGCGGGAGAAGACTTCAAATCTCAAAGCTGCGCGTTGTACGGCCCGGGTGGCGAAACATTGTTCCAGACTTCGCGACCACACTTCAGAGCACATAAGCAAGCAAACGAAAGCGACTAGGCGGCCCAGATTTGCCGGCTGATTGCGGTTGTACATTGTGGTCAGTCGAGAACACAGTCGCCGTCGCGACCGCGCGTTTTTCGATATTCTAGTTCGAACACGAAAGGGATTCGCAGTGAAACACACGATACTCACGCTTGCGCTTGCTTGCTTATCTACTTGCGCAGCCAGGGCCCAGATGCAACACCCGGCTCCGGCGCCCGAGCTCAAGAAGCTCGACTATTTGATAGGTGATTGGAGAGTTGAAAGCGACCTGAAGCCAAGTTCTTCCGGTCCGGGCGGCAAAATAACCGAAACCTTCCACCATCAATGGATGCAGGGCAACTTCTTCCTGATCACTCACTGCAGGTACTCCGTGCCCTCTCTGGGCCGCGACGGCGTCGAATATGAGGTGATGGGCTATGACTCGAAGAAGCACCAATACACTTACGAGTCGTTCAACAGCGATGGTGAGCACGATGTCGCTACCGTTTCCGTCGATGCAGCCGGTAAGGTCTGGACCTTTAATTCTGTGCCAGATAGCCCCGGCGCGACGAAGTGGCGCCACACCGAAACCGTGCTCTCTCCGACTTCGTACACGATCAAACTCGAGGTGTTTCAGAACGGGAATTGGTCGACTATCATGGAGGGCAAGGGGACCAAACAGTCGGCCACGCCTTAATTCACATGGATGACCGGGAGTGCACGTGGGTTCGCAGGTTGCTTCAGCACGGCCGCCGCGCTTCAGCTTCCCGGTAAAGACCCAAATGAGGCTGCGCTTGGCAAACACTGGTGCCACCGCGCGGCGGGTCCGGTGAGCTAATCTGAGGCACGCCGCGCTTGATTGGCGTTCTTGTCGTCGCGCAAGCCAACAAATTTGGAATGCCGCACGGGCTCCATCGCGCATTGGTTCAGCAAGTTGGAGTGCCCCTGGCTGGCTAGCTCAGCGCAACTCCAACTTTGAATTTCTGTGCAAACGGTTTAGCCGCCTCCGATGTCGAGGGCAGCGTGGCATAGAAGGTGTTGGCCGCTTCTCCGGTTGGGTGTTGAAACTCGACCGGCCTTTAAACACCGCGAGAGAAGGTGCTGACCCGCTCGCCTGATGAATGTCCAAATCCGGCGCTGGCCGAAGGCCGCGCTGCCCGCTCAGCTACGCGAATTTCACTTGGAATTTGCCGTCCCAGCTAACCGACTCGGGAATCGTATCGGCGGCGGTCACAAAGGCGCAGTAATCGACATTCAACTTGCCGAGCGCCGGTAGCCAGCGGTAGCCCGGTACGCCGAACAAGGAGCCACGCTCTACCATTTCACGCCGCGAACCTACGAACGGCGAAACGCCAAACTCCATGCCGCACGTAACGCCGTTGCTGTTCCAGGGCGGGTCGGTCCTCAGGTGAAATTCCTCCCAACGCGCCATCCAGGGAAAGTCTTTTCTCTGCCAAACGTAGCCGAACAGAACTTTGCTGACAGGTGACCAAGCGAGGAAGAACGCTTGCTCTTTGGACGTGTCCAGTAAGTGTGCGGTAAAGCCGCCGGAGACCAGTCCTTTGGTGTAGACTCGAAGGTCTTCCCTGCCTCCATTTTTGAGAGGACACATGGGCCATTCGAAAACGGCGTCGGGCGCATAAGGACCGAGATTATCGTTGAAAGTCGCATCGGCCACCTGCGAGCGAGTGGCCGGCATGCGGAATTGTGTCTTGCCCGCAGCGAGGAACGGCGGGCCAAGGGTGACGTGTTGCGTCCAGGCGATCGGACGATCACTTGATGTTAGATTCTCTACCGATTCGGAGATTTTTACTACATTCGAATCGCCCTCGAGTTGCAGGCGCCGGGTGAACCGAATCTGCGCCAGCGGCAAAATCCCTGAAAGAGTCAGCGCACCGCCGGCCGTGGTTGCGATTTCATAGGGAATCACGGAACCTTCTCCATGCACGGAGATCCCTGCCGCCGCTTCTTCCGGACTGGGCGCACCAAAAGTATCGAGGCACAAGTTGTGGCCGAGAATGCCGGCCAGCAACTGTGCCTCACTACCTGTTCCGTACTCAGGATGATTCTCTAAACGATAGGCGCTCGGTTCGATGGACGGCCAGGGAGGAAGCCAAAGCGGATTCACTCCTGTCGCTTTGTGGAGAATCTCTGCAACGTGGCCGCCTTCGATAGTGGCCGTAACGCGAACCTGCGCGTTCTCAACTTGCGCTACGCGGCGCTGATGAAACTGGTTCTCTGCCATAGGGGGAAGGTCTGATTTGAAGACTTCCCCACCTTAGCAAAAGAATTCGAATTCTTAGCGCCGGCCGCCGCCACCACCACCGCGACCGCCGCCACCAAAACCACCGCGCATGCCGCCGCCGCTAAAGCCGCGAGCACCACCGCCGCTAAAGCCACGGGCACCGGCAAAACTGCCGCGATTGACGTAACCGCCGCCTACGCGACCGTAAGCGCCGGTCCGTCCGTAGCCGTAGCCACCTCGATAACCGTAACCATAGCCGCCTCGGTAGCCATAGCCCCCGCGATAACCGTAGCCGCCGTACCAGGGACCGCCCCAACCCCAGTAGCCAGAGAAGTACGGATAGTACCCAGAATAGGGATAGCCACCATAACAATACGAATTCCAGTAGGGATTGCAATAATAGGGCGAGTACGCATATGGAGCGTATGGGTAGGCTGGACCAACCCCGACGCTAAAGCCAGCTTGCGCGCTCGCCGGAGGAGGCGTCGCCAGCAAAAGCAGACCGCCAAGCAAAATTGCACTCAAGAATATCGGACGCTTCAACATAACCTATAAACCTCCAACACCTTTTAGACGCGGTGAACCCGCTCTATGGTGCTATGGGATTCACGTTATCATCATGCTTCGCCCATGTGCAATGGCTCAATCCCACTCGCGTTATGACCAATAAACAGTTCCTTGGCTACCTGTCCCTGCGTGGGTTGCTCGGCTTGGCGGTGGCGATAGCGCTGGTGTATGCTTTGGATGCAGCCGTGTTGCGATATCGTGCCGCCACCAACCATAACGCGTTCACAACCATCACCATTCATCCCTATTTCGCTGTAGACCGAAAGGACAAAAAGACCGAATTCATGTTCGGCGATCCGCAAGACCAGCAGTGCGTCAACTCACTTTTCCCACACTTGGGCGATGCGCCCTGCTGGTACTTGCGGAAACACACAGACGTGAAAATGCCCGACTAGAGCGGCCGGGGGGTTATGGCTTATTGCCCGGCGTGGGTCGGCGCTTCACCTTCAAAAACGAGCTTCATGTGAGTGCCGCCGAAGCGAACCTCGTTCAAAGTGTTCTCGTTGTACAACAGCGAAGTGGACTGAAACTTGGTCGCGTCGTTTTCTTCACGAGCCGGCACTTCAATGGAGTCCTTACCGCTCTTGATGACGGCGTTGCCGTTGTCGAAAGTCACCTTGTAGTCGCCCGCCTTGAGAGTTTTGCCTTCAACCACAGAATCCTGAGCCAGCGTCATATGGTAGCTGTGATTGGCTGCGAAAGCTGCCGCGCCGAATGCCAAAAAACCAAAAAGTAATGTCTTTTTCATTTCAAATTTCTCCTTGCATCGATCGCACTTTTATAAGCGCTTCGAATCTACAAGACGTTGCTGCTGCATGCCGGGTTATTCTCTGGTAACTACCTAATGAAATGATTGCTAATGAAGAACCGCTACTACACACCTGCGGAGATCACAGAAATTGTTGCTCTGGCTGGCCCCGCGCGTTCCAATCGTTGGCGAAAACGTAAATGTCGCCGACGGGTTTGTTCAATAATGGGACTCCATACCGCATGGACTAAGTCATTCTTAATTAGTAAATGCCAAAAACGATTAGAACGTTTATACAAGTAAGACATCGCCAGGTACGCAATCAAGGCGCGCGAATCCTCGGGGCGTCTGCGCCAGATGCTGGCATGCGAAAAGAGCCGCTGATACAGCCAGCCGTATCCGTGTTCGAGTTCTTCGGGCGTCATGTGTTTGGGCCGGAAGACAGCGTGAGCGGTGTCATAGCGTGACCAATCGCGATGCAAAAGACGCCCTTCCAGCTCCATTTGCCGAAATAGCGGAGTAGCGGGATAAGGCGTCAAAATGTGAAAGGTTGCACATTCCAGCCGGTTCTCTTCTACCCAGTTCGCGGTGGTTGCAAACACATCTTTGCGGTCTTGATCGAAGCCCAAAACAAATGAGCCGTTAACTTGAATGCCGTGATCGTGCAGCATTCGAACGCGCCGGGCGTAGTCGGAAGTTCGCGGCGTTTTTTTGTGTGCGTTAACCAAGTTGTCATCACTCAATGATTCAAAGCCAATGAAAACGCCCATGCAGCCGGAAAGCGCCATGGCACGTACCAGGCTCGGATCATCCGTCACATCAATGGTCACTGCGGCGCTCCAAACTTTGCCCAGCGGTTGCAGTGCCTGGCAGAGCGAGCGCAGATATTCGCGCCGCGAACCGAGATTGTTATCGATAAACACTGCATACGGTTCGCCGCTGGCTTCGAATTCATCCACAATCTGTTGCGGATGCCGCATCCGGTAAGGCATTCTCAATCCATCTGTCGCTAAATAACAAAAGCTGCAGCGATTGTGACAACCGCGCGTGGCGATCAAGCTCGCGTTGGTAAGGAAACTGCGATGAGGCAGGATGGAACGGCGCGGAGCGGGATCGTCGCGATACTGGTTTTCGTACGTCGCAATGTAGGTCTTGCGCAAGCAGCCACTTTCGAAATCGTTCAGAATCTTGGGCCAGAGTTGGACCCCATCGCCCAGAGCCAATGCGTCGGCATGCGGCGCGCACTCTTGCGGGCACGAGAGCACATGCAGACCTCCGAGAATCACGGTGCAGCCGTGCCGGCGGTACCAATCGGCCAGTTCAAACGCGCGCTGGGCGAACGTCAAATGCACGGTGACGCCAACGACTTGCGGCATAGGCGCAAATGGCGGATGGCCGTGCAACAGGTTCTCATCCCAATACGCGACCCGCCAATGCGGGGGCGTGGTGGCGGCGAAACTTGTAAGGGCGAGCGTAGGCGTCAACACATGCTTGCCGAAGCTGGCGTGCGCATCTTTGGGATAAAACGGGTTGATCAACAGCGCGTAATAAGGTTCGGGGGTTGTGGTGGGTGCAGGTTCCCGCAGCTTCGGAGGCTCAGCCATCGCGCGCGGACGCCACCGCGTCTTGAGTCGGCAGGAGAAAGGCGCAAGCGGAGCTATCATGGCTATACTTTACAATACAAAGTACTCTGTGTCAAACAATTTGTTATAGTTTGAGCGGTTCTCCATGACCAAGGAAAGATTGTTCGCTTTTATCGATACGCAGCGCTATGCGGTGCTTTCAACCGTGAAGCCAAACGGCACTCCCGAAGCCGCGCTGGTGGGTATCGCCGTCACTCCAGATTTGGAGATTGTTTTCGATACCGTCAAAACCTCGCGGAAATATGCCAGCCTTATGGCCAATCCTGCGGCGGCATTCGTGGTGGGCTGCACTGGCGACGCCACGCTGCAGTATGAAGGCACGGCGCGCGAGCCGGCTGCCGATGAGTTGGCGCGTTATAAAGCCGTCTACTTCGCTAAGTTTCCCGACGGCCCGAGTCGCGAGGCGTGGCCGGGTATTTGCTATTTCGTTCTAAAACCGAGTTGGATTCGTTTTAGCGACTACGGAGAGACGCCGGCGCTGATTGAGGAAATGAACTTTTAGTCTTCCTTAATCGAAAACTGCGGCTTGATCTTCGAGCCAGCAGTGATACGCTTCCAGCTCTTCGTCGGTCACAGCCTGGTTGCAGATGCGGCTCGGCATCCAGGAGCCGAAACCAGTGGCGGAGATTGGCAGATGCGCGACGCCGAAGCCATCGGAATCGTGAATGCTCCCGATGGTCAGCTTTCCCAATTCGGCGGGATTCGGCCGCTCGGTAAAGCGGTTCTTATATTTGCGCACATGAATGATGTGATGGTCGACCACCAGAATTTTGATCACGCCGAATCCGAGATCGTCTCGTTTGATGGAGCAAACATCCCCTGGGGCCAAATCGTCACCGGCCGACAATTGGAACAGTTTGGAACTCAGTTTTGGCATTGTTATTGCGCTCGCCAATTTGCCCCGCCTCCGCGACGGGAAAACACTGACGATGCCGTCAGTTTGCCAGCCTGGTTACGGGCTTGTCAATGTAACTAAAGATGGAAAAAGCATTAGTACTTTCAGTACGTACAGGGCATCGAAAGTGAGAAATGCCGGTCTCCGCAAATAGAATTCAACAACTCAATACCGCGCCGGTGCAGCCGGAGCGCGACTATGTTCTTTACTGGGCGCAAATGAATCGCAGAGTGGATGCGAACCATGCGCTTCTCTATGCGGTCGAACTTGGTAACCAACACAAATTGCCTGTACTCGTTTACGAAGCGCTCACGTATAGCTACCAGTACGCGAACGACCGACTACATTCGTTTGTTTTGGAAGCGGTACCAGAGACGGCCCAGCTTCTGCGCAAAGCCGGAATTGGGTATGTCTTTTACCTGCGCCGCCGTTCCTCGGATCCGAATGACTCGTTCTATAAAGTTGCCCACAAGGCAGCCGCGGTTGTGACCGACGATTACCCGACGTTTATCGCGCGCACGCACAATGCCAGCGTGCCAGCGAAAGTGGATATGGCGTACTTCGCGGTGGATTCGAGCTGCATTGTGCCGATGAGCGAGATTCCACACCGCCAGTACGGGGCTTATACAATTAGGCCGCGCATTCAGCGTTTGCTGCCGGAGAATTTGAAGGCTTGCGATCCGCTGCGGGTAAAGCATCGTTTCGAAGCCGCAATTCCGAAATTCCACACCGAAGTAACTGCGGAGAACATAGCCGAAGTGGTTGCCTCCTGCCAGATCGATCATTCGGTTCCGCCTTCGACTGAATTTCGCGGCGGCCGTGCGGCTGCGGACGAGTTGCTCGAAAATTTCCTGAAGCATAGACTGCGGCGTTACGCGAGCGGCCGGAATGAGCCATCGGAAAATGCAACGTCTCACATGAGCCCTTATCTGCATTTCGGACAAATTTCCGCGTTGGAAATAGCGTTGCGCGTCACCGCCTATGCGCACGAGCACAAACTCATTGCGGACGAATATTTGGAAGAACTGATTGTCCGGCGCGAGCTGGCGTTCAATTATGCGCGCTTTGTAAACGATCCGGGCGATTTGAACAATCTTCCCGAATGGTGCCAGCTCAATATGAAAACGCACGCCAAAGATAAGCGCGATCCAGTTTACACGCCCAGCCAATTCGAGCGTGCCGAAACGCATGACGAACTTTGGAATGCCTGCCAGAGAGAGATGCTGCTGCGCGGGAAGATCCACGGTTATTACCGCATGTATTGGGGCAAGAAGATCATAGAATGGTCGAGAACTTATAAGGAGGCGGCGCAGACAATGATCGACATTCACGGGCGCTATGCGCTTGACGGACGCGATCCGAACACTTACACCAATATCTTCTGGTGTTTTGGATTACACGATCGCCCCTGGCCGGAGCGGCCTATTTTCGGGAAGATGCGCTATATGTCTCTCGAAGGTATGAAGCGCAAGACTAACACGAGGGCATATATTGATGAGATCAACTCCATCACCGGCGCACATCCAAAACAACAGACCCTATGGACTTCTTAATCACCGGCGCTACCGGATTCATCGGACGGAACCTGGTACGACACCTGCTCGAACGCGGAGATACGGTGAATTATTTCGCTCGCCAGCGCAGCCGCGACCTGGATTCGCGCGCGGCCTTTCATAATTGGGACGGCAAATCCGTCGCGCCGCTGAACGCCATTCCGCGCGTCGACGCGATCATCCATTTGATGGGCGAGCCTGTTTCGCAACGCTGGACGCCGCAAGTGAAAGACCGCATCCGGCGCAGCCGTGTCCAAGCCACGCGGCAACTTGTGGCAGGCATAGCCACTTTGAAGCACAAGCCGAAAGTCTTGGTTTCCTCTTCCGCGGTCGGCTACTACGGCAACCGCAGCAACGAAGTCTTGACGGAAGCCAGCATGCCCGGCGTCGGCTTTCTGGCGGATGTCTGCATCAACTGGGAGTATGAGGCGATGCGCGCCCGCGATCTTGGCTTGCGCGTGGCAATGGTTCGCACGGCTACGGTGCTGGGCAGAGACGGAGGCGCGCTGCCGCAAATGCTGCCGCCCTTTCGCTGGGGTTTAGGCGCGCGTTTCGGTTCGGGCAAGCAATGGATGTCTTGGGTTCACGTCGAAGATCTGATAGGTCTCTTCCTGTTCGCTGCGGCAAGTAACGTGACTGGGGCTCTCAACGGCGCCGCTCCTGAACCCGTCACCAATGCCCAGTTCACGCGCGCTTTGGGTAAAGCGATTCACCGCCCGGCGCTCTTGGCGGCGCCTCGTTTTGCGCTAAAGATCGCGCTCGGCGAAATGTCGGACTTTCTATTTGACAGTCTCCGCGTCATGCCCGAAGCCGTTCAAAAAGCGGGCTTCGCCTTTCAGCACCCTACTCTTGCTGGTGCTTTGGCGGATTTGCTGAAGAAATAGCCCTTTTCATGCTAATCTGAAGGTCTATGGCAATTCCGAATATCAAGCGCTTTCGGCCCTTTTGCCCGACCTGCAACGAAAGCTTCACTTTGATGGCTGTCCTCCCCAAGGATGCCGATGTGGATGCGTATGTCAACGACGCAATCGCCCGGCATGATCACAAGGAGTTCAAGGACAAAAAAGAGAAGATGATGAAGATCCGCGTCGGTCAGCAGAAGCAGAAGAAGGCCAAGTAAAGTTTCTTCAAGCCCGCCTTTGGCTCCTCGCCGTATTTCAAGGAGTCGGGCGGGTTTGTTGTATCACGGCTATTGCTTCGCGAGCACTTCGTCCAGTGTCCATTCGCACGTTTCCGGGAATGTGTCGATGTCGATTCCAGTCTCGTTCGCGGCGTCGATGCGGGCGTTGTCGTAAGCGTTTGACAACAGCTTCGGCAGATCGGGCCGCAAACTGGGACTCTCCGGCAAGAACTCAGCGGCATGTTTGCGTTGGACACGGATCGGAGCTTCCCAACTGCGGGTCCGCTTCTCCGGCTGGTATTTCGTTTTCAGCATGTGCAGGACAAGGATGCGCAATGCACTCTCGATCCGCGCTCGCTCGGTCTTTCCCAAATCCCTCACCTCGTCCGCTAGCGCAGCGCGGTCGATCTCGTCAAAACGGCCGTCTTCGATGGCGCGCGCGGTGTCTTCAACCCAGCCGGCGTAGTCTTCCTTGTACGCCCTAAGCGTTGTCGGTGTCCCCTTGTTGCCTGCCATGGCGGTTATGCTTCCTTATGAAATGCCCGGATACTTGATGATAGCGATCCGGCTGCGTTAATGGGTCTGTTGTATCACGCTGAGCGCTCGCTTGGCGGCAATTGAGACCTCGGCGTTCGGATCGCTGCCTAGTTGATTCAGAGCCGGGATCATGTCCGGGCTGTGGCTGCTCGCAAAAATCCAGGACAGGTCTATTTTCTGGTCGCGCGAAGCCTCCGGTATTAGTTTCACGATCGCCTCGCGCACCGGCTGATTCCGAATGAGTTCTTTCAGATAAGCTTCCGCCGTGGGCTGCCGCAAAGGTGAATTCAAGTTCTCCACCAAGAAGGGGAGCGGACTGAAATCATCGGTCGAAACGTTTCCCTCATCCACCAGCGCGAATGCCGCGCTCAGATGAACGCGCCAATCCACGTTCGCTTCGTCGTAGTTGGCTTGCAGGGTGGGTGTATCCTCGGGCTCGCGGATCCGCCCCAGACCTTCAATCGCCGCCGTCCGCACTTCCGCATCCCCGTTCGCCGCATACTGCTGAAAAATCGGACGGTCTTCCGGCATCGCGAGCATGGCTAGCGCGGACACGCCGGCACGCCGAATTTTCAAAGTGCGCGCATTTTGCACCACATAGCGAATGTCGGGCGCCGCTTCCCTGCAGCCCAAGACGCCTTCGGCCTCCACCGCGGTGATTTGGATACGCTCATCCAAGTCACGCACGAGGAAAGTGATGCTCGGCCCGGCACTGGGGTCGTGTATCTTCTCTAACGCCACCAGGCTCTGGAAAATCACGTCGTTGTTCTTTGACCGAACGGCCTCGAGGAAAGCTGGAACCGCGCCTTTCAGGCGCAAAATCCCCGCGGCTAGCGCTGCATTCGCCCGCGGCGGCATCTCATTGCCGAAATTGATTTCATCGGTAATCGCTTGCTGCGCATCGTCGCGCACGTGCACGTCCGGATCGATCACATCATCGTTCTGTGGCGAAAAATGCCCTTTCACCTGCCGCACGGAACGCGTCAGCGCTCCGCTCACGTAGCCAGGTACGTAGACGTTTACGATTCCATCGGTTGCCTTCGTGCGCACTTCCGCATCGGTGTCGTGGGTGGCGGGAATCAGCGGGTCCAGACTTTCCGTCCCGGCCATTTTGACAATCGCCTTAATAGCCGCCAGCCGGACCGCGCGATCGGGATCTTTCGAAAACGCGGCTAGTTCGCTCATCCCGCCGCGATTGAGTTTCTCAATTTCGTGGATCCGAGCAAGTTGCGGTTTGTTCCCGAGATTCTGGCTTTGCGTCTGCAGTGTTTGCTCGCCAGGCGGCTGCTGCTGGCATAAGAGAAGCAACGGGACGGCAAACCCGTAGCCTGCCTTCCATAAAGGGCGCATGCTTTGACGTTACCCTGTCTTAGCGCAGGACTTCAATGATGGTTTTATGGGGGATCAAGCCGGCTTCGTAGCCAAGATCGAGCAGTTTTTGTGCCGCCCGCGGCACAATATCGCCCCCATCCTGCGTGTGGTGGTTCACATACATACCGACAAACTGATCGGCTAACCCGGGATCTAAATCACGCGAGAATTGCAAGGCGTAATTCAGCGCTTCTTCGCGGTGATCGAGGGAATATTGAATACCTTCGCGCATCAATCGCGTACACTCGCTTTGCACTTCCGGCGAAAGATCGCGGCGCAACGCGTTAGCGCCCAGAGGCAAAGGTAAATCGTAAGTGTGTTTGAACCATTTGCCTAAATCCACGACACAAAAGAGGCCGCCATGCCCGTATGTTAATTGCCCTTCATGAATGATCAAGCCGGCATCCACCACTTGATCCTTCACCGCTTGAATAATCTGATCGAACGGGGTCACCACTGGCTCAAAATCCGGTTCAAACAGCCGTAGCGCGAGATAGGCCGTCGTCATCATGCCTGGAATCGCAATGCGCTTCCCTTTGAGATCTGCCGGAGTCGTGGTGGCTTTCGTGCTAACGACCATGGGCCCATAGCCATCGCCGACACTCGATCCAGAGGCCATCAGAATATACTTATCGGCCACATAGGGATAGGCATGGTAAGAAATAGCGGTAAGTTCATACCGCCCTTCCTTCGCTTTGCGATTTAATGACTCAATATCTTCCAAAACATGCTGGATATTGACGATGTGCGAGCGAACCTTCTTCGTGGCCAGCGCATAAAACATGAACGCGTCGTCAGAATCGGGGCTATGTGCGCAGACAATATCAAGCGCGGGAGTAGAACTCATAGAAATCTCTGGAGAGGAAACTTCAAGTCTAACAGGCTGCGCCCTAAGCACACCGTGCGCTTGCAAGTCCTTATTTTGCTTTTCTGAGCTCGCCTAGAGTACCGAGTTCTTTAGATCAAGCAGCTCAGGTTCGAGATCTTCCAGATCTCGCAGCAAAAGGCGATGGGCTCGCAGGCTGATCTCAATATCGCCGTGCCGGGCAGATGTTTCGAGTTCCTGCGCTTTGGCGCGTGCCCGCGTCGCATGCAGGCTGGCCAGAGACCCTTTGATGGTGTGGGCGATTTTCGAAAGCGAATCCCAATCTTTACCCGCCACACAGTCTTCCATAGCTGAGACTTGTACGTTTTTTTCGTCTAGGAATAGGTCGATGATCTCGACCATGAGCTCGGTGTCTCCGCCTACCTGCTCATCAAACTTCTCTGGCTCAAGGATAGGCAACTGGTCCATTCCCGCTGATACGCTCGCTTCCGCCGGCTTACCCAAAGCCACCGCTAGACTCTGGACAGCTTCCGTCAGCGCGATGGGGTCAATCGGCTCATCTACAAAACCGTCACAACCGGTCTCCGCCAAGGTAGCAGGCGAGGCCGCCCCAAGCCCCAGAATCGGAATCCGGGTAGTTAAGCGCTGGCTTTCTTCCACCCGGCGCAGTTTCGAACTGAAATCAGCCAAACCGCTCGCCGAAAACCGGGAAGCTAACAAAACGGCGTCGAACTGTTCGACGAACAACGCCTCTCCCGCCTCATCCAATCCACTGGTTGGCAGTACAGTGTGGTTTGCGCTGGCTAATGAGTTTGAAATGGCCTCGGACTTCTCGGCATTCCCCTCCACCAGCAGCAACCTTAACGAATTCATGCATTCCTACCTAAATCGCTAACTTTGCCTGAAGTATTCGCCCCCTTTCCGGGAGCGAACATTATTCAAGCATACTTAAGAATCGTCAAATTTGGAAGACAACTTTAGCAACTTTAACGGGAACATCAACCTGTGATGTATACTGATGGTTTAAGTGGGGGTGAGCCTTCCCAAGCACCGTAAAACGGACGGCCAGAACACATCACGCATCGCCGCCAACCCCGAGTTTGTTGGCGTTTACGAAGCCCCTTGCTGCGCGCGTTTTCAACCTGGTGTTCCCCGACGATTGCCGCATCTGCGAGCAACCGTTGCAGAATCTCTCCCGCATTCCTGTCTGCCCTGCCTGCCTTTCCTCGCCTAAGCCGCTCCAGGCGGAGTTCTTCTGCCGAGCCTGCCGTACCCCTTTCGCGGATGACTATCCACTAGACGAACACGACCTCTGTACGGTCTGCCGGGAGGGGTTGGCGAACTTCGATGCCGCCTACTCTTTCGGCAGCTACGAAGGCACCCTCCAGCAGCTCATTCATCTTTTCAAATACGCCAAAATCGAAAAGCTAGCCGATCCTTTAAGCCGGTTTCTGCACGATGCGCTTCCGCTGGATGCCAATTTCGATCTCGTCATAGCTATGCCCATGCATTGGCGCAAACGTTGGGAGCGCGGTTTTAATCAAGCCGAACTGCTGGCGAGTCCCATAGCGCGCCGTTTTGGGCTGCCGCTGGCCACGAATCTGCGCCGCACGCGGCTCACGAAATCGCAAGCCGGTTTAAATGAAAGCGAACGCCGCGCCAATCTGCGCGGTTCTTTCCGCCTGCAGCGCCCCGACCAAGTCGCCGGCAAACGAATTCTTCTGATTGACGACGTTTTTACCACAGGCAGCACTTTGCGCGCCGCCGCCGCTGTGTTGAAGGAAGCGGGTGCGGCTCATGTCGCAGCGCTGACCTTAGCGCGTGTCGATCGAGCCATCTCTACTCGCGCGGCCTTAAAGAGCGCCGTCGCTGCCTGGGGCCAAGGGGCCTCATCGCCGGTTCAAACCGGCCTTGTTGAGGAAACAAATTCGAGGAGTCCGTTAGAAGGTTAGAAAAGATAGAGACAAAGGGAGCGTGAAATGCCTAGTTCCGATCGGCTTCACAAGCCAGTCCTTGTTCTAAACGCCAGTTACGAGCCAATCAATATTTGCGCCGCTCGGCGCGCGCTCGTTTTAATTTTGAAAGGCGTTGCGTCAGCGGAGGAAATCGCTCCGGCACAGATCCACTCCGCCCGCCGCAGTTTGAACGTTCCCTCGGTAATCCGGCTGTTGGAATACCGCCGCATTCCGCACCAGACCCGCGCTCTTTCGCGCAAGAACATTTTGATGCGCGACCGTTATACCTGCCAGTACTGCCACCGCACGTTGCCTTCAGGCGAAATGACTCTTGACCACGTCATTCCCCGCTCGCGCGCCGGCGAAACGACCTGGGAGAATTTGGTCGCCTGCTGCCACCCTTGCAATAACCGCAAAGGCAGCCGGACTCCTGAAGAAGCCAACATGAAACTGCTGCGGCCGCCGCGCCCCTTCAGCCTGCACACCAGCCGTCATCTCATGCGTCTACTTGGACGCAGCGACGACCAGTGGCGCAAATATCTCTTCTATTCGGATTAAAAACGACCCAACTGTCCTAACTGTGGGGTACCGGCGGTGGTTGATGCGCCGGTGCGGCCGCGTGCGCTTCTTTAGCAGCGTGCGGCTTCTCCGGTTTCTCTTGTTTGTCTTTAGTCGGAGTTGTCGCCTTCACCGGACTGATAATTACATGCGTGGACTTGCCTTCCATACGCGGCAGTCCTTCCGCCGAGCCTACGCCAGCTAAATCCTCGACAAAGCGCAACAACAGTTTGCGGCCCAGGTCCGTATGCGCAATCTCGCGGCCACGGAACTGCACCATTGCCTTCACGCGGTTCCCGTCTTTCAAAAACCGGATCGCATGGTTCTTCTTGAAATCGTAGTCGTGATCGTCGGTGTTCGGCCGGAACTTCAGTTCCTTCACCTGAATCACGTGCTGCTTCTTCTTCGCGTCGTGCTGCTTCTTCTTCTGTTCGTAGCGCCACTGCCCGTAATCCATGGCTTTGGCAACCGGCGGTTCTGCCGTCGGAGCAATCAGAATCAGATCGAGGCCCATCTCCTGGGCTTTCCGCACAGCCTGCAGCGTGGGCATCACTTCAACGCTGCCGTCTGGGAACACAGCACGAACTTCCCGGACGCGAATTGCTTCGTTGACGTTTTCTCGAATCTTGGGCCGGCGGGGTGGGATGCTTCTTGGTGGATACATGCCGGAGGGAACTAACGGTTGGCGCTGACCCGCGCCAGGGTTGAAAGAGTTTGATTCAAATGAATACCTATGCAACCAGTTTACACGGAAATTGGCCTTGTCAATACCCCAGGCATGCAAGGTATCATGCTTCCAGGGCGAAAAATTACGATATCTTCGCCATTGCAACGCCTTTTCCCATGCGTTTGTCACGAAAATTAAGGCGTGTAGGGTGCGCCTTGCTGGTCGCGCCGGTCGCACTCGCGCTCATCGCAGCCGATTCCCGCCCATCCATCGACTCCATTTTCTCTTCCACTTTCGACGCCCAATCGCCCGGCGCAGCCATTATGGTGCGGCAGAATGGCCACACTGTCCTTTCTCGCAGCTTCGGCGTCGCTGACCTGAAAACACATTCGCCCATCAACGAACACACGAACTTCCGCCTCGCCTCCTTCAGCAAACAATTCACAGCGATGTCGATCATGCTCCTCGTGCATGACGGCAAGCTTCGCTATGACCAATCGCTCACAGACCTCTTTCCCGGCTTTCCCGCCTACGGAAAGGCCATCACTGTCCGCCATTTGCTGACCCATACCTCCGGGCTCGCCGACTACGAAGCTCTTATGGAGCAAAAAGAGAAGACCGAGGGTCACACCATCTGGTCTGCGAGTAAGCAGATTCACGACGACGAAGTACTCGCGCTCCTGGCTCAACAAACCCAAGGCATCTTCGAACCCGGCACGAGTTGGTCCTACAGCAATTCTGGTTATGTTGTTTTAGGTCTGGTCGTTGCCAAAGCCTCCGGCATGCCCTTTGTCGATTTCTTGCACAGGCGCATCTTCGCTCCGTTGAAAATGTCCCACACCGTCGCATACATCAATGGTGTAAACACAGTCCCCCACCGAGCCCTCGGCTACAGCAAGAAAGACGGCCGCTTCTTCGACACCGACCAAAGCGCCACCTCCGCCACACTCGGCGATGGCGGCATTTATTCGAATTTGGCCGATCTTGCCCGTTGGGACGATGCTCTTCGCACTTACAAGCTATTACCTAAGTCCGAAATGGCATTAGCCTACAATCCCGTGAACCTTAATAACGGCAGCCCTACTTACTGGCCCAAAGAGGGCGATAGCGATAACCTCGCCCCCGGCAAGGCTGTCTCTTACGGCTTCGGCTGGTTTTTAAGTCCCGTCGATGGCCACCCCTGCACTTGGCACACGGGTAGCACCAGCGGTTTCCGCACTATTATCGAGCGTTTTTCCGACAGCGGCAAAACCATCGTTATTCTTCTAAACCGCACCGATCTGGATACGCAACAACTGGCTCAAAAAGCCATGGCCTCTTGGTGACAATGGCCCTACTTGGGCCGATGTTTACTTGCCCACGCCAGTCAAGGTCACTGTCGGGCTACTCGGGGCAGTGGTACTGATTTGCAATGATGCCGATACCGGACCCGTGACCGACGGCGTGAAAATAACGCTCAGCGTACATGATTTGTTCACCGCGAGTGAGCCGGTACACGTGCCCGGACCGGCTGCGAAATTCGCGGCTCCGGCCCCGCTGATTGTCTGTGGAAAGAACAAAACCGGCGTGTTGCCGGAGTTGAGAATCGTTAGGGATTGAGCCGGACTCGTACTCGCCACCGCTTGCACACCAAAGTCCAGATTAGAACTGCTGGCGTTCAACCGGATCAGTGACTTCTGGCCTTCTCCAAGCAATGTGATTAGCAATGGTCCCGCCACGGAGTTGCTTTTCACAATCATCGTTCCCATCTCCGGCCCGACAACGCTGGGCAGGAATTGCACATTGATCACGCAACTCGAACCGGGCGCGATGGTGCCGGCGCAGGTAGTGTTTGTGAGAGTATCCACGTAGAAGTCCGCCCCATTAGCTCCGCCGAAACTGATGCCGCTTAACGTGACTGGGCTCGCACCGGTGTTGTAAATCTCTACACCTACTGGATTAGACGGTGCCCCCTGTGCCTGGACCCCGAAATCGACGGTGCTCGAAGAGGTAGCGAGCAGATAGCTCACGACCTGCCCAGTGCCGAACAGGGAGACGGTTTGCGGAGATCCGGCGGCGTCGTCTATCACCTGCAGAGTTGCGGTGCGCTGGCCGACAGCCGAAGGAGTAAAAGCTACTTTAATGGTGCAAGTGCCGTTTAGGTTGTAACTCGATACGACTCCAATATTGGCGCAGCCGTTATAGGCAATGCTAAAGTCGGCCGCATTCGACCCCGTTATCGTAGGCAAACTGAATTGCACCGGAAGGCCGCCGGCGTTGTAGATATTGATCGTCGAAATCATCTGCGCCCCAATGTTCACCAGCCCAAAATCAGCACTCACCTCGCTGAACGAAAGGACATTCGTGGCCGGCAATCCGACGCCGGTCAATGGGATCGACATCGGCGATCCAGGAGCATCGCTGGTGATGATCAGATTCGCAGTTTGCAGGCCGACCGCGACTGGCGTAAAGGTAATTTGAACGTAACAGGTGTTGATGAAGTAGGTGGGACTCAGAACAGAGCCGCAATTAGTGGAATAACTGAATTCCGAAGCGTTTGGTCCGGTAATTTGCAGGCCCGATAGGTCTACGTTCGTCAAGCCTCCAGCGAACAGCGTGATTTGTGTGAAATGGGTTTGACCCGGCAGGCCCGCTATGCTCTGTGCGCCAAAATCAATAGCGCTTGCGCTGGTGTACAGAATTCTGTCGACAGGTTGGCCGACTCCATTGAGTGAAATGCTTTGCGGGAGATTGGACGCATCGCCAGTTACCTGCAAGGTAGCGGTGCGTAGACCAGTTCCCGAGGGCGAGAAGCCAATGTAGATCTGACATGATGAGCCGGGTTCAAGAGTCGCGGCACAAGCAAGGTAAGACTGTGGATTGGGGTACACGAAGAAATCGGCGGCATTGGCACCACTGAGTTTCGGAGAGCTGAAGTGAATGACTCCTTCTCCGGTATTCGTAATTTGAATTCCGACCGACTGGCTGCTAACGGTGTTGACAGTGGCGGGATCGAACTCCGCCGCCAAGGCGTTGAGGGCAGCCAATCCCGCCCCGCCCGTTCCGTTACCGCCCAACAAGCCGTACACTGCCGTGCCTGATCCTCCCGAATAGGGGAGTTGCACAGCAGCAATGCGCGGGCCTACTGCCGAAGGCGTGAAGGTAACGTAGACAGAGCAGGAGAAATCCGCGGTCAGCGGCGCACCACAGTCTGTGGAGACAATGGAGAAATCCGCCGCATTGGAACCAACCAGAGTCGGCGTTCCTGGTGTCAGCACCACACCGCCGGCGTAGTTATAAAAAGTGACGGCGTATTGCTGCGAGGTTGCATTCACTGCAACCGGGCCGAAATCCTGCAGACCAGTTTGCAGGGTGACTGATCCGCCCGCCAACCCGGCGCCTTCCAAAATGATGCTCTGGGTACTGCCGGTAGCATCATCGGTAATCTGAACCGTCCCCGTGCTCAAACCGGCTGCCTGTGGGGTGTAATTGATCGGGACGTCACAATAATAGCCGGGTGTGGTTGCTTGGCCCAGGCAAGTATTGAGGCCGACACTGAATTCAGAGGCATTTGTGCCGCCAAAGGTCAGGTTCGACACCGTGACCGGCGCAGTTCCTACCGGCGTCCAGGACAAATATTGTTGCGAAAAAGTTCCGTACGGTGTTGGGAAGAGCAAGTCCACCGCGTTGAAGGAAACCACCTTTTGCAAGCTCTGCCCCACGCCAACGAGGCTGATTGTCTGCGGATTTGCCGAAGCAGTATCCGTTACGCTGAGGTTGGCGGTTTCAGAACCTGCCACAGAGGGAGTAAAAGTAATCTGTACGGAACAGGTAACGGCAGGAGGCAGCGCCCCACTAGGGTAGAAATTTTGGCAGCTATTGAACGCGACGACGAAATCCGCCGCGTTGGTTCCACTAACGCTAACGTTGGAGACGCTAATGCTGGCCGCTCCGGTATTGGTTAGGTAAACGTACCGAGTTAGCGCCGTGCCCAGCGGAGAAGTAAACAACAGAGGGCTCGGCGAAACTTGCAAAGACATGGTCGTGGCTTGGCCTTCACCTACAAGCGGAATGCTTTGTGGGCTACCGCCGGCATCGTCGAAGAACTGTAGCGCTGCCGTGCGCGCGCCCGACGCCGATGGAGTAAACGCTACGTTCACCAAGCAATTACCGCCGGCCGGAACGGGATTCCAAGGCGCAACGCAAGAATTAGTGGTGACCGCAAAGTCACTTGCGTTAGCGCCCGCAATCGAAACTTTTGAGATGGTTACAGCGGCGGTGCCGGTGTTGCTCGCCAGCAACGGATTGAACTGAGTCGAAACAGGGGTGCCAACCGGGGAAGTACCGAAATCGTAAGAAAGAGGGGACATCGTCAAGAGCTTCGAATTGGCCTGGCCTATTCCACTAAGCGCGACCGTTTGCGTGCCGCCAGCCGCGTTATCCACGAAAGACAGCGTCGCTCTGCGGACGCCGGAAGCCGACGGCGTAAAGGTGATAATTAGAGCACAAGAGCTGTTACTGCCGGAAGGCAGAATGCCGGAATCTGCCGAGGCGCATGTGTTGCCGGTAATTTTGAAATCACCGGCGTTAGCGCCGGAAATCGGGTAGCTTGTGAAAACCAGATTGGCCGTGCCTGTGTTCACGATTGCCAAAGGATTGCTGGCCACCGCCGCACCCACGTCAGAGACGCCGAAATCATAGGCTGCAGGCAGCACGGACGCAGTCGTTGTCGTGGCCTGTCCCAACCCTGTGATGGCAACGGTCTGAGCCGACAGACTCGACGTGGCGGCCATTATCAAAGTGGAAGTACGAACGCCGTTGGCATGAGGCGCAAAGCTCACTGAAAGCGTGCAGGACGAATCGGCCGCCAATGGAGCATTGCCGCAAGTACTGCTACCGATCGAAAAGTCGGTCGCGTTGCCGCCCGTAATGGAGAATTGGCCGGGTGTTACGGCCACATCCCCTGTATTAGTAACAATCATCGTCTGCGAGGCATTCGCACCGGTATCGACCCCGCCAAAATCGAGGCTGGTGGGTGTGAGAGCCAAACCAATCGCCACCGCTTGGCCGCTTCCGCTCAGGGAGATCGTCTGCGGACTCCCTGACGCGTTATCGCTAATGGAGAGTTGCGCAGTCTCCAATCTCCCAACGGAAGGCCGGAAAGTAATGGTGATAGTACAAGTCCCGCCGCCAGGGATGCGGTTAGAGTCCGTAGTTGCACAGGTGTTCCCGGAAATTGAAAAATTGGCGGCGTTTCCACCGCTAATGCTGTAACCACTCAAAGCGATGGCGCTGCTGCCAGGATTTGTGATGGCGATTTGGGCCGTCGCCGCCGCGCCCAGGTTGGCAACTCCGAAATCGGCGGCCAGAGTGGAGAAGTTTAAAGTCAGATCTGTAGCTTCGCCGGTTCCTTTGAGCGGGATGGACTGAGGGGAGTTGCCGGCGTTATCTGTAATTACCAGTGATGCCGTACGAGCTCCATTCGCGCCCGGCTTAAAGGTTATGCCGAGACTGCAGCCCGACGAAGCGGGAAGCAGCGGTGGACAAGAATTAGCATCAATCGCGAAATCAGAAGCGTCGGTCCCACTGATTGCAAAATTACTGAGCGTGAGCGCCTCATTGCCGGTGTTTTGGATGGTCACCGCCTGCGGCAAACTCGTGATGGAGGTGCTTTGCGAGTTGAAGGTAACCGTCGCAGGCAAGCTAAGCGTGAGGGACGGATTCTGTCCGCTGCCGTTCAACGCGACTGACACCGTTCCTGCGCTGCTCGTGATGCCAAGGGTGGCAGTGTCGCTGCTGACCGCAGTAGGAGTGTAAACCACAGTGACGGTGCATGTCGCGCCCGGGGCCAGAGTGTTCGAATAGTTCGGGCAAATCAGGCCGTAATACGAAAAATTGCCCGAACCGGTGAAAGTGGGATAGTTGAGATTGATTGTCTGGCTGCCACTATTGGCAATGGTCGCAATTTGTGGGGCGCTCGTGACACCCACTGGTTGTGAGAAGTGGAGCGTTGTGGGGAACACACTCAGCGGATTACTCGCCGCGCCCAGTCCTACGCCATTTACAGGCACTACCAGCGGCGAATTAGCAGCGTCGCTGACAATACTCAAGCTCGCCGTTCGGAAACCCGCCGCCCCGGGCGTAAATGTCACACCCACACTGCAACTTTGACCGGAAGGCAGCGAGCTGTAGTACTGCGCGCAAAAGTTAGAGGTCACAATGAAGTCGCTCGCGTTGGTCCCGACGATGTTGAAAGATTGCAGGTTGATGTTCGCCGCGCCGTTGTTCTGCAAATAAATGTCGTATTCATTGCCGGCCGTGCCCACAGCCTGTCCGCCATAGAAAATACCCGGGACGTTGACAGTGAGACTCTTCGGCGACGCCATCCCAATCCCTGTTAAAGGGATCGTTTGCGGGGCATTCCCGACGCTTCCGGCCAGGGTCAGAGCGGCACTTCGGACGCCTCCGGCAGATGGAGTGAACGCGATGGTAACGCCGCAGTTTTGACCAGGCTGCAAGAAGTAGCCAGGTCCGCAACCGAAAGGAGACAGCGAAAAGTCGGCGGCATCTTTCCCAGTGACGCTCACTTCAGCGAGAGTAAGAGATACGCTGCCGGTATTCTCCAAATTCACAGCTTGGCTGTTCGTTGTTACCCCGAGCGGCTCGGTGCCGAAGTTCAGTTGTAACGGAGCAACCGAGAGGATCGCCCCGGGTGTAACCCCATAGCCTGAAACGGGGATGGACTGGGGCGAAGAAACTTGATCGCCCTTGAAGAGCAGCGAGGCCTGCCGCTGGCCCAATGCGGCTGGAGTAAAGGAGATATAGATGAGACACGAAGAACCGGAGGCGAGCATATTGGGCCCTGCCGGTTGCGAAAAATAAGTAAGTGTATTGTCAATGCAGTCATTCTCTGTAATGGTGAAGTCCTGAACCCCGCCAGAAACGCTGATGGAACTAAAGGTGACGGGCGCATTGCCGGTATTGGTCACCTGGAGCGTCTGAGTAAGGCTGGTCACTCCGAGGGGTTGACTGCCAAACTGCACGTTGAGCGATTGAAACGCCAGCGTCTTAGTGACGGCGGCGCCATTCCCGCCCAAGAAAATCACTTGAGGCAATTGGGTGGCGCCATCGGAAATCGTTAAATTCGCCGAGCGCGCGCCAGGGAGTGCTGGGGTGAAAGAAACGGTGATGGAACAACTGGTGTTCGCCGCCAAACTGCCACCCGCGGGACACGTGTTGGCGGTAACGACAAACTCTTGTGGATCAGCGCCATCGATATTCGCGCCGTAAAACGGCACGGCTTGGCTATTACCGTTAGCGATGATGAGTGTTTTTGTGAGGGAAGCGGCTAGGCTAACGTTCCCGAAGTTCAAGGCGGCGGGAGAAAACGTTACTGCTGGTTCGACAACACCAGTTCCGGTGATGGGAATTGTCTGCGGAGAACCAGTGGCGGTGTCGGTAATCGTGAGAACCGCCGAGCGCGTTCCGACTGCCTTCGGATGGAAAATCACCGAAATGGTGCACGCCACATATTTGGAAAGAGAAGTGCATGGAGATGAACTCGCCAGCGTAAAATCGCTGGCATTGGGGCCGCTAAGCGCGATGGACGAAACCTTGACAGCGCTCGGACTGAGATTTTGTAGAAACACGCTTTGGGAACTGGTACTGGACAAACCTTGCGAGGCAAAAGTTAGGGAAGCCGGACTGACGGTGAGCGTGGCTGCGGCGGGAGATTGTCCGATGCCCGTGAGGGGAAAGGCCTGCGGGGAGCCGCTTGCCGTATCGGTAATAATCAGCGCAGCAGTGCGCGTCCCGACGGCCGACGGCTGGAACTGAACGCGAATGTTACAGAAATAATTAGCTAAGAAGGGGCTCGAACAAGTGTTACCGGAGACGCTAAAGTCGCCGGCGTTGGGTCCGCTAACTATGGCCGAACTGAACGTAATCGGGACATTGCCGGTGTTCGAAACGGAAAGGTTCCAGCTGCTCGGTGTGTTCAAGGTTTGGGTGCCGAAATTCAGCGAGCTTTGATTGAACGAAAGAGTAGCAGTGGGCGCTTGTCCCGTTCCGCTGAGGGTGACAATTTGCGGCGAACCTGTCGCGTCATCGGTGATGGTCATGAGCGCCGAACGTGTTCCAGCGGCCTTCGGCGAGAACGTTAAATAGATGGAGCATTCGGAGCCGGCCGGAAGCGGAGCGGTACAGCCATTGCTGCTGATATTGAAATCACCGGGGTTGGTCCCGGAAATCGCCGCTCCTTTAATGTGGGCCGCGGTGTTACCGGTGTTTTGTATATACAGCCACGCTGAGTTGCTGGTGGTGCCGACGTTCTGCGGCGCAAATGTAACGCTCGCGGACATACTCAAGGTGATCGTAGGACCCTGGCCTGTTCCGCTCAAGGGCACGCTTTGTGGCGACGCCGAAGCGTTATCTGTGAAGTTGAGCTGCGCCGACTCGGCCCCGACGATGCTAGGAATAAACTGCAGCTGGATATAGCACGACCCGCTAGCCGGCAGTCCAGTCGTGCAGGAGTTGTATCCTATCGAGAAATCGGCCGCGTTCGGGCCCGAAAAGCTGAATGAACTGAAGCTCACAGCTTGCGCAGACGCGTTGTACAAATAGAGATATTGCGCCCCTGCAGCAGTTCCCTCAAGCTGTGGCGAGAACGTCACCGCCGTGGGCGAGAACGAAATCGCCGGTGTTTGCGCGCTTGCTGCCCCTAGCCATAGACCCGCCGCCACGAGCATCTTCGACCAAGACGAAACCATTCGCTTGGAACCAGCGAACAAATGCATTGAGTACCCCACTCTTGCCTCCAGAGAACTATCCTCGTAAAAGAACCAGATCAAGTATATCGTGAGGATCGAGCCCCTAAAGAGCGGCTCGATTAGAAGAAGCGCAATAGCGACAACCCATCCCAGCCACCTCTGCACTTGGCAAACAGAAAGCGCTCTCGCAATTTTCCTGGACCGCACCGGCCTTTCTACACGCAACAACCGGCCCACCAAGTTGTCACAGAACACTGAGAGTGGAAAGGCCGGCGTTCACTGCACTAATTGTTAGCGCGAAGGTCTTATTCCTACCATTCCCAGCGCAGCCCATCGGAGACGGCCCGGCTTAAATCGCCATCCGGCAAATCGTCACTGAGTTCCCAGGCAAATGCGCCGCCCAGTCCCTTCTCGCGCACAAATTTCATCTTTTGTGCAATCGAATCGGCATCTTCATACGTCCAGAAGTTGGCCCCATCGAACAGCCAGGGCGTGTCCGTCTTTCCTTTGTTGGCCAGATCGTCGCGAAACATCTGCATTACCGGCAGAGAAGAAGTCATAGTCGCCGCGAATCCTTGCGAACTGGTTGCCAAAGGCGTTGCGATTTCATACTGACCTTCCTGCCCCGGCGTGCCGCCCACCACGTTCCAGCCATACGCATAGAACGGGATGCCCATCACGATCTTGCGCGCCGGCACTCCTGCCTGTATGTAGGCGTCGATACTCCACGCCACATTCAATTCGGCGTCGGTGTCGTACTTCGTTTGGTAGAGCGGCGCCACAAAGCCGGTCTGGTTTTGCCACGGGCCATTGTAATCGTAAGTCATCAAATCGATAAAGGTGCACGCCTCCGCGATCGCCGGAAGATTGATGTATTGAAACGCCCATGCGCCCGCCGGCGCGTCGAAACTGAGCAGAGAGCCTTTCTTCGCCGCATCCAACTGCTTTCGGAACTCTTGCATCAGCGCCGTGAAGTTCGCCGTATCGGAAGCGGTGGGATACTCCCAATCGATTTCAATCCCATCAAACAAGCCGGGTGTATTCGGCACCGGCACACCCGGGTTGCTTTGCACGGAAACACCGCTCTCCCATTGATTCGGCGTCTGTCCAAACGCGCCGCTAAAATTGCCTTGGATGTAATCGGCAATGCACGATGAGACAAAATGCTTGCGGCTGGCCTGCGTTGCCGCCACGGCGGAAAACGCTTGCGGCGGCATACTTCCTCCGCCAATCGTGATCATCATCTTCAAATTCGGATATTTCTGCTTCAGCAGTAGCAATTGGCCGAAGTTCCCCGTCAACCCGTTCGCCGGCACTCCCTTGCCGTCAACGCTGGTATTCGCCGTCGCCCCGGCGGGGGTCCCGTTGTCCGCCCAGGAATCGTAAGAGGTGCATTCATACTGCCCGTTTGCGTTCGTCCCAATATTTACGAATGCATAACTCAGCACATTCAAGCGCTTTGCGGTGCCGCTTGTATCGAGCGCCTTTACCGTGAAGCCGCCGTAAACAGTCCACTGCGCATAGTAAGCGTTGAAGATCTTTTGGTCCGGCAGTTCAGCAAAAGCAACCGCGCTGCCAAGTGAAAATAGCGCCGCACAAGAAATGGCGAGTCGAAGAGGCTTGGTCATAGGCTCGCCATTCTATCAGAAAAGCACTATTATCCTGGCATACCGCTCGCAACTTGTCGCGCGAAATGAAATGCTTCCAGCCTACTGCTTGCTCGTGGGTTCGGAAGCCAACGATCAGTTGCGACTACCGGAAATCGAGATGGCAGGACGGGCTTAAGGCGATCGGGCGATCAAAGAAAATGGCGCCAGGCAACACGCCCCTATGCTGGTTGCAGATGAATTCTTTGTTTTGTCGGCGAACTCTGGCCATCTGCTTGACAGTCTTGGGATGCGTTAGTTTGGCGAAGAGCGGCCCGACGCAGCAAAGATCGTATTCCGTTGACCGCTACGCGGTGAATTTGAAGATTAATTTGGATCGCCGTGAAGTGCAAGGGAGCGAAACGATTGACGTACGCGCCCGGGCAGTTTCTACAAGCGATCTGGAATTCGATTGCAGCGAGATCATAGTTGGCTCTGCCTCTGCAGGGAATATGGCGCAAACATTCTCACAAAGCGACGGTCATCTGTTCGTTCACCTATCTCGTGAGTTGCGAGCCGGTCAGCGCCGGCCTTTGAAGTTCACCTTCGGTGGATCTCCCACAAAAGGCTTACTGTTCGCAGTGAACCAGGCATTTACGGTTTATCACACCAATCACTGGTTGATCGTAGATCACACTCCCGGCGACCTTTCACAATTTGAGATTTCGATTAACGTGCCTGAAGCATGGTCGGTCATCAGCAACGGAAACAACATGGGTACGGTGAAGGATCGAGGGCAACTTATCTCGAAGTGGCGCGAAAAACGCCGGGTTCCTGATTTCGTACTTGGATTTGCGGTTGGTCAATTCAATGAAGCGAAATCCCACAGTGGTTCCGTCGAATTGCACTACTTCAGCGCAGAAAGCAACCCTGATCAGCTGCTTCAGATCTTTCGAGGCACGCCGAGGGCTTTGGCGTTCTTCTCAGCGCATGCCGGAAAAGCCTACCCCGGGAAAGTTTACTCAGAGATACTAACTCAGGGCGATCCAGAACAAGAGCTAAGCGATTTTACCCTGTTGCCGCAGAGCTACGGGCGATTGCTGTTGGACCATCCGGACGAGCAATGGCTGCAGGCACACGAACTTGCGCACCAATGGTGGGGCATTGGGGTGGCCTGTCGCGACTGGTCTGAGTTTTGGTTGAACGAGGGAATTGCCACGTTCATGGCGGACGCCTTCCTGGGCGAAGTGTATGGCGCGGCTCGATACGACCACGAGATCGAGATCGCCCAGAATATCTACGCCGAGCTGAAGGCGAGCGGAAAGGACCACCCGCTTTGCTACACGTCGCACACCGAAGCCGATGTGGGCGGAAGGCTGCCCTATTTCAAGGGAGCATTTGTCTTGAATCTCTTACGGCGACAAATGGGAGATGCGGCTTTTTGGCGTGGGTTAAAGAAATACACAAGGGATCATTGGGGGGAAACGGCAACCAGTATCGACCTGGAACTCGCAATGGAGGGTGCGTGCCGCCATAGCCTACGGTCGTTCTTTGATCAGTGGGTTTATCATTAGGTTGTTCAAAGGCTATCAAATCCAATCCTTCGCGTACCTTTTGACAGTGGCGCCAAAGAGTTGGTAAGAGCGGACACAGGATGCATTGCGACGTTGCCGACCCAACCGGCAATGAAAATGGACGGGTAGCCGCCCGCAGCGGCGGGCTTTCCGAAACCAAAGGCCCAAACTTCAAGAACGTTCGGCACGGCCGACCAAGTTGTACCGCCATCCCGCCGTTTTGCGTCACGTAAGGATTTCCGTTGTTCGACTGAACCCAAATGATGTTTGAGGGTGTACTGGCCGCGATGCAGCCACCATATCCGGCGGGGGGGTAACTCGCAAACGGGCTCCAAGTTTTGCCGCCGTCGGAAGAGTAGCCCGATTTTTCAGCGTCCCTTTCCATCAGGCCCACTACGAAGTTTGGGTTGGTAGTTGCGTAATCGATTCCCCAGCCCGCGATGATCGGATACTGATTGTCGGGGCCGTGGGTGGAAGGGTATACGGCGGGATTGCCTATGTCAAAAACGGGCCGGTCCCACGAGGCCACGAGAGGATTGCCTCCGGGAGGCGAAACAATCTCATTGGCAACCAGTTGTTCGATACCGGCGCTTTGGGAATACCAGTTGAAGCCGACGTAGGTCGATGGAGGATTTGTGTACCAAACACCGATTCCCTCCGAAAAATACAGTTTATTGGCAACCACGGGATCAAACACCATGTCCCCGTTAGACATGTAGGCTTCATTGGTCCAAGCAAGCCAAGGTATGTCGGTAGCCACGCGCACACCCGAGTTAGGTGGATAGGGGGATAGTAAAGGCTCGTCTAAGTTGCGCCGGCGTCGCTTGAGACGAACAGACCGTTCCGCTGTGTACCGACATAGACAACATTTGAATTAATCGGATCCACGGCCATCTTCCGACCATTGATCCGGTAGCTGTCGTTGGCGTCCATCGGTATGTTGGCGAAGGCGGTTTTGATGAATGTGGCGCCCCGGTTGTCACTCCGGTAAACCCAACCGTTATATGCCATATAAATACGAGCGGGTTGGGAAGGTGCGACGCGAATCTCGTACACCCCAGAACCGCTTAGATAAAAGCCCGCAACATCGGCACGCGGCATGGAACTACCGGTGACAAGCTGATCCCACTGAGACAAGACCGGGTCCCAAATATACGCTCCATAAGTGTCTGCGGACGAGGCGGGTTGATCCGTCCGGTGAGATATCGATACCGGTGAGCCATCCACCAGCGCCCACACGCAACATTCTCCACGCAAAACTAGGCTCTGGCTGCGGAGCCGGGCAAGTTGAATTGTCGTTAAGATTGTTGGTAAGGCTAATGGGTCCGCACACGATTGCGTTAGGTGACTCAGGGACGCCTATGGCCACGCCGGCAAATGAATTCACAACGGAATCATGACAATGGGCCGCTGGGGAGTGGGTTTGGCCACTCCTGGATGTCTGAGCAGTCCCTGTCTCTGCTTGAGGCCCTGCGAGTGCTGTCAGACCCGAAAATGAAAAACAGAAAACAAATGCAAAAGCCCACTTACAGGCGCGCACTATTTCCTCCTCTTTCGGCACATAGACGCTGGTACGCCTCAGCGGTTACGCTCGAATACTAATTTTCTGGCATAGCGTCGCCGCCGCTATCGCTTCCAAAACAAAACATCGACTTGCCCGCTCAGATTGCGATAAATCACGTAACAAGTTTGATCGACCGTCGAATAGTACGCAAAAGGATCTCCCACCGGCAGCGGCGCGCCCGCCAATTCAGTCAGGTCATTATGAGTGACAATGCCCGTTCCGAGCCAGATCAGCTCGTGCAAATGCGAATCGGCGCCGACATAAACCACGTGCTCCGTTCCATCGCTCGGCACATAAAACGCCGCCGGTTTGCTCAACTCCTGTGGCGCCGTCGCAGCAGTTGCCCACGAATTGACAGGCTGGGGCACATTCGGAATCACTAAAGCTCGTTCCGTCGCGGCGGCCGATCCCGCCCAATAAAGCTGTTGCGAATATCCGTTCGTGCCCTCGAAAATCACGTGACTTTCGCCATCAGCCGCGAAATAAGCCGTGGGATCTCCACTCGACAAGCCCCCGCCCGGTGTGAGGTCTCCCTGTCCCTTGGCGCCCGATCCAATCCACCAAATCTCATGTAGGTGCTTATCCGCACTGCGGTAGATCACATGCTGCGATTGGTCGGCCGGAATAAAATAACCCGAAGGATCTCCTGCTGCATTCGGCCCTTTCGGCGTCAAATCGCCAACCCCTGGCGCGCCCGATGTTCCGGTCCACCAGATCTCATACAAATGTGAGTTACTGATGCTCCGGTAAATCACATGCTGCGTGTGATCGGCTAATTGATACGCCGATAAATCTCCCGTCGCGTTCGGTCCTTTCGGTGTCAGATCGATTTGGGTCACTGGCCCCGATCCACTCCACCAAAGCCGGTGGACATGCCCATCGCCGCCCCAGTAAGCTACGTTTTGGGTATTGTCGTCCGGGTTGTAGTAAGCCACCGGATTGCCTGTCGCGATGGGGCCGTTCGGCGTCAAATCACCTTGTCCCACGGGGCCGCCAACTGGCCACCATAGCTCATGAATGTGAGCGTCTTTCCCACAGTAGATCACATGCCGAATGCCATCCGGTGTGCTGTAGCCGGCGGGACTACTGACAGCCTGGGGGCCAGTCGGATTCAATACCATGGCATTGATTTGCTGGGGCGGATCGAAAAACGCTTTTTGCGCTGTACAGAATTTGTTCGAAAGGAAATTGGCGTCGCAGGTCCCCGAGGCCGGAGGCGTCTCCGTAACATAAACCTGGGCGCCGTAAACGCCATTCGGCAGATTGATCGCGATTCGCGCCAAGTCATAATCGAATCGCGACGTCGGCTCGCCAAATTCGCTATGCCCGGCGAAGTAGATTCCCAAATGCAGTTTGCGCCCGAATGCCAACAGCGCCCGCATATCGTTAATCTCACCTACAACATTCTCCGCACCCGGCTCCGCACAGTTCCCCGCTAGACACCCTGCTCCTCGCTGACTGGTGGGCCACGGACAACCCGAACGCGCGCAGGCCCCGATACCCTGCTTCTCATTCTTGAAATAGAACAGCATGGAATCCAAAATCAGGCCGAAATCGGCCCAGTTCTTGTGCGTGTAAGTAGTCAGTGGATAGTAAACCGTCGGCACAAAGCTCAACCAGGCCGCTTGCGACCGCAGCGCCGCTTCCATTTCCGCCATATAGTCCGATGTAAAAGGCTCCGTCGGCACCTTTGACGGATCTGGATAAGGCAGATTCAACGAAAAATCGTCCACACTCACTGCTACTAGATGTGGAAAGTCTTGCGCCAACCGCCCGAGAACCTGCGTCCACGCGATGATATTCTCGCAAGCTCCCACAATCTGCGCCGAAGTCGGATTGGCCGGCAAATTGAAATAGCTCAGCGCGTTCCAGGAAGTGAGTGGCGGAACTGTCTTGCTTGTGTCCTCTGGTATCGAACAAGTGTCTCCGGGCCCATTCAGGCTCGCGGCTCTAGGCGGATTCAGTGTTACCCACACACGCAGTTGTTTGCCATCCACGCCCCAGTTCTTCGTGGCCGCCAGGAATTGCACCAGATTCGTGTAGTCGCCCGCATGCTGCAGCAGCCAGTTGAACGTGTCTGAATGTGTCTGTCTTAACCACAGCTTCAGCTGATCCGTCGAATATGTCGAATACCCGGTCGGAGAACTTGCTAGCTCATCAAAGGTAAGCTTAGCGCCGGTGATCGCCGAATCGCGTGAAATCCGGTGAAATGGATCGCCGTAAACAAACACGTTCTCTCGATATGTCCCACTCACCCCGCGGGTCAGAATCAATTCATCGGCGCCCTGATCCCCGCCCAGCCAGTCGGTCGCCGCCAAACCGGACCACGTCCCTCCCGGCTCCAGATTCGCCTGGCTCAACACCCTGAGCAGGGAAGCATCGGGCGGAGCATCGAGAATCGTTACGTTCGGGCTCGCATTCGATAGCAACACAATCGCTTTGCGGCCGTCTCCATTAAAATCTCCAGTCGTTGCCGCAGTCCAATTGGAATTGCCGTTCGCTCCCACCGTCGCCGTCCGAAAAACTGTGAATGCGGAGCCGTTCCATTTGAATGCAACCACCGTCGGGCTGTGCCCATCCGACACTTGCCGCACCGCAATCAGTTCATCCTTCCCGTCATGGTCGATGTCTCCCGCCGCCAGTGCTTTCCACGTCCCCGATCCACTCACGCTCAAATCGCCGCGCGTCACAATATGCAGCGCGCCCTGGTTGAGCTCCACCAGAAACAGGTTCGAATGCTCGGGCTTCAGCATCGCAATTTGCTTCTTTCCCGTGCCGTCAAAATTGCCCACGGCTGCTCCCACCCAATTCGAATTCACCGAGTCGCCGATTCTCGCAGTCGCGACAATCAACGGCTGAAGGCAGTCCTCACTCAGTTTGCCCACCAAAAGGTCTGGCACGCTATTGGAATTGATTTGTCGAACCGCGACAAACTCGTCATGCGGCGATCCATCCAGGTTGCCCGCGACAATCGCGCGCCACGGGTCAGCCGAGTTCGAGTTGAGCGGACCGTAACCTCCACCCTGCAGATTCAGGTGCGGAGTAGGCCCCAGCAAGGTCGAAAAATTCACGCCGCGATTCTGCACCAGCACAATTTGCTTTTCGGCGCCCGAGCAGAAATTCCCAGCCGCGGCGCCAACCCACCCTGTGTTGTACGCGCTCGAATACCCACCTACCTCAAGCAACGCTCCGGTGGCGACACTGTCATCCGCCGGCTTTGTGTAGGTAGGAATTTCGTAGGGCGGAATGCAACTCCACTGTGAACCTCCGATCGCCACCGCTTCCGAACGCGGGGGCGCGTTGAGTAGATTTACGCCGCAATTGGAATAGATTGGTAGCGGCCCACTTCCCAATCGCTGAGCATCAACGGGCGAACTGGCAGCCAGCCCCAACATCGCCAGTCCAATCGACAATCCAAAAGTTCCGTTCATCTGCACTTGAGCGCCCCCCTTGACGGCGGCCAGCTAGGTCGCGCTCAATAATAGTGACAGATTTTGCCCGGGCGTTTCACTCCCACCGCAGCGCCATCATCGGATCGACCGCCAGCGCTTTTCTTGCAGGAACCAGCACTGCTAAAACCGCGACCAAACTCAGCAACCCAAGCACTGCCAGAAACGCCGCGGGATCCAAAGCCTTCACACCCGGCACCAGGAACATTGCCAGCGGCTGAACTGCGAAGAAGGCGAGCACCAGCCCGATTGCGACTCCGCAGCCAACCAGTGCCAGACTCTGCCCTCCCACCAGCCGCATCACGTTCCCCCGGCTGGCGCCTAAAGCGACGCGCAAGCCAATCTCTCGCGTACGTCTCGAAACCGTGTAAAGCAAAGCGCCATACAAACCAATCACTGCCAGCAGCAGCCCCAGCACCCCAATCGCGCCCAAAACTAACGCCGCAACTCTACTGGGTAGCAATGCCAACCCTAACGCATTACTCATCGGTTTCGCTTCAATCGCCGCCGTTCCATCAAGAGTTGCCAGCAATTCGGTGATCGGCCTCGTGTACCCTGCCGGAGGGCCCGTCGTGCGAATGAGAAAATTCAAATCATTTTCTTCCGTTCGCCCAAAATATGGCTCATAAATAGCCATCTGCTGCTTCTCACTCAAGGTGAAATACTTGCTGTCTTTCACCACCCCGACAATCATCCTGCTCGTCTCTTTCGGAAAACCATCGATGATCGTATGGCCCACCGGGTCGACATTACCAAACACAGTCCGCGCAAAACTCTCGTTGACAACCACCGCCGGCACCGAGCCTTTGCTGTCTGTCTCCCGAAATTCACGCCCCCGCATCACCGGAATCTGCAACGTCCGAAAGTAATCGGGGCCGACGTTGTTGCAAAAGAACTCCAGCGATGTCGGTTTTGGCGAAAGGTCAGTTCGCATACTGGTACCCGTCACACAGTTTCCGTTCAGTGGAACTCTGGCACTGATGGACGCCGCATTCACTCCCGGCAAACTGCGCAGCTTTTCCAGCGCGACCCTCGCCAGAGTCATCTGCTTGGTTTGATCGGCATCGCGGTAACGGTCCGGCACCAACCGCATCTTCGCCCAAATCGTGTGCTGGAGATCGAACCCCGGATTTAGCGTTGTCGCCCGCAGCAGGTTATGTACGAACAAAAATGCCGTGGCTAGCAGCACAACCGACACCGCCAGTTGCCCCGCCACCAGCAGGCTTCGCAAACTCCAGACCCGCATCGTTTGATGTTCTTCCTGTTTCAGCGCAATCGTGACATCTCCTCCGGTTGCCTTGAGCGCGGGAAGCAACCCACAAAGCAAGGCGCTTAGGATCACCAGGCAAAGCGAGTAAGTCAATAACCGCCACTCGGGCTCAATAATCAAATGCAAAGGTGCAGGCACTGGCAAGTCAATCCGTCCCATCCATCGGCCCAGCACCAAATCAATGGCGACGCCCAAGCCAGCGCCCACCACCGAGAGCAGCAGGCTCTCCGCCAACAAATGCCGGATGATCCGCTGCCGGCTGGCGCCGATCGACAAGCGAATCGCCAATTCGTGCGAACGGCTCGCCGCCCGCGCCAGCAGCAAGCTCGTCACATTTGTACACGCAATCAACAACACCAAGCCCACTACCACCATCAGCATCGCGAAGAATGCCGTGACCGCTCCGGGTATCTCTAAATTCAAGACATCCATCCCAGTCACTCCGGTCACAGGCGTCTGTTGCCGCGCTCTCTTGTACCCGTCCTTCGGCTTCACCTGGTCCAACTCCTCGAGTACGACGTGTATCCGAGCGCGCGCCGCGCCAATCGTCATGCCCTGCGGCATCCGTGCATAAAACTGCACAGACTCATCCTCGTTTTCCACCGGGACATACACATCAGGCGAAATCCCCATCCCGACAATCGACCGGTGATTCGCAGGCAGCACGCCAACGACGTTATAAACCTTGCCGTCCAGAATCATTTTCTGGCCGAGGATGGCCGGATCGGAATGGTAAGCGCCGCGCCAAACTCGCTCCGAAATCACTACCGCATCCCGTTCATTCCCGCCAAAACCCCGGCCAAGAAGAAAAGAAGTGCCCACTGTCGGAAAGAAATCATCCGTCACCCCGCCCGCAAAAAGACGGCTCGTCCTCTCACCCGAACGCCAATTCGCTTCGCGCTCAATATCAATCCCTGCCGTCCCATCGAAAATCTTGGCCTGTTGCAGAAATTTGTAATCTTCCACGCTCGCAGCACTGCTGCCTGCCGGCCAGATCGAAATCAGCCTCTCACTATCGCGCGCCGAGGGCTGACTGAAGAGCAGACTGGTGCTGATGCTGAAAATCGTTGTATTCGCGCCTATCCCCAGCGCCAGGCATGCGATCGCCGCAATCGCAAACCCTGGATTGCGTCGGAACGCCCGCCCCGCATAATGCAAATCGGAAAACAAATCTTCCACCCACTGCCAGTGCCAGACGTCCCTCGTGTCTTCCGCCGCTTTCAGCCGCGAACCGAATTCCTTTCGCGCCGCGGCCATCGCATCACTCCGGCTCATGCCGCCGCGTTCCAGTTCCTCCGCCCGGCTTTCGATGTGGAACCGCATCTCATCGTCAAATTCCGCTCCAAATCGCGCCTGCCGAAACAGCCAGACCAGCCGAAGCCAAAGTTCTTTGAGAAATTGCATTGAGGCCTCCGCTATGCGTTCTTCATCACCAGTTGGATCGCGGCCACCATCTTGTCGAACTCGCTGGCTTCCGCCGCCAGTTGCTTCCGGCCCAGAGGCGTGAGTTCATAGAATCGCGCTTTGCGGTTGGTCTCCGAAAGCCCCCACTTCGCCTTCAGCCAGCCTTTCAACAACATCCGATTCAAGGCCGGATACAGCGACCCCTCTTCCACATCCAGCGCCTCCGCCGAACACTGCTTAATACGCTTCGCAATCGCATAGCCATGCATCGGCCCACTCGCCAGCGTTCGTAGAATCAATAAATACAAAGTGCCCGGCAACAACTGCCGCAGATCTTCAGACATTTCGTTCTCTCTTGGCTAAACTATATATAGTCTGGACAAGGGAGATTGTCAAGTGGTAGGGCCGAACTGTGGCTACAGCTTCGACAGCAGAACCCAACCCACGGGCAGCACGAAAATGACCCAGAAAACCACCCACGATGCCGGATTCCCGAAATTCAGGTCGTAACCTATCCCGATTCGCTTCTCGATGAACAAAGCGGGGTTACGGATTGCGAAGCTCGCACCGGCCCATCACTCGGTTCCGGGTCCGCCTTTGCCCTCAGCCCTAAGAAGACGGTGGTTCCGATAACAATCACCACGGCCCCCATGATGAGGCCCAAGCTCATCTGGCTAGGTGCGCCATGACCAAGTGGAAGGGTGACTGTAAGCCAGGCAAACAGCACTGCCATGAGATAGGAGAGGGCGGTGAGCAAGCCGACCGTCAGCTTCCGCATCGCAGTGGAGCCGCGCGCGTTGCTGGAGATTTGCCAACTCAGAAACCACATCAGCAGACAAACGAAAAGACCCATATACAATGGCCCGTAGACACCGGAAATACTGCGCATAGCCCAGCCGTTTGGTGTGTTGTCGAATCCCCAATGAATGGGGAAGCGAGACGGAATTTGATTCCAGTGCAAGCCGGTGTACGCGCCGGCAGCAGCGAGAATGCCAAACGGAGCGCCCCACAACAGCAGATTTCTTCCTGGCAACTGCCTCCTGGGCTGCAACGATGCCTGCCTGATTCCGGGTACGCTGACCGCATACGGAAGAGACTGCCGGTGAGCGAGGAAGATTGCGAAGAGCGACCCGACCGTCGGCCAAACGAGCGCCAAAGAAAGCCAGTTGGGTGCGTTGTAAGCGATGACGAGAGCGAACAAGAGAACGCCGAAGCAGCAATGAATCGCGACTTGAGCGCGATACCTCTTGATCACTTGCCGAGCCTCAAGAGTTTGCCGAAAATCAGGCGCTATCGTCACGGCGAAGAACTGCGTGCGGCGGCTGAGGTGTGGCATGACGAACAACAAGCAACAAACGAAAACAAACGGAAGAGCGGTGAGAATCCAGATCAACTTGTGAGTGCCTCGGCTATTCTGCGCAGGGTTTGCGCGATGACGTCCGTCGGGACTCCTTCGGCCCGTGTGGCGGCCACGAGTTCCTGCAGCCGCTTCGCAAACTTCGGTTTGCTTTCGGGCGAAACCGGCTGCGGCATCGGGCGCGCTATTACACGCGCACCCAAGCGGCGTTTTAGATCAAGCCAGCCTTCATCCGCCAGCATCCGGTAGGCTTCCGCGACGGTATTGAAATGTACAGCCAAGTCAATGGCAAGTTGCCGCACCGGTGGCAAAACATCCTCCGGGTTCAGCACTCCCTCGACCAGCAGCGCTCGAATAGAATCGGCAATTTGCCGGTAGGCCGGCGTTGCCGAATCGGCGTCAATTCGAATCGTTGGCTGAACAGAAGTTTCCAATGTATGCTTGCGCCGTACAATAATGTACAGTTCCAGTATACAAAAAAGGAGAGCTATGTCAAGCCCTTTTCCCGTTTGTATTGATAGCCTAGAACCATGCCCGAAGGAAACGGCAGCGGTCGCCTCGACCGGATCGAATCCATTTTGGAGCGTTTGGCCGAAGCGCAACAACGCGACCACGAAGAGTTTACCCGCGACCATAGACAACTCATGACTTGGCAAGTCCTAATACAAGAGAAGATGGATCGCTGGGCTGAGGACCGCGAACGTAACCAAAACCGGCTCGATGCGCTCTCGGAAAAGACAGATCAACGGATTTCCGAGCTGGTGTCCGCCATCGGCAAGCTGATCTCCTCGCGGCCGGCACGACTTTTCCTAGAGCGAATCAGTTCGCCGATGGCTTCTCAGCATGATCGATGACAATAGTCTCAACGGGTCCCTGAGACGGCTAGCTTCAGACCGATCGCGCGAAGAAAAGTCAAGATACAAGATAGGACGTCCGGCTCCCCTTCGTCCTTATCGTATTCAGTTCTAAAATCAAAAAACCCCTTCAGCCCCGTTTGATCAATCACGGGTTTCTGCAGGTACGGGCTGAGTCGCTCGGCCAGCACCGGCAGGGAGATATTCTTGCCGGCCAGACCGTCACCATTGATCCCGCCGCCATGCACGCTCCCAACCCACTCGAACTCGCTTTCGTGTTTGACCTCCGTTAACTTAAGTGTCCCTGTACCCAATGTCAGAAGGTAAACCGGGCCTTGCCGCGTTTCCTTGTGAAATTGCAACTGAAATCGATCCATCAGCAACGATTGCAGCATCTCCCGCTGTTCTTGGTTGAGCGGCGCTTTGCGTGTTGACGGATTTGCCTTGCTCGATTCCGAAGCTGACGGCGGCACGGCCTCGATCTCATAGCGGTACTGGAAGTCGCGCATCCAGGCCGGACCTCCCGAAATCTGAAACGGCCGAACATCGAAGGCCTCTTCGATGAGCATTGCCAGCGTGTAGTGGCTGATAGAAACTCTGCCTCCCGGATAGACGTACGCGCCAATATGCCCCCCGGGGGATGATCCGGTCGGCTTTACCGAAGCTACCTCGAATTCGGCACGCTGCTGCACAGGCGCTTTCGCTTCCTGTAATTTCGCAGGCAAAACCACAACTAAAAGAAGAAATAGACTCGCGTTCACAAATCGAAGCTTATTCATAAGTTTCGGCCTTGGGCTGGTTCCCGCCTGCACGTCTCTTACGGCGCGTGAGTAGAAGCCTTTATGGAGTTAAAGAGGCTGGCTCGGCCTGTGGGAATAACCTGGTCGAGAACAGCCTGATTTCGCAGAATATAGCATTCAGCCAAGCGTTCCGTATGGCGGCTATGCTCGACGAAACTTGGAGCGTTGGCTAGCGTCGCCACCACAATCGTGGCCATTTGCGTTGGGTCTGTCACGCCGGTCGTTGGGTCTGTATAGTGGTCCCAAACAATCGCATAGTAAGCCTGATTGTCGTTCTGGTCATCGACCGCCGACAGCTGCCCAGAATCACTATCAAATAAAGCGCGTTGAATTCGAACCTGCGCTGCGACAGTATGACAGCCAGTACTCAGCGAGTGACTGATAAGCTTTTCGGCTAGGATCATCGGGTCCAACGCTGATCCCACGTTCGCCATGTCGCCATTGTTTATATAAACGATCTTTTCGAACCAATCATGCGAGTACAGATTCAGGTCCGCGCTTTTGCTTCGATTTGGATCGTTGTGCGCCGCAAGCGCTTGCGGAAAGTAAGGGCCCAGCCATCTTGGAACACTGGGAGCTAACACGACGTTACCCAGGAATGTACCCGGGTCATCCGGAGACTGGCGGAGATACAGCTTAGTGAATCCCTTAGTGGAGGGCAATCCCGTTCCGAGTTCGACGAGCGAGTTATTGAAGTTCATGTGATTCGTCCCTTCAAGATAATATGCGAAAACTGTGATCTAAAGGTGCCAATGGGCAAAATACTTGTCGCTTTAGCCGACCCAGCTGCCAATTTCATGCAGTCCATCAAAGTGGTTGAAGACGCCGTTGGTGGCTTTTCCTTCGCTATTGGCTGGGTTGTTTCCCCGTCTCCCGTGCCCAACGCCAACCTGAAACCGCTACCCGCCATGCCTGTCTCCGGCTATGGCCTTGGCCGCCAGGACGCCTTGGACCGGCTGATGTTCGAAGCCGTGGAACGCAACTCCAGCGTATACACGGGCGGCGAGGAACTGGCTGCACCCGACCTTGTCCTAGGTTGTTCACTCGCCAAGGGCAGAGAGCGCCTTGTTCCCGCAGCGGCTGTCTATCTCGGCTATGCTTCAAAAACCGGCTCCAACAACTTCGTCACCAATTCGAACGGTTGTGCCGCCAGCGAGACCATGACGGACGCCATCCGCCGCGGCCTATTCGAAGTTGTCGAGCGTGATGCGGTCGCCGCTTGGTGGTTTAACCGCATCCAACGTCCGGCGCTAAGTTTTGAAAACGAGCCAACCCTTTGCGCAATCGAACAGAAACTCGCGCACGAACATTGCTCTCTAGCTTTGTTCGATCTCACTCACAATCTCGGCCTTCATGTTGTAGCGGCTGTAACCTGCAATGCGGCCGGCGGCCAGATTTATGTTGGAGCCGCAGCCGACATTTCCGAACCCGAAGCCGCCCGTCGTGCGGCCTTCGAAATGTTTCAATTTTGGCTCTGGGGCCGGATTTCCGGCGATCCGCCCTACCGGGCTGCTTGGTTGCGGAATGAGAACTTGAAATCGCAGCCTTGGCTCAGCCCGGCCACCGTCCGGCCACTCCATGAGGCCAACGCCAAATCCTTGGACCTTCCCGCCATTCTAAACCCGATCTGCGCGGCCGGATTCGAGCCTGTATACGTTGACTTGACTCGCCCTTGGCTTGACATTCCCGTTGCCCGCGTGATCGTCCCCGGCCTTCTCCCGCTCGCTCCAGCTTTTGTCCCCGGCCGTCTCTTCGATTTGCCCGTTCAGCTGGGTTGGCGAGGCGAAGCGACTCCGAAGAAGAAACTCATGCGTTATCCCTGCCCTATTTAGTTGGGTTCATTCCAGCTGAAGTTCTTTCAACATACCGACAAACCGCGTGTCACCCTTTGCCACTTGCAAATAAGGCTCGGATGACGCCGCCAGAACCGTCTCGTCTTCACGCCTGATCCCTTCCCGAAGAACATTGACGATCCGGTCAGTCTGCGCTTCGTCTCCAGTTGCCATCGCAATCGAGCCGATCGCCATCAAAAGCACGTTTGTCTCCGTCCTCTCGGCCATCCAATCCGAGCGAAGGTCCTCCGCCAGTCTGGAAGCCGTCTTCAAGTCGCCACGCGCGGCCGAGAGGGTCGCCCAGTAGACCCTTGTCACCTCCTGACCGGGAAGTTTGTCCGCGTGGCGCAAAGCCTTGTCGGCCTCTTCATATCGCTTGAGCCACTCATAACACCGCCCTAATAGGCAAAATCCCGAAGGCTCGGCGGGATGCAACCGCACAACAACCAACATGTGCGTTAATCCCCGGTCAAATAACCTCGCCCGCGTCAACTCAGCGCCAAGGCGTTGGTTCAGTCGGAACAATCCAGGTTCCAACCGGAGCGCGGATTCAGCCATCGCAACGGCCTCGCCAAACCGGCTCATGCGTCCCAGAAACCCGGCATACCAGGAGCGCGCCGACGTGTTATTCGGGTCCAGCCGAATCGCATTCTGAAAATATGGCTCTGCGCTTCGCCACTGCTTCAAATTTCCAGCCAAAGCATATGCATAAGCCGCATGCGCCAACCCAATCGATGAATCTAACGCGATCGCTTGCTGAGCCGCTCCGATAGCCAGTTTTCGAGCTTCTTTTGATTTCATCGCACTGTATGTCGAGGCCATGCAATACACATCCGCCAGATTTGCCCACGCCTCCGCAAATCGGGGATCGATGCTCACCGCCTGTTTGATCTCGTCAATCGCATTCCGTATGCCCTCGGGCGAAGTTTGGTGGCTGTATTCAAGACCTAATTTCAGGTGATACTCTGCATCTGAGTTCAGCCTTCTACGTCTCCTCGGCAAATACTGCAGTGCTCCTGCTCCTGCCACTGCCGCTACCCCCGCAACCAATAACTTTCGGCGACTCGAAGCTGTTCGTTCCCACAGGGAGGTTTCTCTCTCCAAAACTTCAAATACCGCGTTTGCGTTACGCGGACGTTTCGCGGCGTCCTCTTTCAGGCAAGCCAATATGCACCGCTCCCACGTCAACGGCAGCTCGGGACAAAACTCACGAGGTGACGGCGCGCGATCTTTCAGCCTCCGCAATGAAACGGCTAACGGAGTATCACCCTCAAAAGGACGCCTCCCCGTGACCATCTCGAACAGGATCACCCCAAATGCGTGAATGTCGCTCTCCCGTGTTGCCCCGCGGCCAAGAAGTTGTTCCGGAGCCATGTAGGCTGGCGTACCAATCACCGCATTCTGCCCAAATGACGCCAGTGTTTCGGTAACTGGACGTTCCTGATCGAAACATAGGCCAAAATCGGTAATAACAGGCCGCGTCCACTCCTCTTCCGTTCGTAAAAGGAAAACGTTCGCGGGTTTCAGATCGCGGTGAATCAGTCCAGTTTCATGAATGGCCTCTAGTCCCCGAGCGATTCCCTCTGCGATTCGTAACGCCTCGCTAAGATCGCCCAGTCTTCCGTTTTCAATCCGAGTCGCGAGGCTCTGGCCGATAAGTAACTCCATTGTGAAGAAGATCAGCGGACCGTCCTTCCGGCTCAAATCCTGATGCAGGTCAAAAATCTGACAAACGTTGGGGTGGCGCACCCTTCGCGCAAGCTGAACCTCTCTTCCTAGAGCCAGCACAAACTCCTCAATCTTTACTAAGTGAGATCTAAGAGTCTTAAGTGCAATAGTCTCTCGGATCTGACGGTCGAATGCGCTAAAGACGTCGCCCATCGCCCCGCTCCCCACGCGTTGAATCACTTCGAAGCGCTCTAATAGCACCTCGCCCGCCAGAGAACGCTCCTCCCCCGCCGGCCCACCCTGCAACTGCGTTGACCTCGACCCGAAGCTGGAACCCAATTCGGCTGCCTGAATCAGCCGCAACGCTTCGGCCACTACAGAAGCGGGAAGATCCGTCCGCTCCCCAATCCATCGAGACCGGGAGGCCGGGTCGATCTCTTGTGCTTTCGAAAAGACGGACTTGACCAGCGTCCACTCTTCCGCTGTCACGGCGTCTACTTCCCGGTCTTAGCCATTCCCGCCACGATGCGGTCGTTCGCGACCGGAGCGCCGAGTTCGGCCGCTAGCCACGCCTTGGCAAACTTCCAGTCCCTTTTGACAGTTCGAGTGGATAGGTCCAAAATCAAACCTATTTCCTCTTCCGTAAGTCCTCCGAAAAACCGCATCTCAACGATCTGCGCTTGGCGCGAATCAATCCGCTCCAGTTTCTGAAGAGCGTCGTTGATGAATAGTAAGTCGCTCAAGTGTTCATCGGAGATCGCAAGCGACCCTTCGACCAAAGGCTGAGTGTCGCCCGAACGCTTTGCACTTGCGCGGCTCCGCGCATGGTCAACCAGGATTCTTCGCATCACCTTCGATGCAACGGCGAAAAAATGCGCTCGATCTGCCCAGTCCTGCGAAAACGCACCTGCCAATCGGAGATAGGCCTCGTTCACAAGCGCTGTCGGTTGAAGGCTATGTCCGGGACGTTCCTTTCGAATAAACCAACTGGCCAGCGAGCGAAGTTCCGCGTAAACAGCATCAAACAACTCGTCTTGAGCAGCGGATTCGCCCTTAGACGCTCGCTTTAAAAGAAGCGTGATTGGAATGCCGCTCTTCATTGCTCGCCCTCGCCATCATATCGCTTTCGACGCATCCCGAACGAAATCGTCTTCAGTGAGAAGAGAGACACAACTCCCGTTCAAAAATCAGTCACACGTTTTAAAGGAAAATTTTCGACGCCCAACCCGCTGAAAATACTACACTTTCCCGAAATCGCCTGAGTCAGTCGGTTCGCCTCTCAGGCTATCTTGGTCTCGCTTGTACAACGTGTCTCCCTCGCGTCACTCCGGCTTTCCTTAGTCGGATCGTCACCGTTGCCGCCCGGATGCTTGAAATCAGAATACTCACACCGCTCCCCTCCAACGGTGAGGCCAAGTCAACGCCCGCGCCCGGAGTGTCTCCCTTTCGCGCCTCACCCAATCCCCTCCAGAAAGCGCTTGCAAAAAACGGGAAAAAGTCCGTCACTTTGACTTATTTTTTCCCGTCACTTTCGACTTATATTTTATGGGCGGGAAATATTCGGCCTTTTTGACTTACTTTTTCCCGTTTTTTTGCAACGCGAAAACGCCTTTCAGAGGACTGAAATTCTATCGCATCCGTTGAGCAAAAATCGCCATTTCTTCGCCTAATTGCCAGTGCCAGTTGCCGCCACCACTGCCCAGCCCTGCGAAGTCACATCCTCCAATTCACTCGCCTGCCAAGCCTGATCGGGATGTTCTTTCAAATGCTTCTTGGCATCGAACACGACGCCGCACGGATGCCCAAGACCGGCCACGAACGACAACTTCTCCGCCATCGCCGCGTCTATCACCTTCGCTTCCGCCGCGCCGGCCGCCCCAAACGGCCCTTGCCATCCCGGCAGCCCGCGGCTTGATTTATCGATGTGCCCGCAAATCGTCCGCTCATTCGGATCGTACTCTTTCGTGATCACGTCGTAGTGGTCGGTCTCGAACTTCTTGCCCGCTTCGACATCGATCTTGCCCTTGTACTCGGCCATCAGTTGATCCCATCGCCGGTGGCGGCACACGTTCGGCGTATTCGGGTCCGACATCGGGAACGACGTTTCCTCGCGGGCCAATTTCTCGTTCACCGGAAAATTCGAACCCACATAATAACCGTCCTTCGTTCGCTCCAAAATCACGTTCTTGAGCCCCAATTCCAGCCGCCCGATTTCGTTCGTCTTCCGGTCGCCAATCAGCCACGCATTCGCATACCCGCCGTTGTTGCCGTCTTCCATAATGCGCGCAAAATCGTCAATCGACGCCGCATACTGCATCGCTTTCCGCGCCCGCACGAATTCCGGCACGCCGTTTTCATCGAAGCCATGAAAATCGGAAATGGTCGTCTCCGTGATCATGATGCCCGCATCGTTCACGCCAAAATCGTCGGCGCTATGAATCAACCCCGGCACGCCGTCCATAATCAATCGGTGCCCGGTCGCCGGCGCGATATCAAAAATCACCTTCCAACGCGTCCCGGTCAAATAATCGGTCCAGTTGTTGTGCCCCATCACGATGCGTCCATCTTTGGTGTACTGGCCCGTCACGACAAAGGCGCTGCAATGTTCGGCCACGCTGCTGGTCAACGGCAGACCTTGGCGCCGCTTCATCTCGTCGTAGTAGTAGGAAAACTCCATCCACTCGTTCATCGCCACCAAGTCAATTACGTCCAGCTTTGAGCCCTTATCATGCAAGCCATCCGCAATGCCTTGCAGTTCTTCCTGGTATTCGCGCTCAATCTTGGGCCAAGACATCTTCTCCGCCAGCGTGCGCAACTCCTGCCAGTTGTGGTTCACCTCGTGCGTCACGCTCAGCTCAATCGCCTTCTTCGCATCTTCAATTTCGGCGCTCAGCAAATATCCGTGCTGATATCCGCGCGTGCGCGCGTCGCCTTTCAAATGCACCAAAATCCAGCCATTCCTGGTCCCCGGTTCGCGCGTCGCGCCCGTCAAGCGAGCGTCGTCGGCCAACATCGAACCAGCTAAACAAAAGAGACAAATAGAAGCCAAAATCCAAACGCGCATATTGCTACAGTGTACGCTTTCGCAAGGAGGTAGGAAAATGAAAGACGTGTCCACTACCGCTCCTGATTGGGCCGCGCGCGAGCGCGACCTCAACTCTCTTTATCTGGTAACGCTCGTCGTTATCCTCGCTATCGTCACCGTTACTTTCGGCTCGATCATTGCCGCTTTCATCTGGCGCTCGGAAAACGCTTTCCTTTGGCAGCACTTGCAAATACCGCCGCTGCTTTGGCTCACCACCGCCATCCTGCTAACAAGCAGTTTCGTTATCGAACGCGCCCGCGGCGCCATGAAAACCGGCGATCAACTCCGCTTTCGCCGCCTCCTGCAAGTCACCACCGCTCTCGGCGTCACGTTCCTCCTGGGCCAAGCTGCTGCCTGGACGCAAGTTGTTTACTCGGTCTCGCTCACTCAAGACAAGCACGCCTGGTTCATCTTCCTCTTTAGCGCTCTCCATGGCTTGCACATCCTGGCGGGTCTCGGTGGCCTAGGCTATCTGCTCTACCGCACTCGCGAATTCGCCAGCGGCCCACGCTATCAAATGACTACGCGCGCCCTTACCAATTCGCTCACCCTCTTCTGGCACTATCTCGGTTTCGTGTGGCTCGTACTTTTTGCGCTGCTGCTCACTTGGCGGCGCTAATTATCGCCGGCGGCCTCAATCGCCGCCAGGTCCTCCGGCGGCAAAGTGCTGAGCTGAATTTGCTGCTTGTCGTTCTCTTTCAGGTCGACTTTCACGCCTTTGCTCGCCAGCTGCTTCAACTGCGCCGGATCGTCAAATCCGCGGTACAGACCTCCGTCGAAAGCAACTGCGTAATAGGTCGCGGGCCGCAGCCCGGCCACCGTAAACCCGCCATTCTGATTCGTCTGAGCCCTATGAACTTCGCCGCCATTTAGCGTCAGATCTTCGGGAATCAACAGAATTTGGGCGGATTGGTTCGCCACAAGCGCGGCACCATTCGCCTGCTTCGACATCACGGTGCCGTTGACCTTGGGCGCGCCTCCTCTAATCACAATTCGCATTTCCCCGCCGCTCGCCTGCGTTAGATCGAGCACTTTCCCCAGCGTCTCTTGATTGCCAAAGCGGACCGATTGCACATAAGAGCCCTCCGGCAAGTTGGTGACCCGAATTCGCACCTTCGCCGGAGCTACGTTGTCGATCGTCAAGCTGCCATCCACTTTGGTTACGCCGCTCGATTGCAGCATCGCCATTGCCGGATCGTCCGGCACCAGAAGGACTCTGATATTTTCGGCGGGTTTATCTTTTGCGTTCTTCGGCTGGATTGCTTGCACCTCAACCGATCCCTTTATGCTGAATCCCGGCTGCGGCGTCAAAATAACCCCGTTCACATCCGCCTCGCCCACTTCAATCTTCTGGAACAGAACCCCTTGATTGGTCCTCATGTTCGCTCTGGTCAACACATACGACCCCGGCAACACTCCGCTCATGTCGAAGGTATGATCCTGTCCGATCGCCACCATGTTGCCCGCCAATGCAAACGTCTCGTTGTCTCCGACCGGCCTCAGCGTCAACATTTCCATTGCGTCCTGGTCGCCACTGTTCTCTTCAACCACCAATTTCCCGCGAACGTGGAACGTCTCCGCCGACCGCAAACGTATCTCTACGCCTGACTTATCCTGCCCTGCGGTCACCTCAATCGCGGTACCATCGGTCCGGCGCAACGCGCTTGGATAGTAAGTGGGCACAGGACGAACATCGGGCTTTCCGGGAATGGCTGGCTTCTCAACCATTCCGACCACTTGCCCAGAGTTCGCCTGTGCCGCGAGGTAATACTTGCCTGGCCGTATATTGGCCAATCGAAAAGCGCCGGTATCATCCGCTCGTGCTGAAGACGTCGAAAGGTAACGCGCTTTGCCGGCTCGATATCCCATCTTGCCGTAAGCTTGCACCCTTGCCCCACCAACCGGGTCTCCATCCTCATCTAAAACGCGTCCGGAAATAGTGGCTTGCGTCGTCAGCGGAAATTTCAGATCGGTCAGTTTTTGCCCTGCCGTCAACGTCAGAACTGTCCCTGTGCCGATTTCAGCCTTGCTTCCGTAAGTGGTACGAATGTAGCCGCTCTTTTGACCATGCAAGGTGTATTCGCCCGGCTCTACGCCCTCGAAGAGAAAGCTCCCATCCGCCGCCGATGTGGCGCTATATCCGGTTTGCTGGAAGGTCACGGCGCTCGATCGGCCAGTGAAACGAAGAACCAGTTGCAGATCCACTTTCTTCAGCGGCTCGCCCGTTTGCGCACTCACCACCTTGCCTGCGACAACGCACTTGTCTTTCTCCGCCGCCATACTCGCTGGCGGCGTCAACGTAGGAGCTTGCGTCCCGCTGTAGACCAATCCGCCTGCTTGCAGGAAAGCCGCGATATGCAAAAACAACGCTAGAATCGACATACTCAATTCTGAGTGGCAGCTTCAATCGCAGCCAACTCGTCCGGCTGCAAAGTAGTGAGTTGCACTTGCTTCTTGTCGTTCTCTTTCAGTTCCACCTCCACACCCTTCGCCGCCAGTTGTTTCAGCAAAGCCGGGTCATCATAGCTTCGATACTCGTCTGAGTCAAACGCCAGAACATAATAGGTCCCGGGGCGCAAGCCGCTTTCCGTAAACGCGCCGTTTTGGTTCCCCTGCGCCATATGAACTTCGCCGCCATTCAGCGTCAGATCTTCCGGAATCAACAGAACCTTCGCCGAAGGGTCTGCCGCCAGCGTGTCGCTGTTTGCCTGCTTCGCCATCACGGTGCCGCCGACTTCCGGCGCGCCGCCGCGAATCGCAATGCGGATATCTCCGCCGCCTGCTTGCGTCAAATCGAGCACTTTGCCCAATATTTCCTGGCCGCCGAACCGGATTGATTCTAAATACGCGCCCTCGGGCACGTTCGTAACGTAAACCCGCACCTTCGCCGGCGTTACATTCTCAATCGTCAAACTGCCATCGGCTTTGGTGACTCCTTGTGCTTGCATGAACATGATGCCCTGCTCATCTGGCTGGAGCATCACCGTTATATTCTCCGCCGGCTTGTCCTTTGCATTCTTCGGCTGAACGCCCTGCACATCAACCGATCCCCGGATGCTAAAGTCAGGCTGCGGAGTCAAAACGATTCCGTTCAGATCGGCCTGCCCCACCTCAATCTTCTGGCGCACCACTCCTTGCTTCGTCCTCATGTTCGCGGTCGTCAATATGTAGGCGCCCGGCGTCACTCCGCCGATGTCGAATGTGTGATCTTGACCCACCGCAGTCATGTTCCGCATCATCGGGAAAGCATCATCCTCACCGGCCGGCATTAGACTCAACATGTTAAGGGCGCCCGGCTGCCCATCGGCTGCGTCGCCCACCACTTTCCCGCGCACATGAAAAGTCTCCGCCGATCGCATTCGAATTTCAACGCCCGGCATATCCTGACCCGCCGCCACCTGCACCGCGGCGCCGTCGGCTCGATGCAGCGAGCTTGGGTAAAACGTGGGAACAGGTCGAACATCGGGTTTGCCGGGTGTCGCTGGTTTCTCAACCATTCCCATCCTTCCCATATTGGTTTGCGCCATGACAAAATATTTGCCCGGTCGCAAGCTCGCCAATCGAAAAGCGCCTGTGTCGTCTGTTTGCGCAAAGCCCTGCGGAAAATAGCGCGCCTTCAAGCCGCGCATCCCCATCTTGCCGTAAGCCTGCACAGAAGCCCCTCCCACCGGGTCTCCGTCCTCATCTAAAACGCGTCCGGAAATCGTAGCTTGCGTCGTCAGCGGAAATTTCAAATCAGTCAGCTTCTGTCCGGCCGTCAAGTTCAGAATCGTCCCCGAACCCATTTCGCTCTTGCTGCCGTACGTGGTCCGAATGTAGCCGCTCTTTTCACCGCTGAGCGTATAGTCGCCGGGTTCCACAGCTTCAAACAGAAAACTTCCATCTGCCCCGGAAATGCCGCTGTATCCGGTTTGCTGCCAATTCGTCCCATTGATTCTGCCGCTCGGACGAAGAGTGAGTTGAACATTTGCTTTCTTTAGCGGCTCACCCGTTTGCGCGCTCACCACCTTGCCTGAGACAACACACTTATCTTTTTCGGCTGTCGTGCTCGTGGGCGGCGTTAACCCTTGTCCTTGCGGACCAGCGAACGTCACTACTTGCAAGAAGGCAACGATACCTAACAACGCTGACATAGCCCACATTATATGTCGTATTGCGCTGGAACGGGGCGTACCGATTCGTTTAGTTATCACCTGCAGTCGAGACCGCTGCACTCCATTCGTAGTGAGCAGCGGATTAGGGATGATGGCTGTTTTTTCCGGGTTCATGGCTCGGTGTTATTCCTTTTCTTTGGTTTGAAGCGGTCTTTGGGATCGCCTTCGTAGCGCCAGTTTGCCATTCGGCTTGGACGGTGCGGAGGATGAAGTCTTGGAGCAGGCGGCTGGGGTGCGGGTAGCCGCTGACCCAGGTTTCGTGGAGCTCGAAGTATTTTTCGGAGTTTTCGCGGGGAAGGATGAGGGTGCGGGCGCAGGAGCCGTGACGGAGGGAGTTGAGGCGGGTTTTCATTTTGCCTTCGGGGGTGGTGGCGCCGGTGCGGCCGGAGTTGCGCTTGGGTGTTTCGGCTGTGTTTTCCTGCGGTTGGGGCGGAGTTTGGGGTTCGGGATTTTGGGCAGAGTGCGGCTGCTCCGACGGCGGCGGTTCGAGTTCGGGGAAGAGAGAGAGTTGGCGAGGCTGTGCTTCTTCCATCTCCTGTTCCTTGGATGGGTCGGCCGCGGCGGGCGAGGGGTCATCGTCCGGGAGTGGCTCGGGTTCGGGAGGCCACTCGTCATAGTCGACACGGATGCCGATGTTAGCCATGATTTCCGGTAGGTCTTCTGCGCCGGGGAGATCGGTGGATTCGTAGAGAACGCGTGGCTCTTCCGCGGCGTTGCCGGCGACTTCGCGATTGTTTTGTATTTGCTCTTGGATTTTGTCCATAGAATTCCTTTCCTGGGCTCAGCATCCTATGCGCGCGAACGGCGCGAACGAAAAGTTTCTTGTAAGTGGAGGAAAAGAAGGGAGAAAAAAAATTTGGGCGTTTTGTCACTGGAATTTTGGGGCGGGAGGCGAGACAATTGGGAATGATTTTGGGGTTTTTTGGGTTGTCGGGGTCTGGGGATGAGGGTGAGTTAGTAAGTGTATTGGATTGTGTTATTTGCGAAGCTGACTTGGGGAATGGGTTCGAATTTTCAGATTGTGGGTGGGGTGGGGTAGGAGTTTTCTGAGGGGAGTAAGTAGGGCTTAGGGTCGATCAGGGTTCGGGTTTGCCGTTGGTCGGACTTGCGTTGCGCTTCCTTCGGTCGCGGTTCCGTCGGGCGCTTCTTGGGCCGGAGCGTGATTCAGGCGCCGGCGGATTTGGCGACGCGCAGGAGTTCTTGGACTCGGGCGATTTTTGGTTCGTCGGCTTTGTTGAGGCGGTTGGTTTGTTTGAGATGGAGGAGGATGTCGAGGGCGCGTTGGAGGTGGGCGGGCGTTCGGAGTTGCATAAGCGAGATAGCGACGTCGACTTGGTAGTCGGAACGGTTGGGCTCTTGCGCCGCAAGCCGTTCGGCGATTGCCAGGTCTTTTTCCATGAACTGGCGAGCGGACTCGCTGTTGCCTAGCGAACGTTCCAGGGCACCCATTCGGTTGTAAGACGCCGAGAGGTCGCGCAGATAATCGGCGCGCTGCGGCTCCTGCGAAACCAGCCGTTCGGCGATTTCGAGGGCTTTTTCGAAGAACTGGCGGGCGGACTCGCCGTTGCCCAAATCACGCTCCAGATCGCCCATTTTGATGTACGACACCGACAGGTCGCGCAGATAATCGGCGCGCTGCGGCTCCTGCGAAACCAGCCGTTCGAAAAATTGGAGTGATTTTTCGAAGAATTGGCGGGCGGAATCGCCGTTGCCCAGCGCGCTCTCCAGATCACCCATTTTGTTGTACGACATAGACAAATCGCGTGCATAGTCGGCGCGCTCGGACTCCTGTGTCGTTAGCCTCTCCGCGATTTGGAGGGCTTTGTTGTGCAGCTCAAGTGCCGACTCCAGATCGCCCTTCATGAGGTTGACGTCGCCCATTCGCCAGTATGAGACGTAGAGGTGGCGCAGATAATCGGCGCGCCGCGGCTCCTGCGACACCAGCCGTTCGGCGATGGCGAGGGCATTTTCGAAGAACTGGCGGGCGGACTCGCCGTTGCCCAAATCACTCTCCAGATCGCCCATTTTGTTGTAGGAGACCGACAGGTCGCGCAGATAATCGGCGCGCTGCGGCTCTCGCGACACCAACCGTTCGCGTAATTCAAGAGACTTTTCGTAGAACTGGCGGGCGGAAGTGCCGTTGCCCAGCGCACTCTCCAGGTCGCCCATTTTGTTGTAGGAGACCGACAGGTCGCGCAGATAATCGGCGCGCTGCGGCTCTTGCGATAGCAGCCGTTCAGCGATGGCCAGGTCTTTTTCGAAGTACTGGCGGGCGGACTCGCCGTTGCCCAGCGCACTCTCCAAATCGCCCATTTTGTTGTACGACACCGACAGGTCGCGCAGATAATCGGCGCGCTGCGGCTCCTGCGCCACCAGCCGTTCGGCGATTTCGAGGCCTTTTTCGAAGAACTGGCGGGCGGACTCGCCGTTGCCCAGCGCACTCTCCAGATCGCCCATTTTGTTGTACGACACCGACAGCTCCCGCAGATAATCGGCGCGCTGCGGCTCCTTGGCGACTCTGGCCTCGTTGAATTCGAGAGCTGAGCGGTGGCGCTCTAGCGCTTGCTCCCCTAGTCCGAGCGCGAGAAGGCCGTCTGCCTCCCTGGAGATGTAGGCTCCCTTGAGGTGGTGGTCCGGCGGGAGTGATCTTGCGACTTCGCCCGCAAGTTCTGTCGCCAGCGTGAGTTGGCTGCGGTTTTTGATTGTTCGGATGAGGTTGCCTGCGATGCTGGTGGCATCGTCAAACGCTTCGGCAGATAAGAAAAGGCGAATGCTTTCAATGAAACTCGGTGTTCCTTGGGGCTTGGCGATGAGGTAGCGCGCGGCGTTTGAACAGTTACTTGAATAAACGCCGGCGGGCATTAGTGGTTTGAGTGATTCGGCGGTCCAGCGGTGGACGTAGACTTGATTGTTCTCTTGCGGCGTCAGGAGCGAAGTGGCGGCGAGCCGGCGAAGGGCTGGGGCAAGTGGTTTGGCGTCGATGAGAGCGTCGTCTGGCGCAGCAGGATCAAAGGCCAGGGCTTCGGCAGGGACTGCGAATGGGAAGACGGAGGCTTGCCAGAGGAGATGGAGGTCGCTGGGATTCTGAGCGACGAGGCGGACGAGTTCGCGGACCATGGCGTCGGCGGCGGCGATGCGGATGGCGTCCTGAAGTTTGGCTTCAAATTGGGTGTCGTTATCGAGCGAGATGCCTTCCTGGGAGGCGAATTTCGCGAGGCGGTCGCCAACGGTATCGAGGCGGGCGGTGCCGCTGCGAAGAAGGGCGTCTAAATATTCGAGGGTGCGAGGGTGACCGCCGATGGCGCGTTCGATGAGTTTGAGGTTGGCGGAGGGTTGGGATTTGAGGCCTTCGTGGCGGAGCATCAGCTTGCGGGTTTCGGCGGCTGAAAGAGGACCGAGATTGATGCGATGGAGGCGGGATTCGGCAGCGGCGCCGGGGATGGGGTAGCGGCTGGTGATTAGGAGTTTGGCGCGCTGGCAGGATTGGAGAATGCCCGCGAAGAGCTGCTCGGCGATTGGGTCAGAGAAAGCAGTACCGCCGGTTTCGAGCAGGTCTTCGAAATTATCGAGGACGAGCAAGACTTGGTGATTTGTGAGCAGATGCGCGAGGATGCGGGGGCGGAGGTTATCGGGAGCGGCGTTGAGTTTGGCGGCGAGGGCGGCGAGGTCTTTTTGCGGATGATCGAGGAGAACGGAGGCGAGTTCTTCGCAGAGACTTGTGAGGTTCCATTTGCCGCTGAGGGTGACGACGGGCCAGTTGCGATCTGCCATGCGCTGCATGACGCGGCCGGCGAGAGTGCTTTTGCCCACGCCGCCGCTGCCGAGGATTTGGCAGCCGGCTTTGCGGCCGAATTGGGAGGTGGCTTTGGGATCGTCCGTAAGGATGCGGAGGATTTGGCGGGATTCCTGGCGGCGGCCGATGAGGTCGCCGATGGGGAGCAGGGGGACGAGGCCGGCGGAGGGTTTGCGGCTGGTTTCGGGGACGGGGGATTGGTCACCGGTGCGGGTGAGGACGGGTTGGTCTTGGGCGGTGGTTAGAAAGAGGGATGGGGTGGCGTATTCGGGCGGCTGTTTTTCGGGCGATTGGAGGCGGGCGGTTTCGAGAGTGCGGCGGGCGAGGGCGAGGGCGCGGGTGGCGAGAGGGATTTCCGCGTGGGAGAGCTCTTCGTAGAATTTGCCGGTGAGGGCGGTGCAATACGCATCGGAAACGGCGGTTTGCATGGCGAGGACGGCGGGGACGCCTTCGGTGAGCAAGGCTTGGGCGAAGCTGGCGGTTCCATTGCTGCCGACGCCGCCGTGGCAAGAGGCGAGGACGATGAGGGGCGGAGGGTGGCCGGACTCCTTGATTTTTGCGGCGAGGGTGGCGGCGGTGGTTTCGACGGGGTTGCCATCTTCGTCTTCGAGTTCGATGGTGGCGTTGGCGCTGCTGCCGTGGCCGGAAAGATGAAGGACGTGGTAACCGAGTTGGCGGAGGGCGAGGCCGATTTGATCGGGATGGCCGATTTCGAGGACGCGGACGTAGGCGTTGCCGAGATCGTGCGCGCCTTGGACGGCGTTGAGGATGGTTTGGAGTTCGAGTTCGCTATCGAGGACGACGCCGTGGGCTTTGCCTTCGTCGGGAGCGCCGACGGCGACGAGGATTTTGAGGGGGCCGGGTGAGGGCGGTTTCGTGATGGGAGTGCTTGTGGAGAGAGCGCGACGCCAGAGGAAGACGCCGGGCAGGAGCGCGGGGATGGGGCCGCTGTTGGGGAGGCGGGCGGATTCGAAGGGGATGCTGAGGAGATGAGGGCTTTCCGATTCGAAGATGAGTTCGAGTTCTTGCGTGTGGGCGTCGCCGGGTTGGAGGAGGGCGGCGAGTTGGGTGGCGATTTCGCCGGAGAAGACGACGCGGCCTACGGCGTCGCCGAGTTTGAGGAGGTCACGTTCTTGGGCGGCGACGGCGGCGGAGGCGGAGTCTTTGTGGGTGAAGGTGGGGCGGGCGTGGAGGAAATCGGAATAGGAGAAGGCGAAGTCTGCGCCGGGGGTGACGGGGTGGGCGGGGACGAGGGGTTTGTCGTTGAGGAGGGCGGAGACGGCGATGGTGTTGTTGGGTTGGGCGGCGAGGTGGATGGTGAAGCGGGTACGGGTAGCAGTGGTGGGCGTGGGGCCGAGGGGAGGTTTGTCGGGACTGCTGCGGTAGAGGATAGCGTCGGCGAGGGCGTCGATTTGATCGGCGGAGAGGCGGGAAAGATTGCGTAAGATGCCGGGGACTTTTACGGTGGGGTCGAGGACGACCGGGATGAGGGGGCGTTTGTCGTCGACAGCGTAGGTTTTGAGGATTTCGATTTCGTCTTTGTGCCAAGCGCCGTTGAGGGATTCGTTGGAGAGGAAGACGACGCCGCATTCGCATTGTTCGAGACCGTCGTTGATTTTGGAGACGAAGCTATCGCCGGGGCGGATTTCCCAGACGTCCCACCAGGCATCGATGCCTTTGGCGAGAAGGGCTTCGGCTACGATGCGGACGCGATCGCGATCGACGGAGCGGTAACTGAGGAAGACCTTCCGAGGGGGCATGGGGTGTGCCGTTTCCAGAGGGTAACACAAAGTAAGTGAGGGGTTCGGGGATTCAGTTACTTAATGACAGGCGCGGCCCGAGATGAATGCACTCAGACCAGCGGCTAAAGAGCTTCCATGCAGAGGACTGCGTTGGGAGCAGCCAGCGGGCTAATCTGCCGGCTGAAGGAATATTGTAAGACGTTGCTATAGGCACCCTGTTTCGGGGCGCGGTGCACGTGGACTAACCGGGCAGGAATATCGACCACCCAGTAATCGGCGATACCAGCTCTGGCATAAAGTTCTGCTTTTTGATTCAGATCGAAGTTCACTGTGGAATCGGCTACTTCGATCAGGAGCCGGATCTCTTCCGGCGTGACGTTGTCTTCATAGGCGCGGATGGAGCGCGCCGTCACGATGAGATCGGGTTCCGGTTCGTTCCTGAGATTGTCTTCGGCGGCAACGTAGATGGAAGATTCCATCTGAACGTATTCCGTTCCGAATTTTTGCTGTAGCCAGGCGTGAATCAGGTTTTGCCAGAGGTTGTGCGGGTGCTTTTTGCCCATGCGGTCAATAAGTTCCCCAGCAATGAGTTCCAGTTTTTCCGCGTTGGGAAATCCCATATCGACGAGGGCATGCGCTTCGTCGCGGGTCCAGAGTTTGCGAGGCACTTCCAGAGCTGGAAGGGTTGGCATAGTGTCAATTATCGAACAAAAGTTGGCAATTCCAGGGTATCACCGGGAGGAAAAAGGGAGTTACATCACGTCTTCAATTTTTCCGGAAATTTCGACGCGATCCATCGCCAAAAACTGCTTCACATGCGGATGCTCGCACTTTTCTAACTCGGAAACGGGGCCGAAGTAAATCGCCTCACCCTTGTAGAGAAACATTACGCTGTCGGCCACTTTACGCATCAAGTCGAGATCGTGCGTCACCACAATCGACGTCAATCCCAGCTGCCGTTTCAGCCGCAGCATGAGGTTGCCCAGATCTTCCGACATGATCGGGTCCACCATCGTTGTCGGTTCGTCATAGAGCACACACTCCGGTTGCGCCGCCAATGCCCGCGAAATGGCAACCGCGCGCTTGTATCCGGTGGAAAGGTCGGTTGGATACAAATCTTTGATGTGTTTCAGATCAACCATTTCGAGCAAACCGTCTACCACGTCTTCTTTGTTTTGCTCGTCGTAGTCTTCTCTCAGTTCGAGTGAGAACAGAACGTTCTCGCCCACGGTCAGCGAATCGAACAACGCGCCGGATTGGAAAACCATGGTGACCTTCTTGCGGATTTTTCGCAGTTCCGCTTCGCCCATGTGCGTGATGTCGGTGTGAGACACAATCACTTCTCCCGAATCCGGTTTCAGGAAACCCATGATGTGACTCAAACTCACACTCTTGCCTACGCCGCTGCGACCGATGATCGCCAGCGTCTTGCCGGTATCCACGTAGAAGCTCACGTTCGTCAGAATCGGCCGCCCGAACTGCTTTGAGACGTTCTTGAACTCTATGTAATGACTTAGCTCGCCGTTGTCCGCCATTGAGCCCACTCTTCCGGCGTATTCAAATTACGCAACACCGTGTTTGTCGAAACGTCTACCGCCGCTAATTCCTCCACTAAATCCAACAACCGCAGCCGGTGCTCATCTAACGCCGCCTGCACTATCCCGAGCGCACTCGCGTGATAGACAGCACACAACGGATGCCGCCGCCCCTCTGCATCCACCGCGACCGCGCAATGAGATTCGCTTTCTTCCGCTGCCGACAGCAGACGCCGCAATGGTTCCGGCTCCAAATCAGGCATGTCACAAGCCGCTATGAGATTAAATTCGCCTCGTCCGCTAAGCAGCGCGGCTTCCACGCCGGCCAAGGGTCCGAAGCCTGCTCGCAAATCTGGAATCCACTCGAAGGGCAACCCTGGGTTCGCTCCGCCCACCAGCCCGACGCTCCCGGCAGCCGCTCGCACCGCCGCCGCTGCTATTTCCACCAGCGTTTGCGCCCCCACCTTAAGTCTGGCCTTATCTTGTCCCATGCGCGAGCTTCGTCCCCCCATCAGCACGAAACCAGCCGTCCGCTGCATGCCCGCATCGTAGCATTGAGCACCGGGTTGGTTCTTAAACAAGGTTTAATTTGCGTCTATAATGGTGGTGTTGCAACCAATGCCATACACCAGTCGTCTGGTGAGCATGAGCGCGGCGTGGGAAATACAATCGCACTTAGGCGGTTTAAATTAGCCCGACCAGGCACTACGGTTATGCACCTCCCCCGTCGCCCCGCCGCTCTCGCCTGTCTCGCCGCCGCGTCCCTGCTATTTGGCGGGCAGGACACAACTGGTCACGTTGAAGTGGTCCGCTTCTGGTCGTTCGGCGACGTCACGCGCATTGTGATTGAGACCGTCGGGAATTACAAAGTTACTTCCGACGGGGTGAATAACCCGCCACGCATTTTCTATGATCTCGCCGGGCTGAAGCCTCCTTCTACTGTTCATCACGGAATGCAAACCATTCCCGTCGGCGATCGGCTGCTGAAACAAATCCGAGTCGCCGAAGTTGTCCCCGGCACCACTCGCGTTGTGCTTGATCTGCTTGCGCCGGTTGACATTGTCGCTTCTCAACTCGTCAACCCCGACCGCTTCATTATTGAGATTCGTCCCAAAGACGTTCCGCCGATCCTTACTCAAAACCTCCATCACAGCTTGACGGGCGCGCAACGGGTCAACCTGACGGTTCCGACTGTCGATTCCGATCGCGATTTACCGCCTCCGGTCATAAAGCCTGTGGTCGCGGACGTTGAAAAGACACCGCCGATGGTGAAGCCTATCGAGCCTCCGCCGCTGCCTGCTCCATTACCGCGGATCACGAATTCGATTCCTGCCAAACCGCCTTCAAGCACCGAGGATTCTACCGACCCTTCGCTTGTCCGCGTCTTCGGGCTGAAACTGGGCCGAGTGGTAATCGACGCAGGCCACGGCGGCAAAGATACCGGCACGATCGGACCGAATGGCTTGCTGGAAAAAGATTTGGTCTTGGATGTGGCGCTCCGCTTGGGCAAGTTGATTCATGACAAGCTGGGCGCCGAAGTGGTTTACACTCGTTCGGACGACACGTTCATCCCGCTGGGAGAACGCACCGCGATCGCCAATCGAGCCAAGGCCGATCTGTTTCTTTCCGTCCACGCCAATTCATCGGCGGATGCTTCCGCCACCGGCGTAGAAACGTATTATTTCAACCTGCATGGCGATAAGAAGGCCACCGATCTGGCGATGCGCGAGAACGCAACGGACGAGAACGCCATTTCCGATTTGAACGATCTGCTCAAGAAGGCCGTTCTGCAAACCAAGCTCGAAGAGTCGCGCGAGTTTGCGCAAAAAGTTTTGGACGCGCTCACGCCCAACGCCATTAGAATGAACTCGAATGCGCATGATCGCGGTATTCGCAGAGCGCCTTTCGTTGTCTTAATCGGCGCTACTATGCCGTCTATCCTGGCGGAGATCGGCTTCGTGTCAAATCCACGCGATGAGCGCTTGCTGAAGCGCAACGATCAACGCGAACGAATTGCCGAAGCGCTGCTGAAAGGCGTGACCGAATATGCCAATACACTCAGCCACCCACAGTTGGCGCGCGCCTCTGATTCAAAATAGAAGTTCATGAACGACAGCCAGTTTCTCCAGGAGTACTTCCGGGAACACAGTGAGGTCTTGTCCGCAACGGAGGGGTGTTGCGGCACTGCCATTCTTGAGTTGGCCAAGCGTTGCGCGGCAGCGCTCGAAGCCGGCGGCAAGCTGCTGTTTTTCGGTAATGGCGGCAGCGCGGCCGATGCGCAGCACTTGGCCACCGAATTGAGCATCCGTTTTATCTCCGACCGGCGCGCGTTGGCGGCCATCGCACTAACCACCGATTCCTCCGCGCTGACGGCTTGTGGAAACGATTTGGGATTCGAGTTGATCTTCTCGCGTCAATTGGAAGCGCTGGGGCGCGCTGGTGACGTGGCCATCGGCTTCTCCACTTCCGGCAACAGTCCTAACATTGTGCGCGCTTTAGAAGCCGCCCGGAAGCTGGGAATCACCGCCGCCGCCTTTACCGGCAGAACCGGCGGCAAACTCAAAGACATCGCCGATCCGATCATTATGGTTCCTTCGAATACCACGGCACGGATTCAAGAGATGCACATACTGCTCGGCCACGTGCTTTGCGCCGAAATCGAAGGGCGCTTAGGCCTCGTCCCCCTCAAGTGACGGCGCTTTACTTGCACCGCAGATGCCGCGTTTGCTGTTGCGGATGAACGCGATCAGATGGCGCGTAGACTCGGAGGGAAGTTCCGCTTCAATCCGCCGCAACGCTTCTTCGCGGGGCAAACCTGAGCGGTAAAGCAAGCGGAAGGCGCCCTTCAACAGCTTGATCTCCGCCAGCGAAAAACCAGCCCGCTTCAATCCAACGATATTCAGGCCGCGCGCCGCTACGTTGAAATTAGAATAAAGAAAATACGGCGGCAGATCGCTGTTCACTCTGGTATTTCCGCCCACCATGGCCAGCCGTCCGATCTTCGAGAATTGATGAATCACCACCCCACCCGAAATGAATGCCTGGTCTTCGATCTCAACGTGGCCGGCTACCAGCGCACAACTGGCCACCACAATGTTGTCGCCTAAGATCGCGTTGTGCGCAATGTGCCCCGAGGTCATGATGTAATTTTCATCACCAATGCGCGTTTCCGACTCGGGCTGAGTGCCGCGCGAAATGGTGTAGTGCTCGCGAATTTTATTTTTGTGACCAATGCGCAGGTAACTGCGGCGTCCGTCAAAATTCTTGTCCAGCGGATCGGTGCCTAGCGCAGTACCGGCCGAGATTTCGTTTTCGTCGCCCAATGTGGTCCAACGCTTTACATAAACGTAGGGTTCCAGCAGACAACGCGCACCGATCACAACGTCGGATTCAATAACGCAGTATTCGCCAATTCGCGTGCCCGGCCCGATGGTCGCGCCTGGGTCGATTCGTGCGGTTGGAGCAATGTAGGTTGCCTCGTTGCCGGCCATCAATGTTAAGTATGGAGGATCATGCCATTCACTGTTGCTGAGATCGCAAGCCTGGTGGGGGGAACCGCAGAGGGAGAATTAGGCCGCGTCATCACCGGCGCCAATATCATTGAGCAAGCTGGCTCGTCTGACCTGGCATTTGCGGCAAATCGGAAAGCGCTTGAAGCGGCAACTCAGTCACAAGCTGCTTGTGTGTTAGTACCGTCCAGCTTCGAAGGCCGATTGTCTCATGCTGTGATTCGGGTTACAGATCCGCGTGTCGCTTTTGCCAAAGCGCTCGAAAGTCTTTATCCGCGCAAGCGTCTAGCGCCCGGTATTCATCAAACTGCGGTCGTCGCCTCAAGCGCGCAGCTTGGCGAACGCTGCGCAGTCGGAGCTCACGTTTCGATCGGCGAGAACACTCGAATCGGGAACGATTGTCAGATCGGCTCGGGCTGTGTGATCGGTGACGAGGTCACTATCGGAAATGGTTGCGTTCTGCATGGCAACGTGACCTTCTATGATCGCGTCACCATTGGTGACCGAGCCATCATCCACGCTGGAGTGGTGATTGGCGCCGACGGTTTCGGCTTCGCTTTAGCGGGGGACCATTACGAGAAGTTCCCGCAAGTCGGGACTGTCGAGATCGGCAACGATGTGGAAATCGGCGCGAACTGCTGCATCGATCGCGCTGCGCTCGGCGTCACTCGAATTGGTGACGGCACAAAGCTCGATAATCTCGTGCATGTTGGCCACAACTGTGTCATCGGCAAGCACGTGGTTGTAGCAGCGCAGACGGGTTTCTCCGGGAGTGTGACAGTGGGCGATTACGCGGTGATCGGCGGACAAGCAGGAATCGGCGAAAAAGCCAAGATCGAATCAAAAGCGGTGGTGGGCGGCAAGGCCGGCGTACTGGTGTCGCAACGCGTCAAAGCCGGCGAACCTGTGTGGGGCATTCCCGCACGTCCTTTGCGCGGCCATCTCAAGAACCTCGCCTACGTACAAAAGCTGCCTGAACTCAACGAGACTGTACGTGAGCTCAGACAGCGGATAGACCACTTAGATTTGGAAAAGAAGAGTTGATGGAGTTAAGAACCCGACAGGAAAGAAGCACCGACCGGTAGTTCGTGTTGCGCGCCGTTGGAAGCGCACTCCAGAATGTTGTTCGCCTTGATCACCATGGCGCGTATTTGCTCCAGGTGTGTGCAAATTTTTTCGTCCGCAGTGGTGAGTTCGAGATAGTACGCGAGCGAATCTATGACGCCGAGGGGCTGGCGCAATTCGTGAATGAGGTCTTCTGAAAGCACAGGAGTAACACCTGTCAGGCCGCGACTGATGATTTCGCGGTGGGCAAGGGGAGCGTCTTGCGGGACATTGAACGGTATAGCCACGTTGTTCATTGCGAGTCTTGATTTTCTTTCGTGATCGAAACGGGGAGACGAAATGGCAATCTCAATCCGACCGTTCGATTGTGCCTTTGATTTGAGTTCGAGTCAATAGTAAGAATTCGAATCGCGGCGCTTTTTTCTTGCAAGCAAAGGTTTCGCGTCCTGGTACGAGCGGTGTGGTATTCTCATGACGTAGCGCAAGTGAAACGGGCCTGTGGCGCAGTTGGGAGCGCGCTTCCATGGCATGGAAGAGGTCGACGGTTCGAACCCGTCCAGGTCCACCAAACTCCCCTCCCCCGCTAACCAAAACACGACGGCTTCAGTCGCAAATTCAATTTTGATTTTTTGGATTTTGAAATGACTTCCAGCAAAGGTCCGGGACCGACGAAGGTCTCGAGACCTTTGCTGTTCGGAGGAAAGGCGTAGCGCGTTCCGACGCTACGCCTTGAGTAATTGCAGTATATCGAAAATCTGCGAGGAATACAAATATTTGTAACGCTCTATTCAAATAACTGCAAAAATGTTTCGGCAACCGACAGGTTTAATGACGCAAATATCTGCGATACGCACCGTTATTAAACGTGCTCCAGGCAGAGAAGCTTTGGCTTTCCGAATACAATTGATACGCGAAGTCAATATTGGCGCGGCAATCGAGGAGGTCTCGCAAGTTCAGACCGGGCCGCTTGAGATGCACAGTGTTGATTTGAAAATAGCCCCAGTCGAGAGTGCCGTCTGAATTGTAGTGATACATCTCACACTTGCCTTCGGAATTTTCGGCACGCTGAATGGCCAAGGCGATGCGACAGGCAGAACCAAATTTGAGACACGCGTATTCCTGATAAGCCGTAAGTGGACGCCGCTGATCTAATTGAGCCAAGCGTGCTTCTTCGGAGTTCAACCGGCGCGCCATCACCACCGGCCATTGCAGGCGCAGATGCATAGGAGATTGCATACTGAACGTGTAGCGCTCGTGAATCTGTAAAGTCCAATACACCAGACAAGCGCCGGCAACGACAAACAGAATCGCGAACATGGCCCGAAGCGGATTGGCGGCGACTCGCCGGGGAGCCGCTCGTTTCTTCGTGGCCGGTTTGGCGGTCGCCATCTAGGTAGAGTGTAATCAACGATGTGGGAGCATGTGGGTGGGGATGGGCAGCGCTCCAATAAATCCGCACCGGCAACCGCATGCGGTAGATGAACTCGCCAGCAAAGCAGGACTTCGCGCCGTAGCAACGTTCGAAGCCGGCAAAGGGTTGCTGGTAATGGTTCTCATGATCGCGTTGCTGGCGGTTCGCAACCGGATGGAGGACCTGGTGGAGGAATTGCTCTATCACCTCCACATCGGCTTCGAAAAACACTGGGCACAAGCATTGCTCAAAGGCGCGAGTGATTTGAGCGATATGCGCATCTGGACTGTCATCGCGTTCGCGATGATTTATTCCACCGTGCGGTTTGTTGAAGCGTGGGGTCTTTGGTACCGGCGAGTGTGGGCGGAATGGTTCGCGCTACTTTCCGGTTGCTTGTATCTGCCATTTGAAATTCTAAAAGTGGCCGAACGCCGAAACAAA
>CAVYUL010000082.1:0-15711 GCA_963771405.1 Bryobacterales bacterium
AAAAGTTTTATCGAGATGTTAAGCTTTGCACGATCGGCGAAGGCACCAGCGAGATTCAGCGTCTGGTGATTGCCCGCCAGTTGTTAAAAGAATAATGGCGGCTGCCCTGCTGAACCGCATTCTCGCGGGCGACGCGCGTGCCGTGGCTCGCGCGGCCACATTGATCGAAAACCAGCTGCCCGAAGGACGCAGGCTGATTGCAGACTTGTTTGCCCGAACTGGCCGCGCAGTTGTGGTTGGCATTACTGGACCGCCCGGCGCCGGCAAAAGCACGTTAGTAGATCAAATGATTGCGAATCTTCGCAGTCGCGGCGAAACCATAGGTGTGATCGCGGTAGATCCTTCCAGCCCTTTTTCACGCGGTGCAATTCTCGGTGATCGAATCCGCATGCAGCGCCACCATGCCGATCCCGGCGTATTCATCCGCTCCATGGCTAGCCGCGGCAAGTTGGGCGGTTTGGCGCGCGGCACTTCGGAGTTAGCGTTGTTGCTCGATGCCGCCGGATGCGATTGGGTGATTGTCGAAACCGTCGGTGTTGGACAGGATGAAGTGGAAATTGCTCGCCTGGCTGATGTGAGCGTGTTGGTGTTAGTTCCTGGCATGGGTGATGATGTGCAAGCTATCAAGGCGGGCGTTATGGAAATTGCCGATGTGTTTGCCATCAACAAGTCGGACTTGCCGGGCGCCGAACGTTTAGAGCAGGAAATACGCGCAATGCAAAGCGTCGCGAGCGACACCGGTTGTCAAACTGCCGCCCCCCTCCAGCGCGTGATCGCCAGCGATGGCACGGGTGTCGCCGATCTGATCGCGGTGATTGAGGATATGGCCAGAGCGCGCGGCTCCGCTGGCCGAAGCGTGGCCGCTTGGTCCTTTCGGCTAACCGAATGGCTGCGTGATGAACTCCTCGATCGTCTTCCCGAAGATGCGATCAACGAACATGCTAAGCGCGTTGCTGAGAAGATAGAAGATCCATATACGGCGCTGGCGGAACTCGCCCGCCTCGTTGCGAAGAAATCATAGGAGACTCCTTTTTGAATCAGAAAGCGGAAATCGGAATTATCGGCGGCAGTGGTCTTTACCACATGCCGGGGTTTGAAGCTCATGAAGAGGTAAAGATCGAGACGCCTTTTGGCGATCCGTCCGATGCCTACATCCTCGGCACCTTAGAAGGCCGTCCTGTAGCGTTTTTGGCTCGTCATGCCCGCGGTCATCGTATTTCGCCGTCGGAGTTGAATTTTCGCGCCAATATCTACGGCATGAAGATGCTCGGCGTGGAGCGGATTCTTTCGCTCAGCGCGGTTGGATCGATGAAAATCGAACACAAGCCGTTAGATTTTGTGATTCCGGATCAATTCTTTGACCGCACCCGAGGCCGCATTTCGACCTTCTTCGGTAATGGCGTCGTCGCCCACATTAGTTTTGCCGATCCAATCTGCCCGCAACTCTCATCCGCGGCACACGCTTGCGCGCAACAGACCGGCATCAACAGCAAGATGGGCGGAACTTATCTCTGCATGGAAGGACCCGCGTTCTCAACCCGCGCCGAATCTAACGTTTACCGCAGTTGGGGCATGGATGTTATCGGCATGACCAATTTGCAGGAAGCGAAGCTCGCGCGTGAAGCGGAAATCTGTTACGTGACCCTGGCGATGGTTACCGATTATGACTGCTGGCATGAAGAGCACGACGCGGTGACGGTCGACCAAATCATCGGAAATCTCACGAAAAATGCCGAAAATGCCTGCAAACTCGTTCGCCAGATCGTAAAAACTCTTCCCGCTGAGCGAACGTGCAAGTGCGGTTCGGCCTTGAAACACGCCATTTTGACCGATATGAAGACTGTTCCGCAAGAAACCAAAGATCGGCTGGGGTTTTTAATTGGCAAGTATACTGGCTAGCGATTTGGCGCGCGAAATTCTAGACGCCTGTCTGAAAGATGGCTCTTGGCCAACCCGGGCGCTCGATGATTTGATCACCCGGGCACTCGATGAAGATGACCCGTTTCTCTCAACCAACGCCACCCGGGCCCTATTCTCCATCGTTATTGAGCAACTAGGCGATCTCTTCGAGCCGGCGCTTTGCGATGTTTACGCGCGCTTGTTTGCTCATGTCATCAGCCGGGCTTTGCCGGACTACGACGCATACGACCTGCTTGCCCGCTACCGGCGCGTGCGCCAGGAACGGCGCTTCTTAGGCGGTGAAGTCCAGCGGGTCTTCGTCTTGTCCCGCGTGACGCTAGGCGCCGACGTCGCTGTAACCAGCGTGGCTCTTTCGATGGCTAAAGAACGTTTCCCGAATTCGGAAATCTGCTTTGTCGGACCGGCCAAGAATGCCGAAATGTTCGCAGGCGACCCCCGAATCTTTCCGATTCCCGTCTCCTATGGTCGCGGGAGTTTGCTGCGCGAACGGCTGCTCGCGGCGGCCGAACTGCGCGATTCAGTGGATGAACTCAGCTCAATCGTGATCGATCCTGATTCGCGGCTTACGCAACTGGGTCTCCTTCCGGTTTGCGATGATTCGCGCTATTTCTTTTTCGAAAGCCGTGCGTTCGGGGGCAGTCTGGATACGCCACTGCCGGAATTGATGGCGCGCTGGCTCACCGATACTTTCGATGTGCCCCAGCATTCGCCCTATGTCGCGCCAGTGCCGCAGCCGAAGATCGCCGATTTTGCGGTGAGCTTGGGAGTGGGTGAAAATGCTAACAAGCGAATTGACGACGATTTCGAGTTAGCGCTCCTGCAAAAGCTGCTTTCTTATAACCGCACCGTTCTTCTCGATCGCGGGGCCGGCGGCGAGGAAGGGCAGCGCGTGGATGGTTTAGCCGAAAAACTAGGCCGGCCGCCGTTGCTGCATATACACGATGGCAGCTACGCTTCCTTCGCCAGCCACATTGTGCAGAGCGATCTCTACGTGGGTTATGATTCGGCGGGCCAGCATGTCGCGGCGGCTGCTGCAATCCCGCTGGTATCTGTTTTTACCGGCCACGTTTCCGAACGTATGTTTTCCCGTTGGCGGCCCGCTACGCCGAATGCGCACGTTGTCGCGGTCGACTCGTCGAATCGAGCCACGGTGCTCGATCGCACGCTCAAGGCTATCGAGGCGGCGGTGGCGGAACGTCGTCGAGCGTAGGCAATACCCAGGGACTCCGTTGCTTAGTCGGGGGCGTAGTCGGCTGCTGCTGAGGCACAGGCGTTGCTGGCTTCTCGGGCTCAACTACTGCCGGCTTTTCGCCGGTTGAATTATCCACGTCGGGAGTCGCGTTCGGGTCGAGATTGTACTTGATGAAAGTGTCCGCGTCGAATTTACGATACAGCCGAAATTCTATTTCGTTTTTCGAACTTTCGCGCCCGTCCTTCATGAAGAGCTTGGCAGTGAGAGGAAGCACGAACTGCTGCCCCGAAATCGCCACCAGATCATAATCCAAAATTTCGCTAGTGGCACTGATGGGGAACGATTTGGGAATATCAACCGCTTCAAATCTGATGCGATCGATTTCACCAGTGTGCGGATCCGCATAAATCAAACCGCGATAAGCAGTTTTGATCCGTTGATCGGAATTCTTGTCTTCGATATACCAGATCGAATGCGCGCTATCGATGAAATAGTTGAATATCGCCATCGTCCGTCCGCGCAGTCTGGCCCAATGATCCCAGTGAATTTCGGCTTCACTGACGGGATCGAAAATCGTCTTCATCAAGCTATAAAACTCACCTTGGGACGTGGCGCCGCCCGTTTTGACGTTATCCATCGATGTGTCCACAAGCTTGCCATTCAGCGAATAAACGTTATAGCGCTCTTGGCCGTCGTTGTACCCCAGCTTCGCCAAAATGATGCCCGCGTGCTGATAATTTTGCCCGCCGTTCGGATCGATATATTGGTGCGTCACTTCGACGCAGAAAAAGTTGGGCAAGTGCTTGGTGTAATTCTCCGCGTAATCGCGAATTTCGCCCAGAATTTCGCGTTGTATGTCATCGCTAGGCGGCGGAGCCGCTGGGGGCTTAGGCTCCAGGCTAGCGTGGTTTTCCGGTTCTACTTGTTCCGGTTGCGCTGCCGGCTTGATATTTGCCGAGGCATCGCGCAAACTCTTCAGCGCTTCTACCGTTTTTGGGCCCAGCGTGGCGTGCGCTTGCAAATCGATAATCGTACTGTCGGTCAGCTTTTCAGTCAGCTGAATATCGTGGAGGCCGGCGGCAATTTGTTTGTCGCTGTGCTGATGCAAAGCTACCTCCGACTTCACGAAATCGACCAACTGCTCGACATTCATTTGGGTCTGGCCGAGGGCTATGCCGGCTGCCAGCATGAACGTGAGGCAAAAACGAGACCACATATTCAATATCATGACGTAAACCGAACGGCTAAAGTTGCTTGTATCGTGCCGTTAGAGACGATCGATCTTCTCTAGTTCCAGGGTAATATCGCCCAGCGGGAAGCCGAACAAGAACCGCATTGTCACGGGGATACGCTGAGAATCGTCAGTGATCCAAATGAGCAGCCTTCCCTTACGCCGGTACAGTACGTTGTCGAAGATGAAGGTTTCATATCGGATCGTGTTGTAGGTCTTTCCGGCTAGCGTGATTTTTTCTTTCGAGAGGCCTTCTACCACCACGTTTGCGAGTTTCTTGCCGTTGGTCACCGGCAGACTGAATTTCATGCCGGGCTGCAAGTCGGAAGCTCGCAAAGTCATCAAAGCGCCTGCGATGTCATAGGTGCAGGGGGGAATATCCAGTTCATTCGAGAGATTTTCTTTTCCGGCCAAGTCTTTGGTTTTTGCCGCGACTTTGTGGTTTTGGTTGTCGAAAGTAATGCTGTTGAGGGTATGGTGCTTGCCTTCTTGGGCATCGTAATTGATATTCATCCCGCAAAATTTGTCTGTGGTCGCGAGCTTATAACTGTCGAGCACATGGTAGAGCTGGTTGACTAATCCGATGCTATTGATTTCCAAATCCAAATGCCACGAACCCGCATCGGGCCGAGTCAGCTTTAAATCAGCCTGACCGGCAGTCACCATCCGCCAGGTCACCTTGTACAGCAAACCTTCCGGGTAAGGGAATTTCGGTGGCGTGGCAGCGCTGATGGTTAATTGCGACAAGCCTGTCTGCGTGGCGGCGAAGAACAGCGCGGCGGACACAAAAGCAGCCACTCGGGATCGTAATCGAAAACTAGGCATTCAAGAATGTTTCAGAAGCCAATCGAGGTCAGCACCTCTGACGGTTTGCGTTCAAAGGCTCGGCAGATGGCGAGCAGGCTTTCCACGCTGGGCAAATTGGCTCCCCTTTCAATGGAGCTGATTTGCGAGACGCTGAGTTTGGTCGCCGCCGCGAGGTCTTTCAGCGACCAATCACGCTCGACGCGCAACAGTTTGATGCGATGGCCCAGCCGGTCGCGCAACAAGTCTTGCGGCATGCGGCCCAAGCCGAATTGCTCTACCGCATTTTGCAAGGTTTGGCGTAGCTGAGCAAGCGAGAACGGCTTCGCCAAATAGTCGAACACCCGCAGCTTGAAGGTAGCACGCATGTTTTCAAGAGACGGATAGCCGGTGATGACAATGATGCAGATTTCAGGCCAGCGCAACAATAATTGCTCGACCACCTCTTCGCCGGTCACGGAGCCCATCTTCATATCGAGCAGCACGATATCGGGAATCCGGGTTTGCGCGGCTGCGAACAACTCGCGCGGATCGGCGAAGGTACGAACCGAATAGCGGCGGCCTTCATCGCGCAAGAGATCTTCGATGTAGTTGCGGAAGTCGGTGTCATCGTCTAATACGGCAACGTCAACGGTTCCCAACGCCGAAGTAACGACTTCTTCGTTCATTCGATTTCGATTCCCGCCGCTGGGAGAACCACTTCCAGCGATGCGCCGCCTTGCGGCCGGTTCGCCGCGGTGATGGTTCCACCCATGTTGGTGACAATTCCTTCGGCTACCGTTAAGCCTAATCCGGTTCCGCGCGCATCCAGGCGGGTGGTGACGAAGGCCTCAAAAACGCGTGGCAGAACATTGGCGGGAATGCCGGGGCCATCGTCCATCACGGTGCAGGCAACCCAACTCTGGTTGCCGCGCTGTATGAGCCGCGAATCCACAATAATCTCGCCGCCGAGCTGGACAGCCATCAACGCGTTGCGCAGAAGATTCACAAAGACTTGTACCAAGCGGTCGGAATTACCGATAATGGCGTCACTTTGCCGCACATGGTTCATGAAATTGACCGCGGAAGCTTTTTCGTCGATGGCGACGAGGTTCCAGCTTTCATCAACGAGATCGCGAAGGACCAGCGGCTCGGTGCTTTCTTTGCGGACGCGCGCAAAATCCACCAAGCCTTCGCTGATTTTGCGCAGCCGCTGTGTGACGCGCAGCATGCGGGCGAGGCGCTCGAGCGTGGGGCCGTCGTGTTTGGTTTCGAGCAGTTTCTCAATCGATCCCTGCAAAACCGCCAACGGCGTATTCAGTTCATGAGCGACGCTGGTGCTCAACAAACCCAAGCTCACCAAACGGTCTTGCTCTTCAAGCTTCTTCAGCGCGTCTTCTAAATCGTCTTCCTGCCGGCGAAGCTGGCCCACGGTCGCATTGCGCGAGCGCATGATGTAGCCGATTTCGTCATCGAGAATGAAGCGCTCGTCGATCAGCTCGTGCTCGCGGTCGCCGGCCTGAGTGGATTCATCGGCCTTTAGCATCAAGGTCAAGGGCTGATAGACGTACTGCGGCATGATGATGAACTCCATCACTACAATCGAAAGCAAATACATAGTGCCCAAAACGGCCAGAACGCGAATGCGGGCTTGGCGGAGAGCGCTATTGTAAAATTCATCCGACAAACGGACGAGTTGAAATTCGCCAGGCTTCGCCGAGTTTCGGAATAGCCGGTCTTCGCCTTGCTGCCAGGTCTCGTTGGGATGCTCGTGCAAGAATTGCTGCCCTTCCGCGCTCAAGCCGGTTGCGGCGGCAGAACCGCGCCGGTATTCATAGGCCTCGAAATCCTGTGCCTCCTGCTTTGGACTCAAGGGCAGCCCCGCCGAAAAGATTTGCGAAATCTCATGCAGTTCACGCTGCTTGGCCTTTTCGATGTGGCTGGAAAACAGCGGAATCACCGAAAGATAGACGGACACGGCGAGCACCAGGAAAAAGAAGTTATGCAGAAACGCCAATTTGTGACGCACCCTGAGCTTGCCGAATGTGCGCACGGCAAGGTTCGGCGGGTTGACGGGCGCTTTATGCGTGTTGAGGCGCGAGTTTTTGTCGCCGTTCAAGCTCCTGCTCCTTATACTGAAGCTGATGCAGCTTCTTCTTCCAATCGATTTTTATCTGTCTAAACATCAGACTAACGTAAGACCTCACTGAATGAACGGATTGATTTTGATTGACAAGCCCAGCAGCTGGACCAGTCACGACGTGGTAGGCCGCTGGCGAAAACTCGCCGGCACCAAACGGGCCGGCCACTTGGGTACGCTCGACCCAATGGCCACGGGCCTGCTCTTGATTGTTACCGGACAAGCCACCCGGCTGGCGCAGTTTTACGGCAAAGCGCACAAAACTTACCAGGCCCAAATCACGTTGGGACAGATCTCACCTACGTACGACGCCGATGGCGAAATCACGATTACCGAGGCGCCCTTGCCGAGCGAGCAAGAAGTGCTGGCCGCACTCGATTCGTTTCGCGGCAAGTTCATGCAAATGCCGCCGGCGGTTTCGGCCAAAAAGATTGGCGGCGTTCCCGCCTACAAACTGGTGCGGCAAGAGAAGCCGGTGGAACTCGCGCCGGTGGAAGTGGAAGTAAGCGAACTGAACGTAGACCACCTCGAAGCAAACCAATTGACGCTGACGATTACCTGCGCAGCCGGCACCTATATTCGTTCGATCGCTCACGATTTAGGCGAGCGCCTGGGCTGCGGCGCGCTGCTCAGTTGTCTGCGACGAACGCGCTCGGGAGACTATTCGATTGAAAACGCGCGGACGCTCGATCAGCTGGCGACGCTGGCGGCGGAACAGCGGCTTCTCGAGGCGCTGATTCCGATGCCGCAGATGTTGCCGGAGATGCCGGCGGAACATTTCGAAGCGGCAATCGAAATGCAGATCCGGCAAGGACGCGACTTCCGGACTTCGCCTTTTGTTGTACCTCCTGGGACGCCTTTGATTAAAGCGCTTTCACGCACGGGCGACCTGATTGCCATCGGAGAGTTAAAAATTCCTAATTTGTACCATCCAAGCACTGTTTTCTGATCTCCTTTGGCGACGGCGACTCGTCAACTATGCTAAACAAAGGAATCGGGATGATAAAGACTCGCTGGACGGCCCTAGCCATGGTTGGCGGCATGTGGATGGCCTGCTGGAGCGGCGCGTTGGCGTTGGCGCAAGAAGTACCGAACGCCCCGGTGACTCCGCCAGCTGCTGCTCAAACGAGCGCACCGCCGCGACCGCAATTCTTTGCGGGGTCGGTGATGGAGCTCGACGCCACGCATATTAAGGTTTCACGCAGCCTGGTGGGCCGGCCTACTGAGAGCCGCAGCTTCGCCATTACGGCTACGACAAAGCTCAACAAGACGACAGTGAAAGTACACAGCCGAGTGACGGTTCGCTTCCGGCATCTGCCTGACGGCGACGTGGCGCTTGAAATTCAATTGCGGCCTGTATTGCCGAGGACGCCAAAGTCATAAGGGTTTTTGAACACACCTCAAGTGCGCTACTCGTGAGACCGATTTGTTTTGACCGGGTTATGCCGGCTTGGCCACCCCCCAAGCGGAATTTTTGAAGCCGCGACGCCTGAGTTCCTCGGCATATTTCGCATCGAAGTTCGGATCTTCCTGTTTGGCGCGATATTGTTGGTCGATATTGACCCCCATTTGGTGGCAGAATTGGGCGTCTTTCAGCAAAACTTCATAAGTGTGTTTCTGTTTTTTCATCTCGATGCGCTCGATTTCGAGCGCCAACTGCTCCTCTTTGCGTTCCTGCGCTACGAAGCCATTTTCGACAGTGCGCTTTTCTTTTCTGAGCTTTAGCAGGTCGTTGAGGGATTTGTGGAAGGAGCGGGTGTGGGTAGTGGCGTAGCGCAGATAGAGGTTGAACATTGGCGGGTCGGTGATTTGGCCGGTGTTGGGATCGGAACAGGTTTCCTGGAGTTTGCCGGCGCGCTGAGAGAGCCAGAGGGATTCGACCATGGCGTTGACGAGGATGGCTTCGGTCTCGGTTTCGGGCAGGTGCTCCTGGGCGAGCGAATCTTTGAGCGCGGCGAACTTGGCCGGGTCTTCGGTGGAGAGAAGACGGAAATCGCCGTTATGGCGGGTGAGGCCATGGACGGTGCGATTTTGCGAAGAGATGGCTCGACCCGTTTCGGTTGTGGGGCCGGTGGACTTTTGGGCGTTGGCGCGGTTGGCGGCCAGTTGAGCATCGGAGACGGCGTGGCGCGGTTCGAGGGGTGCAGCAGACTTGGAGGCTTGGGCCTGTTTGGCTGCGGCAGCCTCGGCGGCGATGTCCTTTCTAATGGCAATGCGGGCTTCTTCGCGAGCGCGCTCGTGGCGGGCGAGGCGTTCTGCTCTTTCGGCCTCTTCGTCTTTGAAGTATTCAAAGAGCTCCAACTGTGGGGGCAGAGGGATGGGCTGGCCATCGCGCGAATAGCCCAGTTTCCTTTCGGGGGCGGCTGGTGTTGCTGTTGTTGCCGCAACGGCGGATTGAGACTGCGCCAGCGGATGTTTGAGACTTGGATTGATCACAAAAAGGGTCCTACTTTCTTGTTTGTTTCTAGAGCGGATTTCAGCGGGAGAACGACGTGGCTTTCCGCTGGACGCCGGCGGGTGAGCACACCGCCGGGACAATTCAGAAATAGCGGAGAGGAGGGAGGTGTCAAGCGGAATGGAACGAGTTCGGGAGGGCGAAAAACTGCTGTAAGCGATTGAGAGGATTAGGGATAAAAAATAGTTGTGGAAAACTTTTGGATCTGTGACCCGTTTTTTGGGGATGGGATCTCCATCCATGTTGCATGAAGGCAGTGACGCCAGAGCCGTCGGTCGGACGGAGATGAGGCCGGCAATGGACGTCCGAGCTGGGCGTCACGCCCGGGGGATCGGCGAGCTCACGTTTGATCAGTTTCGGTCGCGCAGAGCGTAGATGCTAATTGTTTTACCTTACCGCTTCCAATAATCCGGCGCTACGTCCAAGACGCTGTTCCTTGATGTGCTTGGCTATCACGGTTCCCGGCAGAGACTGCTACGCCGCCGAAATAATCCAGTGTTTCACGAGGGTAGATTTTAGACAAAAATCCGGACCAATAAAATCAGGGCTTCCAGCATCTGTAAACTCAGGTTCGAAATCGACCGCGAATTCAGGCTGTTGTGACGCGTAATTGGCGTGCCATTCTACAGTTCCCCGACAACCAGCGAAGCGGCGTTTTGCAAGCATTGGTGTCACCGGGCCAGAGATGCGCCCACCCAGTAAACTCTCGTTAGTGCCAGAAAGGCACGGTGAGCCGAATTTGGAGCTAGAGGATGCCGAAAATATTCTTCAGGTGTTCATGTGAGGTGGTTGATCTGGCGCGCCATTTGCAAGGCGTGGAAATTAAGTTCCCTTTGCTGCGCCGACGCCGTGCATTGCTCGGCTGAAACGGAAACCCGATGACCCAGCGATTGCGATCTGTACCGCTGAGAGCACGGTTGAGGCGGTTCAAGAGACAGCGGAGTTTTCTCCGTGACACCATGGGCACTTTATACACGAATGTGGTTCGGAGCATAACCATCCTCCGATGGCGATGCGGGTTGACTGAAGGGCCGCCGCACCCATTCCGTAATGTGAAATTGGAGTACTCCACCGACGGCGAGTCGTGGCTTAACGCGCCCGACTTCCGCAAATTCGAATTACATGTTTCTTATTCCGTAAACCGTCAGTTAGGGCCACAGATTGGCAAAGAGGTAGTTGAGTTGATCAAGACGCAGACGGAAGAGCCTCTTGGTCGTCAGCTCTTTAGGGAAGCTTGGGCCCTAAAAAATGCAAATCCGAGGAGCGCCCTGATAATCGGAGTTGCGGCAGCAGAAGTGGGCTTCAAGAGATTAGTGGGCTACCTTGTGCCGCATTCTGAGTGGCTAATGGACGAGATACAAACGCCCTCGCTGGAAAAGATGTTGCATAGCTTTCTCCCGACACTCCCAGTCAATGCCCAATTCAAAGGGAAGGTATTACGGCCGCCTAGGATTTTATTGAAGCAATTGACTGAAGCCGTCAAGTGCCGAAACAAAGCGGTACACGTCGGCCAAGCACCGCCGAATAAGACCGAACTAGTACAGATGCTGCGTGCCATTAGCGACTTTTTATGGATCTGCGACCTGTATTCAGGCCAAGCATGGGTCGGCGAGCATATATCAGTTGAGACCTTAAAGTCATGGGAAGACGAAGTAACGGCAGGCGGCAAAGGGAAAGCCAAAAAAGCAATCGGCAGCATAAATGGATTGTTGGCCTACTGATAGCTTGCAACATGGAGCCCGGCTTCTTCGTTCAGTTCTGACGGTTCATTTCGGGCCAGACATACGGGACGCTGCAAGCCCTTCATTGGTCGGCCCGGCGATTGTTCCACACTTAAAGGTCCACTGGTATTCGAACGCTCGACCCGCAACTACTCTTTGGGCTTGCACAAAGACGGACAAGCCACCCAGACGTCGGTGGCTTGTTCGCTAGAAATTGGATCGGAAGCGGATTTCAGCTCTTAACGCAGCAGCCTTCCAGTTCGGCGATCTTATCTACGTCCTTCTCACTCCGCTCTTTGGATCCGTTGGGCTTTGCTGAGCGCCACGCGCAGGCGGCAAAGGTTTCACTGCGTTTGTAGTCGATTCGTTTGAAGAATGGCGTGCAGAACGCGGCTGCGAAACCACCCTTCGCATCAGCGATCACCTCGCCTTTCTACCCCTGTGCGGGCTCTTCCTTCGCCCAGTTTCCTTTCGGGGGCGGCCGGTGTTGCTGTTGCCGCGGAACTTTAGCGGAACCTAAAAGTTGTTCTGAAATATTACGTCCCAAAACCCTTTGTGAGACAGCGGATCAGAATTAGAAGCGGGCACCAATTACAAGGTCAGCTTCATCACTTTTCAAACCGGATGCATCCGATTGCCAACGCGTGTAGCGGATGGCGGGAGAAATGATGATTGGCCCGAGTCGAGTTGATGCGCCGATGCCAGCAGTGAGGCCAAAATGGGACACGGCGGCGGGAATTCGGAACGAGGGACCGCTTTCGGCAAAAGGTTTCCAGCCACAAAAAGACAGCGGAAGAGCGTATTTGGCGAGAACGGGGAATCGCCAAGTGACCTGAGAACTTGAGAATGATCGATCTAAATCGGGGCGAGCTGCCGACGTAGACGTAAAGGAAGTAGTTGAGTTGACAGTGTGGAGGAGCGCAGTGCCTTCGAGGGATAATCCCCCTAAAACATGAAACTCGATTGTAGGACCGATGACGAGGCTGCGGGAACCCTGTTGGCTGACACTCGCCGTGGCCACTGGCGGCGTCGCAGATCCGCTTGGCCCGACTACGATTTCGCTGGCGTAGACAGTGGATGGGAAGTAATCGGCCAACAAGTTGAAACCGAGAGTAGCGCCAAAAGAGACGTGACTACCAAAGGGTCGGTGAATATCAGAAGAGGTGCGACTGATGCCGACCAAAAGTTCAAGTTGGCTTGGGCGGGTGTTGATGAAGTTCTGGCTATCACGATCCCAGCGTGTGTAGCGCAACGTGGGGGCAATATTAATCTGCTTAAGCCGGAAATTAACGCCGGCACCCAAAGTTGCCCCGAACGCAGATGAACTGGTGCCGTTGAGATTACCTGCTGACCGAAACGACGGACCTGCTTCGATGAAGGGAAGCCAGGGAGATCTCGTGGGCAAACAATATTTCGCGAGAACAGGAAACTGCCAGGTGACGACAGGATCGCGAGGGCCAGCGGGAGTTTCGTTGTAGTGAAGTTCTCGAAAGATGCCATCCGCTTCGACCGAGATGCGAGGTGAGAAATTCCATTCAACCGCAGTGCCGCCCATAATAAAGCCGCGTGCAGCGGAGGTTTTCCGGGATGCCGTTTGGCGAGGCCGCGCTGAAATCATTGGTGAGGGCGGACCCTGCAATCACACCGTGGGTAAGACTCTGGGCGCATACAGTGAAAACCTTCCATACGTACAGCAGCGATCAGAAATCCCATTCTAATGGAATAATCGAATTGAGATGCTCACGCGTGTATATATCGACAATTTTCGAAGCTTTCAAAACTTCGAATACTTCCCAAACAGCAAGCAGTTGCTACTTGGCGCAAATGGCACTGGCAAGAGTTCGCTGCTTGAAGTCCTGCGGCGTCTGAAGAGTTTCGTGAAGGGTGACTCTAACCAGTTTACGCAGTCGACCCGTACCCGCTGGCTCAGTAGTTCAGCACAGGTATTCGAGCTTGAAGCCAGGCTTAACAATAAGAAATTCGAGTACCGCCTAGAGCTGGGCTATGCCGAAGTCACAAAAGGGCAAACGGTCGCTCTTGAGCGGCTCACCGTAAACGGTGGTACTGTTTTCGAGCTGGCTGAAGGAAAGATTCGTTTCTTCCCGACCACAAGTGAGTCAGTCGCCGTTCCTCTTCAGACTAATCGTTCGGCCCTTCCCCTCTCCGTGCTAAGCAATGATGATGTTCGGCTTTTCGTCGAGTGGCTTAGTGATCATGTTCACTGCTTTGATATCGACCCCTACCCTGGCCAGATGGACGAAACGGCGGACAACGAGGAGCGCGAACCGGACTTCGAACTCAATAACCTGGCCGGTTGGTATCGGTCTCTCGTCACAACATTCCCGGACGAGAACGTCAAGTTTCTCGATTCCCTTAAACGGTCTATGGATGGTTTTCTAACGCTTAAGTTCTCTTCGCAGGAGGACGGTGTGCGAAAGTTGCGAGCGGAATTCACCTCGCCCACGAAGAAGCGGGTGAGCTACTCCATTTCAGAATTGTCCGAAGGCCAACGCTGTCTCATTTCTCTTTACATGATCTTGCACTTTCCTATTGAGCGGGGGGACACTGTCTTCGTAGACGAGCCCGACAATTTCATTGCTCTGCGCGAAATTCAGCCTTGGCTTCTTTCAGCGGAAGAGGCTGTCGAGGAACATAACGGTCAGTTGATCCTGGTCTCGCATCATCCTGAGACCCTAAATCAATGGGCCGCCCTCTACGGACTTCGGTTCTTCCGGGAGGAGAATGGCCAAGTGCGGGCCGCAAAGTTTTCCTCCGGTGAAAACGGCCTCCAACCTTCGGAAGTCATCGCCAGAGGATGGGAATAAGTAGGTGGCCAGGCCGTCGCAGGTAATCGTTCTCGTCGAGGACATCCGCCATCAGCAATTCGTCTGGCGATACCTCCGTCGTTGTGGACTTCAACCGCACGCGATGCGGCTTGTGCCATATCCGGTAGGCGAGGGAAGTGGCGAGCAGTGGGTTCGCGAAAACTTTGCTCTTGAAGTTAAAGCCTATCGCCTACGCCACGCCCACGCCGAGACGGCTCTGATTATCATCATTGATGCCGATGCCCTCTCTGTGCAGGAACGACTAGCACAGCTCGACCAGAACATCGAGGGAGCAGAAGCCGTTCGTATTCGTCTGGATGAGGAACAAATCGCGCGGCTCGTCCCGAAACGCAACGTAGAAACATGGATACTCTGTCTGAACGATGTCGCAGTGGACGAGGAGGCCGACTACAAGAGAACTCGCAACGACTGGGAGACGCTGAATCGCTCGGGGAGTGAAACTCTCTACCGCTGGACGCGTCCAAGTGCGCAACTTCCCACCAGTTGCATACCCTCGCTGCGACTTGGCGTTGCGGAGCTGAAAAGGCTGGACTTCCGGCGATCCTAATCGCCGAGCCCAGAGTTACTCCCCGCAAAACGCGCTCGCATCCGGCAGTCCCGTGCAGGATGGCGCTGAAGATTCCAGTCGACAAGTTAACTCGCAGGGGCCAGTCCGCTACGTGGAAGTTGAAACTGCTCGCTCACCGATTCAGCGCATTATCGTTGTTGAATGCGCGCAGTCACCTCGCCTTCTACCTCCGTGCGGGTTCTTCCTTCGAAACGCTGAAGAGATCCACGAGCGTCCTTACCCGCTCTTTCTGACGGCTGGGCGGAAATCGCTTGGTTCTTGTAAGCTCGGCGATGCCATGCAGACTCGCCCAAAATAGCTCAGCGAGCACCTCCGGCTTCGCGCTCTGTCCCTGAAAGAGCTCCAGGACCAAATCATCGAAATCATAAAGCGGCAACGGTCTCGGAGCCAACTCTAGTCCGGCATCGGTAGCTGCATCAAGATCCAAGCCCGTCCCAGCCTCGTCGAGAGCACTCTCAATATCACTTACGATCCGATCGCGTCCCGTGTTCGTCAGCACGGTCAGTTGAAATCATCTTTGGCAGCTGCGAGAGGATCGGTTCGCGGCTTTTGCAAAGGAGCAGCAGCCATGGAGAGAGAGAGAGAGAGAGAAATGAAGAGAGAGAGAGAGAGAGAGAGAGAGAGAGAGAGAGAGAGAGAGAGAGAGAGAGAGAGAGAGAGAGAGAGAGAGAGAGAGAGAGAGAGAGAGAGAGAGAGAGAGAGAGAGAGAGAGAGAGAAAGGAAGGAGGAGGGGCGAGCGAGAGAGAGAGAGAGAGAGAGAGGCAAGGAAGGAGGAGGGAAGGGAAGGGAGAGAGAGAGAGAGAGAGAAGGGAGAAGAAGGGGGAGAGAGAGGGCGAGGGGAAAGGAAGAAAGAGG
>CAVYUL010000083.1:0-50624 GCA_963771405.1 Bryobacterales bacterium
CACAACCCAATGGCCAATCCAAGCGCGGAAACTTTCGCTGCCATCTTAATCACCAAGGCGAGCACATCCATCCGGCTTGCTCCTAGCGCCACCCTCACTCCGATTTCATGCATCCTTTGTGTCACGTCATAGGAAATCACACTGTAGATGCCCGCCCCTGCCAGCGCCAAACCCAACCCCGCAAAGCAACTGAACAGCGCCATATTGAATCTCGGCTCAACCGTCTCAAATCCCATAATTTCCTGCAGCGTAACCGGGTGCCCAAGCGGTAGTTCTTTGTCCATCCCTCGCGCTCGCATGCGTACGGCGTTCAAAATATCCAGCGGCTCGCCAAATGTCCGGATCGCCAGCCTTCGTACCGGCGGAGCAACCAAGGTATAAGGAGCGAACACGGCAGGCAGCGTTACATCACGCAGACCATCGTTCCTTGTGTCACCCATAACCCCTACGATTGTTAACTCGCCATTACTAACTGCCGGCAGCAATGCTTGCGCCGGAGTGACCTTGACGAGTAAATCCACGCTGATCCGCCTGCCGACGGGATTTTCTCCGGCCGGCCATAGCTTCACGGCTGCCTCATTGATCAGTGCGACGTGGTCGCCGTTCGTCACTTCCTGCTCCGTCAGCATCCGCCCGCGCTTCAACGGAATGCCGAGAGTCCGCAAATAGTCGCTGCTAATCAAGTCCACAACAATGCGTTTGTCTTCATGAGCGGGCTGCCCTTCCACCGTATAGGGAGAACGCGGCCCGCCGAACGGCAGACCGCCATTGCCCATAGCCACCGACTCCACGCCCTGCAAAGTCTTTACCGCCGCTAACAGGTTCCGATCGAATGTGTTGCGTTGTTCGTAAGTCTTATAGCGCTTCGGTTCAAGCGGCACGTCCACCATCAGCGTCTTGTGGGGTTGGAAGCCGGGATCCACGTTCTGCAGTCCCGTGAACCCGCGAATCGCCAGAACCGCGCCCGCTAGCAGCACCACCGATAACGCCACTTCCGCAATCACCAGCCAGTTGCGCATCGATTGCCCCTTGACGCTTCCCGACGTCCCTCGCCCGCCATCTTTTAACGAATCGGCTAAATCCGGCCGCGAACACCGAATCGCCGGCGTCAATCCGAACAGAATGCCCGACACCACAGATACCGCCGCCGAAAAGAGCAGCACATATCCGTTCACCGTAATCCGCGCCTCGTTCGGTATGTAATCTTCAGGTATAAAAGCGGCAATCGCTCGCGTCGCCCCCAGAGCAAAAAGAATCCCAAGCGCCCCGCCCACCACCGAAAGCAGAACGCTCTCTGTGAGTAATTGCCGGATCAGCCGCGCTCGGCCTGCTCCAATCGACAGCCTCACTGCGATCTCCCGCGTTCGCGTAGTGGTCCGCGCCAATTGTAAATTCGCCACATTCACGCATGCGATGAGTAACAAAAATCCCACCGCCAACGACAACATGTGCAGCCCGTTAGACATCTCGCCACTCGCTTGCGTGATGTCCATGTAGTTCAGCAACTGCGTGCGGAAACCATTCTTAGGGAAATTCTCCGGCTTCTCTCCCGCCAAACTCAAATTTAAAGTCTGCAATTGCTGTTCGGCGGCCTCCTTCGACACGCCCGCTTGCAACCGCATAATGACGTTGATGGAACTCTGGTCTCCCAGGCTCATACCCATAGGCAGCCAGAACGCCTCATTCGTATACCATCCAAATCGCGGCGGCATCACTCCTATCACCGTATGCGGCACTTCGTTCAGAATGATCTTTTTCCCAATCGCGCTCGACTCGCCGTTGAACACCCGCTGCCAAAAGCGATAACTCACTACCACCACCGGCGCTGGTTCGCCCCCGGGACTAATGTCGTAAGGCTGAATCGTTCGGCCAATCACGGGCGGAACGCCAATAAAGTGAAAAGCGCCGCCCGTCAGCAGAATCCCATAAAGACTCTCCGGACTATTCTCGCCCGTCAGCAAGACCGGTTGGAACGAGGTGGCCATCGTCTCCGAGAAAGCCGGCAGTTTCTGAATTTCACTGAATTCCCGCCGCGTGTATGAGTGCCAGCCTTGCGCCTTCTCTTTCGGTGCCACCACAGCCGGAGCCCAAATTTCATCCGGTTTCGCGTACGGATAGGGGGCAATCAGAATCCCATACACCACACTGAACAAAGACGTGCTCGCACCAATCCCTAACAGCAGCGAAAGCAGCGCCACTGCCGTAAACCCCGGGCTCCCAATAAAGCCGCGCACCGCATAGCGCAGGTCCTGCCAAAGGCGCTCGGCCCAGATCCAGCCCCATACCGCGCGCGCATCTTCCTGCGCTAACGACACGTTGCCGAACTTTCGTTTGGCGGCGTTATAAGCTTCCTCCGGCGGCATACCGGCCTCGATATTCTGCTGCGCCTCGAAGTCGATATGCTTTTTCATCTCGTCGTCGAGTTGTTCAGTGCTGCGTCTCCACCAAGGCATGGCCAGGTTCCTTTCTATTTATTTGCCCTGTTCGGGCAACGGATTCAATATGCGCGTAATGGCTTCGGAAAATCTCTGCCACTTGGAAGTCTCGGCAAACAACTTTTTTCGGCCCATCGCCGTAATCCGGTAAAATCGGGCCTTCCGGTTGTTCTCCGAAATACCATCGCCGGCCGTAATCAGTCCGCGCTTCAGTAGCCTCTGCAACGCCGGATAGAGGGATCCATGTCCAACCTGCAGGACCTCCGCCGACTGCCGTTCTATCGCCTGAGCAATCGCATGCCCATGCGCCGGCCCGGGCCGCAAAATTTGCAGGATCAACAAATCCAGCGTGCCCTGTAACAGCTCAAGCTGCTCGTCTTTCGTTCTAGTCGTCATTCGACCTGTAGCATATCAAACTCTCTGGTCGAACCGCAAGGGGAAAGAACTGCCCCTCTAGCTCCTGGCTGAACTACTCGGCCCGGGCTCCCCGTCATATTCTGGAGGATGGTCGAATCGAACTCCGAACCCGTGAGCTCCCAGGCAGGCAGCCAGCAAGTCGCGCATCTGACGCAACCCGCCACCTTTCGCCTTGGCCAAGCGAATCAATACCTGCGCATTTTCAAATCCAATGTCTTCGTTCGCGACCTTGACCGCAGTGTCAAATTCTACGTCGACCAACTTGGGTTCAGCGTCGTTGCTGACGCTCGCTTTGAGTTCAGCCGCTGGGTAGCCATCGCGCCGCCGGACGGTAACACCATCCTCGCGCTGGCAGCGCCCAAGCGAGGCTCGGCCAACTACAAGCTCATCGGCCGCCCTACTCACATCGGCTTCATCGCCGAAAACATCGATGCCATTTATCAACTTTGGCTCAGCCGAGGCGTGCATTTCCTTCACCCTCCGCAGTCCCAGTTATGGGGCGGAACCTTCGCGGCATTTAGCGATCCGGACGGGAATACGTTTGATCTGCTCGGCTCCGACGAGATTAGCCAGGAAATAGAGGCCCAGCGCCGCGCTCTTACCGAAAAGCTAGAAAGCGAACGCCGCGCCGCTCGAGAACTCGAAATCGCCAAGCAGGTACAGGCAAGGCTCTTCCCGCAAACTCTGCCCGCCTTGAAGAGTCTCGATTACGCTGGCATCTGCATCCAGGCCCGCGAGGTCGGCGGCGATTATTATGACTTCCTCGCTCTCGGAGAAGAGAAACTCGGGCTTCTCATCGGCGACATCTCCGGTAAGGGCATCGCCGCGGCGCTTCTCATGGCCAACCTTCAGGCCAACTTGCGCAGTCAGGTTGCCGTTGCTCGCGAGCACCCACAACGCTTCTTGCAATCCGTTAACCGGCTCTTCTACGAAAACACCGCGGACAGTGCTTACGCCACCGTCTTTTTTGCCGAGTATGACGACCTCACTCGACGCCTGCAATATATTAATTGCGGCCATCTTTCCGGACTTCTGCTTCGCCGCAATGCCACCGTAGAGTGGCTCACCTCCACTGGCACAGTTTTAGGTCTCTTCCAAGATTGGGATAGCCCTTCCGCCGAATGTCATCTCGAGCCCGGCGATGTACTCGCACTCTACACTGACGGAGCCACTGAGTCCTTCAACGCCGAAGGGGAAGAATTCGGAGAGCAGCGTTTGGTCGAATCCTTAAAGAAGCACCGTGAACACACTGCGCACGCCATCCTCACGCGAATGGTCGCAGACATTCAGCGCTTCAGCGCGGAGGAACAGCACGACGACATCACACTCGTTGTCGCGAAGTGTCGAACCGCTACTTCGCTCTCTTAACGCTCGGCCTTTTTTCTGAGGCGCACAATTCGGCTCTCGTTCGATCAATGCAGCTTGATTCCCACTTAAGGTTGCAAACCTTGATCAGGAATGTTCAACAATATCCGAGCACGGACAAGACCAAGCGCGGGTCTGCCAGCGTAAAGGCCGCAGTTTCTCTGCAACGAGAGCAACTCTGGTCCGGATTCCGGGAATATTCCGGCCCAATCTGTGAGTCTTGACTCTCCCCGATAAGGTATTGAAGTTCGCTGTGAACCTCCCGAAAACTTCGCGGCTGGGTGGCTTTGCGTTGCTCCTGCCAAGCAGGTTCAATCTTCACTGGGTTGGCAAGTTCAACGAGCCGAAAGAAATCTCTCGCAAACTTGAAAGAGCCCGGAACGCCAGCCGCCAGGTCGAGCGCCAATCTCGCGCATCGCGCTGCCAAATCTTCGAGCCCGACTGATTCGCATCGGCTGCGCGGCCACAAGATCAACAACCTTCGTTCGCTGCATTGTGCCGCCAGATGAGCGAAACACATCTATGCGCAAGGCTGCTTTGCTGTCTACGCACTGCAGCAACGTCTTGCCTGGCGGGTCCGACGGGTGAATATGACGGAACAGATAATCGCGAGACAAGGTCGCGGGAATGTCATCAAACGAATCGACTATGAAATCGATATCGTTCAGTTTGCGTTTGGGTACTTCTCGGCCAGCCCGCACGCAGTAAATCTCGACTGCAAATCCTCCCGTGAGAGCTAACCCCGAAAGGTTGTGGCCCGCGAGTGTTTCGAGTGACCGCAAAGCCCGCTCTGAATCAAGCGGCGACAGAAACTGGTCAAGCATGGCCTCTCAGCATTCCCCCCGATCTAGCCGTTTTCGACCCGCGCCTTTATATCCCAGTACGCCGTTTCAATGAGCCTGCTGAGAGCATCTTCGTTCACAGCCGTTCCCGGTCTCAGTTTCACATGCCGCATGAACTTGCCCGTACCTTCCAACAAACGTGCCGGATCCGGCAGCGATGCGCCCTGGAAAAACCCAACATTGACATGCGAAGTGAAAACATTGACATAACCAAACGGCGCATCTCCCAAACAGGCCACCGGACAGCCATCATGCAGAAGTTCCCGGACTTCGTCCCCGCACTTTCGCATCTCCGCAAACCACTGCTGCGCGATCATTCCCAATTCAGCGGCATGCTCGTTCATCCACGCATCGATTGCTGGATCCCGCTCCACAGCGCCATTGAATCGCAGCAGTTCCGTCGCCTTCACGGGTTTTACTCTATCATCAGAGTCTTGGCAACAAAAAAAGCCGGGCAAGCGTTCCTTACGCAATGACCCGGCTTTCAAAGTTCAAATTAAAGGAGAAACAAACCGCCGGTCTACGCCGCGCTGGAACTCATTGTGAATGCCCCATTCACGCCTGTCGGGAAGAATCCCCCGGAACTGACATTCGCCTGAAACCCATACGCCAAGTACAAAACTTGCTGCGGCGTGCGAATGGCACAAAGCCCGTTCGCGTCAAGCGACATGAACTGATTCGGATTTGAGGGCGGAGGAATAATGTCCACGCTGTCAATAGCCGTAGTGGGAATGTTGAGTCGTGCGATTTGCAATCGGATGTTGGCCACATGCTCTGCCTCAGCCGCCAAAATCCGTGCCGCATAGCCAAGCACAGTTCCGCCCGCAATCGCCGAGGTGGAAAGCAGTGGTGCCGCCCCCGCATACGCACTCACGCCGATGTCTTCGAAGATCCGGGCCAACTTCAAGAAATCGTTTTGACTTCCAAATCCGAATCCTACGGCTCCAAGATTGATGTTGGGTTTCGCAATCGCCGCGCCACCCAAAGCGGTCTGCAGAAGCTTGACGTGAGCCCTTTCATCTGCCGCGATTTCGTTTGCCACTTGCGACGTGTACACTAAGCTGTTCGCAAACGTGACCTGTGACCCGCCAATCGTATAGCCGCCGGTTGCCGGGTTGCCTGGGTTCGCTACCCCACTGATACTAATACCGTAGTTAGTAATCGAACCACCGGTTGTGGCATAAGTGTAGAACTCAGCCTCCAGGAACTCGAGGTTGAGCGCGAAGTTCAACACCTCGACGTCTGTTGCTGTCGCCGCCTCTGCCTCTTTAGATGTGACTGCAATGGCGCCTACCGAAGCAGCGGCCAAGCCGAGCTTCCTTACAAAGCTCCGGCGGTTCGGAGCGGCGTCTATTAATTCTGGAATGATGCTTTTTTTCATTGCTTTCTCCGGATAAAATATGTCTTCTTCAACTAACTGAGAGATTTTCGCGAACGGACCCGGCGGCCAATCAGACCGGCCGCAATCGCCAAAATGCCAAGCCCTAATGTTGTTGGCTCCGGCGCGGCGGAAATATTCAGCGCAAAGTTGCCATCGCGCTGCACGCACGGAGCCACATCGGTCTCATAGAAGGCGCCGCTCGTGCCGCAAGTCGCACCGGTGAAATTCCCTTGGCCTTCCTCGAGGAAACCATCGGAAAGATTCGGGCCTACCGGCACGTTGAAGAACTCGCTCACCGCAACCACATAGCTCCCGCTGCCAAGCGTCAACGATAAACTGGCGTCGTCGCACATGTTTGTCGTTGGGTCCGCCAGCATACCCCCCGAACAAACTCCGTCTCCGCCGTCGCTTCCAAGCAGAAGTCCATTTGCTGCGTTGAACACGGAAATGACGGGCACAAAGCCGCCCGCCGGTGTAGTGACGGAGTTATAGGTTCCGCCGCCATATGAATCTGTCGAAAACAGAACTACGCCCGGTCCGGTCGCCGTGTAGCTGTACTGCTGAACCTGGTCATCTCCGGCAAGCGTCCCGCCATAAGACACAACGGAAGCTTGCAAACTTACCACGCTCACCGAAGTCACGAAACTGAACCAAAGCAAACTAGTAAAGGGTGAGATGTGAGAACTCTGAGACTTAAACAGTCTGCAAGAGTACTTAAGAACTTTCATTTAATACTTTCCTTTCCTGGGCATCGAAGCGTTTACCTCGATCTCTACTACGGACTTCGATCGCAAACCGGATGACCGTTGAGATCTAGCAAAACTCCTGGAAATTCAAGAAAACAAAAATACCAGACCAAGTAGATACACGGTGCCTCATCCAATGCGCAGTCTCCGTCGTATCAGCCTCAGGAAAGGAAGACCTATGAAGACTCTTACTTGCGTTTGCGTAATTTCAACCCTTTCATTCGCCGCCACAGTCCGCGCGGCGGCCGATTCATCGGACGCCTCGCAAAACATCAGTGTGCAAAGCAGCTTACAAGTTCCGGGCGCCGTGTTACCACCGGGCCAATACATCCTTAGCGTGGAAGATCGCTTGAGCAACCGTGCCATCCTTCGCCTCGCAAACACGAAGAGCGGCGAACATCGCTTTCTCCTTACCGTGCCCACATCCAAAATCGCGGCAAGTCACGCGGGTCGGATCGTCTTCTTCGATACCACTGAAAAGGGCAAGCAGGTTCTGCGCGCATGGTCGTGCCCTGGTTGCGACAAAGCGCTAGAGATGGTCTATCCCAAAGAGGAGGCTGCGAAAATCACTGCCGCTACTGGCCAGTCCGTCTTGGCAACAGATCCATCGTATGATCGGCTCCCGCCCGATCTTTCCGCCGATGACATGAAGGTCGTCACTCTCTGGCTTCTTTCCCCGCAGCGCGTATCTGGTAATCGCGGTTATGGTTTGAAAGCCGCGAAATATGTTGTGCCCACTGTCGAAACTCTCCCCGCAACCGCATCGAACATATATTCTTTCGGGTTAGCGGGCATTCTGCTTCTAGTAACTTCCTTAGTACTTCGAACTTTCGACGAGAGGAGAAAACGATGTCTGGCCTTCTGACCCAAACCACGCGGACGCGCGCCGCCAAGAGCAAAGCCGATAAACATCCCGCCTGGAAACTTCTCGCCGTTTTTACTCTTGGCGGCGTCTGCTTAGGTTGGCAGGCGGCGGCGAGCCGCACCGCGCAAGTCTACGCGGCCTCGTCTTCAGTTCCCACAAAAACCCAAATCCTCGCATTCCCACGCGCCGCTGCCACCGTCACCGTAGTTCAGGTCCCAGCCGCTCTGTCTGCGGAACAGCAGCAAGCGCTCGAAATTGCAAAACTCAAAACACGCCAGCGCCGCCTGGAAGCCCTTGTCCGAGTCTTACGAGAACGCCAGACCGCCGTTCATTAGCTCCAGCACGCAACGAAAGGGCGGAAACAACCCTTCGTCCACCCGGGTCCTCTAAAAGAGACATGCCCAAAAAGAACTCGCTCGTCGCAAACATCAACCGTCGCAAGAAAGCCGGAGCCAGCCGGAGCAAAAAGCAGTCTACCGTGAGCCCGGAAGCCTACCAGGAGATGCAGCGCGGTTGGCCTAAGAAACGAACGAGTGGAAGCGCGAAAAAGACCCGCAAGGCGGACTGACCGCCGCAAGGTGGGATGCCCGCCCGCAAAGCCACGGACTATTCGAGCGATTCGTGGGCGTTTGTTCGGAGGCATCGGTGACCAGAGCCTCGAATCGCGTACTGCCTTTCCCTTTTTGGCGCTTCCCTTCCCTCACCCCCGCCATGCTCTGCAAAATTCACCCTTTCTTCGCCTCTTCCCGCCAAAAAACCTCGCCGAATCGCGCACACCCCAATCCACATCAGCTTAGTAGGAATTGTGCTATTCTGACAAAAGTGCTGGCCCGTACTCACCTGCAGCAGCTCGAAGCCGAAAGCATCAACATTATGCGCGAAGTCGTCGCCGAATGTGAACGTCCCGTCCTCTTATATTCCATCGGCAAAGACTCCTCCGTCCTCCTTCGCCTCGCCCAAAAGGCCTTCTTTCCCGGCCCCGTCCCCTTCCCTCTCCTCCACATCGATACCAGCTACAAGTTCAAGGAAATGATCGAGTTCCGCGACCGCTACACCGCCGAACTTGGCCTCAATCTCATCGTCCACACCAACCGCGCCGCCCTCAACGAAGGCGCCAACCCCTTCAACTGGGGCACCCAGCGCTGTTGCGGCGCCCTCAAAACCACCGCCCTCCTCGATGGTCTCCGCAACGGTCAATTCGACGCCGCCATCGGTGGCGCCCGCCGCGACGAAGAACGTTCCCGCGCCAAAGAGCGCGTCTTCTCCTTCCGCGATCAACGCGGCCAGTGGGACCCTCGTAACCAGCGCCCCGAACTCTGGAACATATTTAATGCGCGTATCCATAAGGGCGAGAGCCTGCGCGTTTTCCCGCTCTCCAATTGGACTGAACTCGACGTCTGGCAATACATCCACGCCGAAAACATCCCCATCGTTCCTCTCTATTTCGCCAAGCCCCGTCTAATGCTCGAACGCGGCGATTCCCTTCTCCCCCTGGAACAGCCTTTCATCCCGCGTCTTCCTGGCGAAGAACCCAAACTCGTCATGTGCCGCATGCGCTCCCTCGGCTGCAGTCCTTGCACTGGCGCCATCCGTTCCGATGCCGACACCGTTCCGAAAATCATCGAAGAACTCGTCACCATGCGCCGGTCCGAACGCCAAAACCGCGTCATCGATCATGATCAGGATGGTTCAATGGAAATCAAGAAGCAGGAAGGCTATTTCTAATGGCCACTGCAACTATTGACGTGACCGAGTCCTTTTCTGAATTCTTAGCGCGCGAACAGTCCAAAGATCTGCTGCGCTTCACCACCGCCGGCAGCGTGGACGACGGTAAATCCACCCTCATCGGCCGTCTGCTTTATGACTCGCGCAGCGTCTACGACGATCAGCTCGAATCCGTCACCAAGGCCTCTGCCGGCCGCAACGCCGGCGCCATCGATTTCTCTCTCTTAACCGATGGGCTCCGCGCCGAACGCGAACAAGGCATCACCATCGACGTGGCCTATCGCTATTTCGCCACACCTAAGCGCAAGTTCATCATTGCCGATACGCCCGGCCATGAGCAATACACCCGCAATATGGTCACCGGCGCATCCACCGCCGAACTCGCCATCATCCTCGCCGACGCCCGCAAAGGCGTTCTTCCCCAATCCCGCCGTCATTCTTATATCGCCGGTCTCCTTGGCATAGAACGCCTCGTCATCGCCGTCAACAAAATGGATTTGGTCGAATACTCGGAAACCGTTTTTCGCCAAATCGAAAAAGATTTCGCCCCCATCCTCGCGCATTTCCCGAACACCAAAGCTTACTTCGTTCCTGTAAGTGCCCTCGCCGGCGATAACATCGTAACTCGCAGCGCTAACATGCCTTGGTTCACTGGCCCAAGCCTGCTGGAGCATCTCGAATCCGTCCCTGTCGGCGAACACCTCCGCGATTTAGCCTTCCGTTTCCCTGTCCAGCGCGTGGTTCGCCCCAGTCATGAATTCCGCGGTTACGCAGGCACCATTGCCGCTGGCACCGTTCGGGTCGGTGATCGCATCACCATTCTCCCCTCCGGCCGCGAAACCACCATCGCCTCCATCGTCACCTTTGACGGCAACCTGCAGGAAGCCTCCGCCGGTCAATCGGTCACTCTCACCCTCTCGCAGGAAATCGATCTCAGCCGCGGCGATCTCATCGCCTCCTCCGTTCATCCCCTGCCTTCCAAATCCCACGGTGTCTCCGCCACTCTCGTTTGGCTCAACGAAAAACCCGCCGATCTTGGCAAGCGCTACCGCATCAAACACGCATCCCGCTCCGATTGGGCCACCCTGCGTCATTTTGATTACAAGCTCAACATCAACACTCTCGAACGCGAAACACATCCAGCGATCGAGATGAACGCTATTGCGCAAGTCACTCTCGAAACCGCCCGTATTCTCTGTTTTGATCGCTACTCCGATAACCGCATCACCGGCAGCTTCGTTCTCATCGATCCGGCCACCAACGCTACCGTCGCCGCCGGCATGATCAATGGCGCTGTCGAAACTGGCGCGCTTGCTCCCCTTGCCGGCATTTCCTGGCAGCTCAAAGACGGTGCCCTCATCCTCACCTCCGAGCAAGGCTTCGGCTCGAAGGAATCAGACCCCCTTGCTCTTGAAGATCCCGAAACCCTCGAGGCTCTCCGTCACGTATTGCGCCATCTCGGACTCGATCCGTTCGGCGCACCCAAAGATCCCGATTTCGAAATCTAGCTACCCATGTCAGCCACCACTACCAAAACGGAAGAAGCGCGCGCCGCCGTCGCACAAGCCATCTCAGGCCAAACCAACATTTGTCTAACCTGCAGCTTCCAGGCCGAAGACATGGTCGCCCTGCATCTCGTTCGCGAACGCCTGCCCAACGTGCCCGTCCTGTTCCTCGAAACCGGCTATCACTTCGCCGAGCTCTACAAATACCGCGACGAAATGACCGCGCGTTACAACCTGAACTTAGTAAATGTGATGCCCGAACATACCGTCGCCGAGCAGGAAGTGGAATTCGGCCAGCTCTACAAGTCGCAGCCGGACCAGTGTTGCAAATTCCGCAAAGTCGGACCGCTCTTCAAATCCCTTGAGCAATATGATGTCTGGTTCACCGGCCTTCGCCGCGTCCAATCCCCCACCCGCGCAAACCTCCAAGTCTTCGACACCTTCCCGTTACCCACCGGTAAGAAATTGTCAAAGGTGAGCATCCTTGCTGATTGGAATGATAAAGAAGTTTGGGATTTCGCCAAGCAAAACGACATCCCCCTCGTGTCGCTCTATCAGCTCGGCTACACCAGCATTGGCTGCGAACCCTGCACCGCTCTGCCTCTCGACCCCGAAAATGCCCGCTCAGGCCGTTGGGCCGGCCGCAAGCTGGAGTGCGGAATTCATATAGCTACTGAATCTCTCCACGGCTCGGCGCGCTGCTCTGCGCACCCATCCGCGTCACTGAAACCGATCCGGCTTTCACTGCGAACGCGCAAGCATCCGCCAAGCTCTGCCCTTCGCTCAAAGCCACTGCCAGCGCCGCATTAAACACATCGCCCGCCGCCGTCGTATCCACCGCCTTCACTTTCGGCGCCGGAATCACCTTTCCATCCAACAGGCAACCCTGCTCCCCAAGCTTCACAATTACCTTCGCCGCCCCGCGCGCTTCCAACTCCTTCGATATCTTTCCGGCTTCTTCCGCCGTCAGCGCCCGCGGCGTCAATCCCGCCAACATCGCCGCTTCACTCTCATTCGGCGTTAATAGATCCACCGCCTTCCACAACTCCTGCGGCAATCCTCCCGACGGCGCCGGCGCCGGATCCAAAATCACCTTTGACCCACGCTGTTTCGCATAACGCGCCGCCGCGATCACCGTCTGCATCGGCGTCTCCAACTGCAACAGCGCGACCTTGCATCCATCAAACAGACCCTGGTGCTCAATATCTTCAGGCATCAGCTTCCCGTTCGCCCCCGGCACCACCACAATCGAATTTGCCCCGCTCTCCGCCACAAAGATCAGCGCCACCCCGCTCGGCCCCTCCACCTGCGCAACGCCGCTCGTCCAACACCCAACCTGATTCAGATTCTTGATCATCGCGCGCCCAAAGTCGTCCGTACCCACGCGCCCAATCATCGCCGTCTCGCCGCCCAACTTAGCCGCCGCGTATGCCTGATTCGCACCTTTACCGCCAGGAACTGTCAGGAAATCTTTGCCGGTGATGGTTTCGCCCGCCACCGGAATGCGGGGCGTCACCGCCACCAAGTCCATGTTCAGACTGCCGATAACCACGATCTTCGCCATTCTCGAAGAATAGCGAATCACCGTCGTTACTTACAAAGCCATTGATGCATGCAAAGGAAGGTTTGCCGCGCCGCCTCGATCACCCGATCCTCTTGCTCAAGCGGAGTCTTCGCCTGCAGTGTCGAACAGAACGACCGCCACATCGATCCCAGATGCAACCCATAGCTTGAAAAGAAGGCCGTCCCATGCCGCGGAGACAAATTCAGCATCTGTTGTAGCTGGCGTGAAATGACATGGCCGCGTAGAGTCGCTGCTTCGGTCACGTACAGCCCACCCAGCAATTCAGGCCATCGCAAACAGGCGGGAAGTTTCGTCGAGGTCGGTAGTTTCGTCGCTTTCGCCCCAAGATATGTGAGGTCTTCCAACAACTTCGGAACTTTCAATCGGGCATCGCCAAAGTCCGGAAGATACAAGGCCAAAATAGGCCGCACCGCGTTTTCCCATGGCTGGTAAAACCCGTATAAACGTTCCACGACGCTCCGGTACCGTTCCAGAGTCAAATCGGGTCGGAGGAGATCTAAGTCTCGCTCCAGGCTCTCATGTACATCGCGAGTTTCGTCACTAAGCCGCAGAAGCAACGTTCTCGGGGCCGCCGACGAGTCGTGAGCCATTCTGACCGACGCGCTGGTCATGCTTGGCTACTCCAAAATACCACGCTAATGAGGAACTAGGTTGGTAAACGGCGCAACATAAGCTTGCAGTGTAACTAGCAACCCCACCAAACACCCCAGCGCCAAACTATGGAAGAACACATACCGCAAGATCTCGCCTTCATGCCCGAACCAATTTGTCGCCGTCGACGCCACCACAATCGATTGGGCGTCAATCATCTTCCCCATCACGCCGCCTGAACTGTTCGCGGCGGCCATCAGCAGCGGGCTGAGGTGAAGTTGCTGCGCCGTGATCCTCTGCAAACTCCCAAACAGAATATTCGACGACGTATCCGACCCCGTCAGCGCCACACCCATCCAGCCAAGCAGCGTACCGAAGAACGGATAAAACACACCGCTACGAGCAAAGGCCAGCCCCATGGTTGCGTCCAGTCCCGAGTATCGAGTCGTATAGCCAAGCGCCAACATCGCGGCAATCGTCAACAACGAATACCGCACCGCCCAAAGCGTGATCCCGTAGAGTCGCAGCACCCGCGCGAACTCAATTCGCATCAGCACGGCGGCAATAATCGCCGCAACCAAAATCCCGCTGCCCGAAGCCGATAGCCATGAGAATGCATACACCGCCGCCTCCGGTTTCGCATTCGGCAGCGCCACCGGCGGCACGCGCCGCACCAGGTTATGCAAACCCGAAATAGCAATCTGCGGATTCGATAAGTGGTTCAGCCACACCTTCACCTGCGGCAATCCCCACACAAACGCAACCACGGCCAAAATCACCCACGGCATCCAAGCCGCTACTAGTTCGCGCCCTGTGTAAGTGTGCCGGACCATGCGCCGGTCCGCCTCTTCCGGCGAAACGAACTCGGAGTCGCGCGTCGTGCCCAACATGATCGTTTTCGGCCGCCAGATTTTCAAAAGCCCCGTCAATCCACCCAACGAGATCAACGATGCCACTACATCTACCAACGTCGGCCCATGAAAATTCGAAACTAGATACTGCGGCACCGCGAACCCAACGCCCGCTATCAAAACCGCCGGCCAAATCTCCATCGTCCGCTTAAAGCCCGCAAACGCCCAAATCAACCAGAACGGCACAATCACCGAAAAGAACGGCAGTTGCCGCCCAATCATGGCCGACAATTGATTCAAATCCAGGCCCGTCACGCCCTGCAATCCCAAAATCGGTGTGCCCAACGCGCCAAACGCCACCGGCGCCGTATTCGCAATCAAAGAAAGCGCCGACGCCGCCATCGGCGAAAACCCCAGCCCAATCAGAATCGCTCCCGTAACCGCCACCGGCGCCCCAAATCCTGACGTACCTTCAAAAAACGCTCCAAAGCAGAAAGCAACTAACAAGAGCTGCAGTCGCCGGTCATTGGTAACTCCGGCCACACTATCCTGCAGAACCTGAAACCGCCCCGTGCTTTGCGTGAGCTTGTAAAGGAAGATGACGTTGATGACAATCCAGCCGATCGGCAACAACCCGTAGAAAGCGCCGAAAACCGCCGTCTTCCCCGCCATACCGGCAGGCATGTGAAACACAAAGATGGCCATTCCAAGCGCCGCGGCCAACCCCATCAGTGCCGCCCAATGCGCCTGAATCTTGAAGAAGCCTAACGCACCCAACAGAACGATGACCGGCAGAGCCGCCAGCAGCGTGGAAACCACCGGGTTGCCCGCCGGGTCGTATGTCTGCTGCCACATGCCGGGAAGCTAACCGCCAATGGCGTACATCGGCCTCTGTGGCGCGACAAAACTTGTCCTGCTGATCTCGTGACCGACCCACTTCTTCCAAACCGTGGCGCGAATGGTTGCTTCCAGTTCCTCCGCCTGCTCCTCGCGTTTGAGCCAGGGCCGCACATCCGTCTCTTCTATCGCAAACAGGCAGTAGCGAATCTTCCCATCGGAAGTCAGCCGCAGCCGGTTACAGTTCATGCAAAACGGTTTGCTCACCGATGGAATAAATCCAACTCGATATCCGTCCGAAAACTGATATTCGCTCGCGGGCGCGCGAGGGTCCGCATCTGCCACCGCGGTCATCGGCCCAAACTCGCGCTCGAGCATCATCACCATTTCGTCCAGCGTCAACACTCGATCCAGCGACCACAAATCCTGCGCATCCAGCGGCATAAACTCCACGAAGCGCACTTCCACGCCATTCTCACGCCCAAAGCGAACAAGCGAAATGATGTCCGGCTCGCTCAGTCCCTTGATCGCGACCGCGTTGATCTTGATCACTTCAAACCCAGCCCGTTTGGCGGCTTCGAAACCCGCCAGCACCCGCCGCAAATCGTCGCGCCTGGTAATCTGCCGGAAGCGTTCGCGGTCCAGCGTGTCGATATGGATGTTCACGCCTCGCAGCCCTGCCTCGCGCAACGGCTCCGCGGCATCCGCAAGCAACACGCCATTCGTAGTTAAAGCCAAGTCGCGAATCCCGGCAATACGGCTCAGTTTCGCCACCAATTCAGGCAGTTTCGGCCGCATCAGCGGTTCGCCGCCCGTTAGCCGCACCTTGTCAATGCCCAGCCCGGCGGCGACGCGCGCAAACCGTTCAATCTCACTGAAGCTGAGAAGATCGGCCGCCTTGGCAAAAACGCCGCCCGTCTCAGGCATGCAGTAAAAACAGCGGATGTTGCAACGGTCCGTAACACTAATGCGAAGGTCCGAATGGACGCGCCCAAACGTATCCACCAACGGCCCACCAAGCGGTGGCAACGGCTGTGGAACTGGGTGCGGACCGAGCTGGACGAGCTGAGTCAACCTGAGTTTACTTTATCGCAAGTTCCTGAGCGCTCAAACCTTGATCGCGAGCATTCGTTCTAACGGCAGCCGCGCGCGCTCCATAATCTCCGCCGGCAATTCAATGCGCGGCTCCAAAGTCTCCAGACAATCGCGCAGCTTTTCAAGCGTATTCATCTTCATGTACGGGCATTCGCTGCAATTGCAGTTCTCATTCGCCACAAAATAGAACTTCTTGCCCGGCGATTGCTTTTCAAGCGAGAACCGCACACCGCTCTCCGTCATCACGATGAACTCTTGCGCCGCCTGTTTTCCGCACCAGTCGATGATCGAGGAGGTCGATCCGATAAAATCCGCCTGCCGCAAAACGTCACCCGGACACTCTGGATGCGCGGCCACCAGTGCTTCTGGATGTTCCATGCGGGCCGCAGTCAATCGCCTGGCGGGGAACGTTGCATGCACGATACAGGTGCCTTGCCAGATCGTCATATTCTCTCGCCCCGTCTGCTTCTTCACCCAATTGCCCAAATTGACATCGGGCAAGAAAAGCACCGGCTTTTCCGCTGGAATCGAATTCACAACTGCCACCGCATTCCGCGAGGTGCAAAGAATATCGCTCTCCGCCTTCACTTCCACTGAGGTATTGATATAGCTGACGATCACGTGGTCGGGATGCCGCTCACGATAAGCATGAATCGCGGGTGCCGGACAACTGTCCACTAAGCTACACCCGGCATGTATATCTGGAAGGACTACAATCCGGCTCGGATTGACAACTTTGGCCGTCTCCGCCATGAACTTCACGCCGCAAAACGCTATTACCTTGCCTTCAAATCTCTGCGCCGCGCGCGCCAATTCCAAGCTATCACCAATCGAATCAGCGATTTCCTGAATCTCAGCCGATTGGTAGTGATGCGCCAAAATCATCGCGCTTCGACTTTGCTTGAGGCTGGTAATTTCTTCCACGACTGGATCAACTGCAATCATTGTTCTAGTACCTTATGCCTCTATTCTAAAACCTAAATAGCTCCGGAGATCTTGAAGGAATATTAACGAAACGATACCATGTAATTGGTAGTCCACAGTGACAAGAGCATAGATAACCTCCGAGTCTATGCGAGAAAAGGGCACGCCTTACGGCAGTGCCCTTTTCTTCTTTCTAGCGTTTCCCGGAATTCTTTGGGGCCGGATTCGATCCGGCCCCTCTCAAATTCAAACCTTTAGAAAACGAGCTTGGCGCCCAACTGAACGTTGCGGTTGCCAGTGTAGCTTCCCGTGATTGTGCTGCCGGCACCTTCGAAGATGTAAGCAGAACCGGTGTCCACAGTGAAGTTGGCATGATTGAACGCGTTGAAGGCTTCCAGGCGAAGTTGCAAGTACATTTTATCTTCGCGGAACTTCACGTTCTTGAACATGCCGAGATCCAGATTCCAGGTTCCAGGCGTTCTAAAGGCATTGCGGCCTGTCATGTTCGCCGGGAAAGGACCGAAATCAGAATCGCCAGTGGTCGGGTTGACGTACGAGCCGGTATTAATGTTCCCAAAGTTATAGACGTTATAAACATTGGGTGTACCGGTAGCTACGCGGCTTGCAGCGGGCATAGCTTGATCAAGCACGACACGAGTGTAGATGTAGTTAGTGTTCGTGAGGTCGTAAATTGAATACGGAGCGCCCGTCCGAGCGGTCAGAATCGGCGTCAGTTCCCAACCATCCAGAACAGACTTTGCAAAACCGTGCAGGTGGCGCGCATACGGCATGTCATAGATGGCCGCAATTGCGACACGGTCGCGGTTATCGAAATTCGAACTACCCTTATCGATCGAAGGATGCTGGAAATCAGTGTAGCCCAGATTAAATTGGTTCCCAGAGGAACTGAAAGTATCGCTGAGATCGTCGATCGTATGGCTATAGGTATAGTTAGCACGCAAGCTCAAACCGCTCCGTCCGATATCTTCAATGTCGTAACGCAAGTTCATCGAATTGTAGGTAGAGTGTCCGCCCGCGCCGCGCAGGTTGATACCGGCATACTGATTATTAAGTGTCGCGTTGCAATCGCCAGGCGTGCAAGGAATGCCTAAATAATAATTACCGGAACCTGGGAAGTTGGCATAGGAAATATCGTATTGGTTTTCACCAATCGATCCGGAATAATCCAACTCCAAGTGCTGGCTCTTTCCAAGTTGGTGTTCAATTGAAGCGCTAATTAAATGCGCATATGCTTGCGGAATGTTCGGCTGCACCCAGCGCAATTCAGACGGAGGCAGCGCGGTGGATCCGCCGGAGCCCGAGAGGATACCGAAGTTGGTGGTGCTTAACGGAATGGTGGTAAAGCCTTGGCTACCTTGGGTAAACTCGACCACCGCGTAGTTCGGCGGATTGAACAGCACGTTGTATGTGACGTTGCCGAAGTTACGTTCGTAGCCGATTCCATAGCCGCCGCGAATTGCTGTCTTTCCGTCGCCGAAGACATCCCACGCCAGCCCGACGCGGGGGGCAAAATTTAGCGGACTGGCCTTCCACAGAGCGCCCACTGAACTCTTTGGAGCTACTTCTTCCAGCCCGTTTGCCACCGCTTCAGGGAAACCGGGGTTTTGCGGACCTAAATTGCCGGGGATATAAAAGTTAGAGTCCAAATCTGCGTTGACGTCGTGTTGTACGCCGAAGTATTCCCAACGAACGCCCAAATTCGCCGTCAGGCGAGGGCTGATCTTCCAGGAATCTTGGACGTAAAGAGCCGATTCCTCGTAGCGATTGCTCCGCGAGAACGAAGGCGGACCAACCGGCAGAGTGATGGTGCAAGCCGCAGTTTGGACGCCGTTCACGCAAGGGTATTTCCCTTGCGGGTTGACCGCGCCGGCAAATTCGTACTCGTTACCGGCATACAAGTTGTCGAGACCTTGGCCAATGCTCTTGCCAAGAATGTTTTCCGATTCTTCGTACGCTCCGAACGTGCGGTTGTCGCGAATATACGTCTGCGTCCCGCCGAAACGGATTTCGTGCTTACCAACAACATATGAAAAGTCTTGATAAAGCTGGCCGAAGTTTTGCGGACCGCCGAACGGAAGAGCGTTGCCGGGGCTTGTCGGTCCGTAGCCCGGCATCACGACGTTGTAAGAGCCTATCGTGGTCGCTACGTTCGCAGCGCCCAAGAAGTAAACCGGGACCACGCCCGTCGAAGAAAGCGGTTGGTCGTTGTTGAAACGGTTGAAGTCAAGCTTGGTTTGCGAAACAAAACGCTCCGTAAAGCTGTGCGTGATCGCAAGCAGGAAGCTGTTATTGAAGATCGTCTGACCCGTGTTGAAGCCCTGGTAGGGGCTGTTTACCACCGAACCAGCGAGATCGTTTTCGCTGTAGAGCGCGTACCGGCCATACAACTGAGTCTTGTCACTCCAGTTGTAGTCGACACGTCCGACCAGATCGTAAGTATTCTGCGGATTGCCGCCGCCGGCGTTTGCGGGCGCGTTGTAAGACACCTGGTCAAACATCGGTGCATTAGGATTATAGGCTTGGCATCCACCGTTGGCGGAAGACCCGCCGCACGGATCGGTTCCCTGAGCGATCAATTGGTTTCGGCTGAAAGCACCCAACGTTGACACACCGGGCACCAACTTGCCATATTGCGAATAAACCAATTGAGCCGCGGGTGAAGAAGCAGCAATGTAAGCTGGATCAAGCGTCCACACGACAGTGTTCGCCACGCTGCGGACTCGCGTCCACTCGGTATTGTTGAAGAAGAACAGTTTGTTCTTCACAACCGGGCCACCCACCGAATAACCGAAGTTGTTCCGGTCGTAAATCGACTTGGGCAAATCGTTCGCATTATTGTTGAAAGAATTCGAAGCTAATGCCGAAACGCGGTTGAACTCATATAACGTTCCGTGAAAATCGTTGGTGCCCGATTTCGTCGTCACGTTCACGACACCCGCCGATGCTCGGCCCATCTCCGCAGTGAAATTGCTGGTGATGATGCCGAGTTCCTGAACAGAATCGGACGGAACCATCTGGCCGACACCGGCAACAAATTCGTCATTGTTCGCCACGCCATCAAGCAGAACGTTTTCGCTCGCCGAGCGCAAGCCGTTCATGGCCACACCCACTCCGCGACCGCTCGGATCGTCTTCGCTCACGTTCCCCGAGGTAACCACTAGCGCGTACGGATTGCGCGTCGAAGTCGGGAGTTCGTTCAACTGAGCAGTGCTCAGAGTTTGCGTAATCGTCTGCGTTTGAGTGTTCGTTTTGATAGCGGGAGCAACTTCGTTCACTTCCACCGTGGTCACTTCCTGACCGACCATCAACCGGATATCCACCCCGACCTTTTCGCCGACTGAGACGCCGACTTTCTGCTTATAGGTAGCGAACCCCGCGGCGCCGACCGAAACTTCATATTGCCCCGGTTGGAGATTCGTTACCGCATAAAGGCCCGATGAGTTTGTCGTGTCATTTCGTTCAGCACCTGTGTTCACATTCTTAACCGTGATCGCCGCGCCCGCCACGACTGCGCCACTTGGGTCAGTCACCGAGCCCGTAATTTGACCAGTTTCGGCCTGGGCCCAAATAAGGCTCGCGAGACCGAGGAATAACGCTGCGAGTTGTAATATTTTTCGTGAATTCATTTCAATGGTTTCTTGCGACTTTCTTTCGATTCCCGGTAAGGAATTATGCCTCCGAGGATTACTACTAGAACAAAAGCCTACCTTTCAGAGACTTTCTCGTCGGAATGCAATTCTACAGCCAAAACATTAACAGACTGAAAACAAAAGGGGTATCGCGCTTCCTGGCTGACGAAGGCTGCGGGTTTCTTCCATAATTCATTTCCATAATTAGAATCAGATTCACCCGAGCAGTAGCTAAACTTAATAGTCGATCTATGGTACTAAAACCATAGGTCTATCCCTCACAACCGCTCTTGCACCTACTACCAAACTTGCCATATACTCTACTTCAACTAAAGGCTCGCTTAACAAAACTAACTGAATTGAAGGAGACTCGTCATGATCAAGCTTCCAGCCCGTCCGACGTCTATTCTCTTACCGTTATTCACGTGCATTGTCGCTTTGGCCCCCGCCTTTGGCCAAACCGCTAACGGCAGTATTTCTGGCAGAGTGGTGGATCAGTCCGGGGCAACCGTTCCCGGCGCAAAGGTCGTTATGGTCGACCAAGCAACCCAAATTACCCTCACCAAAGAAACGAACAACTCCGGTCTCTTCGTTTTCGAAAACGTGGTGCCCGGTACCGTGGACATCAGCATCACAAAAGAGGGCTTTCGCAAAGCGGTCATAGAAAGCCAAATCGTGACCACCGGCGTTGTGCTGAACTTGGCCGTCACTCTTGAAGTGGGGCAGGCAACCGAAACAGTCGAGGTGAAAGCGGTCGCCGGCGCCGAGTTGCAAACCGAAAGCGCCACCATGGGCTCCAGCCTGGGGGGTGAGGCCATCCTCGATCTGCCCACGATCAGCCGCGACGTCTCGACCCTCGTCTTTTTCCAGCCCACCTCCTCGCCAACTTTTAATGGCGCCGAAGGCAACACGACGAGCGGTAACATCGCCGGCAACTTCGCCGACCAAAACACCTTTATGCTCGATGGTGGAAACAATACCAGCGATCTTGACGGCGATAACGCCACCTATGTCGGACACAACGGCGCAGGCGTATTGCCAACCCCGGCGGAAAGCGTGGAAGAATTCCGCGTCAACACCAACAACATGTCGGCCGATTTCTCCATGTCCGGCGGCGGCCAAGTCATGGTCTCCACCAAGCGCGGTACCAATCAATTTCACGGCGCCGCCTACGACTTCTTCCAGGCAGATTGGCTCAATTCCAACGATTGGTACAACAACTTCAACAGCATCGCCAAACCGAAAGAACATTTCAATCGTTTCGGCGGCGGTATTGGCGGACCTCTCGGTCCTTCCTTCTGGGGCGGCAAAACTTATTTCTACACCAATTACGAAGGCCAACGTTACCCCCGCTCCGGGCCCTACGAACGTCTTGTCCCTGCAGCAACTCTGCGCGAAGGCATTATCCAGGAGCGCGATGCCAACGGGAACATCGTGCAATACAACCTGGCCACTTCGACAGCATGCGGCGCGACGGGCGGCCTGCCTTGCGACCCGCGCGGCATCGGCATCAACCCGCTCGTCAGTCAGTTATGGAACAAATATTTGCCCGCCTGTAACGACATGAACTACGGCGACCATGGTTTGAACACCTGCGGTTACATCAGCAATCTCACCTATCCGCTGTCGAATGACTTCGGCGTTGTCCGCATTGATCACGATTTCGGCGACAGGTGGCGATTCTTCGGCGCCTACCGCTACTTCCGCAACGAAAACCCAACTACCAACCAAGTTGATATCGGCGGCGCAATCTCCGGCGACACCTTCGGCCAGCCCGCCTCCGTCTCCAAGGACATCGATCAGCCCCGATCGCTCATCTTCGGAGTCACCGGAACGCTTTCTCCAACGCTCACCAATGAAACCCACTTCAGCTATCTGCGTAACCAGTGGCAGTGGTTGCGCGCCGGTGCTTCCAACGCCGCCGATACCAATTATCCCGGCGCCATCGAAATCGGCGGTGAATCCACCAATGCGCTCATTCCGTTTAACGTCGATACCCAAGACGCCCGTGCCCGCTTGTGGGACGGCCATGATTACGAATATCGCGACAACGTCACTTGGCTGAAAGGCACCCACCTCATCACCGGCGGCTTTGACTTCTTCTACCAGCGCTGGAAGTTCGATCGCTATGACAACGTCGGCTTGGGTTTGACTTCCCTCGTCTATGACGTGAGCGCCGATAACGTAAACTTTACTCCCGCCTTCCAACCGGCCAACCTGCCATCGAGCGAACTCGGCTCCTGGAATAGCCTTTACGGGCAGATGGCTGGACTCGTAGGGGCCAGTTCGATCGTCGTCACGCGTACCGGTTCCAATTTAGCGGCCAATCCGATTGGCGAACCCGTTCACTCGCTCGTCACTGACAACACTTGGAGCATATTCTTTAACGACGTATGGAAAATCAAGCCGAATTTCACCCTCAGCTACGGCTTGAACTATCAGGTTCAATTGCCGCCCACCGCCAACGACGGCATTCAGGATATCCTCACGAACTCCTCCGGAGTTCCGATCTCAGCCAATCAATACCTCGCAGCCCGTCTGGCTGCGGCTGAAAACGGCCAAGTCTATAACCCGACCATCGGTTTTACCCCCATCGGTGCCGTAAACAACGGCGGATTGACTTATCCTTACAAGCCGTTCTATGGCGAAATCGCACCGCGTGTATCGATCGCCTGGAGCCCGGAAGCCAAGAGCGGCTGGCTCGCGTCCCTCCTGGGTGAAAAGGCCACTGTCATTCGGGTCGGCTATGGACGCTTCTACACTCGTAATCTAGGCATCGATTTGGTTTCCACGCCCGTCCTGGGCGACGGATTTCTGCAGCCGGTTGCTTGCGAGGCCCCCACTTCGAACGGCGCTTGCACCGTACCGCAAGGCAGTACGCCCGCCAACGCATTCCGCATCGGCGTCGACGGAACCCCGCCCGTGGGTGCCATTCCCAGCACCTTGACCACGCCGGTTGAACCAGGGGTGAATGCGGCCTACGCCTCACGCACCTTTACCCTCGACTCCAACTTCAAGCCTGGCTCTTCCGATCAAATCGATTTCAGCATCCAGCGGCAGTTCAAAGGCAACATCATCGCGGAAGCGGGCTATGTCGGCGTCTACGCGCGTAACCTGTTCCAGGGCGAAGACTTGAACGATGTGCCTTGGATGATGAAACAGGGTGGCCAGACGTTTGCCAATGCCTACGACAATCTTTACATGGAGCTCTCCAAGAACCAAGCCGTCACAGCGCAACCGTTCTTTGAAAAGGCTCTGGGCGGAACGTCCTATTGCGCAGGTTTTTCGAGTTGCACTGCGGCTGTCGTCCACAATGAATCGGGCAACATCACCACTAACGCCGTCACGAACCTTTGGTCGGATCTCGATAGCTCCTATAATTTCGGCCCCGCGCTCCTGTCCTCCACGCAGACAGGGTTCCTTTATGACGACACGTCCAACGGCTATTCGAATTACAACGCTGGCGTTCTTTCCTTGCAAAAGCGCTCGTCCAACCTGACTCTCGTCAGCAACTTCACCTGGGCGAAAGCTATGGGCATCATCGGCTTGAACCAGGCCTATACCGAAAATAACGTTAACGATCCGTGGAAACTCGGCGTCGACTACGGCCCGCAATTCTATGACCGCAAGTTCACGTTCAATTTCCTCGCAACCTACCGCTTACCCTTTGGCAAAGGTCAGCGATTCACTGGCGGAGGCAATAAGATCGTGGATGGGTTTATTGGCGGCTGGAGCGTGTCGCCCATTTTCTCCTACGGTAGCGGACTTCCACTGAGCATCTACACCGGTTCTTATCAGGAATGGGGTAATGGAACCATCGGAAATGGTTGCAACGCGGTGCCACTCAGTGGTATGGGCTACGGCAATGCTCCCGTGTTTAACGCCACAACAAACCCAAGCATTGGCGCCAACGGCCTGCCTTCCAATGGCGGTAGCGGTGTCTTCTTGTACAGCAACCCCGCTGCGGTTTATAACAACTTCCGGCCCAACTTGGTTGGCATTGACGGCAGTTGCGGCGGTGGCGGCATTCTTCGCGGCCAACAACGTTGGAACCTCGATCTCGGCATCACCAAAGATACGCATATCACGGAACGCTTCGGCTTCCAGTTTTACGCTCAGGCGTTCAACGTGTTGAACCACATGGAATGGGCCGATCCGTATCTCAGCTTGCAAGACCCGGCCGATTTCGGCGCGCTCGAAAGCCAGTACAACGGCCTCGGTTTGGGCGGCGGCGGCGCTTCGGCGAACTTCACCCGCATCATACAACTGGGCGTCAGAGTTCACTTCTGAGCGACACCTAAACTTCAAGAAAACCGGGCAACTCCGTTCTTGCGGGTTGCCCGATTTTTTTGGCTACTTTCCTCCCTGCGCCGCTCGATATTCGCGTTGCGCCAACGCCGATTTCCCCTCTTGCTCGTAAATCATTCCCAGCGTCTTATGCGCTTCCCTCGAATTCGGATCGGCCTTCAGCGCCGCTTCCAGATGTTTCTCAGCCGCATCCCAATCCCTCTCCATACCCGCAAAAATCCCCAAGTTGAAGTGCGCCGTATAGCTCGCCGGATCCACCGAAAGCAAGTGCTCCAAATGGGCCCGCGCTTCGCTGAAATCTTTGCGCTGCAACAGAAGCTCCGCCAGCGCCTCATCCGCCCGTGTGTACCAGGGCTCCAGCGCTAGCGTCGCTTGAAACTCTTTGATCGCATCGTCAGTCTGCTTCATGCGAAAGTCGCAAAAGCCGAGTTCATAATGCGCGTCCGCGTTCGCCGGGTCGGCCTCAATCACCTTCTTGAATTCGCGCGCCGCCTCCGCATTCTGCCCTAAGCGCATGCGGTTCATTCCCACGCTCATCTTCAATTCCGTCACATCCGGCAATCGCTCGCTCATCGGCTCGAGGATTGCGTTTGATCCCGCCGCGTTTCCTTGCGTCGCCAGCGCCAAAGCGCGCACGTATTCTTCAAAGTCTTTGCTTCGGTCTTTCGGGTCGATCCGCGGCTCAATCCGGCTCGTGCTCGTCGATCCACTCAAATAGCCCAGCGAACGCAAGGCCGCGGCCGTGTCCGGCGACGGCGACCCTGCGCTCGAAGCCGCGGCGTGCGGAGCGCTCGCCCGTACGGCTGCTATGCGCTGCCGCAATTCCCCCGCTTTCCCCTTTTGCTGGTCATAGAGGTTGTGCTGCTCGGCCGGATCGCTCGCCAAGTCATACAACTCCGGTTTCGGCGCGTCAATATATTTCAAATTCCCCAGCCGGAGAGCGCGTAAACTCGCACACCCAAAATGCCGCCGCGCGTAAATGCTTTCCGAGTAAACCCCGCCCTCAGCCCGTGCGCCCGCCAACAAACTTCTTCCCGACTTCATCTCGCTCGGCTGGTTCATTCCAAGCGCATCCAGAATGGTCGGCGCAACATCCAGCAAGCTCGCTGGTTCGTCCACCTTTTCTTGCCCAACCCGCTTCGCGCCCGAAACCGGCCAATGAAAAATGAGCGGCACATGCAGCGTGCTCTGGTAAACAAAATAGCCGTGGCTGCTCTCGCCGTGTTCGCCCAAACCCTCGCCATGGTCTGACGTAAAAACAATCAGCGCTTTGTCGAACAAGCCGCGACTCTTCAGCAACGCAAAAAAATCCCCGAGCAACTGATCCACATAAGCCAACTCAGCCCGATACCCAGTCTCCCCATGCCGCAAAGCCGGATTCGCCGGAAGGCTATACGGCGCGTGTAAATCATACAAATGCAGAAATAGGAAGAATGTTCCATTCCCGTTCTCTTCGATCCAGCGTTTCGCAGCTGTCTCCACCTCGCCGCCGGGCCGCTTGTGCTCCAACGGAGCGCCGGTCGCATCGTTGTGAACATCCAGCGGTTCGTCATAAACTTCAAAATCGCGGCTTAGTCCAAAGCGCCGGTCCAACACAAAACTTCCGACAAACGCCGCTGTCCGGTATCCCGCCTTCTTAAAAACGGTGGCAAGAGTTGGCAGTGGCGCGCTCAAAGGAATCCCGTTATCCTGCACTCCATTGCTGAACGGATAGGTGGCAGTCAGCAGCGCCGTGTGTCCCGGCAGCGTCAGCGGGTAGGGCGTTTGAACTTGCGAAAAAACGGTGCCGTTCTTCGCCAGCATTTCGATCTGCGGCGTCTTTGGCCCAACATGATCCGCCCGCAGCGTATCCACTGAAATCAAAATCACCGGCGTCGCCGCGTGCAAACGCACCAGTCCCATCAAACAAAAAACAAGCAACAAACGCACTAGCTTCATTCTCCTAAAAGGAAAGCGCGTTCTGATCGCCACGGATCAGAACGCGCTTTGTTTTCCCCAAACAGAATCGCGGGTCTAGAACGTGATTCGTCCACCCAACTGCAGCAATCGGGAAGTCGCATTACCCACAAGGATCTGCGCCTTGCCGAAAGTGGAGCTGTTCAGGTTGGTGTCGATACCATCGAAGTTCGGGTGGTTATCCACGTTCAACGCATCGAAACGCAGCTGGAATTTGATGGCTTCCGTGACCTTGAACGTCTTCGAGATATTTGCGTCCCAGCCGTTGAACCATGGTCCACGGAATACGTTCCGGCCCAGCGTGCCAAAACGTGGACCAACCCCGGAAGGATTCGCAAATAGTGTGCTTGGAGTCGCCACACCGTAATTAGCGTTGCAAGCCGCGATGGCTGTGGCGCTGGAGTTGGCTCCGGCATAGCCGCATCCGATCGGATTATTATCCTTAAAGATGCCGTCAGCGGGATTGAAGCCGGAGTATGCCGAGGCCACGCTTGAACCTATGAAGTTGGGCCGGTCATTATCCACACCGTCCAGATTGTAATCGCCACCGATATTTTCGACAATGCCGTTTGCATCCAGGGCATCACCGGCATAGCGGCCGCGGCCATTGTAGATCTCGAGCTGGGCTGGCCCGAATAGCCCTGGTAGAACGAGGCAACCTGCCAGCCGCCTAAGGCGCGGCCCAAGAAGCCCTTCTGATTCTTCAGGAACGGCAGTTCATAAGTGAAGAGAACCTTGAAATTCTCCGTGTGATCAAAGGCGCCAGGAGCGCGCTCCAGTTGCGGCGCATTGTTGCTGACAAAATAGAACGGTTGGCTGTAACCACCGCTCGTGGTCGAACCCGAGAACAAGTCTGAACCTTCGTCCATCAACTTCGACCACGCAAAGCTGAACTGCATCGACAACCCGTGAGCGTAGCGCTTCTGAACCTCCGTGACAAGTGAATTGTATTCCGAATTCACGTTGTTCGCGCGATAGTTGAAGCCGGTATACAGCGCGTTTGGTCGGCTGCCGTCCAGATCGGCGTTGTAATACATCCCGTCGTATCGGTTCAAGTTCATTAATTGCGAAAGGTGCCGGCCGAAATTGCCTTGATAGTTGACGCGCAGCAAGTAATCTTGCAAGAACTGATGCTCAACACCGATGTAGTAGTTCTCGGTCGACGAATCTTTCATGTGCACGTCCATCGTTCGCACTGAAACGCGGGGCAAACCGGTGAAGGTTGCGCCGATGCTCGGTGGGAACGAGTAATAAACCAAGTCGCCCTGGGTGGCGTCGTGATCAACCAATCCGTAGTAGGGCGGGTTCCATGCGCCGTTTGACCAGATGTTATCGAACAAGCGGTCGTACGAAATGCCATAACCCGCGCGCAGCGAGGTCTTGCCGTCACCGAACACATCGTAAGCGAAACCAACACGCGGCCCGAAGTCACCATTCGGAGTCTTCCACATGCTTGTCACTGGATTCACCCGCGCATTGGCGATGTCCTGAATACTCGCGGTGTTTAGGTTCGTGAACTGCGCGATTAGGTTATGCGCTTCGGTTGGCGCTCCATAGCGCTCCCAGCGCAATCCAAGATTCACCGTCATGCGGTTGCTCACCTTCCAGCTGTCGTTCGCGAAGAAGTTCAAATCCTTCATGATGTAGTGCCGGTAAGCGGTCGCGGCTCCGCCTGTCTGGGGATTCACAGAGAGCTCTGAATAATATGGGAAGTCGCTCTGAAAATTGCTCAAAGTGTTGTTTAACTGAAAGGCGCTACCCGCGTTGTCGGTAATCGTTCCGTTCGGCCCAACCGCGCCAGCCGAAGCAGCGGTACCGCCGAGCGCGTTCGCAAACTCGTATTGTCCGGGAAAGCCTAAGTCCCAATTACGATATAGGATTCCGTATTGCCCGCCGCCGCCGAACTTAAGCGAGTGCCGTCCCTTTGTCAGGGAAAGATTGTCCTGCAACTGCCAGCGATCTTGTGTAAACGAGTTCGCGTCTCCTTCGTAAGCACCGTAACCAAAGCCCGTGTTGTCGTACGCCGCTCCATCTATGATCGCTTCGGCGGAGCCATTCGCTGCACTGCCCTGCGAAGTATCGGAAAAGTGGCGATTGTGAGCAATCGTCAACTCATTCACGGTGCTCGCGCTAAAAACGTGGGTGCTGATCAACGCAAGGTTGTGATAGTGCTCATCATCTGAAAGCGGAATGTTGGCTGCTCCGGTCGCATAGCCGCCGCCGTATTTGTCGGTATTGTTGTATCGATAGATATTGGCCGTAAAGCTGAGACGATCTTTTTCGCTGAAGTTGTGATCCACGCGCGCCACGTAGGTGTTGGCGCTCGTTGGCGTCGGATCGAACTCTTGAATACAGCCGATATTGCCCACGGCGTCCGGCGCGTTCACCGCTTCCGCGGGGCAAAGCGCAGTCGATGTCAGCGGCTTGAACTTGGCAAAATATTCGTTCGCAATCGGGCCCGCCCCCATTTGCATCGCGCTCAAGAGACTTGGGGTCGGCACCTGCACAACTAAGTCACCGCCGGTGCGCTGATCCAGCCGGTCGAACGAACCCATGAAGAACGTCTTGTTCTTAATGATCGGACCGTCCACTTCGCCGCCGAACTGGTTGCGAATGTATTTCGGTTGCGGGCTGCCCGCGCGGTTTGAGAAGAAGTCAGACGAGTTGAGTGAGCGGTTGCGGTTAAATTCGTACACCGCCCCGTGGAAACTATTCGTTCCCGATTTCTGCACCGCGCTTACCAGTGCGCCTGCCGCGTGCCCATACTCGGCACTCATGTTGTTGGTGAGCATCGTGAATTCGCTCACCGATTCCAGTGGCGGCTGCACGTTCACCCCGCCTTCGGAAAAGTTGTTGTTGTTATCGGTGCCGTTCAGCATGTAAGTCGTGCCTGACTCACGCGAACCGCCCGACGCTGCCTGGAAGTTCATGCCTTGCGTTACCGCCGGTGCGGCAAAAGCCAAGTCGAAAACGTTGCGTGTCAAGAGCGGCATGCTTTCGATCGTTCTTTGGTCGACAGTCGAAGACAAGTCCGAACTCGACGTTTGCACCAGCGCAACCGCTTCCGTCACCTCTACGGTTGTCGTTGCGCCCTTCACCGAAAGTGTTACGGCCACGGGCACCGTTGTGCTGGCGTCTACTTTGATATCTTTGATTTCACGTTCGGTAAAGCCGCTGGCTCTCACCGTAATCGTATAGATTCCCGGAGGCACTAGCGGAAAGCGATAACTGCCATTTCCTTCCGAAGCAGTTTTTTGCTCGACTCCGGTTCCTTGGTTCAACAGAGATACTTCGGCGTTGGGGATGGACGCACCCGACGCATCCGTAACAGTCCCAGTCACCACACCCTGCGCTGTCTGCGCTTCTAAACAGAATGCAGTAGCCAGCGCCATCATCGCGACAACAAGAAAATTCTTCATAGATTTGTTAAATTGAACCCCTATTTCTCGTTGGCTCGCAGCACGGAGGGCCAAGCGTTGTAAACGAAAACACCTAGATTTCTTAAAGGTTACGTTATTGTCACTAGTGAAGTCAATTTTACCCGCTGGATAAAGTACTTAAGACTCGAAGAAAAAGGAAACGGCCGCTTGGACGAATGCGTCCAAGCGGCCGTTTGATTTAGTACCTTAGTTTGCCGTTAGCGAGCGGCGAGCAATGCTCGCAAATGCCGAGCCCGCTCAGGCGACCGCAATTGCCTCAGTGCTTTCGCCTCAATCTGGCGAATTCGTTCCCGCGTTACATCGAACTCTTGCCCGATCTCTTCCAGCGTGTGTTCCCGCTCACAGCCAATTCCGAATCGCAGCCGGATCACTTTCTCTTCTTTCGGCGAAAGCGTCTTTAGAATATTCGCGGTCTCATCTCGCACGTTGGAATCAATCACCGCATCCACCGGCGATCCCACCCAACGATCTTCAATCAAGTCGCCCAGTGCCGATTCGCCGTCGCGGCCTACCGGCGTTTCGAGCGACACCGGGTCGCGCGAAATCGTCTTCAGCTTCTGCACTTTCTCAACCGGGATATCCATCCGCCGGCTGATCTCTTCGTTCGTCGGCACGCGCCCGAGTTCTTTCTCCAGCTCGCGCGTCGCCCGCAGAAATTTGTTCATGCTCTCGTTCATGTGAACGGGAATACGAATCGTGCGCGACTGGTCTGCAATGGCGCGTGTAATCGCCTGCCGGATCCACCACGTTGCATACGTCGAAAATTTGTAGCCCCGCCGGTATTCGAATTTGTCCGCCGCGCGCATCAAACCGATATTGCCTTCCTGGATCAAGTCCAGCAAGTGCAAGCCGCGGTTCACATACTTCTTTGCCACCGAAACCACCAGCCGCAGGTTGGCTTCCACCAAATCCTTCTTCGCCCGTTCCGCTTCGATTTCGCCATGCCGGATCGTCTGCAGGCTATGCTTCAGATCGGGCAGCGACGCTCCCGCTTCGCCTTCGGTTTTCTTAAGCTCGCGCTTCAGTTCCTTAACACGCGCAATCGCCGACGCCGAGTTCCGCGATTCGAGTTTCTTGACTTCGCTATCGAGGACGGACATATCTTCCGCCGTCTTCTCGATCACCCGCACGAACTCTTTCCAACGCACCAGATTGAACGGGACCGACCGCAGCGCTTTCGACATTTCTACCGTCGCGCGCGCTACCTTCCCCGCCCATTTTTTGCGCAGCTTCTTGTTCGAAGCCGGCACCGCCGCATATTTGTCCTGCGTCTGCTGCAGCCTCTTTACCGCCGCTTGAAACGCAAAGAACAACTCCGCCATTTCCGTCCGCCGCTTGATATCCGCAGCGCTGCCTTCCTCAATATCGGAAGGCGCGAAATCGACGTAGCTGTCCACTTCCTCGGAGCCTTTGCGGATCAACTCCGCAAATTCGCCGACCATCGTCTGTATCAGTGGCGACCGGCTGATCGCCTTTTGCATCCGCACCTTGCCGCGCTCCATTTTGCGCGCCAAAGTTACTTCGCCCTCGCGCGTCAGCAGCGGTACCGAACCCATTTCGCGCAAATACACGCGTACCGGGTCATCGGTATAGATCGACTCTTCTACCTGTTGTGCGCCGTGGAACTCGTCATCCTGAACCTCTTCGGGATGGAAAAAATTGGCTTCCTCGTCGAACGGAATCGCGCCTAGCGGTTCCGGGCCATCAGCCAGAAATTGATCCTCGAATTGGTCCACCTTAACTTTTCACCTCTATTGCCCGCCCTCTAAAATTTGACACTGCTTTGCTTTGGAAGTCACACTCCAGCCTTGCTTCTCTTCCCTCTATTTATATAGACGTGTAGAATGTGCATCAGGACCCTGCCCAAAAAGCGCTAGGAGACCACCGAAACTCTACCGAATAATCGAATGGAAGTAGTGAGCCGTCCTGTAAGCCCGCACGCCAGACTGAGTTAGCCCGCCCGTCGTCTGTAATATTTACGCGACCTTATTATACCGGGAAAACCTGCTGAAGTTAAGCCTTATTTCTTAGGATGACGCGGAAAGTGATTGGTTTCAACAAAACATAAGTGTCTGCACGGCCACATTTTGCAAGCAGAAATTTGCGTTTTCGCACCTGGAAATTCTACCTACATGTCAGATTTTCCTGGTCATAGCAACATCGTTCAGCTCACGGACAAACTCGTCTACGTCCTGAAAATCCCGATACACCGACGCAAACCTCACATATGCGATCTTGTCTAGTCCTTTCAAACTAGCCATCAACTCCTCGCCGATCTGCGTGGTAGAGATCTCCCGCTCCGCACTTTCAAATAACAATGTCTCGATCCGATTAACCAGCTCCGCTAGCTTCCCCATACTAATCGGCCGTTTCTCGCAAGCCCGCATCAATCCGTTCAAAACTTTTTGCCGGTCGAATGTCTCGCGTCGCCCATCCTTCTTTACCACCATGTAGGGCACTTCATCACAGCGCTCGTAGGTGGTATAGCGTCGCTCGCAAGCCAGGCATTGCCGTCGCCGCCGGATCGAATCGCCTTCCTTGCTTTCCCGCGAGTCGATCACTTTATCTTCCCGAAACCCGCAGAAAGGACACTGCATACCGTTCTGAGGGTATCATTCATTCAAGCATTGAAGCGCAAAGGGAGCGGATGCGCGCCACCATGAGAGAAGAAACACTCCGCATCTCTTCCGGTGGCCGCTTGACACCGCGACCGTCTTGCGCGTGTTTTTCGAAAATGAAACCGAAGTTCTTCCCTACCCCGGCCCAATTCGCCGCCTGGCTTGAACAAAACCATTCTCGCGAACTCGAACTCCTCGTCGGTTTCCACAAAAAAGACTCCGGAAAACCCAGCATCACTTGGCCCGAATCGGTCGACGCCGCCCTCCGTTTCGGTTGGATCGATGGCGTCCGCCGCCGTATCGACGAGTTCAGCTACACCATCCGCTTCACCCCGCGCAAACCGCGCAGTGTGTGGAGCAATACCAACATCAAGCGAGTAGCGGAGCTCACCGTCCAGAACTTGATGCACCCTGCCGGCCTGGCAGCCTTTGCATCCCGCTCCGCTCAGCGGTCCGGCATCTACGCCTTCGAGCAAACCGAAATCGCCTTCACTCCTGAACAACTCCGCCAGTTCCGCGCCCACAAATCCGCTTGGGCCTTTTTCAACCGCCAAGCACCCTGGTATCGGCGCACCGCTACCTGGTGGATCATTAGCGCCAAACGCGAAGAAACCAAGGTCAAGCGCCTGGCCACTCTCATCGCCGATTCAGCCGCCGAACGCACCCTCCGCCATCTTACCCGCAACTGACCAAAAAAATGCGGCAAAGCGGCTCAGGCGCGTCCATCCGCCTCGCCGCCGTTGCCGCATCAACTGTTCCTACCGGTCGTGCTCGCCGCGGTACTCCAGCGCCAGATTCAATTGGCGAATCGCTTCCTCCGAAGCATGCATCGCATCCGCCTTGTGCCCGCCAAAATCGTGCGGTGCAGCCCTCATGTAGTCCATCGCATCTTGTAACGCGTGGATCGCTCTCGCTATCCGCGGATGTCTCACCCGTTCGTTTTGAGCGTACAGACCAACGCTGCTCACGCTCAACATCACGCCGACCACCAGTCCAGCTACAAACTTCATTTCTCAAGTCTCCTTTTTGTAATTCCCCGAATCGCCCTTTTGCCCCCAAAGAGTCTATCAGTACTGCGGCCTTGGCGCTGGTGGTGGAGCAACGTAATTTACCAATTCGTCCACCGGTTTCTTTGCCGCCCAGGCGATGCCCCGCAAAAGCGTTCGCTGAATCTGGTAATTCGCAAAATTCGCGTAAATATGCCCTTGCATCCAGACAAACGCTCGCGCCGGTTGCCCGCCTTCAACCGTATGCTCGTACGTCCACATCTGCGGCACCACTTCGCCTTTGTGCTCCCCCGCGCTCTTCGTCGCCGGAATACTGACCCTCGCCAACACGTGAATCGCCGGATCCGCCGCCCACGTCATCTTGAAAAACGCCTCGTCCAAAATCGTAATGTCCGACATGTCCTTCATAATCGGGTCCGCCGCGTCCACCACACTGTAATGCACCGGAGCCTCCAGTGTGTAATTCACCTCTCCGTGCTTTTTCCCGGCGCCCAGAAGCGTCGCCACAAAATCGGGCTCCGGCCCGCATAGCGAATCGTGCAGATTCACCAATCCTCCGCCCCGCTTCACGTAGGTTTCAAACTTTGCACGCTCATCGCGCAGCCAGTAACCCGCATCGCCTTTGTAAATCACCACTACGTCTGTCTGCGCCAGTTGCTCGGCACTTGGCGGATGCAGTCCGCCATCCACCACCGCCCCTCGCTCCGTCAGGATTTTGCTCCAATCCGCCAAGAACTGCGGATAATCATGCTGACCCGGCTGGTGCGATTTCAATCCCGCCCATATGTAGACATGCATACCGTTCGGGTTTTGCCCTGGCGGGTGCGGAGTCGTCGCCAAATTCCTGGGTTCCTGACCCGCTGATGCCGCTACTGCCAACGCCAGGACTAAGCTGCCAATCGTCTTCGCCATGGATGTGCCTCATCATATCGAAACTAAACAGTGGCCAACCTGCCGAGCTAAAGCCCCTTCTGCTTTTTGCCGATATCAGACCAGGGGTTGGTTCACCCTACATGTTTCTCAAGAAGGAATTTGCATCCGCATGTCGCTAGACTCATCCGCCCAAGACACCACTCGCGCGAGTGTGTCCACCAAGATTTTTCTGATCGTTGCGATCTTCTCACTTCCCATCGGCGTTTTGGCCTATCTGCTCGCTTCCAACTACACGCCGCAAATCGAAACAGCTCAACTCGAAATAGATGGCAACGCTCTTCAGCGTCCCCTCATGAAAGCTCTCTCGGCCGAGTTGGTTGCTCAAAATATAGTGGAAGGCTGTGGCAGCGGCGCTTGCGCCACGGAATTAACTGCTCAATCGGCCGCCATTCGGTCTGCATTGGATGAAGCCTTTACCGTAAACAACGGACTGTCGGGCGCTCTAAAAACCACCAACGAAGATCTCGCCAAAAAGAATCACAGTGATGTGACGTTCGACAATATGCGTAGCGAATTGTCGTCCCTTGCCATCTCGCCGGCCAACCTTGCCAGCCCGGAAAGCCGCGAAAAATTGGCTACCGCTTACAACCGCTTGGCCGATCAAAGCAAAGATTTCATTGCCTATCAAGGCAATACGTCGAACCTCATTCTCGACCCCGATCTCGATAGCTACTATCTGGTCGATGTCACGCTGTTGGCAATGCCGGATGCCGTGACTCATATCCGCAACGCCTCCGCCATCGCCCACAAACTCACATCCGGCGCCGGCGGACCGGTTGAAGTCGCCGCTTTGCTCAATGAAACTTCGCTCCTCGAACAAACCGTGAGCCGCATCGAAGCCAGCAACAACACCTCCTACGATGCCGATGCCGATAATCACGGCGTCAGCCCCACTCTGCGCCCGCACCTTTCCGCTGCGTTCCAAGCCTACAAGACGCAAGTCGGAGGCTTCGTCCAGACACTCCACGTCGTGGCCGCGAACCCAACCCAGATCCAAACCACCGAGCTCGCCACGCAGTCGGCGGCGGCTCAAAAAGCGACGCTGGCTTACTGGAACGTCGGCGTAAACGAACTCGATACGCTTCTCAACATGCGCATCGGCGATTTTGAAAACAATCGCATGGAAGCTCTCGGTTTCTCCGCGCTCGCCGTTCTCATCGCGACTATCGTTGCTTATGTAATCGGACGCTCCATCACCAAACCCCTTGAGGAATTGGTCCGCAACCTCGGTCCCGGCGCCACGCTGTTGGGTGCTTCGGTCGAGCGCATTGCCCACGCAAGCCAAAGTCAGGCTACCAATCCTATGGAGTCGGCCATCATCTGCGAAGAGCTCAACGCTCATGCCGATAACATGCGTCTCGCCGTCTTGGAACTCGCCCGCCACGTGCAAGGCAGCAACGCTACTTATCAACACGGCGGTGCCCCTTCTGAAGCCGGCGCAGATCGCTCCTAGGAGCTTGGACTTAACAAAAGGAGCTCCTATGCCCAGCATGGCCTATAACGCACTACTTACCATCGTTTCGAAATACGTCGAGCCCAAGAAGGCGGCCGAGGTGATGCAGCGTCAACTAAAATCCTGCAGCCTTGATGCCGAAGCTATCACCGCCAGCGACATCAAGGCAAACTCACAACGCTTCGCCATCGCCTTCAGCCTTTACATCACAGATTCGTCCAAACGCGACGAACTCACCGCCAAAATCAGCGGAATGTAGTTTATAACCCGGGATGCCGCTCCGTTCCGAGCCACGACGGTAACGGAGCGGTCTATTCCGCACTAACGAAATTCTCCTTCACAAACAACGCCATCGCTTCCCCTTGTTCTTCCACCACGTACCGCAAAGCCGACGCAACATCCTCATCCTTCCAAAGCCAGCGCGTACTCCATGGCGCGCCCAGCGTCTACTTCCAGCTTCTTCGATTACTTAACCGGACGGTTCCTCTTTTGCGATGTTTCGTGCGCGAAAATTCACTCCGCCCGCAGCGCTTCCATCGGATCAATCCGCCTCACCAGCGCCGTCGCCTGCCACGCCGCCAGCACACCCACGCACACCAACGCCACGCCGCCCGCTAAACACGTAGCGAAATCCGGCCGCACTACACTGGTCAGCAAATCCTCCAAAAACCTGCCCGTAAAAATCGCCAGCCCCACCCCGCCCGCAACTCCAACCACCAGCGGCCGCGCACTTTCCCAAATCATCATTCCTCTCAATCCCCGCGCCGTCGCACCTACCGCCATTCGGATTCCCATTTCCCGCCGCCGTTGCTCAAGCGCATAAGATGTCGTCCCATAAATCCCAACCATCGCCAACAGCGCCGTCATTAACGAAAGCAATCCCGTCACCCCGACATAAAACCGTGGTCGCGCCAGCACTTCGTCCAATCGTTCATCCAGCGTCTTCACGTCGTAGATCGGTACCTGCGGATCAATCCCCCGCACCGCATCCCGGCATTTCGCGAGCCCCACCGCCGCGTCCCCACGCACTTTCGCCACAAACGTGAGCACCGGTGGCGTCTCTTCGCGGATATAGAAGTAGATCTGTGGCCCTCCGCCATCGTCCGGCCCATTCAATCGCGCCATCCTCACCACGCCCTCCACCAAATACGGCGCCCCCGTCCACGGGCTCACGACATGCCGGCCTACAATCGCATTTCCCAATCCGCTCAGCCGCGCAAAGGTGTCATTCACAATCACCTCCCGATCCCCTTGTTCACCGCTCGCTTGCTCAAAATCCCGCCCGTTCAAAAAATCGGTCCCCATCACCCGGAAGTAACCCGGCATCACCGCATTCGTCACCACCGTCGCTACACTCTGTCCCGAATCAAGCTTGAAAGAGTTCGCCATGTAAATCTGATTCGCCAGCGGCAAATAACTCACCGCACTCGCCGCCTCCACCTCCGGCATCGCCCGCAGCCGGCTCAATACATCGCTGTAGTAAGCCCACTCCCCTTTTCCTCTGTGCGTCGTTCCCTGCAGCGAGACATTCAACGTCACCACGTTCCCCGTTCGATATCCAAGATCCGTGCCCAGCAGTTTCAAAAACGCATTCCCCAAGGCAAATGAGCTCGTCACCAAACACAACGTGATCGCCGCTTGCATCACAATCAACATCGCCCTCGCTCGCTTCATGCCCGCATCCGGCGCGCTCCGCTGGCTGCGTAACGAGTTCGCCGCCGGCTGTAGCCGCTCCGTCAAATGCGCCGACGACAGCCCAAACACCACCGCCGTCAAAACCGCCAATCCCGCCGCAAACCCAAGCACCCTCCAATCGAAGATCGTGTACTCCTGCGTTGCCAGTTCCGGCGGCACAATCGCCGTCGCCAGGCCGCAAATCCATTGCGCCAACCCTAAACCCAGCACCGTGCTCACCGTCGTAAACAACACCGCCTCGGTAATCAACTGTTGCAGCAACCGCGCCCGGCTTGCTCCCAGCGCCGCCCGCACCGCCAGTTCCTGACTCCGCTCCGTCGCCCGCGAAAGAATCAACTGCGCCACATTCGCACACGCCGTCAGCAATACCAGCAGCGCCATCCCCGCCAGCACCCAGCTCTGCTCCCGCACTGGCCCCGCCAGTTGATTCTGCAGCGAAACCAGCTTCGGCCAATTTCGTACGTCGCTCCCTTCGTACGCTTTCGCGTTCCTGCGCAGCACCTCCACCTTGAACATCGCTCGCGCTTGTCGCAACGACGCTTCATTCTTTAGCCTACCGATCGTTTCGATTAGAAATGCGCCCCGGTGCGGGATCTTTTCAAAATCGAAAATCGTCGGCATCCAAACTTGTGTATTCCCCGGATAGTTGAAATTCGCCGGCATCACGCCAATCACAGTGAATTCCATGCCGTTGACGTGAATCGTCTTCTTTCCGATCGCCGCCGGATCTCCCCCAAACAATTGCTGCCATAAACCATACCCAATCACCGCCACGCTGTTCTGTCCGAAAACATCTTCATCGTGCGCAAACGTTCGCCCCGCCGCTGCGTTCACGCCCAGCAAATGAAAAAAGTTCGCCGAACTCTCCGTGCCTTTCACCCGCCAAGCCTCCTGGCTCGCCGCCAGGTTCATTTCCGATGTCGAAAACGTAGCTGCTTCATTCAAATAAGCGCTATGCTGCCACCAGCCAAGAAATCCCGCTCGTCCCGCGAACGCGTTCATCGGCGAAAGCCATAACTCCACCAACCGGTCCGGCCTCCCAAAAGGCAAGCTCCGTAGCAGCAGCGCATTCATCACGCTAAAAATGCCTGTGCTCGCGCCGATCGCCAGCGCCAACGCAATCACCGCCAGCGCCGTGCTGAACAACCGCCTCTGATAGGCGCGCATCCCCTGCCGGATATCCACCCTCATCTCAGACAGAATCTGCCGCGGCACCGACGTCGCCAAATCCCACAAAGCGCCGCTCCACAACCGCGCCGCTTCTCCTCTGCTCGCAGCGTCGCGGTAATCGTCCTGAAACTGCCGCTCCAGCGCCGGTTCATACTCTTCTCGAAACCTGGCCGGATACAGCTTCAGCAGCCAACCGTAAACTCTCATCGCTCTCTGCATCCTGGTTTCCTCCTTACGCCAGCTTTGGGCGGCGTCCCAACTGCGCCTCCGCCAAAACCACCAAATCCCGCAGCCTCCGCGCTTCCGCCTCCGCTGCCCGCCGGCCCAAACTCGTAATCCGGTAATACCGCCGCCGTTCGTCATCCAGGTGTGGATCCGGCCGTTCTTCCGATTCCTCTATCAACCCCAGCAAAAGCAGCTTGTCAATTGACCCATACAGCGCCCCCGATCCCAGCTTCAGCTTGCCATCCGTGCGCTGCGCAATCGCCCGCTTCAGCGCATACCCATGCCTCTCGCCTTCCGCCAGTTCCAGCAGCATATAAAACGCCGCCAGGGGCAGCGGCAGCATCTTCTCAACTTCATCAGTTCGCGCCATACTATGTCACTTTCTGACCCATTGTGCCACGAATGTCCAACTACGTCATCCTCGCAAAAATTCTGACTCCCCCAAGCCCGTAGCTTTTCTCATGGTCGTCTAAACCGAACTCATGGCAAACTCCTACTAAGTCACGCGCGCTGTCGCGAACCTTACTAATCTCGGCGTCGTCCGCAAAATGGCAGATAACTTTCTCTTCGGGAGGCTTTCTTTCCATGCGTTCCATCTTCTCTTTCGCCCTGATCGCCACTACCGTTCTCATCCCCGCCCGTGCCACCGCACAGGACACAGCTTTTGATCACGATGCCCACTCCGGTTCAAACAACGCCGCTGCGCCGGTAGTCGTCTCTGACAAAGTCCGCGAAACTTTGCCCAACGACTATTTGCGTATCACCTTCGTTCCTGCTGGCGTCAGCGTCACCACAATCGCCAAACCCGGCGCCCTGCGTGGCTTCGCTACCGCAACTCCCCTCTATTCCCCGCCCCTCAAACTCTCTGTATTTCCCACTTACTCTGGCCTGATTAACGTGGATGACGAAGTCCTCGTCGCCCTGCGCTGCCATCCCCGACATGCGGCCAACATCGCCGCCCTCGACGCCGTCCTCGCCACCTGGCCCAACGTCTTTTCCGCCATTCAACGCGATGTGAATCTCAACCCCAGCGATTGTGCGGCCATGCCAACCGATCCGCAAACCCAAACCGCCTGTTTCGCCAACGCGTTCACCGACCCTCCCGTCGCCGCCGTCCAAAATGCCCTCGCCCACACCTTCACCTACGCCGCTACCCTATATGACAGCTCCCACACCGCGCTCGCCGCTTGGCTGCAGAGCAACTACGGCATCTACCCTGCCTTCGCCGGCACCGGCTACTCCGTGAAAGACTCTTATTACCTGAGCGCCACTTCGCCCATGACCTCCCAACAGATTCTCGTGAAGTCCATTTCTTCCGAATACGTCTTGAAAAACGTCACCTTGGCCGAAGGCAGTTGCTCCTGCATCTCCGTCGCGCCCTACCAAGGCCGATCGAACGACCGCCTCGACCCCGAATTTATCGAATTCGCCGGTGGCTACGGCGTCTGCATGCCTGTCAACAAGCTCGAAGTCGTCCACGACGCCCGCTAGCGAAAGCAGCCGCATAGGTTGTCTATATTCAATCCATGCGGCTCTTTATCGCCTTTCTCTTCATCTCGCAGCTCTCGCCTGCAGCTGCAGTCTGCACCCTCGACCGCGCCACCGGCACAACAATCGACGCCAAACCCTTTCTAACCGATGGCTTCGGAACCCGTTGGAATTTCGCCACCAACCGCATCGCCTACATGCAGCCAAACGCCGCCCGCTACTACCGCATTTTCACCATTCGACCCGATGGCGCCGACCGCCAACCAATCACCCAAACCACCCCGGGCTTGCCGAACAAACATCAGGGCGCGCCGTTCTGGCACCCATCGGGCCGCTTCTTGCTGATCGTGGCGCAAATCGAAGCGTGGCACAGCCCCAAGCTCTTCGGCAATCCGGATTACGAGGCCCTACCAGGATTTGGAAGACACGACAATTTGTGGCTTATCACGGCCGATGGCCGCCAAGCCTGGCCTCTCACCCACGAGCCCAATACCAAAGATCAGGGTGTCCTCCTCCCCGTGTTCTCGCCCGACGGCCGGCATATCGCTTGGTCCTCACGCCTACCCGGCGGCAAGTATGCTCTAAAGGTTGCCGACTTCCTCGAAACGCCGCAACCCCATCTGGAGAACGTCAAGTCGTACCAACCCGGCGGCCCCGCCTATTACGAAACTGGCTCCTTCTCAAGCGATAGCCGCAGTTTGGCGTACACCAGCGATCAAGATACTCATAATTTCTGGTTCAGCCAGATTTACCGTTTGGATCTCGCAACCGGGAAAGGAGTGCGCTTGACGCAAGGCAAAGACTACAACGAACATCCCGTGATCGTCCCCACTCCCACCGGCGATTGGATCGTCTATATGAGTACTCACGGAGTCAAGCGCCGCCCCGGCCGTCTGATGCTCGGCACCGATTGGTACGCCATGCGCCTCGATGGCACCGGCATGAAACGCCTAACCGAGATGAATCTCAATCTCAAAAGCGATCCCGAAAACCAAGGCATCCCTCAAGTCGCAACCACCGTAGCTATGAGTCCTCACGGCGACTTCATGCTCGGCGATGTCCAATTGAGCTTAGCCAAGCAAAGCGGATTGTCGCGCGTCGTCCATCTCACCTGCGCGCAGCCATAACTACTCGGCACGCAACGTCGGCAGCGGGTCCCGCGTCGCTGCCCTCCACGCCGGCCGCGCGCTCGCTGCAACTCCAATCACCAGCAACAGCGCACCCGCGCAAACATACGTCGCAGGATCATTGCTGCTGATCCCATAAAGCAAATTCCTCAGAACCCGCGCCAGCAGCAACGCGGCCACCACGCTCACTCCAAGACCCAACACCAGCGGCATCATCGCTCCCCGCAAAATCACCGCGGCCACTACTTTCGGAGTGGCGCCGAGCGCTACCCGAATCCCCACCTCGCGCGTTCTCAAACTGGATGTGTACGCCACCACTCCACAAACTCCAATGGCAGTCAGGAAAACAGACAGCCCGCTCAGAACAGAAAAAATCCAAGCCGAGAATCGCGGTCGCCAAATCGAATTCGCAATCACATCTTCCATCGTTTCCACCTTCACCACCGGCTGATTCGGGTCCACCGCCCAAACCTCCTTTTTGAGGGCTGCCGCCAGAGCCGTTGGTTCACCCTCCGTGCGCACCACCACTGTCGACATAAAGGTCGCAAACATGTACTGCTGATACGGTATATAGACCTCGCCCTTCGGTTCCAATTCGTAACTCATCTGCGGCGTATCCTTCACCACACCCACAATCGTCGGGCCGGGCGATCCGCCCGCAATCATCTTCTCGCCCAGCGGACTTCGATTCGGGAAAAAGTGCCGCGCCAAATATCCGTTGATGATCGCGACGCTCGGAGTGCCCGCTTGATCGCTATCGCTAAAGATCCGGCCGGCCAATAACGGTATGCCCATCGCGGCAAAATACTCCGGGCTGATCGTCCGCGCCGCTTTGATTTGAGACTCCTTATCAGAGCCGTTCACAGTCAATTCAAGGCTCGTATTGATATCGGAAAGCGGCAGGTTGTTCACAATCGCCGCCGCCTTGATACCCGGAATCGTCTTCACACGCTCCAGAATCTGCCGATAGTACGCCATCTGCCGCGGCCGCGTATCATACTTCCCCGTCGGACGCGGCTGCGTTAGCGTGCCCACCGGTACCCGCAAAGTAAGCACGTGTTCGGGTCGAATTCCGTGATCCTCCGTCTGTAAACGGACCAAGCTGCGGATCATCAATCCAGAACCTACCAACAACAGAAATGCCAACCCCGCTTCCACCCCGATCAGGGTCGAAAACAGTCGCGCAGAACCGCGCGGTCCCACCGCCTGTCCGCCGCGCAACACAGATTGCAAATCCGTTCGCGCCGCCAGCACAATCGGCGCCAAGCTGCACAGCGCAGTCAGCACCAGGCACAGGATTGCGTTAAACGCCAGCACTGGTTAGTTAAGCGCCACTCGCTGTAAATGCGGCATCACAATCGGTAGCGCAGCCAATAGCTTTGTCAACACATCCAGAAGCAACCGCGCCACCCCGATCCCCAACAAACTCCCGATGCCGGCCACTACGAAACTCTCGGCTAACAAATGCTGCGCAACCCGCCAAAAAGCCGCGCCCAGCGAAGCTCGAATCGCAATCTCCTTCTGCCGCTGCACCGCGCGCCCTAACAGCAGACCGCTCACATCGGCGCACGTGATCAGCATGACCAAACCCACTGCCGCCAAAACAAGAATCAGAGTCAACCGGTATTTCTGATTCGGCCTGTCGCTCCACGCCGTCACCACGATCTTCAAGCCTGCCCAATCCTTCGGTTCTTCCCGTTCCATCTGCCGCGCGACGATTGCCAAAGCACTTCGAGCTTGCGCAACCGTAACCCCCGTACGAAGGCGCGCCGCCACTCCGAACCAAGGCGTCGTCGGCGTCAGCCGCAACGGAGTCCACAGTTCAGCTTCGGGAAAATTGAACTCAAAATCCGCCGGCATCACACCCACAATCGTGTATGCCTCGTCGGAGATCGTGATCCCACGGCCAATCACACCCGGATCGGCATGATACCTCCGCCGCCAAAGCCGGTCGCTGATCACCACAACATTTCGCGGCCCCGCTTCGTCGTCGGAAGCACTAATCGTCCGGCCCAAACGCGCCGCAACGCCAAGCAGCGGAAACAGCCCAACCGAGCGCACCGCAATCAGTTGCTCCGGCTCACCTTCCCCAGTAAGCGTAACCGTGTCCCTCAGGTACGGCGCTGTTTTTTCAAAAAGGTCGCTGCGGTCGGCCCATCGCTCATAGTCTTTCACCGGCACGTTCGACAGTTCGCCATCGCTGTTGCTCTCGCCCACACGAACCAAACGTTCCACAGCCGCATACGACGGTGGACGCAGCAGCACCGCATCCACAATGCTGAACACCGCCGTATTCGCCCCAATCCCAACCGCCAGAATCAACACAATGATCGTCGTGAAAAGTGGTTCCTTGCGGAGCCAGCGCAGTGCCAGCACAACATCCATTCGCATGCTAGAAAAATAGCATGGCCCCAATGAGAAGACCCCGACATGCGATGCTTTATTGACGGGTCTTCAAGGGCAATGCTAGCCCGCTCTCTGAGAATCCTTCACCCGGTCTCAAATCGCCGGGAAAGAAAACAAAAACATGAAAAACAAAATTCCATTTCTTCTAGTTCTGGCAATGGCCGCCATCTTCAGTGCGAATGCCTTCGCCGGAATTCACTTATCGGTGAGGATCGCTCCACCCCCCATCGCCGTCTTCGATCAGCCGCCCTGCCCCGGAGATGGCTACATTTGGACACCCGGCTACTATCAAAATGGTGACTACGGCTACTACTGGGTAGCGGGTCAATGGGTTCTTCCTCCCTCCGAAGGCCTCCTGTGGACACCCGGTTATTGGGGTTTTTCCAGCGGCGCCTACAACTGGCATGAAGGCTATTGGGGTCCGCAAGTAGGCTTCTACGGCGGCATCAATTACGGCAACGGCTACTTCGGTTCAGGCTTTACCGGCGGACGTTGGGATCACGGAAACTTCCATCACAACACCGCCATCTCAAACGTTGACCGCAACAACGTGCACAACGTTTACGAAGACCGCTCGGTAGTTCACCCCGTCGAAGGCCCCAATCACGCATTCAATGGCAGAGGCGGTAGTCGGGCGCAACCCTCCCCTAATGAAATGGAAGCCGGCCGCGCTCCTCACCAAGGCCCCACGCAGGCGCAATCCTCGCATGCGGATGAGGCCCACAATAACCACCTGGCCGCTCACGGAGCCATGCACAGATAACTCCAAATAGGTGCGCCGTGAAGGGAGCCGTCTTTATTTCACGGCTTTCTTCACGAGCGCGCCGATCTTTGCCTCATCGCCCGCCGTCAACTCCTTTAGCGCAAAAGCCACCGGCCACACATTTCCTTCGTCCAGCTTTGCCTTGTCACTCAAGCCGAACGTCGCGTATCTCGTCTTAAACTTGGTCGCGCTCTGGAAGAAGCAGACCACATTGCCGTCCTTGGCATAGGCGGGCATCCCATACCAGGTTTTCGGCGTAAGGCTTGGCGCATTGGCTTTGACGATAGCGTGGATCCGCTCGGCCAACGCTCGATCCGGCCCCTGCATCTCCCCAATCTTCGCCAGCACCTCACTTTCCCCATCCGCCTTCTTCCCGCCCGAGCTTCGGCCACCCTCCGCCTTCAACTCCTCAACGCGCTCCTTCATCGCCGCGCGTTCTTGTTCTGTAAATCCCTTCTTCGCTTTCATTGAGCCTCTCCGTGTGGGGCGGGCATTTTGCCAGCCGGGCGCCTTTCTAGGCGGCCGTCTTGTGTCCGTCGTTTTGGTAAATATCAGGAGAAAACAACATTCGCCGGATCGACTTCATATCCTTCATCGGCGGCAATTTTAATGGCCGCATTGCGCAGCGTATCCTTGTCGGCGTTCTCGGATTCCTGGCAAGGACGGCGAATAATTTCCTCTCCAACTTGAATCCGAATCAGCCAGCGTTTGGCTTGTTCATCTCGGGAGACTTCGACACGATCAGCTTTCATCCCCATAGGATGTCAAATTCTAAACGACGCCGCGCCGGCTTAATTAACTCTTCTTGCCCAACGCCGCGAAGGCCGCATGGAACACCTCATCCGGCATCAATTCCGGCGTCAACAGCCGTTGCAAAACCAGTCCTTCACTCAACGCGTGAATCACCCGCACCAGCTGTCCGGCAGGCATTGGCGCGCAACTCTTCATGCGTGAGTGTGTACGCCAAGCCCGTCAAACGACCGACCGCAGCCTTGCTCCGCTTGTACCTGTGGTCGAATCGTCTTCCAATAGGTCTGTCCCAGCGATAAAAATAGTTCATCCCGGTTCTTATAAATAGCCCCGGTCGCCATTCCGGCTCGCGCCGCCACGGCCTCCAAGGTCGTATGTTAGTACCCTTTTTCGCGAATGAGCGAACGAGCCTGCTGTCTGGGCCGCTACCGATTCGTTTCAGACAGCCCCAAGTGCTCTCGCTCGCAGCCGCTAAGAAATGACTCAAGGCGCTATTGCGCTCGCAAAACCGTTTCGGGCACTATGCCGAGAGCCCGCACCAGCGCCGGCAAGATCGCTACCAAGTTGATGCCCAAAAGGAGCGCGGCCACTGCGGCCAGGGTAAAGGGATCATTGGTCTGCCAGCCAGGCTCATAGTAAGCCAACAACTTTCCAAACGCAAAGGTTCCAGAGATTCCCAGCAGAATGCCTGCACCTGTTACCGCCAGCACCCACTTCAAAATCATGCCCGCCACTTGCTCGGATTGTGCGCCCAAAGCTCTTCGAATTGCAAATTCTTTGTTGCGCTGCGCAACGCTAAACGACAACACACTATAAAGCCCAAACCCGGCGAGAACAACAGCGACAAAAGCAAAGATGGAAAACAGCGTGCCGCTGGATTCAGCGTCGCCAAGCGAACTCAACGCGAGTAGATGATCGAGAGTATCGAATTCCGCGAGCGGCTGGTCTGCATCGACAAACGCATGCAGCCGTTTCTGAAGCGTGTGTTCCAGCGTTCGTGGATCGCCACCGGTGCGGACCAGAAACGTTTCATAACGTGTCAGCAATTGCGTGTAGGGAAGATAGATTGCCGGTTTCGCCGAACCCATCAGATTTTGATTTTCGATTGTATCCACCACGCCAACCACGCGATAGAACCGCGTTCCATTGGGCGGCGAAGCGTCCTCATGCACTTGCGGCGAGGGAAGCTCAATGACGCTGTCTATCGCCGGTCGCCCGCTTCCGATCAATTGTTTTGCCAGCAGGTCGTTGATCACGGCTACCTGCGAGCCTTGTTCCACCTCCGCTAACGTGAACACCCGCCCGGAAATGAGCGGGGTTCGCAGGGTTTTGAAGTAATCCGCACCCACCAGACCCATGGCGATACTCGCCGTGCTGCTTTGCGTAAGCCCGGGAACGGCAAAGTCAACTTCAAAATCAAGCATGGGTGGAACCGCTCCATTGGCCGCGGTTACGTTCAGGACGCCAGGCGTTTCCGCTAACGCCCGTTGCAAACGGTCATAATAGGCTCGCCTTTCCAGCCATGGCAATTTTGTATTCCGCGTCAGGCTGACGGAAAGCACCGCTACGTTGCGAGGATTGTAGCCAAGATCGACATGCGTTAACTGCACCAAGGTACGAATGGCCACTGCGCACCCAATCAGCAACATGGCGCTCAGCCCGATCTCGGCGGTTACCAGCATGGTCTGTCCACTAATCCGGAACCGGCTATGAGCTGTTGTGCGACTCCCGCTCTTAACTGTTGAGTGAACTGAATCGCGAACCAATGCGAGCGTCGGTGCCAGCCCAGCGCCTATGCCGGTGGCCAATGAAACCACGGTTGCAAAGGCGAAAACAGGCAGATTTAAGCCAACTGCCGCTTCATGCGGGATGGAGGTCTCTGGCAATGCGGCCAGCAGCGCCGGCAGACCGCGCCAGGCAAACAGAACGCTGAGGGCGCAGCCGCTGAGCGAAAGCAGAAGACTTTCCGTCAAGAGCTGACGAATAATGCGGCCGCTGGTCGCGCCCAGCGCAAAGCGCATCGCAATTTCCTGCTTTCTCGCTTGGCTGCGGGCCAGCATCAAAACGGAAACATTCCCGCAGGCAATAAGCAGCAGCATCGAAACCGCCGCCATCAGAATTAGCAATTGGCCCGGCAATTTTCCCAGAACCCAATCCTGAAATGGATCTGCGTTCATGTGAAACGGCAGCTTTGGGTAATGTTTCGGATCTTGTTTCGCCACTTGCTCCGTCATGGCTTGCAGTTCCGCATCCGCCGAATGGAGCGTAGCTCCTTTCCGCAGCTTCAGATAGATGCTCACAGAGCGGCCTTTCTCCGGGCGAAGCCGCGCCGGCGTGAAAACATCGGTATCAAACCATGTGAATGTCTTTGGCATCACGCCAATGATTTTGTAAACGTCATTCCCCAGCCGCAAATCGCTTCCTATCACGCCAGGGCTTCCATCAAACTCTTGGGTCCAGAGCTTATAGCCGATCACTGCCAGTGGAGGCGGGCTTTGCGGCTGCGGAACGTCGCCGTGAAAAAAGGGCCGCCCCAACAAAGCCGGCGTATCGAAAAATTCGAAGTAATTGGAAGAAACATCCATAACATTCACGTTCCGCGGAGACGATCCGCCGGTAACGGCCGTGCGTGAACCGGTGAGGATGATGTTCTCAAAGGCTCGTAAGCCCTTCTGCATTTGCGGAAAATCCGCCATTTGATATTCGAGCGGCGGTCTTCGGTCCTCCGAATCCGGAGTTGAGACGGTCGGCACGATGATTCGCGACACATCCTTATACATTGGATGGATAACGACCGCATAAATCACGCTAAAGAACGCACAGGTCCCCCCGATGCCTAACGCCAAAGACAAAATAACCGCGAGGCTGAAGTTCCAGTCTCTACGAAACGTACACGCAGCGAAGCGAAGGTCTTGCAATAGGCGATCAAAGGCCATTTCGTGTAACGCTAGCCATCCTTAGCTGAGGATACAGGAGCGAACACGCCTTCTTCCGACTCCTTCGCAAAACGCGTTTTCATTTCGTCCCTCACCTTGCGAAACGCCTTCATCCTTACCTCTTCCGTTTCTTCATTCGGCCCCGGAGGATCTTGAAAAGGCCAATGCATGCGTTTCGTGACAGCCGGAAAGATCGGGCAGCTTTCCTTCGCGTGATCGCAGACCGTAATCACGTAATCGAAAGGCCGGCCCGCAAATTCATCCACCGACTTAGAACGGTGGCCAGCCAGATCGATTCCCAGTTCGCGCATCGCCGCAATCGCCTCCGGACGCACGCTGCTGGGCTTCGTCCCCGCGCTTGCCACATCGAAGCGGTCGCCCGCCATGTGCCGCAACAGCCCTTCCCCCATTTGGCTGCGAGCCGAGTTTCCCGTACATAAAATTAGAATGGACCGTTTTGACATAAGCAATTCACACCTTTACTAGCCTCATCGCCCCACTCGTTCTGGCTCCTTCGTCGCCGCGTGCGGAAGGACAACATCTGTCGCCGCTGCGGATGTGGCCGGCGTGAGCCAGCGAAATAAGAACGTCGCGGCAACCGCGCCCAAGAGCTGCGCCAAGATAAACCCAGGAGCATCGGAGGGCGCAATGCCTGCGAACGTATTGCTTAACGAGCGCGCCAGCGTCACTGCGGGATTAGCGAAAGAAGTCGAAGCGGTAAACCAGTATGCGCCCGTAATGTAAGCAGCCACAGCATAAGCAACTGCCGAAGATCGAAACCGGCTGCAGCCCCAAATCACACTAAGCAGTCCGAACGTGGCGATAAACTCGCTGAAGTCTTGCGCAAAGCCCGAACGCGCGTGCTGGGAAATCGAATACAGCGGCAGGCCAAACATAATGTGCACCGCCGCCACCCCAGCAAATCCGCCGGCAATTTGGGCCGCGACATAGCCACCTAGGTGTTTCCAGGGCAAACCGCCCAGCAGCGCATCGGCCAGCGTAACGGCAGGGTTGAAGTGTGCGCCCGAGATCGGACCGAAGGTCAAAATCAAAGCCGCCAGCGTTGCTCCGGTGGCAATGGTATTCGCAAGCAGCGCAATCGCGACGTTTCCTCCCGCCAACCGCTCGCCCATAATGCCCGAACCCACCACCGCCGCCAAAAGCAGCGCCGTTCCCAGCGCCTCCGAAACAATCTTCCTGCTTATGCGTTGCAAGCGCAGTTGCCGCCACAGCACGCTTCCGGAGCCGGCTTCTTGGCCCGAATGAACGCGCTCACGATTTTGCCCTCCACTTGCGGCGCAACCGCATCGACATCAATGCCTTTGGCGGTCAAGAACCCACGCGCATCTTCAATACTGTAAGTGCGAGTAACTTCCACAGCAATCGCCTCAAACCCGACATGCGCCAGCTTTTCGCGATATTCGGTCTCCTGCAAAGCGCCCGCGATGCAGCCCACCCAAAGTTCCATATTCTTGCGAACCGCGTCGGGTACCTCGCCACGCACCACCACGTCTGATACGGCAAAACGGCCTCCC
>CAVYUL010000084.1:0-52790 GCA_963771405.1 Bryobacterales bacterium
CATAGCGTTCAGAAACAATCTGGCGGGAAGGCCGTCGAAGCAGACTTGCCGCCGAAGCCGACTGAGGTCCACTCGGTCTTCGCATGAAGCGGGCTTTAGACATTCTTCGAGCGCCGTCCGAAAGGCGCCAGCTGTGGCATTAGATTTAGACTTTTCCAGCCCTACGCCACCCACCGTTTGCCATCTTCGAAGAACTTGCACAAAGCGCGATTATGTCGCACTGCCGGACCGGCTAGCGTGTAATCAAACTGCGGTCAAGCGCCTGTTTGATGGATTGACGAATCAAATGCCACTCAAAAGTACTGGCTTCAATCAAGTCAATGGTCGTTCTCAGGGGTCGAGTGAGGTGAAAGGAGCGGCGCTCCGGTACTTCGCTCGCGTGAAGATCTGCATAGAGGAGGGCGATTATCCCTGGTGTTTCGCCTGTTCCGGCGGAAATGAGTCGGTACGGTCATGTGAAGGTTTGCCGGGTTGGCGTCGGAGAGTTCATTCATTGAGGATAAGTGCCGTTTGGCGGCTAAAAACCCCTTCGGTGTCTTCTTTACGATTCCGAGAGCACGGCGACCACAGCACGAGGTCGGCCTTAGGATCCGCGAGTCGTTCCCGAGCCCGGCTTTCTCTTCGCCGAGTGAGCGTCCAGCCTCTATTTCTCAGCTTTGAGACCAACACCTGCGGCTTCGTAGATTGTGCGCCTGATCGAGTCGCATTTGCGTCGGAAATATGCCCTACAGTTGGGGGAAAGCAAGGGTAACCCCTCCGAGCTGACCTTACTTTATCACTTTATCGGTTTGCCGCTTTTGCGCGACTCGTTTCACCTTCAAAGGTGGGCAGACTCCACCTGAAACACCAGCAACGTCGTTCGCATGAGACGCAACGACACGGCACCAAAACCATCGAGATCATCCGCTCCACCAGATTTCTTGTGCGGGAGTGGTGAAATCTATAACACGAACATCTTCTACATCGGTACTGCTTCATCAGGAATTATTCTAGTACCATTTGATCAGAAGTACCAAACGAAAGTTTGCTATTTGCTCGATTTCTTGATATCTTCCAGTTTCTGACACCAATCAGAGTGGGGCTTAGACGATTTTGTATCCGAGGTGCGGAAGATAAGTCGCAATGGCAGCGTCCTCGACGGATCGTTAACTTAAACTATTCCCCCTGCCAGGTTTTCGAATTTAGCATACGTATTGAGGAAGGCGAGTTTCGCAGTTCCGGTCGGTCCGTTACGCTGCTTGGCGAGAATGAGTTCGGCGATGCCTTTCAGGCTCTCGTTGTCGGGTCGGTAAACCTCCTCGCGAAAGATGAAAGCCACCATATCAGCGTCGGCTTCGATGGAGCCGGATTCGCGGAGGTCACTCAGAATCGGGCGGTGATCGCCGGGGCGGGTTTCCGGAGCGCGGCTCAGCTGCGAGAGCACAAGGAAAGGAAGGTGGAGTTCCTTGGCCAAGAGCTTAAGACCGCGAGAGAGTGAGCCGATTTCCTGCACGCGGTTCTCAAAGCGCCCTCGGGCCTCGAGCAGTTGCAAATAGTCAACGATAACCAAGCCGAGATTTTGTTCGTTTCGGAGGCGACGGAGCTTGGCGTGGAGGTCGAGAAGGTTTGTGCCGGCGGTATCGTCCAGAAAGAGCGGCGCGTTCAGGACGTGATCCAAGGCGATTTGCAGTAGGTGTTTTTCATTTTGGTTCAAATAGCCAGCGCGAAAGCGACGCTGATCGACGCGTGCAGTGCCGCAGAGCAAGCGGGTCAAGAGGGACTCCTTGGACATTTCGAGCGAGAAGATGGCCACAGCCTTGGGGGTTTTCGGATGGGTAGCCACGTGCTGCGCAATGTTGAGAGCAAGCGCTGTTTTTCCCATTGCTGGCCTGGCCGCGAGGATAATCAGTTCGCCCGCGCATAATCCGCCTGTCATCTCATCGAACTGAGTGAACCCGGTGGCGATTCCAAGAACGCGTTGACTGGGATCGAGAAAAGCACCATTGCATTCGGCGACAATCTGGGCCGGACTCGCGAGGCCTTTCTTCGGAGGCGCACTAAGTTTCATCCAAGCATCGCTGGCGCTTGTTGCGAGTTCGGCAGTGGTTTCCCCCTGCAGCGCACGATGCATGGTGTCGCGGGAGAGGAGGACGGCGCGGCGCAAGAGAGCTTTCTCTTTGATGATCGCAGCGTAACTGGCGAGATTGTGTAGCCTCGGTAGATCCTTGCCGAGAGAAACGAGATACGTCAAGCCTCCGATGGATTTTAACTGGCGGTGTGCATCGAGTTCATTGGCGACAGTAACGGAATCAATCTTTTCACCCCGAGCATGCAATTCATTCATACGGAGGAAAATGCGCTGATGTACCTCCAGACTGAAATCCGTAGCGGCGAGGCTGCCCGCCACAGCTAAAAAGCCGGAGCAATCATCCAGAATGGCCCCTAGCAAAAATCGCTCGGCATCGACGTTCGCCGGCATGGGGCTGTGGATTTCAACGATTGGGCTACTCATTGCAGTGACTTTCTGGCGGCGAGGTCGCGGATTCGAGCGCTGAAGTCAAAAAAGGCATTGGTGTCTACCGGCTGTCTCGAAGATGGATCTCCCATCGAACAGCGACTTGGCTCCAGCTTGCGGAACTCCGCGATCTGCCGCTGAATCGCGGCGTTTTCCCGTTCTTCGCGCCGGGTTCTTTCCCGTCGCTCCAGAACGCGGCGCTCCACGAACCAGTCCGAAACGGTACTGAGCATCAGGCCGGTGGGGTTGTTGATGCGGCGGTTGCCATAGACCTGATGGGCCCGCAGCCTAAAGAAGTAATGAATCTCCTCGGGCGTGGCATCGGGAACGATCGAACGAGAGTCCCTCCACAGTCGGCGCTCGGCGCCTTGATCGAGTTGAAACTCGCCTTCCATCAAGCGATCGAATTCTTCGAGTGACGGTTCGGCACTATGAACGAGTGGCACTGGCGGCGCCGTCGACGACGATTGTAGGGAATCTAGTAGGGGATTCTTTTCCTTATATGCGCTGTCGAAAATGTCACCCGTCGCTGCCAAAATGTCACCCGTCGTGGCGGGTTGGGGTGTCAATTCTGGACTCGTCACGGGTGACAGAACGGGTGACATCGTGTCACCGGTTGGTGCCAAAATGTCACCCGTAATACGAGAGGAAGTGGGGCGGCCGCGCTGGTTCAAGGTTCGAGCCGCGGCTTGGCAGAAGAGGCAGTGCTTACCGGTGGGATGGAGGTGGTAGACCGCGCCATCCTGTGGACCGCCGGTATCGCCGAACGGTGTGCCGACCCAACCACTATCCGAGAGCTCGCGCAGGGCCCGCTGCACAGTGCGCTCCGCGACTTTCATGCGTTTCGCAAGCGTTGCGATCTTCGGCCAAGCGAGAGCGGTGTACGGTCCGGCGCAATCGACGGCATCGCAGAGGACGCTGTAGAGTTGAGCGGCAGAGCGTCCAAGGGAAGTCTGGAATACATCGCGGGGCCGCGCGCGGCGAGTCCTGTCTTCGCTTGCCAAAGGCTTCTTTGGAAAGACTTGACTTGAAGACCGGAAGCAATTCGGTGTATACTCCGGACGAGGGATGGGAAGTCTCTCAAACAACATAAAAGTTGTCCTTTCTGCCCGGGTCGGACTCTAGCTGATCCGGGCGTTTGATTTATGGATCGAGCCGCGCTTCGCGGCGTTGGTTCTTAGTTCACAGTCCTGTGGTCGGCGGCTTGTGTTCCGCGTGCGCAGGCCATTCGATATCAATCTCGCGTTTGCGCGCTAAACAGATCGCGCTGCGGCCGGTGGTTTGCAAATGCTCGACAGAGGGCATCAACGCTAGAAGAAGGCGACTCTCCGCTCACGCATTACCTCGCTTCCGGGCGAATTTGAGCAGCGCGCATTCCTGGCGCTCTTTGGCAGCCTCCCGCATCGTCGCTTGCCGATAAATTGTTTCGTAGGTCAAGGTAAGGCGTTCACGCGTCCCGTGTCGGCGCAGTTCCAGATGTTCCGGAAACATGGTCACAATCAGCGGCCGATGCTGAATCGAAGCCCTGGTGAGGCGCGTAACTTTTCGGCCTTGTTCGAGGATTGTCATAGGGGGAGGGCCGCTTACGCGGCCGCCCCCTTCTTCTCTTTGGCAGCTTTCTCGGTGTTGATCGCACTAATAGTGGAAGCCACAATTTCTGCCACTGGCCATTGGACCTTGACGGGTCCCTCGGCTGTGTCGATCTCGCGTTCGTAGTCGCGATAGGTCATCTCACCTTCGACGAAGACGAGCGTGCCAGGCTTGATCTTCGCCGCATAGGCAGCGATGTCGGAAAACAGAACGACCGTGTGCCATACCGCTTTGGTCCTCCATTCCCCTGCTTCGTCTTTGTAGCGTTTGTTCGTGGCTACGCTTAAGCGGGTAACTGGCTTGCCGTTCGAAGTCGAAGAAGTTCTGGGTTCACTGCCGGTGTTGCCGAGCAATGTAATGCGATTGAGGTTTGTCATCTTTGGTACCTTTCTGGTGAATTGAAGTAAGAGCTGGCTTTTAAGTGCCCGCTTGCCTTTCATATGCAGAGCAACGGGCGAAGTGCCCGCGTGTCTGCCAGGGTTGAGAAGTGCGCAGCACTTTTTTGGAGGGAGCGAGAGCGGAAGGAGCCAAAACCTGAAAGGCGATCCCTGGCGGACGAAGGGCCGAAGCGAAACGTTGGAAGGAGAAAGGAAAGCGGCTAAAGATCGCGCAGCGCACCGAATGATCGGTAGGCATTGCGGAGGGAAACTCCGCTGCGGATGGGAGCGAGCAACGTAGTGCTGATGAGGGAAGGGCGGAGCTCTGCGTCTCTCCCGAGAAGAAATTCTAGGCGGCATAGAGAGTTTCGGCCTCATAACGATTAGCTGTGGGATTGAATCCATGAACTTGAATGACTTCGTGCACGAAGCGATGGGTATCAACTAAGCGGACATGAACGGAAAAATCGATCAAGTCACCGACTTCGGACTGCAGGGCCGGATGTGGAACACCGGAATCGGCACGAATGGCGAGCGAAGCTAAACGGGACAGCGCATGCAGCGCGGAATTGGCATGCAGCGTAGAAATGGAACCGGTATGACCGGTGTTCAGCGCATCGAGCAAATCAAAGGCTTCAGCACCGCGCACTTCGCCGATGATGACCCGATCAGGCCGGTGGCGAAGGCACGCTTTGACCAGATCGCGGATCGTAATGCTGGAAGTCAGGAGGTCACCATTCGAAGCGCGTACTTCGGGGCGCGCTTCGAAGCGGAAGAGATTCGGATGATCGATCTTGAGTTCACGAGTATCCTCAATCACAGCCAGACGTTCCGACAGTGGAATGAGATCGACAAGGGCTTTGACGAAAGTGGTTTTGCCGGTGCCGGTGCCGCCGCTGAGCAGAATGTTCTTTCGCTGTTGAACGGCGGCGGTAAGGGTTTCCCAAAGTGAGATAGGCAGGGCACCAGCGGCTACCAGCTCTGAGAGCGTAAACCAGTGCGGCCGGAACTTCCGAATTGTTAATAACACGCCTTCAGTGGCCGGTGGGATCGCGGCGGCGATGCGCGAACCATCGGGTAGGCGGCAGTCCAGAAGAGGCGCCGCCACGCTAATGTCTTTGCCGAGCGCTCGCGCGATATTCTTGACGGCGGTCAAGAGGTGACGGTCATCAAGGCTGGCCTCGCAGCGTTCCATCAAAGCAGCCCGCTGAAAGAACACTGTGCGATTGGCGTTGACCATGACTTCGGAGATCTCGGGATCGAGGATCAGCGGAGCGATGGGCTTCAGATAAGGAAGGATCGTTTCTAATGACATATTGGCTCACATAGAAAGGAATTGACCGGCAGGAATTTCTTCGCTGCGTTCTTGTTGGGCCGGCTTCGGCGCAACGGCTTGCATGGTCTCAACCGTCTGTTCCGGGCTTAGGGCCGTTTCGTTGCGATGTTCACGGCCGAGTGCCCGGCCGAGTTCAGCTGCGTTGTCTGTGAAGATTTGCAGATCGTAGCGCGGCCGGGAGCCCGCCACGTAAGCGAGCGTTTTGTCGATAAGGGCGCGAGCTTTGGAATTTCCGGTATCGATGTGAAGCAAAGCGCGGTCGACGGTGAGGCCTTGAGCGGAGTGACTGGTCATGGAATAGGCGTAGTCGATGTGAGCGTGTTGGCGGAGATTCCAGCCAAGGGCGCGGCCTGAGTCATCGAGGCTCACGCGGATGTTGCCTCGCTGGTCGAGGTGAGTGACGGTTGCCAAGTCGCGATTGGCGATGGCCTGGTCTTTCCACGGTTGCGTAAATTGGATGCGATCGCCAACAGCTAACGGACGGGCTTCAGGGTTGTAAATCGAAACGCCTCGCAAGCGCGCTGGATCATAAGTGACAATTTTCCCGGCATCCAGCTTGACGGTGACTGCATTCGTTTCGTGATTGGCGGCGATGATCGTGGCATACGTTTTCTTCGCGATGCCGAGCTTGCCGCTGCCATTTCGGTAATAGACCTTGTCGCCAACTTGATAGGTAGTCGCGCGGCCCTTGTCCGCCGCCGTCAAGTCCTGACGATGAACGAGGACATTGGCGGTGTAGGCGTCAGATTGAACGAAGCCAGCGTCACGCATAGCGGTCCGCACGGCAGCGTTTAAATCTTTGCGGCTCTCGTTATCTGGCGAGATGACGAGCGTATCCTGGGGAGCAGCGGCGTAGGAACGAGCGATATCGTCAAAGCGCTTCTCTCGACGACCCGCTTGATGTATCCGTGTTTGACTTTCGAGTAAGGCAACGGCGTCAGCGGTTTTGCCAATCGCCAGCAGTTCGACCGCCTGGCGTAAGCCTTCGTCTTTCTGACGGACGATTTTGGACAGGGTGACGGTTTGCATTCCGGCGTCCTGCAGTTGTTCGAAGATACGGCCGGCTTCCACACTTTGGTGCTGGCGCGTGTCACCGATGAGCAGCACGCGGTCGACCGGTCGCAGCGTCCGCAAGAAGTCGCGCGTTGCCTTGGCCGATGTCAGGGAAGCTTCATCGAGAAAGAACAGACGCGCGCGGCCGTCATGAGCGTCCGGTCCACCTCGCACGAGATAAGCGGCCAGGTTTTCGGAATCCATACCAGCCTGCTTAAGACCCTTGGTCGCCTTGGACGTTGGCCCCAGTCCCAGTGACTTGTAGCCACGCTCTTCGGCCAGCTCGCGAATGGCGGACAGGGCTGTGGTTTTGCCTGTCCCAGCTCGTCCCTGGATACCGGTGATCTGATCCCGAGAATTGAGCGCAGAGACAACCAGAGTTTGCTGATCGTCATTGAGTAGCTGGAAGCGAGCGGCAAGCGAGGGCGCATCGACATGAATCGATACGGCCCGCTGTTGACCTGTACGAACCGTTTGGATGATTTCACGTTCGGCGGCGACGGCTTCGGGCGTCGTGTACCGATGGGCCGGTGCCGAGGGCCGGACATGGAAAACTTCGCGCAGCTTCCCTTCGGCCTGACTGACAGAGATGGCAGCGTGTATGTCCAGGAGCGAGGCACGGCCTTGGACGTGGCGCAAAGCATCACGCGTGATTTCGAATTGTTCTAGAATCTGCGAACGTTCGCTGAGCCGCTCGCGGGCAAACGCGACCGCAGCCGTTGCCTTAGCCATGATCTTTTCGACGGACAATTCACGGGACTGACGCTGCGCAGCGTCTGTGACGATTTGAGCGGGCTGATTGCCGAACTGCGCGGCATGCTCTTGATGCAATGCTTTGAGCTCGGTGGCCGAGAGCTTAAGCTTTTCTTCGCGGCCGGCATGCGCAGCGATACTGGCCGCCTCCGCGCCGCGAAGTCCCTTGGCCTCGAGCGCCTGCCGGATGAGGGCTGAACGTTGGCTCTCGCTCTCCAGATACTCGGCTGTATAACCTTTGATCTCCGGCGCGTGATTCTTACCACGCTCGATCTGATAACCGGCGGCGCGCAGATCGTGCTCCAGAACGTTCTGATAAATCGCCGTGGCCATGGACTGAATGCGAAACAACTCATAAGGCTGAAGCGAGTAAGCGCGACCGTGGACATCGGTCATGTTGAAGACAATGACGTGGGTATGCAACTGCGGGGCGGCGTAACCATCCACGGGTCTGGCGGTGTCGTGTTCGAAGGTGGCGGCGATCCACTGGCCTGTGGTCACTGCTGGGGAATGGGCGGAGGTGCGGCCTTGGACATATTTCTCAACTTCGTTTAAAGCTTCCGTCACCGCGCGGCGATGGGCGAGGCGAATTCGTTCGTCTTCGCCGACCAGAGCCGTGAGGCTAACCGACTTCGGGGCGCTGAAGGTCAGGTCCCAGCCGGCACGGTGACCGAGTTCCTCGCCGCTGTCGGTTTTGATCGTGTCCTTGTGTTGTACGAGCTGCTCACCGGTCAGCGGATGTTGGCCTTCGGAGAGCCGGTCGAAGGCTTCGGCCTCTACGGGGCCGCTCAAGCCCAACGTGTCGACCAGCTGTCCGTGCCACTCGCCGCGAATAGCTCCGCCCTGACTGAAGTAGCCGTTCTCTGCAGCGCCGTACTCGTGCTTAAAGTACTCTTTGACCTTACCGGCAGTAAGAGGTTTGGAGATGTTGAGCATAAATTACGTTAGTTGGCGTGGCCGACGGACTCGGGTTTGGCCGCGGGCTGCGTGGCAACGCTGCCGACGACCGGGAAGAAATAGGGAACACGGAAGTCCCGGTTCGGTTTGGGATCGGGCGCAGAGGCAGCAACCACTGTTGCTGGGGGAATGACTCGTTCGATCAGATCAGGAGCAATCACGCGCGCAGGGCGTGGTCTAAAAGCGATGCGAACGATCTTGTCCTGCTGAACAAAGTAGCCTTGCAAATCATCGAGGCCTTGGATCTCCGAGTCCATCACGACCGGCTCTACCACCCGCTCGGTGTAGTAGGACCTTGAGCGCCACTGCCAGAAGAAAGCCGGTTTCGATTCACGAACCCGCTCAATCTGGGCCTTGCCGATCAGCTTGCTGAGATGCTCAGCGGCGCGCGGCTCACGCGTCCGCAGGACGATGTTGGTGAAGGCTTGGCTAAGGATCGTTTCGGCTTTCTTTCCGTAGAGTGCATCGAGCTGGCTCATGCCTTGGAAGCCAAGCACGATCGGATTGCCGCTTTTGCGCTGCTTCGTTAATGCCTTATGAAGCTGGGGCAGGGCATTGAGATCGGCGAGTTCGTCGATCATCAGCCAGACTCGCGGCAGAATCCGATCCGAAGCCGGGAAGCCACAGAACTTCTGTGCACGGGCAAACCAATTGAGCAACGCGGGACGCCGTCCGCCCTGGAGTTTGAGGATGAGCATGTCAAGCCAAAGGGACTGCAGGGGACGCAAGGCGTCGATTGTGTCCGGCGTGCTGGTGATAAAGATCCAGCCTTGCCGATGCTGAGCCCACTCGGTGATCGTAAAGACCGGACGCTTGTCGTCCGGACCGGGCATCATTCGGAATCCTTTACCGGCTTCATTCAGATTGCCAAGCACACCGGCGCGCTGGGGAGGAGCGTTGCGGGTTAGGGTGACTTCGTGCTCAGTGCCTTTGACCCGGTCGTCGATCTCTTTGTCGTGCGCCATCCACTGCGCGAAATCCTGGACGCTCGGCCGGAACTTGGCCAGCAAATAGGCAAAGATGGCGCGGGTGTGATTGACGAAGAACTTTTGGGTGGTGGGCTCGTCGGGAAACAATCCCACCGCTAGGGCTGTGGCTTCGGCCTCGTCTTTTGCTTCGCCGCCAATGAACCAGTTGGGGCAGCGATTATCTTTGGGGTTGAGCACGATATCACCGCGCCCGGCTTGATAGAACTCAGCGATGTATTGGCGGTCTGGATCGAAGATGATGGCCGTATCGCCACGCTGTTCAACTTGATACAGGACTTCGCGGAAGAGCGTGGACTTCCCCGCGCCGGTGTCGCCGGCGATTTGGATATGGTGGGCTTCGCGGTTGCGACGGAGGAAGAGTGACCGGGCGCGCGTTCCGAGTAGGACCTCTATTAGGTTACGGTCGTTGGTGAGTGGAAAGCGCAGTCCATGGCCGCGTGTCCGCATATTAAAGAGGAAGGGCGAGGTGAGACGTGGCCCGCGGATGAGACGGCCATGCTTGGCGGCGTGGTTGCGGCGGCGGTCGAGCCAAGCACCAAGGGAAAAGAGAACGATCGAAGCGAGGCCGGAGGCACTGAGCGCCGGCTGGAGAAACTCAGTCAGTGTGGCATGGTAGACGTGGTCGCGCAGCCAAGTTTCAAATGTCGCCGGCTGGAGCCGGACTAGGTGGACGGTAAAGCTGGCTTCGTCAGACCGCAACATCTCTGGTGTGGCCATCAAATCACCGGCGAATACGATTTTGAAGTTGTCACGACCGTCGCCTGGTCGTGCGCCGGGTAAGGCCGGGAACTTAGGGAATTGTTCAAAGATCGTGAGCTTGGCGAGCGTGGGGAGATAGAACTGCTCGAGAGCGCCAGCGCGAGAGATGCGAAAGCGAATGAGTCCCACCGTCACAACGGCGGCGATGATCAAGGCCAGCACTCGATAGAAGGGCAACAGGCGCGGCCAGGTGGTTTCTGTATCGGGTTGGTTCATTGCTCTGATGTCTCCCTTGATGTGATAGTCAGCGCGCTTAAACGACCGTCGGCTTGGGCGAACTTACGCGAGTCAGCGACTTGGAGGATCGTTTTGAGACGGTCATTCGACGGAGGAATGCCCTGAATCAGATCGTTGTGTAAGTCAACCAGAACCGAGCGCATGGCCAGGAACTCACCCAGCATCAGGCGGGCCCACGGAGGACACTCTAAAGCGTCCATCACCGCCCGACGAGACCATTCGCTGACAGTGAGGCGGGCTTCGCTTGCGGTCGTTGCCACACGCTCGGCCTCGTTGTCAGTAAGCCGTAGGCAGAGCCGGGCGCCCAGTGTTTTCGATCTCTGACGAGGTTTCATGGGATTTCTTGATCTCCTTTTGAATCAGCAGGTTGACAGCGAGCTGACGCGAGTTAATAAGTGGTTGCTTTTCAGTGGTATGCCGCTGGCGTACACACAGTGGGTGGCGTGTCGTTGTGATTTTGGGCATGCGATAGCATGCGATCCTGCAGGGTCCGAAATGCCGCCCATTGTGTGTCAACTTTGCGCCGGTTTTCTGCACGTTTCTGGCACGATTCGTGCACAATTCGCGCAAAACTTTTGCACAAACTGTTCTGGTTTCGTGCACGGATTGAGAATGAGCTGCGCACAGCGTGACGCTGTTTTCGGTTCGAACTGTGCGCGACTTTTGGTTGGACTTGGTCATGGTGGTGTGCATTAGAAGCTGACACTTATGGCATGTTGCTGTTGTGCGTCAGTGGTTGATTCTTGCTGATCGGTTCGTGTGTTGGACGGCGAGACTGGACCAAGCAAGGCGATTTCTCTTTCTGCCGATGCGAGTGCTTCAGCAGCTGAAGGTGAGCCGCGATCGAGCGCGTAACCTTGGTACTCGATGAGCAAGTCTTGTCGCTGTTGTGGTGTCAGTTCGAGTGCCTGGAAGGCGGCTTCGGTTCGTGCCAGCGCGGGAAGATTTTCCGCGGCAGCATGTTGTGGCAGGGCGGCATTGCCGTAGCGGATGGCGGCCTGCTGTGCGGGCGAGTCACCGGACAAAACATGCGCTTCGCTTGCGGTGGAAGTCTCCAGCCGGAGATTGTCTTCCAGCGCGCGCATTTGCTGGCCGGCGGCGTAGCGATCGAGATCGTAGGGCGCGAAATCTTGCCGGATACCCTGCGAAGGATCGGCGGCGAATTGGCGGCCCAACTCAAAGTTGCGCGCGCGATTGTTAAGAGAAGCGTAAAACGTTTCCTCGGTGGTGGGTGGGAGTTGCCGGGGCGAAACCTTGAGCGTGGCGGCAAGTTCGGCGACTTCATGGGCGTAACCGGTGTACTGGCGCTCGATGCCGTCCGGTCCGTGTTCCTGCAGCGCATACCAAGGTTGGCCGGCCACTTCGGCGAACTGCTGCACCGTCCAATGATTGTGGGAGGATTGCATATCTTGCATGAGTTCTTCTCCTGCTAAGCGGCGGGTAGTTCCTCGGGCGGATCGGGCTTGCGACGACGTGGAGTCTTCACCGCGACGGGCTTATTTTGTTCAGACTCCGGCTTGCCGGCGTCAGGGTGGGCTTCGCAGAATTCCTTGAACTCCCGGTCGGCGCCGAACAGCCGTTGCAACGCCGCGTTGACGATGTGAGCCTCGGAACTATCGGCAAACTTGCAGTACGCTTTGAGCTGCTCAGCAACTGCGGGATTAAGCCGGACACGCAGCGGTTCCTGCTCGCGGCGATCTTCTTTTTCAATGAGTGGCATGATTAGTTCTCCTGATTTGTAGTGAGTAAAAGGAAATGAACAACCATCCGCTGGGGATGGCATACTGATGGCGAGGAGCGTATTTTGACAACTCAGCTGCCAGTTGAGCTGCCGCGAGAACAGATTGCGGCCTTTTGTAATCGGCACCATATCCGCAAGCTGTCGTTGTTCGGCTCGGTACTCACGGCGCGTTTCGGCCCCGAGAGCGATGTGGACGTTCTGGTGGAGTTCGAGCCCGGCCAAGTGCCTGGCTATTTTGGGTTGTCGGCAATGGAGCGCGAACTGGCGGAACTGTTCGGCCGCAAAGTTGACCTGCGTACAGCGGCGGAGCTGAGCCGCTATTTCCGCGACCAAGTGGTTGCGTCGGCGTCCGTGCAATATGAGCGGAGATGATGCTCTGCGCCTCCGCCAGATGCTGGACGCCGCTCGAGAGGCAATCGCGTTCGCTAGCGGAAGGACCGCTGAAGACCTAACTCGGGACCGAATGCTTCTTCTTTCCCTCGTAAAAGACATTGAGATCATCGGCGAGGCTGCCCGGCATGTTTCAACTGAAACAAAAGCTCGAATCACCGGAGTTCCTTGGCTCGATGTAACGGGGATGCGAAACCAATTGACGCATGGGTATTTCGATTGGGATACTGACGAAGTGTGGTCGACCGTATCTTCCGATCTGCCCGAATTGGTTCGCGGATTGGAAGCTGTACTTTCGCCAAAAGTCTGAGCTACCTGGCCATTTGTTCGGAGTGCCATCTTCATCTCTATTACTGGAACGCCTGATCTTGGCGGAAATAAGTAATCGCCAAACCGAGCGGGTTGTGAGGAACCACATTGTTGGGAACCTCGGGGTTAAAGCGAAACTGAAACTCAGCAGCCCAACGTTCGCGTTTGTCTTCCGAGCCGGCGGTGGTGGTGAAAATCTTGCTGAAATCCACCCGCGCGCGGTACGGTTCGGTTTCAAGTTCCTCAATCACCACGTTGTCGACCACGATGTCGACGTTGTCTTCATTGCTCGCGAGGAACTTCGGGAGCCAATTGGTTTTGCGGTCGCTGTCATCGACCATCTGCGCAACGCTGCGCTCCAGAAAGTAGATCGACTCGACATACCGGTCCTGAGCGGTTTTGCGGTTACGGCCGTAGAATCCGGTGACAAACTGCGCCAGGAGGGAGTAGCGCACCTCCTTGGTTTGCGGCTTGTAATCGGCCTGCGCGTAGTTGACGGCCTCGGCGCGTCCGACATCATCAATCCGCACAATGACCGGCTTGATGTGCGCCATCGCACGAGAGACACGCAGGTTGTTGAAGCTGAGAGTCGCTATCACACCGAGGGCGACCAGCAGCGCGATCCTGAGCGCAGTGTTGGTCGTCAGGGTGGAACCGTAGTATTCGAAGTGTTTGGCGGCGGCGTGCTCGATGGGAGGAAGCGCCGCTGGATCGAACGTGGTAGCTGGTTTCATTTGAGGACCTTCATGACGCTGTTTTTGACAGTGCCGGCCAGCGCGGTGCCCGCGTTCGAAGCACCGGTGAATAGATCGCTGCTCCAGTACGTCACAAACCAGATGGAGCCCAGCATGCCGAGCGTGAGCAGGGTCAAGCCGAGAATCTCCCGCGCCGCATTCGGCAACGAGAAAACGCCACCGAATACATTTGTCACAACAAAATTGAACGCGTTCGCCCAGATAAAGGTCAGTGCATTGGCAACAACTTGATAGAAGCTGTACTTGATCGTGTAACTGATCCAGTTGTAGAAAATCCAGTTGAAGCGCGGGACCAACACAAACGGGACCATGAGCGGACCCAGCAGCGTACCGATGCCAATCGCCACAAATCCGAGCAGAGTGAGCAGAAACAGGATGCCGTCGGCTAGTTGCAGGAGTCCGATGAACTCGAAGTACAAACCAACTTCGAGCAGCTGCCAGGCATTGGGGAATGCCGTATTGGTGATGATGTTATCGACCGAACTGGTGAGCGTATTCAACCCGGCGAGGCTGATCTTGCCAGCCAGGGCGTAAGCGATATTGGGAATGACGTTATGCACGTTGTTGCCGGCGAGCATCGCCAGCGGGGCATTCCAAAAGCGCAGCATGGTCTCGCCGAGCGCGAAGAGAAAGCCAAAGCCCAGCAGCTCGTCGAGCGGTAAGACAAGGGCATGGGCAGCTAGGGAATTGCGGGCAACACGCAGGCCCAGGATCACGAGCATAATGACCGCAATGCTGGTGAAGACGGTATTTCCTTCCGCCAAAAACAGCGGACTGTAGTTGGTGGTCATTTGGTCGATCTGTTTGGTGACGATGCCGGTGTAGTCGACGGGCGCCTGCCCGAAGGCAAGCGCACCGCTGACGGTGAAAAGTGTGAAGAACTGGCGTAATCGGTTCATAGGTAAGCTCTGTTTCAGTCGGCTATTTCGGTCGGTAATTGGTGATCGTGGCGGCGCTGCCGCCCCAAGCGCCCGGACCCTTCTTGGCAGCTTGCTGTCGCGCCGCTTGGGCACGCGCAACGTCCGCTGCTTTCTGGGCCTCTTGGCTGTTTCGGTAAGCGAGCGCGCCCGCGATGCTGGCGAGAGCGAGCGCGATGACAAGCAGGAGTTTCGTCTGGATGGCATTGAACATCTGGTGTTTGCTCCTTACTGCGGACGGTAGTTCGTGATGGTGTCGGCGCTGCCGCCCCAGTTCAGATCCGAAACGGCATTCAGATCCTTGACTTGGCCCTGGAAATCGAGCGCACTGGCAATTTGGTCGCGCTGGATCTTGTTAGCCAGCATCTGCTGCTGTGCCAAACAAGCAGCGATACCGCTCTGGGAACGCAACTCGTTGTTGGTTTGGCCGCTCGCCGCATTCAGCAGGTTGAGTTGCTCAATCTGGCTATTGGTAGCGACGGTATCGTCTGCACCGGCGGTCTGCAAGCCGGTGATGCTGGCTTGATTGGCGTTGGTGTTTTGCCAGTACTGGCCGAGAGTTTGCATGCACTGCACCGAAGCGCCATCCACCGCGTTGACAGAGGCAAGCGATGCCAGGGCAGAACTGGACCCCGGTTGTTGATTCTGCATAAAGTTCGGATGGGCGACCGCGAAGGTAGCGTTATTCCACGCCCCGGAGGCAAGCGCGGGCTGGCCGTTGAGAGCGGCCGGCCAAAGCGCGGTTTCGCCGAAGCGATTGGGCGTGACATTGTTGACCAAGCGCGGGATGGCGGTCTGCCAGCCCGATTTGGCCATGGCATCGAAGTTTTTGGCTTGGGCCATCAACAAGTTGTATTGGGTAACGGCCTGGTTATAAGCCTTGGTGGCCCATTGCACTTCCTCGACGACTTTCTGGAAAGTGCTCACATCCTGACTCCAGATGCTGACCGTCTCGGCCCAGGTGCTGGGATCGAAGACAATATCGCCAAGACCGAAAAGCGCATGCGCCGGTTGCGGGTAGGTTGTGAGTAGAGATGCCAGGGCGAGCGTACTCACAAGAGCGCCCTTGGCGAACGGGAACAGACGTTTTTTCATTTGGAGTGACTCCTTACGTGTTTGTGGGATTGCGTCGAATGAGACTGGGTTGTCGGAGGGTGCAACCGCTCTTCGAGCGGCCGCAAAACATAGCCCCCAAAGAGGCCGAGGAGAAGAATGCCGGCCATCCATAACGTTCCGAAGAAAACGAAACCGGGGATCACAAGATCGAGACCGAGGCGATAACGCAGCAGACGTTCTGTGCTGGGTTGCATGTTGCTTACTCCTCCCTCGGCTGGTAGGCAGGCAGCGCCAGGTCATCGGTGAGGATGATCTTGACGCGTGTACCTTCGCGGATGGTGATGGTAGGCAGACGATTCAGAAAGCGGTCTAAAATGCGATCCGCCGATTGTGCGGTACTGGCGGAAACGCCAGTTCTGAACTCGCTGAGGCTACTCAATGAGGCGGTGTTGTTGCCAATTTGGGCCAGACCGCCAATGGCGCCGACCGCGAGCGCCGCGCCGAAGATCGAAGCATAGTGGCTGTTCACCTTGTCATGTAGTCCCGCTTCGCCCGCTTGCGCTAATCCCGGCTCGGCTTTATCGAGCGGAATTCCGTAACCGTTGAGACCCGGCGTGAGAATCCGGTGGAACGCGACGGCCAACCGCTGCTGACCTAAGAGCGATACTTCTTTGGCTTCCCCGAGGGCGCGCGCTCCTTGCGGAATCAGAACCAGGCGCGTGCCGGGTTTGTAAACGTCGTTGGTAATCATGACGTTCGCTGGCCCGGGCTCATCGCCGTCGAGCCGGTTGGTCAGTTCGGCTTCGATGATGCTGCCCTCCGGCAACCAATACAAAGGCTGGGCAGTGGGATCGAAATCGAGCGGCCGGCGTTTTTGTTCGGGTTGTTGCGCCACTGGTTGTGCCTCCCTTGTGCTGGAAATCTGCTCTAAATGCTGCAGCACCCGCGCGGCGGGATTGATGGGCTGCGCGGGCGGATCGGGCATCGCGTCGCTGGTGGCGATGGCAGCTTTCCCTGTTTGGGTGAACGAAACCGGAGTTCCGCTTTGGGTGACGCGATTGTCGGCAAACAGCGACTTGTAGGCTTGTTCAGAGCGCTGCAACTGGAGTTGCTTGGGGTCGGATCGCGCGTTACTGCCGTAACTCTGGCTCGCCTCGAAAACGGCGTGTTGCTGCTGCGCCTCCCGCACTGCGTCGGCGGCCTGGATCTCGGCTAGTGTCTGTTTTTGTGAGTCGCGCTGTGTCGCGATTTCGCTGTCGCGGTCCAGGTTTTGCTGGAGAAGCTTGGCGGAGTCGTCAATCGACTTCTTTAAGTCGTTCACCTGCTGGACCGTCGGTATTTGCGCCGCGCGCTTCCGCTCGCGCGCCGTGGCCGGATTTGCGGGCACGGGTGCGGTTGGCGTCAAAACGTTCACGATCAGCACGATCGCGAGCAACGCCACAATCCCTAGAAACAGCTTGCGCTTAAGAGCGTCACTGATGGCGGGCGTGCGGATCTGGTCCGGATTCGGAATGCTCGGAGTAGCGAGATTATTGGTGTCAGTAGCCATAAAGTCTCCCTTCGAGAGCGGAGCGAACTAGCCCGCTTTCTCCCGCTTGAATTTCAGTACGGTTTTGCCAACCCGCAAATAACCCTGATCCAACACCTTCGGAATCGTGTAGCGATGATGAGCTTCGTCGAACTCAAACTGAATCAGCGAGTCTTTGCCGTCCTTGACTTCGTAAACGGCTGGCGGTTCGGCCGGTGTTGCTTCGATGTAAGTGAAGTGGTCATCGTGATAAATGGCCATGACGTTGAATGGCTCATGCGTTGCGGTGGGCTTGTACTTATAGTCGTGTTCGATTTTGGCTGTGACACTCGCGAGCGCCTCGACTCGTTCTTTGGCGATCTGCTGATGAGCGTCGACTTGCTGGCCCGTAAGCCGTGCTTCCGCATCGTCAGCCCGCTTCTTCTCTTTTTCCAGCTCGGCCACGGGCACGAAGCGCGGTTTGTCGCGCAACGTGACGAGCGCGCTGTTATCGGACGGAATGACGAACAGTTTCAGATCCGCCGGTGTCGGCGTACCCGACACTTCCGTCGCAATAAAGCTATAGACGTGGCCTGCCTGGGTGACCAAGTTGATGTTGGTGCGGGCTTTTTCCTTGGCAGGCTTCACATAGGCGAGATTGCCGGTCCAGTTGACCGCCCAGTATTCCTTGTCGCCACAAGTCGCTTCCAAGATCGTCTCCGCTTCCGGGAGTTCGATCAAGGTGGTGAACCGGATCTGGGTCGCCATCGGGACGATGTCGGTTTTCTTGTACTGCACTTCGCGGCTGGTGCCGGACGGATCGGCCGCGAAGAGGGAAACGCTCAGTGCCAAGCCGAGCGCCGAAATGTTGAAGTATCGAGTCATAGTGTGCTTCCTTAGTGCGCCGCCTCAGCGGCGAGAATTTCTAATCCTTTGTTGTGGCCGTGAGCGGCAATCGCAGCATCGCGGCGGGCATTATCGAATGGCGAATTGGTGTAGGTCCAGTACGCAGCCGGGTCGAGTTCGACATTGAGCACAGTGGACCGGGTTGGAGTCTTCAGCAGAAACTGCCGCTTTGGGATGAGCGCGGCGAAACGTTCCACCTCGCGTTCATTGAGCTTGAACATCTCGGCGTAGCTGCCTAGATCGGCACCCGGATTGGCTAACAAGAGCTTCATCGGGCAGATTTCGTTGACCAGGTCTAAAACACCGGCCCGTTCAAGATCGGCGGCGGATTGCGTGATTAAGGCAATCCCGCCGTTATGTTTGCGCCACGTCTTGCCGGCGGAGACAAGGTAGGCGCGAGCGCGCTCATTCGCCAAGAACCGCCAGACTTCGTCAGCCCACAGCTGTTTTGGTTGGGTTGAGAGGGAGGGGTCATATACGATTTGGCTGATCCGCTGGAAGATATAAAAGAGCAACGGCTGCAGGACCTGCGGATAGAGTTCGTCCATGCCCTGAAAATCAAATGTTTGGAAGTGCGAGAGCGTGAGGCTGTCTTCGCGGTTGTCGAAGATCGAGCCATACTGTCCGCGACCAATCCAGGGCTGCAGATAGGGCGTCATATTGGGTGGCAAGCTGCGCGCTAACTGACCCAGCGTTCGCATGCCCGCGTCCAGGACATAAAGCCCTTCAATCGCATCGAACAGTTCTCGATTGTCTTCGGCTGTGGGCACGAAGTCATTCACGGCCATGAGCGACAAAACGAAGGAAAACAGGAATTGCAAGTTGTCGGTCGTTGGATCGAGAACGAACGGGTTGATGCGAAAACTTTGTCGGCCTTCGCCGAAGCGCATGCTGAGATAGCTGCCGTCGTATTTAGCGGTGAGCGATCGGTAGCTTGCGCCAATATCGAGGATGAAAGTGCGCGGAGCGCCCTTCTGCGAATGATCAATCAGCAGATTGGTGGTAACGGACTTCCCGGCTCCAGGCGCTCCGAAAATCAGCATTCCGAAACGGTCCGCTTCGTAGGTATTGAAATAGTAGGGGGTCTGGTCCTCGGTCGCCAGCACTACAGTCGCTTCGCTACTCAAGTGGTTGTTGTGTTTGTCACCGGCGCTCGGCGCATACACAAGGCTCAGGTCGGCGTAGTTGCCACTCAAAAGCCAGGCGCGACGCAGATTGAAGGCTCGGTTACCGGGAACGGTTGATAGATAAGCGTTAAGTGCGTTGTAGCTCTCTTGAATCAGCGCACCTTCGTGAGCGCTGAAGATTTTGACGACGTCGGCGGCCGTGGTCCGCAACTTCGCCCGGCTGTGCTCGGCAAAGAGCACCACGGTGAAGGAAAACTCACCCAAATACTCGCCACCGTTCTTGACCCGCTTGAGGGTTTGGGTCAGTTCCGCGACATCATCTGTTTCGGACTCATCTGCGACCAATTCCTCTTTCTTGCCAAAGCTCAGAATCAGGTTCAGCAGAGCCATGGGATCGGAGATCCATTGGTTCCAATAGTGGTGCGACTGCGCGCTCCGAATTTTGGCGATCGCATCGTCATTGAGCAGGCGGCGGAATTCAGTCGCGAGAATGAAATTGCATGGAAGCTTGAGCAGCTCGCGAAAGACATTGGGAAACGTCTCATTCGGGAGTTCACGCAGACTCAGGACTTCTACGTTTTGGTGTCCAACGCGTAGTCCGTCGCGATGAGCCGCGATGGCGGAGCTTGTGATGTAAAAATCAACGTGCGAATCGTGAAGAAGCGTTTGCATTTCGGCAGTTGGCTGATCAAGATTTGCCAAAATTCGGAAGAATTGGAATACTTCGGCCTTGGGTAATTGCCGCAGTCCCAACAGATCGGCGATACTGCGTTCGAAGGCGTGCGTCTGCGCAAGCAGACTTTCGCGCTTTTCCTGCAACTCGCGGCTCAGCACTCGAAGCGCCTTCTTGTTCAGGAACGAACTCGCGGCCTTCCCGCCCACCGAGCAAGCCTCCAGCACAACCGCTAGATAGAGCCGGATACTATAGAGGCCCTTCGCTTCGAGAAACTCCCGGCGGCTGGCCACAGTCGCTTGTACCGCCGGGCTGTCGTACTGCGTCTGTTGATCGATGCCGGCACCGTCTTGTTTGACGACGTATTGATACAGCCGAATGTCCTCATGGAAGATGCGCCAAGCCGCGGCCAGGCGTTTCGTGTTGGCTTCCATCGTGGCGTCGGTCAAGCATTCGGGATCGATGCCAACTAGCCGAAGTTCGTCACCAAACTGATCGTCACCAGTTGTTTCCGCAGTCCCAAGAAGCTAAGGCGAGCAGAATCAATCTTGGTTTTTGAAAATGCGATGTAGTGTAGACCTAGCCTCTTGAAGAAGAGGCAGAGGCATGACACGATCAGCGTAGAATGTTTCTGCGTCCAAACCATCGCGACAAAGACGGCAAGGATCACACGTATTGGTCGCTGGTGGAAACGGTGCGCACAGCGGATGGTCCGCGCCAGAAAACTGTCTGCTATTTGGGCGAGTTGAACAGTTCGGCGCAGACACGCTGGCAGCGAACGATCGAGGTCTTCAACGAGCAGGGGGACGCACAGCAACTGAAACTGTTCCCTTCCGATGTGGCGGTGCCAGCAGACGACCCGCAGGTGGCGCGTGTAGTGCTGAACAAAGTGCGGCTGGAACGAACGCGCCAGTTCGGAGCGTGTTTTCTGGGTTTGGAGTTATGGAAGCGCCTGGGGCTGGATCGCTTCTTCGAACAGGCGGTGGATCATGAGAAAGCCGATGTGCCCTGGTCACGGGTGGCGGCGTTGCTGGCCATCAATCGGTTGTGCGCGCCGGGCAGCGAACTGGCCATCGAGCAGCGCTGGTACCCGTCCACCGCCATGGACGATCTATTGAGGATCGAAGAAGGCAAGATCAACGACACACGCTTGTACCGCCGCCTGGACCGCCTGTTGCCGCACAAGACGAAGCTGGAGCGGCATCTGAAGGAACGGTATGGGGCGCTGTTCGGAGCCGAGTTCGATGTGCTGCTCTACGACTTGACCAGCAGCTATGTGGAAGGCGCGGCAGAGAAGAACCCGATGATGCGCCGCGGTTATTCGCGCGATCACCGGCCCGACTGTGAACAGTTGGTGATTGCTCTGATTGTGAACCACGAAGGGTTCCCCTTCAGCTATGAAACATTCGACGGCAACCGCAGTGACGTCTCGACCATGGAAACGATTCTACGCATGGTGGAACGCAAATACGGCAAGGCGCGCAGAATTTGGATTTTCGATCGTGGCATTGTGAGCGAAGAGAATCTGGCGGCGATCCGCAAACGCGGCGGGCAATATCTGACGGGCACGCCGCGCAGTCAGATGAAGCAGTTCGAAGCGGAGATGCTGAAGGACGATTGGACGCAAGTACGGCCAGAAGTGGAGGTAAAGAAAGTATCGATACCACAAGGTGCGGAAACCTACATTCTGTGCCGCACTTCGGGCCGGGCGGAGAAAGAGAAGGCGATCCGGAATCGTTTCTCCAACAGCATGGAAAAGGCGCTAAAAGGTTTGGAGCAAGCCATCGTCAAAGGACGGCTGAAAGACCGGAACAAGATGGAGCGCCGGCTCGGCAAGATCCAGGCTCGGCATCCGCAAGTGAATGATCTGTACGACGTCGCTCTGCGCGATACCAGCGACGGCGTCCGGTTGTTCTGGGAGATCAAAGAAGACCGCAAGAACTGGCGTGAAGTGCGAGAGGGTGCCTACCTGTTGCGCACCAATCTCCAAGCCGAGACAGCGGAACAGTTGTGGGGCAAGTACATGCAGTTGACCGAAGCCGAAGCCTCATTCCGGGCGCTGAAGAGCGAGTTGTCGATTCGGCCTTTGTTTCATCAGTTGGAGCCACGCGTCAAGGCGCATGTGATGGTGGCGTTTTTGGGCTATGCATTGTGGGTCACGCTCAAACATTTATTGAAGCGCCACTCCGGGGTTGAGGCAAAACAATCTGCCAGGGGAGTAGACATGGCCACGCCTCTATCACCGATGAAGGCGATTGCTTCGCTTTCTACTTTGCAAAGTGCCGACATCGTCCTTCCTACAACCGATGGCCGCGAAATTCGACTACGCCGCATTACCGAGCCCACTGTGGAGCAAAAGTCTTTACTCCGTCAACTCGGCTTCCACCTCCCGGACCATCTTCAGTTTAATCGCGAATGTAGTGTAGACTCGGCTACTGCCTGAACTGATTCTAAATGACTTAGCCCAGTTTTCGTTGCTCTCATGACGAACTTCGGCTAGTTCGTACATGACACCAATGGCGCCCGTCTTTGTGAGAAAGGAATGTTCGTCGACAAAAGCGCAGGGAGCGAACAGCGCATTCGCTTCACCGGCATCCTTCCAGGGTTTGATGAATTTGGACAGAGGCAGCATCGTTTACTCCGGTTCGTGGTTGTGGATAAACAAGACTTGGAAGTGAGCGCGCTTCGCCGGATCGTAAAGCCAGCGATGTCTCCGCGCCAAGTTCCAAACCAGCAGCAAATTGGGATCCCGGCGGGTGGCAATCCGCGCGCCCGCACAGACCGCGAGAAAGAGAGCGACCGCGATCCCCTTGTAGAGCAGGGCGTCGTTGACTGCGCCGACGACCGTCGCGACGACAAGCGCCAGCCCCGCCAAGCGCATATCGACGCCTGCGATCAGTAACGGCTTATTTAGGGCTTTCGCCGTGGGCCTGGTCGTCTTCATGGCGTTACAGGCTTTGCACCCAGTTAACGATTGGGCTGGCGAATAGGGCGAGCGTCAGGCCGATCAACAGACCGGTGATTTTGGCGCCCATGTGCGCGCCGTGAGAGCCGCCGCCGGCGAGACTGAGCCCGACAACCACGGCGATGATAATGCCGACCCATTTGACAATGGCGACGACTTCCACAGAGACGCCTTGGGCCACTTGACCAAACGGGCTTGCTTGCGCGAAGCAAAGTGTTGCGGTTAGGCCGAGCAGCAACAAAGGCTGAACGGCCTGTTTGAAAAAACGGGTATGGTTTTTCATGTGAGTTTTTCTCCTGTCTTGGAACGTGGAATCTAAAACGACTGCTTCGTATCTGCGGCCAACAACTGCAATTGCATTTGTAGCGAGCGCGGCCACCGGGGCGGGGCATCGGATGGCTGAGTCGACACCGATAAAACAGCTCGCACTAAGAACCAACAGCTGAAGTGTCACGACGTTTCGCTCCGAGGTGACTCTCAACCGAACAATGCTCGAAATGGCGAAGCCAGCCAAGGTGGGGGGCGAAGAAAGGGAAAAAGTGCAATTCGACTTTTGGGTGTCGGAGAGGGGCTGCAGGCTATTAGGAAGGCCACAAAAAGCGCTCCGACGTGGGCCGATCCGTGTACGTCCTGCGTACCGAAGGACGAGTGCTTTCGTCTTTTGTATGCCTTGAGAGGAAACGAGGCTTTGCTTATTTTTCAATAAGTTAGGTGGGATGAGCGGGTTGTCAAAATCCCCCAGACTGTTTTTTCCGCACGGTCGTAACCACCCCAGGAGGCCTCCGATCCGCCTTCCAAACCCTCCGCAAACCCGCCTTCTACCGGCGAATTTTGGACGAACTAATCCGGTGACAAAACTGGCCAACTTTATTTTTGGTTTGTTATCAATCACTTACGCCAATTTCGCCGAAATTCCAGAACGCCCAGATCGTACGCTGGTCTCGGTATGAAACCTACTTCTAAAAAGCCTGAAAGGCGCATCCCTCCGAAGCTCCTGCAACCCCCGCTGAAGTTCAGCGACACGCAGCCTTTGCTGGGTGTTACCCTCGGTGATCGCTCTGTTATCCGCGATCTCATCGAAGGCAAACTGCGCCCCAGTACCCTCCGGGAAATTCATAACGAACCCCGTTAAGCGGCCGAATATAAAAAGAGCAGCAACCTGTTTAGCGTTGCTGCTCTTTTTTTGGCCTCAAAATACAAGTAATGCATTTGCACTATATAGCAGTTCGTTTGGTAATAAACTGATTTCAAAGGCCTTATCCCGCTCCTAAAGCCTACCCACTGCGCTCGGCTCATACGTTACGGGGCAAGTAGCGGTCGTAGCAGTCCTCCGTGCCAGTGTCAGGCGAGGAATGGCCGTTGCCATCTTCTCTGCGGAACCGATGCGCCGCCCGCGCCGGGCAGGGGTTTATTTACGGAGGAACTCTTTGTTTCCCTGGCCGCGGCGCGGTGGGGAGAAAGATCAATGCAAAAGCGCACATTAGGTACACGCTCATGCGTGATGAAGGCATCGGATGCTGTGGGCAGGTCAATCACAACGATTGAAGGAATCTCTTCCGATGGTCCCCATCCCGTGCAGACGGCCTGGCTAGACGTCGATGTGCCGCAATGCGGCTATTGCCAGGCAGGACAGATTATGGCGGCGTGCGCCTTACTGGCGAAAAATCCGAGTCCTACCGACAGTGAAATCGACTCGGCCCTGAGTGGCAATCTGTGTCGCTGTGGCACATATGTGAGGATACGCGCCGCCGTGCATCATGCGGCACAAATATCGAAAGCGAAACCCGCAGCCGACTCAGACACTGGAGCAAACAGCGGCAACAACAAGGGGGCGAAATGAACATCGATAGACGTTTTTTTCTCCGCGCTTCTGCCATCGCCGGCGGCGGTTTCATGCTTGGTCTCTACCCGAAAGCTGAGTTGAACGCTCAAGGCTTCCCAGTTCAGAATCAGGCGTTGTCACCCCGCGGATTTTATCAGCATCGCGGCCGACGGCACAGCTACTATAGTCGCCCGGAACCAGGAATTGGGGCAGGGTGCCCTGAACCTGCTCCCCATGTTGATCGCCGAAGAACTCGACGTTGATTGGAAGGCTGTGAACGTTATTCGTTCCGGGGTGGGACCTCAGTTTGGCATGCAGCTAACAGGGGGCAGTAGTGCAACCCCTATGGGTTGGGAGCCCATGCGCCAGGTTGGAGCCGCCGCTCGGTCTATGCTAGTTGTCGCTGCAGCCAAGTCCTGGGGCGTTGCGCTTGAAGAATGCTCAACCACGAGCGGCAAGGTGTACCACCACGCTTCCAACCGCTCGCTGAGCTATGGCGAACTGGCGCGTAAAGCGCTTGTAATGCCAGTGCCAGAACTTGCCTCACTGAAGCTCAAAGACCCGAAAGATTACAAGATCATAGGGAAAAGCACTGTTGGGGTAGAAACAAAGGACATCGTTGCCGGCAAGCCAATTTTTGGTATCGACGTCACGGTGCCGGGCATGCTGTACCCGGTGTTTGAGAAAACGCCTGTGATGGGGGGCAAGGTAGCCGCAGCGAATCTCGACGTAGTTAAGTCCATGAAAGGCGTTCGGCACGCTTTCTTGGTTGAAGGTATACCGCTTGCCGGCAGCTACCCTAACTATCTTTTCGAAGGGCCAGGTTTCGAGGCGGGCGTGGCGATTGTAGCCGATAGTTGGTGGGCAGCGCAATCCGCCAGACGCAAGCTGGAGGTGAAGTGGGACCTTGGTAAGTGGGCGCTGCAGGACAGCGACGAGAACGCCAAGAAAGCAGATGAGCTAGCGAAACAACCCGCTGGCCGAACCTTGCGTCACGAAGGAGATGTGCAGGCGGCATTCAAGCAAGACGGCGTCAAAATCATGGAAGCGCGCTACACCTTTCCCTTCATCGCGCATGCCACGCTGGAGCCTCAAAACTGCACGGCGCATTTCAAAGACGGAAAGATGGAGATCTGGTCCACCAGCCAGTTTCCACCGCCTGGCCGGACGGCGGTCGCCCGCCTGCTCAATATTCCCGAAGCCGATATCACCATCCACATGGTTCGTGCTGGTGGCGGATTCGGCCGTCGTGCGTACAACGATTTCATGTGCGAAGCCGCGTGGATTTCGAAGACCGTTGGAGCTCCGGTCAAGCTGCTATGGAGCCGTGAGGACGATATCAGGCATGACTACTACCGCTGCGGCGGTTTTCAATATCTGAAGGCCGCGGTTGATTCTAGCGGCAAGATTGTAGCGTGGCAGGATCACTTTGTTGCCTACGGCGATGAGAAGACCTTTGTGCACGACGGCGGATTCAATGCAAACGAGTTCCCGGCAGACTATGTAGAGAACTTCCTGGTGCAGGCATCGACAATACCGCTTGGTCTGAAGACCGGCGCACTGCGAGCGCCTGGATCAAACAGCATGGCGTGGGTCATTCAGTCCTTTCTAAGTGAACTCGCCAGCGCAGTTGGACAAGATCACGTGCAATTTTGCCTCGACCTGCTGAAAAGACATGTGCCGCCCAAGACGGACGTTGCTCCGCAACCCGGACCGCGTGGGCCAAGGATGCCGGGCTTCAACCCATCTCGAGCTGCGGATGTCATCCAGCTAGCGGCGGAAAAATCGGGCTGGGGCAAAAGGCAACTACCTAAAGGCACGGCCCTTGGATTCGCTTTCCACACCTGCATGGGAGGCTATTTTGCCGAGGTCGCAGAGGTAACCGTGCTCCCCAACAAGAAGGTAAAGGTTAATAGAGTCTGGGCCGTCGGAAACGTGGGCAGCCAAATCGTCAATCCCGGTGGAGCAGAAAGCCAAGTCCAAGGCGGCATCATAGATGGATTGAGCGAGATGATTCAGGAGATCACATTTAAGGATGGCCGAGTCACACAGTCAAACTTCCACCAACATCCGTTGTTGAGAATCTCGCAAGCGCCAGCCATCGAAGTGCACTTCTTGAGAAGCAGTAATCCACCAACGGGCCTGGGTGAGCCGCCTCTGCCGCCGATTTTACCGGCGGTTGCTAACGCAATATTTGCCGTTACCGGTGAGCGTATTCGGACCATGCCCATTACAAAGCAGGGCTTTAGCTTCGCTTGGGAAATCTCGCCCGTGCGGGAATGGCCGCTCTGACAAAGGAATGCGGGCGAAGCGATTCTTTCACCAACCCTACATTGATCGACAAAAGCGCATAACCCGGTCAAGAAAAACATTGGGCATGAGCTTGAGACTTGCCTGGCGAGCGCTTGGGAATCCGCAGCGCTTTCATCTCGCCCGTTGTTGCCCGTCAGAAAGATGCCCCGTGATTCCGGCGTATCTTGACAAAGAATGTTCAGGATCAGTCCTGCTCATTTTTCACATTGAGCGATAGTCGTCTCGCTCCTTATTGCACCACCACCTGGACACGTGCGAGATTCTGCATATTGGTCCAGAACTCGGAGACGCCGTTGCGTTGAGCAGTTGCGCGTAACGTCACCTCATAGACTCCCGGTTTGGGGAACGTTACGACCCGTGTGATTTTGACGAGCGACTGCAGCGCCGGTATCACCGTTGGCGTTTCGTATGTCACCGGGCTGCCCCCCAGATACCAGTCGTACTGCACGATTTTTCCCGTCTTCGGAGGTGCCTCGATCTTGCCGGTTAGAGTTACTGCCTGGTTAACGCCGACGGATGCATGATCCGTACCGTTGATCATGAGCGTGACAACCGGTTGGATGCCGCCGCGCTCAACCGGGTTCGGGGGTAAGCTGACTTGATTGTGTTCATCAACCGAATACCGCGTCGAGGAAAACGGAGGCACTCCTTTTTCGGCCCAGTTCGTCAGGTCGATGAGTGCTTGCAACCAGATGCCGCCGAAACCAACCGTGAAGCCGTTGTCCTCTCCTTTAATCTCAAAAAGGTCGGCATGATCTGCATTGTCGTTGTAATAGATCCGAACCATGTCGTCAGCCCGTGCCGGGCCGATCGCCTTCACAATCTGTGAATGGTAGAACGATGCTGTATACGGAAACGAGCGATTATCCAACAGGTTCTCCATGATTATCGTCTTGAACTTAATCTTTCCGGTCTCCAGGGTTCCGCCTTGAGTCGAAAGAGAGTTCAACTTCCAGCCCGGAACGGAGCGCTGCGGATATTTGGGCGTACCGTCGCTGTTTAGATACTGCTTGTACGCCGGATTGCCGTTGGTCACGATGTCATGACGCGGATAAAAGCACAAGGCTAGGAGAAACCGATTGTTGATCCGGATCTTGCCTCCTACGGTCAAAGCCTTGAGCATCGCCGGGTCATTCGGCCCTTTGAGCGTAAGAGTCGCGCCCTTCAGGTCACCAGAGAGGCTTCCCCCGGACGAGCCTACTATGCGCGTCTTCTCATCGGCCGTGTACACGTAAAATTGCAGCCCATCGCTGCCCATCGAGCCCATCTTCGGGACGGTCTCAGGCTCGAAACTGATGCTGACCGGCGCACTCTGCCCATCGCGATTGACGGTTGTGATCGTGGCAAAGCCGTCAACCTTCGCCGCCGATAGAAAGCTCGGTGGGTTTGACCCCTCATATCCGGGTTTGGACCAGAAATCGTCCTCATAGGTCGGATCTATCGTGCCCAGACTCCCGGCTGTGTAAAAGGGGAGCGGAAAGTAGAACGTTCCCGTGTCTTGCATTGCTCTGGGAGCAAAGCCGGCGTTCAGAAACTCGTCCAAGATCGCGCGCTGCTCTGCGTTAAGACCGTCATAGATATTCCTGGTGCTTCCGGCCTTCTCTGCTTCGGCAATCAAGGCCCGTTGAGCCGGCGGAACGGCCATCATGAACAGCGAATCCCACATGAACGAATGCATGCTGAGCCCATCCGTCGCCAGGGAGGTCGGCATTGCGCCGTCCCATACTCCCGTTGTGCTTTCAACAGCCCCCATCGTCTGGATTGATCCACCACTGATGCCGTACACATAGCCATATATCCGGGCGCTGTTTCCGTAGAGCTTGTTGGCATACGCCTTTGCAAGTTTTGAAGCTGCAGCATCCACCCGGTATCCCACGTTGGGACTGCCGGGGATTACGTTCACCAGATATCCTCCATGAGTAAACTCGAAGGTCGGATCACCGGTGAAGCTTTGGCTCAGGGGGAGCGGGTACACGGCATCGAAGAACCGGTTCTGCCAAAATTCCCTCCCGGGAAATAGCCACTTCACGCCGTGACGGACAGTGGTAGGGCTGCTACCCACACCCGGAGGCAACGTCGCCTGAGTCTCTGTCGGATTGAAGTGACCGTCAACCTCCGTGTACGGGATCTGCTGTCCCGTTGCCCTCACCGTCAGCGTAGCCTGACTCACCTTATCAATGACGAAGTTCTTTTCGTTGAAGCCCGGATCTTCGCAGGTTGCATCGATCAGGATCTGAGGCTCTACACCCAGGACGGCCTTGCCCACGCTTGGGCACACGGCAGTTATCGCCGGCAAAGCCGAAATTAGAGCACCAAGAAACAATCGGCTTGCGACGCTGAACCAGCCGGCCCTCCGGACCATTCGCCAAGACCCGGCGGTGCCATCAGGACAGAGTAAGCGACTCAAACGTTGAGGAAACACTTCTCGACTTTCGGTCATTACGTAGATTTTAATTGGCAGACTATGCCAATGTCAACATAATATGCTAGATATGACTAACTCTGTCGCCTTGTGGTATCCTGCTCGGGACGGTATGAGACGGTCAGTCACTGCGGTCATATCGGTTCCAGCTCGTGCGGCCATCCCGGACGTGAAGACGCGCAAGCAGCAACTGGTGCGCGAAATCATCTGGGACGCCGCAACGAGCCTCTTCGCCGAAAAAGGGTATGACGAAACTACGGTTGATGAGATTGCCCAGGCCGCCGGTGTCTCCCCACGTTCCTGCTTCCGCTACTTCGCAAATAAGAGCGAAATCATGGCCTACAGCCTGGTATCCTTCGCTGAGCAGATCATTGCGGCTCTTGACGCGTGTCCCAAAACTTGGACCATGCGCGAAGTTTTTCGAGGGATGATGTTGCAAGTTGTGGAGCATGCCGTAAAGCATCCGCGACCCCGCGGAGTTTTCGAAATCCTCAAGAGGTGGCCTGCCGCCGCCGCGCAGTCAACCAGAATGGCAGATGCCCAGGCGATGGTCAGCGGAGCCTTTGAGAAGCGAATTCCTAAAAACCGTACTGCTGGCCTCGCGGCAGCCTGGCTCGGGGGACTAGCCATTCAGATGATGGGCGTGACGATCCGTTGGTGCGTAGAAAGAGAGCAGTCCGATGTCGAGGCTGCCGTGAACCAGACTCTCGCAACGTTTGGCCAGTTGTTCTCTGCTTGATGTGGCGCCCAGGGTCCTGGAATTCTACGGGACGCGTTGGCATTTCGTCGAAGTGGCGGCTATGGTCATTACTTGCCACTCAACTCCTGAATCACGGGCCATTCGGAAGTTTCCGTCAGCAGAAAGTAGTGGAAGGACCGCCGACCAACCCGGACACAATCTGCGCGTTCACTTCCAACGGCTAGGGCGTTTTACAGACAAGTGGCGGCCAAAGATCGGCAGATGCTAGCCGACTTCCAGGTACCCATCATCTCAGCCGCGCACTTCAGCGCTGCCGCATACCTCAAATCTAATAAACATCAGATCCGACCCGATTCTAGTAATGCCTTTGGTTGGCGCCTGTGTTCCTCAATGGCGGATTCGGCGACTGCATTGCCGCCGGTCGATCGCCTATTTGATCCACGCCTGGGGAAAAATCAGCGCCACTTCTTTGGTCGCGCGCCCGAAACAGCCCTTTCTTCACGAAACGCGACGTTCCGTGGAACCCTCAGCTCGACGCCCGTACCAGAATTTGCGGAACTAAGAAGAAGAGTGGCGCCTATGCGTTCGGCGCGCTCGCGCATACCCTTGATCCCAAAGTGCCCTTCTCTTCCTTGCGTAAGAAGTTGCTTGTCTATTCCTATTCCGTTATCGACAACCCGGATCACAAGATCGTGAGCATAGCTCACTTTGACCTGAAGGCGGGTACCTTTCGAATGCGAACAGGCGTTGCGCATCGCCTCATAAGCGATTCGGTACACTTCGTCGCGGACAATAGGATGAATATCGCGCGCGTTCCCTTCAACAGTTAGCAAGAAGGACATCAAGTTCTTTGGAACGCAATCTTCAGCGGCTTGTTCAATCGCCTCGGCTAAATCGGTCCTTTGCATCACGGAAGACCGAAGTGCACTCAGCGCCGCACGTCCTTCCTGACTCGCTTGGTCTAACACTTCAGATACCCTTTGAAGCGCGCGATGCAAAGCCGCCGGATCTTGAGGGTCATCGAGCCCCGCGTCAGCCACCATCTTGGTCCCATGTATGGTCTGAATGAGTGTGTCGTGCAGATCCCGTGCCAGGCGCGTCCGCTCCGCCACGCGTTCATCGAGTCGGGTATTCATCTCGGCAGTGAGGCGGTTCAAGCGATACCGATAAGCGCCGGTTAAAATCATTCCAAAGATCACCACGGCGGTTATGCGGAATAGGTTCGTCTCATAGAAGTAGGGTTGCTGGGTGATGTTGTATGTGATTCCGACTCTGTCCCAAACACCATCCCTGTTACAAGCGCGTAAATGAAACTCGTGAGTACCGGGCGGAACGCTAGAGTAAATCGCACTACTGGGTGTGTTTGCGTCCAACCAGTCCTGATCGACACCGTCGAGACGGTATTGCATGCGAATCTTTTCCGGCGAGGCTAGTTCGATCACACCAAAATGCAGTTCGACGTGATGTGGGCCAGGGCTTAGAACCAGCGCACGGCCAGGAGGTTGGGCCGTTCGGCCGACGGTGATCTCCTCCATGTAAATCGCCGGTTTGGGGCTGCTGCGCGGCAGCCGCCTGAGGTCGATCATCGCAAGCCCATTCAGCATTGCCGCCCACAACTTACCGTCGCTGGTCAAGGCTAGGTCGGGAGTGCCAGTGCTGCATTCCGTCGATAACAGGCCATCACCGAGGCCGTAACGTGCGTAATCTTGAGGCCGATCGTGACTCTGCTCCCACAGTTGCAGCGCCGAAGGCGACACTCTGGAGAGCCCTTCGCCACAAACCCACACGTCATCCTGCGACCGAATCATTCCGGAGGCTTTCGGGCGTTCAGCAACGCCGATGAGTTGATCTCCATCGATACGAAAGATCCCTGTCGGCGATGCGGCCCCATAGAGTCCAGCCAGCGCATCTTCCATAAGCACCCTATAATCGCGGGTTTGCGAAGCTTGTGAGATCGCCTTGAAATGACCAGCCGAAAAACGGTCAACTCCGCTCGACATACCGGCCCAAAGCGTTCCGCGCCGATCCAGAAACAAATTGCCTGTATGGTTGCTCGACAAGCCGTCCGCAGTGTTGTAATTTCGGAAGTGTCCGTTCTCCATGTGACTAATGCCGTCAGGAGTACCGATCCAAAGCGATCCGTCGCCCAACGGCAGAATGGCGTTTATGATGTCGCCCGGCAGCCCCTCCGGTTTTGAAAATTGCTGGAAACTCCCGTTGTGAAAACGAAACAGGCCCCCGAAGTGGGTTCCTATCCAAATATCTTTCTTGGTATCCTCCGCAAGCGCGTTCACGCACGTATTGGCCAGGCCGTCCTTTTCGCTATAAGTTCGGAACTTCTGTCCGTCGAATACGGAAAGGCCGCATCGGCTTCCTACCCAGAGCCGTCCGTCGCTGCTTTTAAGGAGGCTTATGGTCGTGTTGTTTGGTAAACCCTCGGCAGTCCCGAACATCTGGACGATTCGATTCTTCATACGAATCATCCCTTGTCCATTGCTCCCAAGCCACAGATCTCCGTCCCGATCAGCGTAGAGATACCTGGCTTGTGTGTCCGGTACTCGCTCGAAACCCGTCGCGGTTGCGCGAAACAAGCCATCTGCCACGTTCAGCCATACATTGCCTTCAGAATCTTCGTAGGCGCGAAATGCGGGGCGCGCCAAACGAACTCCGTAAGGTTGCAGCTTCTGGATAGATCCGTGAACCTCTCGAGCCACTCCTGCCGCACTGCAATACCAGCGGTTCCCGGAATGGTCCTCCATCACATGAAAGAATTGAGTGTTGGCTATATCCAAACGTTCGGCGAGACCGGGATGCGGCACAATGTGCTCGCCATCAAACTCCACGAACCCGTTAGAGGTGACGATAAGCAGATTTCCGTTCGCCGCCTCCTCAATCCGAGAAACCGATATGTTTGGGATGACGGTCGAGAACACCTTTCCTTCTAACCGGTAGAGCGCACCGTCTGTGGATGCCCAAACCGTCCCATTGCGGCTGACGTGCAGAGCCGTGACCGTATCGTCTTGCGGCCTTAAGTGATATGTAGTTGCGGGTATGGGTCCGAACTGGCCAAGGGACGCTCTCGGGATGCGGAGCACGCCCTTGTTCGTGCCTGCCCACAGGTCGCCATCTGGCCCCTCCGCCAAGGCTCGTGACAGTCCTTCCGTGATCGTTTGCGGGGAGAATCCAATCGTCGTGAAATGCGTGCCGTCAAAACGGACGAGGCCGCTTCCTGTCCCAACCCACAAGAAGCCGTCCTGCGTTTGCAAGATGACATTGATCACGCCTGACGGAAGACCGTCTTCTTTCGTGAAGCGCGTCCGCATGAAGCTTCCCGCCGGTTGGGATGGATCAAGCGCCAGTAACTGCCCCACCAGACCGAGCAGGAGCAGGCACGCTCGAAATGCAGCCATTCAAATTCTCATCAATCCGCGACGTACGGCTATCGTAACCGCGTGGGTACGGTCGTTAGCACCCAGCTTGTCTACGATGTTTTTAATGTGGAAGTTGACAGTCGCCTCTGAGATCTTTAATTTATCGGCGATTTGCTTATTTCGGTGGCCGTCTCTGATCAAGGCAAGCACCTCCAGTTCTCGGGGGGTGGGATCATCGTCTCCGAAGTGTTCGGCAAGACGAGCCGCTACATCTGCGGGGATTTGACGCTGCCCTGAATGTACATTCCTGATTGCAGCAAACAGCTCAATCTTGGGAGCGCTCTTGAGCACATAACCCGCCGCTCCAGCGCGTAACGCCCGCTGGATTTCAGCATCTCCTTCAGAAGTCGTTAGCATAACGATACGGGCCTTCGGATAGTCAGCCCGGATTGCTAAGAGTGCATCGGTGCCGTTCATGCCGGGTAGCCGCAGATCCATTAACGTGACATCAGGTCGGTGAACGCGGAACTGCGCTACCGCCTCTTCTCCCGTTGCTACCTGCGCAACCAGCGCCATATCAGACTGGGACGCTATTAGCGCGCTTAGTCCTTCTCGAACAACCGGATGATCCTCAACACTCAAAATGCGGATCGCGTTGTCGGACTTCATCGTTGCGCCCCCTGCGAAATGGTTACTAAAGCGAATTCAAACATTTTGCTCTCGTCGAATCCGTACATTCTCAAATAGCCTTCGAGGCCAACCTTAAGCATACGCAAGAATTGAGTTTTGCGACACCGCAATTCCTATGGTTCTGAACCTATCTCTTCCTATAGTGGCCAGCGGGAGCGTCTTAACCGGGCGACGCTAGCAGCGATGTCTGTTCTGACTAGAACTTTTACGCCTCTAGAAAAACACAGTGAGCGTGCTTGAGTATTCGATGTTTCGTTATGTTCGCATTTCGTCGATTCTAGAGCAGTGGTTGGGTTTGTTCGTTACCATGATCGTCCCAGGACAAACAGGTGGAACGCGTAAAGGCGGTCAACCGTAACAACTAAATCGACAAAGGAGCAAAAATGAACAACAACGCGAATATTCTATTGGTACACGGCGCGTGGGCGGACGGCTCTTGCTGGAGCAAGGTCGTTCTTCTTCTAAGGGATAAGGGATACAACGTCACCGCTGCCCAAATTCCGCTTACTTCTCTTGCTGACGATATTTTGGTTACGCAGCGATTGTTATCGGCACAGAAAGAGCCCACCGTTCTGGTCGGTCACTCCTATGGTGGCGCGGTCATCACGGGTGCGGCGAACAATGCACCTAATGTCAAAGCTCTTGTCTATATCACAGCGTTTGGACTTAACGCAGGGGAGAGCCTTGATTCGTTGAGCAAACAAGGACCTGCACCGGCAGGCGCGTCGGCGGTTGAGGCCGACGATAACGGCTATCTCTGGATCAACCGGGAGAAGTTTCACAGCGCATTTGCAGCCGACGCCACCAAGGACGAAGCATACGTCATGGCCGCTGTTCAGAAGCCGCTCCATGTTGCAGCCTTCGCCGGCGAAGAATCGGCGTCCGCCTGGAAAACAATTCCTTCCTGGTACTTGGTCTGCACCAATGACCAGATGATCCCGCCTCCCGCGCAGCAATTTATGGCGAAGCGGATGAGCGCTACCGTCAAGTCTGTCGCTTCGAGTCACTCTCCGTTTGTTTCTCACCCGGAAACGGTTGCGGATATCATTGCACTCGCCGCTCAATCGGTTGCCAAGGTAGCCGAGATGGTAGTCGCCTAAGCGAGTGCTTGGTCGTTCGCAGCAAGCCGCTAAGGAATTGGCCACCCATGGGAGCGGCGCACATCATCTGTACTGTCGCGCCGCCCCTTTAGCGAGACGAATTAAGCATTGAAAGAAGATCTCATGATTGACATCTCCCCAGTAAACGTTTCTAGCAGACCGGGCGCATTGAACTATGAAGCCGTATCGGAGATATCCGCCTGTTTGCGGCAACTCTTGGCGGACGTTTTTTGTCTTTACATGAAGACGAAAAACTTCCATGGGCACATGACTGGTCGTCATTTTCGCGACTTTCATCTGCTCCTAGACGAGCAGGCCGACCAGGTCTTCTCCATGACTGACGAAATCGCTGAGCGTGCACGTAAAATCGGCGGTCGGACCTTGCGCTCCATCGCTGAAATCACCCGCTACCAACGGTTGGCGGACAACGATTGTGAATCAGTACCGCCCGAAAACATGCTCGTTGAATTGCGCGATGACAACGCACGCCTAACTCAGTACCTGCGCGCTGCACATGAAATCTCGGGAAAGAATCATGACGTAGCCACTACAGTCTTATCGAAACGTGGATCGATCAGACGGAACGCCGTATCTGGTTTCTGTCCGAAATCGTCGATCCCGGCACAAAGGCATAGTGAGCGCGCTGAGCAACAAATGCCTGCGCCCGTGTAGCTCTCATAGCCTGTTTTGCCGCGACATCACAAACCGCGGGCCTGGAACTTCATAAAGATTGCGTAGAGCGCCTGAAAGCGGTTTTGGCTGATAGCCTTCGACATGCAATAGTTGCGAGAAATGCTTTTGTCGATAGGCATTCGCTGGAAGGGCTTAGGAATGCTGATGACATACTGCCGAAGCCAAAGCGCGAACTCTTACATACCTGGATTGGCGAGCGCGCGGTAAGAACGTTCGTCTACGAATGGTTCGTGAGCAAATTTGACAAGAATAAATACGACGAAGCGGAGACTTCGGTTCCTTTAACGAGCATTCCCGGGTTCGAAGACCTCAGTTCCGTGGCCAGCGACATCGTATCCGGCCTATCATCACTTCCGTGGAAATATTCATTCGTTATTCAGCTTCCACCGGCAATAAGCCAAGTCTTAGGGCGCGCTCAGGTCAATTTTGAGATAACCGGCGAGATTCGAATCGTCACTCCTGGCAGCGGCTTTAATGATATCCCGCCTCCACCGCACCGCTATCTAGAGCAAATGCTGCCGCAGCATGCCACCTTGTCCGCCCTCCTTTTGAATACTGCTTTGACAAAGCCATCTTGGGACGATAACGGTGCTTATATCCAGTTTGATCTCAAAGGATTCATCGGTCGCTTCGAGGAAACAATTGCAACAATGATTGCAAAAGACAATCTCAAGGAGCTTTTCGGGGTCGGTTTCGGGCTGCGCCTTTTACAACGAAAATTTAGTCCGGATGCCATGTCCAGACCTGCCAGCTTTGCTATTTATAGGTTCGTTGAGCGAGCTTGGTCGTTCGAACGTTGGTTGGATATCGATTCGCCGGCGTCACAGCTCTTTCTGAGCACAGTGCTGCGGCGTTCAGATGAACTTTCAGGATTCGTGCAAGCCACCGTCGCAATGGAGATCCTCCTGGCCGAGCGCTCCGAAACCGAGAAGGTGGGAATTACCGAGCTAATTAAGAACCGGTGTGCGTTCCTTCTAGCAAAGACAATCGATGAACGAGAGATGATTATGCGTGATTTTCCGCTCATTTATGATGTCCGATCCCGAATCGTGCATCATGGGAAGAAGCGCCTAGACGAAGAGGAGAAAAGCTTGCTGCGCAAACGGAACTGGCTCTGCATTCGGGTGATTTGGCAAGAGGCGCGGCTGTTCGACGGAAGCGAAAAATGATTTCCATCTTTGTTTGCGCATTGGACGTGCCGCGGCGAGTCAGCAAGGTCGACGACCGTCCAACTGAGTTGATCTACACATCGCCGTTACACATGATGTGTACAGCGCTTGCAGTACTTAACTTCCAGTTGGGCGTGACAAGCTACGGCGGTCTGTTGATACGGCTGTCGTTCTAACTCTTCGTATTCCCAGTTCGGCCACGGCTGCGATACAGTATTCAGCAACCGCGCTGCGACAGCGCGCCACACCAACCAGCATCGGATACAGACAGGAACTTCATGCCTAAATCGCTCAATCCCAGGATTTTTAGCCGCCGAAGTGCGCTGCTCCTAGCGGCAACCGCCGGCGTCGGCGGCGCCGCCGAACCATTAGCCTTCACCTCTGATAGCGTAAAAACCGGAGCGCACCAGGAATCCGGAGATTGCTCCACACCGCGGTCTGCAGTCGCGAAAACGCAGTATGGCAAGGTGCGAGGATTTCTGGTTGACGGGGTCCTCACGTTCAAAGGCGTGCCGTATGGCCAGACAACCGGGGGAGAGAATCGGTGGCTTCCTGCAAAGCCGCCTGCACCCTGGCCTAACGAGTATCCAGCTCTGGTCTATGGCGCCAATTGCCCGCAAACCTTGCACCCCTGGACCAGCATAGAGCAGACCTTCCTTTTCGACTGGGATGACGGATGGCAAAGCGAGGATATGCTCAAGCTGAACATTTGGACTTCCAGTCTGAGCGGCAAGCGTCCTGTGATGTTGTACCTACATGGCGGCGGCTTCAGCTTTGGTTCTGCGTATGAGCTGCCCTCGCATGATGGCGCGCAGATGGCGCGGCATCACGATGTCGTGCAGGTCTCGGTCAATCACCGTCTGAACATCCTGGGGTTCTTCGATGTCTCCGAGATTGGCGGGGCGGCGTATGAGGACTCCGTCAATGTGGGCATGACGGACCTGGTCGCGGCCTTGCAATGGGTCAGTCAGAATATCGAAAACTTCGGCGGCGATCCGGATCGGGTCATGATCTACGGCCAGTCCGGCGGCGGCTCCAAGGTCACGACTTTAATGGGCATGCCCTCCGCATCTGGTCTGTTCCATCGAGCGGCCGCGCAATCCGGAGGCGGAGGCAATATCCCCACTCGGGAGCAGCAAAGGGAACTCGCCCGCGTAGTCATAAAAGACCTTGGTCTCGCTTCCAATGACATTCAGTCTCTCCAGAAGATGGAATGGTCCAAGCTGATGGCCGCCGGCAATGCGGCCGCAGCCAAGATCAATCCTCCGGGCGCATTCATGGGACCCGGAGCTGCTGGAAAACCTCGCGTTGGTTGGTCGCCCTGCGTTGATGGCAAAGCAATCAACATGAGGTCGTTCTTCGACGCCGCCCCGGAAGTATCGAAGCATGTGCCGATGCTGATCGGTTCAGTCAGCGAAGAAGGCAATCAGATGTCCTCCCGTCCTACTGAACAGGAGTGGCGCGCAAATCTGGCCAAAGCGTATGGCGAAGAGAAGGCCACCGCCATCATCGCCGCATTGAAGAAGGCGTACCCCGATAAGAAGATACAAACTCTGTCCTACATCTGTTCCGGCAGGCCCGGACTCAATGGGCTGTCGATGCGCAACAACGTTGTGAAGATGGCCAACCTCAAGCACGACCTCCATGCAGCGCCCGCCTACACGTATTACTTCACATGGCAGACGCCCGTTCTCGACGGCGTGGCGGGCGCGTGGCATACCGCCGAACTACAGTTCTGCTTCGATAACACGAAGCGCTGCGAACAAGGCACCGGCGACACAGCTGAGGCGCGGGCACTTGCGCAGAGGATGGCCTCGTCCTGGGCGGCTTTCGCTGCAACCGGCAAGCCCAGCATCCAGGGTCTTCGTTGGGAACCGACCGATCCCGAAACGAATCAGAGCATGCTCTGGGATAACGATTGTCGAATGGCAAATGACCCAGAGGGAGAAGCTCGGAAGATTATCTTGAGCTGATCAGTTAATTCATCCTATTCTTAGGACGCCGGTCACACTCTACCCTACGCCGTTACACATGAGTGATCTCCTACAGGAGAACTTCAGGCTGGAATTCAAATGTTTGGTATGCGCGTTTTCCGTCAAGTTGACGCGGACAGCGACTTCCCAGGAGTAATTTCCATAACGCGTTTCTCAGGACTATACGAGCCCTGCACGAATCATCCCTAATGCTCCACGACCTTCATCTATTGTTCGTTCACCGAGGCAAACGTCAACGGCTTCTAACTCGGCACAGCGCCGATTTGCTGCAACAACCCCAGAAGATCGGGCTGGCCCCGTTCTTCGACGATTTGCCCGTCCGAAAACCGATAGAAGTTCATCGCCTGCACCTCGATCTTCTTCCCCGTTGACGGCACGCCAAAGAAGGCCCCTCGATGGGTGCCCCGCATGGTGAAGCGCGCAGCTACCTTATCGCCTTCGGCGATCAGCTCCTCCAGCGTCCATTGGATGTCGGGAAAGCCCCCTCGCATCGTCCCGATAATCGCGAGGTATCCAGCCGGACCCCGCATCGGTTCGGAGCGGCCAGGAACATGGAATACGGCGTTTGGAGAAATCAATTCCGCGGCCAGTTTCTCACTGGCGGTGTTGATGAACTCGGTAAAACGCTGCATTGTGAGTTTGTTGTTTTCTGTTGTCATATCGGTTTCCAGCGGGTCACACCGTTTGGTCAACGACCCGCATCTGCTCTTCATTCATTCGGCCACCATGCACCTTGAACCCGGCCAGAGCGCTAGCGATCTCTTTCAGGTCTTCTGCGGTCAGTACAAGTTTGGTGGATTCGATGTTCTCCTGAAGGTGCTTGACCTTGCCCGTTCCGGGGATCGGAACGATGAACGGCTTCTGGGCCAGGAGCCATGCAAGCGACAGTTGCGCTGTCGTCGCGTTTTTTCTCTTCGCAAGCTCGCTGATGCGATCGACAAACGGTTTATTCGCGGTTATGCTTTCCGGCTTGAAACGGTCAAATCCAGAACGCAGATCAGATTTCGAATCAAACTTTGTCTGTGCATCAAGCTTCTGCGTCAGATAGCCCATTCCCATTGGGCCCCACGGCACAAAGCCGATTCCCAGCTCTTCGCAGGTATCGAGCAATCCATTCTCTTCCGGGTCACGATTCATGAGCGAATACTCTGTCTGGAGCGCTGCGACGGGCTGAACGGCGTGTGCCCTGCGGATGGTGTTGGGGCTCGCTTCCGAGAGGCCGAAATGTAACACCTTGCCGCTCTCAATCAGCTCTTTCACGGCACCCGCAACGTCCTCGATTGGAACATTTGGATCGACCCGATGTTGGTAGAAGAGATCGATCCGGTCCGTCCGGAGGCGTTTCAGGCACCCGTCCACCATTCTCTTAATGTGATCGGGCCGGCTGTTCAGACCGCCCTTATCGGTGAGATCGAAGCCGAATTTTGTTGCGATCTTCACCTCGTTACGGAACGGCTCTAGCGCGCCTCCGACGATGGTTTCGCTCATGTACGGGCCGTACACTTCAGCCGTGTCGAAGAACGTCACACCGCTGCTGTATGCCGCACGGATGACCTGGATGGCGTCGTCGATGGGGGCTGCTGGGCCGTAGTTCGTGGCCAAGTTCATGCAGCCAAATCCGAGCTCCGAAACCTCCAGCGTTCCAAGCTTTCGCGTCTTCATGTCTTCTTCTCCACCTCAAGGTTAGGCCGAAACGCTCGTTCGCCGGTAGCCTGATCGACTAAAATCATTGCCTATTTGTCCGAGGCACGTACGAAATCTTTGCGCTTGCCGCGCATGTGCCTTATCTTGGAGAGGTCGAGGAAAATGAATGATGGCCCAGAAATCCGAACAAAGCAACGATCCTAGAGTCACGCAGGTGCTCAAAGAGCTGGCTGGGGCGATTAACAAAGCGCTGGATGGTGCCGCCGATCTGTCAACAGGCGTGCCGGGACTTGCGCTCTACCGAAACACTGCTCCTACCGCGCCGAATCCCTGTACCTATGAGCCGAGTCTGCTCCTCATTCCGCAGGGAAAGAAGCGCGTTGACCTCGGCAAACAGAGTTATGTCTTCGGCGGATCAACCTTCCTGCTCACATCAATCGAACTTCCGATCGTCAGCCGAGTATCCGTCGCCAGTGTGGAGAAGCCCTACCTTGCCTTCTTCCTCAAGCTTGATATGGGCATCGTCCGTGACGTTCTTCACACCGAGGAGGTGCGGATCCCTGCACCGCCCGGTGGCACACGCGGCATGGTTCTTGGAGACGTGACGATAGAACTGCTTACGCCATGCTTACGCATGGTTCAGCTTTTAGGCGCTCCGCAGGATGTCCCGTTCTTTGGCAAGCTGCTCCAGCGAGAAATCATCTACCGGCTTCTACAGGGACCCCAAGGAGATCGTCTGCGTTCGGTTGCAACGATGGCGAACCAAAGCTATCTAACGGCTAAGGCGGTCACTTGGCTGCGTGAAAACTTCGAAAAGATGCTGAATGTGAATGAGCTTGCATCGATGGCAGGTATGAGCAGATCGACTCTGCATCATCACTTCCGTGGTCTCACAGCAATGAGTCCTCTTCAGTTTCAAAAACAGCTTCGGCTCCATACAGCGCGGCAGAAGATGCTCACAGAGGAACTTGATGCTGCGAGTGCGGCGTTCGCGGTGGGATACGAAAGTCCAAGCCAGTTCAATCGGGAGTACAAACGCTTCTTCGGAAAGCCCCCGATGCGCGATGTACAATCGCGGCGAGCGTCCCTGTGATCCCGAAATCGATCACGATGTCACGTCCGGGGAGCCTTAATGGTTTGCAAGGACCTGACCCCGCGCGGCTTGGTCCCAGTCGGTCAGCGAAGCCGTTCGCCCGCCACCTCGACGGTTTGGGGTCTATGGTGAGGTTGACTGGAAACGGCGTGCCGGGAGATTGCCCACGTGTAGTCGCCAAGGGTAGAGGATCTGCAACCCGGAGACGGTCCTGGACCGGCAAATACTTCGCCGTCACACATGGGTACTCTCCCCGAAGCCGACTTGGAGACAATCATTGGTGCGAAGGGGATTTATCAATAGTAATCGCGCGACTGCCAAAACGGCCCAATTCTCAAGCGCCTGGCTTCCGAAATCTCGCGATGGCAAACGACACGTGCAAGCAGGTGCACAAATCAGCAGGACCGAGAGCGCCACCCCCGGATAAAGAACTCGCTATCTAGCCGCAAGCGGCGCCTCCCAGGATGCCATCCCTTCCTCCCATTTGTTATCCGTTAGGCGAATCATGGTTCCATCCGAAACGCGATAAACGTACAGTTCGCCATACAACTGGGCCGCCGCGGCGATTGGATGCTCATCGCTGATACCTCCAGCCTCGGACGCGAAGATCAGCCACTTTCCGTCGTAAGAATATTGGGTATGACCGTGCTGGCCCTCATCGTGAGTAATCCGTCTTACCTTCCCGGGCGCGCCGTTCGCGTCAAGGTCAAGAATATATACGTCGAAGATCTGGGATTTTAGATTGTCGCGGTTGGAAATGAAAGCAATCTGGTTTGCTGTTGGTGAGAAGGTCGGAAATAGATTGATCGCATGATCGTTAGTAACCCGCCGCACGTTGCCGCCGTCCGCGTTCATCAAGTACAGATCAAGGCTTCCATCTCTCCCACTAACAAAAACGATCTGCTTTCCATCTCCCGAAAAGCTCGGATATCCGTCGAAGCCCGGAGAATTCGGCGTTAGGTTCTGGGCGCTGCTCCCGTCCCCACGAATTTTCCAAACGTCAGCCTCCATTTTCTCCATGTGCAAGGGAAGGTCCGTATGGCCTCGTGTAAACGCAACCCACTCGCCGTTTCTCGACCAGTTCATCGCCGAGAAAATCCCTTGGGCTGGCATCGGTTCGAGCTCAAGAATTTTACGCTGATCAGACCCATCGACTCTGGAGGTGTATAGTTCGACCGGCTTTGAGGGCGTGCTGGGTTCGGTATGGACGATAAGATCTGCCTGCGGATTCAGAATCGCCACGAAGTAGCGCATTGGATAAAGCTCCACCTCACGATCAGGTAGCGTTCGCTTGAACGGCGCGCCAGCCACCAAGGCCGGGCCCTTGCCTAAAGGCGGCCACGCAGCCCCGGGGGCAGTCGGTCCCGTGCCATAGGCAACGAAACTCCCCCTCGAAGAGCCATGCGTCGGACCCCAATAGCTTTCAGTCGAGCTGTGGCTTTCGATCCGTTCTCCCGAGCCATCCGGATCTACGGTCACAATCTCCTCGCGATTTTCTTTGTTATTCCGCGCGTAGATGATTCGTCCATCCGGCATAAAATCAGGAGAAACAGCGCCTGGCTCCGATGGCGTAACGGGATGCTGGTTCGATCCATCGGCGTCCATAAGCATGATCCGCGACGGCTGTCTGGTCGCTGGCCATTTCCATTGAGAAGAATAATAGAGGATTTTCTTTCCGTCAGCTGACCACTTGGGCGAACCGTTCCACTCAGTGCCGTGAACATGGGTAAGCCGGTGAAGGGTCTTATCTAACAGATTCATCGTCCAGATGTCGCCTGATCGGATTCTGGAGATCGGAATCGCCATCGAAATGAGGTTTTCTCGATCCGAACTGAATGCCATGACAACGCCATCCGGGGAAATCGAAGGACGCAATTCGGCAGCGGGACTGCTGGTTAGATTTTCCGCGTCTCTCATCGAGACCGTTCTGTCCGGCTGAAAAGGCACTCTATAAATATCTGCGTTCCCCGAGTAGGTACTAACGAAATAGAGTGACTTCCCATCAGGGGAGAAGGTTGCCTGATCCTCCATGCGCTCGCTGTCGACGAGCAAGTGAGGTTGCCCACCGCGTTGCAGATCGACAACGTAGAGGTCAGGATTGCCGCCGCGATCCGAAGTAAAGACCAGCCAACGACCGTCTGGGGAGAGGACTGGATCGTAATCCATGCCAGCGTAGTCTGTCAGGCGCTTGGGTGCTTCATTTGGCCCCGAGAACAAATAAATGTCCCAGTTACTGGCCTGGAAGGTGACATACGCTATGCGATCCGGCCGCTTCTTGGGAGCTGTATCGGCGGCGATCCCAGCAACAAAACCGACGAGCAATAAAACATGCAAGGAAGCTGAAATCTGCATAGCACCCCCGGCGAGGTTGACCAACTCTATCATATTTTTTGCACCCTGGCCAACTATACGCAGCCGTTCCTGCTCGGCTAAGACGGGGCCCATTACTTGCTGACGATCTGAAATGGCCCTAAAACGCCTCATTCGCCCTAACTGTTCGGAACAGCCCTTCTCACCAGTAACTCTCGACGATTGTCTTTAAACGGGCTTCGAGGAGATTACCCGTGTGTAGTCGCCCAGTGTTTACCGACCACTGCCGAGCGGAAAGCGAAAAGCGCCCGAATTACGGCGTAACCGGAAGTTGGGACGGCAAAACCACGCGCCGGCCAGCGCCCACGGTTGGTGCCGACAAATTGCAATTCAACCTGTGCACGCTGGCATAATCTCTTTGTGGCGGATGTGAACGTCGCTGATAACGCTGTTCTTCGCCCTCGGATTTGCGGCCACGCGGCTTGTCGGGCCGTACTCACGATCTGTGTCAGCTGCGACTGTGGCCAGCGCTACTGCAGTTTGGAATGCCGGTCGGAAGTGCGCCGTCGGCAGCGACATGACGCCAACTGTCGCTACCAGCAAAGTGGACTAGGGAGGGATTCCCATCGGCGTTGTCAGCAGCGCTATCGAGAGCGGACGTCGCAGGCTCCCGTGACAGATCAAGGTGTTCTGCCAATCACTTCGCCAGCGTCTCCCCCGAGGGCGAACGTATGCCAGTGCGCGATCTGAGGCCGCCATAGCCTATGGATTGATCCATTTCCCCCTGTCCCACGGCGATTCCGGTCGGCCGGCCGTTCAGAAAAGTACCTTTTTCGACGATCGCTAACACGCCGGAATCGGCCAGGCGCAGATGAATTCTGTCTTTACCGGTTTCGAATATGTAGGCGCCTTCGCGTCAAGAGACCGCGAACTGTTGCATGATCCGAACGCACGGCAATCGCTTCCCTTGCAGTTGCAGCTTGGATTACTTACGTTTTCCATCTTGTGCAAGATTGCGAGTTTGAAGCACTCGCTTGTCGAATATTGCCGCAAAGGCTCCGGGCCATCGGGGCTGAAGTGGTCAACGCTCCTTCGAGCGGGTTGGATAGGGCGACACCGAACTTGGGAAATCCATTTTGGGCAATTAGGTTTAAGTTCGCTGGCACTACGTATGCGATTCGCAATTGCTATGATCGGAAACGTGCGGACCAATTGGCCGTGGCTGGCTTGCTTCGGCGTGATGGCCCCGATCCAAGGACTGACGATTACTTCCTTACGTTAATCTAATCTCACTTTTGAAGAGACGACGGACGCAGAAGCATCTTTTGGCACCGATGGCGAGCTCGACGGTCGTCGCCAGCTACCCTTCGCAGATACACGTCAGCCGAAAAGCGGCACGCTGTGCCAACCCCGGTGTCCCGAACCGCTCAGATGACATGACTTCGGAATGGCACTGGCGAATATTGACGAGGACGCCATTCTTCGCCTTCGCCTTTACGAGATCAGCCTGCCGCGCCGATCACTTCCTCTGAACCGAAGAGCAACAATCCAGTCCAGGAAATTCCTAGTACCCCCTTCAGAAAACTCCTACCCCGCCCACCCACAATCTGAAAATTCGAACCCATTCCCCAAGTCAGCTTCGCAAATAACACAATCTAATGCACTTACTAACTCACCCTCCACTCACTCGCCACCCCCACTACCAAACCCAAAAAATGCGCCCGAATTCCCTCGCCTCCCTCCTGAAATCTCAGTCACAAAAGTTGTAAATTTTTTTTCTCCCTTCTTTTCCTCCACTTACAAGAAACTTTTCGTTCGCGCCGTTCGCCGCCATGGGACCTTGAGCACAGGAATCGAATTGTATGGACCCAGTCCACGACGAACAAGAACAACAACAAAAAAATCGCAACGTCGGCGACAACGCCGAGGAACCGCGCGTTCTCTACGAATCCACCGATCTGCCCGACGGTGACGACGTCGAGGAAATCATGGCCAAAATCGGCGTACGGGTCGACTACGACGAGTGGCCTCCCGAACCCGAGCCCCTTCCGGACGAGAACGAGGGCGAAGACGAAGAAGAAAACCACCCTTCGCCCGCCGCGGCCGAGCAGCAACAACAACAACAGCCGCCACAGCCGCAGTCCGCCCAAAATCCCGAACCCGAAAAGCCCAAGCGCAACTGCGGCCGCACCGGCGCCACCACCCCCGAAGGCAAAATGAAAACCCGCCTCAACGCCCTTCGCCACGGCTCCTGCGCCCGCACTCTCATCATCGGCGCCGAATCGCACGAAAAATTTTTCGAGCTCCACGAAACCTGGGTCGCCGACTATCCGCATGACAGCCGCTTACTCCAGGATTTCATCCTCCGCACCGCGCAAGCCGAGTGGCACCGCATCCGCATTCAAGACCAATACAGCGCCATCCTGCAAGGTCAACCCGCCGCTCAAATTTACAATCTGCCGCCCGACGTCTTACAAGCTCTCGATCTCCAGCAGCGCTATCTCACCACCGCCGAACGCACCTTCCAGCGCGAATTCAGCATGCTCGAACGCTTCTGGAACAATCACTGCAAGCCCGACCTGAAGGCGTTCCCAAAGCCCGAATCGAAACCGGAACCCAAGCCCGAGCCCCCTCCGGAAACCCAGCCAAACGCCGGCGAAAAGGAAACGGAATACCTCAAGCCGTGGGAAGAAAACCCGCCCGCTGCTATCAACCCCTCGAAGATGCGCTTCATCAATTCCGAAACCGGCGAGTACTACCAAAACGGCAAGTTCTATCCGCCTCCGCCCGATTGGAAACCGGTCAAAATCTATCCTGGCTACCGCCATCCGCTCGATCCAGCTAACTGGCGTTACGAAGGCGACCCCAAAGAAAGGTTCAAACCGAAAAAACGCCCCAAACCAGAGTTGGGAAACCAGTGATCGGTCAACTTAAACAAAATTGAATATAATTCGATCTGATCAATCCAGATTGGATGAGGAGAAATATTTAGATGCGAATCATATATGGCGCTTGCGCCCTCGTTTTGCTCGCCGCCGCCGGCTTTGCCCAGGATGCGCCTGGCTGGAAAACCAAGGTCGACGCGGGCGGCGATGGAACCGGCGACGTCAAATTTGCCAAAGAAGGCGATAACTTCCACATCACCACCGGTCCCGCCGCCACGTTTTGGAATACGGAACATAAGTTATCCGGTGACTACACCGTTTCGGCCACGTTTACTGAGCCGAAATATATGAACTTGAATGATCACCCTCACCCCTACGGCATCATGATTGCCGGCAGTGATATGGGTACAGATCAGCAAAGTTATTTGTATTGCGCCGCCTATGGCAACGGAACCTTCATCGTTCGCGGTTTCGGTCCCGCGCCATTTCAAATGGGTGGCCGTCGCCCGCAGGCGAACGACGCCGTTCACAAAGCCGCCGGCCCGGGCCAGCCCGTAACGCAAGATATCGCCATGTCCGTTTCCGATAACCACGTCGAATGCAAAATCAACGGCGTCGCGGTCGCCAGCTATAACAAGTCGGACGTAGTCACTGCCGGTAAGTTGAAATCTACCGATGGGTTCTATGGCCTTCGCTCAGCTCATAACACCGAGGTAAACGTAAGCAACCTAAAAGTCAGCCAGTGATTTCAAGAATAACTCTGCTGCCCATGCCGTCGGGCAGCTCATAGCGCTCTATAATCTGCGCCTTGATTTTGTATTTTTTGGCCGCGGCTAGTTCGTTCTCAACTTCAGGCCCTTTGTAGAGAATCAGCCGCGTCCCTTTCTGGATCGGTTTGTGAAACAAATCGAGCAGCCTGTCCAGCGGCGCCACCGCCCGCGCCGTGATGATCTCAGGTCGCTCCGCCAGCGCCAGCTGTTCTGCCCGTTCGCTGGCCACATCCGCGTTGTGAATCCCAAGCGCTTCCACCGCGCTTTCCACAAACCGCGCCTTTTTATGTGTTGAATCCGTGAGCGTGAAGCTCACGTCCGGCAAGACCAGTGCCAGCGGCACGCCCGGAAAGCCCGCTCCCGTGCCCGCGTCCAGTACCCGCCGCGCTTTGGCAAAATGCCGCCAGGGCGCTATGGAGTCGAAGATATGCTTGATCGCCGCCTCGTTCGCATTCGTAATACGCGTTAGATTAAAGTGCGCATTGGCCGCCAGAATCAGAGCCAGATGCTCCGCCGCTTTTTCAATCACGCGCTCGCGGTTCGGCAGGTCTGAGCAAAGAACGCGGTCTAACTCCGCGGCGAACTCCACGTCTTCATCATGCCACTACGCGAAAATGAGAAGGAATGTTAACTGCAGGAATCGTTGGTCTGCCCAACGTCGGAAAAAGTACCTTGTTTAATGCGGTCACCCAAACGCGCAAAGCCATGGCCGCCAATTACCGGTTCTGTACCATTGAGCCCAACACCGGGGTCGTCACCGTCCCGGACGATCGCCTTGAGGTGCTTTCCAAATTAAGCGGATCGGCCAAACTCATCCCGGCCGTCTTTGAATTTGTCGATATCGCCGGCCTTGTGAAAGGCGCGAGCAAGGGCGAAGGCCTCGGTAATCAGTTTTTGGGCCATATTCGCGAAGTCGATGCCATCATCCAGGTGGTCCGTTGCTTCGAAGATCCGAATATCGAACATGTGATGGATACCGTCGATCCCGTCCGTGATATCGAAATCGTCAACACCGAATTGGTTCTTGCCGATCTCGAAGCTGTTGAGAAACGTAAAGTCAAGCAGCAAAAAGCTGCCAAGAGTGGAGATAAGAAAGCTCTCACCGAACTGGAACTTTGTGAGAAGCTGGAAGCGCATTTGAATACCGGCAAAACGGTCGTAACGCTCGACCTGACGCCCGAAGAAAAGGCGCTCGCCAAAACATTTTTTCTGTTAACCAGCAAGCCGACGTTGTTCGCTTGCAACGTGGCCGAAGGCGATTTGGCCACCGCCGATAACAACAAGTACGTAAAGCAAGTCCGCGTCTACGTGAAAGAACATCACGATACCAGCGCGGTCGTCGTCTCCGCTGAAATAGAGTCCGAATTGGTCACTCTCTCGTCGGAGGAACGCCAGGAATATTTGCAAGGTTTGGGAGTCAAGGATACCGGCGCCAGCACCTTGATCCGCGAAGCCTATCATCTATTGGGGCTGCGAACGTATCTGACTACCGGTGAAAAAGAAACGCGCGCTTGGACCATCCATGCCGGTGACAAAGCCCCGATCGCCGCGGGCGTGATTCACTCCGATTTCGAAAAGAGTTTTATCTCCGCCGAATGCGTTTCGTATGACGATTTGGTGGCCTGCGGTTCCTTTGCCCGTGCCCGCGAGCAAGCCAAACTGCGCACCGAAGGCAAGGATTACGTGGTCCAGGATGGCGACGTGATTGAGTTCAAGACTTTTCTCTAGCCTTGGCGTGCGTCATCTTCCGCAACTTGTTGATTTCGTCCGTTGTCAGTTCGCGCCATTTGCCCATCGGTAAGCCCGCCAGGGCGAGTGGCCCAAGCTGCACGCGAACGAGTTTGAGTACTTTGCTGCCAATGGCTTCAATCATGCGGCGCACCTGCCGGTTGCGCCCTTCGCGGATCGTGATTTCGAGAAACGTGTACTTCTCGGAATCGCGCTCGCGCTTCACCGTCGCGGGGGCTGTCATGCCGTCGCTCAGTTCTACGCCGCGAGCCAGCTGTTCCAGTTGCTCGTCGCTGAGCCGTGTCGAGCTCTTGACCAGATAGGTCTTATCGATTTTGTAAGCAGGATTCGTCATCCCCTCGGCGAGCGCGTTATCGTTCGTCAGCAGCAGCAGGCCGGATGTATCCAGATCCAATCGGCCCACCGTGCCCACAAATTGCCCGATCTCTGGAATCAGATCGTAAACCGTCGGTCGGTTATCCGTATCTTTGTAAGTCGTAACATAGCCGCGCGGTTTGTTCAGCAAAATGTAGCGAAGCTTCTGCTTCTCAATCACCTTGCCGTCAATCGTCACTTCGTCCCGGTCTAAGTCGACCCAATGGTCCGGCGTCTGAACCAGTTTGCCGTTCACCCGAACGCGGCCGCCGCCAATCCAGCTTCGCGCCTCGGTTCGCGAACCGAGGCCGGCTTTGGATATGACCCGGTCGAGCGTCTTAAGTTTCTTTAGGGTTTGAACTGCTCGCTTAATAAGTCGCCTCGATCGATGTGATCGCCGCTCAGATAGACGGCGTTAATATGCTCGGTGGCTGAAATATCCTGCACTGGATCGCCATCCAGAATGATAAAGGTCGCGTCCATGCCCTCGCGGATGAGCCCGATCCGGTTCTCTTGATGCAGAACTTTGGCCGCATTGTAGGTTGCGGCTTTCAGCGCCTCTTTCGCTGGAATTTGGGCGTTCACCCATAATTCCAGTTCGTGCTGCACCGTCGGGCCGTGAATCACCAGCATATTACCGGCGTCCGTACCGGTGATGAGCAAAACGCCGCTTTGATAAGCGTGCAGCAGATTTTGATTCGCGTTGTCGAGCAAACCCTTCAACCGCGCCGGGTCGCCGCTGTTCTTCGGCGGCTGGGCAAAAGCCTTTTGCGTGTCGTTCAAAAGGTCCGTGGGCGCAGCCTGCTGTAGCAGCGGCCGGTTGAGAATAGTCTTCGTGTTGCCTTGGCCCATTGCGGCAAAGGCTTCAAACACGCTCAGTGTAGGGTCGTAGGCGATGTTCTTCGCCTTCATCGCTTGAAAGGTCTCATTCGGAATGAGATCCACAATCGACCCATGTTCCACCGTATTGCTGCCGGCGTTCACCGCCAGCTTTACATCGTCGGCGTTGCCCGTATGCGTTGCTGTCGGTAGGCCCTGTTGCGCGGCTTCGGCAATCACAGCTTGATAGATCTGCGGGTCCAAGTGGTTGAACTTGCCCCAATACTCGTTGCCGCCTTCAAGGACTGCTTTCACGCAATCCACGCCGGCTTGCTTCAGATCGTCCACTTGTTTGCGAGCTTCATCAGCCGTTTTGGGTTCGCGCAAGAACTGCGCTTTTGCCGTCTGGCGCATGAACTCCGGAAAGCTTTGGATCAGTTCTTCCGGATGTCCTCCGGGTGCGGTAAACAGCGGTCCGCAAGTGAAAAAAGCCGCTCCTTCATATGGGCCCGAGTCCGAAACCGTTTTGCGCAAAGCGAGCGCGCCGTCGAGCAAATCGCCTGTTGAGCGGACCGTTGTTACTCCGCTATACAGATAAGCCGCTAGGCGCTTCGCCTCCAGATTGGGTTGCGCATATTGTCGCGGGTTACTATAAATTCCGCCGGGTGCGCCGATATGCACGTGCATATCGATCAAGCCGGGCATTAGCGTTTTACCGGCTTCTTCAACCACGTCCGCGTGAAAACCGGACGTATCGCCGGGAGGCGTCTTGAAAACTTGCGCGATCTTGCCGTCTTTGATGAGGACAGATCCGCCTTGAATCGTGTCGCCGTTACCGACAAATATGTTCACGTTGTTGAACAACACGCTGCGCATGCGCGAAGCGGTGCGCTCCATCTGCTTCTCGCGTTCAATGCCTTGCTTGCTGTATGCCTGATAAACACCCGCGAAAATGAACGGAGCCAGCGCCGCCAGAATCCAGATTTTGGCTTTGCCCGAAATCTTTTCTTCTTTTTCCCAGCGGAAGAGTTTCACTCCGATAAACAGCGCTACCGCCATCGCCAGGATGAGGCAAAGCGCCGCAAAGAGATTGGCCTTCGAAAAGGCACTCTCTCCACCGAGCATGATCGATTTCATGCCCAGGAACAGATAAGTGGCCGGCAAGAAATTGGAAATAGTTTGCAGCCAGTTCGGCATCATCTCAAGCGGAAATGTGGCGCCGCTCAAAAACAGCATGGGCAGGTAAAGCAGCTGCACCAGGATCGTCGCTTCTTGTTGTGAGTTCACAACGGCGGCGACAATCATGCCCAGCGCTCGAAACGCCAATAGCCCGATAGAAAGGAAGACGAAAAAGGAAAGCAGGTTCGATGGAAATGGCGTATGGTAAATCACGCGCGCGCAAACCAGAAACAGAAACGCCGTCGGCAAGTAAGCGACCAAACCCGAAACCATCGACGCAATGATAATCGGCGCCGCGCTGATGGGCGCCACTTTGAACCGGCGCAATACATTGGTTTCTCGGTCCAGCACCGTTCGGATACCGGCCCCGAAAAAGCCGTTGCCGAGTACGCCGATGATCGTTGTCATCGCAATCACTTGCGCCATCGCGCCGGCACTGGCCCCGGCATGGAAAGTCTGCGCAAACACGAAAAAGAAAACCAGTGGAAACAGAGCGCTATAGAAAAACACCGCGCGGTCTCGCGCCATCAGCCGCAAGTTGCTCGAAATCTGTGCCAGGTAAGGTTTCATGTTTCGCGCAGGTTCTTTCCGGTGAGTTCAATGAACACATCTTCCAGTGTCGGCCGCTTCATGTGAATGTCTTGTAGTTCCAAACCGAGCTGGTCGATCCATCGAACCAGTTCGACAATCAGCGCCGCCGGGTTCGCCGATTGCATCGCGAAAGTTTTGCCGCCGTCGCGCGTCGAATACTTCTCGTTGCGCAGCTTCTCCGGCAAGCTGAGCAATACGTAACTGAATCAGTGCGCCACCAGATAAACATAA
>CAVYUL010000085.1:0-252809 GCA_963771405.1 Bryobacterales bacterium
AGATTGTACTAGACCTGGAACGAGTGTCAGCAGGAATTTATCCACCCCCGACAAACTCAACGATCTCCACCTGCGCATCCGGGCCGACGAACGTGCTGTCCCATTCCCGCTTGCGCACAATCACGCGGTTCAATTCTATTGCCACCCGCTCGCTAGGAATTGATAATGTCGCTAACATGGATGCTACCGTTTGTCCGGAGGGCAAATTTTGCGGCTCGCCGTTGATGTAAACGCGTATGGAATCAGCCGCCATTTGTCTTGCTTGTGCTCCCTTGCGCTGCATTCATTGCTACTCTAATAATTGCACTTTGTGGCGGCTAGCCACTTGACAAACAATGCCTGAAAATTATCCAGAGAAATGGTTCCCGGTATTAGTCCAGATCATCATAGCCTTGGGCGTCGCCGGGGCGATGATCGGTTTTTCGGCGCTCCTCGGTCAACGCGTTCGTGATTCCGTCAAATCGAGTCCTTACGAGTCCGGCATGAAACCTGTGGGGAATGCCCGCGAACGCTTCTCGGTGAAGTTCTACCTCGTTGGTATGGTTTTTATATTGTTCGATATTGAAGCCATTTTTCTGTACCCGTGGGCGGTCGTTTTCCGAAAGTTGGCGCTGTTCGGCTTTTTTGAAATGTTGGTATTTATTGTTTTGGTTCTCTGCGGATTTTTCTACATCTGGAAGAAAGGCGTGCTGAACTGGGCTTCCGAAGAGTCGAGCCGTCCCGAGCGAAAGGAGACCAAACGTGCTGCCTGAGGCTGCTGCGCAAAATCCGATTGCCGTTGCACTGGAACAGGCGATTTCCGGCTCGGTGGTCGATTTCAAAACTGCCGCGGACGGGCCCGTCCTTTATGTCGCCGGGCAGGCCATTCTTGAAATCGCAAAGCATCTGCGCGACGTTGCCGGCTTTGAGCGCCTGTCGGCAATCACAGCTTCCGATTGGTGGCCGCGCGATCCTCGTTTTGAAGTTACTTATTTTCTTCACTCAATCAAGAAGAACAGCCGCCTGCGCATGATTGTGAGAGCCAAGGAATCCGATTCCATCGAATCCGTAACCCGGATCTGGCGTAGCGCGAATTGGTATGAGCGCGAAGTATTCGATCTTTTCGGGGTTCAATTCTACAACCACCCGAACCTCGAGCGCATCATGCTCCCGGCCGATTGGGAAGGCTTCCCGTTGCGTAAGGACTATCCGGTTCACGGGTACAAGTACTCTTATCAGGATGAATAGCCACCGATGAAAGAAGGCACGACACACGTCGAATCACTCGATCCGCAACACGAACTGCAAGTAGCGGACCCGTCGGGTTTGGAAGTTCCGTACGAACCCACTGCGACTTCGCGCCGCATGACTTTGAACATGGGGCCGCAGCATCCCTCTACCCATGGCGTGTTGCGCGTGGTGCTCGAATTGGATGGCGAGACCATTATGGCCGCCCGGCCCGAAATCGGATACTTGCATACCGGTATTGAAAAAGAGTTCGAAGCTAAGAAATATCAGCAAGGGATTCCGCTTACCGATCGGGTTGATTATCTATCGAACCTGAACAACAACCTTTGTTTTTCGCTCGCCGTGGAGCGCTTGCTGCAGCTTGAGATTCCTCCCATGGCCCAGTGGATGCGCGTTATGCTGTGCGAACTGTCGCGCATCGGAAGTCACTTGACTTGGTTGGGTACACACGCCCTCGATTTGGGCGCCATGTCGGTCTATTTTTATTGCTTCCGTGAGCGTGAAGAGGTTCTGAAAATCTTTGAAATGTTCTCGGGCCAGCGCATGATGACAAGTTACATTCGCATCGGCGGGTTAGCGTTGGAGCCTCCGCGCGGCTGGCAAAAAGTGGTTGACAACGTGCTGGGCCGCCTCGCCAAGGGCGTTGAGGAATATCACGCGCTGCTTTCCTCCAATCCGATTTTCATGAACCGCACGAAAGGCGTGGGCACATTACCGGTGGAAGTGATGCTGGATTTAGGCGTCACCGGGCCGATGATCCGCGCCGCCGGAATTAAGACCGATGCCCGCAAAGACGAGCCTCACAGCAGTTACGACAAGTTTGATTTCGAAATTCCCACCCGCACCGAAAACGATGTGTATGCGCGATACGAAGTGCGAATGGAAGAAATGCGGCAAAGTTTGCGGATCGTGAAGCAGGCCCTCGAAGGCATGCCTGCGGGTCCGTGGCAGGCGAATGCTCCGCATATTCTGCTGCCGGAGCGCGAAAAGATGAAGACTCAAATGGAGTCGCTCATCTATCATTTCAAGATTGTTACCGAAGGTTTCCCTGTGCCCGAAGGCTCGGTCTATCAGGTTGTCGAATCGCCGCGTGGCGAACTTGGCTATTACGTGGTTAGCGACGGCACCGCAAAACCACACCGTGTCTTTATGCGCACTCCCAGTTTTGGGAATTTACAGGCGCTGGGGGCGCTTCTGGAGGGTGTGCCGATTGCCGATTCCATCGCCATTATGGGCAGCATGGATTTCGTGCTGGGAGATGTCGACCGCTAAAATCGTATGACCTTTTCAACGGCGCTGGAAGCGCGTTTTACAAAGTTACTCACGAGTTACCCCCCGGGCCGGCAGCGTTCGGCCGTTGTTCCCATGTTGTTATACGCGCAAGATGAAGTAGGTTGCGTTAATCAGGAAGTGGTTGAGGAAGTGGCGCGCCGCTGCGGGGTGACTCCGCTGCAGGTTGATGAGGTGATCGGCTACTATTCGATGCTTCATCGAAAGCCCCTTGGCAAATATCATGTGCAAGTTTGCACGAACATTGCTTGTCAAGCCGTGGGTGCGGACGCCCTGTGGGACCATGCCCGCGAATCGCTCAAGTTGAAGAACAAGGAAATCTCAGGTGATGGCCTGATCTCACTGGAAGAAGTGGAGTGCATGGGCGCCTGTTCCTGGGCCCCGGCCATTCAAATTAATTACGATTTCCATCACTTTGTCACCAACGGCGATTTTGACAAGTTGATTGCCACGCTGCGCGACGGCAGTTACGGAAAGAAGGCGTCTTAACCATGCCGATCAAGTACAACGATCCGAGCCCGCTCGAAACGAAAGTGATTTCGCAGCGCTTCCAATTGCCAAATTCCGCGGCGATCAACACTTATTTGGGAACCGAAGGCTACGATGGCCTGAAAAAAGCCGTCACGATGACGCCGCAGGCGATCATCGAAACGCTGAAAACGTCGAATCTGCGCGGCCGTGGCGGCGCGGGCTTTCCCACTGGGATGAAGTGGAGCTTTGTCCCGACAAACACTGGAAAGCCGACTTATATTATTTGTAATTCCGACGAGAGTGAACCTGGCACTTGCAAAGACCGGTTATTGATGGAAAAAGATCCGCACCAGATGATCGAAGGAATGATCATTGCAGGTTTCACCATCAAGTCGAACAAGGGCTACATCTTTATACGCGGCGAATACCGCTATTTAATCGAAATCGTTGACAAAGCGATTGCGGAAGCCTATGCGAAGGGTTTCCTCGGCAAGAACATTTTAAAGACAGGCTGGGATTTCGACCTCTACACGCACACGGGCGCAGGTGCTTATGAATGTGGCGAAGAATCTGCGTTACTCGAATCGCTCGAAGGCAAACGCGGCATTCCGCGCCTGAAGCCGCCGTTCCCGGCGGTGGTGGGCGCGTTTCAATGTCCGACCATTTTGAATAACTGCGAAACGTTTTCGTCTATCCCGGTGATTTTCCGCAAGGGCGCCGAGTGGTATGCCGGATTGGGCGTGCCCAAAAGCGGTGGTACGCGGTTGACTTGCGTTTCGGGGCACGTGAATAAGCCCGGTGTTTACGAGATTCCTCTTGGCTTTCCGCTCATGAAGCTGATTAATGAGATTTGCGGAGGCATGCGGAATGGCAAGAAGCTTAAAGCGGTCATTCCAGGCGGTTCCTCGTCGCCCGTGTTGAAGGCCGAAGAATGCGTGGATCTCACGCTCGATTTTGACGCGCTCGCGAAGGCAAAAACCATGGCGGGCTCCGGCGGTCTCGTCATCCTCGACGAAGATACCGACATTGTCGCCGTCGCCATGCGTACTATGGCTTTCTATGCGCATGAAAGCTGCGGCTGGTGTATCCCCTGCCGCGAGGGAACGACGTGGCTGAAAAAGATTTTGACCCGTTTCCACGACGGCGGCGGAGTGGCGAGCGATATCGATCTGATTGCGGAACTGTCGGCGAATATGCTGGGCCGTACGTTTTGTCCGCTCGGTGATGCGGCTGCCATGCCCACAGCTGCCTTTGTCGCTAAATTCCGCAATGAATTCGAGGCCAAACTAAAGCAAACCCAGGCCGCGAAGAAAACGCCTGACTTGGCGATGGTGTAAGCAAAGCAGACGCAAAACGATGGCTGACCCAATCAAACTGACAATCGATGGCAAGGAAATAGAAGCCCAGCCGGGTGCTTTGCTAATCAACGTAGCGAAACAGCAGGGCATCTCGATTCCCGCCTTCTGTTACTACGACGGACTTTCGCTGCAAGCGGCATGCCGCATGTGTCTGGTGGAAATCGAAAAAACTCCGAAGCTGCAAGTGGCGTGCACCACGCCCGTAGCGGCGGGAATGATTGTTCATACCGATTCGCCCACCGTTCGCCAAGCGCGCAAGGGCACGCTCGAATTCCTGCTGACAAACCACCCGCTCGACTGCCCGGTATGCGATAAGGGCGGCGAGTGTGAACTGCAGGACATGGTCTTTCGTTACGGGGCCGGGGAAAGCCGCTACCGCGAAACCAAGCTGCACGTTGATGAAAAACAGTGGTCGCCGGTGGTCTTCTATGATGCGCCCCGTTGCATTCTCTGTTATCGCTGTGTTCGAATCTGCGGCGAAGGATTAGGCGTCAATGCGCTTGGGATCGGCAATCGCGGGGCCGCTGCCGAAATTGTTCCGAACAAGGGCGATCATCTCGAATGCGATGAATGCGGCGCTTGTATTGACATCTGCCCGGTCGGCGCGCTCACCTCCGGCACTTATCGTTATAAAACACGGCCGTGGGAAATGGAGCATGTCGGCACGATTTGTACCCATTGCTCCAATGGTTGCAAAACAACCCTTGGGGTGCGGAATGGCGAAATCATGCGCGCCAACAATCGCGACAAATCCGGCGTAAACGGCGAGTTTCTTTGCGTAAAGGGCCGCTACGGTTACGACTTCAATCAGAGCCCAAGCCGGCTCACTTCTCCGCTGCTCAAAACCGCGAATGGAGAGCTTCGTCCCGTTTCGTGGGCAGTAGCTCTAGCGACCGTTGCCAAACGCTTTTCCGAATTTGTGGCCAAGGGCGGACGCTTTGGCGTAATCGGCTCGAATCACCTCAGTAACGAAGAAAGTTACTTACTGCAGAAGTTCACCCGCCAGGTTCTGAAGACTTCTAATATCGATCACCACCGCACGGGTGATCTGTTGGGATTGCTGGCTGCCCTGCGCGGCCGCAAGAACGCATTAGCCACTACCGCCGATCTTTCTAACACGAAAGCCGCTCTTGTCATCGATTCCGACCTGTCGCAGGAACACCCACTTATCGCGTATTTGCTGCGCACGAATGCACGCCTGAATAAAGCCAAAGTTTGGGCGGTGACCCCCGGCCCGGTGCGCGAAGACAGCTACGCGACCACGAAGCGCGCTGCCTTAGGCGAAGAGTTCAAGGTGCTGGAGCAATGGAAAGATGCTCTGGCAGCGCAACCCGAACTCGTCATCTTATTCGGCGCGGCCATTAAGGGCCCCACCCTCGCGAAACTGGTGGCCTTCGGTGATTCCCTCGCCATCCCAGTGAAATACGTTTGCCTGCTTGACTACGCCAACTCGCGTGGCGCATCTGACATGGGCGTCCTTCCCGATCTGCTGCCTGGCTACCATAACATCGCCGATGGTGGTTTGTCGCCGGGAATGAATTTCGACGAAATTCTGTCAGCTCATAACCTTGATGTATTGTGGGTGGTCGGTTCGAATCCGATAGCCAAGCGCCCCCTGGCTTCCGCGAACGCATTCATTGTGGTACATGACCTGTTTCTGACCGAAACAGCCAAGCGCGCCAACGTCGTTTTCCCGGCCGCTTCGGCCTATGAAAAGAACGGAACCTTTACTAACGTCTGCGGCGGCTTGCAGAAATTGACGCTCGCGGCGAAGACCATGGGCACGAAATCCGATCTCGAAATCATTTCACTTTTAGCCAAGGAAATGCGGACCGATTGGGTTACGCCGACAACCGAAACCGTTTTCCAGGAGATTCGGCGATTGGTGTTGGGTTATGATTTGCCCTTGGCGGTTGTTGAGAGCGGCGGTGTCGCTACGACCACACCGGCTACCGGCGAACTGACTTTCCGCGCGGCGCCCGAACTCGTGCGTTCCAGCGGAAATACCTTGTTTACTTCAGGCACAATGGGCAAATTCTCGCATATGCTGAACGTCGTGATGGAGTCTCCCGGCGCGTTGTACCGTGATCCGAAATCGCCCACTCAGGAAAGCGCTCCTTTGGAGCCGGCCGGCAATAAAAAATGAGCTATTTCCTGATCATTACGCTCATCAAGATCGCGATCGTTTTCGCAGTCTTTATGACCACGCTCGCGTATCTGCAATGGATCGAGCGTAAGGTGCTCGCACACATCCAGTCGCGAACCGGTCCCTTGCGCGTCGGGCCGCATGGGTTGCTGCAGCCCCTGGCCGACGTCTTCAAGCTTCTTACCAAGGAGGATTTAGTTCCGCCGCACGCCAATAAGTTCTTCTATTTGCTCGCGCCGTTTCTGGCTGTCGCGCTTGCGCTGGTTTCTATTTCAATCATTCCCTTTGGTCCCGAAGTGCCGGTTTTCGGAGGTCACACTACCTTCTTGGGAATTGCCGATCTGAACGTCGGCATCTTGTTTGTTTTATCGGTTGCCGCCATTAGCGTTTACGGTATCGCTCTGGCAGGTTGGTCGTCGAATAACAAATATTCGCTGATGGGCGGTTTACGTAGCAGCGCCCAAATGATCAGTTACGAATTGCCGCTAACCTTAGCGATTGTTTCGCCGTTGCTGCTTGCCAATCACCTCAGCCTCCGAGCCATTTCCGATTTGCAGGGCGGTTATTACTTCGGCGCAATTCCACGCTGGAACATTTTCCAACTGCCCTTCCCGCAAATCTTTGGTTTCATCATTTTCATGGTTGCGGGTTTTGCCGAAACCAATCGCATCCCCTTTGACTTGCCCGAAGCCGAAAACGAACTGGTGGCAGGCTTTCATACCGAATACAGCAGCATGAAGTTCGCCTGCTTCTTCATGGCCGAATACGCCAACATGGTGACCATCGCTTGCGTGGCCACCGTGCTTTTCCTGGGCGGATGGCACCCGCTTTTCCCCGCGCCCTATTCGGATTGGGTGCCCAGCGGTGTTTTCGCCATTGCCGCGCTATTGCTCTTCTTGCAAGCAGGAAAGGTGGGCCGTAAGTGGGATCACGTGACATTCCCGATTTTCGGTATGGCCGCCTTGGTGCTGGCGTTGATTTTCGCCATTCCCTTTTTGCAAACGTATCTGGTACCTATTTTCTGGTTCGCGGCAAAAGCGGGATTCATCCTGTTTACTTACATCTGGATTCGCGGCACTCTGCCGCGTTTCCGTTATGACCAACTCATGCACTTCGCCTGGACGTTCCTGTTCCCGTGCGCGCTTGTCAACCTTCTGCTCACTGCGTTAATGGTGGCTCTGTTCCCGGAGCAAAAGTAATGGATTCCATTCTGTTTATCATCGCGGCAATTGTCGCGGTCGGCTGCGGATTGAACCTTGTGCTGCAAAAGCATCCGATCTCCAGCGCTCTTTCTTTGATTGGAGTCATGTCGTCGCTGGCTCTTCTTTACTTGCTGCTGGGGGCCGAGTTTATGGCCATGGCGCAGATGATCGTGTATGGCGGCGCCGTCATGGTGTTGTTTATTTTCGTGATTATGCTTCTGAATGCCGGCGCCGAAAAGCGCAGCGAAAAATCGCTTTTCGCCCAGATCGCCGGATTCCCCCTGTTGGCGGTGCTGGTGGTGCTGCTCGCATTCCTCATTCGCGAAACCCAATTCCCTTCGCGCATTCAAGACGTCACATTCGGCGATTGGGTGGGCGGCACAGCGGAGGCCATCGGCATGAAGCTGTTCAGCCAGTACCTCTTGCCCTTTGAGGTTGTTTCAGTTTTGATTTTGATTGCGATTTTGGGCGCGGTTGTTCTCGCCCGAAAGGAGATCGATTGATCGACCATATTCCCGTTTCCTGGTATTTGACTTTGGGCGCCGTCCTGTTCGGTCTTGGCGTTGCAGGCTTTGTCTACCGCAAGAGCGTGATCACCGTGTTCATGTCAATTGAGTTGATGCTCAACGCCGTGAACCTGACTTTCATTACGTTCGCCTATCAGAACAAGAACATCGATGGTCACATCTATTCGTTCTTCGTCATGGTAGTCGCGGCCGCCGAAGCTGCCGTCGGCCTTGCTATCATCCTGACCATTTTCAAAAACAGAGGCACCCTGCAGATCGACGATATCGATTCGATGAAACTCTAACCCCATCATGAACCTTTGGCTCATTCCTCTTTGCCCGCTGCTTGGTTTCATAATCAGCGGTTTGTTGGGCAAGCGATTGCCCAAGCAGTTGATTAATCTGCTTTGTGTCGGGTCGGTAGCCGCTTCGTTCGGCCTGGTCTTGTTTTTGCTTTCGCAAACCTACCCTCTCAATAACCCTGTTGTTGAGCATGACTTCACCTGGATTCAGAGCGGCATTCTCAAAATTGGCTTCGATCTCTCGGTGGATAAACTCACCGCCGTGATGTTGCTGGTGATTACCGGCGTCGGCTTGCTGATTCACCTCTATTCCATCGGCTACATGGAACACGAAGACGGCTACGCCCGTTTCTTTGCCTTTCTGAATCTGTTCATGTTCTTCATGTTGCTGCTGGTGCTTGCTTCCAACCTGCTCCTGCTTTTCGTCGGTTGGGAAGGTGTCGGTCTGTGCAGCTATCTGTTGGTCGGTTTTTACTTCAAAGAGAAAAGCGCCGGCGATGCCGCCAACAAAGCCTTCATCGTGAATCGCATCGGCGATTTTGGTTTCATGCTCGGCCTCTTTCTGCTGGTCATTCACTTTCAAACGCTTGATTTTACTTCGCTCGCAACACAAGTGAAAACGTTACCAGTGGAAACATCTATCGGCGCACTGACAATCGTCACGCTGCTGCTGTTCGTGGGCGCCTGCGGCAAATCGGCCCAGCTTCCGCTCTACGTCTGGCTTCCCGACGCCATGGCCGGCCCGACTCCCGTCTCAGCGCTGATCCATGCCGCAACCATGGTGACGGCCGGTGTTTATATGGTGGCTCGTATGTCTTTCCTTTATGACCACACTCCGGTTGCGCTGCATGTTGTCGCCATTGTCGGACTCGCCACTGCTGTTTTTGCGGCCACCATCGGTTTGGCGCAAAACGATATCAAGAAAGTCTTCGCTTACTCAACCGTTTCGCAGCTCGGCTACATGTTTCTCGGTCTGGGGCTCGGCGCTTATTCCGCTGGTATCTTTCACTTGATGACACACGCCTTCTTCAAGGCACTGTTGTTCTTGGGCGCGGGCAGTGTGATTCACGGTTTGAGCGGTGAACAGGATCTGCGTCACATGGGCGGCTTGCGCAAGGCCATGCCCGTTACTTTCCTTACCTTAGGCATCGCTAGCCTGGCGATTTCGGGTATTCCCGGTTTCTCCGGCTTCTATAGCAAGGACGCTATTCTGGCCGCCGCTTATCAAAGTCAATGGCCTTGGATGTTCTGGGTTGGCGCGGCCACAGCAGGCTTGACCGCGTTCTATGTATTTCGCGCCTTTTTCCTTGCTTTCTTTGGCAAGTACCGTGGCCATCATCATCCGCACGAATCGCCGCTCGTCATGACATTTCCTCTCATCGTTCTGGCCATCCTGTCCATCGGAGGCGGTTTCCTCAGCGTGCCGCAGTGGCTCTCGCCTATGTTCCCTCTGACCGAACACGGTGCAGGCGACATGCAACCGATGATCATTTCGGTTTCCTTCGGGGTCGGCGGTATTCTGCTGGCTTTTCTGATGTACGTGATTTCGCCTTCCCTCAGCGATACCGTCAAATCGGCCAGCGGCCCTATCTACACCCTGCTCGCCAACAAATACTATATAGACGAGCTTTATTCTTTCGTTATTGTCAAACCTTTGATTGCGTTATCGCGGGTCGTCCTCTGGCGCGGTGTTGACGAAAAACTGATCGACACCGGATTGGTGAATGGCCTCGGGAAACTGACCGAGTTCTTAGGCTCCATCGCGCGCCGCTGGCAAACCGGTAGCATTCGGAATTCCGCAACCTGGATTCTTGCCGGCTCCTTGCTGTTGATCTTCATTCTCGGATTGGGGGCGGCGCGCTAATGGATTCCTTCGTTTCCAGCGTTCTTTCCGTTAATTACCTGGCCATCACGCTCCTCATCCCGTTGATTGGATTTTTCATCGTAACGGCCTGCCCGCGCCGGACCCGCCTGCCGTTCTTTTATGCTATGGTCGCGTCCCTTGGTACGCTGATCGCCGCTTTGCGCCTCATCCGGCCGGCATTGGCGCACCCCGATAGCTTCACTTCTCAGATTGATGAACCTTGGATTGCGAGCCTCAAAATCCGTTTGCATATGGGTATTGACGGAATTAGCCTCTGGCTCGTACTTCTCACCGCCGTGCTTGTTCCGATAGCTGTCTGGGCCACCGAGAAAATGGTGCGCGAGCGCCGCAAGAGCTTCTTCGCCATGCTCTTGTTGTTCGAGTTCGGTTTGATTGGCGTTTTCACTTCGCTCGACCTGGTCGCGTTCTACGTGTTCTGGGAAATTGCGCTGGTGCCCATGTATCTCATGGTCGGTGCTTGGGGCGGCCCAAACGCTTTCAAGGTTTCGGTCAAGTTCTTCGTCTATACCATGGCCGGCTCACTTTTGATGTTGGGCTCCATCCTCTATATCCACAGCTTGGCCAATTCGTTTGATTATGTTGAAATCGTGCGCATGATTGCCGCCGGGCAATTGCCGCTCACGGCGCGCGATCAGGCCTTCATCTTCGCCGGTTTCCTCGCCGCCTTCGCCGTGAAATCTCCTATCTTCCCGCTTCACACCTGGCTGCCGAACACCTACGCCGAGGCTCCCATGCCTGCCACGTTGCTGATCGCCGGCGTGATGTCCAAAATGGGCACTTATGGATTGATCCGATTCGCCATTACATTGGCCCCGGGCGCTGCCCACAAATACGCGCCTTGGATCGCCATCTGCGCCATCATCGGCATTGTCTACGGTGCGTTGATCGCGCTGGTGCAGCCGAATATTAAACGGCTGATTGCCTATTCGTCGCTCAGTCACATCGGCGTCATCGTTCTCGGCATCTTTTCTTTCAATCAGCAGGGCGCCGACGGCGCGGTGTATCAAATGCTCGCGCACGGCTTGTCGATCGGCGCTCTTTTTCTGTTAGCCGGCTATTTGCAAGTGCGCCGCCACTCGCTCGAAATCGCCGATTTCGGCGGCGTTGCCGCGCTCGCGCCGGGCCTCGCTGCCGCCTTTTCCATCGCGCTGTTTGCCAGCATCGGCTTGCCCGCTCTCTGCAACTTTGTCGGCGAATTCTTGCTGATTCAGGGCGCCGCCATCGCAAACTTCCACTGGGCCATCGCCGCTGCTACCGGCGTTATTCTCTCCGCTTCGTACATGCTTTGGATGTATCAGCGCACTTTTTGGGGAAAACTCAATCCAGCCGTGCAACACTTCCATGATCTCGACTGGCGCGACTGGGTGCCCGTGGTGCCGCTGGTTTTGCTCATGGTTTGGCTTGGCACTTACAGCCAGAGCTTCATGCCCAGTATCTCCAAAGCCACTTCTCAAGTGCTCGAAAACGCAAATATGAACAATCAATACCGGGCCAAGCTGGACGTCAGTGCGCCGGGCGTACCGCTCGTGAGCGCCGCAGTCGAGGTTCCGCATGTCCGATAGTCTGATGCCGCCCATCGCGGATTACTTCCGAATTCTGCCTGAAATTACGCTCTGCGTCTTCGGCGTCATCGTCATGATGCTGGAAGCTGTCAGCAAAGGAAAGCGCGCCTATTTGGGTGTCATTTCTTTAATCGGCCTTGCGGTTGCCTTTGCCGCCAATTTGCCTGGTGTGATTGCGGAACCCGGGCCCGCCTTCCACGACATGATTTCCATCGATAGCTACGGTATTTTCTTCCGCGCTGTCGTCATTGGTGTGGGTTTTCTCTCCATACTCGCTTCGATCAGCTATCTCGAACGCGAAGAATCAAACGGCGGCGGCGAATTCTACGCTCTCATCCTGTTCTCTGTTGTGGGCCAATGCGTCATGGTCACGGCCGCCGATCTCATCATGATCTTCATCGGCTTGGAGATATCCTCCATCGCCACTTACGTTCTGGCCGGCTTCTTGCGCGACGACCGCCGCAACAACGAAGCCGCGCTCAAGTATTTTCTGCTTGGTTCCTTCGCCACAGCGTTTTTCTTGTACGGCACCGCGTGGATCTTCGGCTCCGTTACTTCTACTAACCTGGATGCCATTCAGAAATGGATGCCTGGCAATCAGAACACGTCCATCTCCGCTATCGTGGCCGTCGCAGTGGCGATGATTTTCGTGGGCCTCGGCTTCAAAGTGTCCATCGCTCCCTTCCAGATGTGGGCTCCCGATGTCTATCAGGGGGCATCTGCGCCTGCCAGCGGCTTTATGTCGGCAGGCCCCAAAGCCGCGGCCTTCGCCGTTTTCTTCCGGTTGTTTATGACCGCCTTTATGCCAATGCACGACCGTTGGGCTTGGCTCACCTGGGGCTGCGCTTTGGGAACCATGCTCATTGGCAACCTGGGCGCTTTATTGCAGACGAACGTAAAGCGAATGCTCGGTTACAGTTCGATTGCACATGCCGGTTATGTGCTCGTAGCTCTCGCAGCGGCGACGAAGGTGGGCGTTTCCGCCGCTATGTTCTATTTGGCTTCTTACGCCGTTATGAACATCGGCGCCTTCGCCGTGATCGGTTATGTCGCTTCGCGCAATGAGCGCTTCACGAAGATTGACGACTTGGCCGGACTCGGCCGCCGCCAACCCGCCGTTGCCGCACTCCTTTCGATTTTCGTCTTCTCGTTGATCGGCGTCCCCTTAACTGGGGGCTTCGTGGCCAAGTTCTATATCTTTCAAGCCGCGTTAGACGCTCATCTGGTCTGGCTCACGGTTCTTGGTCTGATTAACAGCGCAATCGCCGCCTATTACTATTTGAAAATCATCGTGGCCATTTACATGCGTGAACCCGATGTTCCGACCAACCAGCTGCCAGCTCCACCGTTCAGCCTCCGCCTCGCCATGTGGGTCAGCGCCATCGGTGTGCTGGTCCTAGGTCTATTCCCGTCAACTCTACTGCAAGTTGCCAGTAGTTCTGCGGCGCAGATGGCGAAATAAAAATCACGAGCGGCCGTAACTTCATTTCTCTTCGCCTCGAATAGACGAATGCTGGCCGGTGGTGTTTATCCCACGGCAGCAAAATACTCTTTCACTAAATGAGGTAATCGAATGAAGCAAGCATTGGTATTCTCCACGCTTGTCCTAACCACGGCGCTCGCGCAGTCGAGCTTGGCGCGCGATCGGGGCGCGGTCTTCGTTATGACAAATTCCGCACACCACAATGAAATTCTTAGTTTTGCGGTTGAATCCAACGGCTCATTGAAAGCCGCCGGCACCTTCGCCACCGACGGCCGCGGCAGCGGCGGCACAACCGATCCGCTCGGCTCGCAGGGCAGCCTGACGCTCAGTGAAGATCACTCGCTACTCTTCGCGGTGAACGCGGGCAGCGGCACTCTTTCCTCTTTCCGCGTTAACGGTACCCACCTGGAATTAGTGGACGCCAAGCCTACCGGTGGCGCCGCGCCTGTTGCAGTAGCTGAACATGGCGGCTTGGTGTATGTTGTCAATTTTGCCGGCGCGAGCGACGTTGTCGGTTTCAAAGTGGATGATGGCTGGTTGATCCCGATCTCCGGTTCTGAGCGCTATCTTACGACAGGCAACTCCGGCGCCAGCTCGCTCGCTTTCTCTGGCGATGGTAAATTTCTGGTCGTCACGGAGAAACTCACCAACAAAATCGATGTATTTCCGGTCAATGCGGATGGCACGCTCGGCACTATTGCCACCACAATCGACCCAGCCGCCGGGCTCTTTGACGTGGTGATCGCGCCCGATAATGCTGTCCTGGCGCTGGAGGCGACCGCCGGTTCCATGACGCCCTTCATGATTAACGCGGATGGTACGCTTACTGCTCTTTCCGCGCCCGTTCCCACGCTGGGAGCCGCAAGCTGCTGGAATGTAGTCACTCCCGATGGCCATTTCGCCTACACTGCCAACGCGGGCAGTGGAACGATCTCCGGCTTTGCTATCTCCGGCGCTGGCATCTTGTCCCCGATCGGTTCTACGGTGGTGGCCACGTTGCCCTCTGGGAGCGCGGATATCGATATCGCCGTCTCCGGCGACAGCAAGTATCTCTATTCGCTTGACGCCGGCACTGGAACCATCGGTATCATGGCCATCCATAGCGACGGCACTCTCAAACTGATCGGTACGATGCCGGCTCTTCCCGCGTCCTCCGGCCAACAGGGCATCGCCGCTCTCTAAGCTTTGCTCGCGAATCGCACAGCGGCGGACTCAAAATATCCGCCGCTTATTTTTTGAAATCGTCCTTGCCGAACTCAATGTGCAGCCGCACCGACGGAATCCAAACCGGTCCCCGCTGCTGGTTGTATGCGGGGTTGGCATCATGCTGCAGATCGAAGCTTGCCGCCAGCCATTTGAAAACCTGCGCACTATAATACGTTTCCCAAACGTATTCTGGCGCGTATTCAAGCCGGCCATCCCCAATCAAAAAGTCATGACCGCCCATCGCCAAATACTCGGCATGAACGCGCGAAAGTCCTCCCACCGTCAACTCCGTCGCTACCGTGTCGTGCTCTCTGCGCCACTTTCTTCCCGCTAGTGAGACGCCGCCCGTCGCGAGCCTATCCATAGCGGTAAACGCGAAACTCTCAGTCTTACCGTCGTTCCAGCCGAGCCTTGAAAAAACGCCGAGATCCTTCGTGATTTCTTGATCCGCGCTCACTCCAAAGCCATATTTCAAGGTTCCGTTCTTGCGTGTCGCCGTGATATCGGGCACCGTGTGAGTCTCTTCGGCAAGAGCAATCGCTTTCGCATAAGTTCCCGCATCTGCATGATTTTCGTAGGTCAACACCCGCACCGTTCCCGGATGGGTCTTTACGGCGAATCGTCTCTCTACTTCAAACACATCGCCGCGATTCACAAACAATCGCCGATCGAACCGCAAACCATTCGCCACTCTCGGCATCGCCGCGCTGGCATAGCGAAACGACCAGTTGCGAGTGTGAAATTCATGTACCCAACCCCACGTATAGCCGCGCACGTCCGCCGGATAATCCCATGCGCCGTTGTACATAACCGCCCATCCCATAAACTGCGTGCGCGGGTCATGCGTGTAGCGGTTATTGTCAAAAAAATCCGTCAACGTGAACCGCCCCACAATGATTGTGTAGCGCCTCATGGGTCGGGTACCGCCAAGCTGATTCTCGTCACTCTCCACGGTTTCCTTCTCACTGCCAAAACCGAAATCGTGCATGATGTATAGCCGCGCCAGGTAAGGTTTCGGCGTTGCCGACGCCACTCGTGGCAATTCCCCATTCGACGAATTGGCTAATCCGTTCACACCACTAAACCCACGTCCCCCCGCAATCTCCGGGTCAAAATAAAGCTCGGTATTGTCTTCTAGCCGGAGACCGAAAAACAAGGTGGTCGTCAGCGAAACGTCGCGTTCTGGGTAATCCTGCAAACTAAACGGCCCTTCGTAAGGTGAATGAAAGGTGCCGTGATATTGCCCGATCGATGTCGCCTGGTAAAAAAAATTCCAGCGCTCATTTGCTACGGGCGCATCCGTCGCTGTTGTCGTTTGAGGGTCTGTCTGCTCTTGTTGCCCAGCGACCGCCGTCACGAGTCCAAACAAACACACAACGACCCCAATTGTATTCTTTGTTGTCAAGCTGGGAGTTACGCCTTCCCTCCAGTATCAACTAGCGCTTCCACCACTCCGAACAATGCGCCGAACCCGCTACCACCTCGGTGGGCACTCCCGGCTCCGGACTCCACAGCTTCCAACCCCGTTGCCCGGCAACGGCGGTCATCTTCTCCATCGGTTGGCGCCATCCCTCGGGCGCCAGTTGGAACAAGCCCCAATGAATTGGCATCAACAACCCGTGCGCCCCCATCTCCGCGAACGCTTGCGCCGCACCATCCGGCCCCATATGAATCTGTTTCCACAACTCATTAAACGCGCCGATTTCCAGCATCGTCACATCAAAAGGCCCATACGCGCTGCCAATCTCCGCGAAGCCCTTCCAATAACCCGAATCCGCGCCGAAATAAACGTTATGCCGGCTTCCGCGTAAAACAAATGACGACCACAATGTCTCAAACCGGTTCAACAAACTCCGCCCTGAAAAATGCCGCGCCGGCAAAGCCGTGAAGTTCACATTTTTTACCGCTATCGATTCTGTCCAGTCCAATTCTTGAATCGCATCTCGCCGCACGCCAAACTTCGTCAGTTCCTTGCCCACTCCCAGCGAAGTCACCCAATGCGCCCTGTGCGCCGGTGCAAGTTGCGACAGCTTCCCTATCGTCTGCTTGCCCAAATGATCGAAGTGATCATGCGAAACCAACACCACATCCAACTCCGGCATATCCTCTAGCGCAAGCGGGGCAGGGAAGAATCGCTTCGGTCCACTCCACGCAAAAGGCGACGCCCGCTGATCCCAAACCGGATCGATCAGCATTCGTAACCCATCCATCTCAATCAGCATCGACGAATGCCCCATCCACGTGATACGCAAACCACTCGCCGGCGTCTGCTCGAAAATCCGCGCGTCTGTTCTGAATGGTCCAGGCGGTCGCTTGGGCGACCGTTCATCTTTGTTCTTTAAGTAAAGCGCCGCGACTTTCGGCATCATGCTGAATCCAGCCAACTCCGTCTCAACCGGATTCTGAAACTTGTTGCCCTTTTTCTTCGAGCGTATTAGTAATCCCACATCATATAGATGCGAATCATGCCTTCAAAGCCGCGTTAGACTTGCTGTTAGGCCATGTCCTCCTCGCGCGCCCTTCCCCAAAAGAAATCTCTTCCGCTACTACCCATCCTGTTGGCAGTGGGCGTCGTTCTAGGTCTGGTGGCAGGTGTGGTCTATCTCAACCGTCCCTTAGCGAAAACCGCTGATACCGGGGCAACCCAGGAAGCCAAAGCCTACCTCGCGGACCTCGCGTTGAGTGACGTGAGCATGCAAGCTTCAGAGAACCTGGTGAATCAGAAAGTGGTGGAAGTGCTGGGCAACATCTCAAACAATGGGCCGCGTGAAGTCAAATCGATCGATCTCTACTGCCTCTTTTATGGTCTGAATGGGCAGGAGATCCATCGCGAGCGCCTTCGCATTGTGGGCGGCGTCGGCACTCCTGGTACTCTCAAACCAGGCGCGACCAAGTCTTTCCGCATGCCATTCGACACCTTGCCCGATGGCTGGAATCAAGCCTTGCCGAAGATGGTCATCGCCCAAATCACGTTTCTCAATTAGCCCATGAAAATCCTTCTGGCCGACGACGACCAAGATCAACTCCAATTGCGCTGCCTCCTTCTCGCCCAAAACGGCTACGAGGCCATCGCCGCCACCTCTGCCGGCATTGCCCTGCAGGAAGCGAAAGCACAACATCCACTCTGCGCCGTCATCGATCTGAAAATTCCAACCGAAGCCGCCGGTCTCGGTCTCATTCGCGATCTCAAAACTCTTGATCGTTCCCTTCGCATCTTCGTTCTCACTGGCGGCGACGCCAAACGCATCAACGCTTTGCCGGAGAGAAAGCTAATTGAAGAGGTCTTAGTGAAAGGCTCGTCCACTGCTCACTTGTTGAAAAAACTCAATGAGCTTGCGGTCGCCGCCGACCCTCAGTTGCAGCGCCTTCGCTCCAAACTTGACGAAGAAAAAGTCATCACCGTCGACGTGAAAGCCGTCCCGCGTGCCTCTAAGAGCGAAGTCGCCGGCGTCACGCCAGAAGGCGCGTTGAAGGTGCGTGTCGCCGCGGTGCCCGATAAAGGCAAAGCCAACGAAGAGCTTCGCGATACCCTGGCCGCCTGGTTCAAAGTGCCCAAAAGCCACGTCGAATTGATCGCCGGGGAAACCTCGCAGCGCAAAATCTGGCGCGTCACGAAATAGGCCTTTCCGATTGCCGTTGACAGCCAGCCGAAAATCGCGTTAATATGTGGCAGCGCTACATATGGCGGATAAACCTATTGACCGCGAATGGAAAAAAGGCAGCGCCGAACTGCTGCTCCTTTCTCTGCTTGATCCTCTGCCCCGGCACGGCTATGAAATTAGCAAGCTGATCGAACAGCGCTCCAAAGGAGCCGTCAGCTTTCACGTCGCCTCGCTCTATCCTCTGCTCTACCGTCTCGAAAGGCGCGGCTGGATTCAAGGCCGCTGGGTAGAAAAAGCCGGCCAGCGCCGTCGCCGCTACTACCGCCTCACGGCCGAAGGCCGCAAAATTCTTGCTGCCCAACAGAAGAGCTGGCAACGCTTTGTGGAAGCCATTCACCTCATCACAGGAATCGAAAATGCCTGATTGGAAAATCGAACTTCGAAATCTGTTGTCGCCTCTCAATCTTGCGCCTACCCGTGAGGCCGATATTCTCGAAGAGCTCGCCTTACATGCCGAAGATCGTTTTCACGAATTGGTAAATCGTGGCGTCTCTGAGAATGACGCCCGCCGCGCCGTTCTCGACGAGCTAAACGATCACGAACTCCTGACAAAAGAGTTAGGTCCCAGCGCATCGGAACCAGTTGCGCTCGGCGCCATGAACAAAGCACGCTGGTGGAACGGCATCGGCCAGGACATCGGGTACGGCTTCCGTATGTTGCGCAAAGACCCGAAGCTCAGCGTAATCGCTATGGTAGCCTTGGCGCTCGGCATCGGTGCCAACACCGTCATCTTTAGCGTGGTAAACGGTGTCCTCCTTCAACCTCTGGGCTACCCGCAGCCTGATCGTCTTGTAAACATTTTCGAAACAAACCAAGACTTCACTCATTCCTCCGTCGCATATCTGAACTATCTCGATTGGCGTCGTCAAAGCCGTTCTTTCGTCGATATGGGAATTCACCGCAGCGACGATTTTAATTTCACCGGCTCCGGCGAGCCCGAACGCGTCGCCGGCGAATATGTCTCCGCCAGTTTGTTTCCCGTTCTCGGCGTACGTCCGCTCATGGGTCGATGGTTCGCACCGGATGACGACCGCAAAGGAAGTGCCTGTACCGTAATGCTGAGCTACGCCTTTTGGCAGCGGCGCTTTGCCGCCGATACAGGTCTTCTGGGTAAAAGTCTCAAACTCAACGCCAGCGACTGCACGGTGATCGGCATTCTGCCCGCAAACTTTCTCTTTCGTCAAAAAGACGAAGTGTTCGTTCCCGTGGAACTCTGGAATTCCGTTGATCTGCGCTCTCGCGATTCGCGGCCCGGGCTGGAAGTCGTGGCACGTCTGAAGGCGGGCGTGACCGCGGCGGCTGCGCAGGCCGAAATGCATTCCATTTGCAATGCCTTGGCGCGCGCTTACGCCAAGTCCAACGCAGGCCACTCTGCTGGTGTCAGGCCCATGAAAGATGATCTCGTCCAGTTCGTGCGGCCCATCCTCCTGCTATTGATGGGCGCCGTCGGATTGGTTCTAATCATCGCCTGTGCCAACGTTGCCAACTTGCTGCTGGCCCGGTCTGCGGCACGCGCGCGCGAGTTCGCCATTCGTACCGCCCTGGGCGCAGACCGGTGGCGTGTCGTCCGCCAGCTCTTGACCGAAAGCATCATGCTTTCTCTCGGCGGAGCCTTGCTCGGCCTTCTGCTCGCTCGCTGGGGGACCGACCTCGTGCTGCGCGCTGCCGCCGATACTTTGCCGCGCGCCGAGGAAGTGGCCATTGATCCGTATGTCTTGCTCTTTACCTTGGTCATCGCCATCGTCACCGGGCTTCTGTTCGGTTTAGCCCCTGCCTTCCAGGGCGCGACGATCAACCCGCAGGACTCGCTGAAGGAAGGAACGCGTGGCGCGGGCGGCGGGCGTCGCCGCACCGAAGGCTTGTTCGTTGCCGCCGAAATCGGCTTAGCCGTGGTTTTACTGGCCGGTGCGGGACTCATGATGCAAAGCATTTGGCGTCTCTTTCAGGTCAATCCCGGCCTCAATCCCCACAATGTTTTAACAACCCAAGTCGCCCTTTCTCCGAAAGTGATGACCAGCCCGCCAGGCATTCGCCTGGCCTACCAGCAAATGCTGGCACGTCTTGGATCGGCACCGGGAGTGCAAAATGTTGCCATCACAGCATTGGTCCCTCTTGGTGAGAGCGACAGCGAAAACGACTTCTGGCTCAACGCCGGCCCCCAGCCTCCGCAAGACCAACTCAAGTCCGCAGTCTTTTATGTTGTTTCGCCCGGCTATAAAGACGTCATGCAAATCCCGCTGCGCAGCGGACGTTTCTTTACCGATCGAGACACCGTTGCTTCCTCTCCCGCTATCGTCATCGATGAGGTTCTCGCGAAGCACTTTTTTAAAAATCAGGATCCCATCGGCCGGGAAATTAGCATCGGTGGATTTGGCGCCGTCCAGATTGTCGGAGTCGTCGGTCATGTGAAACAGTGGGGACTTGACAGCGACGATCGAGAAAAAATTCGCGACCAGATTTACTTTTCCATTTGGCAAGTACCGGATCAATTTATGTTCCAAGGAGTCGCGGGGCTAACGCTAGTGGTTAGAACCAAATCCGAACCGTTTCCGCTTTTGCCCGCGATCCGGGCACAAGTCGCCGGTCCTACCAAGGATCAACCCATTTACGCCACCCAGACCATGGAGGAAATCATCGCCGGCTCGCTCGCGCAGCGTCGTTTCATCATGGCCCTGCTCATTGTATTTGCCGCCTTGGCGCTTCTGCTGGCGGCCGTCGGAATCTACGGCGTCGTTTCCTACGCGGTCACTCGCCGCACTCATGAAATTGGCGTTCGCAGCGCTCTCGGCGCCTCTCGTAACGAAATTCTGAATCTTGTGATCCGGCAGGGAATGAAGCCCGCCGCTGTCGGCTTAGTGGTCGGCCTGGGTGCCGCCGCGGCAATGACCCGCCTAATCGCCAATCAACTCTATAACGTGAGCCCGCTCGATCCGCCGACCCTCCTCGCCGTTACGCTTCTTCTCGGCATCATCGCCCTCGTAGCATGCTATGTCCCGGCCCGGCGCGCAAGCGCCGTCGATCCGGTCGTCGCTCTCCGTGACGAATGATCTATTTGGATGTTGGCGGAGGCGGCAGTTCTTCCGCTCTTTGTGCCCGCTGGTAGTCCATCATCATCTGGTGCGCAATCTTGGCCGCTACGTCCGCGCTCGCGCCGCGAAACTTGGCGCCCAAACTCTCTTGCGTCGTTGACCACAATACATCGCCGTCTTTACTGCACAACCGCACGCTCGCATAAGCCTCATGCTTCCGTTCCCGGCTGTGGTGTGATTCGTTATCGCTCAACGTACTGGCTGCCGCGATGCCACCGACCTTGCTTGTGATCGCATTCCCCGTTTTCCCCAGTCCGTCCTTGCCGGACATGCCTTCGTACGAATCGTACGTGTCGGTAAACGTTTTATCGTCCGCGGCGCCTTTTAGAACCGCGTCCGCACGAGCCTCGTTATCGGTCAGCACAAACAGCTTCGTCGAATCCAGGCTCGCTATGATCAATTCCCGCATAGCAATCGCTTGGCTCCCCCCCGTCAACGGACCGACGTAGATCCGCTTCACTTCTAGCAGTCTATTCGTCGCCGGCTGCTGTCCATAAGCCAACAAAACCGCGAAAATACAGAGCAAAAGCCGCCTCATCCCTTCCCCGAATTTCTCGCTTCTTCGTCCTGGTAGCGAACCTGCTGGCCCGTGCGCGCCTCCAGCGAAACCAGCGCCACCCGTATATCTTTTTTGTCAATCTTAAACACCAGCGCCTGCTGCTCGCCATTATCATCTTGAAATCCGAGCGTAAGGAAATGTTGCCGGCTTTTGGCCAGCATGAATATCGGCGAAATCACCGCCGCTGCCAAATAACGCCGGTCCACTTTCTGGCCATACTCAAGCAAGTTGATGTGGTCGTATGGGATCTTAATTTGTGTCTTTTTCGACAGAAACACGAAGTACGTTCTATCCAACACCTCAATGTCGCCGTTATTGTTGGGCGGAATGTCCGCGCGCGTCCCGCCCACGTATTCCGCCCGCGCGCCCTTGCGGCCGGCGGAAATGGGCAAAGTAACGGCCAGAAATGCGAGTAAGAAAGCAATTTGGCGCATAAAAAGCCTGGAACAACTCTCGCAATCTAGTGGCGTCGGATCGCTTCTCCTCTACCTCGGAATCCCCCGTATTCCTTCAAGAACCGCTAGAATACCGACACGGCCGATCCGGTTCGGTCACCCCACCCGCCTGACCTATAGTGTCCATTGGAGTACATAATAGAGATGCAAACCGTTGTCGAAACGCCACTCTATCTGAAAAGCGCCGTCAGCCTTTTCAGCGTTGAGGAACGAGAGGCCATCGTCAACATGGTCGCGTCCGACCCAGAGTGCGGCGATTTGATTCAGGGGACGGGCGGGTTCGGAAAGTCAGGGTCGGTCTTGACGGCATGGGAAAAAGAGGTGGAGCGCGCGTTATTTATATTCTTCGCGACCAAAGCTTTCCGGTCTTTCTGATCGCAGCCTCCGCCAAGAATGAAAAACAAAACCTGACGAATGCGGAACGGAATGAACTGGCCAAGATGGCCGGCACCATATTCAAGAAGTACGGGAGATAAAAATGAGCAAGATGTTTGAAAATCTGAAAGCCGGACTCGCCGAAGTCGATGAATTTCTCGCCGGGCAGCGCGATGGTTATAAAGTCACCGTGCCGGCGGAGATCGATGTCAAAAGCATCCGCAAAGGACTGCATATGACACAGGCTAAATTTTCCGATGCCTTCGGATTCAGCCTCGATGCCGTCAAACATTGGGAAGGTGGACGGCGCACTCCCGAAGCGTCCGCCCGTGCTTTTCTCACCGTCATCGCCAAAAACCCGAACGCCGTCATTGCTGCACTCCATTCCCAGACCGGTAGCGCGTCAAGGCAGCATTCGGCACGGCGTGCGCATCGCCAATCAACAAAATTTTCCGCCCCGACAAATTTGTAGGCGTAGAGCGTCGCTGTTCCAGCACTGACATGGTGACACCTGCAGTGTCGCCGATTTGGAGCGGTCCCGATCGCCACGCTAATCGGCGTCGCGACTCTGCCATCTGTTTTCAGGCAACATTCGCCACTCTTGATTTGGAGGGAGTCGCTTGTATGAGTACCGTGGGCCCGTGACCCCTTTTCCTCCGCGTTTCCGCTTTAATAGTACGAGCGGATTCGCCGAAGCCTCCTCAATTGGCGAGCGCTCATCAGGGAGGGGAATCATGAACTGGTATCTCATCGGTCGCGGTCTGCGCTTGGCATATCTTCTGCGCATCCCGCTTATCGCAATGTTTATCCTGGCCGTTCTCGGCCCGGTGTCTTATTCAAACGTTCTGCTCGGCAATCTGCTCGATCAAGGCTACAGCCACTGGAATCTGTTCACCGTTTCGTTCTCCGCGTTCCTTTTCGGCTTCACGGCCGTTGCCGCCATGAACCTCATCCTCTACTACGGCAACGAACGCTTCGAAGGCAGTGTCCAACTCAATTTGGCTCAACGCCATCCCGGCTTGGTCTTTTTATCCGGCGTCCTCGCCGCCTTGGCTTTGGTGGTCTGCGTGTATCTGCGCACCAACCCAAACAACCCAGCCAACGCCATTCCTCTCCTCCTCGGCGCGATCGCCGCTCTCGCTCTCGTCTTCGCCGCGAAAGTCGTGCAACTTTGGTTTACCGATCCCGATACCACCCCTCATCCCCCGCCCCTGCTGGTTTTCCCTGCGTATCGCATACCGGCTTTGGGCAATTTCTTCGACTGGCTCTACCACCGCCCGCCCGGCTCTTTCGGCGGCGTCAAAACCGGCGTCAATCAAATGGCGCAATATCCCTTGCAGATCCTCCAGCCCGCCGGTCAAGGCTATCTGATTCATCCAGCGCCCGAAAACAAAACCAATCTGCGGCTCCTCTCCGGCCACGTCTTCATTCTGTCGCTCTTCGCAATCGCTCTGCTTTCCTACTTGATCATCGGCTTTTACAAATCGGAAATTGCCGCCACCGATGCCCGTGTTCCCGCTCTCGCCTTCGTCCTGCTGTTCTTCATCGTGGCCTGCTGGGCTCTCGCCTTGCTGACGTTCTTTTTCGACCGTTACCGCTTCCCTCTGCTTTGGACTCTCGTACTTCTCTCCGCAATCACGGCCTTTGCTCCGGAATCGGATCATTTCTTCCGAGTCGAACCCTTGAAGGCTGCCCCCACTGCTCTCACTCCCGCCGAATACCTGAAAATGCGGCTAAAGAACACGAAGCGACTCATTCTTGTCGCCAGCCCCGGCGGCGGAATTCAAGCGGCGGCCTGGACCGGCCAAGTCTTGCGCGGTCTCGAAGAACAAACTCCTGCTTTTCGCAATTCCGTCGCACTGGTAAGCTCAGTTTCCGGCGGATCTCTCGGCTCTATGATCTACGCCGCCAGTTTCGCGCATAAAATCGATCCAGCGGATGTTCCGAAAAACGCCGCCCGTTCCGCCATTGACGAAGTCGCGTGGGGCTGGACCGGGCCCGACTTCTGGCGCGCCCTTCTGCCTTGGTTCCGTATTGATCGCACCATCGACCGTGGCTGGGCCCTTGAACAAAAATGGGCCGCTGTCAACAACCTCGACACTCCAGACCACAGCCAGAGCACCATGCTCTCCGATTGGGTAAACTTGGCGCAAAACGGCGAAATGCCTGCATTGATCATGAATGCAATGCTCGTCGAAACCGGCGCGCCGGTTGTGTTTTCGAATACCAAATTCCCCGCCACCCCAGGCGACAACCTTCGCATCAATAACTTCTATACCCTCTACCCGAAATCCGACATCAGGGTCAACACTGCCGCCCGTCTTTCTGCCTCCTTTCCTTATGTCGCTCCGGCATCTCGCCCTAATGTCGATGCGCCCTACGGCCCCGCCTATCACTTTGTCGATGGCGGCTATTACGATAACTTCGGCATTAATTCGTTACTAACCTGGTTAGGCGAAGCTCTCGAAGACCCGGACGTAGCCGGTAACTTGTCCGACATCCTCATTCTGCAAATTCAGCACTTCAATCCCGATCAGGTTCCCCAGCCAACGCCCGCCGGTTGGGGCCTCCAACTCGCCGCTCCTCCTGTCGCGCTTTATCACATGCGCGATTTTGCCCAAGCGTCCACTGCCGATAATCAAATGCGTTTCTTCGCTGCCTACTATCGAACCCGGAGAGTAAACGTTTGGAAAACCCGCATTGACTACGATGGCGTCAAACAACCCGATGGTACTGACTGCGCCTCTCCGCCGCTTTCCTGGAAGCTCGATGCGGGCCAACAGGCCTGCATCGCGAAAACCTGGACGTCGGTTTTGAACAATCAGAAGCACTCCCTCTCGTGTATCGCGGATTACTTGGGGACCAAAGACCCGGTCGCCAATTGCGATAATCCCGCGAATCTCCTGGAATGAAGGACAAAACAATGAACAAAGAATCCGCATTTCTGATTAATCGAGCCGGCCTCAGCGCGCTCGTCACCATCGTCTGGGCGCTTGTGATGTTTCATTATTTGAGTCTCTATCCAGACCGCCACGTCTTCCATGTCAACGTGGATTCGCCCGTCCTCGCCCTCGAACTTTCTCACGACGCACGAGACATTGATTCTGTACTGCACCGAACATCGCCGCCGAAATACAACGCGCAGGAAGCCAATATGACGCTATTGAACCACCTCGATTGGGTGTTCATCCCTCTCTACGCGTTCTCCCTATGGTCGTTCGCGCGAATCTTCACCGCAAATACCCGCCTGCTTACCATCGCCGTGATCGCCACCGCATTCTTCGACTATGTCGAAGACTTTCAAATCTCCCGCGCTCTCAACGGCGCGAACCCAGCCATCGATATTCCCTCTCTACTGAAGTGGGGATTGCTCGGACTCGTGTTCATTCTGATGAGCCGCATCCTGGAGCATTCGGAAAGCTCGACCTACAGTCTTCCCACCAGACGCCTGTTAGCGATAGGTTATTTCGTCGCCGGCGTCTTGATCCTGACAGACGTTTTACTCGGCCACTGGACCGGTTATACCCACATCTCGTTGGGAGTCTCGCTTTTCTCGGCTCTCTTGCTGATGAACGTCATCGCTTTCATCGGCCAACTCGCGGTCCGTCGTAAACCGGCCTTGGCTCGTTCCTCAGCGGCCTCTGCCTAAGCTCAGATTTCCGCCAATGTTGCGCGCGATGCTTCATACGCCATGCGTGCTGCTTCAACCGGTAACATTTGCGCCAATCCGCGTCCAAAAACTTCAACTGCGGCGTGCCGCTCGTATCCGAGTTCCCTTAACACGCCGAAGAACTCTCTGAAATTGATGACGCCTTCACCCGGCAGTAACCGTTCCGAGTCGCGAATGGCCGCCGGCGCCGCTAACGGGCTGTCCGAAATATGCACGTCCAGAATGCGCTCACCGGGAATTTTTCGCAAAGACTCGCTCTCTTCGCCGCTATGGTGCCAGTGCCACGAATCGATCAACAAGCCGCAACCGTCGTTAATAGACAGCCCAAAGTCCAACATTTCCTCATAGCGCCAAATGAATTCATGTGGATGAGCCCGCCGCAAATGCAAAGGCGTAACGCACTCCAAGGCCAGTTGAATCGAGTATTCGTCAAGAATCGAACAGCATTTCTTGAGCCTTCGCCGGAGTGTGTCGGCGTACTCCTGTTTCGGCATTTCTGCCGATGGAATAACTCCCAGCGTTGCTGTCCGGCAACCGGCTCGTACAGCGAACTCGCATTTTGGCCTCAGCCGTTCAAAGCTCGATTCGAATGCGGCCTCGTCTTTTCGTACTTCGACCCCCAGTTGCATCGCTGTGGCCTGAACCGGCGTGCTCGCGAAGTTTGGAACAGGCACCGGCTGATCGGCAGGAATAACAGCGCCTTCATAGCCAATCTCCGCCGCCAGTTGTGCCAATTCTGGCCACGGCACTCGCCAAGCCACAATGCAAGGATGCAAGGAGAGCGGAATTGATGACGGTGCCATTCGATTGCTCAAACGTAGCGCAATCAGTCGGAGGGAGCCTTGGCCAGGTCGGGAGTGAGCTGAACTTTATCGCGCAGTTTCTGTCGAATCCGAATCTGTTCGTCCGTCAAGCGAGCATCATAAATAGAGCGCGGTTCAATCGTACGGGCGATTAATGTAGCCATCACGGCTGCCACAATCAGCGGCAGCAGAAAAGAGCGGTCACGGTCCGTCAGCTCCATCAACAGCACGACAGTCGAGATCGGACCCTGCGTCGTCGCCGAAAGAAACGCTCCGGCTCCCAGTAGTGCACAAAGCCCGACAGGCAAATCGGGCACAAAAAACGAGAACAGTAAACCAAGCGTCGACCCCAGCAGAGCGCCCGACGTTAACGAAGGTGTAAACAGGCCGCCCGGAACGCCGCAACCCACGCACAACAAGATCGCCGCCGGCTTTAGAAACAAAAGGAAAGCCGCGAGCGAAAGTGGCACGGCGGCGTCGAACATAAGTTGAGACACATCCCTGCCGTTGCCAAGCAGTTGCGGAAATTTGCTATCAACCAGACCCAGAACGGCCAAGCCTACAACCGGGATCACAAGACGCTTCCACCCTGTTGGCTTATTGCGTTCGGCCCAAGTCATCAATCGGACAAAGGACAGAGAAAAAAGGCCCGCGATCAGCCCGCACACGACTGCAAATACCAGGATCAGTCCCGAGTTGGGGTAAGAAGGGATTTTGTAAGTGGGAGCGTCTGGGATCATTGTCCAGCCCACCGCCGTCGCGATCGCTGAGCACACAAGCGCCGGCAGAATGTAGCGAAGCGCGAGAACTCCGCGTAGCACCTCCAACGAAAACAGCGCGCCCCCCAACGGAACGCCATACGCCGCTGCCATGCCCGCGCCCGCACCGCACGAGACCAGCAGCCGCCGCTGTTCATCCGACAGTCGCGCCAGATTGGCGGCCCAGTTCGCGAACACTGCCCCAGCCTGCTTCGGAGCACCCTCGCGCCCAAGCGAAGCCCCCATTCCCACAACAACAACCGAAAGAACCGCACTCCCAAGCGTGCGCAAACTCGGCAACCGCCCCGCTTCAAACCAGATCGCCGCCGTCGTGTCGATGCTGTTACCGGTAGATAATCTCTTCAAAATAAACTGGCCCAAACCTGTGACCGCCCCCGCTCCGGCCAAAGCAAGCACAAAGTGAAGAGTGTTCTGCCCTTGAGCAGCCCCCAGAATATTGGTCCCACTACCTCCCCAAACCAGCTTTTGCACAAATTCCAGCAGTCGCGTAAGCATCCCAGCAGCCAAGCCGGTTAACACCGCAGTGCCCGCAACCGCTGCCCAAAACCGAACCGCCGACCGCTGAAAAAGGGTCGACGGAATAGGCTGCTCATTCTGGTTATCCGACATACGAACCCACCAATCTTCTCATTCTCTACGAGTCACGCCTCTTACCGAGCAGCGCGCGTAAGCAAGCGGTCTACTGCATGAGTCCTTTCACGCACATTTGTGCGCAATATCACTCTCGCTTGACGAGTCGCACCCGTCAAGCAACTCGCAAAAGACTGCCTGTGTGTGCACTTTAACCCACGCAAGAACCTGGATGTGTTTGGCCATCGGAATGCTTTTCTTATCAGAAAGTTCACCGTGAAAAACGTAGTCATCGTGGGTGGCGGCATCACCGGCCTCGCTGCCGCGTACCACCTCCAAACCAAAGCGCCGAAAGACAAACTCACTTGGCATCTCCTTGAGAGTTCAGCCCGGTTCGGAGGCAAAATTCAGTCCGTACGTGAACGCGGCTTCACCATCGAAGCCGGACCGGACTCGTTTATGGTCAAGAAAAGTCCGCTTCTCGATCTCTGCCGGTCCCTAAGTCTCGATTCTGAATTCATCAACGCAAGCCAGGCTGGCATCTTCGTCTGGAACCAATCGCGTTTGGATCCCATACCCGAAGGCGTCACCACCATGGCGCTTACCAAGATTCGGCCTTTCCTTCAATCGCGCCTTCTTTCGTGGCCCGGCAAAATGCGCATGGGCATGGAGATGTTTGTGCCTCGCAAAGTGAGCGTAGCCGACGAAAGCCTCGCCAGCTTCGTGCGCCGTCGCTTGGGTCAGCAAGCTCTCGATAAAATCGCGGCCCCTTTGCTGGCCGGCATTCATAATGCCGATCCCGATAAGCTCAGCCTGCAAAGCACCTTCCCGTTGTTCCTCGAATTGGAGCGCAAATACGGCAGCCTCATGCGAGGTTTCCGTGCCCAGCAAAAGCGCACTCCAGTCGCACACTCGCAGACTGGGCGCAAACCTGCCGGCCCTTTCCTCTCTCTGCGCGGCGGCATGCAGGCTCTCGTAAACGCCCTCGTTTCCGAGTTACCCTCCGAATGTCTTTCTTTGAATGCCCCGGTTCGTTCCGTGTCTTGCACGAGCTCCGAGTCCTACACCATAACGCTCGATGACGGCGCCCGTCTCAACGCCTCTTCAGTCTTGTTGGCTACCCCGGCCTATGCCACCGCCGATTTAATCGAAAACGTCGATCCCGGCTTCGGCGCACAACTCCGCAACATCCCCTACTCCTCCACCGCAAACGTCTCTCTCGCATTTAAACGAGAAGATATCCCTCATCCGCTCAACGGAAGCGGCTTCCTGGTTCCTCGCAAAGAAAATCGCACCATTACCGCCTGCACTTGGTCTTCTGTGAAGTTCGAAGATCGCGCGCCCGAAGGCTTTGTCTTGCTGCGCGTTTTTCTCGGCGGCGGCCGGCTCACGAATTTGACTCGCTGGAACGACGACGATCTAATCAATCTTGCTCTGCGCGAACTGCGCTCCATTATCAAGATTATGGCCCCACCCGTCCTCGCAAAAACATTCCGCTGGATTAACGGCGCGCCTCAATATGAAGTGGGTCATGCGAGCCGCGTAGACGAAATCGAGCGACTAGCTTCCTCCTACCCCGGATTGTATCTGGCTGGCGCCGCGTATCGTGGCGGTGGCGTACCGGATTGCGTCCGAAGTGGCATTGAGCAAGCCCAAAAAATCATCGACAACGTAGCTCGCGAGCGAAATGATGCAGCGCTCGTTGCTTAACGAGAATGGAGACAACTATGAACATGGAAATGAGCCTGAACACCGGCCGCCCCGATAGCGGCGTCTTCTCCCATCACCACGCCACCTTTGCCGATTACGCCCGGCATCCACTCATCGTTTATTGGGAGATGACGCAAGCGTGTGGTCTGGCCTGCAAGCATTGCCGCGCCGAAGCCATGCCGCTCGCCCATCCAGAAGAGCTATCGCCCGCGGAAAGCCGCCATCTGCTTAAACAAATCGTCGAGCTCGGCGATCCCTTGCCGCACTTAATCTTGACGGGGGGCGATCCGCTCAAACGTGCCGATCTCTTCGAAATCATCGACGAAGCACGCCGCCTCGGCATTCATGTTTCCATCACCCCCAGCGCTACGCCCGCCCTCACCTCGGAAACGATTCTGAAGCTGAAAGATCATGGCATCGAAAGCCTTGGCCTGAGCCTCGATGGTTCCAGCGCCGCTCGCCACGAATCTGTCAGAGGTGTTGCCGGCTGCTTCGATTGGACCGTGCAAGCCGCCCGCTATGCCGGCGGCTTAGGCATGCCTATTCAGATCAACACACTCGTCGCGCACGAGACCGTCGACGATCTGCCCGCCATCTACGAATTCCTAACCACCTTGAAGATCACCCGCTGGAGCCTCTTCTTCTTGATCGCCATCGGCCGCGGCCGCACCCTGCAACCCATCCCGCCCCTCCAGGGAGAACAGTTGATGGAATGGATTTACGATCTTGCCGGTCACGCTCCATTCGCCGTCAAAACCACCGAAGCGCCCTCCTATCGCCGCATCGCCTTGACGCGCGCTCAATCGGCAACTGCCGGATCTGCCGATCAAAGCAAACGCGGTTCTGTCTACCAGGGCTTCGGCATCAGAGATGGCCACGGCATCGTGTTCGTCTCTCACAAAGGTGATGTCTATCCATCCGGCTTCTTGCCCGTCGTCGCCGGTAGCATTCGCAACGAACGTCTCGCCGATATCTACCGCAGCAGCCCCGTTTTTCAAGGCCTCCACAATCCCGATTCTTTCAAAGGCAGGTGTGGCTTCTGCGAATATCGCAAGATCTGCGGTGGCTCCCGCGCCCGCGCTTTCGCTCATACTGGCGATTATTTGGAAAGCGATCCCTTCTGCCCCTACCACCTTCCCTAAATCCACACGATTGTCGCCATTCTTGAATTTCGGTAATTCGGGCCAGCGCACTGGCACCCGCGCAACAAGAAGCCTGGAAACGGAGCCGCGACCGAAGCAAGCGCACCGCAAATCCGCCCAGGAACGATTGCCTGTTTCGCCCACAAATCGGGTGCCCCTATGTGTTCGCGTCTGCCGGTCACCCCTGAGTTGCAGCGAGGTTCCTCAATAGGATGAGACCGGATGATGCGCCTGCGGTCGATTACGCTTCGCTTTTATCGCAAGCTGCAAGCACCAATACTGGTACGCAACTTGTCTGAATCTTCCCGCCCGTTTGACGATCTACAAGGGTATGGCGAATGCAAAAAAGGTGGCGCTCATCACGGGCGCGAACAAAGGTTTGGGATATGAAATGGCGAAGCAATTGGCGGAAACCGGCGTGACCGTCATACTGGCCGCCCGCGACCAGGCGAAAGGTGAGTCCGCAGCCGGCAAGCTAAAGGCCGAAGGGCTCGACGTTCAATTCTTGAAGCTGGATGTAACCGACAAAAACGATCGCACCGCCGCTGCGGCGTATCTCGAAAAAAATTTCGGCAAGTTAGACATCTTAATCAATAATGCGGGCATCGCTGCCGATGGCATCTCCGGCACCAGCGTCAGCGACACGACCGAAAAGTCATTGGAAGACACTTTTGAAACCAATTTTTTCGCCCCTATCGCCCTAACCCAAGCGTTGCTGCCCTTGCTCAAAAAGAGCGATGCCGGCCGTATTGTGAATATGTCGAGCATTCTCGGTTCCCAAAGCTTGCATGCCGATCCCAACAGCCCTATCTATGGCTTCAAATCCCTCTCCTACGATTGCTCAAAGGCGGCTCTGAACTCCTTCACCATTCATCTGGCATACGAGTTGAAGGACACGAAAATCAAAGTCAACTCCGCTCATCCTGGCTGGGTGAAGACCGACATGGGCACCGACGCCGCGCCCATGGAACTGCCCGAAGGTGGCAAAACCGGCGTCGCCCTCGCCCTCCTCGACGACAGCGGTCCTACCGGTAGCTTCATCCACCTGGGTAAACCGCTCCCCTGGTAGGCGTTAATCCCAAATGAAAATGATCGGCTGACGCACTGAAACAGTCGGCTCGAGCAACCATCTTGGCGCCAAATCGAACAACCCACCTATCAAGAAGCCTGGAACGGAACCGCGACCGAAGGAAGCGCAACGTAAATCCGACGAGGCGGTAACCTACCGACAACAAGCTGCCCGGGCATCGCCCCCGGCACCGTGCGATATCCGTGCTTCGACCGTAGCTCCCTTTCCGTTCAAGCGCCCGCCCGCGCCAGTTTGAGTTGTCTTCAATACGTGGCATCACATCCAGCGAGGATGCCCAAGCACGACCGCCGTTCTCACTCTACGATAACGGCGAGTCACTACTTGGGAGCCGGGCGACCCATGCAAATAACCGTCGAAATCTATTCAGCGAGAATCGTAAAGGCTTTCTGCGAGTGATTGAAAGAGACAGGGAAGGATTCAAAAAAAACCCAGACTGCCCCAAAAGGCTAATGCCCTGAGATTCGAGGCCGGCAGTGAATCCAGCGAAGGTCTTAAAAGTGATCGGCCGCATTCCGGCAGTCGTCTGAATAGATACCGTGACTCTGGCGCAATTATGAGGCATTGCCGCTATTGCCGACCCCACCGGTGAGATGCGTTTTCATCTCTAGAGTATCCAGACCCAAAAGCAGCGCGAAAGATAAGGGAAAAACGCAGTGATCCGCCCCCGAATCCAGCCACATCAGGCAGCTTAATTTCTTGCGGTCGGCAGAGAGTTCAGTTTTGACAATAGGCCGCCACACCGACTGCCCATTCGGGAAAGGGTCAGACGCCTGAAGATCAAATCGCGAATTTCCGAAAACGTACGGCTGCACCGTGGAATGAAACGGTCACCATATTAAGGCGGTTGATGTCTCCGGAACGCGCAGAATCGTTGGCTTCTCTTCGCCTTCGGCGAGAGCATCTTGAAGCACTTTCTTGACGTCTAACCCATTCGATAAAACACGCTGCTCATCTCCCGAAATGGCGACCCACGCACCACGCGGAACATCCTTCAGCAATCTAGCAAAATCAAGTGGAGGAATAACGACAGCAGACGTAGGAAATTCGAAAATTCGATCCACCACGACGTCTGATCGAGGATTGGCACCGTGCCTGGTCAAACAAGGGCGCACAACCGTTGTCGCGCGGTTTCAGTCCAAACCGCCATCAGAGATTCCTCACGGTTTTTTCGGCAGCTACTAACCCGGAGGTAGCGGCACCCCTCAAAAATCCGGTCACGGATCGTGAAGTTTTCCACAGATATTTTTATCTCCTTCCCCCTCAATAACTTACAGTCAAATCTCGCCCTGAATTTTCAACACTCCGTCTTCGCCGTCCGCCGTCCTCCGCTATTTCTGAATTGACCCCGGCGGTGTGTTCACCCGCCGGCGCCTCTTCACGAGCATCCGAAGAAAAAGAAAGTAGGTACCCATCAAATGAATCGCACAGAACGTCGCGCCCTCGCCCATAAGGAGCGCAAACTTGCCCGCAAACTCGCTCGCGCCGCCGAGACCCAAAACAGAACCCTGAGTGTCAACGAGGGGCACGCGACCACAGGGAGCGTCTTACCCCCCGTCGCAGAGGATCTTCTCCATCTCCGCGCCGCGCCTTCGGCTCCTCATACCTTTGACATCCCGGAACCCACCGGTGGCATCTTCCCGCCTCTCTCTGCCATCACGCCCACTCTTGCCGCCACCGCCGCCCGGCCAGTCTCCGACGCCCAACTCGCGGCCAACCATGCCAACGCTCTCAAATCCACCGGTCCCAAATCCGAAGCCGGCCTCGCCATCTCCTCTCAAAACCGCACTACCCACGGCCTCGCCCGTCACAACGGAACCTTCCGTCTCCTCACCACCGAAGACCCCGAAAAATTCGAACAACTCAAGGCGTCCCTCGAACTCGAACACCAACCCACAACCGAAACCGAATCCATCCTCGTCAACAACATGGCTAAGTGCCACTGGCTGTCCAAGCGAGCCGAAAAACTCGTCGACACCACCACCGACCCCGATTCCGGCGTCGTCACCGACCCCAAAATGTTCAACCTATATATGCGCTACCAAACCACCCACACCCGCGCCTTTCACAGATCCCTCAACGACCTCCTCAAACTCCGCAAAGAAACCCGCACCGAACTAAATGGGTTCGAAGCGCAAAAACGCGCCGAAGAGGAACTTCGCATCAAATCCGAGAAGCATGAAATGAAAAAACAAGGTCACTATTGGGAAATTCTGCTGAAAGATGGCAAAGCGACCCACCAAAGAATCGTAAATTTAGCTGCTCGCAGCGCGGCCGCGAAAGAAAATCCTGGCTTCGAAGCGCAATTCGCCGCCGAACTCGCCCAACTCGGCCTAAAGCAACACCCAAAACCGGTCGACGTCCCCGTCGCCGCTTAGCGTAGGGCGGCCATTCTTGGCTGCGAGGCGGCTTTCTAGCCGGCTCCATAACGAAAAAGAAAGGAAAACTATACTACTCGTGTCGATCCGTGCGCACCCGCGGCCCGCAAACCAAACGCCAGCACCACCACTACGTCCAAACCTTCTCCACCGGCACGCCCTTCTTGCACAATTCGCACGAACTCGAATCCTTGTAATACATCGCGTCCATTTTCGCCAGGTAAAACAAAGGCAGGTTCCCGAAATCCAAAATGGTCGGGTTCGGTTGATACACCGCCACCGCCAGCCCAACCACTTCCGCGCCTTTCGATTCCAGCAATGCCCGCAATTCCGTCAGCCGTTTCCCGCTGCGCAGAACGTCGTCCACCATCAGCACTTTCTCGCCCTTCACCGGTTCAAGAAACTGCCGGAACCGCATCGGCGAAGTCTCGGTATCTTTCTCTGCCCAATAGGTCTGGTGCACATGCAGCGCCTCGGCCACGCCGTAGCCGATCGGCAAACCCGCCGTGTTATTCGGACACACAATCGAAAGCTCTTTGATCGTCGCCCGAATTTCCGGGTCGGCGCGCAACCGCCGGCTCAAGCCAACGCTCAGCACTTTGGCGTGTTGATAGTAACGGAATGCCAGCGCCACTTGCAGATATTCATTGGCGTGCATCCCATTTTGATACTCATAATGGCCGTCGCGCAGTGCGCCCGTCTCGCGCATCAGCGCGATTACTTCTTCGTTCGTCGGAACAAGTTGCATGACTCGCCTTTATTTCCTCAGTGTGCCCCGCGGCCGGCCAACACTTGCGGAATCGTTTTCAGAATAATCGACCAGTCGAGTTGCAAAGACCAATTCTCAATATAGGAAATGTCCATTCTCATCCAAGCATTGAAATCAATCCGGTCGCGCCCGGCCACGGCCCAAAGGCAGGTCAACCCCGGCCTCATCCGCAGCCTCCGTCTCTGCCAGCGCTCGTATTGGTCCACTTCTTCCGGCAGCGGCGGCCGCGGCCCCACAATCGACATATCGCCCTTCACAACATTAAAGAACTGCGGAAACTCGTCAATCGAAAACTTGCGCAGCCATCGTCCCACTGGCGTCACTCGCGGATCGCGCGCCATCTTGAACGCGATCTCGCGTTCGCTCAAATGCGCCAGGTCCGCTCGCATCTCATGTGCATTCTCCACCATTGACCGGAACTTATATAGCGTGAACCGCCGCCCATTCAACCCGCAGCGCGCTTGTCGAAAAACAATCGGCCCGGGCGAACTCGCTCTAATCGCAATCGCCGCCGCCAGCAGCAAGGGCGAAAGCACAATCAGCGCCACTGCCGAAAAGACGATGTCGAAAATTCTCTTCAACACCAGCCGCAAATCGTCCAACGGCGCGGCCGAAAAAGTCAGCAGCGGTGCGCCGCCCACCCGGTCGAGCGAAATCTCGCTATTCACATGCGGAAAGAAATCCACCGCCACCCGCGTTCGAACGCCTTCTTCATCGCAAGCCAGAAACACTTCTTCGAGTTCCCCCAGCCGGCTGCTGTTCACATCGAAAATCACTTCATCCACCACGCGCCCCGTGATCAATTCAGGCAACGCCTCCTTGCATTCTTCCGCCGTCAGCTTGGCCACAATCTCCAGCCGAAACGGCGAGCCTTCCCGCAACCGCCCTTCCAGCGCAACCGTTTTCTCGCCGCTGCCTACGAGGACCAGATGATACGGCATCCCAAATCCGCGTTGGAACGCGCCAATCACCTTCGGCATCGCAACTCTCGCCGCTACCAACAGTGCAAAGTTGTACACAAAGAAGAACAACAGAAAGCTGCGGCTCAAATCCAACCGCAGCAGATACTGGACCAGAATCACAATCGAAGTGCTGATGAACACTTGCCGCAACGCGCCCGGCACCAAGCGCCGGGAAGTGGCCGAATCCAGGTATTCATAAACCCGCAGGAACGCGCCCATCGCCATCCAGGTCGCCACGCAAACCACGATCAGCAGAATGTGTGTTTTCGGAACCAGAAAGAAGGGCCGTTCGAACGATGAATGGAAACGCGTCGCGTAAGCCGCTTCAAAAGCGCCAATGGTCACAAGCGCGTCAGCTATTGCAAACAGCAGCTGAATCTTCTTACGCTGGTGGGCAAACATATCCTCTAAGCCGTGCGCAGCGCGGCATCCAAATCGGCGTATATGTCTTCTACTGCTTCAATACCTACGGCCACTCGCACCAGATTCTCGCGAATCCCCATCCGCTCTCGCATCTTAGGCGCGACATCGCGATGCGAAGCCATCACCGGATACAGCAGCAAAGTGTGTACGTCTCCGAGCGATGTCCCGGGCACCACCATCTTCAGTTTGTTCATGAAGTTGAGCACCCCAGCCCTGTCTGCATCCTTGATCTCGAACGCCAGGATGGCTCCATACAAGCCGGGCGCGAACAGCTTCTTGATCGTCTCGGCATCCGGATGCTGCGGGTCCGCACAGTAGTACACGCGCTCTACTGCCTTGTGTTGTCGCAAGCACTCCGCCAGCTTCTGCGCGTTCTGGCATTGCCGTTCATACCGCAGCGCCAGCGTTTTGATGCCCCGCATCGTCAGATAACTCTCAAACGGACCCAACGTGCCGCCTGCAATTCGCGACAGCATGCGCACGTTTTCATGATGCGCTTCATCGCTCACAATAATGCCGCCCAGCACATCGCCGTGGCCCGCCAGATATTTGGTCGCGCTATGCACCACAATATTCGCGCCCAAATCCAGCGGCTTCAGCAGCATCGGACACGCGAACGTGCTATCCACCACCACCGCCGCTCCCGCCGCCTTCGCCATCTCGGCAACCTTCGGAATGTCCGTCACTCGCAGCAATGGGTTCGAAACACTTTCCAGAAAGAGGCAGCCCGGCTTCTCCTTCTCAATTGCCTTTTCCACCGCCGCCAAGTCGCAGGTATCCACATACCGGACATTCACGTCAAACGGTGCCAGCACTTGATCCAGCAGTTTTACCGTCGCTCCGTAGATAGAGGACGCGCTCAGAATCGAATGCGGCCGGTCGAGCAGTGCCGCTTGAAACGCAATGTGCAGCGCCGTCATGCCCGAACAGGTCGCGAGCGAACCATGCCCGTTTTCGAGCACCGTCGTCAGTTCTTCCAGCGCCCCGTTCGTCGGGTTCTCATAGCGCGAATAGCTCGGCCCTTCCTCCTCATGTCCGAAGATGCGGTCCAGCTTCTCCGCTGTGTCGTAGAAATAGGTCGTCGCCAAATGAATCGGCGTTGTCGATGGGATGGCTGTCCCGCGGTCGCGCTTCCGGTCGCCCGCATGCACCACTTGAGATTCAAACTTCATTTTCGTTTCCAACGGACACCGTCTTTTGTGTCCTCTAGCAAAATGCCTTTTTCCAGTAGCTCATTGCGGATCTCATCCGAACGCTTGAAGTTGCGCGCCTTCTTCGCTTCGTTCCGTTCCGCAATTAATCCTTCGATCTCACTATCGCTGAGGCCTTCCTTCGCCTCGTTCGCTGCCGATGGCTTGAGCACATCGAACACCCGGTCGAATACTTCCAGCACCCGCGCCGCATCCCAACGGTTCTCATCCTGGAATTGGTTCTCATCCAGAGCTGTGTTCATCGCCCGGATATATTCATATACCGCCGCCAGCGCCTCCGCCGTGTTCAAATCGTCGTCTAGCGCTTCTTCAAATTGCCGGATCGCCGCGGCCGAGCGTTCCGCAATTGCTTCATTCTTGCCGGCCGGCAACTTCGCCGCACTCACTCGTGCTTCGAAGTCCCGCAGCCGTTCAATACTCTTCGCCGCCGCCTTCAGGCCTTCAAAGGTGAAGTTCAGCTTCTTGCGATACGGCACCGACGCCAGCAAATACCGGATGATTTCCGGCTGGTATCCCATCCCTAGCAGGTCGCGTAGTGTATAGAAGTTGCCCAGCGATTTCGACATCTTCTGCGATTCGATATGCAGATGCTCCGAATGCAGCCAGAAACGGGCAAAGGGTTTGCCCGTTATCCCTTCCGATTGCGCAATCTCATTCTCATGATGCGGGAACACCAGGTCCACTCCGCCCGCATGGATATCCAGCGTCTCGCCTAAATATTCCATCGCCATCGCCGAGCACTCGATATGCCAACCCGGTCGCCCATCGCCAAAGGGTGCCGACCAATAGGGCTCGTCTCCCTTGCGCCCTTTCCAAAGCACAAAGTCGCGCGCATCCGCCTTATCGTATTCGTCCTGATCCACTCGCGCGCCTGCCCGATTGCCGCTGAAGTCGTTGTGCGACAGCTTCCCATAATCCGGGAAGTTTGCGATCCGGAAATACGTCGAACCGTCGTTCGTATACGTATATCCCTTCTCCGCCAGCTTCTCAATCGCTTCTATCATCTGCGGAATGTGCTTGGTCGCCGGCGTTACATGCTCCGGCTGCTCCAGACGCAACGCGGCCGCGTCTTCAAAGAACGCCTTGGTGTAGTCGCGCGTATATTCGTCAATCGACTTGTGCTCTTTGGCGGCGTTGACGATGATCTTGTCCTCCACATCCGTTACGTTCATCACATGATCCAGCGCATAGCCGCGATACTTCAGCCAGCGCCGTAATAGATCTTGAAACGTAAAGGTTCGGAAGTTGCCGATATGGACATAGTTGTAAACCGTCGGACCGCACGTATACATCCGGACCGTGTTGTCCTTGAGTGGCTGAAACGGCTCCAACTCTTGTGTCAAAGTATTGAAAAAACGAAGGGACATTCGCTAGAAGGGCTAGTCTCAATCGTAACAAGCGATAAGCTCAAACTATGATTCTTCCGGGGCGTCAGCGATCCATCGCCTTCTTCATCGCTCTCGGTGCCGGCTTAATCACAGTCATCCTGCTGCTCTACATCGGTTGGGTACTTCTTAACTGGCGCACCGGCATTCTTCTGTTTCTGGGAATCCTTCTTTTGGCGATTATTATTGCGGGTGTCGTGCTCAATACGATCTTTATCGTTCGCGAGATTCGCCGCAATGAGCGACACGATGCATTCATCAACGCTGTCACCCATGAACTCAAGACCCCCGTCACTTCCATCCGCCTCTACCTCGAAACCCTCCTCAGCCGTCAGGTCGACGAGAAGAAGCGCGAAGAGTTCTACCGCATCATGCTTGATGACAGCAGCCGCCTTCTGCAGACCATCGAACAAGTCCTGCGAACCGGCCGCCTCGGCGCCGCGCATCCGGTCTTAACCATCACGCCCATCGAGCTCAATCCGTTGCTCCAAGGTTGCGTCGAGCGCGCCCGCACCCTGCACGGCTTGCCCGCCGACGCGCTCACCTTCGCGCCCGGTGGCAATTTCACAGTCGAAGGCGACGTTGACGAAGTCCAGTCCGCAATCGTTAACCTAATTGACAACGCTGTGAAGTATTCGGCCGGTAATGTCAACGTAGTGGTCGAAACAGGCAAAGCCGATGGCAACGCGGTCGCCATTCGTGTCAAAGATCAAGGAGTGGGCATCCCCAAAGAAGACTTGAAGCGCGTGTTCAAGCGCTTCTATCGCGTCCCCGGTCCGTTGACCGCGCGCCAAAAAGGCACCGGTCTTGGCCTCTTCATCGTTCGGGCCGTGGCCAAGCGCCATCGTGGCAAAGTGTGGGCCGAAAGTCCCGGCGCGGGGCGGGGCAGTACATTTATATTTCAGCTACCGGTATCTAATTCAAAATGAGTCGCGTTCTAGTGGTAGAAGATGAAGCGCATTTGGCCGAAGGATTGCGCTTCAATTTGGAAGCCGAAGGCTATCAGGTGGAAACGGTCGATACCGGCGAAGCTGCTTTGGAGAGGCTCAACCAGTCGTCGGATTTCGACGTCTTGATTCTTGACGTTATGCTGCCGGGCAAAGATGGCTTCAACGTCATGTCTGAGCTGCGCCAAGCTGGTCGGCTTGTCCCCACGCTCATGCTGACCGCGCGCGGCCATTCCGATGACGTTCTCCGCGGTTTCGAAGCCGGCGCCGACGATTACCTTACCAAGCCTTTTGAATTGGCCATCCTCATCGCCCGCATACGCGGCCTGTTGCGCCGCCGCAATTGGCTCCAGCGCAAGCCCGATGAGATCTACACGTTCGGCGCCGAACGCGACAAATCGGTCAACTTCGATTCATTAGAACTCTGGGTCCGCAATCAAGTCTTCCGGCTCACCCTGATGGAAGCCAATCTGCTTCGCTACATGATCGAGCACGAAGGCAAGCCCGTTTCACGGAAGAACATGCTGCAAAAGGTCTGGAGCTTACAAGAAGACACCGATACCCGCCCCATCGACAACTTCATCGTCCGCCTACGCCGGTATCTTGAAGACGATCCAAAATCCCCGAAGCACCTCATCACCGTTCGTGGTGTTGGCTATCAGTTCGTCGCCGTTCCAGCTTGATATGACCCTCCTTCGATGTACGATCCCACTCCTGCTTGCCCTCAATGTCTCTGCTGCTTCGTTTCTTACGGCTCGCCCCGATGATCCCAAAGCCGTCGATGTCGGCGCAGCCCACGACAGTGACGCTATTCAAGCCGCCATCGACAAAGCTGAAGCCAATGCGCGCGAAGGAATCGTCTTTGTCCCTCCCGGCCGTTATCACTTGACGCGCACTGTTTATGTTTGGCCCGGCGTCCGTCTGTTTGGCTACGGCGCTACGCGGCCTGTCTTCGTTCTGCCACCGAACACGACTGGCTTTCAAACCGGTATGGGCGTGATGGTCATGTTCACTGGCTTTCGACGCCGCGCGAACACTCCGGTTAGCTTTCGCGTTCCCGTCCCACCGCCCGGTTCTGTTCCTCCGAATGACGACATCGCTGACGCCAACTCCGCCACCTTCTATTCGGCAATGAGCAACATCGATTTCGAAATCGGCGATGGTAATCCCGCCGCCGTTGCCATTCGATTCCACGTTGCCCAGCACGCCTTCCTTACCCACATGGATTTCCACATCGGATCTGGCCTTGCCGCGCTTACGCAAATCGGTAACGAAGCGGAGGATCTGCATTTCTATGGCGGAAGATACGGCATCCTGACCGAAAAGACTTCGCCAGCCTGGCAATTCACCCTACTGGATTCGGTATTTGAAGGCCAGCGCGAAGCCGCTATCCGCGAGCACGAAGCCGGATTGACGCTCGTTCGCGACACCTTCCGCAATGTTCCCACCGCCATCGATATCGACCCTCATTATTCCGACGAACTCTGGGTCAAGGATTGCCGCTTTGAGAACATCTCTGCCCAAGCCGTCATCGTCAGCAATGAATTGAGCCCGCTTACCGAAGTCGGGTTTGAGAATGCAGTTCTTAAGGATGTTCCGACGTTCGCTCTGCTGCGAGGAAGCGGAAAGAAGTTCGCTGGCAAAGGTCCGCTCTATCGCGTCGATCATTTCAACTACGGCCTCATCCTGCCGGGTGAGGGGACGATGGGAAAGATTGGCGCGCGCTATGTTGCCGCGCCTCTCAGCAGCGCTCCCGAACCCTTGCCGCCGGCAATCCGGCCATTACCTGCGTACGAAGATTGGGTCAACGTTCACACGCTCGGTATCGTTGGCGACGGCAAAACGGATGACACCGCCGCCATCCAGAAGGCAATCGCTAATCATCGCGTCCTTTACTTTCCCAGCGGCCAATATGTCGTTCGCGACACGTTGACGTTAAAACCAGACACCGTTCTCATCGGATTACACCCGACGCTGACACAGTTCGATCTGTTGGACAACACGCCCGGATTTGATGGTGTCGGCGCTCCTAAACCGGTCATATTCGCCCCTTCCGGTGGGACGAACATCCTTAGCGGTTTTGGTGTCTTCGCTGGTGGTACAAATCCGCGCGCCGCAGGCGTAATCTGGTCGGCTGGTGAGTCTTCTCTTATCGACGATGTCCGCTTTCTAGGCGGCCATGGCAGCGGTTTCAGTCCGTACAACAACAACCACACCGCCGACCCGGATTTGCACAAACGTTGGGATGGCCAATATCCGAGTCTTTGGATCACAAACGGCGGCGGCGGTTCCTTCGCCGACATCTGGACTCCGAATACGTTCGCGCAAGCCGGCTTCTATGTTTCGGACACGAAAACGCCGGGCCACGTCTATGAGCTTTCAAACGAACATCACTTGCGGCTTGAGATCAAACTGGAGCGCGTCGAAAACTGGGATTTCAACGCGCCGCAAACCGAAGAGGAAGCCGGCGAAAGCCCCGATGCGCTTTCGCTCGAAATCAGCCGGTCGAAGAACATCACCATCGCCAACTATCATGCGTATCGAGTCACTCGTTCGCGCGCGCCGTTCCCGACTGCCGTACGTATCTATCGTTCGAGCGATATTCACTTTCGAAACGTCCACATCAATGCCGAAAGCGGTTTCGCCGTTTGTGACCACAACGGTTGCGGAACTTTTCTGCGCGTGAGCAAGTTCCCATACGAAAACGCCATTGAGGACGTTACGCATCATCTGATGACGCGCGAACGGGAATTTGCCGTTCTCGATATCTCTGCTAATCCGCGGCCGGTTCCGCCGGTGGGCAACGTTCGCAAACTCGCCGATGGCTTCTTCTCAATTGCAGGAGCCACTGTTGACGCCGCGGGCAAGCTCTACTTTGTGGATCATCATGAGCAGCGGATCTACGGTTGGTCTTCAGCAGAAGGGTTGACGGTGGAGCGCGACAATTCGCTCGATCCGGTGAATCTTGCCTTCGATAAAGCCGGCGATTTGCTTGTTCTATCTTCGGCGGGTCCTGAAGGCACCCTCTACTGTTTCCGCCCTGGTTCGCCTGCGAATGAAATCACAGTGCTTACGCCGCAAGAAGCTAAGCCCCACTCCGGCGCCAACGCTCTCTTGCCGGTCAATTATTGGAACAACGGCGAATTTCGCGACCAACTGAACCTAAGCACTATGCGGTATACAACTTTGGGCGAGATGTTCTTGAGCGACGTCACGACCCGCAAGCCAAGAGAATACGTCTCGCTCGACGGGAGCGTTTTTCTGCCGGCGGGCCGGGTTTTCCAACAGGGCCCTGCCGATACCGATGGCTGGCGCTTCTCTGACAATCTCGATACTTACGGATTCGTCGCGGCAATCCCCGGTCAACGGATCTATGTCAGCAGCGAATCGGAAGATATCACCTATAGCGCGTTGGTCAAAGCGGACGGCACGCTAACTGACGTGCGTCCCTTTGCTCAGCGCGGCGGCGAAAGCGTGGCGGTTGATTCTCGCGGCAACGTGTATGTTGCGAACGGTGAGATCTTTGTCTTCAATCGCTCTGGCCAGGAAATTGGGCGGATCGATGTGCCGGAACGCCCGCTTGGTCTCGTCTTTGGCGGCACGGATCATCAAACGTTGTTTATTCTGGCGCACCACGCTCTGTTTGCAGCAAGCATTAGCCGCCCGCCGACTGAGAAACCTTAATCGTCACTTTACCCGCGAAGCCCATCTTGGCAACGCCTGGTTCAGACAGCGGCAATGTGTCGGAAACTTTCCCGGCAGGATCGGAGATAACGATGCGATCGGGTAAGAGTTGCATGCGCAAGCGATAGTGTCCGTCGGAAGACACGTCCGGCGTGACGGTGAACTCCGCTTCTTCCAAACCTGGCGCTCGCTCGCTGCGATGCAATCCGTGTTCGTCGATCGTATAGAGTACCCGGCTTTTCTCGCCGCGATAGTTGACGACGAACGTAACCTTCTTGCTACCAAAAACTCCGGAAGGCTTCGCGATATCGACGATGAAGGTACCGTGTTTTGCTCGCATGAAGCTGTAACCAGGTTGAGCGTGCGACCACCAGCCGCTCTTGTCGACGGTCCAAGTCTCGCCATTTTCGAACAGATCTGTAGGATTCAGCGGGGGCTGGGTTTCGGCTTGTAACTGCAACGAGTAGGGTTTATTTGAACCAGGGCCGATCACGATGTGTCCTTCGCCACCCTTAAACCCAGCCGCTTTAAGGGAAATGTCGTAAACGCCAACCGGCAGCGAGCACGGTTGGTTGTTGGGGCAAACGACCGATTGCGACTCGTTTGGCCGTCGGCACACGATTTGAGCGCCGGCGGGAGAGACGTGGAACGTAATCTCGCCCAGAGGATGCATGGCAGCCAAATCCACGGCGACGGAAGCGCCGGCTGGAAAGTCGCGCGTGACCGCGTAATTCTCGAAGTTCTGTTTGCGGAATGTCACCAGATGCTTTCCTGGATCGACGTTCGCTTTCACGGTGCCGCTGGCATCGGTTGTCCCCAGACTCGCGCCATCAACCAGCACCTCCGCTCCAAACGGCCCGCCGCTGACGGCCAGGATCGCTTGACGTACCGCCGACGACAAAATGAACTTCAAGGGTGTTGGCTGAGTATCGGCGGTGACTACCAGTTGCTGCTCCGGTGAATCTTGATAACCGGCATGGACTACCTTGATTCGATAAGTGCCCGGACGAAAGCGGAATTGCGCGCTGCCTTGAGCGAGCGACCGCGGCACCTTCTCGCCATTAACGATTACGGTAGCGTCGCCGACATTTGCGGAGATCTCCACCGGAATGTTGGAATCTTGTTCTGACGTTTGGAGGATGATTTTCAACGTTCCGGGGGCACTATCCGGGTCAACGACGACAGAATGAAGATGCGGAATCTTGGGCGTACCATTCAACACGAAATGCCCATCGGTTTCGAGAGTGAATTGAAAAGACAGAAGCTGATTGTTCTGACTCCGCACTTCCACAGTGTGATCACCGGGCGATAGTTGTTTTTCGAAAAGGCCATTAGCCGCAATGTCGCCTTTCGTATCCGCATCAAGTGAGATCGTTGCGGGCGAGTTTAGGCGCGACTCGACTTGTATGCGCGATTCCGGTGCGATCGGAGTTGGCGGCGCTGGAGCAGGTTCACTTGGAGCCAGTTCCGGAATTGGCAGGGGTGGGGCTGGTTTCGGAACTGCGGTCACTTGTGGTTGGTTCTGCAGAGGTGTTTGTGAGCCCTTATGAAGCAACCATATGACAAGGGCCGCCATGATGAGCACGGCCGCCGCGATGCCGGAAACGATCGCAGACTTCGGAATTGCGATAGGCGCTTTAGGCGTCAGTTCGGTTTGGGCCGCTGCCGGAAGGGGCAATTGGCGTTGGGGGTTAGTACGGACAAACGTCGTTTGGTCTTCGCTGTCCGAAAAATAAGCCAGCGCATCGGCAAACGTTTTGATGCGTTTGCTCAAGTCTTTGTCGATCATCTTCTCGATGAGATCCGCAAAATGAGCCAAGTTCGGACGTAGTTCGTCCAGCGGACGCACTTTTGCGGTCTTGTCGGCATGCCATCTCAGCCAAGGCCCGGCAGCGCCGGATTTGAAAGATCCGAATTGTGTCGCAAAGGCTTGACGGCCGATCAGAATTTCGTAGAAGATGAAGCCGGCAACATAGCAATCGATGGCCTCACAAGCCGCCGATTGACCACCCTCAAAAACCTCAGGCGCGGAGTACTTAGGGAATCGAAAGGCGACCGTATCGCCGGCGTCGGCGGGACGATTCAGGGCGGGAATCTGAGGGTTGCCGGAAGAATCCAAGTGAATGGTTTCCGGCGCCAGCGGCTGATGCGATGCGCCTTCGGCGTGGACAGCGGCCAAGTTCTGAAGGACGCGCTGAAGCACCCTCAAAACAACCCGCGGCTTGGCGGGCTCGTCCGAGAGTAGATCAGCTAGCGTGCTGGCTGGAGCAGCCGAATTACCCGTATTAGCGTCTAATGGCGTTTGACCATTTACCCGCGACATAGTAAACATCGCCCGACCCTTGAAGGCCTGACAATTAGAACGGACCCCTCATCGGTGCGTTGACGGGCCCTGCCGTTAAAAATACTCAACCTAGGCGCCGCCCAGAGCACTCCCTTGGCCTTTTAGCTTACCAGCTTTCGCTTTTAGACTGCTCTCAACGGCAGGGCGCAAAAGTTCGAGTCCCTTAGCGTGAAGACGTGAAACCCAGGACTTCGAGAGACCCAAGCGCACGCCGATTTCGTCTAAAGTAAGATCTTCGAAGTAATAGGCCGCCAAAACCTGCCTGTTCTTCTCGGGCAGCGATTGCAAAGCGGTTCGGATGCCTTGTTGTTGCTCTCGCCTAAGCAAAGTCTCAAGCGGTGCTTGATTGTTTTGCGCCTCGGGTTCCTGGGAAAGATTTTCGAGCGAGAGGAAATAAGTGGCGGCTACGCTCGAGGCTATGTTTTTCAACTCATCATAAGATGGGGCAGCGGCTCCGGCGGGCGAACCGCTAGAATAGTCGGCCATGTACTCGTTGGCGGCTTCTTCGAACCGGCTGGCCTTGACGGTTTGGCGGAGCAGATCAAACACGGCGCCGCGTATTCGATAGTAGGCAAAGGTGGTGAAGGCAACCCCGCGGGCGGAATCATACGCATTCGCGGCCTGCACCAAGCCAAATTCCGCCGCAGCCTGCACGTCTTTTCGGTCCACATGCGCGGGGAAACGGCTTAAAAACTCGGCAGCTATGGCATGCGCATACGGGATGTGCAACTCTATCAGATTGGTCATTGCGCGCGGGGCCAAGCGAACTTGCCCTTTGTGGAGTCTCGGCCTGGCTCACACCGGAATTCATTGTAACCCTGATCGTTAATTTCGCGTTTTTGCTGGTTGGGTCAGGCAACTTTCAGAACGGAATCACGATAACTGGGGTTGAACACATGTCTTTGGTGCCGATAAACACGCTTCTGAATTCCGGACCCGCGACGGAAACGGCCCTGACGCCGCCGACCTTTGACCCGCAGGAGTCTTTTAGCCGGGCGCTCGGACATGCGGAAAGCCCCAATGCACAGGCGACACCGCTCAAAACCGACCGGCAGGCGACAACCCCACCCCTAGTTGGTCCACCGGCGGCTAGTTCGGTAGCGCCTGCTGCCAATGCAGCGCTCCAGTCGAAACTGGAATATACTGCGAACTCGCTTGCGACGGCGAAGCAGCGGGTTGCGGCAGTGAACAACACCGGCGCGTTGTTGCCGCTTCAAAACCGCCTGGCGCAACTCGAAACGCGACTACAGACTACCGGTAGCAATTTGAAGCAAACAGGCGCAAATGCGGATCCTGCTCAGTTGCTGAAATTGCAGAATGACGTTTATCAGCTGGACGAGGAGTTGGAAATTATGTCCAAAGTGGTAGAACAGGCGACCAGCGGAATCAAATCCGTTCTGCAGATCCAAATCTGAGGTACTAGCATAAAAGGGGACTATGAAGCGATTTTGCCTGCTGCTCGCGTCCATTGCTTTCTTGGTGGCTTGTACTCATCAGATTGAGACTGGACTTTCGGAACGGGACGCACAGGAAATTGCAGTCACTCTGCGAGAAAACGGCATTGACGCCGGGGTTGTGCCCGCTTCCACCGGCAATAAAGACTCGGCTTTGTGGAGCGTCAACGTGAAAGGTGGAGAGGACAAGGCGGTGGCGGCGTGGAAAGTGCTGCGGGAGCATGGCCTGCCGCATGAACGCGTGCAAGGGCTGGAAGATGTGTTCAAGAATTCAGGCATGATTCCAACGGCCACTGAGGAAAAAGCTAAATTGCTGGTTGGTTTATCAGGTGAACTGACTCGCACGTTGCGTTCGGTTCCAGGCGTTGTGGATGCGCGAGTACAGGTTGTCTTGCCCGCGGAGAATGCGATGTTGCTCGACAAGAAAGATCAGGACTCGACGACGGCTTCGGTGTTGGTTCGCTACAACGGTGAGCATTCGCCCTTGACGGATGACGAGATTCGCGGTCTGGTGGCAAAAGGGGTTGAAGGCCTGCAGCCTGAGAATGTAGACGTTGTACAGAAGCAGGCGGCCGAGAAACCATTGCCGCAAGAAACCACAGGGAATTTCGCGGACAGGCAATGGATCACAATTGCCGCGCTGGCCCTTTCGGCGATTACAAGCGCCGGCGCAATCAGCTTGCTGCTGGTGAGCAAACAACGCGCCTTTCGCATTAAAGCGTTGGAGCGGCAACTGGAGCGAGCCTCTGGAGGGACGGCGCGCCTACCGGGGAGTAGCCCAGTATGACAAGCGCGGAAGCCTTCACCTATGCGCTGACTCTTAGAGGAGGCGAGCGAGACAAAGAAATCCTTAATTTGTTGGACGAGACAAAACGCGGCGAAGTGAAGGCCGCGCTGGCTGCCTTGCGGGATCGTCCGGCGAAGGAAATCTGGCGAAAATGGGACGCGGAGCGTAAGGCTGACGAATTGAGCGCGCGGGAGGCGGCAAAAGGCAAGCTGGACACCGGCGCAGAACAGTTGCCGCGATTGTTATCGAACTGGCTGCTGGAAAGGCTGTAGCGCAAATGGCCTCAAACGTGATTAAAGCGCAAGCAAATCAGACGCTCGGTGGACGTGTGGTTGTAAAGCGGAATGCGCAACTGGCAGGCCGGCAGGCGGACGAAATTCTAAAGCAGGCGCGCGAGGAGGCTGAACTGATCCTGGCCGAGGCACGGCGCAAGGCAGATGAGACTCTCGCCACGGCTGAGCGTACAGGTTTGCGCAAAGGGGAAAGCCAGTGGTATGAAGCACTGACGACGGCGTGGAAATCACGCGACGACTACATGGCGGCCAACGAGCACGCGCTTCTGAAATTGGCTGTACGGATTGCAGAAAAATTGATGGGCGAAGAACTGCGCACCGCGCCAGACAAGATCGTTTCCCTTGTTCGCGAGGCTCTGCGGTCGACGCGACGAGCCAAGACGCTGGTGATTCAAGCGCACCCCGAGGATGCCGCTCTCCTATCCGCGCGCCGGGCCGCGATCTGCGGAACTGGAAATACAGAGCGCCAGCTCGAAATTGTGCCGAATGCCGCATTATCGCGAGGAGATTGCGTCATAGAGAGCGAAATCGGCTCGATCGATGCCCGGCTCGAGACGCAATTGAAGAACATCGGAAACGCGCTGACAGGAAGGACATCCGCATGAGCACCCAAGCGCTCGATCTCGAACAATATTTGAAGCGGATCGAGCGCTCGTCTCCGACCAGCACGCGCGGGCGCGTGAAAGAGGCGATCGGGCTGCTGTTGCGGGCGTCTGTTCCGCAAGCGGCGGTAGGTGAGTTGTGCCTTGTTCATCACTCGCGGGCGACTGCGGCGCCGATTAAAGCAGAGGTTGTCGGATTTCAGGGCGGCGACGTGCTTCTGATGCCGCTGGGGGAGTTGGCCGACATTGGGCCGGAAAGTGAAGTTGTTCCCACTGGCCGTTCGCTGGGGATTCAGGTAGGAGACGGGTTGCTGGGGCGGGTTCTGAACGGCCTCGGGGAACCGATGGATACGCTCAAGAATGGGCCGCTCGAAAGCGTTGAGGATTATCCGGTGTACGGCCGGCCTCCCGACCCGCTAGAGCGTAACCGGATCAGTAAACCGATATCCATTGGCGTACGCGCTATCGATTCGTTGCTCACCTGCGGCGAGGGTCAGCGTATTGGAGTGTTTGCGGCCGCGGGGGTTGGGAAAAGTACGCTGCTGGGGATGATTGCCCGTAACACCGAGGCTGATGTCAATGTAATCGCGTTGGTTGGCGAACGCGGCCGTGAAGTACGTGATTTTCTGGAAGAGAGTTTGGGCGAAGAGGGTTTGAAACGGTCAGTTGTGGTGTGCGCCACTTCCGACGAACCTTCACTCGTTCGGCTTAAATGTGCCTATGTGGGCACGGCCATTGCAGAATACTTTCGCGGCCGCGGCAAGCGAGTGTTATTCATGATGGATTCGGTTACGCGCTTTGCGCGCGCGCAACGCGAGGTGGGGTTGGCATGCGGCGAACCGCCTGCGCGCGCAGGTTATACGCCGAGCGTGTTCGCGGAACTGGCCAAACTGTTGGAGCGAACCGGCAACTCCGACAAGGGTTCGATTACTGCCTTCTATACTGTGCTGGTGGCCGGCGACGACATGAACGAACCGGTGGCAGATGAAGTCCGGTCCATTCTGGACGGACATATTGTGTTGTCGCGTGAACTGGCGGAGCAGGGACATTATCCAGCGATTGATATGCTGGCGAGTGTGAGCCGCGTTATGTCTGCTGTAACCGACGATTCACACCGGCAAGCCGCGACGAAAGTTCGCGAAGTCCTGGCGACATACCAAAAGCAGAAGGATCTGATTTTGCTCGGAGCATACAAACAGGGAAGCGACCCGCGGGTGGATTTCGCGATCGCGAAAATGACGGCGGTCACTGCATTCTTGAGGCAATCGGAAGGCGATCGGCCGGGGGCCGCACAATCGATTGCGCATATGAAATCCATCTTCTAAACGAGTCTGCCGATGCCGACATTCACTTTTCGTTTGCAAAGCTTGCTCGATCAGAAAATCGAGGCTGTGAAGACAGCCAAACTCGCGCTGGCTGAACGTCAGCGCGAACTCGAAGAACAGCAGGCCGCGCTTATGCGTTTGATTGAAGCAGAAAATACGATTCAGCAACAAATCAAAGCGAGCCGCGAGACCTTGCTGACTACTTCTGGCGCGGACCATGCGCCGGAAGTTCATCGGCGCAATAATTTCCTTGCCGGTTTGCAGCAAGATTTGAGTATCGCGCACGGTGAGATGCTGGTTCAGAAATTTGCGGTTGAAGAAGCTGAGGCGACTCTTGAACATGCGCGCAAACACTTAATAGAATGTTCGCGTGAGGCGGAGAAACTCGACAAATACCGCGAAAAGCAGCAACACGGGTGGCTCGCGGAGCAAGCCAAGAAAGAAGCCATCGAACAAGACGAATTGGGAACGGTGATGTATCTTAACCGGAGGGCCGACGTATGAGAATCCAAAAGCCAGCCATGGATAGCCGCACAGAAGCGGCCAAGCCAGTGGCCGAGAGCGAAAAAAACGGCCGTTTCTCAAAGATTCTGGAAGAGAAGCGCGGCGAATCGCAACTTGACAATCATTTCCCGACGCCAAATCCGGAATGGAACCAACTTCAATCGACGAGCGCCAAGCCGCAACAGGTGGCGGGTGGGGGCGATGCCGCCCGTGTCGACCAGCTTGCCTCTGAAATTGTATCGAGCGTGGCGGCACATGAAAAAGATGGTGTTCATAGTGTTGAAATTCAGTTCAATTCGAATGTGCTTGATGGTCTGCGAGTCCAGGTGCAAAGCGAAAGGGGTGTAGTCTCGATCAACTTTATTGCTGCAACGCCGCAGGTCTCCCGGTTTCTCAATAGCAATCTAGCGACACTTCGCGGCGCGCTGGAGAACCGGGGCGTTCAAATAACGCAACTGGCAGTAAACAGGCGAAACGGATGAGTGTGGTGGCGGCCCATACGCGCCTGAATCTGCTTCAGGGTTTAAAGCGCTATTCGAAGGCCGAGGTGGAGTTGCTGAATGGTTTCGCCACTGTTTTTCGCGATCCGTCCGACTGGCGTACGTGGCTCAAAGAAGGATTGGGCTGCTTGTTGGAAGTGCCCGGTAAACGCGCCATCGTGCTGCAGCAGACGAATCAAATTGAAGGCGGCGAGCAACAAGAACTGGTCTTTGAAAAAGATACGGTGACGTTTGGCCGCGATCCAAATAATGATGTCGTCATTGCCCTGCCTGCCGTCGGACGGCGCCACGCGCAGGTGATCAAGCAAGGCGGCGACTATTTTCTGGAGGATTTGGGCAGCGCTAACGGGACTTATTTGAACGACGTGAAGCTCGATTCTCTAACCCCGACGCCACTCAACGACGGCGCACAATTTGCGATCTTTCCGCATCAATTTGCGTTTGCAAGCGAACAGCTTTGGAATCAGGTGGAACACCTGCGTGTCAGCGGAGGCAGCATAGAGCCCGCAGTTTGGAATCCGCGAAGGGTCAATCAAACAAGTGCATTCCAATTCTTCAGCATTCGCTTGTCGCCTGGAGTTGGATCCGCGCTGCTGGGGGTTTCGGAGGATTTCCTGAAAGCGATAGTGCAGCGAATCGGGCGAGGGGCGGCGGTGACCCGGATCTTGCCGAGCGACATGGGCTTGTTCGAGTTCCTGATGCTTTCAGTGATGGTGCGGGCCAATCAAGACGTCCAGTTTCCGTATCGCTTTTCACTTGAGCCGTTTGAGCCTCTGGCTGAAAATGAGGCGGGCATTGCGCTGGAGTGCAGCATTAGTTTAGCGGAAACGACCGGGGTGGTTGGGCTATTCCTGCCCGAATGCTTGCTAAAGGCTATCCAGCGGTCTGAGGGCGCCAGGGAGTGTCAAACGATTCCGGTTTCGTGGCCGATTTTTGCCACGGGCGGCCACTGTGATTTGAGTCTGGACGAGATGACGGGACTTGAGACCGGCGATATCCTGCTGATTACGCCGGCGCTCGGCTTGCTGCTGCCGGCGACAGCGTCAAAATCCGAATGTGGTTGGACTGCTACTGCGATTGAAGAAGCGCCTCAGCGCCTCAGAATTGAACAATACTTTGAGAGGAGTGAGTTATTGATGAACAGCCCGATTGCGGCAGGTTCGGGACAGGGCGACGCGCACAAGCCGGATCTGGCAACACTTCCCGTTCGCGTGCATGTTGTGCTGAGTCAACTTCAGATGACGTTGGCCGAATTGAACAAGCTGACGCCGGGAACGATTGTAGAACTGGACCAGGAGAAGCCGGAAGCTGTGCAATTGGCGGTGAACGGCAAAATTGTGGGCGTTGGCGAACTTGTGGAGATTGATGGCCGCCTAGGTGTTCGAATCGTCAACTGGGCGACGCCATGACACCCGCGTCTTTTAGCTGGACCGATTATGTCCGTCTCATGTTGGTACTGCTGGGGATTCTGGCGCTGGCCGTTGTGGCGATCCGGTTCTGGATTCCCAAAGCATCGCTGTGGAATAAGACATCGCGAGGGCCTATTGAAATTTGCGCGCGCATGCCGCTGGAACAACGCAAGACACTCTATATAGTCAAGGCGGCAAATACGTATCTGTTGATCGCGAGCTCGGAGGCGGGAGTGCAACACTTGGCGGAATTGAATGCTGAGGAGTGCGCTCGCACGCTTGCGCCGCTTGAATCAACTACCGCAGGCAAAGTATGATGCAACGGTTCTTGCTGAGCTTGCTTTTGTTGGTAGCGCCTTACGGCGCGCATGCGCAAGCCGGCGGCCCCGCCACTTCGGACTTGCCGAACCCGGTAGTGATGGTGATTATTCTGGCCGGTTTGGGACTCGCCCCTTTTGTGCTGATCATGCTGACGTCATTTGTAAAGATCTCAGTTGTGTTGGCGATCCTCCGGAATGCGCTCGGCACACAATCGGTACCACCCAATCAGGTGATCACCGGGCTTGCGCTGATTCTAAGTTTGTTTGTGATGACCCCAGTGGTTCGGAACATGTACCAGGAAGCGGGCAACATCGGCAATACGCGCGACATATTCTCTGAAGGGAGCATCAAGAACATTCTCGATGCGGCGGACCGAGGCAAGGAACCATTGCGGCGGTTCCTGGGAAAGCACGCTCACCCTGAAGATCGCCTGTTGTTCATGAATCTAGGCGCGCGATTGGAGGAAAGCAACAAGCCGCCTACGAATGCGGGTCAAGCGCCTGCCGCCACTCCGCCGTTGGGAAAAGACGATTTTCAAGTACTGATTCCGGCGTTTGTCACAAGTCAATTGAAAGAGGCGTTTCAAGCCGGGTTCCTGGTTTTTCTTCCGTTTATCGTAATCGACATGGTGGTGGCGAATGTGCTGCTGGCGATGGGAATGAACATGCTCTCTCCGAGTGTCATTTCGCTGCCTTTCAAAATTCTGCTTTTTGTCTTGGTGGACGGCTGGTTTCTGGTAGTGCGTGGGCTGGTGCTTAGCTACGCCTGAAGAACAGGGAATATGGATACGAACGCAATCATTTCCATTTTGCGCGAGGGGCTGTTTCTCGTGCTATTGATTTCCGCCGGCCCAATGTTGGTCAGCTTGATGATCGGGCTGGTGGTGAGCATGTTTCAAGCGGTGACGCAAGTGCAGGAGCAGACGCTGAGCTATGTGCCAAAACTAATAGGAGTTTTTCTCACTATTGCGATTCTTGGGCCTTGGATGATTGCTCAGGCTGTCCGCTTCGCCCAAACGCTATTTGACACTATTGCGTTGGTGCATTGATGCCTTCGCTCTCTGCCCTGCAGGCTGTATTGAACGGCGCCGGCCTGCATTTTGATTTGGTTCTTTGGCTCGGGTTGGGTTTTCTCGTCTTCGCTCGAATCACCGCGGCGGTAGTCTTCGCGCCTTTCCTCGGCGGCAACTCGGTTCCGGGGCGCATTAAAGCGGGCATTGCGTTTGTATTGAGTGGGGCAATCCTGCCTGTGATGGTTGGCAAAGGAGCGGTGCTGCCTGCTTCAGGCCTGCTGTTCCTCGCTCTGATCTTCAAGGAAGTAGTTGTCGGATTGGTGATCGGATTTCTTTCGCAATTGGTCTTTTTCGCTGTACAAATGGCAGGGACAATTGTAGACACGCAACGCGGACTCAATCAGATTTCGTTTCTGGCGCCCCAATTGGAAGGCCATGCATCGGCTTTCGGGGCTTTGCAGTTTCAAGCCGCGCTGGTTATTTTTTTCGCCATGCAGGGGCATTTGATGTTTATCGGCGCGCTCATGGAGAGTTTTCGGAAACTGCCGTTGCTGGCGCTTCCGCAGATGGCCGGCGGCATACAACCACTTGCCGAGCAAGCTGCGCGCGTCAGCGGCGATGCCTTGTTGCTCGCTTGTCAGATCGCAGCGCCGGTGGTTTTAGCGATCTTTCTGGTTGACGTCGCTTTTGCCAGCGCAGCGCGCGTGGCGGGGCAGATTCAAATCAGCCATGATGCCTTCACGGCAAAGTCGCTCGTCGGGCTCGCCTTGGTATGCTTCCTCACCGCCGCGTTTTTGGATCAACTGCAACCGGCCTTTGCGGCCATGCTGCGAAACATTACCCGCTTTGTTGAAGCGATGCGCTGAGCCGGAGGCGAAAAATTCCCGGACGGTGGACCATGCCTTTGGGGGCTCAGTTCGCCATCCGGGCCGCAATTGACAATGACCGTGCAGTCATTGGCCTCGCACAAAATCAGAGGACCCTGCGTTTTCACCGTTTTGGGTTCATCAAGTTATCGAACTCACCCGCCTTATTGTTGCGGCTTTCCAGATTTTTTCGATAACCGGCAACTTCGAGACCTTATGGTTCGATAACTCGTCAGGCCGGCAGCAATAGCGGCCGTCATTTTGAGCGCCAGGCAAGAAGGAAGGACCATTCAAGATGTTGCTAATCGACCCAGGTAGTGGACCGGTGAGTCCGCAAGCGATTGAAAGTACGCCGCACGCTGTAACGCCGCCGCCCGCGCCGGCCACCTCGAACGAGAGCACCCCGCAGGCATCGTATGTTCTTAAATATGCTCAGAACGGGGCATTTCGAGCGGGAAGCGAACAGACGCCGAGTGAGGGGATCACTTCCGCCTTCAGCAAGCCCGTGACGGGCGCCAATATTTGGGGCGTCGGCTTGAGCGCTAACAAGGGTAGCGAATTCGAGTTTACGAACGGGCCGGAAGGCAGACAGGTTACCGGGAGCACAACCTCTTCTTCGCTGCAGGCGAACTACAATCTGTCGGCCGGGAAGGGTGCGTTTCGCAGCCAGCAAACTTTGCAGGAAGGGGAAAACGGGGCCACGCTTACTCGGGTGAACACGTTTTATCAGCAAGACGACAACGGTGTTCGCGAGGGTCAGACGAGCGAAACGATCACGAACGATCCGAATAACGGGAAAGAGCAGAAGAGAGCGGATACCACGGCAGACCCCAGCTTGGCCCGTTCGATTTATCAAAATACGTCATTCAACCTGGCTCAGTGGTCTCCGAGCACGCCGTCCGGTTCGGTTGCGAGCAAAACATTCTCCGGAACAGCCGGCCCAGCCAGTGGGTCAGTCACGTTCTCGGGTCTGGGCTACGACACGAGCGCCGGGGCATCGGCCGGCATCACCAACAACGCGCTCGTCGCTCAGGCCGATGGCAGCGCGGAAGTGTATTTAGGAAAAGTGAGTGCGAGCGGTAGTATCAACTTGCCCGACCATGTGAGTGTCGGTGGCCAAGGATCAGCAGAGGTGGGCGCGGGGGTTAACGGCAGCGCGCAGGCGATTGTCGATCCGGCGAAAGGCAGCATCGATGGAGATGTAAACGCCAGCGGATTTGTGGGTGCCAAGGCTCAGGGAGCCGCATCGGCTGATGTCGGTCCATTGGATACGAGCGCGCAAGGCGATGTAGGCGCCGGACTCGGTGGCAGTGTTGACGCCAACGTCGGCATTGAAAAAGGCAAGCTCAACTTCGACCTTGGTGTCCAGGCGTACTTAGGGATTGGCGGGGGCGCAAACCTTTCTTTCTCGGTGAATGTGCCGCAAGTTGCGCAGGATGCGGTGCATGACGTGAGCTCTGTCGGCAGCGGCTTGGCCAATGGGGCATCGGACGCATGGCACGACGTCAGCAGCTTCCTTTAATCCGGTTTGCTAAATTTCGTGTAACAAAGGCAGTGAGGGGTAAACTCGGTGTTTAGGATCGGTCGTCTTAAATGGCGGAGAATCAAAACAAAACTGAGCAGCCGACTCCGAAAAAGCTGCGGGACGCCCGTAAAAAAGGCGACGTTTTTAAGAGCAACGATCTAACGCATGCCTTCCTTTTTCTGACGGCGGCCACGGTTATGTCTCTCGGCGGTGCGCTGTTTGTCAGTCAGTGGAGAGCGTTCGCCGCCGATTCCTTCGATCCGCATAACTTGGCGCGCTCGTTCGAGAGCGGAGCCTTGCTTGAGCGAACCGGAGCCTATTTGGCGAAATTCTTTTTGCTGTTGCTGCCGCTGTTCGGCAGTTTGGCCGTGATCGCGGCCGCGGCAAATTTCCTGCAAGTCCGCGCGCTGTTTGCGGCCGAGGTCATTTCACCGAAGTTCGAGAGGTTAGATCCGGTGGCCGGCTTTCGCAAAATGTTCTTCGAATCGCGCAGCTATATCGAATTCGCCAAGACCATTGCAAAGCTCTTTTTGATTTTGTGGCTGGCTTATCTGGTGCTGCATAGTATGTTCCAGGACATAATGCTGAGCGGCCGCCTTCAGGTCAATCAAATCGGAGGATTGGCGGCGCATGCAATCGCTATCTTGCTTTTTGCGATCGGCGGCGCATTTCTGCTGTTCGGCGGGGCCGACTATTTTCTGCAGCGCAAGCTCTACATGAAGAAGCTCATGATGAGCAAGGACGAGGTGCGGCGCGAACACAAACAGGAAGAGGGCGATCCGCACATCCGGAATCGCCGCCGCCAGATTCACCGTGAAATTCTGACCCAGAACGTTTTCGACCGTGTACCCAAAGCCACTGTGGTGGTGGTGAATCCCACTCATTTGGCGGTTGCGCTGCTGTATAACGAAGCCAACATGGAAGCGCCCGAAATCACGGCGAAAGGACAGGAGCAACTGGCCCAAACCATGATGGAACTGGCGCGCAAGCACAGCGTTCCCATTGTTCGAAATGTGGCGGTGGCTCGCAGCCTGTTCCGATTGGACGTTGACACGCAAATTCCCGAAGAATTGTTCGATGCAGTTGCGGAAATTCTAAACTGGGTTTACGATCTTACTCAAAGAGAACCGCTGTGAAGATTAACTACACGCTGCCCGGATTTCAGCCCGAAAACGATGTTTCGAAAGATCTTGTCGGATCTTTTGATTCGCCGTTTAAGAACCGGATGCAAGCGTTTGAGCGGCGGCAGCCGGTTGCCTGGCGGGATCTGCTGGGGCTGAATCAAACCCCACCGGATCCTTCACACATTGCGCCGCCGGAAACTCAGCCCGGAAGTGTCTCGCAGAGCGCCGCTCTGCGCCAGCAGTGGCGAGAGTTGCTGGGCCGGCACGCAGGAGCGGCGGAAATGGCAAGCGCGCCCCCGGCCGCGCAACGGATGCTCACTCTTCTCCAGCAATATCAAAAGGACTCCGATGGCATGTTCTCGCGTGGGCTTTCGGAAGCGGAACGCTAGCGATGGCGGCTGCCTGGACGAACGACGAAATCGAACTTGTGGCTGAACTGGGCTATGAACTGCACCTGCAGGGCAAGAACCGCGAGGCTCGGGTGATATTTGAAGGCCTGCTGGCGGTAGATCCGCGCAATCTTTATTGCCTGGAGGCGTTGGCCGCACTCAATCTGGCTTTAGGTGAACCGACGCAAGCTGTGGAATGTGCGAGCCGGGCGTTGGCGCTATCGCCAAACCGAATCGAAGCGTTGGCCAGCCGCTGTGAAGGAAATGTGCTGCTGTACCGTTTTATGCACGCCCAGCGGGATTTGGAGGCCTTGAAACAACTAGAGGCTCCGCAAGTGGCGCGGCTGGGCATGCGAATCGCCTCAGCTCAGAAACTTTCCACTTCTTTGCTTTCTGACGCAACTTTGCCCGAACCCGACCGATAACTTGGGCAGATCGTTTAGAACGGTCAAAATTCTAAAGACCCAGGAAGGAACTTAACCAATGGCCACATCCAACATCACCCCCGCTGATCTGACCGCTCAGATGAACGCCGCTATGCAAGAAGAAATGCAGATGCAGGCGCTGCAAACTCAAAATGACCAGCAGCAGCAACAACTCCAGGCTCAATCATCGATTGAGCAAGCCAAGCACGACACCGCGATGTCCATTTGCAAGGCAATTGCTCAATAGCGCAAAAGCGCGGTTCCTTAGTAATCCGGCGCTCTGGTTGCGCTTATTTCCCCGGAGGCATAAGCGCAACCAGAGCAATTTCATTTTATGAGTAACCCTCCGGACTCTTTTGCGGCCGAGGGATTCGGCTGACATAATAAATTTGTGGTCGCCCATGCCCGCTAGCACATTCTCACGGCTTCAAGAAATCAAGAAAGAGGTGATGGCCGGCGGCCTGAACGATGTACTGACGCGCGCCAGCGATTTGATTTTGGTGTGCTGCGTCGCCATCATGATTGGCTTGATGATCGTTCCGTTGCCGACGTTTCTGCTTGACATTTTTCTCACCATCAACATCACCATTGCCGTGATCGTGATGATGCTTTCGATCTATATTTCGAACGCTGTTCGCATTGCCTCTTTCCCCACGTTACTCCTTATTACGACCCTCTACCGGTTGTCGCTGGACATTTCCGCCACGCGCCTGATTCTTGGCAATGCAGACGCCGGCGAGGTCATTCATTCGTTTGGCATGTTTGTGGTGGGCGGCAGCGTAATTGTGGGCGCGGTAATCTTCCTAATCATCACACTAGTGCAATTCATCGTGATCACCAAGGGCTCTGAACGCGTAGCGGAGGTTGCGGCGCGTTTTACCCTGGATGCGATGCCGGGCAAACAGATGGCCATTGATGCGGATATGCGATCAGGTTTGATCGATTCGCAAGAGGGCCGTAGACGCCGCCACGCACTGGCTCGCGAATCGCAGTTCTACGGGGCGATGGACGGCGCGATGAAGTTCGTGAAAGGCGATGCGATTGCCAGTATCGTCATTACCGCCATCAACATCGCCGGCGGCTTGCTGATCGGGATAGCGACCAAGGGCATGACGCTGACGGACGCACTTGAAACCTATTCGATTCTGACCATTGGCAACGGTTTGGTTTCGCAAATTCCGGCGCTTTTAATTTCGATCTCCGCAGGCATCGTGGTGACGCGAGTTGCGTCTGAGGAAGGCAACACCAATTTGGGTCAGGACATTGCCGGCCAGGTGTTGAGTCAACCGAAGGCCATCGGCGTGGCGTCCGGCGTCCTGTTTGTCATGGCGTTAATTCCGGGGCTGCCAAAGATTCCCTTCATTATCTTGGCCGCTATCACCGGAACTTTATCGTGGGGCCTTACTCGATCGGCAAAAAAGAAAGACGAGCCGAAGCAAGCGGAGACGCCGGCTGCGTTGGGGTCGGAACCGCAAATCACGATTACGCTGCCTATCTTCATTCAGGTTGGTACCGACCTCGCCCCGTCGGTGGATCTACAGAGCCCGACGGGCCAAGAGTTCTACAAGAAGTTGACCGAGCTGAGAAACACCCTCTACGTGCAAATGGGAATCATTTTCCCGCCCATTCAGATCGCCTCTCATCAGCCGCGATCGTCCGATCAGAATTTCATTATCTGGTTGAATGAGGTTCCGGTGATGAAGGGTAGAGTGCGCACCGACAGTGTTCTCGTGAATGCCGCCTTGGATAAATTGCAGGCATGTGGAATCCAGGGGGAAGAGACGGCCAACCCGGCTACGAATAAACCGGCGTGCTGGATTGCGCGACAGGATCGAGCGAAAGCGGAAGCTGCGGGATTTCAGGTTTGGGAAACGCACGATGTTCTTACTCTGCACCTGGCGAGTTTCCTGCGCAGCCATGCGCCCGAATTCATTGGCCTGCAGGAAGTGCAGTGGACCTTGGCAGCGATTAAGAAGCACTATCCGGCGCTGGTGGATGAAGTAGTGCCGAAGCCGGTTTCGCTGCAACAGCTTACGGAAATTCTCAAGCTTCTGGCCGAGGCCGAAGTTTCCATCCGCGACATGAAGACCATTCTGCAGTGCCTGGGCGAATCTGCCCACGCTACGCGCGACACGGTGGAATTGACCGAACGCGTCCGTGTTGGATTAAGGCGTAAGATTTGCTTCAGCATTACCGAAGGAAAGCCGCTGTTGTTTGTTTATCAGCTGGACGAGAACCTGCAAGATCTTTTCCGCAACTCCATCCGTCAAAATGCCACTGGATCGTATCTGGCTATGGATCCGGAAAGTATCGGCACGATTGTGAGGGCAGCGCAAAGGGAAATCGGGAAGTTGCCGCCTACCGCGCAGCGCCCGGCCATTGTCACCGGGAAAGATCTCCGGCGTTTTGTGCGCCACCTGCTTGCGCGTGATTTTCCCGATTTGCAGGTGCTGAGTTACGAAGAGTTGGCCCCGGAAATGAACGTGCAACTGCTGGGCAAGATCGGCACTGTAGCCGCTGCTGAACTCGTTCAAGCGGCCAGCTAAAAAAAGCGCCGGCTGGAGGCAACACTTTTCAAATTGCCACGATAATTGGGCATGGCAACATCAATGAATCCAATAGGTGATCTCAATCTGGGTGATCCTATTACGGTTCCACCCGTTCAGCCTGAACCTACTCCACCAACAACGACACCGACAGCGCCGAACCGCTTCATTGCGGCGCTGGGCAGGGTGGGTAGTCTGGCGGGCAGCGTCCTTCTCCCCGGCTTCGGTGGACTGGCGGGAAGGATGCTTGAAGGTGTCACTTCCGGTCTGGCCAACGATCCTTCGCAATACCTGATGTTGCAGGAGCGCATTCAGGCGCAAGCCCGCGCCTATGAGGCGGCGTCATCCGTGCTCAAGGCAAAACACGATGCCGCTATGGATTGTCTCCGAAATATTAGCCACTAAAAAACGGGTCATGCTCGCAACCAAAACAAACTTGTCGCATCGCGTGCCAGCTAAGGATCTGCGCATCCTTATGGAAGCAGGTATGCATTATCGAGAAACCCGCCAGTTCGAGGCCGCTCGTCGGATCTTCGAGCAGATACAATTTCTAGATCCGGACGAGCCGTTGGCTGAAATCGGGCTGGGGTCTGTTTGTTTTTCGGAAGGTCAGTTTGCGGCGGCTGCGGTGCACTATCGGCGAGCGTTGTATCTGTCGCCGCGCAGTGCTTATGCGTACGCACTGCTAGGTGAATCGCAGATTTTTCAAAGCGAGTTTGCTGGTGCGCGCGTCAGTCTGCGGCGGGCGGTAGAGATCGACCCGCGCGGCAGTTATGGGCAGTTGGCGAACGGTTTGTTAAGATTCATGCAGTTTCTGCCTGGATACGAAGCTTCAAACGAGGATCGGCCATCATGAAAATCAATCCGGATTCACCAGATTTCAGGAGCCGAATCGATTCAACCGCCGCCCCCTCCAAGGGCACTGGCTCCTTTGGTGAGACTCTCGCATCGAAGGTTCAATCCGGTGCGGCCGCACAGCCGCTGGCGGACCTCGCGCAAGGTTTGACGAAGACGGATTTGAGCGATCCCGCCAAGGCGGACGCCTCCGTTCACCAGGCAGTTCATGAGATTATAGACAAAGAGTTTAGCGGAATGTGTGCTCCGGATCGTGAGAAGTTAGCCGCGTGGTTAGGCAGCGACCCCATGATGCGAGAGGCCATTCTCAGGCGCTTGACTTCTTTGGCCCCTTAGGTGCGAATAGACCTAGTCATCAAGAGAAAGAGCGATCCCGGATCTTCCAAAATCACTTGCGATATCGCAGAGCGGGTGGTTTTCGGCCGCACCATCACCAGTCCTGCTCATTTAGAAGGATCTGAAATTTCGCGGGAGCATTTCGCTTTGTTCATGCGCAAGGACTCTGTGTATGTGGAGGACTTAAGCAGTAATGGAACCGTCGTCAACGGCAAGGCGGTGAAGCAATCAAAGACCCGACGACTCAACGAAGGTGATGTCATTTCGATCCCCGGTTACGAGATTGAGTTGGATCGATGTGTTGTGAACGCTTCCGTGCCGCGCATGGAGAGCGCTTTTGACGGGAGGCAAACGGAAGCGCCATCCCATCGAGAGAGTTTGACGACGGTGTCGTCTGAAGTTTTACGCGGGTTGTTTTCGGTTTGGGAGATTGTGATTGTGGTGGCGGCGTTGGCCAGTTTCGCACTGGTGATTTATTACGCGGCGAGTTGATTAAAATTGGTTGCTTTTGTCACAAGGAAGACGTTAAGGTGCAGTTCGCAACTGATTGACAAATTGGTGGCCAGGGACGGAATCGAACCGCCGACGCCAGCCTTTTCAGGGCTGCGCTCTACCGACTGAGCTACCTGGCCATGGGACGTCGAAACTTAGAGTTTAGCAAACCACTTTCGCCATCACGTTGCCTAAGGTGATTTGCGTCGATCCTTGGTATACTCCCGATAGTCGAGACTTTTATGTCGGGTGAAAAACGATTAGGCGATATCATCGATGACTTTTGCGTCAAATGCCGTCGCCTTACCAATCATGCCATCGTATCGCTGGTAGGCAGTGAAGCCGCAAAAGTGCGCTGCCGCACGTGCTACCACGATCATGATTACCGCCATGAACAAGCTCCGCCTTCGAAAAAAGAACTGAAGAAGATGGAAGAAGCCAAGGCAGCCCAAGCGCTGGCGGAGTTAAATGGCGCGTCGGCTTCAGCAGGTGGCGAAGAAACCGCTGCCCCAGCGCCACCCGCAGATTCTGAAAACGAAGTAAGTGGCTGAACGGGCGGAGAACGAACAGCTTGCCATTTCGCTGATCGTGGAGTTGAGAAATCACGGTCACAAAGCCTATTTGGTCGGCGGTTGTGTTCGCGATCGGCTGCTTGGCGTCGCGCCTAAAGATTTTGACATCGCCACCGATGCCTTGCCGAAACAACTCTCCCAATATTTCCCCGCCGCCCAGCTGGTCGGTGCTCATTTTGGTGTCGTTCTTTTCAAGGGAATCGAAATAGCAACCTTCCGCAGCGAAGGGGCGTACAGTGACGCTCGCCACCCCGACGCCGTCCACTTCGAAACCGATCCCGGCCTGGATGCCCGCCGGCGGGATTTCACCATCAACGGGCTCATGGAAGATCCAATCTCCGGTGAAATTCTTGACGCTGTCGGCGGTCAAGCCGACCTGTCAAGCCGGATGGTTCGGGCGATCGGCGATCCGGTTCGAAGGTTTGGCGAAGATCATCTACGCATGCTGCGGGCTGTCCGCTTCGCCGCCCGCCTCGGTTTCGAAATTGAGCCATCTACGAAACGGGCCATCCGCACTTTGGGGGAATCTGTCACGACCGTGTCAGCGGAACGCGTGCGTGATGAGTTAGTACGCATCTTGACCGAAGGTGGTGCGGCCTACGGCCTTCGCCTGCTCGATGAACTGGGACTGCTCGTGCATATTCTGCCTGAAGTGAAAGCCTTTCAAGGAGTGGAGCAGCCGCCCGAATATCATCCCGAGGGTGACGTGTGGATCCACGTTTTACTCATGCTCGAAAAGATGGGCGCGGCGACCCCTTCGCTCGCGCTGGGTGTATTGCTGCACGATGTCGCAAAGCCGTTAACTTTCTGGCGGGCGACGGACCGAATCCGATTTAACGGTCACGCGGAGATCGGCGCTCAGATGACCCCGGCAATCCTGGAGCGTCTGCGTTTTTCGAACGACGACATTGAACAAGTGACCGCGCTTGTCGCTAACCACATGAAGTTCAAGGATGTGAGGAAAATGCGTGCCAGCACACTGAAGCGGTTTCTGCGTTTGGATCGCTTCGACGAGCACCTCGCTTTGCACCGGTTAGATTGTCTAGCGAGCAATGGGAACACCGATTCCTACCAATTTGTCCAGCAAAAATTGACCGAGCTGAATCAAGAAAGCCTCCATCCGCCGCGCTTGTTATCGGGGCAGGACCTGATTGAAGCCGGTTTTCAACCCGGCCCCAGTTTCGGTGAAGCGCTGGAAGCTGTCGAGACGGCGCAACTCGATGGCGAAATTAACACCCGCGAGCAAGCACTCGAAATCGCCAAGAGAATATTGACGCGTTGATGCTAATCTGGAAGGAGTTGTCTCAACGCAGCAGCAGGGGCCGGTAGCTCAGTTGGTAGAGCATCGCACTTTTAATGCGGTGGTCGCGGGTTCGAGTCCCGCCCGGCTCACCATCCGAATGCAGCATCCATTGGATGTTTCCCGTTTTTGCCTTCAATACCTCTCACGCCGGGAACTCAACTCCTTCTTCCCCAAATGCGAATCCAGAAATCCAGCCATAATCTGATCCGCCTCTTTCGATTCGGGCAACGCAGGGTTATTCCAAAACGCATGCGGCAAAGCCTCAAAAACCACTAATTCCGCATCCACACCGGCGCGCAGATAAGCCCGATGTAAGATCGTCGTGCCGCTCAGCAATAGATCGCGCCCGCTGGTAATGAAAAGCGTCGGCGGGAACCCAGTAAGATCCGCGTACAGCGGCGATAGCACCGGGTCTCTCGCCGCGGTTGTGCCCACGTACGCATCCAGTTGCCGGCCGCCGCTCTTGGGCGGATCGAGATGGCCGGAGAACCCGTTCAGTGCATAGACGGCCATTGAGTCTCCATTCTGACTGAAGTCACCCATACCCGAGAAAATTCCCGTCGCCCCTGGCAGCGGCAGGTTCATCTGTTTCAGTTTTGCTGTCACTTCCGCCGTGAGAATCGCCCCAGCTGAAGTGCCGTAGATACCAATGTGGCTCGGCCTATACGTCTTCAGCAGTTCCCTTATACACCGCAACCGCATCGTCTAAACCGGCGGGAAACGGATGTTCCGGAGCAAGACGATACAGCACCGCGATCACTTTCGTTCCCGTCAGATTCGCGATGGGAATCGTCTCCGTGAGCGACCCTGAATCCGAATTAAATCCGCCTCCGTGCAAGTTAACCAACACGCGATCGCGTTTTTCCGGAGCGATGCTCAGAGGCGTCACCACGCGCACCGGCACACCCGCGATCGTGTCCGTTGCTACATTCGCCGGGTAGAGCCTCTTCGATGCTTCGCCGGCTCCCGCTTGCCACTTGTCAGTGCCGCTCCGCCGCTGTTCGAGCGTTTGCGGCACACTGGCATCTGAAACTACTCGCGCCAGCACCCTTTGCGCTTCCAGGCTGATCGTGGTCGGTACCGGTACAATTCTGGTTACATACGCCGTGCCGTCAGGTCCAATTTTGCTGCTGTCCGTCTGCGGCGTACCTGTGGCGGAATTCTGCCTCGCAATAATCTGGCACACTGCGAGCAAAACGCCAACGACGGCAAAACCTAACCACCTTCTGCATCTACCCATGGACACTCGAATTCTCCTTCGCCCTATGTTATCGAGAAAATTGGGCGAAGGGGTTGAGGTGTCGCCAGTTGAGGCTAGAATGAAGAAGTTGCTGCAACCAAATGAGCTCGATATGTATCCGCCGACTTCGCACGATTTTGCTTTCATTCGCTCTATTTTTCACAGGTTCTTCTATCCTGAGCGCCCAGTATGGAGCGACCGACGCGAAATATCAGGGTTTTGTTAGCAAGAAAGGAATAGGGATCGATCAAAAGCTCAACTCATCGATTCCACTCGATCTGGTTTTCCACGACGAGTTGGATCATGCCGCTCCGCTGCGCACGTATTTCGGGGAAAAGCCAGTCGTCTTGGCACTCGTTTATTACGCTTGCCCGGGGCTTTGCGGTCTAACGTTGAGTGATCTGGTTCGATCTCTAAAGCAGATCAACCTGGAGCCCGCCCGCGACTACAACGTCGTCATCGTCAGCATTGATCCAGTAGAAAAACCGCCGCTCGCTGAGAGCAAGAAAACCAGATACGCCGAGTTGTTTGCTCGGCCGTCGTTCAATGCCGGCTGGCACTTTTTGACAGGTAGCCCGCAGTCCATCACTGCTTTGGCTTCCGCCGTAGGGTTCCGCTATCGCTGGGACGAACCTACCCATCAGTTCGTCCACGCAGCCGGCATCATGATCGCAACTCCCGAAGGCAAATTGTCGCGCTATTTCTACGGTATTCAGTACACGCCTACCGATGTCCGCCTCTCACTGATTGAAGCTTCGAAACATAAGATTGGCTCAGCAGCCGACTATGTACTGTTATTCTGTTGTCCTTACGATCCGCTCACGGGAAAGTATACCGTTGCCATCTACAACGTTTTTAAGCTCGTCGGCGTGGTCACAATCGTCTGCCTGTTGGCGTTCATCTTCTTCCTGAATCGCGCAAATAAGAAGCGCGGCCAACATACTTCGCCTCAAGCAGAGTCTGTGATCCGTTAAGAGCGAACAGCTGCACAAACCAATATCGAATTTCTTCGGGGCGCCTCCGCTGTCCCCCAGCGCAATCCCATAGCAAGAATCGGATGGCGGATTCTCCGTGCCCCGGTTACGCTGCTAACCAAGATGAATGCCTTCGATTTCCGTCCAGCCCTCGAATCGGCGCTTCGCTCGTCGTTGGATTACCTCACTACTCTCGAAACACGTCCCGTGGGCGCAACTTCCACCCTTCACGACTTGCGGAGCCGCCTCGCTTCGCCGCTCTGTGACCATCCGTTGCCCGCGGAACAAGTGATTCAGGAACTGGTCGAGGCCAGTGGCGGCGGCATCCTGGGTTCGGCAGGCGGTCGCTTTTTTGCCTGGGCGATAGGTGGGGTGCTGCCGGCAGCTCTGGCTGCGGATTGGCTCACATCCGCATGGGATCAAAACGCCGCCCTCTACTCGTGCGGACCCGCTGCCGCCGTCGTGGAGGAAGTGGCAGCCGAGTGGCTGAAGGAGTTATTGGGTCTTTCTGCTACGTGCTCAGTCGGGTTTGTAAGCGGCTGCCAGATGGCACACGTCACTTGCCTTGCGGCAGCACGGCATCATTTGCTCCAAAAACAAGGGTGGAACGTGGAACGCAACGGGATGACCGGCGCGCCTCAGATCAAGGTGCTTGCCTCTAATCGGCATGGCTCCATTGAGAGAGCAATTCGGCTATTGGGTATCGGCGAAAGCAATGTTGTTGATATGCCACTGGATCAAGAAACTGAGCGCGTACAGCCCGAGACACTCGAAGCCGCTCTGAGAAAGGTAGGCGGACATCCAGTAGTTGTCATTCTCCAGGCCGGTGATCTGAACACCGGAAGTTTTGACGACTATCCAAATTTGATTCCCCTGGCGAAGCGTCACTCCGCCTGGGTCCACATAGATGGAGCGTTTGGCTTGTGGACTGCTGCCAGTCCAACTTACAAGCATCTCTTGGACGGATACGCCGCAGCAGACTCGTGGGCTACCGATGGACATAAATGGCTAAATGTGCCGTATGATTGCGGCTATGCAATTGTGGCCAACCCCGAAGTGCATCGAGGCGCAATGTCGCATCGTGCACCCTATCTGGATCACAATACTGAAGCGCGTGATCAAATTGACTGGAATCCGGAATGGTCTCGGCGGGCCCGTGGTTTTCCCACTTATGCTGCAATCCGTCAGTTGGGGCGCGTCGGTCTAGCTGAATTAATCGACCGCTGCTGCTCCTTGGCTCGAGAGTTGGTGGAGCGGCTTGGCGGCCTGCCCGGCGTAGAGGTCCTGTGGCGTCCAATTATTAACCAGGGCCTTGTTCGATTCCTTCATCCATCCCCCCAAGCGTCCCATGCGGATCATGATCGCTACACAGACGCGATGATTAACAAAATTAACGCCCACGGCGGCGGATTCTTTACGGGGACGACATGGCGGTCAAACCGTGCCATGCGAGTCAGCGTCATGAACTGGGTGACAAATGAGGGTGATATCGATCTCGCGATACGGGCCGTGTCTGAATGTCTCGCCTCGGAAAAATAAGGTTCTATCAACAAAACTGCCGCCACTGAATGTGTTTCGAGACGAGGTCCGGCGGGTCCGATCAAAAGATACAGAAACCAACCCGCTAGCGCCCTTATGTCAAGAGATGCTCGCGTTCGAGATAATACCCCGTTTTGTGCATCTTCACCGCCCGGACATCGTCCTTTGCTCGCCAATAATGAGTCACCAGGGTCCTGCGCGTCTGGCTCAAATCACGAATCGCGGTGCCGCCATGTAGAAGCTGACCGTGCCAGATAAAGACGTCACCCGCCTTGCCCAGATACTCATGCCGTTCCGGCTGCATTTTCTTGAGCTGCTCCTCCAAATATTCACGGCACAGCCACATCTCTTCACGCTCCGCCTTGAGGCCGCCATGCGAAAAGCGATAGGGACGGATTTTGTGCGTCCCAGGATAATAAACTACCGGTCCGGCATCGGGTCGCACATCTTCGAGACAAATGGAGCTGACCGCCATCTTGTCGGGCACGATCGGCGGCATGTACCACGTATCGAAATGGTCGGGCTGCTGGCTGCCCCACAAAAAGTTCAGCGAATTGCAGACCATCGGGGCGCCGCCCAGCAACTCCGACAAGATGCGCGTCAGCCGCTCATTCAGCGCAAGGTGCAGCACTTCGGGTTTCTCTAAGAATAGGTTGTTGATCTTGACGGGCCCCTTCAACGCTTCAACCGGAACGTCCGCAGCCGGAAAGCGCTTGCCCGAGTGCTCACCATGCAGGACATCCACCGTGGCGTTTCCAAAGGTCCGGGGATCGCTGCGCCCTTGTTCGACAATCCTGTTCACCGCTTCCACTTCAGAAATCTGGAACAGTCCAGGCAAGATTATATAACCATTCTTCTCCCAAAACTGCACCTGTTCACGCGTTAAGATTTTGTTCCAAGGAAGCTGCATAGCGAAGTCATCCAATTTTAACCAAATCGCGTCCTCAAAACCGCGCTGTAATCGTAGGGATAACGGAATTAGAATACGTAATCAAGAATAACGGCTGACGCCGAAACGGCTCCTGAAAAACATCTGCAGGCGAGGCTTCGGCAGGTCGATCCTGACCGGTCTCGATGAAGGGTTCGCATCCGCCACCTGGGCATTCCATCGCCGACCGCCGCCAGCCCTGATTTCACCATTGCCATATCCCCGATCCGCAATACCTCGCTGAATTTTGCTCTGACCAATCGGGCCGCTATTACGCCGCCTTGATGCAATGGATCGTCGCCAACAAGAACCTTGTTTTCACCTCGAGCAAACCAGCTTTCCATGCCAACATCAAGGCTGTCGTGGGGCGTTGGCGATTGCGTGAATGCAACCGCGGACTATCAGTACCGGAACGCCGAAGCCGCCTGGACGATTCTCGACGCGCATCGCATTCCGTTCACCACGCCTCCCGGGAATCACGACTATACAAACGGACTTTCCTCGCGTAGCGGCCTCGGAGCCCAATTCGCCACCGGCTATTTTTCGGCGGCTCATTGTTTATCCGTTTACGGTTTCGGCATCGCTCTCGACGGCACAGACACGGCTCACTGGATTGGATCTCATGAAGCAACCGGAGCCAACACAGCAATCAAACTCGCCATTTCCGGCATCAAACTAGTGATCCTGGCTATGGATTTCTTTGCCGGCAACGCCGCTTAGTCGTGGGTTTACGAGGTTATGCAAAGCAATTCCGATTGCGAATGCTACATCACTACTCATGCTTGGCTAACGACAAATGGAACGCAGTTCCAGCGAAACGACACATATGGGCCAAACGCGTACGCAATGGCCGCCGCGCCGTACTCGAATTCCGGCAAAACGACGCTCGTTGTGGTAGCTCTCTGTCAGCCGGGACCCCGCGGAGCGGGGCAAATTGCCAGTGTTTTCCTGCTCAGCCGTCAGCCGGCGTTGGGATTATTGGAAGGCCCCAAAACAACGCGCTACGGCTACACACAAAGGCGCTACACTGCATCGTTGATTTCCCCGGGTTTGCAGCAAACAAAGACGTACTCATTGGCGAGGAACCCTGGCAGGAATCGCAAGCCAATGGAATGTAGCGTCTCGAGCCATGTCCGCAGGCGATAGCCGGAAATCCTGGCTTCGTGCTCGTCGCTGCGCCTTTGCGATGGATGCCGGAACAATGGTACGTGATAGAGCAGTGGCATGTTGAGCGCCGCATATTCGCTCTCAATCACAAAGCCTGCCTGCTCGAGCATCGTCCGAGCGTCCCGCCGCCGGTAATTCCATTTGTGGAACTCCGTGGCGTGCTTTCCGCGCCCCTTATAGGAGTCGATCATCCGGTTATGCAGGCTGTCGGACCGGAACTCCGAACACAAGCGACCGCCAGGTCGAAGAACCCGGAATGTTTCGCTGATCGCAGCCGCTACATCATCCTCAAGGCTGTGATAAACGCCGAAGCAAAGGACCGTCGTGAACCGTCCAGTCTCGAATGGCAGTGCGCGAGCGTCTGCCTGCAAGACATTCAGTTGCGGATCGCATGCCTGTAACTTGGCAATGGCAGCCGCGACATTGTCTACCCCGACAATTCTTGTGCCCTTCGCATGGTAATAGCGCAGCAGGCGCCCAGCACCGCAGCCGAGTTCCAGCACTTCACCATCACCGCCGCGAACCACCATGTTGGCATACAGAAGCGGATAGCGGTCGTGCCCTTCTGCAGGCTCATCAACGGGGATTTCGTTCCATCGTGAGATCCAGTACTCGGGTGATTTCTTTTCTCGATAGGTCTTGCGCATCTATCCCAATGAAGAGCGGCCACTCGCCGCTCTATATATAATGTAGTGTGTTTACCGCAAATTTGAGCGCCCGGTTTTGCCGAATTCATTGAAACACACCGTAAAATCCGGCGATTACACGGGGCTTGCCAACGACTACTCGCGACATCGCCCTGACTACTGCCCCTCTGTGTTCAATGCCCTATTGGGCTTGCTCAATAAGCCGGTGGTCGATGTCGACTTCATTGACGTAGGCGCTGGGACCGGCATCTGGACACGAATGGTCTACCGAAAGGGCGTTAAGTCAGTCACTGCCATCGAACCGAATGACGACATGCGGATGGCCGGCATCGCGGATAGCGCCAATACCACGATTCGGTGGCTGGCGGCGCGCGCCGAACAAACCGGTGAGCCCGCGAGCTCCTGTGATTGGCTGACAATGGCCTCCTCCTTTCACTGGACCGATTTTGATGCAGCCACCCGAGAGTTCCATCGTCTGTTGCGTCCGCAGGGACGGTTTACCGCTCTATGGAACGCCCGCCTGATAGAGACGAATCCACTGCTGGTTGAGATCGAGACGCACTTATCCGCTATGCGCCCAAACAGCAAGCGCGCTTCTACCGACATGAAAGAAACGCTGACTGAACAACTTTGGGCGTCACCCTGGTTTGATGACGTCGTGTATATGGAAGGCCGCCATGACATCATCATGACGCCTGAGCGCTATCTGGGAGTGTGGCGTTCCGTCAACGAACTACGGTTGCAGCTGGGCGAGCAGCAATTTGAGGCATTCCTCGATTTTGTCGAGCAACGCGTAGCCGGGCAGCCTTCCATCAAAGCCACCTACGCGACTCGCGCCTGGTCAGCGCGTCGGAAAGACTGAGATCATCCATCCTCCAGGGAGAGTTCCCCTTCCCTGACCAAATTCTCATAGAGAGCCGCATCGCGCGGATTATCCAACTCGCCCCATTGCCCATCGGTGCCGAAAGTGCTGATCGGAATCTCCTTTTCCGCCAGCAGGCGACTCAGCAATCCGGTCATGTCGAGTCGATCGCGGACCGCCGGCTCCAGTCTGCCCAACAGCATCTCAACCGCTCGCCAAGCCGCCGGCGTGAATTTCAAGAGCCCCATATACTGCCCTTTGATTTCTTCAACCCGCGTCGTCTTGCCGCCAATCTCCAGCAGTTGGCCCGTCGAGTCAACGCGGAAGGTTTCGGCGTCGGCCAAAGGATCGCTGAAACGCCGGCTCCACAAACGCCGCCACTGCCGGTCATAACTGATCGCCAATGGGCCAGTAACAGCGGCGAGACCCCTGACTAACTCGCTGCGGTAGAAGATATCGGCGTAACTGACAATCGCCGGCCCGGAGCGTAGCCATTCAGAAGCGGCGGCAAGCGACATCACCATATTGGTTTCGGCCCATCGTTCATTCGCGAAGTAAGAAAGGCCGGGAAAACTGATCATCTCCGCGCGATAGCCCCGCACCACCCCGATTTCATCCGCCCCACCCCGCCGCAACGCGGCAATTTGCCGCTCAATCAACGGCTTGCCTGCCAGTTCAACCAAGCATTTCGGGCGGTCGTCGCTCAGTTGTCCCATTCGGCTGCCGCGCCCTGCCGCGAGAATCACCGCGCGCATCATTCCACCCCGAACACTTGGCGGAATAGCGCCACGTCGGCTGGCGCGAACGGAGCACACCGCTCAGGATGCCACATAATACCTGTGATCCGTCCTGCCAGATGCCGAACCGCTTTCACTACGCCGTCGTCGGCAACCGCCCACACCTCTAACGGCGTCATCGAATCGAACGCGCCAAAACGATGATAGCTGTTCACTTCTTTCCGCTCCCCCTCAATCCGGATCGCCTGACGCCGCGTTACATGGCCTTCAACCCGGTGTAAAGAAATCCCATAATGCCGCTGAATCACTTGCATGCCGCGGCAAACACCTAACAGCGGAAGGTCGCGCTCTACTACCCAATCGAGCAGCGCCTTTTCCACCTCATCGCGTTCCGGCGCAGCCCCGCCTAACTCCGCCAAGTCGTTACCGCCCGTGAACAGCAGCCCGCCAATACCGGCTCGCTCGCACAACGCAAGAGCCGCCCCGGTTCAGATTAGGCAGTAACACCGGAAGCAGCCCGCAGGCGGCCAGAAACTGAGTCCAAGCCTGATCCAGGCAATCGCGGCGCTCGCCATAATCCGCAACCAGCTCAACCCGCTGCGTCACCCCCACCGCCTTCATGCGATGATCGATACCTTTTGGTTCGCGCAGTTGAGGCACAGCTTGCGCGCTTTCTGCCATTGCCCGAACAGCGCTTCGCCCGCGCCGATCACCGCCGGTATGCCTAACTCTCCGGCGCGGATCGCCATGTGCGAATTGGCCCCGCCGAACTGAGTCACAAAACCGCCGATGTCGCGCGTGAAGATCCAATCGAAGCCTGGGTCGGCGCTGGGCACGAAAAGAATGCGTCCCGCGAAGCTCTCCGGCGGATCTCCTACTGAGGCCGTCTCCGCGGTGATACTTTTTTGCGTGATGAAATTCGGCTGGCTCGGCGGAAGGTGAAAGGCAAACACGTTGTCGGGCGACGCAATAATCGGCGGTAGCACCAGCAGCCGGGTCAGCGCGTGCCGCTCTCTGCCTTGGCTCACGCTCTTCTGCAACCTCTCGCGCACCGAACCGCTCTCGCGATAAAGCGCGCGAATCGCCTCGTAGTCCAGAAACGCGCAGTCCTCCTCCGAAAGACCGTGTTCTTCGCCCACTTGCCGGATCAGCGAAAGAGCGTCGCTCAAACTTCGTGTGAACACGAATTTCGCATATTCGCGTCCCTCAATTCCCGCCTTGATGAACTCCATCAGACTCAAAACGTCGATCTCGAGCCCATGTTCTTTGAGCAATTGTTCCATGCGCCGCAATTGCTCAATCGAAAGCGCGAAGCGCGGCGCTGCTGGTAAGACTGGCTGCGCACTCGACCAATCGAAATACAGATCGGGCGCCTCATCATAACGCGGTGAAAGGATATCGTACGTTCCCGGTCGCAAGTGCCCGTAGCGCGCCAGGAAGTCGGCTTTTGAAAGTTGCGCGAAATCCCGCCCAATCCGCGACCCCACACTATTGACACTCGCCATGAACGCGGCCGCCTCCTCAACACTGAAAACGCCCGCCGCGACAAACGACTGCAGCATCTGCACTGCAATAAATCCCGCCCGCGCCAGGCCCGCGAATGGCAGCGTTCCATATCGCTTGCAATCCTCAATCAGCCAGTAGATCCGGCTGATCTTATCCAGTTCCGCATTGCCAATGGCCGGCAGCCGCTCCACCAGTTGGTCGATCTTCGCGCGGTCGCGTCGCCATAGCGCCGTTTCGCCGTGCATAATGCGGTTAGTCAGTCGCCGCAAAGCGCCCGCAAGCTCCGCCCGGTCTTGCGCCGAAAACCCATGCTCCGCCAGCCTGCCCATGCGCTCTGGTAAATCCAGCGTGTAGCACGAAAAAATGATTTCAAACTCCACCTTGTCGTGCAAATGCGGCTCGGCCAGCAGCCGGTCGATATAGTAATTTACCAACCGCCCAGCCAAATCATCCGGCAAATCGCGCGGTATAAAAGAGTTGAAACTTACGCGTACATCAATGTAGGGCAGCCCGTGAAAGCTCACCAGCAGCGGAAAACTGCGCAGATTCTGGTAGCCGTAATTGTCCCGTTGATACGCCCAAATCGCATCCGTAATCAGTTCCCGATAGAGTGACAACGACAAAGGCCACGGACGCACCCCGATAATTTCGGCCGGGTTCCAATCCGGCATCACCCCGAAAATCGCCCGGCTCCCATGCAGATAAGGATGTGGCCGGCTCAGCAACTCAACCTTTTGCGCCACACTCGCCAGCGCGCTCTCTACCGTACCGTCCGCTCTCTGCCGCTTCTGTCGCTCGATAGCAAGCGGCCGCACTTGCAAAAGATAAAGTTGTCCGTCGCTACCCACAGCGAATTCCACGTCGATCGCATCGCAAGCCAACAGCGATTCGAGTTCACTGACGAGATCGATCACCGGTGCGAGCGCTGCCGGGCACGCATCCCGCCGCGACTTGAGGCAAAAAAAAGTTTGCAGATCGTCGCCCACGCCGCCGGTCACCCGCTCCGTCCGGCCGGAACAATCGTCGTAATTGATAATGAAATACGGCCCACCCGCGGGACTCCGGGAAAACGCTACGCCGGCCATTGCCACCTGGTCGAGCATTGGCTGCACAAAGATCTGATCCTCGCTGCTGGCCGCGCCGGCGAATGAATCAATCACTCGCTCGATTGCCTCCGCGATTTTCGCGCTGCCGGTAACGCCGAGCACGGAATCGTATCTGCCTGCGTTCGAGGTCTGCGCGCCATCTTCGCTGCGCGCGCTGCTACGCACAATCACTCGATCCGCAATCCACGGCGCTGCATTGACAGCAGCCAGCACTCGGTCCGCGTCCGCTCGCCAATCCCCCACCGAAAATCGAACCTGCGGCAGTACGCGCCCGTTACGCACCAACGGCGCTAGCGCCTCTAAAGATTCCGCCTTCGTCTTGAAGGCGACAATACCCGGAGGCTCGCCGTTATCCGCCGTGGCGCACACCTCCAGAATGCGGTCAACCGCAGCCGTAACGTTCAGTGCCCCGTGATTCTCCAGCACCAGATCCGGCGTCTCGGGAGTCTCCGCCACCACATCAATGCCAACAACGTCGCCCTTCGCTCCGTTGTAAATGCCCTTCTGGTCCCTGCGCCGTAGCTCATCTAGCGGAACCCGCAGATAGATCTCGCGGTAACCGGGAATGTTCTCGCGATTCCAGCGCTGCACCTCATGGAACAGGGAAATCGTCGCACAAATCACGTCTGTCCCTTGTTGCGCCAGCATCCGGCACAGCCGTGCATTTCGCATCGCCGATCGCCGCCGGTCACTGGTCTTGTGGCCAAGATCTTCCGCTATTCCGGCGCGCAGTGCGTCACCGTCCAGGAAGATGGCATGGCAGCCAGCCGCACGCAGGCGACTCCATAATTCTCTTCCTAAAGTGGTTTTGCCCGCGCCAGATAAGCCCGTAATCCAGAAGACCCGCCCAGGCGACGTTTCTTCTTCCGTTCTCGGCTCTCGAAATTTCGCAGTTTTGTAGGTGCTGAAACGGGACATCTAGCCTATCCCCAACAGGGGCAGCAGTAATCGAAGTGTAACATCTCGTACACTCCCGGCTTCCCAAATTGACTATGGATCTTGAGTCGAGATGTTTTGCGACGTAAGAACGGCGAATCGCTGCTACCTTAATAACCAACTCAATAGCCGATTTTCTGAATCCGCTTCTTGGTTGGGCCACTCAACGCATCAATGAAGCTCTTGAGCCGAGGCACTCTGTCTTGAACAGGCCGATAGCCATAGGGTCTCGATCTTGGCGGCGCTACTCGCAATCCGCTCACATCCAGATCAACCGACATGACTTTAGCAATCTTCGAAAACTCCGTCAGCGGATCGCTCACGAAGTCCTCCATCCGCAAGGTGAGGGTAGCCGCCGATCGCAGATAAAGCTCAGTTTCCTCCACAAATTCCGTGAAAGACAAAAAGCGCGGCCCGCGCGCTAGGCCCGTGAAAAAAGCCGGATCGCCTGCGGCAAAAGACTCGAATTCAGGAAAATTCCGCTCCAAATCTACGCACAGCGCCTCCGTGTTCTGATAAACCTGTGAGATCCCCGCAATGCACCGTCCCTCACGCAGGTAGGTCCGCCACCAAACCCAATTCGTCAGCAGCGAATCAAGCGGATGCCGGTAGATGTAAATCAAATCGGCAGATCCCACTCTCACATCTTCCAAAATCCGGCTCGTCACCGCCGGCAAATGCTGAGCTCGGGAAACATATTTCATAGTGGCGTGGCCGCTGTAAATCATAGGGGTCGGACCTGCATGCAAACGAATCCCATCCTTGAAATACTTCGCCCGTTCGCCAATATTCTGCCGCAGCAGTTCTCCCACATATTGCCGCCCTGTGCCAAACAGCCCAATCAGATAAATGGTTCTCTCGGTTTGGACACGGGCCTCTAAATAAGTCCCCGCACGCAAACGCTCAATCTCCTCCTGCATCGCCGCCACTCGCCGCTGCAGAACCGCCACATCCATCGGAAGGTCCACCAGACGGTTCAGAACGCCTACAATTTCTTCAATCGATCTACTGACCGAAGCATGGAACGCCCGCAACGGCCGCGTATACCAAGCCAATGCGCCCACGCGCCACTTCTTAACAACTTGAATCAGGTCGTTGTGCCAACCGGGCGGCCGCGGATTAACCGCGCCCACCGCATTCTTAAGCCCCTCCAGGCCGTCCGCTGCATCGCGTAGCCCATCGAAATCATATTGGTAAAGCGTCCACCTGTCTTCCGTCTGGGTGACAAAGCGCGTTTCTTCATCTGCTCGAGAATTGCGCTAACCGCCAAGGCAGGTGGGGCATCAGTAACACATTGCACTAACAAAGCAGCAATATTCTTAGTCGTTCGCGGTAAGTCGGCCTTGACAAACTGCATGAGACAGATGACTTTTGCCACCCGCGCCGCCATTCCCGGATGGTTTTTGTGTTCGCAGCGCTCGCCAGTTACAAACACATCGTGTTGCTTCTCTAGCGGAATGCTGCCTTCTAGTAAGTCATAAATCTTGTCGAGGCTCACCAGCGCCCCGGCGGCCTCCTCCCCGAGGCGCGTCCGGTCCGAAACCATCATTTCGCAACACTGCTTGACGATGGTGTAATTTCCGCCCCCGCTAAGCTGCGGCGCATCGGGATCTCTTCGGATACCGTCCACAATTTCGATCGACAGATCGATCAGGTGCGGAAGATACGGATAAAACTGGACAAACTGGTCTTCATCGAAATCCGTGCGCCGGCGCGCGCAACGCTCTAACTGAACGTTCTGAAGCAAGAACGCACCATGCTCCCGGAATTGGCTTCTCAGCATTGATTCGCCGCTGTTCTGCTTACGCAGCACGCGGCGTGCGACAACCTCCCGCATGTCTGGCCTCGATAGCTCGATCTGATGCTCAAAAAGATCGCTAAGCGCAGCGGGCACCTTTTCTCGCGCAGTAACGATGAACCAAGCGGGCCCGCGGGTCGCCCCGTTCTGGAGCCGCGCCAAACTTTCTGCGCCGAACCGCTCTACCACGGGACGCAGATCTTTGAGTCGCCGTTCGCCCAATCCGTCGAGGACACAAACGCAAGCCTTCCCAGGCTGGCAGATCGCCGCAACCTCAGGCGCCTCCGCGTCTCCATCCAGCAGAAAGCTCTCGCAAGGCGTCAGTCGGGAGTCGACCCGTTGCCCGAAAAGCGAACGTGCCGAAACACCGCGAACTTCGCGGTCTTCTAAAACGAGCGCAAGGTTTTTCGCAAAGTGCGATTTGCCCGTATCGAAACAGCCCGAAATCCAAACTCCGACGAATCCCTTGGGCGACTTCGCGGCCCCCGCAAACAGCTTTCCGTACTCGGCTTTGATCCGCTCCGTCGCGACGTATTCCGTCAACTCCTCGAAGACCGTATCTGGATCGTCGTTGTTTATCCTGACGGCTTCTTCGACCGGCTTTGAAAAATCCCGCTCCAGCAGATCGGCAATGTTAATCATGACTCGCAGTCAAAGGTCGTCGGCCAAGGACACTCTCGCGCGGCTAAGAACGTCCGAGTCGCCCCAGAACGTTGAGTTGCCCGTCAACAGCGCGTTGGCTTCTTCTTTATGTTATCGGAGCAGTCCCTCGGCATCCATACCGCCGGTCCAAGGCCAGGTTTTACGAAAATGCGTTTCTACGCTTGAGCGCGATTTGAGAATATAAGCGGGAGGAAGCGATGTCACGAGAGCAGAAAGTTGCAGTAGTGGAAGCCTATCTGGACTGCTTTGCGACGAAGGACCTGTCCAAAGTACCTCTTGCTGAGGACGTAACATTTGAAGGCCCGCTCGTTCCGAAGTTGACCGGCCGGCAAACGATCAAAGGTTTCCTTTCGAGCATCCTGCCGATGATCCAGGGCATCCAGCTGAAACAACATATTGTCGAGGGAGATTATGTGGCGACGGTCTTCGACATGGCGACAGTAAATGGCGTCAATCATGTATTCGATTGGATTCACGTTGTAGATGGAGAGATCAAAGGGATACACACGTTTTATTACCCGAAGCAGGCCCTATAGATCGGCCCAGCGTGGAACTTTGAGCATTCTGTAATTGCGGTCAAAAGGAACCGCTCGGAATGCAAAAAAGCAAAACGCCGAAAGAAACCGCCTGAAGCGCGCCGCGTCAAAACGTGTTCGACGAATTGGCGCCTCTGGACGGCCGCAAAGATCGCCAACGCTTGCCGGGTATCGGAATAGTGGTCGTGTTTTGGGTCGGCGGTGTCGCCAATTCAAGACTCGTCCCGTTCAACCCCAGCCTCAGCTAGGAAACTCATTGAACCCACGCCCACTCAGGATCATGGGCACGCACTTTTCCGCCCGCGCTGCTCTGGTCTTTGCCTGCTTCGCAGATGAGATGTGGAAGATGTATGACTTCCTCCGGCCAGGCGTAAGCATTGCGAATGCCGACCTGAGAACCGCGTTGCCATCTAGCGTCCTCTGCAACTCCTCAGGGATCGGGTACTCTGAAGGTTTCTTGATCTCCACCTTTCTTCCGGACTCCTCCAACTCAATGGCTTCGTAGAGGTAATCCTTCAGGGTCGATCGCAGGGCCGCAATCTCCCCAAGCGAAATGAATTTAATCCATCTCCCGGCCTGCGTATGCTCTCCGATCCTTCCCAAAATGTGCTTTGGATCTTTGAGAAGTGCGCCATGGAAAAACGAGAACGCGCACGACTCCTTCAGCGGGATCACGATCGCCACGTTCTTCTTTAGAAACGTGAAGCACGGTTTGCCCCACTTTAGTTCTTCGGTCAGGCCGCAGTCGAGTGCGATCTGGCGCAGTTTCTCTGTTTCATTCTGCCATTTCTTCGCATAGGGAACTTTCATCGTTGACGGCCCTTTCCCAAGGTTATTAGTTCATTCAATTCTGCCAGAAAACACAAGTTGTGCCAACGCTCGCGATGTTTCCCGTCGGGGTGGACGACATAGAAATCGTGTTTTGAGCGGATTCATTTTTTTGGGTAGATATCCGGGTGTTTTTGTACTCTCAGTAACAGAAGGCTATGCCGTGCCAAACACTCCGCTGGAATTGGAAGCCGAAGCCGGCTGCAAGACCCTCGTTGGCTCTCGCCTAAAACAATCCGGCACGCTCTGGACTGTCCGCTGTGCCAACGCCATCATTGCTCTCCGATGCGCTCACCTCAACGGGCTGGGTAACGTTTACATTGATAGTCTGTTAGCTTGAGTGTGAATTCACCCAGGATGTCTGCCCAGCGGGACGAATGATGCGGCGCTGGTGGCAATTGCCAATGGTCGCCCTTGTCGTTCTCAGCTCGTGCGGAGTTCCGCGCGCGGGGACGTTTCGCGTGCTGCCGGCCAGCCCGGATTATCTTCTTCGTTCTCCAGACGGCGCGCGGACGCCATTTCCGGAGGTTCTTCGGCGTTACAACGGTTTTGAGCCAGGCCGCAGTGGGATGGATCTGCGGCCGCAGATGGAGCTTCGTATTGAGAACGCGTATTACCAGGACGGGATGCCGAGGCGGGGCCTAGCTGGTTTTCTTGGGACTGAAGTTGCGAAATACCAGGTGGGGCTGCAAGGCGGTTTGACACTGCTTTCGGTGCAGCCGATGCGTGAACGGCCGACGAATCAGATCCCGGTGCAGGAGTTGATTCCAGCGGCACAGCAACACTTTCATTACTATCGCTTTTATTACGAAATTCTGTTCAAGAAAGACTCTGAGACGCGCGGGTCGGTGTTGCTGGGGGCGGCGTCCCCGGGTGAGTTGAGTGAAGCAGCGGCCGCTTTGACGACGGATCCGGACAGCGTGTGCGGAAATAAATCGCCGCGGTGCACGGTGTTTCCGGATGCCTGCTCGGTTTCGCTGGAAATGGAGATTGCGGTGAACGGCGCAAGCCAGAGCGTCTTGTGGGGCACTGACTTGGGGGGTGTGCTCAATCACCAAGCGCGGCCGGTGAATCTACAGCGTGTGTATAGGGGGAGAGCGAGGCGGGTTCAAGTGGACGGGCGGGATGTGAACGCGCTGAAGTTGCCGCTGTTGCCGGGTGACCGCATCCAATTGAAATAGACGCGCTGTTTCCGCATCGCGCGAGAATTCACGTAACAAGATCGCACAAGTCGAGTCGGATAGTCATGCCGATATCGTCCCAGTTTTCCCGCGTTCTGTGTGGAGCGGCCCTGCTCGCCGCCTGCTACGCCGCAGAAACGTATGCGCAAATGATAAATCCGAGTTTTGAAGGACCCTACAACGCGGTCGCCTCGACTGAGTCGACGATCACGGGTGTGGTTGCCAATGGTTGGATAGATAATTCTTCGTGGGCGAATGTAAATGTGGACTATGAGCAGGAGACATCCGATCCGCACAGCGGTGCTTCGTGCCAGAAAATCATCGTTTCCGAGGTGAAGAGCGGGCAAGTGCAGCTTTATCAAGGCGTCCCCGTTACCGCCGGGTATCTCTATCGGCCGGGCATCTGGCTGCGGGGCACGGCTGGGGTGACGGTACACCTGATTTTGCAAATGGCCGTTTCGCCTTACACTACGTTAGAGGACGATCCAGTGGTACTCACAAGCAACTGGGCGTGGGCGTCGCTGCCGGTGCATATTACGCAGACACAGCGTGCCGCGTTTATCATCGGCGCGCCGCAGCCAGTGACTTTTTGGGTGGATGATGCAGCGCTGCCGGGAGTGCGGTCGGCCGTTGCGCCGCAGATCAACACGCGGCCGCAGTTGGCGGATTTCGGCATGCACATCAACAACTATCTGGGCAGCCAAGGGCCGAACAATTTGAACTTTGAGGGTGCATTCGTGCCGATTGCTTCGTCAGAGGCAACGATTACCGGGCAACTCGCGCAGAATTGGGTGGAGAACTCTGACTGGGCGAGTGTAACGGTGAATTATGCAGCAAACACCACATCGCCCCATAGCGGGAAGGCGGCGCAGAGAGCGGTGATTTCACAAATCACGTCGGGGAATGTGCAATTTGCCGAGTTAGTGAGCCTGAATTACGGCCAAACTTACTCGGCAAGTATCTGGTTGCGGGGGACGCCCGGGATGCAGTTGGCCTTTGGCATCCGGCAATGGTTGAGTCCTTATGCATTTTATGGATACCAAAGCGTGACGGCGACGGGGGCCTGGCAACAGCTGAGTGTGAGCGGGACACCCAATGGTGCGGGAGTATCGGTATTGATGGTGGTTGCCAACAGCACCGGTACCTTAGATGCGGACGATGCGCAGTTGCTGAACGCGGATGGCAGCGTGGCCAAGCTAGGGCTGCCGTGGCCCTCGGTGCCGATTGGGACTTGGCGACTGTGGGATCAAGCGGGCACGACTTGGGCGGCGCTTGAGCCACAAAAAGGCGTGTGGAACTTTGCGCTGCTGGACAAGGCGGTGGCGGACGCATCGGCTCATGGGACGCACGTGTTTATGACGCTGGGACAGACCCCCACTTGGGCTTCTGCGCGGCCGACTGAATATAGCTCCTACGGGCTGGGAGCGGCGGCGGAACCGGCCAACATGAGTGACTGGGTGACCTACCTGCAGACGGTGGCCACCCGGTACAAAGGGCAGATCTTGAACTATGAGATCTGGAACGAGCCAAACGACACCCAATATTTTTCCGGTTCGATGGCTGCGCTGCTACAACTGTCGCAACTGGCTTACACTACTTTGAAGCAGGTCGATCCGAGCATCAATGTGATAGGGCCGGCCCCGTATTCGCTGGGGTATCTGAATCAATTCCTGCAGGGGGGTGGCGGTAATTATCTGGATACCATTGGTTATCACATATACGATTACACGATTAATCCGGAGAATGATGCGAGTGTGCTGGCGGATCTTCAGACTGTGGCGCAAGTGCACGTCCCGCGCACAGGTGGTGGCTCGCCTCTGGCGCTTCAAAACGTCGAGCGGCAGTCTCTCGTTGGCCCTGCCGTGATTGCGGCCAAGCCGATTTGGATAACGGAGGGCGCCGATGGAACGACCAGCGTGGCGGATGAAGTACAGGCGGCCGGGCTGCTCGCCCGTAAGTACCTGGTTCAGTTTTTGTACGGTTCGGCGAAATTTAATTGGTATACGTGGGGGCCAGCTTCGGCATTCTGCCTTGCCACCACAGAGGCTGACGGAATCACGCCGAGCAAGGCTGGTGTTGCTTTCGTGACGCTGCAAAATTGGCTTGTGGGCGCACAGGTGCAGAGTCTGACCTTCGATTCCAACGGAAGTTGGGTAGTGCAATTGCACACCCCGTCCGGAACGCGAGCGTATATCGTGTGGAATCCCAATGCCGCGGAGACTTGGGCAGTACCGGCAAATTTTGAGCCTCAACAGGCCGAGGATTTGTTTGGCGATTGGAATACGGTTACCGGGGCGACGAGTATTGCGATTGGGCCGCAACCGGTGTTGATCGTCGGCGGGTGAGGCATTTTGGGCGATTTTGAGGGTTAGTGACGCGAAGTTTTCAAAATAATCGGGGTTAGTCACTTCCGGCGGGCACATTTTGGTCCTAATTTTGGCTGTGGGTAGGCGTGGAAATTCAAACGCGCGCCCGAAAACAGTTCACAAAGGAAGGAATACAAAATGATGACGATGTTCGTAAGATTGAGTTTGGTTGCGCTCCTGGTGGGTCTGAATGCAACCGCCGTGCTTGGCGCGACTTATAGCGCGGTGGGGGATTTTTCGATCGCAGCGAATCCGAATGGTGCTTGGACCTATCTTTATGGCGGCACGGTGCTGCCGGATAAAAGTACGAGTTGCAACTCCATTGCTGGGCTGGATTGTTGGTACAACAACATCGCTGTTCCCAATAGTGCGGCGATTGAGGCGAATGACACAGGGACGACCGCTTCGTTTCAGACAATTGTGCTGCCGACGAATGTTTTGGATTTGGATCCGGAATTAAATAGCAATGTGGACGTGCGGTTTACAGCGGCGACGGCGGGCAGTTATTCGATTGTCGGGGAGTTTTTGGGGATTGATACATCCGAGAATTCGCATCCGGTGGAGATTTTGGATGATGGCGCGGTGGTGTTTAGCGGGACGATTGCAACGTATGGGCAGACGAACGCTTTCAATTTAGTGGAATCGCTGCATGCGGGGGATGTTTTGGATTTCGAGAATTTGACGCCGGGAACGTTCAACAATCTGAGCACGGGCTTGGCGGCGACGATCACGTCGAATGCGACAGCGGCACCGGAACCGGCTACACTATGGTTCGGCGGGATCGGATTGATCGGCTTAGTGACGATGCGACGCCACAAGAGGACAAGAGGTGGCGTCTAGGATCGACATTCTCCTGATCGGATCGCCGCCGACCTTGCTTAGTTGTTCCGCAGTGGCATCGATTCCATCCAAGATGTTGTTGGTTTCAAACGGATTCTGCCATTGCAGAGCTAGAGCCAGGGCTTGTTCGTAGGTGTGGAGGGCTTTGCGGTAATTGTGCGCGGCCAGGAGTTGCACATTGCCCTCCACACGGAGCACGTTGGCAAGGCAGAGGTCATCATGCGTTTCGAGGCAGATGTCATGGGCGCGGCACATAGAGGCCAAATAGTCATTCGGCAGGCCGGCATTGGCTTCGATCCCTGCTTCCAAAACAAGAACTCGGCCGAGAGCGCCTTGGGAGTGGGCGGCTGTGGCGAGGAATCTGGCGCGTTTAATGCTGGAGAGCGCAGCTGCTAAAGTGTCTCGGCGGCCAGTGGAAGCTAAATTAGCCAGGGCGAGAGCAGAGATGCGTTCGACCTCCGGATTGGCGATGCCTTGCGGCAGATGGCGGATTTTCTGAATGGTGGCAAGCGCGGCCTCCGGCGAGCGGATGTTCTCAGCTTTGGCAAGGTTGAGCAAGGCATCAAAAGACTGCGGGTGAGCGAAAACTAATTGATTGTAGAGACCTTCCGCTTGGGCGTATCGGCCCTCCGCCGTAGCGCGTACCGCTCGTGTTTGAAGGGCTTCTTCGGAATCACGATTGGCGAGTGACTGAGCGAGGCGGCTTTCGACTATGCTCTCTGCCATGTGGCCGATGTTCCGGAGGGCCGTGGCGAGTATGCGATGGGGTTTAGCGGCTTGCGGGGCGAGCGTGACGGATTGCCGCGCGATAGGAACGGCAGAGATGTTATCACCTATGCGCATGAGGTCCTCAGCATGATCGAGAAGCTGGTTGGCTTGTGCCGTGTGAGACAGAGCCGCGGCGCGTTGGATGGCGAGACTTAATAACACGATTGAGACGGTGAGCGCGCAGATCCAGGCGAGGTTTCTTTGCAAGTGGTGAGACTCGGCGTGGGAGATGTCGACCACCGCGAAGCCGGTGAATTGAGGGACGTAGGCGCCTTTGGGGACGTCGATTCGTTCGGGGCCGCCGGTCCAAGAGGCGTAACATTCGCGAAGTTTGTGGCGCAAGCGCATGGCCTCGGCGCGAACGGTGCCGTCGATTTTGGGGTCGAAATCGGGAGGGCGCTGATAGACGGCCAGACCAATGTTGCGTTCATTGATGGCAGCGGTATTGCCCGCGAGGCTTTGCTCGACAATCCAACGCAGAAAGGCGGCGAGGCGGTGGGAGTGGGCGAAACCGGGAGATTTCAGAATTATTTCTACATGTTGACGAATAGCATCGTCGCCGGAATACGCGTTGCGGGGCTCCGAAGGCATGTTACGAGAGATGTTAGCACGGATGTTTAGTGAACGGTGAGGACGCCGACTTTGGTGGGGACGGGGACAAAAGCGCCGGCTTCTGAAAACCAGAGAGTGCAGCCGTTGAGGGCGATGTTGTAATAGCCACTGTTGGGCGATGGAATGGCGTACTCGATGACTGAGTTGCCGATGGGGTCAAGATGGCCGAGATAGCCGTTATCGTCCTCAAAATAGACGGAGCCGGATTGGGCGATGCGCATGTCTTCGATGTTCGAGCCGGTAACGGGAATGAGCCATTCGAGCCAGCCTTGGGTTTTGGTGGGAGTGACGTAATGAGAGACGCCTGATTCGCGGGTGACCGTATCAGTGGAATGAGTGGATGTGGGACCTTGCCGGTGAGTGTGGGATTCGGTGGAGAGTCCCGTGGTGGGAGTGACTGAGTCGGTGGTGTAGGGAGCGGCTTGGGGATCGAGCAAGGCGATTTTGCCGGCGAAATATTCACTGACCCAAATGTGTCCGGAAGACGCTGCTTGGACGCCAGCTGGTGTGCCGCCGAAGGTGGGAACCGCATAAGAGCGGACGGTGTTGGCCGATGGATCGAGGCGGCGGACGTAGTTGGTGCCCAGCGGGCCGACGCCATCGTAATTCAGCTCGGTGAACCAGATGTTGCCGAGAGGATCGATGGAGAGTTGCTCGATATGGGAATCGGATTTTTCGAGCGTGATGCGCCATTCCGTGATCTCGCCGGAGAGCGCGAAGTGGCCGACGCCGGAGGGTTCGCTGAACCAGAGGGAGTGGTCGTGGGCGATTTGGAGGAAATTCGGCGCTACGCCGGAAGGAGTCTTGAATTCGAGGACGGCGCCGGTTTGAGGATTGAGAAGGCCGATGGCGGCGTTGCCGGTATCGGTGAACCAGAGGGTGTCGGGCGCGGCCAGTTTGACGATGTTCGGCGCGGCGCCGGGTGGCAGTGTGTATTCGCGAACCAACTGAAGATTCTGGACGAGGGCGATTTTGCCGGCGGTGAGTTCAGCATAGAAAACGCCCGAGCCATCGGCGGTGAGATCGAGGCCGGAGGGAAGGCTTTGGGCGGAAGGCGTGGGCAGTTCTGTGATGCTGGCTTGCGGCGTCGCGGCGGTTAGTAACAGTGGGGTTACAAAAAGTAACGTCGCGTGAAGAGGTAAGGCGAAGGTGGTTGACACATAGGGAAGGGTAGCAGAAATTATTGAAGATCTTTGAGCGCGGATTGGATGCGGGCGAGACCTTCGGTGAGGGCGGCAGTTTCACCACCGATGCCGATGCGGATGTGGTCGGGAGAGCCGAAGAAGTGGCCCGGGGTGATGACGGTTTCGTAGTGGTCGCGGAGGTGGGCGCACAGGCGCTCGACGGGAATGGGCGATTTGGGGAAGATGACTGTACCGGCGGTGAGAGGATCTGATTCAAGTGACGGCGTGGCAGCCAGAAAATTGTTGGCGATGGTGCGGTGGTGGGTTAGGATGTCGCGCGACCATTTGGCGATTTCGGGAAGATGGGCCAGGGCGACGCAACTGATTTGGTCGGTGACGTAGGGGTTGTTGACGCCGAACAGGTCGTTGAGGCGGTAGATTTTTCGGACGATGTCGGGCGCGGCGAGCACCCAGCCGCAGCGGGGGCCGCTTAGGCCATAGACTTTGGTGAGGCTGTTGGTGACAATGAAGCGGTCGGTATTGAGTTTGAAGGACGTTTCCGGGGTGTTGTCGAAGAGGAGATCGAGATAGACTTCGTCGACGAGGATGCGAGGGCCAAGGGTTGAGAGTGCGCGTAGGGTGGTTGTGTCTGTGAAGGCGCAGCTTGGGTTGTGGAGGTTGGTGATGACAATGAGTTTGGTTTTGGGAGTGATGAGTGGGCGGAGGTCGTCGGGGTTGAGGGCGAATTTGTTTTCGGTGCGGCGTTCGAAATATTTGACCTGTGCGCCATGATGGGAGGCGCACTCCCAGAGGAGCGGGTAGGCGGGGTGTTCGACGAGAACTTCGTCACCCGGTTCAATGAGAACGGCCATGGCGAGGTGGTTGGCGCCGGAGGTTCCGAGGGCGGTGGCAACGTTTTCGGGAGGAACGCTGACCTTTTGGGCGATGGCTTCGACTAAAGGGCGGTAGCCATACGCGCCGGGGCCGGTGAGTTGGAGAGCGGAAAAATCGACAGGAAGGGCAGAAAGCGGATAGCTGCGAATGCCGCTATTGGCGAGGTTGTATTTGAAGCCGGATGTGGAGGTTTTGACCCATTCCATGTAGGCGGAGCCCATGGCGCGGTTTGTGGTGGTAGTCATGCTTGTAATGCGTTCTTTCTGCTCCAGTATAGGTAAGCAGGGATGCCGGCCATGAGGATGCCGAGTCCGATGAAGCTGTTTTTTGGGAAATTATAGTAAGTGGCGAGGACGACCAGCCAGCAGGAGGCGATAAAAAAGATGGTTGTGAAGGGATGGCCGGGAGTGCGGTGATCTGGGCTCGGACCCATGCGGCTGCGGAATACGAAGAGGGACAGACCGGTGAGGCCGAAGAAGATGAAATCGACGGAGACCACGTAGTTGAGAATTTTTTCGTACTCTCCGGACACGGCGACGATCGCGGCGAAAACTCCCTGCAGACCGATGGCGACCACCGGGACTCGGGTGCGGTGGGGAAGGTAGGCGACTTGTTTGAAGAAAAGACCGTCTTTGGCCATAGCGAAAAAGACGCGGGGCGCGGTGAGCATTCCCTGACTCAAGAAACCGAGAGTGGAAATGGAGATGGCAAGGGCCATGAAGACGGCACCTTTATCGCCGACGGCCCTTTGGAGGACAGTGTAGGCGGGTGTGGGGGTGTGACTGAGTCCGATGGGGCCGAGGACGCGGAGACAGACGATGTTGACACTGAGATAGATGGTGGTGACTCCGATGACGCCGAAGAGGAGGGCGCGGGCGAGGTCGCGTTTGGGGTTGCGCATCTCGCCGGTCATAAAGCTGGCGGTTTGCCAGCCGCCATATGCGAATAAGACAGGAACGACGGCAGCGCCGAACTTGATGATGAGCGACGAAGACAAGGGCGAATCGGGATAGAGCGCTTCGATGATGTGGGGCGCGCGGAAGCCGGCGAAGACAAGGACTGAGATTGCGCCGATTTTCAAAACCATGAGGAGGTTTTGGACAGTATTGCCGTATTGGACGCCGAGGCAGTTGATGGCACTCAAGAGAATAAGAGTGAGTGAGGCGAGGACACCATCGGGAAGTGGGACATGGACGATTTCTTTGGCGTAGCGGGCAAAGGTGACGGCGACGGCGGCCATGCCACCGGTTTGCATGACGAGCAGGAGAGCCCAACCGTACAAGAAGGCGACGGCGGGATGGAAGGCGTCTTTGAGATAGGCATACTGGCCGCCGAGGTTGGGACGGAGGGTGGCGAGTTCGGCGTAGATGAATGCGCCAGCGAGGGCGGTAAGGCCGCCGAGGATCCAAGCGCCGAGGATGAGTGGGGTGGTGTGGACTTGCCGGGCGACAACATAGGGATTGACAAAGATGCCGGAGCCGATGATGCCGCCCATGACGATCATGGTGACGTCAAAGACGCCGAGGCGGCGGACGAGAGATTCGTTACTGTCGGGTGACGGCTGAGCAGTTTCCTCTGGCAGCACGGTTTAGCCGTGAGCCGTGCGGGGCGCGCGCTTGGTGCCCGTCCGCTTTTTATCGATGGGGGTGGCGCCTTGTTCTTCTTCGGCGTCGGCGGCAACTTCGGGTTTGGGAGCGCTGGTGGCGGGTTTGCGCGGGAGCTCGCCAAGGCTCTTCTGGAGAGCTTGCATGAGATCGATAACGGGAGCGCGTTTCCTGGGAGCTTCGACGCCGACTGTTTGGCCTTCCTGCTTGGCTTCGATCATTTGCTGAAGCTTGGTCTGATATTCGTCGTGATATTTCGAAGGATCGAAATCGGCGGCGAGACCTTCAACGAGCTTTTCGGCGAGAGCGACTTCCTGAGGTTTGACGCTGACGTTTTCGTCGCGGCGGAACTCGGGCACTTCGCGAACTTCTTCGGGGTAAAACATGGTGTGAAGAAGGAGACCATCGGCGTGCGGGCGGACGACGACGGTGTACTCACGCTGGTGCATGGTGATTTTGGCGATGGCGCTGTAGCCCGACTTGCGCATGGTTTCGAGAAGCAGGTGATAGGCTTTTTTGCCGGCTTCTTCGGGGACCATGAAGTAGGAGGAATCGTAATAGATGGGATCGATGCCGTCGGCTTTGACGAATTCGGCGATCTCCATGGTGTCGGAGGAGGGAGGGGCGATGGCTTTGACTTCTTCATCGTTCACGATGACGTAGCGGTCTTTTTCGACTTCGAAACCCTTGACGAGTTCGCTGCGTTCGACGATGCGGTCACACTGCGGGCAGAAGGTTTGCTGCTTGATGCGGCCGCCACAAGGCTGGTGGATTTGATTGAAGCTGACGCGTTCAGTACGCGCAGCGGCGAACAGGCGGACGGGGATGGTAATAAGCCCGAAAGAGATGAAGCCTTTCCAAACGGTTGAAGCCATGGAGGTCCTTTATATTGCGATAAAGCGCTTATAAAACAATATACTCTTAAGATGTTGTTTGCAAGGGGGTTATACATCTAGTACTGGTACGGTATGAAAGTTTACCTATATTTCATTGGAAAAGCGCGGGATGAGCATGCGAATGCGATTGCGGCGGAGTTTTTAAAGCGATCGGCACGGTATGCGGCTTGTGAAATGCGGGAAATTGTGCCGGGGCGGTTCGATCTGTTTCAGAAGCATAGTGCGGGGAAGAAGGTATTTCTGGATCCTGCGGGGCGGACGATGGATTCGCGCGGGTTTGTGAAATTAGTGGAGACGGCAGAGCGGGAAGGTCAGGATTTGGTGTTTCTGGTGGGTGGGCATGATGGATTGCCGGAGGAGTGGAAAGGGCGAGCGGATTTGCTGCTTTCGCTTTCGGCGATGACGTTTCCGCATGAACTGGCGCGGACGATGCTGGCGGAACAGATCTACCGGGCATTTACTACTTTGCGAGGACACCCTTACCCTCGGTAGTCAAGGCTTTGTTGTCAGGAACAATTCACGAAACGCTAACGTAATCTTCATGTCGGGCAGAGAAGCTACCCATATATGGAGACATTGCGGAATCCGTTTGAGTTTTCGGCTTCTACGTTGTTGCCCGGGCCTTTGCAGAAGTGGGCGAAGCCGCTTGACCCAGCGATTCTGAAGATGTTTGTACCGGGTGAGCTGGTCAGAAGCTACTCGGCGTCGGTTTGGGATGGACAAACGGCGGCGGATTTCGCAAGCAGGATGCTGCGGCAGTTAGACATTAAGTATGCGGTTGCCGGGAATGAATTGGGCCGGATTCCCACGAGTGGGCCGGCGATGCTAGTGGCGAATCATCCTTTCGGAATGCTTGAGGGATTGATTCTGGTGGATTTGATGGAGAGGGTGCGGCCGGATTACCGGTTTGTGGCGAATGGACTGCTGGCAACGACGGAGGCGCTGCGGGGTAAAGTCTTTTTTGTGAATCCGTTTGACGATGCGGCGACGAGCGAGAACGCGCGGAGCGTGCGGGCTTCACTTGCTTGGCTGCGGAACGGCGGAGCGTTAGTGATGTTTCCGGCGGGCGAAGTCTCGCACTTGAATTGGGGCGGAGAATGGCCCGTGACAGACCCGGAGTGGAACAGCGCAGCAGCGCGGTTGGCGCGCAAAGTAGGATGTCCGACGGTGCCGGTGTTTTTCCATGGCGCGAACAGTGTGCCGTTTCAGATGCTGGGGGCGATCCATCCGCGGCTGCGAACGTTGAATTTGGCGCATGAGCTGGTGAAAAAGCGCGAGCATGAGATTCGCGTGCGAATTGGGACGCCAGTGCCGGGGACGGTGATCAAAGAGTTTGCAGATGCGGAGGCTGCGACGAATTATTTGCGGGCGCGGACGTATTTGCTATCGAAGAGCGCGGGGAAGCGGCGATTTGCGCCGATGATGCGGAAGCGGCCCAGCCGGCCGGTGATGAGCGAAGCGCCGGGCGAGGGGATTGCGCGCGAGGTGGAACAGCTTTCGGCGGAGAAGACGCTGGCGGCGAACGGCGACTTCAAAGTGGTATTGGCGAACGCTCGGGAGATTCCTCAATTACTCGAAGAAATTGGACGCTCCCGTGAGTTGACTTATCGGGCCGTGGGTGAGGGGACGGGCGAAGAGAAGGATCTGGACCGGTTCGACGAACACTATCAGCATTTGGTGTTGTGGCACAAGGCGGACCGGCGCTTGGCAGGAGCTTACCGATTGGCGGCGACACCGGATGTGTTGCGGGCGCACGGAGTTGATGGGTTATACACGAGCACGCTGTTTCATTATTCGCGCGAGTTTTTTGAACGGATTGGGCCGGCGGTGGAATTGGGGCGGTCATTCATTTGCCTGGAGTACCAGAAACAATATGCGCCGCTTTTGTTGTTATGGAAAGCGATTGCGGCGTTTGTGCAGGAGCGGCCGGAGTGCGCGGTTTTGTTTGGAGCGGTGAGCATCAGCGGCGCGTATCAGGCACATTCGCGGCGGCTGATGGTGGATTATCTGCGCGGGCACTTAGCGAACGATTTGACGGGATTGGTGAAGGCGCGGCGGGGCTATCGGAGGAGGCCGTTGGTGCCGAAGCCGGTGAAAGCGCTAGGGCGATTCATCCGATCGATTGATGAGCTTTCGGCGTCAGTGCAGGATTTGGAACTGGATGGGAAGGGTGTGCCGGTGCTGATCAAGCAGTATATGAAGGTGGGCGGGCAGGTGTTGGGGTTCAATGTGGATCCGCATTTTTCGCATGCGTTGGATGCGTTGGTGGTGACGGATTTGCGGGTAGCGACGCCGGCGATGTTGGAGCGGTTGATGGGGAAAGATGGGGCGAAGTTGTTTCGAGCGAGGCATTCGGAGGGATAGGCGGCTATCGCAGGCGAAGTCGTCGCTAATAATGCGTGTAAGGTTCGAGATCGGATGATCTCAAGAATCAGTGGGCTTTGAGGGTTTGAACACGGCAACCGGACCGATCATGGGGACAATCGCCATCGCCCTCATTACCTCTGGCCGCAAGATCTGCAACGAGTGCCGCTGAAAACCGACAGGCGTGGCGAGAAGCCGAGACGCTATTCCCAGTTATAGGATAGCAGGCTGAATAGCCTCAGGTCTAACGCGCTGATAACAAAACAAATAGAGTCCTCATTTGGCGAATCAGAGGAGTCGTTTTGCAGCCTAAATTCAGTTAGTCTAAGTGAGGAAGAAACCGCCGTGATTTAAATCACACTACTTCTTCGAGAGCTGAAAGCAGCCGTTGAGGCAATAAAAACTCAAAAGGAGATTGGATGCCAGAGGTTTTAGACGAATTCGATGAATCAGTCAAGGAAGAAAACGCGCCGAAGATTGGTCCCGCAGCTATGCCGCCCGGGCCGCCTTTGTCCTTTGGTGAGGTGTTGCGGCTCGGGCCGGTGCGGCGTTTGTGGATCGCGCAGATAGTCAGTGTGTTCGGAGACTTCCTGGCGGTGTTCGCGATCATCGCGTTGGTCACGTTTAAGCTGCACGGCACGGCGACGCAGGTGGCGATGGTGCTGGTATCGTTTATGGCGCCGATGGCGATTGTTAGCCCGTTGGCCGGCGTCTTCGTAGACCGGTGGCATTTGAAGCGGACGCTAATCGCGAGCGACATGATCCGCGGGGTACTGGTGCTGGGGCTGGTGTTCGTGCACGACTTGTACGTGATTTATGCCATTCTGTTCACGATGAGCGCGGTCTCGGCCTTCTTCGTTCCCGCGCAATCGGTGGCGGTGCGGACGCTGGTGCCGATGGCGGGGCTGATGGCCGTGAACGGATTGATGTCGCAGGCGCAGCAGGGGTCGATGATTTTGGCGCCGAGCGTGGCGGGAGAACTGGTGGAGCTGTTTGGCGCGAACTCCTGTTTCCTGTACGACAGCTTCAGTTTCTTCTGTTCGGCCGCGCTGGTGATGACGTTGACGATCAACCGGCAGGCAGTGCGCACGGAGTCGAGCGCGGTACTCACTTCGATGCGGCAGGGATTTGGCTTCATCTTCAAGCACTCGACCATTTCGTTCGTCATTATCTCCATGACGGCGGGGATGTTCGCGATGCGCTGTTTCGGTGCGCTGCTCTCCATCTACGTGCGCGACGTGCTCCATTCGACGTCGGGGGCGTTCGGGGTGCTGAATACGCTGATCGGTATCGGCATGATCGTTGGGACGCAATTGCTCACGCGGTTTGCGCGGCACATTCCGAAGCAGAACCTGGTGGTGTACGGGTTGGGCGGCATGGGCATAGCGATATTGATTACTGCGGCGCTCGGGACGATGGGATCGACGGCAGTGGGAATGCTCGGGTTGGGCTTTTGCGCGTCGGCGATTTTCATCACGGCGACGACGCTGATCCAGCATGAGACACCACACGAACTATTGGGGCGAGTGATGAGCAGCCTGATGTCGTTGGTGGCGGGGTCGCAGGTGATCTCGATGTTCGTGGCCGGTCCGGTGGCGGAAAAGGTCGGAATTCCGAATCTCTATTATGGAAGCGCTGCGATGCTGGTGGGCATTGGCGTTGTGGGGTACTTCAAGCTGCCGAAGGTGGAAAAGGCTGAGACGGAGACGGCGGCATCGGCGAAGACGGCTTAGACCGCCACAAGCCTGACGTCCGCCGTCAGCGAGTATTGCCATTGGCGAAAAGCGAATCCAGCACTTGATACCGCGCCCGGTCGGGCTCCGGCTCGGCTTTGCTTTGGACATCAATTCGCATCCGCAGATAGCCGGTGCCGGCGCTATAAGCGGGCCATTGCGGTACGCCCGTTCCATTGGGATCGCCGGTCTTGATGAAGTTCACAAAGTAAGTCTGCATTGTCTCGGAAACCTTGTGATCGTCCGCGTCCCAAGTGTAGCGAGGGTCTAAATCCAGGTTTCCCATGGCATACTGAATCTCCGCCGAATGCACCGCACCTTGCGCCTTCATCGCCGGATTCGCGGGCGGCGGGGCTTGCCCGGGCATGCCAAGATACGGCGGCCGCACGCGCGCATAGAAATAGCGATAAACCGGGTGGCCGCCTGTTTTCATTTGCAACTCGGTCCAGGTCCACGTCGAATGCGCAATAAACCGCGCACTCGCCAGATCGGTGGCCGCTTGCATCACCTCTTCGTCATTCTTCGGCGCATACACTTTCAATACTTCTTCCGCTTTGTCTCCATAAAGCTTGTGAATCGCTGCGGCAAAATTCTCAACGGTTGGTTCGCTCCGGCCCAAAATCAGGCGACCTGGCATCTCTTGCGAATTACTGCCGGCTAACAGCGGCACCTTGGCCTGTTCGCCCGCTGTGAAAATCTCCAACGGCGTTTTCGGCAAAAAGTAGCCATCCAGATTCGCGCTGAAGCGTAGCGCCGGTGCGGTTGCATTCGCCGGGGCGCCTCCGCCCATCGGAGCCATCTTTGCCGTCACGTCTTGGATCTTTTCCGCACTCATCGCACGCAATTCCGGCAACGATGCGGCGCCCGCTAACTCACCAAGCCGCACACCATCCTTCTCGGTTTCCCCCAAGGGCCGGGGCGGCAAAGTGGAAATCAAGGCGCCGCTCTCGCCAATCGCTCCCGCCATCAAGTCGCGCGACAACGGCGAGGCCATCAAGGCACTCACCGAAATGGAGCCTGCCGATTCCCCTGCCACCGTGACCCGCTTTGGGTCTCCTCCGAACGCAGCTATATTCTTGCGCACCCACTCGAGCGCGGCCACCTGATCCAACAAGCCATAATTGCCGGATGCGTGATGGGCCGACTCCTTCGTCAACTCCGGATGCGAAAAGAAACCAAAGATGTTGGTGCGGTAATTTAGCGAAACGGCGACCATCCCTTTGCGCGCCATATTCTCGCCGTCATAGCGCGGTTCCGATCCATCGCCATTCTGGAACCCGCCGCCGAATATATACACCAAAACAGGCAGCATCTCCGTGTTCGACTTAGCGGGAGTCCAGACGTTCAGATACAAGCAGTCTTCGCTCATGCCATTGCTGCGAAACCAATAATCGGCATTCGGCCCGGTTCGCTGCATGCAGCGCGGTCCAAAGTCATCCGCCTTCCGAACGCCCTTCCAGTTCTTTACGGGCTGTGGCGGCTGCCAGCGCAGATCGCCCACGGGCGGCGCTGCAAACGGAATCCCCTTAAAACTCCGCACCCCGTCTTTTGGCGCCCGCGTTGTCTCCACAGTGCCGTTTGCTGTCTTCACCCGATCGGCCGCGAACGCCTCGGCCGACAAAATCAACAGGCAAGCAATGTTCGTCAACCGAAAAATTCTCATAATTCCCATGGCTCTTCGGGAGCATATCAGAACTGAGCGGCGAAAGTGAAATTCTGAGTTGGCATCGCGGGATCTACGTGATTTGTTCTGTGTACTGGTTTGCGATGCGGATGGGTTGGGGAAACGTTCGGCGGCGTCAAAGGCAGACTGATCTACGTAATAGGCAATTTGGGAAAGGATGTCGCGACGGGCAGCCGGGGAGAAGGCGAGCTTCACAATTTCGTACGGCGTTCCTCTATGAGGCTCCGGCATCCGTTTTAAGATCGTTCCAGAATTCGGGGGTTGCTTCGATATCGTCAGATTCGGGAGACACGAGTCCGTCGAGGAGTAACCGGTCGAGGTGGTTTTCAGTTTCAGCTTGCTGATCGTTCTTTACGAGGCTGCTCAAGTACTCACCGGTGTCGCCAAATCCCTTAGCTTTGACTTGCTGCTCGATGAATTCGCCGAGTGGGTCGGGCAAGGAGATGGTAAGCGTTGGGATTGGGTGTCCTTTAAAGGTCATCGTATTAGCGATATGAGGGAATAACAACCGCTGCTATTGGGATAGGGCAGAAGGCCTCTGTAATAAACTCTGGGAGTGCTACTTTCGCTGCGCGGAATTCAGAAAAGCTTTGGGGGCTTGCAGGCGTTGCGGGATGGAAACCTGGAAGTTTCCGAGGGCGAAGTGCACCTGTTGATGGGGGAGAACGGGGCGGGGAAATCGACGCTGATGAAGATCGTCGCGGGGATGTATACGCGCGATGGCGGCGAGATGCTGTGGCGGGGACAGCCAGTTTCGTTTACGAGGCCGGCGGAAGCGTCGGCGAACGGGGTGGCGATGGTGCATCAGGAATCGCTGCTGGCGCCGCATTTGAGTGTGGCGGAGAACATTTTTCTGGGGCATGAGCCGAAGAGCGTGTTGGGCTGGGTGGACCGGCGCGCGACAGTTGAGAAAGCACGCGCGGTGATTGAACAGCACGGGTTTCGGCTGGATCCGACGATGCGAGTATCGCGATTGAGTCCGGCAGGGCGGCAATTGGTGGAAATTTGCCGAGCGGTGGCGCAGGGGTCGAGCTTACTGATTTTCGATGAGCCAACGTCGTCGCTTTCGGATGCGGAATCGAAAGAAGTATTTCGGATCGTTAAGGAACTCTGCGAGCGCAAGCTGGGCGTCATCTACATCACGCATCGACTGGACGAGTTGCGTTCGGTGGGGGATCGGGTGACGGTGCTGCGCGATGGGGCGACGGTGCATACGGGGCCGTTGAAAGAGTTATCGCGAGAGCAATTGATTCAGCACATGGTGGGGCGCGTAGTGACAACGATTCACCAACGCGGTGCGGGCAACGCCGGCGGTGAAACGATGCTGCGGGTGCAGAATTTGAATCGCGGTATGCTGCGGGACATTTCGTTTGAGCTCCGGGGCGGCGAGATTGTGGGGCTGGCTGGGTTGATGGGCGCGGGGCGGACGGAGTTGTGCCGAGTGCTTTTCGGGATCGATCCGGCAGAGAGCGGCACGGTGGAAGTCGAGGGACGGGCGGTGACTGCAAAGACTCCGAGACAGGCGGCGCGGGCAGGAGTGGCGCTGATTCCGGAGGACCGGCAGATGAACGGGCTGGCGCTGAAGCTGCCGATTGCGGTGAACATCAGCATGCCGGATTTGGAAAAGGTGTCGCGTTTTGGGGTGTTGAATCACGGGGCGGAGAATGCGCTGGCGGAAGATTACCGGCAGCGGCTGCGGATCAAGTGTCAATCGGGGAAACAACTGGCAGGGCGGTTGAGTGGGGGCAATCAGCAAAAGATTGTAATTGCAAAGTGGGTGGCGCGCGGGGCGCGGGTGTTTTTGTTCGATGAGCCAACGCGCGGAATCGACGTGGCGGCCAAACAAGAAGTATTTGAAGAGATGGACCGATTGGCGAAAGCGGGTGCGGCGGTGCTGATGGTGAGTTCTGAATTGCCGGAGCTGGTGCAGATGGCGGATCGGATTTTGGTGATGTCGGGCGGACGGTTGGTGGGTGAGCTGCCTGGGAAGACGACGCAGGAAGAAATTATGCGACTGGCCACTCCGGCCAGCGCGGTGTTGACGGAGACCGAATAAGTGAATCGATTGCAACGTTTGCTGCCTTTTGTCACTTTGATTGTTTTGGCGGTAGCCTTGACGATTGCGACGCCGCATTTTTTGACCGCGATTAACTTAGCGAGCGTGGCGCGGCAGACGGCGGTTATCAACTTGATGGCGCTGGGTATGACGCTGGTGATTATCACGGGCGGCATTGATTTATCGGTGGGATCGACGCTGGCTTTGGCGGGACTGTTTGGGACGTCGGCGATTAAAGCAGGTATGCCGATTCCAGTGGCGATTCTGGTTGGAGTGGGCGCGGGAGCTGTGTGCGGATTGGCAAATGGGTTGATGATTACCCAGTTCAGAATTAGCCCGTTTATTGTGACGCTGGGAACGCTTGAGGCGTTTCGGGGATTGGCGCTGGTGAAATCGCGCGGGTTGCCAGTGCATGAGATTCCGGATGCGTTTTCGTTCTTAGGCGATGGAACGTTGCTGGGAATTCCGTTTTCGCTGTGGGTGCTGGCGGTGTGCGCGCTGTTGATGCACTTTGTTTTAGAACACACGAAGTTGGGGCGGTATGCGTTTGCGATTGGAAGCAGTCAGAGCGCAGCTTACTATGCGGGCGTGCCGATCAAGTTTCATTTGATTTGGGTATATGCGATTGCGGGGCTCCTGGCGGGATTAGCGGGCATGGTTGAGGCATCGCGCTTGATGACGGGACAGCCGACGGCGGGACAAGGGTATGAACTGCAGGCGATTGCGGCGGTGGTGATTGGCGGCGGAAGTTTGCAGGGCGGGGAAGGCAGCGTGATGGGGACGCTGATTGGCGCGTTTATTATCGGGCTACTTTCGAATGGGAGCGATTTATTGGGGATCAATCCGTACTGGCAGCAAGTGACGATTGGGGCGGTGATTATTGCGGCGGTCGGGTTTGATGAGTTGCGGAAGAGGAAGTTCGCTACTTAAAGGACTTTTCAAGGAATTGAACGATGCGCTGGCGGGCATCAAAGCCGTGCCATGGTTCTTTCACGGGAGCGCCGTAAGCACCGCGGCCTAGGCCGCCGTGGTTCTCTCGCGGGTAAGTTACTAAGTCTACCGGGACGCCGACTTGGCGGAGGGCGCGGTACATTTCGCGAGCCTGACCGAGGGGATCGGTGGTGTCGTCTTCGCCTTGGAGTAGGAGGAACGGGGTCTTGGCTTGGCCTACACCGGATAAAGGGCTTTGACGCCAAACATCTTGCGGGTGTTCCCATGGCTTGCCGTAGAACCAGCGGTCATAGTAAGAATCGCTTTCGGTGCCGTATTCGCTGTATTGGTCAATCACGGGAGCGCCGCTGATGATGGCTTTGAAGCGGGTGGTCTTACCTTCGACGAATGCGGCCATTTCGCCGCCGTAGCTGTAGCCATCGAGAGCCATGCGATCTGGGTCGATGGGTTCGGTCTTGAGGACGAAGTCTACAGCTGACATGATGTCGCGATAATCGCCGCCGCCTAAATCGTTTTTGTTCGCGGCGGCGAACTTGGCGCCATAATCTGTACTGCCGCGGGGATTGGTGCGTAAGACGGCCCAGCCGTGGCCAACTAAGAAATTGACATAGGGCTGATAACTATCGAGGTAAGCGCCGGTGGGGCCGCCGTGGACCTCCACGATGAGCGGGACTTTACGGGTGGCGGCTTCGGGAGGCAGGCTCAACAAGCCTTCCAAAGACAGGCCTTCGTTCTGCCATTGGATGCGTTTAGTGGGGACGGCGCGATTGTTGGTAGGAGTGACGGCGGGTGTATTGAGTTTTTTGGCAGGCTGATTTAAATCGGCGGTGTAGAACAGTGCGGGCGGTTCGGTGCTGGCGCTGGTCAAGAAAACGTAGCCGGAGCGGCGGGGATTGGCTTGAAAACTGCTGTTGACAGGCATCGGGAAGTGGAGGGTTTCGCGGCGTCCAGAGCGCAGTTGGACGAGAGTGGTTTCGAAGCCGAGGCCGGCTCCGATCAGGATTGAACCATCCGAGAGTGTCAACGGTTCTTGCGGGGAGATCGTGCCTTCGAATCCATCGGTCAAGTTCGCGGTCTGGTGGGTAGCCAGATTGAATTGATACAAATCATGAACGGGGGGTGGGGCATCGATTTGAGCTTGGGCCAGAAAGGCGAGGGACTTTCCATCTTGCGACCAAACGACTCTGGTAACAGTGGGCGGGATGTTGGCGATTTTTTCAGGATGATGAAGATCGTTCGGATTCAGAATCCAGACCGCATGGCTCGGCTGAAGATCCGCTGCGCCGTTGGGTTCTTCGCTGATGACAGCCAAGCGAGCGGAATCTTCGCTCCAAGCGGTTTCCTGGGCGTCGGCGGGGATGGCGGTGACTTTCGGTTCGACGCTCTCGGTGTTGAGGAGGTAAAGGCGCTGGTGGTGTTGGTCATGATCGATCCAAGCGGCGTCCGCCTTGGCGTCTTTTTGTTTCTTTTCGCCGGGAGTTTGCGGATCGTTGGCGGTGAGGGCGATGGTCTTCCCATCGGGAGCGATTGCGAAGGAGGATACGTCGATGGGCTGAGGTTCCGGCTTGGTTGTGTCCTTTGTGGTTGAGGGTGGAAGCGCATCTGCCAGTTTGGAGGCATCGGCGGGCGGAAGAACTTTGAGTGCATAGGGTTTTGCTTCGCCACCGTTCATAGGCAGGCGAAAGAGCTGAGTTTGTTCGGTGCGATGGGCGAGAAACAAAATGCTATTGCCGTCGGGCATCCAGACGGCGGAATGTTCGCCGGTTTTGTCGGATTCGGGCGAGTACGTGAGCTGGCGGTAGGTGTTCGAGGCAATGTCGATGAGCCAGATGTGGGACTTGGCTCCATCGGCGGTGGAGTCAGTGATTTGGAGGAGGACGGCGGCGCCATCGGGGGAGAGTTGCGGGTCGGCGAGGGCGCTGATGTGGCGGAGGTCTTCGTTGGCGGGAAAGGTGGGGGTGGGGGCGGGTTTCTGAGCCAGGAGGAGAGCGGGGAGAAGGAGCGGAAGCCCGTGACGCATGTCGGCCAGTTTAGCGTACCGGTCGCCATTGGGGTAGCGGGAGGGGAGCGAATGGCGAAGAGAAGGCGATTTTTGCGGAACGGATGCGATAGAAATTTGGGCGTTTTGAAAGGCTTTTGGGCGTTGCAGAAAACGGGAAAAAGTAAGTCAAAATGGGCTAATTTTTCCCCTCTATAAATATAAGCAAAAAAGCGACGGGAAAAAATAAGTCAGATTGGCGGAGTTTTTCCCGTTTTGGTTAAGCGTTTAACGGGGCGAATTTTGGGCGGTTTGGCGCAAGCGCTTTCTTTGTTGGTCTGAACAATGGCCCGGGAGGCAGGGAGTGTGGATTTGGCGGCAGTCTCGCCTTGGCGGTCGGGCGAGAAGAGAAGGCACACTCCGAGTGCGGGAGGTGTGGAGGGGTAGATATTCCGATTTCAAAGATCCGGGCGAAACGGGTGCGATCGGTGAAGAAGACACTCGCCCCAACCGGGACCAGAGTAGCGCAAGGGGCGAACCGAATTGGAATGTCGGTTTCGTGCAAGTGTATGTTGTGCAGTTAGTTAGGGGCGAAAAATTTATTTTCCAGAGCTGTGACCGACTTGCAAAACCCTCCGCAAAAGCTGGAATCGTGGCAGTTGGATAGCTCGATGCGATTTGCAAAGGCCAATAAAACCGCACGTTTTCGAATAAGCGCGACTTCTCGGAAGCGGGTTTTCCACAGCCCGGGGGAGTTTTGCAAGTCGCTCCTGTGATCGCCGCTTTGCAAAGCGCGCGGGCGGGGGATGGGAACCGAGGCATGATTATATACCGTATGGAGAGGAGACTGCCGCGAGTACTGCGGGGCGGAATGGGACGTTCGGACCGTGAACCGGGATATAATTTGTTTCCCGCCGGCACTGCCGCCAAGCGCTGAATGCGACTAGGTCTCCCGAGGACAAATGTGAGAGGACTGGTGACATTTATCTCACTGGGCTTGCTGGTCTCCGAGAACCGTCGCGGCGCGGCTCGAGGCGACTAGGCGGAGTGGTTTAGCTTGCAGAACAAGTCGGAGTGGATGTTGAGTCCAATGTTAGTGATGTTATAGACGTGCTCGCTGGCGACGAGCCAGACGATTTCGCAGATTTGGCGTTCGGAATAGTAATGAGACAGGCGCGAGAAGGTTTCGGGATCGATCTTTTTGTCGCGCGTTAGTTGGGTTACGTAGTCGAGAGCGGCGCGGTCGGCGTCGGTGAAAAGAGAGCTGGTTTGGTAGTGGCTGAGGGCGTCGAACTTGGCCTGGTTCATCGACTTCTTGATGGCGAAAAAGCGGGCGATGTCGATGCAGAAGAGGCAGACGTTGATTTGGGCGACGAGGGTGCGGATGAGCATCACAGTCTCGTCGGGCAGGGTGAGCTTTTTGTCTAGGGCGCCGATTTTGCCGTAGAACTTGCCAAAGGCCAGGGGAAGGCGAGCGGCGAAGACTTTCAGGGGTGTGACTACCTTGCCGAACTGCCGGCGGGCGCCGGCGTAGACCAATTTCATGATTAGGCTGTTTGGGGTCTCGATGGGAGGAAGGAAAGATTCGCTTTGCATGGTTTTTGGCATCGCGGACATAGAAGTTCTCCTTTGGCGGCGTCACGATGGTTGGGTGTGATCCGTCATCTTTATGACGAAACAGAAGTTGGAGTTGTGACCGATGGACGATTGGCTGACGAAAAAGTTTGAGGAAAACCGGCCGCATTTACGGGCAGTCGCGTACCGAATGCTAGGCTCGCTGGCGGAGGCGGAAGATGCGGTTCAAGAGGCGTGGCTGCGACTGAATCGCTCTGATGTTCAGGAAATTGGCAATCTGAATGGGTGGCTTGCGACGGTTGTGGGGCGCATCTGTCTGGACAATTTGCGGGCGCGCAAGTCTCGGGGTGAGGGATTGCTCGAAGAAGGCGGCTTTCCCGACGTGATTCTCAGCCGCGGTGAGGGGAGCGATCCCGAGCGTGAAACGATTTTGGCCGATTCGGTTGGGCTTGCGCTGCTTATCGTACTTGAAAGCCTGGCTCCGCAAGAACGGCTGGCGTTTGTTCTGCATGACACGTTTGGCATGCCGTTTGGCGAGATTGCTTCGGTTGTGGGATGTTCCGAGGTGGCGGCGCGGCAACTGGCGAGCCGAGCGCGGCGCAAGGTGCGTGATTCAGCGATGATGCCGGATGTTGATTTGAAGCAGCAGCGGAAGGTTGTCGATGCGTTTGTAGCGGCCGCGCGCGGCGGCGATTTTGACAGTCTGATTGCGGTTTTAGATCCGGATGTCTTGCTTCGATCCGATCAGGTGCCCGGCAAAGTTACAAAAGTACATGGGGCTCGAGAGGTGGCGCAGCGGGCAGTGCTGTTTTCGCGGATGCCCGGGCGTGTTCTACCGGTGGTGTTGAACGGAACGGCGGGGCTGGCTTCGTGGTCGCCTGACGGGAAGCCGTTTTCGGTTATGGGCTTTGTTGTCAGGAACAACAGGATTGTGGAGATCGATGTGATTCGCGATGCGGAACGTTTGCGCAGAGTCGATTTCTCAGCTGTGTTGGGTAATGAGCCGAGGAATTTGAAGTCAGTGGGTAAGTAGGCTGAGATTCAAGACGAAACCATTTTGAGAGGCCGGTGTTGCCGGAGACGGATACGGATGTCTGGATGTTGTCCTGGGCGAGGCAGAGAAGAGCTGCGCGCGAATTTGTGGCCACCGGAATATCACCTTTGCGCGGATTCGAGTTGTTTAAGCGTGGCGTCTTGCCAGTCCGGTTGAGAAGGGGCTATGCCTCCGGTCCAGCGCCAGGCGCCTTTGGGATCGAGTATCCAATTCTGCGGGATGGTGACTATATCGAGCAGGCTGGTGACGAAGGTTTGGGCGGGCAGAACGGGGAAGGTGAAGGAATGTTCGTGCATGAAAGGAGCGATGACGCCGGGATCTTCGTCGATGCTGAGGGTCAGGATTTGCAGATCTTTGCGGTCCTTCACCTTTTCATAGAGCTTTTCAAGCAGGGGGAGTTCCGCGCGGCAAGGGCCGCACCAAGTGGCCCAAACGGCGATCAAAACGGTGCGGCCGGAGAGTTCTTTGAGACGCCAGGTTTTGCCAGTGAGGTCGGGTATTTCGAACGGCGGCATATCTTTCGCGGGCTTCTTCCAACTCATTTCCTCGGCGGATTGAATTGCGGGGGTCGGAGGTTTGATCCAGAGGGTAAAAGCGGTTTCCGTGCCGCCGAGAGTCTTCCAGAGTGTTTGGGCTTCGTCGGTCAGGTCGTCGAAAAGCTGGCCTTCGAGCGGCTGGGGCGGTTGCTTGCGAGTTTGCAACGCCTTCTGATAAAAGAGGAGCGCATCGGCTTTCTTGCCTTCGAGGGCGGCAAGACGGGCGCGATTTTGCCAGTAATGCGTCTGAATATTGGGCCATGCGTCCGCCGGTACGTCGCGTTCGACAAAGGCGGCCACCGGTTGTGCGGCAGAGGGTTGTTCGGCGAGTCGTGCAGCAACTAGGATGTTACCCGCCGCTTGCTGGCGCATGATGATGGCGTTAGATGCCAAGATGTCCTGGGCTTCGGCTGACAGATTATCGACTAGCTTGTTGGCTTCCCATTGATCCATCAGTTTGGAGTGTTCGCGGAGCAGATCGAATACGCGGCGGGGTTGCAGCTTGTGAACGACGAGAAAACTTGCGGCCATTTCGATGCTGTTGAGCGGGGACTGATAGGGCGCGGCATTGGCGAGATAATCGTCCAGCGCACGCAGGGCGAGATCGGGAGGGGCATCGAGCTCGTCAAGATACTCCCAAAACCAGGCTTCGTGTTGTAAATCGCGGGATTCGGTGAAGCGCGGCATCCACTCTTTGAGCGCCGTGCGGTAGGCCTTATGATAGGCGGCCCAAGCGATTGCATCTTGCTGGTTTTCGGGTTCGGGGTGCGCGTGCTTCCAACGCTCGCTTACGATCTGGTAGGCCTGATCGGAATGAGGGAAAGTTTGGATGACGAGATCCTCCTGGGCCATGAGCACTTCGGCGGAAGCGCCGCTTTGCTTGTACCCATCTTTCAAGAACACGAGCCAGGCGGCCTTCGGGTTAGGATTTAGCTTTTCGAGCTTAGCCAGGTCTTCGGTGATTTGGCGGCGAACGGCGGCGTGGTCGGCCGGCGGGTGAGTACGGAATTCGAGAGACCAGAGGATGGAGTAGTTTTTCAAGCGAATGAGATTGGTTTCGTTGGCGAGGCGGGCGCGGAGAGCGGTGGCGACGCGCGCTTGGAGATCGCTGGTCCCGAATTTACCGAGACGGGTTTGGGCTTCTGGGTCGGTCGATGATGGGCAGACGGAGAAGAAGGCAGCGAGGGCACTTTGGGCCTTGGCTTGATCGGCCCGTTTGGTACCTGGGCTGTAAATGCGAGCGAGTTGGAGTGCCGGCCATGGGAAATTGGGCGCGAGGGTACGGGCTTGCTCCAAAAGGCGGATGCTTCGATCGGTATCGCGCCGGTAGAGGGCGACACCGGCGAGATAGAGGGCGAGGGGATCGTCGGGATGCTGCTCGGCTTGTTTGCGATAACGAGCGATCAGTTCGGGCATGCGATCGATATCGTCTTCGAACGTGTCGGCGAGAAGGCGGCGTTGGGGTTCCACTTCGCGGGGATAGCGAGCGATGAGGTCTTCGAGAGTGGTTCGGCGGAATGCGACACGATCCGCAAATTTGAGTTGGTCAAGCGCTTCGAACGAAAGTTTTCCAGCAAGCACCTCTTGGACTTCTGGGCGAGGGGCGCATGTGCTGGATTGGGCAAAGAGGCGGCCGCAGGCGGCGATCAGTAACAGGAGAGTGCTCAATTTGGTCACTTCGGGCTCCGATAGACTAGGCTACCTCAAAAAGTGGTATCCCTGAAAAAATGAGTTGCTGCAGCCTGGTTTCACTCTTGGTTTTCATCGCGGGTTTTCGGGTGTGGCTCGAGACAAAAATCTCGAGGACGCCTTCATCTCAAATTGCAGGAAGCGACATTCACTGCCTTTGTTTCAGGGTGCGCCGGATATTTCTCTTTCCGTGCATCACGGCGACGATTTCGAGAGGGACTGTTTCCGGCCGGTAGACAATGGCGTAATTTGGGTAGCGGGTGGAGGGTCCAGAAACGAACCGAACGCGTCGTGAGATCGAGGCGGGAGTGGCCTCGCATGGGAGCTTCGGCGACCAACGCGCAGGCAGCATAGATCGCCTGTTCTACGCGGTCGGCGGCATCTTCGCTACCAGCCGCGATGTAACACCAGATGTTGAAAATATCCGCTTTGGCGAGGGGCGTGAGAACATAGGCACTCATCGTTTGGACAAGCGCCAATCGTCTTTCATCGCCTGAATTTCACGGCGGGCCTGTGCGCCGTCGATCAGCTCGCCGCGCTCGGCCTGTAGACAGCCTTCCTCAATGTGAGCCGCGAACGCTCGGCGTTCCTCATCGGTCCAGCTTTCCTCCGCGTCCTGCGCCTCAAGGGCGCGGCGCAATACGTCCTCCGCGTTCGCATAACCGCCGCTCGAAAGACGCTTGTTAATGAGCGTTTCAAGATCGGGGGGGACATTTAATTGCATGGGCGGTTCTCCTCGCTTTCATCTTAGCTTTTGGCCACGTCCTGGCTGCAACGGCCAGAAAGTCGCCACGCCGCGGGGGCGCGTCCACCTGACGGCGGGATGATTTTCGGCGGACCCCCTCGGACGCTGTGTTATTGATTTCGGAGGAGTTCAGGCCGCGTAATTTTTCGTGGATCTCGTGCGCGGACAACTTGGGGGTCCTACCCCTTGTGGGGATCGAAGCGGCGGCGGGCCTCAACCTTTGCGGTTCATAAGGTCACGCCTCCGGCACGGCCCCGCGCTTCCGTGCATGGAGTCGCCTTCCTATTTGACGGAACTTGCTGGACTTGCGAGTAGTTTGTGGAAGGCTTTTTCGTCTAGTGCTCTCACGCGTTGGACCGACAGCGACGGGGTTCCGTCTGGCGGATTCCAAAACGAAAGTCGAAAATCTTCTTCGCCGGGGAGATCAAATATCAGTGTGCGCGAAGAACTGTCTGTGACGGGCCTCTGTAGCTCTACGGACAGGGTTAAGTAACGCATGCCCAGTGCCTCGCCGAGGGTGCCACCACGGCTAGGCTGGCCCGCCGCGTAGAGCCTGTCGAACAGCTCCGTGCCGACAATGCTTGCGTCCCCTGAATAGGACTGTGCGTCGTTTGTCCAAATCGAGGCCACCTTTCCGTTAAGTGTATCGATTTCATACTCGAAACGCCGATCAGGCCCGCCCGTAAGGGCGTAGGAGCGGCTGCCTTTTTCCAGATCGGTGGAGACGATTGAGTACTTGCCCTGCAATTCTGTGAGAGCGTCCGCGATATCCATGCCGAGGTGCAAGTCATCGACGCTGCCAACCTGGGTTGTTGCCCGGACGACGAATGTGCAGAGCGGCAGCGATAGAGAGGCGCAAATAATCGCTGTGAGGACGAGCTTTCGCATCGGGCTTCTCCCGTAGTCGTTTTGTGGTACGCACCTATTCTACCGCGCGCCCCTTCTCTCTCCGATGGATAGCACTGGCGCTGGTTGGTGCTCTCTTTGTATGGTATTTTGATGATGATGGGTTAGCGACGCCGTGTGTGGCCGCGTCGATTGCAGTCTTTGGCAGGGGCTCGGATTCTGCTGGGTGAGCCCGTCGAAAGAGGACTGAATAGGAGGACCTCACGGTAACGTACGACGAACTCTCAGGCGTCAGTTCGGCTGCGCCATATTACGTCATTGAAAAGGATGCCCTTGGAGAACTCGTGAATGAGGTCAATCGGGCTATTGCACAGCACCAGTGCGTTCCTCTTGGTGGTGTTTCGGTCGTCATCGATAGGGATGGCAAACGACGATTTTTTCAGGCCGTGGTTCATCGTAATTAAAAGGATCGAGAAGTTAGCAGCGAAATGGCGTATGATAAGCGACCGTTTGAGGGGCGGATTGGAAGATCCTCCTCCTTATTGATTCAATCTTGGGCCTACAACCAATTTCAGCGAACCTTTAAGCGCGTTGTCTGACAGCCCCATACCGACCGAGGGGGCCCATCCATAAAGATCTCACGGTGGTGACGAGAGTCGCGTCTGCGGCGCTTGCTGGTTCATTAGCTGCTGAGCCCGAAAGAAAAAGCAGGATGTCACATTTCATCGGCTCCGTTTGAATTGCTCCTACTGGGTGAGGTGTTGCCATTTCCCGGCTGGGCTCGTGAAAGGCGTTGTATAAATCCTGAGCTAGGAGCGCTGTGTCATCCCCACGGAAAAGCCAGATGATTAGCTTTGGTCCCAGAAATGGCAGCTTTGAGTTGGTTCCTTTGTTCTGGCGTTAATCGCCGGCGCGATGAGCCGTCCCGCGCGTGGCGGTGGCAGCGGCCAACAGCGGAAGACTCTAGCCCAGCGCTCGCGTCATCGCCGTCGGCGCGGGCGCCTGTTTGGTGGCTGTGGCGCCTTCTCAAAACCAGGCGGCCTGTTTCCTTTTCGGTAGTAGACGTCGAAGCCAGCCTCGATTTCTTGAGGCGTCAGCCGCTTACTGAGAATCTCGGCTTTTTGCTCTGCGCGGCTACGTCCGCGGGCTGTTCCGATTATCGTCGTGGTGGCCGCGTCAGGCTTAACAAAGTTGTGCTTCACCAGATCAAACCATTCCAGCTCATCGTCCGCAACGACTGCATGATAGCGCCGTTTTATCATGGCCCTGTGGAGGAAAGCGAAGAATGTTCTGCCCCGCATGCCGAGGCGGAGCGCAGTCCCGCTAGACAATCTGCGGCGGGTCGCATGGCCCGTACCCTACTTTCGCATCTCATGTCTAATGACCTTGTAAAGGCCGATCGCCAAAAGAATCAATAATCCAGCGTTAACGACGGCGCGCTCCGCTATAGACATCCAGGAATCAATTTGCTGCATACGGATTTATTAATCAGGTGTAGATCTCGACCTGACCCGTACCGCGAGGGTTATCTCGCTGAAAATAGACGAATTAAAGTTTTTTGACAAGTCCTCGAGGTTCCTCGTGTTTTATGCCAGCAGACGATAAAGGCTGCAAGCCAGCTGTTAAGCTGACGAGGCGCGAAAAGCTATGGATAACCGCGCGCTTGAAAGAGGCCGCTAGCTCGCTGAAGATTTTCAGGCGTGCCCAAGTGCTACATCTTTTGCACAAAGGAAAAACTCCTGCAGAGGTGGCGGAAACTCTGCGGATGTCAGCCAAGGGGGTTCGCGGAATTGGTTCGCGGTACCGTAAGGGCGGCTTGCAGTCGGCCTTATTCGGAAAGCCCCGCGCTACCATCTCCCGCAAAATTGACGGGTCGCAACGCCAGGCAATCCTTGGAATGGTATCCGAGCCGGCACCCGATGGATTCCCTCGATGGACAATACGGCTTGCTACCTCTGAGGCACTACGCCGAGGCCTCGCCACCACCGTAAGCAGAGAGACTGTGCGTTTACTGCTCAATCGCGGAAAAGAATGAAATCCGAGGCCGCCGGTGCTGAGAAACGGACGCAGCGACCTTTGCTTTGGATGGTCGCGCAATGGGTTCAACTCGTCGCCACATTCGGCCCGTCCGCCCGCCTCATTGTCTCGCGGGTGCCCCCAGCCGTTGCCTCGCGCTTCTGAACCTCGGTGACAACAACAAAGTCGCCAAATTCGCCACGGTAGCGCGACAGCAAATCCTGGTCCCTCTTTGTGGGTCCTGTTCGCAGCTTTGCCTATAATCTCGGTATAACGGATGACCGCAGCTTGTGTTCTTATGGTAGCGGTCCAACGCATCCGCGTCGCTAATCCCTTGAACATAGCCCGCGATGCGATCAATCGCTTCCGCGATGTGCTGTGAATGATCTTCAATACGTTCGAGATGTTTCAGAAAGGCTGCGCCGTTTGCAGAACATCGTTGCGGAACTTCATTGGCAAGTCCTTCGGGTCAGTATCGACGCGTGTACGCCGAGGAATTGTTGGGCTTCCGTGGCGTCCACCAGTAAGTCAAGATCGCTTTCCTCATCGTCCTTGCCCGTGAGCACGGACCCGTACACGCGCGGGTGTGCGACGCTGTAGCGGCTAACAAGCTTCCGCAATTCATCGCGGCGTGCGGCGGGGGCTTCGGATGGCTTCACGGTTTTAGATCCTGGTCCAATGCCGTGGCGTGGCATGATCACATAACGTATGGAGATGCGGTTGCGGCTAACACAGCGAGGGGGAATGCGACTTTTGGCGCCGTGAACGACGTGACGGAGAAGTTTACGGGGCCGGATTTATTCTGTTGGCAGTGCCGAATTACCGGGCGTTGCCGGGAACTCCAGCTTACGTTGCGCTTCCTTCGGGCGCGCTTCCGTCGGGTGCTTCTTGGGCGGGCGAGTTTCCTCGTGTCGTACTTCGATAGTTTAGGCTACCCCAAAAAGTGGTACATTGATAGAGATGAGCTGCTGGCGTGCGCGCCTGTGGGTTCAAAAGGAAATACGCAAGGCGTCGCCCCAACCTCCGTCGCTCAGGCGGTTCATTCAATCCAACCTTATCCTTTGCATCTCAAAGAATCTCCCCAAGTTAACAATCCCTAATTGATGAAGTCCTGCATACAGATAGCCCGTGGTATCGAAGCGTTATTTGGAACGCGCGATGAGAATATTCGTGTATTAGAGACTCAGCTTCAGTTAAAGACGCGGCTGCTGGATGGCGGCACGCTGGAGATTGAGGGCGATGAGCCGCAGGTGAAGCGGGCCGAGGAAATTCTGGGCGATTATGTGGCTCTGGTGGCGCAGGGGCACGTTTTCAACAACGGCGATTTAAACGCCTACATGCGGGTTTGCACGGCAGATGCCGGGGTTTCGCTGCGGCGGTTGGTCGAAAGCGGGAAATCGCGTTCGTTTGGCAAGAAGGTGCTGGCGCCGAAGACGGTGAACCAGCGGCGCTACATTGATGCGATTGAACATCACGATTTGACTTTTGGGGTTGGACCGGCAGGCACTGGTAAAACGTATTTAGCGGTTGCGATGGCGGTGGCGGACCTTTTGAATAAGCGGGTGAGCCGGATTGTTTTGACGCGACCGGCGGTGGAAGCGGGAGAGCATCTGGGTTTCTTGCCTGGGACACTGCAGGAAAAGATCGATCCGTATTTACGGCCGCTTTATGATGCGTTGTTCGACATGATTGACGCGGAGAAAGTGGAAAAGCTGTTGGAGCGGAACGTGATTGAGATTGCGCCGCTGGCGTTTATGCGCGGGCGCACGCTGAACGATTGCTTCATCATTCTGGACGAAGCGCAAAACACGTCGAGCGAGCAGATGAAAATGATTCTGACGCGGCAAGGATTCAATTCGAAGATGGTGGTGACCGGAGATCAGACGCAGATCGATTTACCGGGCGGCAAGAAGAGCGGACTCATCCAGGCGATTGAAGTGTTGAGGGGCGTGGAGGGGATTGCGTTTGTGATTTTCGATGAGAAGGACGTGGTGCGGCATCCGTTGGTGCAACGCATTGTGAGGGCCTATGACCGCTACAACGAATTGATTGGCGCGGGGCGTCAGCTAGCTTTGAAGCTGAACAATGAGCCGCCGGTTGAGAATATGGCGGAACCGCCGCAAACGACCACGGTTGAGATACCCGAGTTCCCGCTCGCCTAAAACCCATGAACTCTTCCGGCAGTAACTTGCTCTTCGGAGCCATTCCCAAAGAATTAAGACCGTCGAAGGCGGAACGGAAAGAACTGGGCGATTATCTTGAGACGCTCACAGAGCGAGTGGCGGGCTCGCGGCCGGTTGTTTGCTTGTTAAGCAATGACGAACAGTTACGGCAATTGAATCGGGACTTTTTGGGTCATGACTATGCGACGGATGTGCTTTCGTTTCCAACAAGCGGGTTGAGGCCGGAACTCGGGGAAATTGTGATTTCGATGGGACGGGCTGCCGCGCAAGCGAACGAATACGGGCATAGCTGTTTGGAAGAAGTGCGAATTTTGATGCTGCATGGGGTGCTCCATCTGGCGGGCTTCGACCATGAAGGAGACGGTGGACGCATGGCGCGCGCAGAGAAGAAGTGGCGCGTGGCATTGGGTTTGCCGGAAACGTTGATTGCGAGAGTTGGGCGGCCGCGGGATGTAGCGGGCAGACGCAAGCGAGGGGCGGCTTGATGGGCGCGCTTTGCCTCTACATGGCGATTGTCCTGACGGGTGTGCTGTGCTTTGTTTCGTATGTGCAACTGCTGTATTTGGAATCTTTGCGGCTGCTGCGGCGAGAGACGCGGGCGCTTGAATTTTTCCGGGAAACGCTGATGCCGGAGATCGGATTAGAGCAAGAGCGGGGATCGCTGTCTTTTTCGTTAATCAAACATATTTTGCTGGTGTTGATAGGTGTGCTGTATTTGTGCGGGTTGGAACGCACCGATGCGCCGCGCTGGGAGAATTCGCTGGAAGCGTCGGGCATTGCGCTGTGCGCCATGTTGGTGGCCACCTATTTGATTCCGTATCTGCTTTACCGGCGCGTCCGGGGCGAGTGGCTTGAGGCGTGGCTGCCAGCGATTCGAACGCTGGCCTTTCTGGTGACACCGGTCGTAGGGCTGGTGAATCTATTCCAATCGGTACTGATTGAACTGGACCCGGCGCAGAATGGCGAGCCGCACGAGGCGGATGCGGCGGAGGACATTGATGCGCTGATCACGGCGGGCGAAGAAGAAGGCATACTGGCGGAAGAAGACAGCAAGTTGATTCAATCGGTGGTGGCGTTTGGAGACAAGAGCATTCGCGAGGTGATGACGCCGCGGCCGAATATTGTGGCGATTTCGGCGGATCGATCAATTGAAGATCTGCGGCAGCTGGTGATCCATGAGCAGTTTTCGCGGATTCCGGTTTATCACGACAGCATCGACGACATTATTGGTTTTATTCATGTGCGGGATATTTTCGAACTCGACCCGGAAGAGAGACAGACGAAGCCGCTGAAGGAATTGATTCGACCGATTCCACATGTGCCGGAGACGAAGCCGGGGGCGGATGTGCTGAGAGAAATGCAGCGCGACGGATCGCACATGGTTGTGGTGGTGGATGAGTATGGCAACACAGCGGGCCTAGCCACGATGGAAGATTTGGTGGAAGAGATTTTGGGCGAAATTCGCGATGAGCATGAACCGGAGCGCGATGTAAAGCAAGTCAGCGAGAACGTTTTTATTGCACCGGGGAGTTTGGATCTCGACCGTTTGAAAGATTTATTCAATTTCAGGCCGGATGGCGATACGGAATCGACGACGGTGGGCGGATTGGTGGCGGAGTGGCTGGGGCATGTGCCGCAAGTAGGCGAAACAGCAGAGCATGGCGGGATTCGGATTGAGGTATTGGCCGGGAATGAGCGGCGGGTGGAAGAAGTGAAAATTTCCCGAGCCGAAGCAGCGCCGGTGGGTGCCGCATCATGAGCCAGGACGAATCGTCGTCGTCATACCGGGCTGGCTTCGTTTCCATTGCAGGGCGGCCGAATGCAGGGAAATCAACGCTCTTAAACGCGCTGGTGGGCGAGAAAGTGGCGATTACCGCGCATCAGGCGCAGACGACGCGGACGTCATTTCAAGGAGTTTTGACAACGCCGGAGGCGCAGGTGGTTTTTGTCGACACGCCGGGGATTCACAAATCCGATAATTTGTTCAACCGGCGCATGATGGATACGGTTCGAGGCGCGCTGCAGGATCGAGATGTGGTGCTATTTGTGGCGGATGCGACGCGAGCGGTGGGAGAAGAAGATGAGCACGCGATCAGCGCTCTGAATAAGGCCGGGAAAACTCTGCTGGTAGTGAACAAGATCGATCGTGTAACGGATAAACGCTTGTTGCTGCCGGTGGTGGAAAAATACAATCAGCTTTTTCCGTTTGCCGAGACCTTTCCTGTGGCGGCGCGCACAGGCGAAGGAATGGAAGAACTGAGGCGCGGGATCATCCGGCATTTGCCGGTAGCGGCGAAGATTTTTCCCGAGGTTTATTTGACCGATCAGCCGGCGCGCTTTATGGCAGCGGAGCTGATTCGCGAAGCTATTCTGGCGAATTCGCGGGAGGAAGTGCCGCATGCAACGGCGATTCTGGTGGATAAGTGGGAAGAGAAGCCGGAGTTGGTGAGGATTGCTGCGACGATTCATGTGGAGCGAGACGGGCAGAAGGCGATCTTGATTGGGGCGAAAGGGCAGATGCTCAAAAAGATCGGAACGGCGGCGCGGTTGGAACTGGAGCGTTTGTTGGGCACGAAAGTTTTTCTTTCTCTTTTCGTAAAAGTGAAACCTAACTGGCGGGAAGATCCGTCATTTCTGAATGCGATTGATTGGCGTTCGATGGTAGGCTCGGAAGATAGCAGCAGTAAAAAGGAATAGACCGACACATTTGTTATGAAACGTTTACTAGCATGCCTTGCCCTTGCCGCGACGATTTTGGTGATGCCGGCTTTGGCGGGCCAAAAACCTGCGGCTACCAGCAGCGATGACGATCGTATTCTGGACCAGGTGCGGATGAAGCTTGCGGGCGACCAGGATGTGAAGGGCGGCGCCTTAGACGTCGTGGTTAAAGACGGCGAAGTCGTCATCAAAGGCCGCGTAGATAATGAAAAGGGTAAATCGAAGGCCACCAAACTCGCCAAGAAAGTGAAAGGCGTGAAATCGGTGGACAACGAATTGGCGGTTGGTCCGCCGGTTTAGCGGAAGAATTAGTAGCGAAGGAAAGCTTATGCGGCGTGCGGCCAGCTTGATGTGGGGAGCGGTGCTGGCGGCACAGATGATGGCGGCGCCTGCCGCTCTTCCTTCGGAAACAGACCGGCTGGTGGCAACCGGTCGGCTTTGGATCACAGTCAGGCTCTTTTGCCCGGTACTCGCGCACGGTGATGTGAATTGGGACCAAGCGCTGGTGACGGCGCTTCCAAAGATTCGATCTGCGCAAAGTATGACCGAATATGAGGCGGCGGTGCGAGCGATGATACAGGGGTTAGGAAATGCCTCTCCGGTTGCGGGCGGTGCTGCGCAGCGAGTTCTCATTCATCATGGTTTTGCGGCGGAGCAGGCGGAGGGTTCTGCTTCCGACGACTTCTATTCTGCGTTCCTTTACAAACGAAACGGTGCTGTTGAGCAAGCGACTGTGCCGATGGGCGGGTTTGCGGTGACGGTGCCGTTATCTGAGGCAGCGAGTACGGGTTCGCCGATACCTGCAAAGGCAATCGCGAGCGTGGATGGTGGTGAATATCCCGCGGTTGAACTGCGCATATTGGCGGCCTACAAAGTTTGGGGCATTTTACGTTATTTCTTTGCCTATCGCGATTTGATGGACGAGGATTGGGACGGCTTATTTCCACAGTTTCTGACACGCGTGATTGCGGCTAAAGATGCTTTGGAATACAACCTGGCGATTGCGGAATGGCTAACGCATGCCGCGGACACTTTCACACGGCCGGAGAGCGCGACGTTGCGCAAGTATTTTGGTGAAGCGCCAGTGGGCTTGCGGGTGCGCATTGTTGAGAAGCACGTCACGGTGTCGGAAGTGCTTGATCCGGAGGCGGAGAAGGCTGGGATCAAGGTAGGAGACGTTGTCAAGAAAGTGGATGGCGAGACGTTGGTGGATCGCTTCAAGAGGCTGGAGAAGTATATTCCGGCTTCCACGTCGCAGCGCTTGGGAATGGATGTGGTGGAGCGGATACTCGATGGGCCGGATGGTTCAAGCTCAGAACTAAGCATGGAAGATCATGCGGGCAATCGGAAGGACGTGACGCTTAAGCGGAGCGTGCGGTTTAGGGAAGCGATGGAATCGCCCGTTGCCGGGACTGCAGGCATGAAGACGCTGAGGGGTGGGGTAGGCTACGCGGATTTGCGAAAACTTGGGTGCGGTGAAATCGATGGGATGTTTGAGCGATTTGAAAAAGCGCCGGCGATTGTATTTGATATGCGCGGGGTGTCGAAAGACGATTGTGGTCGAACAATTGCCGCACACTTGACCAGTGAAGAGGACGTACCGGCGGTGATTGTAACCGGGCTGGTGGCGACGACGCCCGACTTGCCGCGAGAGGCGATCAGCAGTCCGTCAGCCAGCTATTTCTTTATTGAGACGACGGGCAAGCCTGCCCAGCATACGTATAAAGGCCGGACGGTGCTGTTGGTGGATGAGAGGACGATTGGGCTTGGGGAGAAGACCGGCTTGTTTCTGGAGGCGGCGAACAAAACGGAGTTGGTTGGTTCGGCGAGCGCAGGTGCGTATACGGCGATTACGAAGTTTACGCTGCCTGGAGGTATTGAGGTTTCTTTTTCGGGCGAAGATTGCCGGCATGCAAATGGAGGGAAACTGCAGCGGCTGGGTTTGCAGCCACAGGTAACGGTGACGCCCACGCTGAATGGAATTCGAACGGGCAAAGACGAGGTGCTGGAGAAGGCACTGGACGAGGTATTGCCAGGGCCGCCGAGTCCGAAGGCTATTCCATCTCGCGCATCGATATAGCGCTTAACGGGGTAGCTGAACGGGGAGATATCCCGAACTAGTGTACTGCCGCTAAGGGCCTTAAACCGCTGTGCGCCTAATGGTTAATACGTGTATACTCAATCGAGCAACAAAAAAGACAGATCTGGGCCCTCTCGGGTGACTTCCCTGTGCCCAGCGTGATCTCAGATCTAGACGAGAAAAAATAACTAGATAGGAGGCAAAAACAAATATGGGTTCCTTACTGGACTCAATCAAGAATTCTATTTCACCGGACATGATCCGCAATATCGCTTCGAGCACGGGTGACTCACCGGACGCGGTGACGAAGGGTGTTGAAACGGCGGGAGCTACGGTTCTAGGTTCGCTGGCGAGCAAAGCCGGGGACACTGGCTTTTTGAGCCAGATCACGTCGCTGGTCAGCACCTACGGCAGTCAAGCGATGGGTGCGGCGGCGGGGACAGGCGGAACAGCGACGGCGGCAGCTAGCGAGGCTGGATCGAGCTTGTTGAACACCGTTTTCGGCTCTAATCGTGCTGCGATTGAAGGCAAGATTGCGCAAGCGTCCGGGCTCAGCTCGGGTGCGGGAGCGACGATTCTGGCCAGTGCGGCTCCGTTAGTGCTGGGGGCATTGAGCAGCAAACTGAGCGGTGGCGTGAGTGGTTTGGCCAGCGCTCTGACGAGTGAATTGCCGAGCCTGCGCGGCCTGATGCCAGCGGGACTGCCGGGTGTGCATCTGCCGAATATAGGAGCAGCGGCTTCAAGCGCCAGCGCAGCGGCTTCGAACGCCGGAGCGACTGTGCGTGCCGCGGGCGAGAAAGCGAGTGGCGGCTGGCTCTGGCCGGTGTTGCTTTTGGGCGCCATTTTGATTGGCCTCCTGGTTTGGTACTTTAACCGAGGCACGGGCCAAACCACAGCGCCAGCGGCGACGACAGCAGCCACAACAGCGGCCCAAACAGCCACCACAGCGGCGGCGGGTGCGGCGGCCAACATCTCCGACGCCACCAAAGCAGCGTGGGCAAAGCTGGGCGATATGTTTAAGCGCAAATTGCCGGATGGCACTGAACTCAACATCCCCCAAAACGGCGTGGAGAACAGGCTGATCACTTTCATTGAATCTTCGAATGCAGCGGGCGACAAGTCACAATGGTTCGATTTTGACCGCTTGCTGTTTGCAACGGGTTCGGCGACGCTCGATCCGGCTTCGCAAGAACAGCTGTCGAATGTGGCGGCAATTATGAAGGCGTATCCGAAGGTGAAGATCAAGCTGGGCGGCTATACCGATAACACGGGCAATGCGGCAGCGAACCTGAAGCTTTCCGACGACCGGGCCAAGAATGTCATGGCTGAACTGACGAAGCTGGGTGTGGATCCGTCGAGAATGGCAGCGCAAGGGTATGGCGAAGAGCATCCGGTTGCCAGCAACGACACGGATGAAGGCCGGGCGCAGAACCGGAGAATTTCGCTCCGGGTTACTGAGAAGTAGTACCGCAGTACGGACTACCTGAGCAAAAAGGGCACGCAAAAAAGGCGTGCCCTTTTACGCGTCTTGTGGCATAATAAGGCTTCATGACTGCTTTTGGTCACAGCTTTTATTGGTTTCGATTTTGGTACGTGCCAAGATTGTGCCGAGGGGCTTCCGTCAAAAACTAGAGAGCAGCGGAAACGGTTTTATAGAAAGGGGCCCACTCGGAAACGAGTGGGCCTTTAATTTTTTGAGCACTAATTTTTCAAGGACACTCGCGAGGGTCAAATGATCATCTCAATGAAACTTCATGCCACGAAGCAGGAGATTGACGCAGTTTGCGACCGGATCAAGGAATTCGGATACAAAGTGCATTCGATAGCGGGGGAGGAGCGCTGCGTCATTGGCGCGGTGGGGGTGGGCGACGTCACCGCTTGCTTGGAATCGCTGGAAGCGATGCCGCAAGTGGAGCGGGCGGTGCGCATTTCGGCTCCCTATAAATTCGTCAGCCGCGAATTCAAGCGCAACAAATCGCAAATCAAGGCGAATGGGGTTGAGATTGGGGGCGACGAGTTCATTATGATGGCCGGGCCCTGCTCGGTAGAGAGCGAGAAGCAGATTCTCGAGACGGCGCATGCAGTGGCAAAGAGTGGCGCACAGTTTCTGCGCGGCGGGGCCTTCAAACCGCGGACATCGCCGTATGATTTTCAGGGCATGGAGCTCGAAGGGCTGAAGCTGCTACAGAAGGCCAAGAAGGAGACAGGCCTCGGAATCATTACGGAAGTGATGAGCGACCGGGATGTGGAGATGGTGGCGGAATACGCCGATATCCTGCAGGTCGGAGCGCGCAATATGCAGAATTTCTCGCTGCTCAAGACGCTGGGGACGGCGAAGCGGCCGGTGATGCTGAAGCGCGGTTTGAGCGCGACGATCAAAGAGCTGCTGATGTCGGCCGAGTATGTGGTGGCGCATGGAAATCCCGACGTGATCTTGTGCGAGCGCGGCATCCGGACGTTTGAAACGGCAACGCGGAACACGTGCGATATTACCGCGATCTCGGTGCTGGATGAGCTGTCGCATTTGCCGGTGGTGCTCGACCCAAGCCACGCGACCGGAAAGCGTAGTCTGGTGCCGTCGCTAGCGCGAGCGGGCGTGGCTATTGGCGCGGACGCACTGATTATCGAAGTGCATCCGCAACCGGAGAAGGCGGTGAGCGATGGGGCGCAATCGTTAACGCTGCCGCAATTCGCGGCCATGATGGAAGATCTGAAACCGTATATTGCGTTGTGGAAGAAGGCGCGCGTCAGCGAATTGACGACGGCGTAGGCGCGGCGGGTGCGCGCCATCTGGAAGATGACGGCGGTTCTGGTTGCCTTAGCGGCAGCCGGAGCCGCCGTTTGGTTTGGGTACGACCGCTATCAGCACCGGTTTGTGAGCGGGGACAGCGATTTGGTGAAGTTGCTGCCGCCCGGCGATGTGACGACTTTTTTTGTCGACCTTGCGAAGCTGAGACAGGCAGGATTGTTGCATCTGCTGACGGGCGTTACGCCGGCTGCGACGGACAGGGACTATGCGGATTTTGTGGCAGCTACGGGGTTCGATTATACGCGCGATATGGATGCGCTCGCCGGTGCGGTGAATGACGATAGCGAGACGTTCTTCTTGATTCGCGGGCGATTCGATTGGGGCAGAATTCAAAAATTTTCAGAGGCACATGGCGGGACCTGCGATCCGGAGGGTTGTCGCGGACCGGGCAGCAAACCACAGCGCTGGGTGAATTTCATTCGCATTCAGCCGGATGTGGTTGGGCTGGCGATCGGGCATAGTTCCAGGCAAGCCGATTTGCTGAGGCCTCCGGGGAGGCGTGTGCAAGAGGCTCCCATAGGCCAGCCGGTGTGGGTGCGAGTGTCGCATTCGCTGCTGAAGGATCCTACGGTATTGGCTTCGCCATTGCGAATCTTCGCAATTTCGATGCAGGGCGCAGATACGGTATTACTTTCGGTTGGGAAGCCGGAGCGCGGCGACGAAGCATTCCTAGTGGAAATGGACGCAACTTTCCCGGATGCGCCGAGCGCGGATACAGCGTGCAAACAACTGGTGATTCAGACGCGCCTGTTGCGAGGGGAACTAGCGCACGAGAACAAAGAGCCTAATCCTGCGGATCTGACGGGGATGATGACGGCGGGAAAGTTTGAGGTAGGGAGCACGCGGGTTTTTGGGAGCTGGCCGGTGAGGAAAGAATTGCTTGCCGCTCTCGAGTAGCTTCTTCCGAGTCTCGGATTAGGCACGTGGCGAGCTGTTCGGCGTCAACCCTGTACTCACCTGAGTGCACCAAGTGGCGTAGTTCTTCGATGCGAGCTTCGCGATCAGTGCTGGGCATGTTCACCTAGCACGATCTTAGCGCAGTAATAAGGCAAAAGAGAAGTTGCGGAGGGGGCTGAAGAAAGGGGAGGAAAGTGACGAGAGAAATGTAGGGTAAAAGAGCGGAGGGTAAGCGGCACGCACCCGATAAGAACGGAATGAGCAGGGAATGACAGCGCAAGAGACGGAAAGTCAGAGCGGGATAACGCAAGTCAGCCCGGAGTTGCGTGAGCAACTGATTCTAGAGCACCTCCCGCAAGTGAAGCTAATTGCGAGGCGCATTCATGAGCGGTTACCGGTATCGGTCAGTCTGGACGACCTAATCTCTACGGGGGTAGTAGGATTAATTGCGGCGATTGATCGCTACGATGCCAGCCATGATGTCAAGCTCAAAACGTATGCCGAATACAAGATTCGAGGAGCGATTCTCGATAGCCTGCGCGGGTTAGACTGGGCGCCGAGACAACAGCGGAAGCGAGCGAAGCAGATTGAGGCGGCGATCGCGACACTGGAGCAGGAACATCACCGGACACCGACTGAAGAAGAGATCGCAGCGCACCTCGGACTTGCGATCAACGAATATCAAGACTGGCTGACCGATATTCGCGGGCTGACGTTGGGCAGTTTAGAGAACGCCGGCTCAGAAGAGGGCTGCGATTTATTGCGCTACCTGGCGGATACGGACGAACAGTGGCCTTCGCAAATTGTGGAGCGCGCGGCGCTTGAGCGATTGCTGGCAGAGGCGATTGAGAAGATGCCGCAGTTAGAGAAGACCGTTCTGAGTTTGTATTACTACGAAGAGATGACGCTACGGGAAATTGCCAAGATTGTGGATTTGCATGAATCGCGGATCTCGCAGTTGAAGTCGCAAGCGATTTTGCGGCTGCGAACCTACATGCAGAAGAGATGGCCGTCGCAGAAGAGTTGACTGGCCTTTGAAGAGTCCTCGGGTGGCGCAATAGACCGCTCCTTTACAGTCACGGCTCGGCTAGAGGATTTCTCTCTATTCCGCAGGGAGGGTGAGTTTCAAAGTGGTGGGTTTGTGATCGCGCATGACTACGATCGAGATGGTTCGAGCGGATCTTGACTCCTGGTTCATGGAAGACGCCAATTGTCTAGGATCGGAGACGGAGCGATCGGCAATTTGGGTCAGGACGTCGCCGGCGCGCAGACCCGCTCTGGCGGCGGGAGAATCTTTACCAACTGCGCGAATGAGCACGCCTTGCTTCACGCCAAAATAATTCGCGAGCTGGGAGCTATCTGAATCGAGCGCTTCGCATTCGATGCCAAATTGCGAGTTCACCCAGGTGAAATGCGGAGTCGGGATGGAGCCGACGATTACGAAGCCCTCGCTTCGGCTCATGGTGAAATCGTTTGGCGAAGGTATGGTCTGAGCAGACCATGGGGTGGTGGTCACAGCGGTTGTCAGGGTCTTGCCGTCGCGCGAGTATTCGATTCTTATTTTGCGGCCGACGGGCGTTTCGCCGACCAGGCGACCAAGTTGGGCTGCGCTGGTGATCGGCTCTTGGTTGTAAGAGAGCAGGACATCGTGCGCTCTAATGCCGGCTTGGTCGGCTGGGCCGTGAGGCTCAACCCCCACTACTTCTACGCCGGTGACGGAAGGCAACTTGAGCATGGCGGCGCGGTCGGCATCAATGTCGTGGAGGTGAACGCCAATGTGGCCGCCCGTCGGAACGTCCCCTTGCTGGAAGAAGTTCTGCGGCCCGTTCCACTCGGGCGAACCCTGAGCAAAACAAAGTAAACCACAAGCGAGTGCTGGAATCGCCAATAACTTACGCATTATCAACTGTCTCAGAATGTTAGACGGTGCAAAGCGAATAACGGTGTGGGCAGTTCAATATGCGACCGGAACGTTGGCTTGCTTGAGAACTTGTGAGCAGCGGGCATGGACGTAGTCATCGTCATCGGGAGAGGACGAGAGGACTTCTTCAAGTGTCTGAGTGATCGCCGGAGTAATAGCAACCGTTCCATTCGGAGGCACGAGGATGTTGATGGCTTGATAACGAAGCCCTGGATTGGAATCATGCTCGAGAACTAATTTTAACGTTTCGATAGCGGCAGGGTCGGACGTGAAGCGGCGCAGTCCATTCATGGCCTGAAGGCGAACTGCAAGGTTGGGATCGGTGCGGACAGTATCGAGCAGCACTTGGCGTAGCGCATCGGCCTTGATCGCCGATGCCCCATCTTCGCGGCTTAGCAATTGCACGGAGTAGAAACGGACTGCGGCTTCGGGCTGGCGGGCACCAGCTAAGAGAAGGCTGCGGATGCCGGGATCTTGGATGCGGCCGGTAATCTCATTTTCACGGTCGACAACAAGGCGCACCGAATCGGATGCGCCGGGTTGGATATCTCGAATGATCAGGTTGCCTGGATTCAAGAACCCCATCTGATTGGCCGAAGACGACAGGGATGCGTTATGTTCGAGCAAGCGTGCCGAAGCGAATCCGATAAAAACAAAAAGCGAAGCCATGGCGACCTGCCAAGACCAGCGGTTGGTTGAAATATCGAATGGATTCGCCCAGCGCCACCAATTGCGGACGGGGGCCGGCGGAGCGGACGACGATTCACGCGCCAGAACGGGCCGCAGTTGCTGACGGCATTCGGCTAAGAGGTCGAGAGGCGGCTCCTGAACTTGAGAATTAGCCAGAGTATGCCACTGCTTTTCGCGCGCCAGACTTAATTGACAGGCGGCACATTCGGCCAAGTGAGTTTCGAGGGCCTCTTCTTGCGCGAAATCCAACTCACCATAGAGGTAGAGCGAGAAGGAAGCTTGGGCATTTTGGCAGCTCATGCGAAATCTCCCAAGGCGGCGCGCATTTTTTGGGTGGCGCGGAACAAGCAGTTCTTGGCAGCTTCTTCGGTAACGCCGAGCGCTTGACCAATAGCGCGCAAACGCATGCCCTGATAATGGCGCATTTCAAAGACGATGCGTTCGCGAGGTGTCATGCCGTCTAACACTTCGCGAATGCGCGAATTCAATTCGGCGCTTTGAAAGCGTCGCTCGGGGTTCACCTCGGCGCGCTCTTCAGCGACAAACTGAAGGCGATCAATCGGGCCCGATTCGCCTTGAAACGTGGTCGGTTCTTCCTGGCGCACTTTCCGCTTCCGCAACTGATCAAGGCAGAGGTTCGCGACAATACGGTAAAGCCACGTGGAAAAGCTGCAATCGAAGCGAAACTTCGACAGGTTGCGATGTACGCGGAGGAATGTTTCCTGATATATGTCGCGCGCGTCCTCCTCAGAGCGGAGCAGGTTGTAAGCCATGCGCAGGACTTGATGATCATGGGCGCGCACCAGTTCATCAAACGCGCCCGCATCGCCACGTTGGGCGGCGCGCACAAGATCCGCTTCGGTTAATCGCTCTGAGGTCGCGGCTTGCTGCACGCCAATATTTTCAACTAAACCAACTCTTAGTTCCACCATCCACCATAAAAGTAGACGTGTGAGACCGGCTTTTGTCACGCAATGCGCGGGAGGTTTGGGAATCTACGCTAACTCTAATTCAATCAATCGTTTAGCGGGATCAAGATTGGCGATCTTGAAGCTGAGAATCTGACCGGTCTTGACGCCATCCTGGGACGTTTCCGAGGGCGGACCCGTTTTCCATTTAGCGGAAAGCATGGCGCTAAGAGAACCGACGTCGGTTGTTTTGGGGGCGGCGATATTGGTATCGGCCGGCGTTTCAACCTTGGGTTTCATTTGGCAGACGGCCATCACGCCTTCGCCCAGTTCGACTTTGGCTCGATTGCCTTGTACTTCCGTGAGGCGGCCGCTCACCTTGTCGCCGGCTTTGTGTTCGGCGATATAGTGATCGACGGTGGTCGGTTCGAGTTGCTTCATGCCGAGGCGAACGCGGCGGCGCTCTTTATCGATTTCGAGCACTTGCGCCTTTACCGCCTGTCCTTTAGCTAATTTGTCTTTGGGATGATCGAGGCGCTTTTCGTTGGTGATATCCGAAATGTGAATCATGCCTTCGATACCGTCGCCCATGTCGACGAATGCGCCGAATTGGGTGAGATTGGTGACCGGCCCTTCGAAGGTAGAACCAATGGGGAACTTTTGCTGAACCTGCTCCCAGGGGTCGCCGAGAACCTGCTTGTAGCCGAGACCAATGCGGCGATCGGCCGGATTGACTTGCAGAATGACGGTATCGACGCGCTCGCCCACTTTCAGGATGTCGCCGGGCTTGCGGACGCGTTTATCCCACGAGAGCTCGGACAGGTGGATCAAGCCATCGACGCCGGGCAAGAGTTCGATGAAGGCGCCGAAATCGGCTAGGCGGGAGACAGTGCCGGTTACACGATCGCCCACTTTGAATGTGCGGGCGGCAACGGTCCAAGGGTCTTCCTGCAGTTGCTTAAGGCCGAGGCCAATTTTGTGCGAGTTCGGGTCGATTTTGAGAATTTTAACTTCGAGTTCGTCGCCGACTTTGACGAGGTCGGATGGTTTTGCCACGCGGGCGTAAGACATGTCCACGACGTGCAGGAGGCCATCGACGCCGGGAGCCATTTCGAGAAATGCGCCAAAGTCCATGATGGAGCGGACGCGGGCGCGGATAACGGAACCTTCTTTTAGCTCGGCGAAAGCCTGTTGACGGCGGGCGGATTGCTCTTCTTCGAGGACGACGCGGCGATCCACCACAACGTCTTCCTTTTCGGTATCAAGCTTGGTAATGCGGCATTGAATTTCCTGGCCGACGAGCTTGGGCATGTCATCGGCTTCGCGAACGCCACTACGCGAGGCGGGCATGAAGGCGCGGACGCCGATATCAACGCGGAAACCGCCCTTCACCTGTTCGGCGACAACGCCGGCGATGGTCTTCTTCTCATCGAAGGCCGCCTGCAACCCTGACCAGTCTCTCGGCCGTTCGACCTTTTGAGTGGAAAGTTCGTAGTAACCCTCCTCGTTGGTTGGACCAACGCTTACGGGGAGAGTCAGGCCGACTTTGGGTTCGCTTACCTGGGTTTCGTTCCACTTGACTAGCGTCAATGAACCTTCAGTTTTGCGGCCGATGTCGAGGACGATGGTCTCAGGACCGATGGAAACAATGGTTCCGGTGACTGTTTCGCCGGGGCGGCCGGAGTGCTCGCGCTCAAAGGTGGAGAGGATGTCGGCAAACGACGAATCTTCGGTTGTGCCCGGCGTTTCAACGGGCAAAAGGCTATCGCTATTGGGGGTGCTCATGACTACTTGGGGGTTTCTTTTATTCTGGCATATGGGCCTAGGTTGGTCTAAAAGAGGACGGTTATGCGGAAGTGGCGCAGTTGGCTCAATATAAGCGATACCTGGTTGCTGTTTGTGGCGATTCTACTGGCGGTGGCGCCGGAGCGGAACTACGATGTCGATATCCTGATTCCCATCATTGGGGCGTTTCAGATTATCGAACCGCGGCTCAAGGTCTTTCAGTCGCGAAGCGGCCAGATTGCTTCGTTAACGATCAAACTGGTGCTTTGTTATCTGTTGGTTGGTTTCTCGCACGCATATGAAAGTGTTTACAATCAGATCTTTTTGATCCCGATTGTCTCGGCGGCGACGACTTTTGAGATCACGGGCGTGATTGTGACAACACTGACGGTTGCGCTCGCCTATTTTTCGTTCTTGCTGCCAGTTCTTCGCGACTACAATGTGTATCCGCTGATGCCGGGCGAGGTGAGTGAGGTATCGATACGCGTTTGCTTTTTCGCGATTCTCGCTTTCGTGGTTTACTATCAGGCGCTGGCCAAACGCCGGCAAATAAGGCGAACGGAAGAGACAGCGGAGCAACTCGCGGAATCGAACAGGAATTTGCGCGAAGCACAAGTTTCGCTGCGGCGAAGCGAGCGCTTGGCGGCGCTGGGGCAGTTGACGGCGGGGTTGGCCCATGAATTGCGGAATCCGCTGGGAACAATTAGAGCATCGGCTGAGATGCTGACCAAAGAGAGTGTGCAAGAGAAGCCGGAAGTGCGTTCCGAGATGGCGGGTTACATCGTCAGTGAGGTGAGCCGCATGAACGGGTTGATTACCAGCTTCTTGAATTTTGCCCGGCCCTTGCAGATTCAGCCGGACGAAGCAGACTTGAATCTCGTGGCCGAAGACGTGCTGAAGCAGCAAGCGGATTTGGCAAAGCAGCGTGATGTGCGGGTAGGGGTTGAGAAACCGGAAAACGGCTGCCGATTTTTGTTTGATAAAGACTTGATGGCTGTTGCGCTTGGAAATCTAGTGCAGAACGCAATCCAGGCGAGCCCGGCGGGTAAGGAAGTGAAGGTGAAGATTGAACGCGATGAGAAGGAGGCGAAGATTCGGGTGACCGATCACGGCTGTGGAATCCTGCCGCAAAATTTGGAGAGCATCTTTAATCCGTTCTTCACCACGAAGCCGCAAGGAGTGGGGCTAGGTTTACCGATCGTGGCAAAAATCGTGGATGAACACCACGGCCGCATCGCCGTTTCGAGCGATGAAAACGAGGGTACTCAATTTGAGATTGTGCTGCCCTTAACTTGATAGCGAACTTTATTCGGCAGGATGTGTATACCAAGCCGAATGAGCCGAGAATTGGCGACACTCCAGGCATTGCGTGGTTGTCCATTGAAACATGCAACTGGGGCAAATGCCGCCGGTATCAAAAGTGTTCCATTGATGTTTGCAAACGCACTGCCAGCGGCTCTCCGGGCGAGGAGACCAATTGCACTTCGGGCAGCGAATTCGCGGATCCTCCGGTTGGCGAGCATTGTCGTCAGAAACGTGTTTATCGATATCTGGCTCAACAACAGTCGTCGGCAAGCCCATCTTGCTTTTACGTGCTGTGCTCATATTCACTAAAGTACTAAAGTTGAAGGAAACATGCCAAGCGGACGAATTTTGGTGGTGGAAGACGAAGAGAAGCTGCGTCGCGTAGTCGAGCTGCATTTGGAGAGTTTGGGGTATGAAGTGGAAGGCGTTTCCACGGCGGAACACGCTTTGCCTCAAGCGGCGGGTAAGGACTTGACGATCACCGATTTGCGGTTGCCTGGCATGGACGGGATTCAGTTCATCAAACAATTGAAAGCGCGGGACGTGGGCGCGGCTGTGATTGTGATGACAGCGCACGGGTCCGTGGAGACCGCGGTGGAAGCAATGAAACTGGGCGCGGCTGATTTCCTTCAGAAGCCTTTCTCGTTAGACCATCTGGCAACTGTAGTTGAAAAAGCGATGGCTGTGGAAGCTCTACGCAACGAGAACCGGCGGATGCGCGATGAACTAGACGACCGGTATCAATTTGACAACATCATCGGACGCAGTGCGTCGATGCGGGATATTTTTCAGACGGTGGAAAGAGTTGCACCCACGCGCGCCACGGTGCTGATAGCCGGAGAGAGCGGCGTGGGCAAAGACATGATTGCCCGAGCCATTCACCACCACTCACCGCGCAGCCGGCATCCGTTCGTCAAGATCAACTGCACGGCGCTGCCTGAGAATCTGATGGAAAGCGAATTGTTCGGTTATGAGAAGGGCGCGTTCACCGGCGCGACGGTTAGTAAGCCGGGCAAATTTGAACAAGCCGACCAAGGCACGGCGTTTCTGGATGAGATTGGGGATGTGCCCGGAAATATTCAAGTCAAACTGTTGCGAATTTTGCAGGAACGGCAGTTTGAGCGTTTGGGCTCGAATCTGACGCGCAATGTGGATGTGCGCGTGATTGCGGCGACCAATGTGGACTTGCGAGCGGCGTTGGAAGAAGGGCGTTTTCGCGAAGATCTTTATTACCGATTGAACGTGGTTCCAATCAACGTTCCTCCATTGCGTCAAAGACGGGAGGATATTCCGTTTCTAGCGCTGCACTTTGTCCAAAAACTAAGCAAAGAATTAGACGCGCGGGCCAGAGAGATCAGCCCGGCAGCGATGGACCGGTTGCTTGAGCATTCATGGCCGGGAAACGTGCGCGAATTGGAAAACACAATTGAACGGAGTTTGGTGCTGGCGGCGGGGGAGATTCTGCAAGCAGCGGACATGCGGATTGAGGCGCCAAGGGGCGGGAGTTCGCCGACGCCGGCTTCGCTCAGTCAGCCACTGCTGCCGGAAGGGGAGACGCTGGAGCATTGGGAGCAAATGATGATTAAGGAAGCAATGCGGCGCGCAAACGGCAATAAAAGTCAGGCCGCGCGCATACTTGGCTTGACGCGGAATGCGCTGCGATACCGCTTATCGCAGATGGGACTGGATAGCGGGAATGATACTGCGGGCGAATAAAATTCGACCAGCTTAAGCAATGAGCGCTAGCTGGGCAATGGCGGCGATATCGCCATCGGCCGCTTCTTTGATGACTTGCGTAAAACTGGGCTGTGGCTTGGGTGCAGCCGGCTTAGTCGAGGTGAGATACTGCTGCGCCTCGGAACTAAGTTGAACCGTATCTTCTGTTTGAGTACTTGCTCGAGTAGAAGAAGACGGAACGTTCTGCGTTGCCATATTAGCCTGAGCGGCATTAATAATGGGGGCATTTGCTTCCGCGAAGGATACTGTGCTCGTCATCTCTCTCGTCTCCTTTCAATTGGCATATCGATAAATAGAGGCGAAAATTTAGAGATTTTTCCTAGGCGGTTCCGGGTGCCCTAAGGATACCGATCAAATCGGTTCTAAGTGGTATTTGCCTGCGGCAATGAATTGAGCGGGGCCGGTTAAATAGACACTTTCGTCCCAACGAAGGTTTAAATTGCCGGCAGGGGTGTGGATCTGGACAGGAGTTTTTGCCGATCCTCTTAAGATGGCGGCAGCCCCGGCTCCAGTGGAGCCAGTGCCCGAGCTGCGCGTTTCACCGGCTCCGCGCTCATAAAATACCGCTTCGATATTGTGTTCGTCAATCACCCGGACGAAGGAGACGTTAGAGCGTTTCGGAAAGCGCGGATGAGCTTCAGCTTCGGCGGCTGGAAGACGCCAGTCATCGGGCAGGCGATCGATGAAGATTGCGCACTGAGGGTTGCCGACGTTTAGGGTGGTGGCGTCCCAGTCGCGGCCCGCCAAATGAAGGGTGGCGTGGAGGTCTTCGAGACTCGGCGTTCCCATATCCATTTCAAAAAGGAAGCGGTCGCCGTCTCGTGAGATGAGGCGGAGTTCCTTAGGGCCGGCGTCGGTGGTGACAGTAATCGTGGGAGAAGTCGAAACGCCTTCGATCAAAGCAAAGGCGGCTGCACAGCGCGTGCCGTTCCCCGAAATTTCGGGCTCACTGCCGTCGGAATTAAAGAGCTTGGTGCGAAGACCACCGGCCGCGCGCCAGACGAGCATCCAGCCATCGGCGCCCACTCCAGTGGTGCGCGCACAAATGCGGCGAGCAATTTCGGGCCAGTTTTCTTGCGGTGCCTGCTCGGCCCAAGTCAGGATGAAATCGTTTTCCGCGCCGTGCAGTTTAGTAAAGGGAATTTCAATCATGAATGCGGTGATAGATCTCCAGTTCAGGGGCGTCTTTTGGGGTTTTGACGACCAGAATTAATTCATAGGCATGCGGCTGGGACGCTTGGAGTGCGCGGGAAACATGGTCTCCATGCTGTGCAATCACCCATTTATTTGGGTGTACGGCGGAGGTGACGGTGGTTTCGATCAGCCAATCGGGATGGATGCCCTCGTGCGTTATTTCGCGGAGCGGAAGAGCCATTCGGCAGAAGATGCCGGTAAGATCGCCGAAGCCTGCAAGAATGCCATCGCCTGTCTTATAGTTTGTTCGTAGGAAGGTTGCGGCTGTGGCAGTCCAAGCGCGGCGTGAAATGGAATTCTGTTCCGATTCTTTCCAGCAGATCCAGTTCTGAGGGGATGGATGAGCGATCCAAGGGAGAATGGCGACCAACGGAATGATGAAAGCCAAACTTGGGCGAGTGGTTGGTAAAACATCGGCAAGCGCGCCCACGGCGAATGCGCAGAACACGAAGACGGCGATGCCATAGCGAGTGTTGTACCAGGTGAAGGGCCAGAGGTCGGGAACGTGGATTGGATTGGCGCCCGAGGAATGCATGCTCCACACATAGAACGCAGGTGTTAGGAGCAAGAGAAAAACCGAACGCGTTTGTTTATGCCGGAGAGCAATGATGGCGGCCGCGAATCCCAGCAGGATGAGTGGCCAAGCGGTGCAAAGTCGGCCGGCAGCGAAATAATACTGCAACGCTTGTGCCCAGTTGTGAAGGCCTGGATAAGGTTGATGGTTTTGGATAGCAACGGCAGAATAAGGGCCGTTAAAGAAATCCAGAGCATTGCCGGTTTGCCACCAGCTGTTGGCCATCCACAAGAGTGTAGGGAGGCTGGCGGCACAACCGAAGCCGAGGAAGAGTTGCCATCGGGATCGGGTGGCGGCTCGGGAGAAGGCGAAGCACAGAAAGGGAATGAGGAACCAGCCATCGTAGCGAGTGAAGCTCATGCACCAAGAGGCGCAGAGGCCTGTGATTAGCGCTGAGCGGCTTTGTGTTTGGCGAAATGTGAGGAGTGCCCAAAGCGCCACCGCCAATCCCGCAATGAATACTGTTTCTGTCATCGGAATTGAGGAAAGGTAGAGCATGTTGGGGTTGAGCGCGAAGCAAGCCAGCACAACCCAGGCGCTGGAACGACGCTGATAGATGCGGCGAGCGGCCGCGAAGAAGCAGGTGCCCGCTACCACGAAACAAGCGGCGACGGGGAAGGTTCCGGCCAGGCCGGTGCTCCAGAGCCAATTGTTTTGAGCGAAAGGAAGAATGAGCAGATGAAGGGCAGGGAGCCACACGGTGCCGATTTGCTCCAGACCAGGCTGGCGCGAATCGAGCAGGCTGCGACTGATGTTGAGGTGCGCTTGCGCGTCGCCCCAATACAGGATATAGCCGCGGTGGAAGATCCACCAAGCGAAGCCGCCGATCAACAGAGTGAGCGCAAGAATTGCGGCAACGATTTCGTTACGAGAAACGGGTGGCCTAGAAAGCTGTGAAGCGCCGGAATTCTTCAAATCTTTGGTCGATTTCCTTACGGGTAAGAGTGCGAAAACGCTCCACGCCGAATTCTTCGCAGCAGAAGCTGCCCATGACCGAGCCGTAAATTACCGCGCGATGAAGTTCTGTTACATCGAAATGGCCGTTCCGCAAATCGAAGCCGCGCTCGGCGAGATAGCCGACGAAGCCGCCCGCAAAACAATCGCCCGCGCCCGTTGGATCGAAAACATCTTCGAGCAAATAGCCGGGCACCATGAATAGGGTGTCTTTGCGGAACAGCATGGCCCCGTATTCGCCGCGTTTGATGACGAGTGTGTTCGGTCCCATGGCCAGAATTTTTTGCGCTGCCTTGAGCAGATTTTGCTCGTCGGACAGCATACGGGCTTCGGAATCGTTAATCAACAGAAAGTCCCAGTGCTTGATGGTTTCCAGCAACTGCTCTTTGGCGCTGCTGATCCAATAATTCATGGTGTCGCCACCCGCAAAATGAAGGCCTTGCATGCTTTGCTGCACACGGCGCTGCAGGTCGGGCTGAATGTTGCCCAGAAACAGGTAGGGAAGCTGCGCGTAGGCGGGCGGTATTTTGGGGTTGAAATCGGCGAAGACGTTGAGATCGGTGGCCAGTGTCTTGCGGTCGTTCATATCGGCGGAATAAACCCCGGACCAGAAAAACGTCTTTCCGGGAACAGTTTCAAGGCCAGCGAGGTCCACGCCTCTCGTGCTCAATGTATAACGATCTTCCGCAGCAAAATCATCGCCGACGACGGCGACGATGGAGGCGCGGGTGAAATAACTCGCGCTTAAAGCAATGTAGGTACATGACCCGCCGAGCGTGCGCGCGCGTTTCCCATGAGGCGTTTCGATGGCATCGTACGCGACAGATCCAATAACGACTAGCGACATTGACCAGATTGTAGCGAAGAGGGCGCTCGCTACAATCAAATTTGGGCATTGAAAACGTTTTTCTGCGCGAATTGCCTGGGCTTTTCTTCCTGATTCTCGGCGTAGTGGCGCAAGTCTATCTTGTCAGAGTTTGGGGTATACCCCGACGGGTGCTGGCCGGCCTGTTGCTCATGCAAGGGCTGATTTTCCTGGCGAATCAAGAAGCCTTTTCGCATTGGATGCGGTCGAGGGGTGATCTTGCCGGAAGCATCATGATGCTTTGGAACTGGGCTATTGTTCCTGTGGCGATCGGGGTATGGCTTGGTCGCCGGTCGGAGCCGCAAAGCTTTGATCCACGGCGGAGGGCGATGTTGCAAACGGCGATCGGCGCGCTGGCGGCTGCACCGGCAGTTGCCCTGGGCGTGGGGATCATTGTTCGCAAGGATCTGGTGGTCAATGAAGTAAACCTGAAGTTTCCTGGCTTGCCGAAGGATTTGCAAGGGTTGCGGCTGGTGCAGATCAGCGACATTCACATGAGCAGTTTCTTTACCCGGCAGGATTTGGCGCGGGCTGTGGATGCGGCCAACGGATTGCGCGCGGACCTGATGCTGGTAACGGGCGATCTGATCACGGACCGGTATGACCCATTGGACGATTGCATTCTTGAGTTGAAGCGTTTGCGCGCGATCAGCGGGCTTTGGGGTTGTTTGGGGAATCATGAAATGCACGCACGGGTAGAGGCCTACGCCACGCAGAAGGCTAAGCTGGTGGGCTTGCAGTTCTTGCGGCAAGAGCGTGAAATGCTGCGCTTCGGGAATGCAAATCTAAACCTTGTGGGTGTAGATCATCAAAAGCGCGATCAACCCTACCTCACGAAGGCGGCAGGCTTAGTGGCGCCGGATGAATTTAATATCCTGCTTTCGCATAACCCGGACGTGTTTCCGGTTGCGGAAAAGCAGGGCTACCAGCTGACAATTTCCGGACACACGCATGGCGGCCAGATCAATCTTGAGTTTTTGGGCAACAATTTCAATGTGGCGGACTTGGTGACCCCATTCACGAAAGGCACTTACCACATTAATTCAGCCTCTTTGTATGTCAACTCCGGACTTGGTACGATTGGCGTACCTGTGCGTTTGGGAGCGCCTCCGGAAGTCACTCTAATAACTCTGTGCAATTCCTGATACTCAGCGATATTCACGCCAATTGGCACGCCTTGGAAGCGGTTCTGAAAGATGCAGACGGCCGCTATCAGAAGATTGTGTGCTGCGGCGACTTAGTGGGCTACAACCCGCAACCCGACAGAGTGACAAGTTGGGTAAGGGAAAGCTGCGCTACCGTGATTCGAGGTAACCATGACAAAGTGGTTGCGGGAATTGACAATCTGGAGTGGTTCAACGAAGTGGCCCAAGCGGCGGCGCGCTGGACGATGGTGCACATGGAAACGGCTCAGCGCGACTATCTGCACGAACTTGCGCAGGGACCGGCGAAAACCGAATTTTTTCACATTTGCCACGGATCGATGGGGGACGAAGACGAGTATGTGGTTTCCGTGGGAGATGCGCTGCCGCATTTTCTAGAGATGGAGTTGCCTTTGGCATTCTTTGGCCACACTCATTTGCAGGGTGGATTTTTCGCCAAGCGAAACAGAGTGGGTATTCTGCCGCGCGTTGGACTGGACGAAGCAGAGACAACCATTGAATTGTCGCCAGATTTTTTATATTTGGTCAATCCGGGGTCGGTGGGCCAACCTCGCGATGGCGACCCTCGTGCCGCTTACGCGATTTTCGATTCTGAGAAGAAGACGGTAGTGTTGCGGCGGACGGAATATCCGATCGAAAAGACGGTGGCCGAAATCGAGGCGGCGGGGTTACCCCCGGTGCTCGGTATTCGCCTCTTCCACGGTGCTTAAATCAACCGCAGGCGTCTTGATCTGAACCAATTGAAGCGCAGGTGCAGGCCCCGAGAGGTAACTGCTGAGACGATTGGCGGCAGCGGCGCCGATGACGCCCGCGAGATCCTCCGCCGATGCCTGACGCACACGCTCCAAGCTGCCGAAGGACCGAAGTAGTTTTTCCACTGTCTTAGCGCCGATGCCGGGTGCGTCGTGCAATTCCGACGTGAGGCGCTGGGCGTTGCGCCGGGTGCGATGGAACGTGACTGCAAAGCGATGGGCTTCGTCGCGGATGGTCTGAATCAGATGCAGGATGGGCGAGAATTTGTCCAGTATGATTGGTTCCTCTTCCTGCCCATAGACGTAGATCCATTCCTCACGCTTGGCGATGGAGGCCAAGGGCTGATCGGTGATTCCCAATTCCTCAAGCGCTTCCGCCGCGGCGTGAAGTTGGCCCAGACCGCCATCCACAATAACCAGCCCGGGGAAAGGTTGCTTTTCTTCCTGCAGACGCTGATAGCGCCGCGTGATGACTTCGCGCATGGAAGCGAAATCGTCATTGCCCACCACCGTTCGAATGATGAATTTGCGGTAATCGGCTTTCTTCATTTTGCCGTCTTCCCAAACCACCATGCTGGCGACTTTGTCGGTGCCCTGAATGTGGGAGATGTCAAAACATTCGATGCGGCGCGGCGCGGAGGGCAAATTGAGAGCCTCTTGCACGGCCTTCTGGATCGCTTTGGAAGAGGGTTTCAGAACGCGGAAACGCTGCTCGAAGCTGTGTTTGGAGTTTGTCTCCACCAAGCCGAGGAGGGCTTTTTTCGTGCCTCGTTGCGGCGTGTGGATTTCGACTTTATGGCCGCGCGCCTCGGTTAGGAATTCTTCCAGTTCAGAACGGCCCTCGAAATCGACCGGCACATGAATCATACGCGGGATGTGAACGCTGTTCAGATAAACCTGTTTCAGAAGGGCTTCAAAGAAGACCGAAGGGTCGAATTCATCTTGATCTTCCCAGAAAAATTCACGCCGGTCGACGATTTTGCCATTGCGCAAATGGAACAAATTGACGGCCACCAGCGGCGGTTCGACATAGAAGCCGAAGATATCGACGTCGTCACCTTCAACGGCATCCATCTTCTGTTTCTGTTCCATTTCGCGGACGGTGGTGGAAAGATTGCGCAAATTGGCTGCTTCTTCGAAACGCGTCGCGTCGGAAGCATCATGCATGCGCTGGTCCAATTCGTCGGCCAAGTCTCGATGACGGCCCTCCAGAAACAGCTTCACGTCACGAACGGCCGCGGCGTAGGCGTCATCCGTTGTCAATCCGGTGACGCAAGGGCCGAGGCACCGGTGGATGTGGAATTGGAGGCACGGATGGGTATGGCGGCGTGAAAAATCGATTTTGCAGGAAGGGACTTTGAAGTGGCGGTGAATGAAATGAACCAGGCGATGCGCGAGATTGCCCGGGAAGTAAGGGCCGTAGTAATGAGCGCCGTCTTTCAGAATGCGGCGCGTGACGTAAACTCGCGGATAGCGCTCGTTGGTGAGTTTGACGTAAGGATAGGTTTTGTCGTCGCGCAAAAGAATATTGAAGCGCGGCTTGTACTGCTTGATGAGGTTGTTTTCAAGCGCCAGCGCCTCTTTGTTGTTATCGACTTGAATAAAATCGATGTCGCGTGCTTCCGCGATGAGACTGCCAGTCTTGGCTTCGGCTAAGCGATCTTCGTTGAAATAGCTGCGCACGCGGCTGCGAAGACTCTTCGCCTTGCCGACGTACAAAATCTTCCCCTTGCCATCTTTGTAAAGGTAAACGCCCGGCTCGGTGGGAAGCTGCGCTACTTTCTCGCGGAGTTCCATTTGGCAGCTATAATTTTAATTGTGGCACGTAGATTTGGATTGCTCGTTCTAGTGTTTTTGTGGGGGCGATTCGCGTTGGCAGCGCAGGCACCCAAGACGCAAGAACCACAGGCCCAGAAGCAGCTGAATGATCAAATTCCAGATGAGTCAAGTCTTCCGGAAGAAGACGAGACCGAAAAAGGCGTGGAGCGAAAGTACCCTCTGAATCCGCTCGAAGCCAAGCGAAACATCGATATCGGGAATCAGTATTGGCGAAGAGGCGCTTTCGAAGGCGCGCTGGGACGATACAAGGATGCAACCCGCTACAACCCGAATTCGGCCGAAGCTTTCCTTAAACTCGGAGAAGCCGAAGAGAAGTTGCATCACGCGGCCGAAGCCAAAGCGGCTTATCAGAAGGCGATTAAGGTTGGGTCCGATTCTAAGTTTGCGGAAGAAGCGAAGAAAAAATTGGGTTCGCTGAAGACTTAGCGCCCGAGCGCGGCGCGAAAATCGTTCAGGTTTTTTGAGTTCATCACGTCTGTCTTTTCCAGCCACCCGCGCCGAGCCGTGGTAACGCCAAAACGCATGTTCTTCAAATGGGCGGTGCGGTGAGAATCTGTCGAGATCGTAAACCGGCAACCTTTTGCTTTGGCGGCACGGATCAGAGGCGCCGGTAAATCAAGCCGTTCGGGACTAGCATTGACCTCGAACCAAACCTTGCGCGCTGCCGCTCGCGAAGCGATGAGATCGAAATCGAAGGGATAAGATTCTCGTTGCAAAAGCAGACGGCCGGTGACGTGTCCCAAAATGCGGAGCGATGGCGATTCTAACGCCCGCAAAAACCGATCTGTCATTTCAGCCGCTTCCAGATTCATGTGGCTGTGTACACTGCCAATCACTAGATCCAATTCGGCAAGAGCATCTTCGGCAATATCCATCGCACCATCGCGCAGGATGTCGCATTCGAGGCCCGAAAAAACATGCAGCGGCAAACCAGCTCGATTGAGTTCGCTCACTTCTTTGGCAAAAGCGACCACCCGTTTCTCATCCAATCCATTGGCCATTGCAAGCGCCTTGGAATGATCGGTAATCGCGATGTATTCGTAGCCGAGCGCGGCGGCCGCTTCCGCCATCTCGCGCAGGGTGGCTTTGCCATCAGTCTCGCTGGTGTGCATGTGAAGGTCACCGCGAATGTCTTCGAGGGCGATGAGTGTGGGAAGCTCGTTGCGCTGGGCCGCGTCCAGTTCGCCGGAATTCTCGCGCAGTTCCGGCGGAATCCAGGCGTAGCCGAGCTTTTGATAAATTTCCGATTCAGTCTCGCCAGCCACTCGTTTGTTCCCTTCCAGGGTGAACAAACCATACTCATTCAACGTGAGGCCTTGTTTGATGGCTTGCGTGCGCAGGGCCACATTATGTTCTTTACTGCCGGTGAAATACTGCAGGGCGGCGCCAAAACTTTCGTGCGGCAAAGCGCGAACGTCAATCTGAAGACGTTCTATACTGAAGGTAACGCTCGCCTTGTTTTCGCCTTGTCCCAAAATCTCTTGCGTCTTCGGGTGTTTGACAATAAAGTCCAACACTCCCACCGCGTTGGGACCAGTCACAAGCAGATCCAAATCGCCGATGGTTTCGCGCCCGCGCCGCAAACTGCCTGCCGGCTCCACGCATTCGATCCCAGGAAGAGTATTGAATTCGGCGCTGAGACTTTCGGCGGTTTGAGCGCCAAAACTCAGCAGGAAACGCCCAGCGCTTTTTCGATAGGATTCGATCGAGCGCAAAACTTTTTCTTCGAGCTTGGCACCCATGCGCGGCAGTTCGCGGAGCTTTTGCTCGCGGCAAATGCGCTCTAAATCGTCCACATTCTTGACACCGTGGTGTTGATAAAGAAGCGCGATACTCTTGGGGCCGAGGCCTTGAATCTTGAGAAGCTCCAAAGCAGATGCCGGATATTTTGCCAGCATTTCGTCGCGCCGCTCGAAAGAACCACGCTGTGCAATTTCGGTTAAAACCGCGGCGAGGCCTTTGCCAATGCCCGGAATATCGGTCACTTTGCGTTCCGGATTCGTGATGATATCCTGCACCCGCTCAGGATGGCTCAAGATGACAGATGCAGCGTTGCGGTAACTGCGGATGCGGAACCCATCCTCGCCGGCAATTTCCATCAGATCGGCGGTCTCGCTGAGAAGCTGAGCAACATCCTTATTTTCCATGTGGTGTGGGTGAAGAGATCAGGGCTGGGGCAGGTTCTACGTGAACCAGAACGTCGGCGACCCAAGGCAGAGTATCTTTGATGGCTCCCCGAACTTTGGTCGCGATTTCGTGCGAATCGCGGACGCTCAAAGCGGGATCCACTTCCAGGTGTAGATCTACGTAATACCGCAGGCCGCCCGAACGCGCAAAACACTTCTCAATGCCGAGAGCGCCGGGGACACTGAGAGCGATGCGCCGGATATCGGCCAGCTTCTCGGCGTCGGGCATGGTGTCGAGCAAATTGTCGACAGTTCGGTGAACAACCTGCACCGACAGGGCAAAGATGATGATCCCGATGATCATTCCGCCGATATGGTCGGCAGTGGCAAAGCGCGTTGGATTGAACAAGGAAAGTCCAACCGCCAGAAGCGCGACCAGGGTGGAAAGAAGGTCGGTCATGTCATGCCAGGCGTCGGCTTCGAGGGCGGTTGAGGAGATTCTTCGGCCCACCCGGAACTTCGCGCCGGAGAGCGCTATTTTAACCACAACGGAAGCCAGTAGGGGGTATAAGGCATAGCTAGGTATAGATGTCTGGTCGCCAAACGACGTGAATGCATGCCAAAAAATAGCAGCGCCGGCTAGCAACAGGAACGCGCCAACGGCAAGACCTGCCAGCGTTTCGTAACGGCCATGACCGTAGGGATGCTCCGAATCAGGCGGCTTAGCCGCCAGCCAAAGTCCGGTGTAGACGATTCCGGAGGAGAGCACATCCCCGCTCGATTCCAAGCCATCGGAAGTCACTGCGGTGGAACCGGCGTGCGTGCCGACTACGATCTTGGCGACGGCAATGGCAGCGCTCGTTGTCATGCTCAGTAGCGCGATGCGCCTGCCGATCAGCTCGTCACGCCTTTCTGTCCTCTGACCCCCGGAAGAGAAGAGCATAACTCTTGAGGATAACGCGCTCGTCGCAGCTAAGGTGAAGGACAATTCTGGCCGATATGTCAGGTATGACACGGCGAAGCCCCAGCGAACGGGGTGCGACTCTTTTGATGGTTACCTTCATTGCGGCGTTCTTGCTTATTCCCCTTATTGGAATCTGTATCGATGCTGCGCAGATCTATTGGGTAAATACCAAGGTGTCGGCTGCGGTGGACGCGACGGCTCTCGCTACGGGCCGAGCTCTCAACGTCGGCACTAATGATGCGCAGCAGATCGCAAACGCTATAACGATTGGGAACATGTACTTCGCGGCGAATTTTCCTTCGGGCTTGATGGGAGCGACGGTGGTGGGCGGTGGTCCGCAAATTTCGATTGATGAGTCAGTGGCTCACCAACGGAAGGTGACTGTGAATGCTTCGGTGACCATTCCGCTATCTTTTATGCCGATGTTCGGCTTCGCAAACCAAGTGGTGGCGGGAACGGGCCAGGCAACGCGGCGGGATGCCAACGTAATGTTGGTCCTGGATCGATCGAACTCCATGAATAATTCGAGTGGATCTTGCGGAGTGTTGGTTGCCAGCGCCCAGAACTTCGTGAATCAGTTCGTCGATGGGAGGGATCAGCTGGGTTTAGTGACATTCCAGACAGGAGCGCATATCGATTACGCTCCGACTGTCTATTTCAAGTCAGGAAATCCGAGCCTGACTTCAGTATTGGGGACGCTGGTTTGCGGGGGAGATACCAGCACGGCGCAAGGTCTGTATCTAGGCTATAACCAAATCAAGACCGCGATTAACCAGCCCGGCGCACTGAACGTTATTCTGCTTTTCACGGATGGGCAGCCAAATGGTTTAGTGGCAAATTTTGCAATCAAGACGCAACAAGATACTCGTTACGATGCAAACAACACATCCAGCCTCACAAGCACGCCCGCGAGCGGCTGTTCGAATACCGACCAATTACTCGGTGTGATCTCCGATGGATCGACAGAGACCGCCAGCAGCGTTACCGATTTGAACGCGACCGGTTATACCGTGGCCGTGCTGAATTCTTCAGGCGTACTTATCTCAAACGGATCCAACCCTACGACAATTAGCGCCGCCGGCTGTGCCTTCCCGAATTCGAATTGGAGCTATTCCATTTACGGCCGGAAAGACGTGGCCGCTATTCCTTCCGCCGACTACTACGGCAACTCCACGCTGGATCGCAACATGGTGCCGAATCTCGATGTTTTTCCGAGCGGCTATACCTATGCAGGTTTGATCCGTCCGGATATGCCGCGTACTGTTCGCTGGGCGTCGTTCAATGCGGCCGACTCCATGGCGCAGACTATTAGAAATGATGCTGCATACGGCATCGTGACCTATACGATCGGTTTAGCCGGTAACGAGACCATGGCGATGGATCAAGATTTCATGGAGCGCCTTGCCAACGATTCGCGCGCTTCGAATTTCAACTCCACTAAAGCACAGGGCGAATTCTTCCTGGCATCCGATACGTCGCAGTTGTCGCAGGCTTTCCAGCAGGTAGCGTCACAGATTCTGCGGCTTTCGAAATAAGAGATTGCTGGCACGGTGCATTGTTTCCGGGTGGTCCGTCGCGTTCGGCTTGCCGCGTCCCACTTTGTTTCCCTGTTTAGAAATCGATTACTTGCTAGTTCCAGGCTGCTCCGTGCCCGCTTTCCCCAGTTCGTACAGTTCAGCCCAAACCAGACGAAACATCTTTTGGGTGAATTGTTTAGTGTTTGATGAATCTGTTTTGCCTTCTGCGTACCATTGCTCATTGCCGAGTCTAAGCCCTGCAATCACGATAGCTGCCAGCAAGTGCGCTCGGAACTTTCCACGTTCACCTCGCTCTCGGTCCACCAGCGCCCCCGCGAGTGCTTGCTCCAGCCGCTGGTATTTGACATAATCGCGCTCTCGAAGTGCCGGTGTGCTCCTGATGAGCCGGTCCACCGCGAGCGATGCGGGACTGGCTGCGGCTCCGATCGAGGCTGTCATTGCCTCTTCAACCGTGCGCGTAATTGATTCTGATTTTGGCCGTGCTGCGATTGCCACGGTGAGGGCTTTGCCGAACTCATCCTGCCACGCGAAGACAACATCTTCTTTTGTCGGAAAGTAATCGAAGAAGCTGCGCTTGGACACGTCGGCACTGGCCGCGATCTCATCAACCGTTACTGAATCGAAGCCGCGTTCTGAAAACAGTTGTAGCGCGGCGTTCACAATTCTTTCTCGTGTTTGCCGGCGCTTGCGTGCGCGCATCCCCTCAGTCGACACAGCCGGTTTCACAAGTTTCGTCATCTTTTCTAATATATTTGCACTTATTGCAATATTGTATCAAGTGCGCTAACCTCCAGATTGCAAACAGGCGCTCTCGAAGAATGGCGCACTGCAAGGCCCGAGGGCACATGGAATTTTGGACAGTCAAGGATATTGAGAGACAAGATGGACGGAGAGTTTTTGTGACCGGCGGCCTCTCGGGAATCGGGTTTCAGGCAGCGCGAGCCATGGGAGAAAAAGGCGCGGACGTGACGATCGTTGGACGCGACGCCACCAAAGGCCGGAACGCTTTGGCGGAGCTGCGGCGTATTGTGCCAACGGGCTTATTCTCGTTCGAGCTGGCGGACCTTGCCAGTCTTCAGTCGACCTCAGCCTTTGCCGAACGCGTACTAGAAAAGGGGAAAGCGATCGACTTGTTGCTGAATGTCGCTGGTGTGATGGCCGTACCTGAGCGCAGGATAACGATCGATGGTTTCGAGATGCATATGGGACCAACCATCTAGGTCATTTTGCGTTCACTGGACGCTTGCTGCCCTTGCTGAAGAATGCCCGCGTGGTTCAGGGTCACTGCGCTTGTCGCTCGTTGGACCAAGCTGGACATTTCCGATTTGCAATCCACTAAGTCTTGTTCCCCTATGCGCGCCTATGCAAAGTCAAAACTCGCAAATATCCTTTTTGCCGTGGAATTGAATAAACGATGCGTCGGTCGCGGTCCCACAGCCGTGGCGGTCGATCCGGGTACCGCCAATACTGCTTTGCAGCGCCACGCCTCGCGCCCGGCACGCTGGCTGGGAGAAAAGCTAATCAATTTCATCGGCTACCCGCTTGATCGGGTGGCTGATCCCGTGGTCTTCGGAGCTGTGTTTCCCGCGCCCAATCACTATTCCTACGTGAAGCCATCAAATTTCATTCAAAAGAGCGGCCCTACCGCTTATGTGGAAATTCCCAAACCAGCACTGGATGCAGACCTGCGCAGGCGGTTGTGGGACCTATCTGAAGAATTAACCGGCGTTCACTAACAAGGGGGCCGCACTTGTATGACTTCCATGGACGCGATGCACAAGTATTATGCTGGCCAAAGAACAGTGGCTATCGCCGGGGCGCTTGTGTCGGTGGCCTATTTGCTGGTCGCCTGGGCAGCTTTTCTCCCGGGCGACGCCTGTCACGCGTTGCTTCGCTATCACGGTATTTGTGCTTGCGGGCGCCTTCATGCTTCCCGCAAACGTAGGGTACTTTTTTTATGTCGGCCCGCAATCGGCCCGGATTGAAGCGACGCTCGCAAAAAATCCGGCAGAGTTCCTCGCCTCCGAAGAAGTCCACCTGGATAAGATGATGCGAGGCTTTCAGCGCAGTTACAGGCTCGACGGCGCGGTGGCCCTAGCAGGGACTCTACTGGCTACGATTGGATTGCTTGTCAGGAACAACAAGTACGTTGGAACTGGGCTCGCCGTTGCTCTCTGTGCGGCGACCCTCCTGGCAGGCGAGATATGGAGTAAGCATCGTGCGCTCCAATATCGTGAAGCTCTGCTCCTGAATGTCGCTGATCGAGTTCCCCAACTGTCTAGGTTTTAAGTATCGATTCGCGCCGTCCGCCTCTGTGATCCAATCCAATTGGGAATGAGAGTGCTTACATAATTCCTCGACCACTCGCGAAATTGCGTGCTTGACAGCTCTTCCGGTCAGTGCTATTTTTCTAGCATAGTGCTAAAGCAACAGCATCTCAGCCGCCGCGAACGCCAAATTATGGATGTGTTGTATCGTTTGGGGCGCGCCAGCGCGGCCGAGATTCTCGCGAACCTGCCTGATCCGCCCGGCTATTCGGCTGTTCGCGCAATGTTGCGGGTTCTGGGGGAGAAGAATCACATACGGCACGAAGAGAAAGATCTTCGCTACGTCTTTTTGCCGGTCGTTCCGCGGGAAAAGGCGCGCCGGTCCGCCATCCGGCACTTGTTGGACACTTTTTTCGAAGGTTCGCCTGAACAGGCAGTAGCTACCTTGCTTGATGTCTCGGCGTCGAAACTGTCAAATGACGAATTCGACCGGCTGGCTCAGCTCATCGAAAAGGCTCGCGAGGAAGAGCGATAGCTATGATTGCGCTGGCCGCCAATTTGATTTTGCGCTCGGCTTTGATCGTCGGCGCCGGCTTAGCGGCAGCCCGATTCGCACCGCGTCTGCGGCCTGCGCAACGCCACTTAATCGTTTTGAGCAGCTTTCTCTTGTTGTTGTTTTGGCCCTTGCTGGCTGGATGGCTGCCCAAACTGGTGGTACGAGTGGGCACTCAGGTGACGCAACAAGCATCGGTCACGGTGCAGCAACACATAGTCGGCAGGAACGCATCGCCGGCGAGTCTGAAATGGACGATCAACCCTGTGGCCATTTGGGCTGTGATCGCGTTCGCCGCCCTCGCGCCATTATTCATCGCGCATTTTCGCCTGCGCGTTTTGATTCGGAGAGCGAAAGCTTGCGAAAACGACGCATGGCTGGAAATGCTCGACGAACTTTGTGCGCAACTGGGCATCTTGAAGCGGCCGAATCTGAGCATTCACCCGGAACCGGTCATGCCAATGGCGGTGGGAATTTTCCGTCCCGCGATTGTGCTTCCAGCCGAAAGTGCTCGCTGGCATGATTTCCGCTTGCGAATCGTATTGCTGCACGAACTGGCGCATGTGAAACGCCGCGATTTACTATGGCAGACCTTGGCAAGATTGATTTCGTCGGTCTGGTGGTTTCAACCACTTTGCTGGAGTTCCAGTAGCTTCTTGCGGCGGGAGAGTGAAAAGGCCTGCGACGAATTGGTCGTCTCGTGCGGCGTTCGTCCATCCTTTTACGCTTCTGAACTGATTTCCATCGCGCAGGCATTTAACCGCAACCAGAATGTTTGGTCGACGGGAATTGCGATGGCGCGCCACGACGGTCTGCCCGTTCGCTTGAATTCGATCCTAGGACATCCGGCTGCGAAGTTCGAACGACCGATTTTCTCTGTAGTCTGCTTGCTCTCGGTTGCCACACTGACGCTGGCGGCATCCGCAATTACGGTGTCAACCGTATCCCAACCACATTTTCTATTGAAACGAGGTCACCCCATGAAACACACACTGCTCGCCGGACTGCTAGCCTCCGCGGGACTCTCCGCCGCTACGATTAGCGGATCGATTTACGATCCCAGCGGTGCCCCGGTGCCAAATGCCAGGGCGCTTCTCTTTGAACCGGATAGAAAGTCTCAAGGTCGAAGCCACCACTTCCCCGGACGGCCACTTTGTTTTCGAGGCGCTGCCTGCCGGTGAATATATTCTGCGGATTCAAGCGCCTGGATTTGCGACATTGTTCAGGGAATTTAACGTTACTGCCGATAGCAAGGTGGATCGCGGACTCACGTTAGAACTCGGAAAGCTTGCGGAGACAGTCAGTGTGGCGGCGGAAGGAACAGTCACTGCGGCAGGCGCAGCAAGTGCAAAGGAAGCAAAACCAGTGCGCATAGGCGGCACCGTGGCCGAAGCAAACCTGACAACGAAAGTGCAGCCCATTTATCCTGCAGCAGCCAAGAAGGCCGGCATCCAGGGCCAAGTTCTGTTTGAGGCGGTCATTTCCAAAGAAGGCGTCCCGCTCGACATACGCGTCGTGGCTTCGCCAGATGATGATCTCACTCAATCCGCAATGGAAGCGGTGCGCCAATGGCGCTACCGGCCCACGCTGTTGAACGGAAATCCGGTTGAAATCGTCACCCAGATCATCATCAACTATACGTTGATGAAGTGACTCGATGTTCAGAACACTGCCTGCCGCGTTCTTGGCAACAGTCTTAGGTGCGCTCGCTCAAACCCCAACTCCGTCCGGGTTACCGCCTTCCGAGGAACTGAAAGTCGCCAGCGCGCCCTTTCTGGCGGCGCGCGCACAGCCGGGCGATCTGACGGAGGCGGACTTGGCTGCCTTTGCCGTGGGTGTGTCGCGCGCCGCAAAGGCCTGCGAAAATCTCGATCCCACTGTAGATGACTTGGCGAAACAGCCGGCGGAGTTGCTCGCCCTCGGTCAACTTTGTTTATTCGGTCAGCAATACGCTGCCGCCAAGCATGTAGTCGAGCGATATCTCAAGGGAGAAGATCAACAGGAACGAGAAAAGGCCCAGCTTTTCTTGACGAAAGCATTTCTCGGTTTAAAAGACGAGCAATCAGCAACAACCGAAATTCTTCTCACTGAGAACGGTTTTCCGTATGACGCCCAAATTCATGCGGTCGCGAACCAGGTGATTTTAAGCGGGAGCGTCACCGGCACTGAAGCGCATAAAACGACCTTAGCCGTTTGCAACGAGCAACTGAATCACACGCTGCCGTCGCTTGAGGGAGGGCAGGGAATAAGCGGCAAGGCGGGAACAGCCAGTCCGGGCCAACTCTTCGCCGATGCAGTGCGCTGCCTCGACATAGCGCGCACGCTGGATGATTCAGGGGCCCAATCAACAGCGCATCGTTTGAGAAAAATTCTTCACTTACCCGCTTGGCAGCGGACAGCGGAGCTCTCGCCGATGTCGGAAGCCTTGGCACGTTCGGAAATGGTCGGTACAAGTACGCCTGTCACTACGATGCAGGGGCAGCGACTGCGGTATGCTGAGGCCCTTGAGCCACTGACAATTTCTTTATCCCACAGCGGATGCATCTTCATTCCCTTTACGATTTGGGCGTCGAGCATTCGATCCGTAGTCAGCGATTTGCAGTCGATGGCTCCCAATTCGTGTTTGTACCTTATTACGAGTTGGGCAGCGAATAGCGGCGGCGCCGACCGGCCGAGCGACGAGCAAATCGAGTCGCTTCGATCCGTAGCGCGTCGGTTGCCGGCGGAGCTTTCAATCGTGATCGTGCGCGATACGCTGCTGCAGGCCTTTGACACAGACGTTTTCCCAGCCGCCATTGTTGTGCGTGATGGGATTGTTCGGGCGAATCTTCCGTTGGCTGGAGATGCCACCGAACGCCTTGCTCTCGTCGCGCTCGGCGTTCGACCGATCGCGCAGCCGGAGGCGACGCTATTCAAGACACCATAAGCGGTCAATGCAACTCGTAGTCGATCGCGAATACTTCTTGAGGGGAGGATTCATACAGCGCCAGCAGCGCTCCATCCGGAGTAACACCGAACCAATTCTCTGCGGGCCAGCGAAAATCGTTCAGGCTGGCGAGCATCTCCAATTTGTTCCCTGCGATCTGGTAGCGGTATAACTCTGAACAATCGACCTCCTTTTGTCCTCTGAAGTAGAGATAACGCGAGTCGGCCGACCAATTGACATCTTTAATGGAGCGCATCCGAAGAACGTTCTTCCACTCTCCGACCGGCCACTTCATGAGGGCGAGATTTGTTCCATCGAACGAAGGAGCTGCAATGTATTTGCCGTCCGGCGACCAGCGCGGGCTCCACAAGCCGTAGGAGTTTGCAATGTCGCTGAAATGATGAGTGGTCAGATCCAGATAATGTATATTCATTCGCGGTCCAGGCCTCGTTTCAGTTCGATCGCCGAAAATAATGGCTCGGCCGTCCGCCGACCAGGTGGGAACTCCTTGGCCTTTTGGGCTCGGCGCTGCGACTTCCGGCGGCCCTCCATTGGCCGAAACGATTCGCACGCGCCATTCCTTATCTTTCGCCCTGCTCATGAAGGCGACGCGTTTTCCGTCGGGCGACCAGTGTGGCTCATGCGCTTCCAAATCCGCCTGCGTCAATTGAACGCGCTCGCTGCCATCGGTTCTCGCCTTCCAGAGCGTGTGGTCGGGAAATTGTATGAAGGCAACCCATCGCCGGTCGCGCGAAAAATCCATTTCATAAACGGGCGCGCCGTGCCAGAACGGACGCCATTCTCCGGTTGTCTTCTCCAAGCTGGTCAACTGCGGCTCAGCCACTGAATGGATGGCGAAAAACTGTTTGTTATCGGCTGCCGCTATCGGCCATCGCCAGTCGCCTGGACCGTTGGTTACGGCGACGGGGTTGCTCTCCTCCCGCAGCATTCCGAGTTTCCGCTCGCGAGCGGCCCAAATATTTTCAGCGCCATTGGCATGCGCCGTGAAGAAAAACAGGCTGCCATCGGAGTTCCAAACTCCGTCGCGGACAACCGAAGAGGCGCTCGATTCTTTGAGTTGGCGCAGTGCGGAACCATCGGCATGGATTTCCCATAAAGCCGCCTCATTGGGCTTCAGTATGGTGAACCGAATCCGTTGACCATCGGGAGACCAGCGCGGATTCGCCGCTTGTCCCAAAACCGAAACGCTCGCAACCAGCGTGTTGCCGTTGAGTAATGACAAGGTCCCAGCGTTGGCGACAGCGAGTCTCTTTCCGTCCGGCGCCCAACTGGCGCCGTCGGCCTCCATCAGCGATTGCGGCTGTCCGCCCGCTAGAACCCGTGAATAGAGGGTTACCCCGGTTGCATCCGTCGAACTGAACAATAACGAACGTCCATCAGGCGAAACGTCGGCTTCCACATCGCCCGGGCTTCCGATCGGGATAGCCTCTCCACCCTGGATAGGAATCGCCCACATGCGGCCGGCGCCTTCGGTTGAGCGGTAAATAATCTGCTTGCCATCGAGAAGCAGTGGACCTTCTTTCTGGCCGCCATCATGGGTCAGCTGACGGTAGCCCTTGATGCGGATCTCAGGAGGCGCGACTGGCAGGAACGCGATTAAAGGACCAGCCACCAGGACGGCAGCCGCCGCCGCAACGCACAGGAGCCAAACGGTCTTGCTGCGTCGTCCGGTTCTACGAGTGGTCAGGGTACCTTCGTTTGCGACCGGCGGGGCGGAAGCTGGGGGCACCACCTCAATGTGGGCAGAGGCGGATTTTGTTTCTTCTTCGTATTGTTCGACAGGCGCTATGAAGCGATAGCCGCGCCGGGGAACGTTTTGAATATAGGTAGGGCTCTGGGAGTTATCGCCCAACACTTTGCGGACGGCGAACACGTGCTGGGTAACGTTACTTGGTTCGACCCTTAGATTGGCCCAAACGCCGGCGATTAACTCTTCTGTCGTGACAAGATTCGGACTTTTCTTGACCAGAAAGGCCAGCGTGTCGAAAGTGCGAGGACTCACAGCTTGCGATTGTCCGTCGCGCAACAGAATTCCCTCGGATTCGCAAAGCTGAAACGGTCCAAACCGGTACCACTGGCGAGCCGAGGCTTCCATAAGGATTAATTTAGCAAGTCCAAAGGGTTTCTTGATTAAACCCTAATTGCTGGATCTGTCAAATCTCTGTATCTTGGCGTTGGGACAAATCACAGTTCTCCCTTTTTTGGCTAACCTCGAACTCGCTCCTGAGTGGGTGCTTCCTCATCCCTAACCCTTCTGGGTGTGGCGGCATTGGTTCAAGGTGACGGCTAACCGAGAACTGTGATTTGCCTCGAAAAGTCCGCTATGTCTGCCTATTCGGATAAAAGGCGTCCTGCTGGTGCAGGATCGACGGCGGGTTGGTAAAGACGACCGAGATCACGTCAAATCTGACTTTGCTCCAATCCATTCCGGCGCGAGTTATGAAGGCTCGTGCTCCGCGCAAAATGTTTTTGAACTTCTTTAGATCGATGGCACGTTCCGGCGCGCCGTATTCGACCGTGCGCCGCGATTTGACTTCAACAAAGATCACCAGGTCTTGCTTGCGCGCCACAATATCGATTTCCGAGTCGGCACCCGCACGATAGTTTCGAGCGACCACCGCGTAGCCGGCTTTTTGCAAATAACGGTGTGCCAAGTCTTCGCCGTGGCGGCCGAGAGCCGCGTCCCGAGTAAGTATTCTCTCTTCCCGGGCATGCCGCACGCGATCACTCAGTTTCCACAAGAGTTGGCTTGGCCTTAACTGCCAGCCGGACCTTTCAATGCTTCTAGACGCCATTCGATCACCTTGCCGCGGATGACATAGCAGAGGTAATATTCCCAAAATCGGCGGAACCAGCGAGACTGGTTCACCAGGAATTCGAACCCCAGATATCTCCACAATGCAAGTAATCGAACATGGACGGAAATCTCACGAAAACGCGCCTTCGTGTAATAACCGAATCCCGCGTTGTCTTCGCCGAAGTAGCGCAGCGAAAAACTGTTCAAATGCGAGCGATGGGTTGGGTCGCAGAAGGAACTGAAATCGGTATAGTGCGGTGTAACAATCACCGCTTCCCCGGCGGCCTGGAGCAAGCGGTGAAATTCCTCCATGGTGCGAATTACGTCGGCAACGTGTTCAATGACGTGGATCGCCCGGATGAGCCGAAAGGAGCCATCGCGGAATGGGTAGGGAAATGTATCGAGATCTGCGATGACGTCGGCTGCGGTGTTGGGGTTGCTGTCGAGCCCAATGGCCCCAGGAAACTTGTTCTTACCGCAGCCTACGTCTAAAACCAGATCTGACACTCAGACCAGTTTATGCGAGCGATTGAAAACACTGCTCCAGCGTGTCCATGGCGAAATCCGCCTGCTCTTTGGTGATGACCAACGGCGGACACAGTCTGACGGAATTCGGTCCACAGCCCAAGACAAGCAAGCCCCGTTCAAAGGCCATCTGCTCGACTTTGTCGCGTAAATCGGTGGCGCGTTCTTTGGAGGTTTTGTCCTTCACCAGTTCGATGCCGATCATCAATCCCCGTCCGCGAACATCGCCCACAAACGCATATTTCTGGGGCCAGCTGTTCATGCGTTCGAGCATGTAATTGCCCATGTGCGCCGCGTTTTGGACCAGATCTTCTTCGAGCAGTTCGATTGTGGTCAACGCCGCGGCTATAGCCACCGGATTGCCTCCAAACGTCGAAGCATGGGCGCCCGGAGGCCAAGTCATAACGTCGGCGCGCGCGATGGTGGCAGCCAAAGGCATGCCGCTTGCGATTCCCTTGGCGATGGTCACGATGTCGGGCGAGACACCGAAATGCTCCGAGGCGAACATTTTGCCGGTTCGGCCCATGCCGCTTTGCACTTCGTCATGGATCAGCAGGATGCCATATTTATCCGCAACCCGTCTTAGCTCCTCGTGAAATTTGGCGGGCGGGACCACATATCCGCCCTCACCCTGGATAGCTTCCACGACGATTCCGGCGACTTCCTCCGCCGGCAAAATTGTCTTGAAGAGCGTATCTTCGAGAACTTTGACGCACTCGACATGGCAGCGATCCGGAGTCTGGCCGTAAGCACAGCGATAGCAGTTCGCGTAGGGAATGTGATGCACCGGTAACGGTGGATGAAAGCCGCGCCGTTGGGTTACTCTGCTGGCGGTCAACGAAAGCGAGCCCATAGTTCGCCCATGAAAGCTGCCCAGGAAAGCGATAAACTTATCGCGGCCGGTAGAGTAACGCGCCAGTTTGATGGCTGCTTCCACGGCCTCAGTCCCCGAGTTTCCAAAGTAGACTCGTCGAGGTACGCTCCCGGGTGTGAGAGCGGCGAGTTTTTCGGCGAGTTGCACCATGCTCTCGTAATAGAAATCGGTCCCGGACATATGGAGAAACTCGGCCGCCTGGCGTTGAATGGCCTGTACGACGCGGGGGTGCGAATGTCCGGTAGCGACAACGGCTATCCCCGCCGCGAAGTCCAGGAATCGATTTCCATCTACATCGTCCACCACAGCGCCTTCTCCGCGCTTGATGACGAGCGGGTAGCCGCGCGTATAGCTGGGCGAAACCACAGCGTGGTCGCGCTCAATAATCTCCTTGGCCTTTGGTCCGGGGAGTGGCGTGATAAGGTTCGGCAATAACGGATTGGGGGCAATCAGCGTAGACATGAAACACCTCTAGATTTGTTTTTGGAAAACCGCTGGCAGACAGGAAGGGACGCGAACGGCGAGTGCTGTTAGTCGGCGCCGAACAGGGAGGGACGCGTATTGGCTGGAATCGCCATACCTTCCCAGTGTAAAACAAAAGTCGACTGCATAGGCGGGAATATCCTACTGCACAAGCCATGTTCCGCTCGCATTGATCCCTTGGCAAACCACGCCAACCGTGGATGCCCCCCCACCTTGAACCGGCGTACCCGACTTTGGAGCAGACGCATCGGTCACAATCTTGGTCACTCCGTTCGATGGAAGATTGCATGGTCCAAGGTCCGCCACGGTGGTCGGCGTTGTAAAAGCAATTTGCTGATTGGGAGTGTAGGAGTACCAGAAAGCGTCCCAGACAGGCGTCCAAGCGTTGATATCTGTTCCGGTCCCAATCATGGTGGGATTTGTCATCTGCAAGTTGATCGGATTGGAGGTGTACTGAATCACTTGGTTCGGCGCTAACCCGGCGAAGCTACCTTCCACAACTAAGGCCGTAGCATTGGCGTTGAAATGGATGTCCGTCACGGTTCCCAGCGCCTCGTATGGGGGGGCGTTTGCGTAGATCACGCTTCCGGGACCGCCAAGCTCCGCGAACATCTGACCGTCGGCCAAGCTGATTGTGAAACTGGTTGAACCGGAAACGCTCACTATTGTTGCAGTCGAGTTTGTGTTGTTGTTGAGGAGGCCTGCTCCACCAACTGGCGGGGCGCCTTGGGCTACGAAAACAGGGTTATCGATAATCAGATTTTCCGACCAAAACCCCATCGCACTCCCAACGAATCCGAATTGATTCAGGTAGTGCCAAATGCAATTCTTGTAATGTACCGTCTTTGAAGAAAGTGCGGTTTGACCCCAGAACTCATCGTTATCGAGCTCGACATAATCCGCGCCCGTTCCTTCCCCCAAGACCTTCCACGAGGTAGGAGTGCTGAGAAACTGCGAATTCTCAATGATCACGGTTCCGAGCAGCTTATCGATTTCCATCTCGCCGAAGGTGCAGTTGGTGAAATGCGCGGTTTGAGCGCTCGTGGGCGCGACACTATAAAACTTACATTGATTGAATTCGGCAAGTTTTATATCCTCCACCAGTTGATAGGGGTGTACGTTTGGAACCGACGCCGGCGCTTGAGTTAAATCAAATCCTTGCATATAGAGGTGCTGCATGGGGTAAACCCCACCGCCATTAGGGCATGACTGGTTGAAATCTCGAATACTAGGTGGCGTTGTGTTTGCTGCCGCGTAATATGGCCAAGCCGGGTTGTAGCTCCATTTCAATGGATCAGCCAGCGTCACCTGTCCGGTGGTTGGATTCACGCTTTTGATTTTGGTCCGGTCGTAGTAGCGGTAATTTGGCGGAAATCCATTTCCCTGTTGGTCAAAGCCATAAACGAGTACATCATCTCCCGGCTGCCAGCCGCTAATCGATGTCGGAACCGTCACAGTCACCGATTGGCTTCCAGCGCTTACGGCTTGAATGGGAGAGGCAGTAAAAGTGAAGTAGTCGAGAGTCTGAGTTGGTCCGTTCCACGCTTGGCACTCGAAATCTGTGCCGCCGGCTCGGAATGCATAGATAAAGGTGGCGTTTTCGCCTGTCCAGATAATAGCGGTGTTACTGCCGATCAGGCTCACATTCAAGACATGGAAGAGCCACCGGTTCCAGCCGGTGAGGCAGGTCGAATTCGAAGGAAAGACGACGGTGGAATTATCATTCGCAAGCAGATACGCGTTCAAAGCAACGAAACCCTGAGTTGAATCCGTCACCCCGTCGCATACGATGCCGAAGGTTTGGGCGGCCACGGTCGGCCCGGCCGTAGTGGCGCTGGCGGAAATAAAATACGGGCCAGCCATTCCGACGCTGGACCCGATCGTGTACTCATACATCCCGGGCGCGACCCAGAAACCAAAGTTCCCGTTATCGTCCGCGGCAGCAATGCAGGTTGTCGTGCCGGCGAGGACCATCTGTTTGTTTTGCGGACAGGCGGTGGTCATTGTCGCGTCGGTGTAAGTAGTGGCGTAGTTGGTGCAGGGTACGCCGTTCGCCGGGTATTGGCAGACGGCGACCAGGGCGCTAGGCACTGCCAATACTGAGGCGGCATCCGAGGAAGAGGAAGCGGCGTTCGACTGAACCATCGTCACCGGGGTTGGATCCAAGCGCACGGCCTGTGCCAGTGCCGGCATGGCTGACCCAAAAACCAAGGTCAACGCAAAGAAAATTAGAGATTTGTTCATGCGCAACGACTTGCAATTGGCGGAACCGCCTAATTGAGAAATCGACCAGGCACGGGCCGAAGTTTAGCGCTATCTGGATAAGTCTTACTTTGGTTCCCAGAACGGCTGTTTTGCGGGGATGAACTGGACTGGCACCTCTGTCACAAAGCCCCTTAGCCATAGGGTACACTCTTCCATTCCAGCCTGCTCGGAAGGGATATGGGTGACCATGATCAACGCCTTGCGTTGACCAGCGGCGTTAGCATCATCGACATATTCGACCGTTTCCCATTCGGGTACCTCACCGATGACCAAGGCTTCGACGTCCCCACGTTCCAGCGCGCCGATATGTGTTTCTGAACCTGCGGCGCCGGGAATGAGCGCGACCTTAGTGATTTTCATTTTGCGGTCACCCACTACTCGCATCACGTGGAGATCGAGCTTTTGCTTGAGCGAAGCCGCCAGATCGCCGACGGTGGTTTCGGGAAGCGTGAACAAATGCGGATTATCCGGGCTTTGAAATTTTTCCCAGCCGAGCGCTTTGACCATTCCGACCTGAATGCCATCCGGGTTGCGCATATGCCAATGGTCGTGGAAGCGCCAAACCACCAAGTGATGTTCGCGAATAAAAGCTTCTTTGGCCTTGAAGACCGGATCGTTCTGCTTTTCCAACTCGGTGGTGGTGTCGAGATGGCTATAGAACGTTGGTTCATGAGTAATGACGAGATTGTCGCCGGCTGCCGCAGCTCGTTGCAGCACATCGAGCGTAGCCATCATGGTTACCGCGATTCCTTTGACCGGCGCATTGGGGTCGCCGGCTTTGAAAGTATCGACGGTGGTTTCGTGCCAAGGTACACCGACATGAGCTTTTATTCTGTCGATGACTTGTTGCGCCGTCAGCGCCTGTCCGAAACAACCGGTTGCAACCAGAATGAAGCTCAATGCGAAACGGATCACTTAACAATTCCTTTGCTTTCGTCGATAACGAGGAACTGATTCACCGGAACGTTTTTGAATTGCTGCTTGGTTCCGCTCGGCCAATCGATTGTCATGCTGGAAACCACTTTATCCTGTCCGAAGCCAAAAGTAAGGGCGAGATCGCTTTGTGAGCAATAGCTTGAGCCGCTATGGACCATCTTCCATTGCTTGCCGACGCCGCTTTCGACTCGCACGACCGCATCCAACGCGCTGCGATTTGACTTTGTGCCCACGAGCCTCACGTTGAGCCAGTTGTTTTTGTTCCCGCCATCGTTCCGATAAAGCACAGCAGCGCCGTTGTTGTTGTTGAAGACGAGATCGAGATCTCCGTCGTGATCGAAATCCGCGTACGCCGCACCGCGTGCGACCAGCGGCTTTTCAAAATCAGGACCCAGCTCTGAGCTCGCGTCCACAAATTTTCCATGCCCCTGGTTGCGGAACATCAGCGGCGGCTCTTTGTACTGAACTTTCGGCTGCACCCGCGAAATTTCAGGTTCGATGTGACCGTTGGCGGCGAGAATGTCGTCCCAGCCGTCCAGATTGTAATCGAAGAAAAAAGCAGCGAAGGTAAGGCTCAACAAGCTGGATCTTCCGACGGTTGAGGACGGTGCTTCATCGACGAAGAAACCATTGCCTTCGTTGTGGTAAAGCCCCAACATCTGATTGGCGAAATTGCCCACCAGTAGATGCGGGCGTCCGCAGTGATCGTAGTCGGACGCATCCACGCCCATCGCGCCGCGCGCCACGCCATCTTCACCATAGGCGACGCCGGCTTGCATTCCTTCTTCTTTGAAGGTTCCGTTACCCAGGTTGCGGTACAAGCGATTCGGCTGCGTGTCGTTGGAAATAAAAATATCCGGCCAACCGTCGCCGTTGTAATCGAAGATCAAGACGCCTAGCGATTTGCAGGTCGGGTCAAACAAGCCGGCTTTCTGAGTAACATCTTCGAATTTGCCATTGCCCAAATTGTGATAAAGACGAGGCGCCGAACCTTTGTACGACTCCGGAGTGCAATAGGATTTGGACGCGCCGTCGAGCGAGCACCACTGGTCTGACTTTTGGCTCCAGGTAGCGTAATTGGCCACAATCAAATCCGGCTTGCCGTCTCTATCGTAATCGAACCAAGCGGCACTGGTTCCGAAGTTGGAGTTGTGAATACCACTCTGAGCGGTGACATCGCGGAAATGGCAATTGCCTTCGTTGTGGAAGAGATGATCGCCTTCGAGCGCGGTGACGTAGAGATCAACGCGGCCATCGTTGTCATAATCGGCCGCGGCAACACCTAAACCATACATTTCGACGTCCAAACCACTCCCGCGGGTGACGTCGGTGAAGGTGCCGTCGTGGTTGTTGCGGTAAAGGGCCATGGTAGTGCGGCGTCCACGGGGAGTGAAATCTTTGCCGTTAACAAAAAGAATATCTGCCCAGCCGTCGCCATCCAGATCCAAGAACGCCACGCCCGAGCCCAGTGTCTCCGGCAAGTAGCGCTTGCCGGTAGCGCCGGTGTTGTGAAGGAAGTGAATGCCCGCTTTCGAGGTAATATTGACGAAGCGGACGCCGGATTCCGGTGCAAATCCATTCGTGGCGCTTGCCACCAGCAACCCAACCAGCGCGGAGCCAACCATGAAAATCTTCATAAATTAGAGTAAGGGCACAGATTCATGCGCGTGCACAACCTGGCGCTCATTATTATCTTCGGGGCTCGCGAGCCGCCGTTTCGCGGTGATGGCTTGCGCCGATTCATCTGCTTTGAAGCGCTCAAACAGCGCCTGTTCGTGATCGGCCTTCGCGAGATCGCCCAAGCCGCGATAGCAGAGCATGGCGGTGTAATGCATTTGAACATCTTCGGTATCGATGTCGCAAATCCGCTGGCAATATTCAATCGCCTTGGCATATTCGCGCTTCAACAGCAGAATGCGGGCGATCTGATTCAACACCACGCGATCGCGCGGATATTGCGCTTCCACGGTTTCTAAGGATTTTAGAGCGTCGTCGTAACGGCCTTCGGTCTTCTCGATCAGCGCGCGGAAATAGTAAATCCGGCCGAGTGAGGAATTGATTTGCAGGGCCTTATCAATGTAAGGTTTAGCCGCATCGGTTTCGCCTTCCTGAATCAAGGCTCTGGCGACATTGAGCCAAGCATCTGCGTAACCGGGCTCTGCTTCGGTGGCTTTCTTGAATGCGAATTCGGCGCCTTTCAAATCGCCTTGCAGGAGCAAGCCGATGCCCCAGTCGTTCCAGCGTTCGCGTGACACCTTCGGCGTGACGGCGTTCCATTCGGGTGCTTGAGCAGAAACGGGCAAATCTAACGTGGCTTGGGCCATGGTGACGATCGGCAAAGCCGGAATATCGTCTTTGATGGCGCCCGAAACGTTGGCGGGAATATTGGATTTGTCAAAGCTGTAGTCCAAGCTATTGAAGTTCTTGGTCAACAGCATTTTCACGTCCTGACCGCCTTTCGGTTGGCCCGCATAGGCGAAATGCGTGTAATACCAATTGAACTTTCGATAATTCAACTTGGCGGTGAAATGCAGCTTGCCTTTGGCGTTTTTCGGCACCTTGACCAGGAAGTGAGCGACGTCGGCAGCGCCGGGCGGAATCAGATGAACGTAGAGCACGCTGCGCGTTTGCCAGGCATTGCGCTTATTGATGATATTGCCTTCACCATCGAGCTGCACAGCGCGGAAGAAGTGCGCTCCGGGCTCGACGGGGCCTTTACCGTTGTCGTCCACGCGACCGCTCCAAAACACGGGCTTGCCGTTGTCGTCGGTCGCTTCGAGTTCAAGCCAGCATTCCACCGCGTCAATCGTTCCACCCGGAAAGAAGTGCCCTATTTTGCGCGTGCGAGTGACGACATCCACCTGCACGGTGTCGCCGGGCCTCAACGATATACCCGATAGATCAGCCGGAGCTGCAATCTGGCCTACGTTTCGAATCATCACGGCACCGTTCTGCTCTGCTTCTTCGCCCACTGCAAAACTGGTGTTCGAGCTTTGAGCATCGTTGCGGCGCATCATTTGGGTTGTCTTTTGCGGCTGCACCGGAGTGACAGCGAAAATATCCACCGTGATAAAGCCGGACTTCAGGAAGGCCTCAGTTCGCTTCAACTGTGCATCATCGTTGTTCGAAAAAGGCACAGCGGTATTGGCGGCCGGAAAGCTGTGCGAATGCACTTTGCCGTTGATGTTGGCGGGGTCGTTAGAAGCGACCATCGGCATATGGCATCCGCCGCAGGTAACCGGTTGTGCTGGATAATAAAACGAGCGCGCCCCTTGTCCCGATACGCCGCTTGACTGCCAAGAATCGTATTCATTAAACCCACGGAGCCAGCGGTAGCTATTTACCGGCACATCCAAATGCACCTTGTGACACGCCGTGCAGAACTCAGAGCTGTTGTGCATGAACGGCTTCATGAACGTTTCGCGATGCGCTTCCGGAGCCGAATAAATCACAAAACGCTCTAAATTTCGAATGATTGGATTGTTGCTGCGAGCCACTTCGTGCAGCGGCGGATACGACATGATGAAGCCGGCGTTGCCCACCGACCCATTCACGTGCACAATAGAGTGGCATGACATGCAACTCAGGCCGGCTTGCGCTTCCGGCGTGTCAATTTGATCTTTAATCGGCTTGTCGAACCTGCCGTTGAAAAACACCGCATGGTCATGACACCCGGCGCACCATTTACTTGGCTTGGTCCCCACCACCGATTGCATGTACTCAATGGACTTCCGGTAGTACTGGTTGTTGAAGGAAGCAAAATGATGGGCGGAACTTTTCCACTGCGCATAGATATCTTTGTGGCATTCGCCGCACTTCTTCGATTCCATGAAGAAAGAGGAAGGGACTAATTTCCCGTCGGCGGTGTTTGAAGCCGAGGGGAAGAACGGACTGCTGGGGCCAGCGCCCTCTTCCTGCATGGAAACGGGAACGTTGCGGGAATTGACGACTTCGTTCTCCGGGTGCCTGATCCACTTTCTGTCTGCTTCGCCCGCCAGCAAAACAAGCGCGGCGGCGGCCAAGCCAATTTTGGCCCAGAGAAAGTTTTCACGCTGGGCGAAAATCACACCGGCGGCAATCAGCGAAATAGCAATGTGTATGAACAGAACCGTTTTATGGTCGTGAGTGTTGCCAACATAGGTCAGCACCGCGCCTGAAATGGCCGCCACGACTGTCCAACCCAGCCTAGGTTCCTTGCGAGCCAGTAAGATCGCCACGACGCCCAGGGCTGCACCCAAACCGACGTGCAGCAGAAGGTTCGCGACGTTGAAGGCCGTTGCCATCGGAAAAGCCCAGAGCAAAGCGCTATTGATTAACAGGATGGCTAAGGAAACGGCACACCAAAATTTCAGGCGGTTCGTCATGTTTGAATTACTCCGTACTGGGCGTCGCAGCCAGCGGTCGAATGAGACGCAGGGCTGGACGGGTTAGATAGTCGCGCACGTAGGTGCTGTGCTCCGCATCTTGCGGATAATGCTCGTTCGCTTTATAGGGATAACTGCTCATTGCGTGGAATGGCAACGGCAAAACGTTGTCGCTAAACGCAGTATTCGCGTCCGCGTCTTTCGCCCAGCCGTCCACTTTCAATAGAAAATCACGCGTCCAGCCTTGCGGCAGCGGGGGCAGGGAAGCGGCGGCGTATTCAATGCTCACTTCATCGCCCGAACCCATAATCACCATCTCGTCGTCGGGAGTCCGAAGCAGCGGGGTTACGTCGCCATAACGGGTATAAAGGCCGGGAGTCGGATTCCAGTTCGAAATCGGATGCACATCCGAATAAAGAAATTGTTCCGGCTGTTTGCGTTGCGGATCAATGACTGGCCGCGAAAACCCACGAAAATGTAAGTTCGCCGCCACGGCATTGAGCGGCGTCAGTTTGGTTTCGGGTGCCCCTGCGTCGTCAATCAGGAAAACTTCATCCCAGTACACGCAGAGGTTGGTGACGATTCTGACTTCGCGCGAACGGGAGAGAAACTTGCCTGCCAAATCGACCGAAATGGTTTTCGGCTTGCCTGAGGGGATGCCCATATCTTCCACCACGGTCTTCCACTGGCCTTGCTCGTCTTTCACTTGAAGAGAAGGAAACACCAGCGCTTGGCCGCTCTGTGCCGCACGGAGGAAGGTGCTGCCATCGGCCCAATCGACCCAGCCACTTAAGATCAGCGCCGCATGATTGCCTGACGCGGCTTTGCCAAAATCTAAATCCAATGTGTGCAGTTTAGCGACACCGGACACATCGCGATCAAACGCGTCGGGATAGGTTTGATCGAGTTTCGCAAGCTTCGCTGTCACATCATGGCCTTGCGAATCGGTGGCTTTTACCGGATGAATCTTTTCGGTTGAACCGAACAGCCGGAATTCGGGATACGGCGGCGATTTGAATTTATCGTTGGTATAGATGGACGTCGAACTCGGATGGTCTAGCGCGATGAGTTGCACCTGATCGAGGTAAGAAACTTCATGCAGTTCCTCGCTGATATGCACCTTATATTTCCCGTTTTCCGGCTTCAAAGCCGATCCGGGAATCTGAATGAATTCATCATGATCGACCGGGAAATAGCTGCCATCGCCTGAACTTGCGCCGAGCGGCGCCACGCCCAGAACATCGGTGATGAACTGATACCTCTCGCCGTTCCAAGTGAAGATCATCGGGCACGATCCGGACAGGCGCTGCGCCTCCGGTATGGTCAAGACTTCGAGCTTTTGGTGCGGCTCATTCTGAATTAATCCGTTCGACCAGGTGATGCGAATGGTATCGGCGTCGGCGTGTCCATCGACCGCGAATGCCAGCGGCACACCTTGATAGACCTTCTTTTCGTAGTCAGCGCCGGCCTTCATTTCGACCGTCGCTCCCGGCGCGGTCTTGATGTTTTTCACGCCAATGATGCGAACGGTCATCCACTTTTCCGCCGGTGAAGCGTTGAAGGCGAGGTGGACAGAACCGTCGGGTCCGAGGGTGGCCAAGTCTTCGCGTTTATCGCCATTGAAATCGGCGCGCACCCCACCGTGGGGCACACTCGCTTTTTCATCCGGCACATATTTGGCGTCGGCGTTGCGCAGGGCCAGCATCTGCGGGTGATAGCTGACGAGATCAAGCAGGCCGTCATGATTGAAATCCTGCGCGTCTAAGAAATTTGCGCCGGCGGGTAGAAGAGGAAAATCGGTGGCTTCGAAAACGCCGTTGAGCCGGTCGCGGTAGAGAACAGCGGGTCGATCGGTATAAGAAACAACGAGATCGCGTGCGGCGGTATCAATGCGGACGGCCGTTTGCACTGCATCAAGCGCCTTGCCTTTCACAAAGGGAAACAAGGCCGTCTGCAGTTCAAATTTCCCGGGGCTGAGGTTGCGATAGAGCGCAGGTTCCGGGCCAAACAGGAGCAGATCTAAATCGCTATCATGATCGAAATCGAGCCAAAACGCTTTCGTAACACCTGGATTCGGGCCTAATTCGAGAGCTTTGGCGAAGGCGCCTTTGTTGTTGTGATAAAGGTCAATGCTCTTGCTTGTGACAACGCACAGGTCAGGCAGGCCATCGTTATCGTAATCGCCAACGGCGATGGTGACCACATCTTTCAGATCGCCCAAGCCGGCTGTCGTGCTTGCTTCTGTGCCGTGTTTCAACAACTCGACTCGATCGCGGGACCACACTAGCAAATCGGGTTTTCCAGTGCCCTCCGAATCGATGGCCTGCATGTGAGTCTCGACAGGAATCCAGCCTTTGGAAACGACTTTGTCGTCATATTGGGTCGGTTCGGTGGCGGCCGTGGCGCGCGGAAGCGGCGGATCGTCCAGTTCAACGTAGGAGCACCACTCCATATCCTCGGCTACCGCAGCGCCTTCGGTCCGTTTCTTAATTTCTTCAAACGCTGCGCGTTCTTTCGCTGCTTCTTCGTGCTTTTGAGCGCGTTGGTAGAGGCTGAACAATTGGAAATGCGGACCAGCGAGATTAGGGTTCAATCGCTCCGCCTCCTGAAATTCCGGCAGGGCTGCCTCTGAATCGCCTTTCGAACGGTAAACCGAAGCCAAGTTGTAATGCACCACGGCCTCTGTGGGCACGAGCTTGATCATGCCTTGCAGCTGTTCGATGGCCTTCTCGTAATCGCCGGCGTGTTTATACCCGATGCCGAGGTTGAACCAGGTATGGGGATTCGCTGGGTCTTGCTTCTGCGCTTTGATCAGTACGGCCATCCCTTCATCCGTCTGGCCGGCCCGGAGCAGGGCCAATCCATAATTAATCATGTCGCGGACGGAATTCGGATTCATAAGCAATGCTTCGTGCAGTTCGGTAACCGCCTGAACGTGCGTATCCGGGTTTTCGTAGAAGGCCTTCCCCAGGTTGCGGTGCTCCCACAGCTTGTCTTCGGAAGCAGGCACATCGGCCCCTACTAGGAGGAGCGCACACACGACCAGCGCAAATGCAGCGACCTGCGACCTATTCATCAGACCCGTTGAATTCTTAAAGTGTAAGGGACTCATATGTTTCGACACATCAACCTTTAGTTTGAGACAAGGCATTCCAAGTTCTCATTGAGGCGGATCTTTTTGAGCCGGCCCGGTGCATTTTCCAGTTAGAGGGACGAGCATTCGGAAAATCTAAGCCAATTGCATTTGCACATCGCCAGAATGCTATAGCCGCTGCGCGATGGCCGACATTCGGGAAAGCATTGCCCGCTCGATGGCCCGGAAAGTGATCGCGTTAGACGACCCTCGCGCGCTGATGGATTGATTCAACCCAGGATTAGGGCACTGCCGGACACGGGCACACACGGGTCTAGGACCTGTGGTACGATTGGAGAGATAAAATCGAGATTAAGGTAAAGACGAGGAGTATCGTTTCCTAGCATGGCTCTGGCAGTTGAACAAAAGACAGAAGTAATCACGAAGTACCGGATACACAAAACGGACTCCGGCTCGCCAGAGGTCCAAGTAGCTGTGCTCAGCCAGCGAATTGCGTCGCTGACGGAGCATTTGAAGGATCATAAAAAGGACCATCATTCCGAGCGTGGTTTGCTGACGATGGTGTCCCGGCGCCGCCGGCTGCTGAAGTATTTGAAAGACCGCAGTCCGGAGCGCTACAAAACTTTGATTCAAAGCTTGGGTATCCGCCGCTAGTCGAAAAACGATCTCTAAAGGCAGCGCGGTGAGGGGCTCGGCCTATATGGGCGAACCCTCTAATTGTTCCGCGCCACACTGCTTTGGTAAGCAGTTCTCCCACAGAACTCTAAGTCCTCTTCTTAATCCCGTGAATGATCCGCACGTCCGGCGAAGAATCCGGCAACGTGCAAAGGAAAGAAATGGATGCGGATCACGCATCGGGAAAAATTAAATGTCGCATATTGTTGAAATCGACCTGAATGGGTCAAAGGTCTCGATCGAGACCGGTAAGATTGCCAAACAGGCAAACGGCTCTGTCGTTGTTCGTCAAGGGGATTCGGTGGTGCTGGTTACGGCCTGCGCGAACCCACAGCCAAAACCGGGAGCTTCCTTCTTCCCGCTCACGGTGGATTACCGCGAGTACACTTATGCCGCCGGAAAATTTCCGGGTGGGTTTATTAAGCGCGAAGGGCGCCCCTCTGAAAAAGAAATTCTAACGAGCCGGTTGATCGATCGTCCCGTGCGGCCGCTGTTCCCGGAAGGCTTCGGTTGCGAGACGCAGATTATCGCAATGGTGATGTCGGCTGATCCGCAGCGCGACCCAAGTGTGCTGGCGATTATCGGCGCGGGTGCGGCGCTGGCGATTTCCGATATTCCGTTCCACCATGTGCTGGCGGGCGTGCGCATTGGGTTGATCAAGGGCGCGTACCAGGCGAATCCGACTTACGACGAATCGAAAGACGCCAAACTCAACATTGTCGTAGCCGGGACGGAGCAGGGCATTGTGATGGTAGAGGCGGGCGCGAATTCCGTTTCTGAACAAGAAGTTCTGGACGCGATTGAGTTCGGCCATAATTGCTGCAAGAAAATTGCAGACGGCATCAACCAACTGGTGAAGCTGACCGGCAAGGCGAAGCGCGAATATGTGCCGCCGGTTTTGAACCAGGACGTCATGACCAAGGTTTCGACGGCTGTGCGCGAGGACTTGGCCGACGCATTGAACACGCAGAAATACGGCAAGCTGGACAGCTATGCGCGCATCGACGCTGCCAAAGAAAAGGCCGTGGCGTTGTTTACGGAAGAAGCGGAGCAGCTTGAAGCGAAGAAAACGTTCGACGCTTTGAAAGAACGGATTTTCCGCGATGAGATGTTGAAGGACCGGCGGCGGCCGGATGGGCGCGCGTTCGATCAGATTCGTAAGATCACTTGCGAAGTAGGCGTGCTGCCGAGGACACACGGTTCGGCGATCTTTACGCGCGGCGAAACGCAGGCGATGGTGACGACGACGCTCGGCACAAAGGACGACGAGCAACGGATTGAAATGTTCGATCTGGCTGAAACCTCGAAGCGCTTCATGCTGCATTACAACTTCCCGCCGTTTAGTGTTGGCGAGGTGGGCTTTATGCGCGGGCCGGGGCGGCGTGAAATCGGACACGGCGCATTGGCGGAGCGGGCGCTGGCTTCAGTGATTCCGGATGACAAGTCTTTCCCTTACACGCTGCGCGTGGTGAGTGACATTTTGGAATCGAATGGTTCGAGTTCGATGGCGAGTGTTTGCGGTGGAACGCTTTCACTGATGGATGCGGGTGTGCCAGTAGTGGCGCCTGTGGCCGGGATCGCGATGGGCTTGGTGATGGAAGGCGATGCGTATGCGGTGTTAACCGATATCGCGGGCGCGGAAGATCACTACGGCGACATGGACTTCAAAGTGGCGGGCACCAAGCAGGGCATCACTGCTCTGCAGATGGATATCAAAGTGCCGAACGTGACGACGAAGATCATGAAAGAGGCGCTAGAGCAGGCTCGCAAAGGCCGCTTGGAGATTCTCGATACTATGCTTGCGGCGATAGATAAGCCGCGTGCGGAACTATCACAATACGCGCCGCGCATTTACACGACCCAGATTCCAACCGACAAGATTCGCGAACTGATCGGGCCCGGCGGCAAAGTGATCAAGGGCATTATTGAAGCGACCGGCGTGAAGATCGACGTTACCGATGACGGAAATGTAAACATTTTCGCATCGGATGGCGAATCCGCGAAGAAGGCGCTGCAGATGGTGGCCGACATCGCGGCTGTGGCCGAAGTGGGCAAGACATATCTGGGTAAAGTCGTGCGAATTGCGGATTTTGGCGCGTTTGTGGAGATTTTTCCGGGTACGGACGGGTTGCTGCACATTAGCGAAATCTCCGAAAGCCGCGTGAAGAACGTGCGCGACGAGTTGAACGAAGGCGACCAGATACTGGTGAAGGTGCTGGCGCTTGAGGGCAACAAGATCAAGCTGAGCCGGAAGGCAATTCTAAAGGAACAGCGCGAGAAGTTGAAGACGACCGGAGCGACTGAGTAAGCGCAGTTCAGATTGGGTTTAAGAGCGGCAGGTGTGCTGCCGCTCCATCTATTATTTACTCTGGACAAGCACCGCTGAAGGTTTTGCCATCTGTGTACGGCTGGGTAAATCCATCCGTTAGAGTCTTGAGGAACGCGACAATTTGGTTTTCCTCCTCGTCAGTGAGTCCCAAATTGCCGACTGAGGTATCAACGTTTGCGGTTACCTCGGGCTGCGGCCAACAGGTTATTTTTTCTGTCGTTCCCGAAGGGCAATGCCCCGAGGCCACAGGATAAGCGTATTTGTCGCGGGTGTTGTAGAAGTGTACAACTTCCTTCAGACTTTTCAAATAGCCGTTGTGCATGTATGCTTTGACGAATTTTGAACAGGGCCGCATATCCACATTGCGCACCGTAGAGGTTTGCATCTGGCCGTTGTGTTGTGCGGCTAAGCTTCCCCAATCCGAGTTCGGGGCAAGACTAGTCAGAAAGGCGCCCAATCCAAGGTCTGTGAATGCGGATCCAGCCGGGTTGGCGAGCCATCCGAAGCGATCTGCCGTGGTTTCAAAGTAAAATGGATTTGACGGATTCTTGGGGACACCCAGATTGCTTGCGCTGAAGTCGGTAAATAGCGGCTGGACATTCGGGATGTTTTGCGGGCTTGAAACCACTGCGGCTGTGTCTCTTCCATCCAGATGGCAGGAGTTGCAGTTGCCTTTGCTACGAAATAGGGTGTAGCCCGCAGTCTCATCTGCAGTCAGTGAAGCTGTTCCAGCCAGGTAGGCATCGAACTTCGAGCTGAAGGGGCTTACATCCGGGGAATGTTCATAGGCCGCGATCGACTGACCAAAGAAACCGTACGTGGCGTTTGCCGTACCGCGGTCGGCGTCTGAGAGGTCCAGGGGAGTGGCGTTGCCGCCGAATACACTCGATCCGGCCGGTGTACTGCAGACTTTTTCGACGTTGCCGGGCCAGTTAATTTGAAAAGCTTGTGCTCCCCAGACTGTTTCGAAAAAAGTCCGGTACTCACTTTGGGACAAGCGATAGACGACACAGGCGGGATCGGGGAGGCCCATCTCTTGGGTATCATGGGGCGGACCTTGCGCTTGTTCCGAGCCTGGATTCTGAAGCTTGTATCCGGTAGCGCGCAGATCCCAAAAGTTTCCGCCGAAAAACTGCTTCTGCGTTGAATTGTACTCAAGCGCCGGGGCATAACTTGCATATGTGTAGCTTTGCGGTTTACGTTTGCCAAACCGATAACGAACAGAACCGGGGTATGCTACTGTTGTCGCGTTTAACGATGAGATCGGGCCACCAAAGCCCGTGTACGGCATATGACAAGAAGTGCACGCCACGTTCTTGAAGACGGACAGATTTTCGTCGTAAAGCTCGAGTTTGCCAAGTAGTTGCACTTGTTGCATCTCTGTCCCGGCGTTTATGGGCAATTTATGCCACTCAACGATTGCCTGGCGTTCAATGCCCTTAATTTCGTTAGTCACTCGCTGCGTTTCGATAATCAGATCTTTTGGAATCAGATTTGGAGGATAAGGGAAATAGGCAGACTGGCTGGAATCTTGCGCCATTGTTGCTGCTGCAAGCAATAACAAGGTGAATCCCGCCGTGCAAATAGTCATGCCCAAGGTTTTTCTTGAATTCATGAATACATCTCCAGGGTTGATTTAGGGCTCCGAGGAAATCGCCCACGCAAAGCTTAATATCTATTCGCTTTGCTAACACCTAGTCAAATGACTAGGACATAGAGATTTTAAATAGATATGAGTTAGTAAGCAGTGATGGTAGTCACGCCGGATATGATTATCGAAGTCTGAGGCAGTGATTCATTGGCCATCCGGGTAGGGTTGCTTTGATCTAGTTTCCCGCAAGGCGGATCCCCACCAACTGAGTTGATCGAGCATTGAGTTCGTCGCCCGGCTATCGCGGGATTGATCTTTCAGGCGGCCATCGGATTCGAAGTGTCCCAAACACCGTGAAAACTGATTGAATTCCTAACTGTGACGGCGTGCACTTCCGCGAATGCTTGACGAAGATGTTCGACTGCCCGCAAGCCTCCGGAGGCGCCTCCATAGGAGACGAAGCTGACTGGTTTGGCGTGCCATTGGGTGGAATGCCAATCAATGGCGGTTTTAAGTGGCGTGGGAAAGCTGTGGTTGTATTCGGGCGTGACGATCACAAATGCGTCGGCTGCGGCGAAGCGCTGCGCTGTATTGCGGCGCATCGCTTTCATAGTTTTCGCGCAGCGAATTGGATTGACGCTCGAAGAAATTGGCGTCGAATTGGCCAAGCTACCAGCCAACCGGATGCCGGAGAGTGCGGACTGGTCTAAATTGTCGCGGACGTGGAGTGAACGAATCGACGAACGCATTGAGGAACTGCAACGTCTGCGCGAGGGCTTGACCGCGTGCATCGGCTGCGGCTGTCTCTCCATGGAAAAGTGCCGATTTGCGAACCCGGGAGATCGCGCAAGCCGGCGGGGGACAGGGCCGATTTACTGGATTGAGGGTGATGGGGTACAAAAATAGAGGCGGCGAGCGTTGCCGCCCACCGCCTCTATTTCCGAGCTTTGTTTTTATGCTGAGACCGGAGATTCTTCGGGAACGCCCGCTTCTTTGCGTTTCTTCAAGAACGGCATCATGGCACGAAGTTCGGCGCCGACGCGTTCGACGGGTTGGTTCTTGGCTGTTTCGCGCATGGCGAGGAACTTCTTGCGGCCTTCGCGGTTTTCCTGCAGCCACGCCTTGGCAAATTCGCCGGATTGGATTTCGCTCAGGATCTTCTTCATTTCGGCGCGGGTTTGGTCGGTAACGATGCGCGGGCCCCGGGTATAGTCGCCATATTCGGCGGTGTCGGAAATGGAATAGCGCATGTAGCTCAAACCGCCCTCATAAATGAGATCGACAATGAGCTTCAATTCATGAAGGCACTCGAAATAGGCGATCTCGGGAGCATAGCCTGCTTCGGTCAGAGTTTCAAAGCCGGCGCGAATGAGTTCCGCAGTGCCGCCGCAGAGAACGGCCTGTTCGCCAAAGAGGTCGCTTTCCGTTTCTTCTTTGAAGGTGGTTTCGATGACGCCGGCTTTGAGACAGCCCAAAGCGTAGGCATAGGAAAGCGCATTTTCGAGCGCTTTGCCGGAGGCATCCTGTGCAATCGCAACCAGGCCGGGAACGCCAACACCTTCGGTGAACAGCTCGCGGACGCGATGGCCGGGAGCCTTGGGAGCGATCATCGAAACGTCAATATCGGCGGGCGGCTTGATTTCTTTGAAATGGATGTTGAAGCCGTGAGCAAACATGAGGGTTTTGCCTTTGGTCATGTTCGGCGCAATCTCTTTGGCATAGATCTCGCCCTGGAGATGATCGGGGACGAGAACCATAACGGTGTCGGCGACCTTGGCGGCATCGGCGATGTTCATGACTTCGAGACCGGCAGCTTTTGCTTTCGCGACGCTCTTGCTGCTGGGAGGCAAGCCGACCACAACGCGCAGGCCGGAATCGCGCAGGTTCAACGCGTGCGCATGGCCCTGGCTGCCATAGCCGATTATGGCGACAGTTTTCTTTTGCAACGGCGCGAGGCTGCCGTCTTTTTCATAAAATCTACGTGGCATAGTGTCCTTATTTAAATGATGGGCCGATTAGTCGGCGCCTTGTAATTCCATAACTTCTTCGGCCGATGCGCCTAAAGGCACGGGTGCCGAGAGACGTAATTTTTTGTTATCGAGCGACATGGAAACCATGCCGGAACGGGTGATTTCAATATCGCCGTAGCCGCGCATGACGTCGACGAATTCGTCGAGCTTTTCTGAATCGCCGGTGGCTTCGAGGCAGAAGCCTTCGGTGGTGGAGTCGACCACGCGTGCGTGGAAGATTTCCGCTTCTTTCAAAACAGCGGTACGATTTTGCTGATTGGTCTTGATGCGCAGGAGCATGAGTTCGCGATTGACCGCGGGGCCTTCGGTCACGTCGGTGGCCTGGAGGACGTTCACGAGCTTCGACATTTGCTTAATGACTTGTTGGCGGGTGCTGGGTTCTACCTCGACTGTGATGGTCATGCGCGAGAGCGTGGGGTCGAAAGTGCGAGCCACAGTCAAGCTTTCGATGTTGTAGCCACGCTGGCTGAGCAAACCCGTGACACGCATGAGCGAGCCCGGCTTGTTTTCCATGAGGAGAGAGATAATTTGCTGCATTTGCTAAAACTCCTGTTACGCTTGCACTTCGACGGGTTGCGGAGGCCGCAGCACCATTTCGTTGAGGGCGCCACCGGCAGGCACCATGGGGAACACATTCTCAAAGGACGAGACCTTGACATTCAGGAGGAACGGGCCGGGCTCATCCACTGCGGCTTTCAACGCGGCCGGCATTTCTTCGACTGAACTGACGGTGCGGCCCTTGAAGCCGTAAGCTCCGGCGAGCTTTTCGACGTCGGGGAACGAAGTGAGCGACACTTCGCTTAGCCGATTGTTATAGAAGAGTTCCTGCCACTGGCGAACCATGCCGAGATAGCCGTTGTTCATGACGATGATTTTGATGGGTAGCGAGTGGTTCATGATGGTGGCCAGCTCCGGGATGGACATCTGAAAGCCGCCGTCGCCGACGATGGAGAAAACGAGCTTATCGGGGCGGGCGAATTGCGCGCCAATGGCGGAGGGCAAGCCAAAGCCCATGGAGCCAAGGCCGCCGGAGTTGATCCACAAGCGTGGTTCGTTGAAACGAATCAGTTGCGCAGACCACATTTGATGTTGACCGACGTCGCTTGTGACGATGGCGCGGCCGCCGGAAAGCTTGTCGATTTCAGCCATTAGATGCTGCGGTTTGATTTCGGTGTCGGACTTGATGGGGACGAGCGGATGTTCCTCTTTCCATTCTTGAATTTGTTTCCACCAGGCTTGACGAGCGCCGGCGTTCTTGGCTTTCATGGTGGGCGCTAAGTCGTTCAGTTCGTGAAGCAGCTTGGGCATGACTTTCTTCACGTCGCCAACGATGGGCAGATCTGCATGACGGTTCTTGCCGATTTCGGCGGGGTCGATATCGACGTGGATGACTTTTGCATGAGGTGCGAAGGCGGCCAGGCGTCCGGTGACGCGATCGTCAAAACGCACTCCCAGCGCGACGATGAGGTCAGTGGCGGACATGCCCATGTTAGCGGCATAGCTGCCGTGCATGCCCGGCATGCTGATGAAGTTGCGATGTTCAGATGGGAGCGCGCCTAATCCCATCAGCGTGCAGACGGTGGGAGCATCGATTGCTTCGACCAGAGAGCGGAGTTCGGTGGCCGCATTGGCGGCAATGACACCGCCGCCGGCGTAAACGAACGGCCGCTCGGCTTCCCACATCATTTGCGCCGCGCGGCGGATTTGGCCTGCGTGGCCCTCGCTATATACTTTGTAGCCGGGCAAATGGATTTCGGTGACGGGCGTGTAGTGAGCCTGGGCCTGGAACGCATCCTTGGTGATATCGACCAGAACGGGGCCGGGGCGGCCAGAGGCCGCAAGGTAGAAGGCTTCGTGAATTACTTGCGGGAGGTCTGCGATGTTCTTGACCAAGAAGTTGTGCTTCGTGGCGGAGCGGGTAATGCCAAAGGTGTCGGCTTCCTGGAACGCGTCGCTACCCATGAGCTTGCTTGAGACTTGGCCGGTGAGGGCGACGATCGGAATAGAATCCATCATAGCGTCGACCATCCCGGTTACCAAGTTGGTGGCGCCGGGTCCGGAGGTGGCGCAGCAAACGCCCACTTTGCCGGTGGTGCGCGCATAACCTTGCGCGGCGAAGGCGGCATTTTGCTCATGCCGAACGAGGATGTGCTTGATGGGGTAATCGTAGAGCGCGTCATATAAAGGAAGCGTGACGCCGCCGGGGTAGCCGAAGATGCATTCGACGTTTTCGGCTGACAGGCAATGCAGCAGGATCTTTGCGCCCGAAAGCAGGTTTGTTGACATAAGAGACTTCTCGAACTCCGAATTTCTATTTTCTGACTTTACAAATAAAAAGGGCCACCGCGGCGGATTTGTACTCTGCCCGGTGGCCCTCGATTCTAGCTCGTGAGGCGCGCCTAAGCAGAGCCAGTAACGACTGGGCTTAGGAGCGCGACGACTACGGAAAGCCGATTCATATCACGGAGCGACAGGAGCGCAGACTCTGGTAAGAGGCTAAGCGATCCCGTACAAAGACAGGTTAGCCTAGAAGGGATTTTTATGCAAGAGAATGAAAATATAAAAAATATCAATGTAGGAAGAATACGCGCAGTGTCGTGACGCCCTACACGCCTAAGGGAGTTCTTACCTAACGCTTCTCGATTAAGTGCTCGATGGAGGGGTAAGAGCAAGCGCTCGAAAACGAGGTTTTTAAAGTGGTTCAATTTAAGGCGGCTTTCGCAATGGGCTTAATCTGTTGCTGGCCCATGCTTGGCCAGGATGCGAGCTCGGGACAGACCGGGAATACAACCTCCAAGCAACCGGCATCGCAGGAAACAGTTGATCGGCTGTCGGCAGAGTTAGCGGCGGCGTTGGCGCGCATCAAGACACTCGAAGAGAAGAGCGGTGGTGCGCCGTCTTCTGCTCCGTCGGCAACAAACGATTCAGCTCCGGCGACCGTCGCAGGGCCGCAGAACGGGGGAACGCCACCTGCAGCCGCAGCCACCGAACAGGCTCCGATGCCGACGCCCGATCCGGCTCCATCAGAAGACATGGGTGGGCACGATCACATGATGACCGTTCCCGGTGGTCCCGAACTCCATATTCGCGGTTTTTTCGATTTCGATTTTGACAAAGGTCCGGTAGCGCAACAACTCGAATATCCGGTTCCGGTTACCGCTAATTCGAGTTTTCGGGCGGGAGAGTTTGATTTATTTATCACCTCGCAGCTCAGCGAAAAATTGAGTTTTCTGACGGAGGCTGTGTTTTCGACCAATGAGACGAACGTTTGGGGCATTGATATGGAGCGCTTCCAATTGACCTACCGGCCGAGCCGGTATTTCCAGATCAGCGGTGGGCGTTTCCACACCGACTTTGGATACTACAACACTGCGTTTCACCACGGTACCTGGTTTTCGACCGCGACAGGGCGGCCTTTCATGTATTTCTTTGAAGATGGTGGCGGCCCATTGCCAGTACACGAAGTGGGTATCACAACGACTGGTGCGATACCGGGCTTGGACAAGCTGAATTTACACTGGACGGCGGAAATCGGCGATGGTAGTTCGGAGTGGGGAAGCCCGTTATATGGCGATGGTGTGGAGAACTTCGTTTCCGACCGCAATCGGAAAGATGTGAATTTTGCGATTTACGCCAAGCCCGAGGTCGTTCCAGGCTTGCAAGTCGGTGGCTCTTTCCTGAATGGTGAGCTGTTACCCTACGGGACCACGCTGAAGGTAAATCAAAACATCTCGAGTTTCTATGTCGTTTACATAAACGAAAAGTGGGAAATCTTGAATGAAGCAGTGCTGATGCAGCACCATATTGATGGCGGGGGGCCGACCTATAATTCGCCGATGGGATATACGCAAGCTGCTTATCGGTTCGGCAAAACTCGACCGTATTTTCGGTTCCAAGAGGTCAACATTCCGAACAACGATCCGAGCACGTCATTCAAGGGGCGCTATGAGGGGCCTTCCGTTGGGATACGAATGGACTTCTTTGAATACGCCTGTCTGAAATTCCAGTACAACCGGGTTTATCTGCGTAATGCTGCGGCGCAGAATGGCTTCGAAGCGCAGATGGCATTCACCTTCTAGCGAATTAGGCAAACAGAGAACAGAGAGATTAACGATGAAAATACTCAGACTAAGTCTGCTGGCGCTCGGGTTGTGTGTCTGTGCGGCGGCGCAATGCGGATCCGGGGGATATGCGGTGGTGGTGAACAAAGCGAACCCCACCGACAGCCTCTCCATGGCGCAATTAAGGAAACTGATGATGGGCGATGTCCGTTCCTGGCCTGATCACAAGCCTGTTTTTCTAGTCACTCGAGACGCATCAACCGATGTCGGAAAGTGCGTTCTATCGACGGTTGTAAGAATGTCCGAGGCCGAATACCACCGGTATCTGATGAGCGTGGAGTTTCGCGGAGAAGAAACTGTGCCGTCCAAAAAGGTCGATTCGAGCGTGAATGCCGCACGCGTCGTAGCAGCGGCTGCGGGCGGGATCGCGGTTGTTGAACCCGGCGCCGTTGCCGGCATTTCCTCCATTGTGAAAGTAGTGAAGCTAAACGGCAAGCAGCCTGGTGAACCGGGCTATCCGCTGTAGACCGAGAACGAAAGGAGATTTTTGATGACATTAACCATAAGAAACAAACTCATTCTTGGTTTCAGCGCCACGATTCTGCTAATGGGCGCGGTGGCCGGAATCGGAGCGTATGCGGTTCTTAACTTGCGGCAGAGCGCGCGGGACGCAACGCACATCGGCGGCCGGCTCAATTCTGTTGCACTTGAAATTCAAGTCCATAATTTGGAGGCGGAGCGGAGGATCAAGAACTACCTCATTCAATCGAAGATCATCGGTGCGCAAAAGGCCCATGAAACCTACGTGGAAGAGGCGCAGTTTGAGATTAGCGAGATCCAGTCGGTGACGCAAAAGGCGATCAGCTTGGCGCCCAGCGAAGAGGCGAAGGCGAAGTTCAAGCAAATCGCCGAACGGGCAAATGTCTTCGAAGCTGCGGTGAATAAGTTGGTGGATGCTACCGAGCACAATGTTCCCGCCGATCAGTTAGCTGCCGACACCACAGCTTATGAGGCAGCGGCGGACAGTTTGCACGACAGCGCGGAGGACGGTGAAGTGACAGGGCGGGATGCGAGTCAGCAGTCGCTTGATGACATCGAGAAGGTGAGCAAGGACTCGGTTTCGCTGGTTACGGGAATTTCATTGGTTGGGCTATTGCTGGGTATCGCGGTTAGCTACAATCTGACGCGCGCTATTCTGCAGCCGGTCGATCATTTGAAGGGAGTTGCCGAGAGCGTCAGCTTGGGCAACCTGGATATCGCCGTTCGCCGTTATTCAAACGATGAGATTGGAGATTTGGCCGACTCGTTCTCACGCATGGTGACGGCTGTGAAGTTTCTGCAGATGGAGTCTGATGAAAAAGGAGGCGCCGAGTGAGCGCAATTTCCGATCAACTCGTAGCCACAAGCAAGCCGTTCTTGGGACCGGTGGCCGAAATGTTCCTGAACAAGCAGTCGAAGAACTATATGAAAACAGAGCTTGGTATGTTGGCGAAAAACCAGCTCAAGGAATTCGCACAACATATCCAAAAGGAAGCCCTTAAGGTGATGAGCCCCGAAAAAGCGGGCGAGTTGGCCAATAAGATCGCGTCAATTTGAAGCGTGTGGGCGATTTGCGGCGAATGGGAGTATCTCGTTCGCCAAAATCGGCTCAGTCGAGCGATTCCGGTTCGATTTCCGCCGTTTCACCGGCAGATTTCTTCTCCCAATATTTGCGGACCCAAGCTTCCCAACTCCTGCCGGCGGCGGAATCCCGGCCGGTGAAGGCGAGCGCGGCGACATCGGAATACGGGATACTCACCCGCGGACCATTCGCCGGGAGAATTCGAACCAGCGAATCATCGATGGTCTTACCTTGGCGGCGGTCGAAGAGATAGCCCTCAATCTGAGTGCCGTCCTTGCGCGTGATGGTGATATCGCCGCGATAATCGAACGCCTTTTCGAGAGCCTCACGTAGATCTGCTTCGGTAGCAAGAGTCGGAACCGAACCTTGCAACTGCGCATGTTCGAAGCCGGGGACGACTTCCAACTCATCCGGCGATTCGGTCGCAACGCGTGAGTTTAAAGGCTGGCTCATCCCGCTTGCGATCCTTGCTGCACGTTCTCAATTTGCACCAGCGGGTTATAAGAGTGGACTGGCTTTACTGGCTGGTCGAGCAACGCAAGCGCGTCCTGATCTTCGTACCTCTTCATGAAACCAGCCACCATCTCGAACATGCCGCGCACCGAACCAAATGCGTGGTTGACCGCTGAAGCCTCGTAACCACTGTGCACCATGCAATTGGCGCATTTCGGGTTGCCCGATTCCGTACCGTAATTCGCCCATTCAACTTCGTTCATCAATTCGGCAAAAGTATCGGCGTAACCATCCTGGAGCAAATAGCAAGGTTTCTGCCAACCGAAAACGTTATAAGTCGGCATACCCCAGGGCGTGCAGGAGAAAGTCCGGAGACCCATCAGGAACTCGTTATAAAGAGAAGAGTTGTTGAAGCGCCAAGTGGACTTACGGTTGGAAAGGATCGCCTTAAACAGCCGACGGGAGCGTGCTCGGCCCATGAAATGCGCTTGATCGGGCGCTTTGTCGTACGAATAGCCGGGCGAAAGCATCATGTCTTCCACGCCGAGAGCCATCATCTCATCAAAGAAACGCCGTACGCTGTTGGGATCCGCACCATCGAAGAGCGTTGTGTTTGTGGTCACACGAAAGCCGCGGGCGATGGCGGCCTCAATACCTCGGATAGCAATCTCGTAACCGCCCTCGCGGCAAACCGAGAAATCATGATGCTCGCGCTCGCCATCCACGTGCACGGAAAAACTCAAATACTTGCTTGGCGTAAAGAGAGACAGTTTCTCTTCAAGCAGAAGTGCATTCGTGCACAGATAAATGTATTTCTTGCGGGCGACGAGTCCGTCAACGATCTCTTTAATCTGCGGATGCATCAACGGTTCGCCGCCAGGAATGGCAACGGTCGGAACCCCGCATTCTTCCACGGCCTTGAAACATTCTTCGGGCGTGAGCTGACGTTTGAGCACGTGAGCTGGATATTGAATCTTGCCGCAGCCGGCGCAAGCCAGATTGCACCGGAAAAGCGGTTCGAGCATAAGCACCAACGGGTAGCGTTTCCGTCCGGCGAGCTTCTGTTTGAGGACGTAAGTCGCCACGGTGAACATCTGGGAAGCAGGAGCACTCATAGGGAAGGTTAGAAGGACGAGCTAAACCCTTAGGATAGCAAGCTTTGCGGAGCCAATGCCGCATCTGGGGAACTTCTCAGGTAGGGTAACGCCCCGGACAACTAGTCCGTTTCGGACTACTGCGGTTGATTAGAGCCCAGCGCCGGAGGAAACTAGTCGTGGAGGCAGACAGACCCACGATGCAAAGGCAAGGCAATGTAGTCGTTCTTCTCGGCCCTCCCGGTGCGGGCAAAGGCACGCAAGCAGAACGATTGTCGTCGTCTTTGGGTACACCCTCGATATCCACGGGCGAGATTCTGCGTCGGGAGTGCCGGTCAGGCTCAGCGCTCGGCCTACAAGTCAAAAGCCTTCTTGATGCGGGCCAATTGGTGAGTGACGATTTGATGGAAGAAGTCGTGGCGCAACGTCTGGCCGAACCGGATTGTGCCCAGGGTTGTATTTTGGACGGCTTTCCGCGGACTGCTTCACAAGCGCGTTTTCTGGAGCGCCATTTGATCGGCGTCGGGTTTGCAGCTCCGATCGTGTTCGATTTCTCGATCGAAGCTCAATATCTAATTAACCGGCTCAGTTCCCGTCGCCAATGTCCTGCCTGCGGTCGGACGTTCCAAGCGGCCGAAGGCGCGAGCGATTTGTGTCCGAACGATAGCGCTCGGTTGATTGTCCGCGACGATGATCGCCCTGAGACTATTCGCCGCCGGCTGCAAATCTATTCGGACAATACGGCAGAGATCGTGCGCTTCTATCAAAATCGAGGCGGCTACTATCGGCTGGATGCAACCGAGCCAGTCGAGAAGATTTCACAGCGCCTTTTGAATTTGCTGGCCCCTCGCCCAATAACGGCGGGCAAGAGCTCCGATTTCCCGCGTCCTCTGATCGCCTCCCATCGGCTTTACGCCTAGGCTCTTACCTCCAAGAAACTCCTTCTCGGATTTGCACGCGAAGTGGGCGGTCTGCCGTACAAATTCCTCTCAAAAAAATAGAAACCGAACGCTACCTTGGACGGTCTATGCCATCGGAAGTTCTGTGTTATTACTCTTTGATTCCGTGGTACTAGGTACTATCCCGATCCGTACTAAGGACTTAAACCCGTAGTACCGGATACTTGGACCTTTTCAAACGAAATTTGATAGCGCAAAATTGCAAAAAAGGCGTAATCTGAAGAAGAACTTAGGCGGATTCTGAAGCCCATAAAAGAGCAGGAATTGGCTTAAGGTCCTCGACCGATTTTCGCAATTTTTCCGGAGTCAAATCTTATGCCCGAACCCGTTAGAGTAGAGACGCCTAGAGCCACCCAGATGGCCCCGACAGTTCGCGCGGCCGCTAGCCGAGGGGATCGTCAATTCAGCATCAAGCGCACGAAATCCGAAGTCGGATACGTATATTGGATACTGGAGGGTTTCGGCAAGCACAAGTGCTTTGTCCTGTGCGATACCTGGGAAGAGGCAATGGAGCAGGCGAAAAATCGTCTGGATTCCGATAAGGAAGACAGCCAGGAGTTCATTTTCGCCGACGGCCTCTAGTTGTCCCGTTAAATCCCTAAGCTTATTAGGCTTAGCGTCTTTACCGTGTGAAACGATCAACTCTGTTCTGATACTATTCCATCGGATGGTTCTATACGGTTCCGTATAGAGATACTGGGAATTCTATCTTGTGGGAGTTGGTTCGTGAAAGCTTTTCTTACCCATGTTCTGATTTGCATGAGCTTAGCGCTGCCAGGGTTTGGTCAATCCGATGCTGCCAGCGCAACGTTAAAAGGTAGTGTTTTGGATCCACAAGGGGCCGGTATCAGCGGCGCCTCTTTAACCTTGTCGAATGCCGCCAAGGGAACGACCTTCAAAGGCGAAACAGACAGCAACGGCGCGTTCACCCTGCCCTTGTTGCCACCGGGCGATTACGATCTGACCGTAGAAGCGAAGGGTTTTCAGCGTACCCAAATCTCGGGCTTCCATTTGACCGTTGGCCAAGTGTTGCCCTACGACGTGCACATGGCGATCGGCGAAGTGCAGAATGTGGTCGAAGTGACCGCATTGCCACCCACGGTGCAAGTGGAACAAGTACAACAGGCCAATACGATCGGCGAGCAGACGATCGAGGGTTTGCCGAATGTCTCGCGCAATTTCGCCCAATCGTTATTCACGCTGCCGGGCGTATCGAGTTCGAGCGCGCCACGCACTCAGAATGCTGCGGCGTTTACGGGATTCACCAGCAGCGGGTTTTCAATAGGCGGCAGCAACGGGCGCAACAACCTGGTCACCATCGATGGCGGCGAGAATGAATACGGCGACGGTGATCTGCGAACGCCGAATATCAGTCAGGAATCGGTGCAGGAGTTCCAGATGAACCGGAACGCGTTTGCCGCGGAGTTCGGCTTCACTGCTGGCACTGCGCTCAACGTCGTGACCAAGAGCGGCTCAAACGATTTTCACGGGAGCCTCTATACCTATTTCCTGGACGAACATACGGAAGCGCGCAACTACTTCGACGTCTTCCCTGGCCAGGCCTATGAGCAGCATTTGTTTCCGGGCGTCACCCTTGGGGGTCCGATCCAAAAGAACAAGCTGTTCTTTTTTCTTTCTTATGAATACCGGCGTCTGAACACGCCCCAGTTCCGCGATTATCTGAACACGCCGGAAGCCCGGGGGATAAGCGCAAACGGCGCGCAGCAAAGTTACATCAACGGCCTGCTTGCTTCTGGTAATCCATATCTAATGGGATTTGCAGCCCAAGTCGAACCTCTACTCTCGCCCCTGAACATTCCCTACGTTTCACGACTCCTCGCAGCCAACACCGGAGTCTTCGACGACGTCTCTTCCAGCCACGATGTGGTGTTGCGTGTGGACTATCAGCCTGAGGTAAACGATACCATCACCGGCCGCTTCTCAATCGAGCGCTACCACTACACCGACATCGGCGCATCGAGCGTTACCGCACCCAGCGATGCGGGCGGAACCCAGCGCAACGACAACGCCATTCTCGTGACGTGGAACCACATCTTTTCACCATCCACCGTAAACACCGCCCGCGTCCAACTGGTTCCGGAAAATACCTCGAGCTTGAACGGCTTTAACCCGAATTCAGCGGAACTTTCGCTCGGCGGACTCGGCGTTTTCGACAATTATTTCGGTTCTCCGTACACCTTGAAACAAAGAAGGTTTCAGTTTGAGGACAGCTTTTCGCTACTCAAAGAAAAGCATTCCGCCAAGTTCGGGATTTCATACCGTCCCGTCCATTACGACGTCACCAACGATTTGTGGTTCGGCGGCGAGTTCGATTTCTTCGACGGCGCGGTGCCGTTGATCAGCCTTGCCCCTACCGCTCTGCAAGGGTTTCTAGCTCAATATAACCTGGCGGCTGGCTTACCGGCTACCGGAAATCCGCTGACGAACCTGAGCGCGGTGCAATCGTTCGGGGTCGGCATTCCAGTTGACTACCGCCAAGGTTTCGGCAATGCCAATTGGTCGTCCTGGGCGAACTATTTTGGGCTTTATGCGCAGGATTCCTGGAAGCCCGTGCAGCGACTGACGGTGGATTACGGTCTCCGTTATGACTATGATGCGGAGCCGGCGCCGGTTCCCCACAATGGCTACTTCTCGCCGCGCCTCGGCTTCGCCTGGGATGTGACCGGCGATCAAAAGACCGTTGTCCGCGCAGGCGCAGGTATCTTCGTCTCGCCCGTCTACTTCCAGGTTCCGTACCTGGTCAACTTGTTGAATGATTCCGGCAAGTACATCAACCAAATTGCCACGCAACTGAGCGCTACGAATACGACAGTGGCTCAGTTGTTCGGCCTCGGTTTACTCGAAGGCAAACTGCCGTTCGGTCAAATCGGAGCGCCTGAATTGTCGCTCTTCAACATAACGCCCGGACCGGGGCAGCCCGGTCGCGTCATTTTCAACCTGGCGCCGAATTACAAGAACAACTATTCGATTCAAAATAGTTTGAGCATTGCGCGCGAGATTGGGCGGAATTTATCCATTGAATTGGGCTATCTCCGTTACCGTGGCGTCCACATTCAAATGTCGCAAGAAACCAACTATCAAGAGACTGGCTTGTTTGAGCCGATCTACGGACCAATCTACTCACCGATTAATCCATCCATCATCCAACAGAACACTTATTCCTCGATTGGAAACTCCACCTATAACGGGTTCACGGCCTCATTGACGAAGCGCTATTCGAAGAACTTCCAATTCCAGGCGAACTACACGTTCAGCCGGGCTATTGACGATGTCACGGATTTCAACTCGCAATTCGCATCCTTTACTCCCACGCGTCTCTATTTGGAGCGCGGTTTATCGGCATTCAATATCAAACACAATTTCGTCGCGAACGCCGTATACACGACTACGGGTCCGCGCTGGCTTTCCGGCTTCCTCCTTGCTCCGATTGTGACTGCCCGCAGCGGGATTCCGTTCAGTGTCACCGTTCCCGGTGCGGAGAACGGTACGGAAGGCCATTCGCTCTACGCCCGGCCGGTTTACATTTTTCGCGATTCCGGCATAGGACCCAACTACTACAGTTTCGACATGCGTGTTTCCAAGTCGTTTGCTTTGCGGCAGGACTCGCGGATGCGCTTAGAAGTGAGCGCCGAAGGCACTAATCTTCTCAACCACACCAATTTCCTGAGCGTGAACAATGTGTTCGCGCTAGGCGACCCGCGGCTGCTAACGGGGCCGTTTGACTTTCAGGGAGTAAAGTCTTATTCGCCCGGTGAAACGCTCGGCTTTACCTCAGCGGCCGCGGCGCGTCAATTCCAATTCGGCCTAAAGTTCGCGTTTTAAGCCTCCCAACGACTCTGTTTCGGATTGCGGCGCATCGCTTTGTGAATTGCTTTCCAGCGTTGCTTTTGTTCGCGAGCAGCATGCACATCCTGCGCGACCAGTTGATGCCGAAGCTCCGCGGCCAGCTTCTGATAGCTCTGCCAACGCTCGGCGTCAAGCTGGCCAGTCTCGCGCGCTTCCCGCACTGCGCAACCCGGCTCCGCTCCATGACGGCAATCGTTGAACCGGCAGCTCTGGGCCAGCGCCGCAATCTCGCCGAACACATCACCGAGTGAGGATTCGCTTGCCCAAAGCTGCAATTCGCGCATCCCGGGATTATCGATGAGCGCGCCGCCGCCCGGAAGTGGCATGAGCATGCGGCTTGTCGTCGTATGCCGGCCGCGCGAGTCCCCCGCCCGAACAGCCGCGGTAGCCTGTTGATCTTTACCCAGCAGAGCGTTAACGATAGTAGATTTTCCCACTCCCGACGAACCCAGCAGCGCCACCGTCTTGCCTTTCACAAAATGCCGCAGCGGCTCGACACTTTCGAGCGCGCTCAGCGGCACGATGGGTGTAGCAGCAGCGCAAGACTGTACTTCGGTAATCCGTTCGGCTGCCTCGTCACAGAGATCCGCCTTGTTCAGAACGATGATCGCAGGAGCGCCGCTCTCCGCAGCCAGAAGCAGATACCTTTCAAGCCGCCGCAAATTGAAGTCATGATCCAGCCCGCAAATGATCAAGGTCAGATCGATATTGGCGGCGACGATTTGTTGGGAATGGCCTGTGCCCGCAGCCGCGCGCGAAAACTGTGTCCGGCGCGGCAGCACTTCCTCCACCAACACGAAGTCTCTATCGACTTTGCGCGCCGCAACCCAATCGCCGACAGCGGGCAACGTTTCGCTCCATCGCAGCTTGCCGGCGGCCTCGGCTTCATACTCTCCGCTTTCCAGGAAAAGGCTGTATTGTTCGTGCGATGCAAAACAGACGCGGCCGAGTTCAAGGCCTTGCGTAGAAAAGGAATGAATGGATTGGCGCACCTGTTCGTTAGCGCCGATACTTTCTAAAAACACTTGTCAGCTCCTCAAGACACACCTCTAGTGAAGAAGGGAACCAAACCGTCTTGAAGGCGCGGTCTGCGCCTTTTAGCTGACAAGCATAGGCAGACACTTAAAGTCTACTTCATTTTCTCGCTGCTCTCGCGTTATGTTCGTTGCTATATGCTGATTCTCGCGTCGGGCTCGTCGCGCCGTCATGAACTGCTGCTTTCCGCCGGTTTTCCCCACATCGTACGCGTCAGCTCCATCGCCGAAGTGCGCCTTCCCACCGAATCCCCGACTGCCTTCGTCCAACGTATGGCGAACGAAAAAGCGCAAGCCGTGCCGCACGCGTCCGAAGATATTGTTCTTGGTGCCGACACGGTTGTCTGCTTAGATGAAGAAATGTTCGGCAAGCCGCGGGACGACAACGATTCCATGCGCATGCTGCGCGCACTGTCGGGCCGCGATCATTTTGTATACACTGGCATTTGTATAATTCACCGTGGCCGCTCGATCCGTGATCTGGCCGAGACCAAGGTTTCCTTTGCCGTGCTGACAGAATCGGAAATTCAAGAGTACACTCGAAGCGGGGAGACCCGCGACAAAGCCGGCGCGTACGCTATTCAAGGTTGGGCTTCGCGTTTCGTAACCGGAATTCAAGGTTGCTACCACAATGTGGTTGGCTTGCCCGTTTCCCTTGTCTATACTCACTTGAAAACACTATGACGCATTTAACCGCTGCCGCCCGCCGTGCTTACCAGCCGCTCGCGTGCCTTGTTTCGGCAGCTCTGTTGACCGCCTCTGTCGGCCGTGACGCGTCTGTTCCGGACTGGAAACAGCAGGGCGTTATCTTTCTGGATTCTTCGCCAAACGCGCGCCAACATCCCGTTCCGGTTCAAGCGGTTCACCTAGGTGATGGTTTCTGGTCGCAGCGCCGCCGCGCCGTCACCGAACACAGTCTTCCTTCGCTATTACTACTGCTCGAAGAACATGGCGTGGTCGACAATTTCCGCCGCCTCGCCGGCCGGCCGGAATTGCCGCGCCGTGGCCCGGTGTATACCGATTCCGACCTTTATAAGTGGATGGAAGGCGCAGCCTGGGCTATTGCGTCAAATGAAACCACCGACGCCGAGCGGACCCAGCTCAAAGGCGATATCGAATCGCTCATCGGCCATATCGCAGCGGCGCAAGATGCCAGCGGTTACCTCAACACCTACTACACTGGCGACAAGGCCCACCTTCGTTTTACCGATCTTACGCACTCGCATGAAGACTACTGCTTGGGCCACTTGTTGCAGGCGGGGCTGGCGTATTACCGGGCTACCGGCGACCGCCGGCTGCTCGACATCGGCATTCGGTTTTCCGATTATGTGGTAGAGAATTTTGGACCCACCAGGCGACCGTTTGTCACGGGCCATCCTGAACTTGAGATGGCGTTGGTGGAACTCTACCGCACCACCCGCCAAACCAAGTATCTCGATTTCGCGCGTTATCTATTAAGCGGCGTGGAACGTGACCGGCTCAAGCTCAAAGACTCCGATGTCCGTTATATGTTCAGCGGCAGGCCCTTTACGTCACGCACTGAGCTGGAAGGGCACGCCGTTCGCGCACTTTATGCCTCCTCTGGCGCAACCGATTATTTCACCGAAGCCGGCGACCCGGCTTACAAGAAGACTTTAGACTTGCTTTGGGCCGATCTCACGATGCACAAGATGTACATCACCGGCGGTGTGGGCTCGCGTTCCGGCGGTGAGAGCTTTGGCGACGCCTATGAGCTTCCCAACGAGCAAGCCTACGCCGAAACCTGCGCTGCTATCGCCAACGTGATGTGGAACTACCGTCTACTTGCTTTGACAGGCGACGCTCGTTACGCCGATGTACTTGAGCGTGCTCTCTACAACGGTGTCAATTCAGGGCTTTCTCTTTCCGGCAATCTGTACTGCTACCGCAACCCGCTCGCCTCAAACGGGGAAAAGCTCCGCAACGCCTGGTATGACACAACTTGTTGTCCGCCGAACATTGAACGCCTGTTTGAATCTCTTCCCGGCTACTTTTATTCTTCGAGCCGTGATGGCATCTACCTGAACCTCTATCACTCATCCGAACTCGATTGGCATCTGGATGATGGCACTCCCATCAAAATCGCTCAAGCCACCAATTACCCTTGGACGGGCGACATTCGCGTCACCGTCTCCCCGAGCCGCCCGGCGAATTTCACAGTGTTCGTGCGCTGGCCGAATTGGGCTTCGTCTATGGATGTGCAACTCAACGGGCAACCTTTCAATCTTGCTAACACGCACAGAGGTTCCTTTATTCCCCTTACTCGAACTTGGACTGCGGGTGACGTGGTCACCCTTACTCTTCCCATGCAAGCGGTAATGATGTCGTCGAATCCACATCTTGCCGATGATTATGGCCGGGCCGCTGTCGTGCGCGGGCCCATTGTCTATGCGCTGGAACAGCTGGATCAGAACGGTGCTGTCTTAGGCGACATATTTTTGAAGAACGGCAACAGCTTCACGGCTGAATTCAGAAAAGACGTCTTGGGGGGGATCGATTTGCTAAAGGTTCAGGGGCTAGTCGCCGAAAAACCAGTAGGAGAGGAACCGCTCTACCAGCCTTACGGCTCTGGTGCCCTGCGAGCTAAGCATATGGTCAATCTAACGTTTATCCCTTACTACACAATTGGCAACCGAGAGAGCACGCCAATGGAGGTGTGGGTGCCAGTATCGCGGTCCGATTCAATAATTTCTTCCGCCGGAGTACTCGGTGCGGAAAAGCACTTTGAAAAATAGGTAAAATGAAGCTGAAATTCGCCATGAAAGCATGTAGAATCAAAAGAGTCGCCCTTTTTAGAACCAACGTTTCGAGGCCCATGCGCACCCTTCCTCCTTTGTCAGGAATTCCCGTATTATTGTCATTTGTGCTGTTTTTTCCCTTTTCCTCCTTCGGACACCAGATTCCGGTCGGTGCCCAAGTTCCCGAATATAACGATAAGCAAGCGCCTCCGCCAGACCAGGTTCATAAACCAGAATCTGTCGCGGCGGCCGTCGATTCCAGTAAGTACCAAGTCGGCGCTGCCGACATTCTCCGGGTTGATGTTTGGGACGAGCCCAAGTTTTCGGCGGATAAGGTCGTTGTTCAGCAAAATGGCAAGATTACTATGCCGCTGATTGGCGACATACAGGCCGGCGACAACACACCGAAGCAAATTGAAGCGCAGGTCGCCAAGGCGCTGACCCAGTTCCTCAAGAAGCCGCTAGTTACCGTCACGGTTCTCGAAGTAGGAAGCAAGAAATACTATCTCGATGGTGAAGTGAACCATCCTGGTGAATACCCGCTTTCGGTTCCGACCACGGTTCTCGAAGCGATCAGCAAGAGCGGCGGGTTACAAGAATTCGCGAACCGCAAGAAAATCTACGTTCTGCGGAGTGGCAAGAAAATTCCGTTCAATTACAAAGATGTAATTAGCGGGAAAAACATGGATCAAAATATTCCACTGGAGCCGGGCGACCACATTTACGTTCCTTGATCTCGCTCGCCCGATAGTTCTCATAGAAGGATGCTCAGAAAATTCATATGTTAGACAGACTTTCAGTTCCTCGCCGCGCTCTTGATTTTGAAGATTACATGGATATTCTGCGGCGCAATGTTCGTTGGCTGATTGGCCCTGCTTTTGCTGGTATCGTGATTTCCACCGTGGTTGCGTTTCTGATGGAGGACACGTATGAATCGCGAGCGATGATTCGCATTGTGCCGCAGCAGATCTCCGGTCAAATCGTGCAGAGCATTAGCTCTCAGGATGTGTCTGAGCGCGTTCAAAACATGGCGCAAACCATTCTCAGCCACACCACTCTTTTCGAGCTTGATCACGACATACGGCCTCTATAAAGACGACTTGAAGCGCGAGCCAATGGAAGACGTCCTGACGAGAATGAAAGGAGATATCCACATCACGCCCATAGGCACGAATCTGCAGACGGGCCGGCCGGTGCCGGCGATGCAAATTGAGTATGCCTATCACGATCGTATGCTCGCGATGAAGGTTTGTTCGGATCTGGTGAGCCGTTTCGTAGCCAGCAGTTCACAAGAGGAACTAAACAGCCAGGTTTCCGCTGAATCTTTCTTGAATGACGAGTTTGAGAACGCAAAGCGTTCGTTGGATGCGGCTGATCAGAAGCTGCAAGATTTCAAGGTCAAGAATGAAGGCAAACTGCCCGAAGAGATGCAGCAAAACATTGCCAGCATGACGGCCTTGGAACAGCGGCTCTCATCTTTGACGGATGCTCAAACCCGTAACGCCGAGCAGCGCATGATGCTCGAAACACAGCTCCGGACAGCGAAAGATCGCTTGGGAGCGCTCAAAACCATGGGCACCACCTCTGTTGTCAAGACCAACCAGATGATTGAAACCGATAAACAGATCGACAATTTGCAGATGCAAATCGCTTCCATGGAAGACCGCTATCAGGAAGGCTACCCCGAACTGCAATCCGCTAAGGAACAACTGGTCGTCTTGAAACATCAGAGAGAGACATTGGCCAAGGCCTCCAACAATGCTTCTGAAGGAAGTCCTGAAAGCATGATTTCCCAGAAGGACCGTATGGATTCTCAGGCGCAAGTGGATTCGATTCAAGGCGCCTTGAACGCCGCGAAACTGGCGGAAGCCGCCAATGTCCGGGACATTTCGGCGGTCAACATGCAGTTGCATGAATTCGAAGGCCGTATCCAGGCATCTCCGGCCGGCGAAAAAGAATATACCGATCTAATGAGAGATCACGAAATCGCCAAGACCACCTTCGAGGAATCGGAAAAGAAACTGCAGCTTGCGAAGGATTCGCTCAATTTATCCCGTCAGAAACAAGGCGAAACTTTGGAGGTTTTGGATCCCGCCTCCACGCCTACAGCGCCGACCGCGCCAAAGCGGTCCCTTTACGTGCCGCTCGGTTTGGTGGCTGGTCTCATCCTCGGTTTTATCTTAGTCGCGATTCGTGAAGTGCGCGACACGTCTCTCAAGAATTTGAAGGACGCTCGCCTCTACACCAATCTTTCCATTTTGGGTAGTATCCCACTCCTTCAGAACGATGTCGTTGTACAGCGTCGCAAACAGGTGATGTGGGTTGGCTGGGCAACGGCTACCATCCTCGGTCTGGCGATCATGGCTGGTTCGGTAGCGCACTACTTCCTAACGAAAACATAGAAAGATCTATATATGAGCAGAGTTCACGATGCGCTGCGCAAAGCGGCCCAACAAACACCTGAGTCTCCGAAGAACGCCGCCGCCACGCCGAGAGCCTCCCGGCCACCCGCAGGTTTCGATGCAATGGAACTCGATCACGCCGACCCGGAAGCTGGATCGAAGTCGGATGTCGATGACGTAGAAGCTGCCATTCAAAATGCTCGCCGCGTAGAGTACGCGCCCCTGAGCGACGCTCTGTTAGTGAATCCCTCCAAGCCCAGGGAAGCTCCCGCTGAGGAGTTTCGTACGCTGCGCACGCGCTTAAATCACTTGCAAACTCTTCAGCCGCTGCACACCATTGTGGTGACCAGCGCTTCTCCCGCTGAAGGCAAATCCTTCACTGCGGCGAACCTGGCCCTAACACAGGCGCAATTGGCGGACAAGCGAGTCCTGCTTGCGGATTTCGATTTCCGGCGTCCAACAGTCGACAAAACTTTTCAAGTGCCTGCTTCTCCCGGCATGACGAACTATCTGCAAGGCACAGCTGCCCTCAGCGATATTCTCATGCATGTTGGCGATTCCAATCTGTATTTGATGACAGCGGGCGAAGCGGTTCCCAATCCCCTCGAATTGTTGAACCTCCGCGAGTGTCAGAGTTTGATCGGTGAACTTCGCAGCCATTTCGATTGGGTCATCATTGACAGCCCACCCCTCTTGTTCGCCGCCGACGGTAACCTGCTCGCCACCATGTGTGACGGCACCATTCTCGTCGTGCGTATCGGAACCACAACCTTCGACTCTGTGACTCGCGCTTTACAGTCGCTTTGCGAAAATAACGTGCTCGGAGTTGTCGTGAACGGTGCCCGTCGCGCTGAGCTCTACAGCAAGTACACCTACTATCACGATTACTATTCGTACGGCGACGATGCCGATTCCAAGTCGGGCAAACACGAAGAAGAAGACGAAGAGGAATATCAGGAAGCCGAATAGTTTTGAGCACATCCCCTGCTGAAAGTTTGCCGCCGGGCAAATATGCTGAAACGGCGGCCGGCGTAGCTGAGTTGTTGCGGATTCGCTGGAGTCCGCGCTCATTTACGTCGCAATCGGTTTCCCGGCAAACGCTGGAAGAAATTTTGGATGCCGCGCGTTGGGCCGCATCGTCCGGGAACGAACAGCCATGGCGATTTGTTGTTGCCAAAAAAGAAGACGAGCAAGCCTTCCAGTCATTGTTCGGCGTTCTTGTCCCCGCCAATCAACTTTGGGCGAAGAACGCCGCCGTTCTGATTCTGGCCGCGACCCAGACTCATTTTGCCCAAAACGGAAATATAAACTACTACGCGCTCCATGATGTCGGTGCCGCTACGGCGTACCTGATGCTGCAAGCGGCCGCTTCCGGCCTCCAGGCTCATGCGATGGCCGGTTTCGATCAGGCCAAAGCGCGTGAAGTGACTGCGGTTCCCGCCGAATTTCAGATCGGAGCAATGATTGCGCTCGGTTATCCCGGTTCGCCTGACGATTTGCCCAGCGAACCACTGCAGCAGCGGGAACGCGCCAAACGCCAGCGCAAGCCGCTTTCGGAGTTGGTCTTCAGCGGTCTTTGGGGCCAATCTTTCGTAGAGTAACAATCGTCGCACCCCATCCGCCTGCTTCCGCCGGCGCATCGCGATAGTCCGAAACCAACGCCGTCCGGGCCACAATCGTGCGCACCGTTTCGCGTTGTACTCCAATGCCGCGCCCGTGGATAATTCGAAGAGCGGTCAGCCCTTTGCGCTGAGCTTCTTCGAGATAGGCTTCCACCGCCGCAGCCACGTCGCGAGGTGCGAACGGATGAAGGTCCAGTACGTCGCCTACTTCAATTTCAATGGGCGGCGGATCTTCCATCGGTCAATCCAGCAACGTCGTCCGCGGTGTAAACCAAGGACCGGTCCAAAACCATTTCTACTGTGGTTCCACGCTCCAAAATCGCATCAGGCCGGCGGGTTGCCAGAATGCCAATAATGCCTCCCCCCGCGCCTGCAGCCGCGCCAATCAGGCCGCCGCCAATAGCGTGGCCTGCCGCGGCTCCGGCGAGAGTTCCCACGCCCGCTCCGGTACCCGTCGCAATTAGCACCGTTTGTACACCTTCTTTGGTGGCGCCTTTTCCGGGCCCTTTGACGCTGCTGTGCTCGCGATCCAGCGTCCCCGAATTCGCGGCGTCGAGCGCGCCTAGGTCGGCGCCAAAACTGCGCGATACGCCGTTCGGCAAAGTGAGCGAGTCGAAGCGGACCGCCAGTTGACCGCGCGCGTCTTTTCCAATCCCGCGCTTCGGCCGAGTTACTTCTGTTACCGTCCCGGTAACCCAACTACCGCGCGGAACAATCAACTTGCCGTCCGCCATAATCGGGAACGCGGTCTCTAGATAAATTCGGTCGCCCGCCACTGATTGCTTGGTGCTCACGCTGTTGATCATGCTCAACAAAATGTGCGTGCCGGCCTGCACTTGAATACTATTCGCCGGCGCTTCCGGTCTTTCCTTCAACGGCGCCGTGGGGGCCGGCGATACCGGCTGCTGCGGTTGCTGTGCCCACAGGCACGCGGCCAAACAAAAGAGCAATAACCCTTTACCCATAAATTCTAGTTTCCTACAGTTTTGCTCGCCATGCTCAAGGCCTTTTTGAAGATAGTACTTAGCGGGACAGCCGCAAGTTCGCGTAAATTCAGCCAGCGGCACGCGCCCAAGTGCTGGGGAGGCGGCGTTCGCCAGACCTTGATTCTGTAGTTATTCACGGTAATCCCGTGGCGGAACTGCCCCAGTTCTTCGGCGGGTTTGGCATTTGGCAGATGCTCCTGTTCTGGAAGCTCCCAAAAGCCCGGCATTAAGCGCGCATCCGGCGGTCGCTGCCACGCAAGCACTTTTCCCCGTCGCTCAATCCAATAGAGATCTCTCACAATCTCTTTGTTCCTGCTTGGTCTTTTCGCCGCCGGAAAATCGTTTTGTGCGCCAAGTTCCCGCGCCTGGCACATCCTTGACACCGGACAAAGCAGGCATTGTGGATTCTTCGGCAAGCAAAGCGTTGCCCCGAGTTCCATCATGGCTTGGTTGAAATCTCCCGAACGCTGTTTGTCCAAGAGCTTGCCGGCAATTTCGGCAAATTCTTTGCGGTCGCCATTGGTCGCAAACAGGCGGCTGATCACGCGCACTACGTTACCGTCTACCACTGCGTGCGGCAATCCGAAGGCAATGCTTGCAACGGCGGCGGCTGTATAATCCCCCACGCCGGGCAAACTCAAGAGCGTGGGGTGATCGCACGGAAAGCTGCCGCCCAGCTCGACAATCTTTTGCGCGGCCTTCTGCAAATTGCGCGCGCGATAGTAGTAGCCCAACCCCGCCCAGTGGCGCAGCACGTCTTCTTCGGGTGCCGTCGCCAGCGCGCGAAAGTCCGGAAAGCGCGCGAGAAACCGTTCGAAATAGGGAATCGCGGCAGCAACCCGAGTCTGCTGCAGCATAATTTCCGACACCCAAATCGAGTAGGGATCGTGGGTCCGCCGCCACGGCAAGTCACGCTTTTGGGCGTCAAACCAACCCAACAGATTCGCCCGAAAGCGTTTTATCTTTGCGGCTGACCACATGAAATCGGCATCTTATACTAGGTGAGGAAAGCCCTGCCGAAATCCAGTTTACCTTCCGTCCCCGAATCTTCACCCGGCTCCCCTGTTCTGGGTATTCGTGGGGCACGTGTGCACAATCTCAAAAACATCAGTGCGGACATTCCCCACAATCAGCTCACCGTAGTCACCGGCGTTTCCGGCTCAGGTAAATCGTCGCTTGCCTTCGATACGATTTACGCCGAAGGTCAGCGCCGTTATGTGGAATCGCTATCGGCTTATGCACGCCAATTTCTCGAGCGGATGGAGAAACCGGAAGTCGATGAGATCATTGGCATCGCGCCGCCGGTCGCGATCCGCCAAAAAAATCAGACTCGCAATCCCAGATCGACTGTGGCTACGTCCACCGAGCTCTATGATTTCATGCGGCTGCTTTGGGCCCGCGCGGGCCGCACCTATTGCCCCAACGACGGCACGCGGATTCAGAACGACACGGTCGATCAGGTTGCCGAAGCGATGCTCGCGGAACCGGTGGATTCGCGCTGGTACGCACTGTTTCCTGTGAAGGCCAGCGGCGACAATGCTGCTGCCGCTTTGCGTGACCGGCTCTTTGATCTGCGCAAGAAGGGCTTCAATCGGTTATTTCAAAACGGACGCACCTTCGAATTCTCAACTCCAGAATCGCTGCTCGAAATCGATTTCGCTAAACCGCTTTATGTGCTAGCCGACCGGATTGTTATTCGGCCGGATTCGCACCAGCGCATTGTCGATACGGTCGAAATCTGCTACCGCGAAACGGGAGAAATATTCTTCGAGCAAGCAGCCGTGGCCGATCCGCGCTCGCTCCATTTCAGCGAAGCATTCGCCTGCAAAACCTGCGGCCAGGTTGCGGCCAGGCCTGAGCCAACGCTGTTCAGCTTCAACAATCCGATGGGTGCTTGCCCGACTTGTCAGGGCTTCGGCAATACGGTCGATTATGACCTCGATCTCATTATTCCCGACCCCGGCTTAACGCTCGAACAAGGCGCGGTCGATCCGTGGACCAAGCCCCAATACAGCTGGTACTACGACGAAGACTTCAAACCTAAGGCACGCGGAAAAGCGCGGCTCAATATTCCCTATTCGGAGCTGCGCGCCGAAGAGCGCGAATTTGTTCGCAATCATGTTTTCCGCTTCTTTCGCGAAGTCGAGCGCAAAAAGTACAAAGTTCACGTGCGCGTGTTCATGAGCCGCTATCGGGCGTATACTCAATGCCCTGCTTGCCGGGGCGCTCGTTTGCGGCCCGAAGCTCTCTGGGTGCGTTTGGGCGATCTAAATATCGCTCAAGTGTCGGCCATGAACATCCGCTGCGCGCAGGCGTTCTTTGATTCATTGGAACTCAGTCCCGAAGAGCGCGAGATCGCGGACAAAGTTTTGGATGAAATTCGACAGCGCTGCAAGTTCTTGAATGATGTGGGTTTGGAATATCTGACGCTCGACCGTCTTTCGGCCACTCTTTCCGGCGGCGAGGCGCAGCGCATTCAGTTGGCCACCTGTTTAGGTTCGCGCTTAGTGGGTGCAACGTATGTGCTCGATGAACCGTCAATCGGTCTGCACAATCGCGATACCGCCCGGCTGGTCAAAATTCTCAAAGATCTTCGCGATTTGGGGAACACAATCATCGTGGTCGAGCATGACCCGGACATTATGAGCGAGGCCGATTACATTCTCGATCTAGGGCCGGGTGCGGGCGAGAACGGTGGCAAGATTGTGTTTGCTGGAACTTATCCGGAGTTGGTAAAATCCTCCAGCTCGCTCACTGGTCGTTACTTGCGCGGCGAGCTATCTGTGTCGCGCCGCACCGATCGACGCAAGGTCAATAATAGGCGCAAAGTCAGCTTCTACGGCGCGCGCGCCAACAATCTAAAGAACGTTGATGTCGAGATTCCGCTGGGATTGATGGTTGTGGTCACCGGCGTATCGGGCTCGGGCAAGTCCAGCTTGGTGCATGAAGTGATGTACAAAGCGCTGGATGCCGCGGTGAACAAAGAACGCAATGCCGCGCCGGGCGAAAACGCGGAGAGTGCGCGCAAAGCGCCATTAAAGCGTGTGGAAAAGGCTGAATTTCTGACCAGCGTGGTGATGGTTGACCAATCGCCCATCGGGCGAACTCCGCGCTCAAATCCGGTGACCTATATCAAAGCCTTCGATTTGATCCGCGAGATTTTTGCCCGCGCTCCGGAAGCGGAGAAACGCGGTTACGAAGCTGGGCACTTTTCGTTCAATATTCCAGGCGGCCGCTGCGAGACTTGTCAGGGCGATGGCACGGTGACCGTCGAAATGCAGTTCCTCGCGGATGTCGAGCTGGTTTGTGACGAATGCAAAGGAACGCGTTATAAGCAGAAGATCCTCGATGTGAAATACCGCGGCCTGAATATTTATGAAGTGCTGCAACTGACCGTCCGCGAGGCGTTGACCTTTTTCGCCGATTCGCCGAAACTGGTGAACCGGCTGAAGGTTTTGCAGGAAGTCGGCTTGGGTTACTTGCGGCTGGGCCAATCGGCAACTACGTTGAGCGGTGGCGAAGCGCAACGGGTCAAACTGGCGGCGCACTTGGCGCAAGCCAGTTGCGAAGGGACCTTATTTCTGTTCGATGAGCCAACCACCGGTTTGCACTTCGACGACATCGCGAAGTTACTGCAGGCATTTGAAAGGCTGATTGCCAACGGCGGCAGCATTCTGGTGATCGAACACAATCTGGACCTCATTCGAGCCGCCGATTGGATCATCGATCTTGGGCCGGAAGGCGGCGACGCCGGCGGCCGGATCGTAGCCATTGGAACACCCGAAACCATAGCGAACACGCCGGAATCATATACCGGCAAGTATCTAAAGCTCGCCCTCGGGCAGCGTGCCATCGCCTGATTCAATGGAATCGCTCAAGCAGTTGCCGTCGGTCGATGAGGTTTTGCGGAAGCTTGGCGAAACCCATTGGCCTCATGCTCTCGTAGTGTCTGAAATCCGCGCGGTTTTGGCGGAGCAAAGAGAGCTTGCCAAAGCTGGCGGCCCGCCAGAACCTGAGGTAGTGCAGTTGGTGCAGCAAAGGCTTGCGACGTTGGCGAAGCCTTCGTTGCGCCCGGTGATCAACGCTACGGGCGTTGTCCTGCACACAAACCTCGGCCGGGCGCCGCTCGCCGCTTTTCAACCCATTGCAGGTCATTCGAATCTCGAATACGACTTGAATACCGGCAAACGTGGCAGGCGCGATCTGCACACCGCAACCTTGCTCGAAAGGCTGATCGGCCGGCCGGCGATTCTAGTCAATAACAACGCGGCCGCAGTGTTTCTGGTTCTTCATGAGATGGCAGCCGGACACGAAGTCATTGTCTCGCGCGGGGAACTGATTGAAATTGGCGATGGGTTCCGGATTCCCGAGATAATGAAACGCTCGGGTGCAATCTTGCGCGAGGTAGGAACGACGAATCGCACGAGTCTGGCGGATTACAAAGAAGCGATCACGCCACAAACGCGCTTAATCCTGCGCGTGCATCCGTCAAATTTCCACATCAGCGGTTTCACCGCAAGGCCCGCTCTGAAAGAATTGGCGAGCTTTGGTATTCCGCTCTATGAAGATCTCGGTAGCGGCTGTTTCGCTGATTTGCGGGCACAAGGGATCGAAGAACCGTTGGTCAGCGAGAGCGTGGCGGCGGGTGTGAACTTGCTTTCGTTCAGTTGCGACAAGCTTCTGGGCGGCCCGCAAACGGGCATCGTTGGGGGCGATGCGGAACTCGTCGCGCGGATTCGCCGCAATCCCATGTATCGCGCTTTCCGCGTCGATAAGCTGATTATCCAAGCGCTCGAAACAACCTTGCGAGCCTTGTTGCGGCAGGATTGGAATGCCATTCCCGCTCTGCGTATGATTTTCGCCCCACCGGACGAATTGAGACAGCGGGCAGAGAGAATCGCGAAAAAGACGCGTGCGGCACTTAGAGCAGGCGAATCGCCGATCGGTGGTGGCTCGACGCCCGATCAGACACTCCCGACCTGGCTGGTCGAGCTATCTGTGGCGAACGCCGCGAAATTCGAAGCGGAACTGCGCCGCGGCGAACCGCCGGTGGTCGCCCGCATTGAGCGAGACAAAATAATTCTCGACATGCGCACGGTTTCGGACGCCGACGTACAGCCCTTGATTGATGTCTTACTCCGTCTCGCCTAAGCGCCAGACTATCTTGCCGGCTACGATCGTGGCTACCGGACCACCTTTAAATTTTCGTCCATCGAACGGCGTGTTGCGGCTTTTGGACGGTGATTTTGCCACGTCATAAGTCCATTCGTGATCGGGATGGAAGATGGTGACGTCCGCAGCAGCGCCGGGCTTCAGAGTGCCGCCATTCAGGGATAAGATCTTCGCCGGATTCTGCGTGAACAGCTTCACAATGTGAGGCAAGCTGGCAAGCCCCGAGTGATACAACTGCTCAAGCGTCAAGCCGAGTGCCGTTTCCAGGCCGATGATACCGAACGGACAACGTTCGAATTCCTGCATCTTCTCGTCGCCAGGGTGCGGAGCGTGGTCGGTTGCGATGGCATCAATTGTGCCGTTCACTAAACCTTGCGTGACGGCGTCCACGTCGGGTCGTTCGCGTAGCGGCGGCTTCATTTTGTAATTGCTGTCGTAAGGCAGCATGTCCGTATCGGCGAGCACAAAATGGTGCGGCGTCGCTTCCGAAGTTACTTTCAAGCCGCGCGATTTGGCGAACGCGACCATCTCAACCGCGATTCGCGACGAAATATGGGCGACGTGGTAACGCACCCCTGTGACTTCGGCGAGCAAAATGTCGCGAGCAACCATCACGTCTTCAGAACAGCGCGGAATGCCGCGCAGGCCGAGCCGCGTGGACACCAATCCCTCGTGCATGTTTCCGCCATAGCTGAGGTGCAGATCCTCGCAATGCTCAATGAGCGGAATATCGAGCGCTTTGGCGAATTCCATGGCGTGGCGCACGACGCGCGCGTTCATCACCGGCTTGCCGTCGTCGGAAATAGCCACAATACCGGCTTGCCGCATCGACGCGTAAGCCGCCAATTCCTCGCCGGCGCTGTCCTGGGTAATCGCGCCAATCGGATATACATTCACGATGGCGTGGCGCTTGGCGCGATCCACAATATAGCTTGTCACTGTTGCGCTGTCGTTGATCGGCTGGGTGTTCGGCATGCAGCAGATGGAAGTAAAGCCTCCCGCTGCCGCCGCGCGTGAGCCGCTTTCGATGGTTTCCGAGTGCTCAAAGCCAGGTTCACGCAGGTGGACGTGGATGTCAACAAAGCCGGGAGCAACCACCAGGCCGGATGCGTCGAATGTTTCGGCGCCCGTAGCGTCTATGTTTGGGGCGACTTCTCGGACCACTCCATCTTCGATCCCCACGTCGGCGATTTGGTCGAGGTGGCTCGCGGGGTCGATGACGCGGCCGTTCTTGATGACAAGCTTACTCACTGAGCCAAAACCCTTTCAAGTACGGCCATCCGGACAGCGATTCCGTTTTCAACTTGATTTAGAATCGCCGAGCGCTGGGAGTCGGCCACTTCCGAAGATATTTCGCGGCCCCGGTTAATCGGGCCGGGGTGCATTACAATGACGTGCGGCTTCGCCAGTTCGATGTGTTCCAGCCGCAGGCCGTAAAAACTGAAATATTCAGAGGCGGGGAAGGCCGCTTCGTTTTGCCGTTCGAGTTGTACGCGCAGCATCATGATCACATCTACATCGCGTATAGCGTGCTCCATGTCCGTCGTCAACTCAATGCCGGGCGCGATCTGGCCAATCTGCTTGGGCAAAAGCGTGGCGGGACCGCACAAGATGATCCTGGCGCCGAATTTCGAAAGCAAGAAAATGTTCGAGCGTGCTACCCGGCTGTGTGCAATATCCCCAATGATGGCCACGCGCAAGCCTTCAAGCGTTCCGCGTCGGTCGAGGATAGTCAGCGCGTCGAGCAAGGCCTGGGTTGGGTGTTCGTGCGTTCCGTCGCCGGCGTTGACTATCGGGATCGGCAGGTACCGCGAAAGAAAATGCGGCGCGCCTGAAGCGGCATGGCGCATTACAATGGCATCCGGGCGCATGGCGCCCAGCGTATTCAAGGTGTCCACCAGCGATTCGCCTTTTGAGACGCTCGATCCGGAACTGGTGATTGAGATGACCTCCGCGCCCAAGCGCCGGGCGGCGATTTCAAAACTCGTTCGCGTGCGTGTGGAGGCTTCAAAAAACAGATTAACGATCGACCGGTTCTGCAAAATCGGCGAGCGCTTGAACGGTTGGCCCGGCGGGGGCTGAAAGGTTTTGGAACGCGTCAGGATTGCTTCTATATCCTGCCGCGAGATCGACTCGATATCGAGGAGTCCTCTGCTCATTTCTAACGTTTATGCCTCTACTTTTTCGACTAGCAGTACCTTCTCCTGATTATCGATTTCCTGAAACTTCACTTCAATGATTTCATTCGACGCCGTCTGCACCATGCGGCCGATGTAACGGGCTTCGATCGGCAATTCGCGATGACCCCGGTCGATGAAAACTAACAACTGGACGTTGGCGGGGCGGCCATGGTCGAACAGCGCGTCCAGCGCGGCACGGATGGTGCGTCCCGTGTAGAGCACGTCATCCATCAGCACGATATCCAAGCCATCGACATTGAAGTCGATTTGCCTGGCTTTCACAACCGGGCGGTCACCGACGGTTGACAAGTCGTCGCGGTACAGATTGATGTCGAGAATACCGACTGGGATATGAATGTTCTCGAGGCTTTCTATTTTGGCTGAGAGCCGCTGCGCCAGCGGGACCCCGCGCCGCTTGATACCCACGAACGCGAGTTTCTTGAGATCGGCGCTTTTCTCAAGGATCTCGTGCGCTAGTCGCACCAGGGTCCGGTCCATTTCCGATGGACCCATGAGCTGTTTCTTCTCTCGAACGATCGTTGCCATAAAAATTGAGTTCAGGTTAGCACGGATATATACTTGTGCTGACTCAAATTCTCTTTAGGAGGGCTTTCCCATGGCCGAAAACACGTTGCAAACCTACAAGAATCACGCTCGTTATGATCCGCTTTTCCACTTTTTCATGGCGCCGTTATCATTGGCGCTACTCGTCTGGTCGATTGCGCATCTCTACCGCCATTTCAGTCACGAGGCGATTGCCTGGGTGCTGGCGGCGGTTCTAATTTTCTTGGCAATTTTCAAGGCGCGCGCCTACCCGTTGAGGGCGCAAGATCGCGTTATCCGGCTCGAAGAAACGTTGCGTTATGGACGCCTTGCTCCCAATTCCACCATGCCGAATGTGACGCCGGGGCAACTCGTCGCTTTACGCTTTGCGTCTGACCCGGAGTTTCCTGCTTTGGCGGAAAAGGCTGCGGCGAATAATTTGACACCCAAGCAGATTAAGGAAGCGGTACAAAGCTGGCGGCCGGATTACTTCCGCATCTAGAGATAAGTGCGTTGAATCCGCCAAAGATCTTTCAGCGCCTTAATGAAATCGGAAGGCCGGAGTTTGGAACCGGCGACATCGGTCCATTGTTCGAGTGGATATTCGTAGATCAGCGCGCTGAGTTGCGCCGGCGAGAGATCCAACTGGCGCCGGTAACGAGCCAGGATTTCCACATCGAAGATCCAGCGCGAGAGGAAAGGTTGTTCGAAAATGGCGCGAGTGCGGGGCAAGACTCGAAAGAGTTTTGCCCCACACTGCGTGTCGTAAACGCTCATGTGGAGAAGGATGGAAACCAGCGTGGCGAAGACGCGACCGGGATAATGACGAACCAAACGGCGCTCGACGTGCCGGCCAAGGAGTTTGACGCGCGCGCCAAAAACCATTTCAATGGCCGGCTTTTCGTCTAGAATGCGCGCGAGATCAGCGACCGCGTTCAAAGGCGTGGCGAGATCGGCATCCCAAAAGCCGACGATGCGCGGGGAAAGTTGATCCAGCGCATGCAGAATACCGCGGCGCACGGCTTCCCCTTTGCCGCCATTGACAGGGCAGGGAAGAATATTGACGTTTTGCTCGTTGCCACTTCTAACGGATTCGAGAATCTCAAGAGTTTTGTCGCGGCTTCCATCGTCGACAAAGAGCAGTTGGATGCCTGAGTTGTCTGCAGCGAAATCTCGAAATGCCTGGATATCCAGTCGTGCGGCTTCGTTGTAGCAAGGGACGACGAGAACAAGGGAGCTATTTTCCATTCAAGGGTAAGGCGACGGTTTTCCCGGTGTGCGCCGATTGGCGCGCGGCATCGAGGATTTCGGCGACGATCAGGTTGGTTTCGAGCGAAGACAGACTACCGGTGTCGTTGACTTGGCCACGCACAACGGCGGCAAAGTAGTGGAGCGAATCGTCATACGGCGCCTTGAGTGGCGGAGCTTCAACTTCGCTCGGTTCCTGCCCCGCACGGTGTACGCGAGCGTGGTCGCGCAGAATGGTGGTCATGTCGCCAGTGCGGCCGTAGACCGTCATGTCTTTAATATTGAACGGCCAATTCCAGGAAGGTTCGAGGATCGCGACTGCTTTAGGGTAGATGACGATGACAGTGGCATCGTCGTCGACGTGCGGGTAGATCTCGGGTTTGATTTGCTGGGTGACAGCAGTGACCGTTTTAGGCACTTCGCCGTGCATCAGCCATGTCATGAGATCGGCGCCGTAGCAGCCGAAATCGTAAAGCGCGCCTGCGCCGTCGAGTTTGGGATCGGTGAGCCAGTTGAAGAACTCGGGCTGGACATGGATTTCGCGTGGGCCTTGGTGGCCGTCGCGGACGACAACTTTGCGGAGTTCTCCGAGGTCACCCTTTTCGATTAGGTCCCGAGCTAGGGCGTTGCTTGAGTACCAAGTGGTCTCGTAGTTCACCAGAACGTGGATTTTGGCTTTGTGGGCTAGTTCTGCCATTTCGAGGGCGTCGTGGTAACTGACTGCGAGGGGTTTCTCAACCATCAGATCGACGTGGGCTTTGGCGCAGGCTTCGACGGCGTGGAGATGCTCGTACGTGCTGGTATAGCCCACGACGGCATCGGGCTTGATTTTCGAGAGCATTTCGCCGGCGGATGCGTAATACAGAGCGGAATCAAAATTGTGTTGCTTGGCGTATTTATCGAACAGAGAGCGGTCGGGTTCGGCGATGCCGACAATCTGGATGTCGTCGCGTTTTTGCGCGCTCCCAAAGAAGCCGGCGACGTGGCCGTGGGTAAGGCCAATAACGGCGATTTTGAAGGGCTGGGCAGCGAATGACGTGACAGCGCACAAAAGGAGCGGAAGGAGGCGATTCATGGGGATGATTCTTTCACATTCTAAACTGGAGGTATGATCGCTGGCTTTCTTGTGCTGCTTGGATTGCTCGCGCCTTCCGAAGAGAACCCACTAGACCAAGGGTATCGGGCGATGTATAACCTGGACTTCGCGGGAGCGCACAAGGCGTTCGCGGAATACCAGCGAGAACAACCGAACGATCCGTTCGGTCCGGCGTCGGATGCGGCGGCTTATCTGTTTTCGGAGTTCGACCGGTTGAAGGTGCTGCGGTCGGAATTCTTTACCAATGATAAGAACTTTCTGGAAGCGAAGAAGCTGCAATCGGATCCGAAGATAAAGGCTTCGTTCGAGGCGGCAATACGGAAGAGCCGGGCGCTGTCGGACGAGATGCTGAAACGAGATAGTGGGGCGGGACGAGCACAATTCTCAAACATCGTTTGTACGGCGCTGCGCGCGGACTACCTGGCCATGATCGAAAAGGAGAACTGGCAGGCGCTGAATCAGATCAAAGATGCGCGCACACAGGCGGAAGCGTTCGTTGCCAAGCACCCGGATTTGAAAGACGGGTACTTGTCGATGGGAGTGGAGAACTATCTGCTGAGCCAGAAGAACGCAGGGGTGCGGGTGTTCCTGCGATTGACCGGGGCGCAGACGGATAAAGACACGGGAATCCAAAAGCTCAAGATTGTAGCGACGGAAGGGCACTACTTCAAGCCGTACGCGAAGATCCTGCTGGCGATAGCGGCGGTGCGGGATAAGAACCGCCAAGCGGCGGGACAACTGCTGGAGGATCTGGCCCACGAGTTTCCGGGCAATCCGTTGTTCAAAGAAGAAGAGAAGAAGATGAGTTGCTCAGTGGATTGCTAGTGTTTGCGGCGATGCCGCGGGGCTGCGGCGCGAGCGGCGTATTTGAGCAGCACGGAGTGAAACTCGCTGCCTTCGTTGGGCCAAGCGATTGGGCCGTTGATGATTTCTTTGTTGGTTAGGCGCTTGCCGTAGATATCCGCGTTGTCACTGACATCCTGACGGAGGGTTGCGCCTTGCAATGAGATGCCGGCGAAGACGCCGCGCGAGCGAGACCACGAGAGCATTTCGGCGCGCAAGCTGATATCGGTTTGGGCGGTGGAGGCGCGGCCGACAGGACCGGCGGCGGCTTGGGCATCGCCGCCAATGGTGAACTGAGTGCTGAGCAAGCGTTCTCCGCCGCGGTGGTTCATAACGAGCAGAATGACGTCTGTTTCGATGGCGCCGATCTGGAAGCCGAAGCTGCCGCCTTCAATTCGAATAGAGCCGGGCGCGGACCAATTGGCGCCTTTGCGGCAGGAGAAAAACCCTTTGCCGTATTTGGCCCCAATGCCGAAGGCGCCTTCTTTCACGCCTGGGATGACGACGATGCATTGCGCGCGCCGCATCAGGCTCATAGGTATTGCTTTATCGGGCGTACCCATGATTTCGCCCAAGACACCGGCGGCGCTATTGAGGCGTTTCGGTGTTGGCTCGGCCAAAAGGAAGACGGGTAGCGATAACAGCAGGAGTAGGCGTTTCATCTAGATGCTCTTCACGGGCATGTTAACAATGTCGTCTACTTGCTGGCATTCCTTGACGACGTACGCCTCACCGTATTTGACGCCAATCAGGTTGCCATAGTAACGCGCGATGGCGGCTAAGCGCTCTTCAACTTCTTTCTGGGAAGGGAAGAGATCTGAAGCAGTTGACGAATCACCGTATTGGGATTGATAAGCGAAGAGAGCGGCCATGCGGCGATCGAACTGACGAGAGACATCGACGACGAACGATGGAGCTATGTTGGCGTATTGAGCGGAGTACAAGATCTTGAACGGGCGATGGGCCGGCACGTCTTCTTCGAGGCGCTTCAAGCCGGAAAGGAAGCAGGCTTCGTAACTGATTTCGGCGGCGCGGTAATGATCGGGATGGCGGCCGGTCCAGTAGGGAAGGATGACGGTGCGAGGGCGAGCGCGACGGATGACGCCGGCGAGCGTCATGCGGGCGGTGATGGTGTTTTCCAGACGCGCGTCGGGCCAGCGGAGATTCTGACGCCAGGAGAGCAGCATGTGCGTGGCGGCGCGCTTGGATTCTTCGATGCGAAGTTCGGGCGTGCCGCGCGTGCCCATGTCGCCGGCCGTGAGATCGAGGACGCCGGAACGATATCCCATTTCGGCCATGCGAATGAGGGTGCCGCCGCAGGTTTGCTCGACGTCGTCGGGATGGGCGGCGATGGCGAGGACGTCGAGCGGACGTACGTTTTCAAATGGTTCGTTGGGGTCGTGCATCAGTAGAAGTAGCGGCGGGTGTTGGGGAACAGGCGGATCAACAGGAGACCGGCGACGAAACCGCCGACGTGAGCAAACCAGGCGGTACCGCCGGAATCGTTCAAAGAGCCCGAAGAGACTACGCCGCTGATCAACTGGAGGAGGAACCAGTAGATGAGCATGAAGGCGGCGGGGATATCGACCGTGGTGACGAAGACGATGATGAAGATGAGGGTGGAGACGCGGACGCGGGGATAGAGAACGAGGAACGCGCCCATGACTCCGGCGATGGCGCCGCTTGCGCCCAAGGTGGGCACGGGGCTATGAAGCGTCATGCTGAGTTGAGTCAACCCCGAGACTATGCCACAGGCGAGATAGAAGACCAGGAAACGCGGGCCGCCCATGACGTCTTCGATATGCGAGCCGAAGACCCAGAAGAACCACATGTTGCCAATAATGTGGAGCCAACCGGCATGCAGGAACATGGAGGTGACCAGGCTAACGAGCCGAAGATGATCGGGCACCATGGCGTAGTGATAGACGAAGAGGGTTTGGCCGCGCTGGTTCAGGGTTAATTCCCAGAAGAACACCACGAAGTTCGCGACGATGATAGCGACCGTCATGGCCGCCGGATTGTTGCGGCGAAGCAGAGCGCGGAGAGGGATCATTTCTTAGGCCCTTGCGCCCTCACGCGGCCAGCCACGGCGGCGTCTTCCAAGCGGCGCACTTCGCCAGTTTTGCCTTTAGCAATGAGACCTTGCACTTCGGAGAGTTCAGGAATGTGGCCGCGCGCGCCAATGGCAGTGCAGTTGATGGCGGCGGCGGCGTTTGAAAACTCCAGAGCTTTATCCATCGACATTCCAGATAGAATCGCATAGCAGAAAGCGCCATGATAAACGTCGCCTGCACCGGTGGTATCGGCACAAGTCACTTCGTAAGCGGGCGCATAATACCAACGGCCTTCATAAAGCGCAAGAGACCCCATATCTCCTAACGTCATTGCCGAAAGCTTTGTTCCGTATTCGGAGTGGATCATGCTGAGGGCTTTGAAGGGGTCTTGCTCTTTGGTCCATTTGGCGGGCCAGCCGGAACCAGCGACAAGGTAATCGACATACTTCAGGACGGACTCAAAGCCAGGGTAGATGGTATCAACGTCGATTGAAACGGGGACCTTGTGCTCATGCGCGAGTTTGGCGGCATAGGCGGCGGCATCGATATCGTAGCCATCGATATGCAGCATGCGGGCGCCGGCGACGTCTTCCGACTGGATTTCTTCGGGCTTCAGACGCAAACAATCCGCGCGTTGCCAGAGAACAGTGCGTTCACCAGTGCGTTCATCGATGACGATGTAAGCGGTTTGGTTCGGGCAATTGGAGCGAACGATGAGCGAGGTGGTATCGACACCGGTTCCTTCGAGGCTTTGGCGTTGGATATCGCCGCGCAAGTCATCGCCAATCGTGCCGATGTACTTGGCGCGCAGGCCCAACCTGGAGCAGCAAACGATAGCCGTGGCGACCTGGCCGCCGGGGCTCAACATTTCCCGATCAAAAGCTACCTTGCCTGCGTAGGGAGGAAACTCTTTGACCAAAAGCAGGGTGTCAGTAGCGTTGAGACCGATTCCCAGAACGTCGCAGGACCGGCTCAACCGCGCCTACTTCTTAATGATGGACGCGGGAACTTCGTAAAGGTAAATGGTGTGGACGGTGTTGGTGCGTCCTTCAGTATCGGTCGTCTCAATCGGTTTCCATCCTGGGATCGGATAGTCATATGATACGACCCTCGTGAGCGGCTTCAGGTAGCGCTCGAGGTTAGGACGCAGCGTGTCGTTGGCTTCGGTGGCCAGATACAACGTGACGACATTGGCGGAACTCAGATCAGTCTTCATGAAATCGCCATGAATGATTCTGATGTCGTTTTGCAGGCCGGCTTTCTTGACACGCTCGGCGGCGGTTTTCGCCAAGTGTTCGGAGATTTCAATACCGACGCCCTTCACTTTGTATTTGGAGGCGGCCGCGATCAGAATGCGGCCATCGCCACAACCCAAATCGAACAGCATTTCGCCCGGTTTGAGGTTGGCGACTTGCAGCATCTTATCGACGGCGTGTTCGGGTGAACCGACGTTGGGCGAGAGACTTTTCCGGAACTCGTCCAGGCTGGGCTGTTGGCCCCAAGCCAGCAGAATTTGGGCATGGGCGGAAGAAGCAACTAATCCAAGCGCCAGCAAAGTGCAAACACTAGCATCGCGAAAACGCATAGAGATCGTCCTAGTACTTATATTGTACCCCTAAAATACCAAGATTAAGGTAAATTAATGTCCGCCACCACTGGCGGAAGTGGCTAGGGCTCGCTCCCGCTTGAACTGCACAATGCGACTGACCATTTCCGAGGTGCTGAACCAGAGATCGCGCGGACGCGAAATGGTGTACTCGATACCTTTGAAGGCGCGGATGGCGTGGCTGATGGAATCCTTCCAAGGCACGGCCTTCGGGTCGAGCGCATAATTCATGTAAAAGACGGGACAATCAATATTACCGATGCGCCGCAGATTGTCTTGGGGTACATCGGAACTCAGCATGGCTTTGGGTCCGGCGAAGACGAGCGCATCCGGGCGATTGCTATTGCCGACTTCGGCGGTAAGCAGATTTTCGAGAAACTCGGAATCACTATGCTTCTGTTGGAGATTCTGCAAATTGACCGTGCCGAGTTTCATGGATTGCAGTGCTTTGCCCAGGGCGACGAAATCGATTTTAGGCGCCATTTCCTGGCGGTAAATCACGCGAGCCTCATCGATATTGAATGCGACGAGCGACACATGAGCAACGCGCGGATCGCGCTGGATGGTTTTGAGAATAGTTACGAGGGCGTCAGTATCACTCCTCTGTAAGGCTGCGGAATAGGCCTGCTGGGGAGCGAAGTTGACAAGGAGTTTGACGGTCAGGTTGTCTTTCGTGGGCTCGGCGAGTTTGGGGGCGGCGTCATCGACGAAAGGTTGCGGGATGGATTCGGCAACCTGATTGGCCGTAATGAAGAGCGGGACGGGCTTGTCTTTGGGAGGGAGTTCGGCGTCGACATCCCAGGAGGAAGAACAAAGATGTTCAGCGCGATCACGCATCAGCCAATCGACGTGATAGTTGCCTTCGCCCAAATCAATGGCGCCTTCGAGGGTAGCATCGCCTTTGGCGTCGTCTTCGATGGCAGGGACGTCGAAGTGCTGGACGAAGTAAGAAGATCGGGAGGGCGCTTCGCGCGGAAAGACGCGGAACACAACGGTGAGGGTTTCGCCGGCACCAGCCAGCTCGCGCAACGGAATTGTGACATCAAAACCATCGTGGAAGCGCAAATCGAAACCGAGGTCGGCCTTGTGATCGGTAACGGTGCAAGGGATATCCTGGCGCGGGACGCCAGCTTCGAGAACGGCGATATCGGAGGGAAGCATATTGAGGGGCTCGCCAACTTGCGCCGATTTTAAAAGCATCTGCGAGGCCGCAGAAGTGATGGAGAGCGTGAAGGCCACGCCGGCGATGAGAGTTTGCCGAGCTGCCGAGCGGCAGCCTGCAACCTTAAAGGTACAGAATGAACACGAGCGAAAGAATCGCGGTGCCATGTTTGTGAAGAGCGAACGCCGAGCGAATACGTACAGGAACGTCGCTGGTTTCATTATTATGACGCACTCCAGCAAATTAGACACAAGATTTTGTGTAAATAAATCGTCCGGGAATCTTCTAGTACTAACGATTCGGGCCGGAGGGAGGCCCGTCATAAGGAGTAGTGGCGGTTTGAGGCGAAAGATTTCAAGCCAGGCCGTTATGCTACAGTTCGATTGAGTATGGCTTCCCGTAGCGTTAATAAAGTGATTCTGATTGGGCATCTGGGACGCGATGCCGAGACGAAATTTACGCCGTCTGGCGCCGCTGCTACGCGGTTCTCGGTGGCCACATCGCGGCGCTGGAAAGATCAGCAATCGGGCGAGTGGAAGGAAGAGACGAACTGGACGAACGTGGTGCTTTGGCGTTCGGAGAACGTGGCGAACTACCTGCTGAAGGGTAAGCAGGTGTACGTGGAAGGCCGGTTGCAGACGCGCAGCTACGACGATAAAGACGGCAAGAAGGTGTATGCGACCGAAGTGGTAGCGGAGGATGTGGTTCTGCTGGGCAGCAGCGGCCGCGGGGAGAGCGAAGGCGCGGGCGCAGGTATGGGAGGAAGCAGCAGCATGTCCCGCAGCGGCGGTGCTTCGCGGACTCCGGCAGCGGGCGCTGGCGGTGGGATGCCTCCCGAAGACGATATCGGCCACATGGGGATTTCGGACGACGACGTTCCTTTTTAGGCACACGTAGGGTGTTGCTGCAGAGGAACGCGGCGGGTTTGCGCGCACTTCGAGTGTAAGTAGCGGAGTGAGCATGTTATTCGAGGCGACGTGAGCCTAAGCGGCTACCGCCGAGGACGTCATGAACGACGGACGCAGGCCGTTTTTCGCCAGTTCTGCTTCCCACTCAGCGTCAAAATTCGGATTTTGCTTGCGCGCTTCAGCCTTTTGCAACATAGTCTCCTTGATCCGGCCGCAAGCTTCGGCATCTTTACGCAAAATGTCCCAATAGTGACCCTGTTTTTTCATTTCATGCTTTTCGAGTTTGAGGGTTAGCTCAGCCGCTATGCGTTTTTGCGCTTCGAAGCCATTTTCGGCGGTGCGCGTTTCTTTTCTGAGCTTTAGGAGATCGTTGAGGGATTTATGGAAGGCTCGGGTATGGGTGGTGGCGTAGCGCATATATAAGGTGAACATCTTGGGATCGGTAACTTGGCCGGTGTTGGGATCACTTGTGGTGTCGACGAGTTTTTCGGCGCGTTTCGAGAGCCAGTGGGACTCGGCCATGGCGTTGACGAGGATGGCTTCGGTTTCGGACTGGGGTTGGTGTTCGGCTTCGAGAGCGGTTTTGAGTGCGGCGAACTTGGCGGGGTCTTCGGTGGTGAGAATACGGAACGTGCCGTTGTGACGGGCGAGGCCATGGGTGGTGCGGTTCTGCGAAGAGATGGCGAGGCCGGCTTCGGTTTTCGGACCGGAGGACTTGAGAGAGTTAGCGCGGTTGGCAGCGAGTTGAGCGTCGGACACGGCGGATGATGATGATGCCGAGGTTGGGCGCGCGGCCGCGGCAAGGGTTGGGGTGATGGCGGACAGCGGCGGGAAGAGGCCGCCGGGTTCCGGGATGCCGGTGAGTTTGTCGAGCAGAGTTTGCGGGTTGAGGGATGGTTGTGCCGCGGCGGGTTTGCCAGTGAGGGCAGCGGAGTCAATGGGTTCGACTGAGGGTGATTCCTGGGCCACCGGCGGAAAGCCAAGTTTGCGGGCGAGCTTCCGTTCTTTGTGCGCGAGAGCGCGACGTTCTTTGCGATTCATGAGATTTGAATACCTACCTTTGATTTGTGTTTGGAAAAGGCATTTCCAAAGGCGGGCCAGCGGGACGGCGCACTGCCGGCTCATTCAAAAAATAGCCGGAGGAGCGAGGTGTCAAGAACGGCGGAATGCGGTTTGCGGGTGGGAAATGGCTGTAAGTGGTTGATGGAGCTGGAGATAAAAAATGTTGTGGAAAAGTACAAGAGTTGTGATCGGCGTTTTTTGGGAGGGGTGAACTCGGCTCTCGGTAGGCGTCCCTTCGATCTACCGTGTTTTGCAACCGGAGGCGTCGGCCATTCAACCGAAGCGATCGGCGAGGTCTTCATCCAGGCGGATGGTGATTTTAACCCTCCCCTTTTTAACGGGAGGTTCGGGGATCACGCGACCGCGTTTTCCTTTGCTGAAATCGTATTGTCCTTTCATCGTTGTTCCTCGAAGTGGTGGCGTTCCTGCAACTCCGTGGGACGAAAATGAGGTGCATGTTGTCGCCGCTACAGATCACTGGTCGAAAATTGCGGCCAAATCGCGGCGGCCGTGTAGGACTCGCATAATTTCGACGCCAGGTTCAGCCACGCGGTAAAGGATCAGATATTGTCCGACCGGGAAGCTGCGATAGCCGCGGCGAAGATCTTGGCGATCACGGCCGGAGTATGGATTCTTTCCGAGGATCGCGAAGTGGTGTGTCAATAGATCAACGAAACGATCGGCGGCGGATTCGTTGTTTTCAGCGATGTAAACCCAAATGGCCAAGATATCGCGGCGGGCACGCCTTGTGAGGCGATAGGTCATTTACTCTGGCTTGCGACCGGGTGCGACTCGCCCTTCGGCCTTGAGTTGGTCAGCGAGGAGGGGCAGAGATGCGTCGGTGTGGTCGGTGAACTGTCCGGTCTCCAGGTCGGCCTCAGCTTCGTCGAGTGCGGCGAGGATCTCGACGCGCGACCGCTCTCGTCTTTCCCACAGTGAGAGCGCTTGCTGAACGGCTTCCTCAGCGCGGCGGAGGCGTCCGGAGGCGATTGCTTGGCGGATAAAAGCTTCTTGCTCTGAAGTGAAGTGCACTTCCATGAGATCAGGTTAGCAAAGGGTGGCTTCGATCTGGGAGTTTTGTCTTCGACATATGCGCTTCAAGATTAAAGCATCTGCCCGACTCGTGCGTTCATCTTTTCTGCCTCGATGAAATTCGCCGCATTCGAACTGGTGAATGCCTATCGCGCCTGTCGGTTGAACCGTTCGTCGCGCGTAGGCGCGCTGGCGCTGCACTTCCGCTACTGCCAAAGGCGCAACGTTTCCGGAAACTGCCCCAAGGTGTAGATTTCGCTCTACAGTTCTCGCAGCCACCGTTCGGCGTTTGGCGGGCTGCGGGGGTTTATGTAGAGAAGGGCTTCCCTGTCTAGGCGGCGGCTAATGCCTTTGAGGGTTTCAAGAAGTTCCTCTTGCCGCTGGATGTCAGTTGCTCGCTGTGCCAGTCTCCAATCTTTGCTACTTCGAAACAGTTGCGGTGAAGTCGCCTTCGACGCTGTACTCTTCCACTTTTACCGACCCGGTGATTTTTTCGGCTGACTCAATGGTGCCGGCGTAATCCAGAGTAATCGGGCCGCCGTTGTATTCGGATTTATAAGTCCAATTCACTTTCTTGTCGTCGATGCTGCCGGTGATGTTGACGGTGCCGTTATCGGTTTTGCAGGAACCGGTCAAATCCTTTTCCTTCTGGGCGAAGGTGCAGGTCATGTCGCTATCGTTACCGACGATGCTGATGTGGACTTTCCAATCGCCGGTGAGGGAGGGGGCGTCGGCCGCGGTTGCGATGGCGATGGTGGCGGATGAGGCGAGCAAGACGGAGAAGAGAATCGATTTCATGAGCAATTTTCCTTTTATCGGTGCAATTGTACCTACCATCGGATTGTACATGACAGCAGCTGCCAAATGCAACAGATATTGCAGACTACGGCGCAAGCTGCTGTTTGGGGTGTTAAAGTAACGACATGGCGGGAAATCGAAACGAAGTGAAGGCGACGAAGCGGTCAGCCGGGCTGCAGAAGCGGAAGCAGGAACTGGTCCGTAATGCCATATGGGATGCTGCCATTGATCTGTTCGCCGAGCGTGGTTTTGACGAGACAACGATTGATGAGATTGCAGAAGCGGCCGGAGTCTCACAGCGCTCCTTCTTTCGGTATTTCGTTTCGAAAGCGGACTTACTAGGGCAGGCGACTCTGCTTTTGGGAAGCGCACTGAGTGAGGCAATTGAAGCGTGTCCGGCCGATCACTCTCCGGCGCAGGCGATGCGCGAAGCTGTGCTTCAGGTGGCGGTGTTAGCCAGCGAGTATGCGCGAACAGAGAAGATTATGCGGGTATCGTCTCAATATCCGGCGGCGCGCGAGGCGCAGATGTCTCCCTGGGCTGAAATTCAGGGCCCGGTGGCGCAGGCTTTCACACGCAGGATGAAGCATGCGCGCAAAGGGGACATCAGTGCGAGAGTGCTGGCTGGACTGACAACGTCGCTTTTTGACGTGGCACTGAGCGCGTGGTTCGAAACGGGGCGGCGCGATATTCAAACCACTGTTGGCAACGTCTTTGCGACGGCGCAACAGCTGTTTGATTCCAGTGCACCGGCTATTCGCGGCGGTGGCGGGCCACGACAATGACTGCCAAGACCGCGAGCACACACAAGGAAAATGTGGTGGGCTCAGGGGCGGGCGGAGGCGGTAGGGAGGCCAAGCCCGAAACCTGATCGAACGGGATATCAGCCAACTGAGTGGCTATGCCGTTGGCTGTGTTCAGTTCGAAAAACGCCGAAGTCGGGTTGCTGAAATTGGAGAGAGAGGCAAACAAATTACCGCTGGCGCCAAAGATCAACCCTCCAAAGCCATAGCAGGCGAAGCCGCCGCAGTTATCGTTAATGCCGGTGTTGAGGGTTGCGAGGACATTACCCGTGGCGGGGTCGATTGTGTCCAGCGTTTGTCCGCCTTGAGCGAGGCCATAAAGGGTTCCGTTCGGCGAGAACGCCAAGCCGTCGAGCAACGGAATGCTTTGCGTGACGACTTGAGCGGAGTTGGCCGTGAGCGTGAATTTGTAGAGGGTGCCGGTTGTGCCATTAAAGTTACCGTTGGCATCTAGAGTGCTGGCTAAGTAGCCGGTGCCGTTATAGAAAGCGATATCGCCTTCGCCTGGGACGACGGGGAGACCGATGTTGATGGTGCTGAGAAGGGTGCCGTTGGCGGGGTTGACTTTGTCGATGACGTTGTTATTTGTGTCGTAAAGGTAAAGGCTTCCCGCTTGATAGAACAAGCCGAGCGCCGAGGCGGGAGTGCTGAGCGCGCCGATTAACGTGGAACCGCCTGGATTGGCCGTGTTCACGGAAACCAAATTATCGTCATTGGTTACGGCGAAAAGCATATCTGCGAGGCTAACGCCCGGCAGTGCGCAGCAACAGGTGGCGCAAACGAGCGCCGCGCGAAGAAAATTTCGAGAACGGCAGTGCGAGTTGGGTGTCATGAACCCCTCCAGGTTAGACTCTTTGCAAGTATATTCCGAATGCTGTTAGGCCGCCAGATGCCGGAACACGATGAGTACCAAAACCGATGAGTAACAACAGCAGTCTCCATTTGAGATTGACATTGTTTAGGGCGCGCGAATATACTGCAAGAGTCTTATTCAAGCGAGGGGGCTTGCAATGAGAAACACACGATATTCTAGAAGATCTATTCTCAGGACGGGTGTCCAAGCTGTAGCGGGTGCGGGGTTAGTGCGTGTTCCGGGATTAGCCGGGACGGGCGGCAACCGGATACTGGTGGGTGTCTACTTACTAGGCGGAAATGACGGCAATAACATGGTGGTTCCGCTAGACAACTATGCGGATTACGCACGGAGCCGAGGAGCGTTAGCCATTCCACAAGCCGATTTGCTCGCCAGCGAGGGAGATGGAACGGCGAACATCGGTTTTCATCCGGCACTGCGGGAAGTGCGGGATTTGTTCGATTCCGAGACGCTGGCTGTGGTAGCGAATGTCGGCGCAGATGTGCCGGCGAATCAGCATGACAATCCCGATTTTGCGTATTTCGTGCCGGGTTATGTCGCACCGCTCTGGGCGGTAACTGCAGCAGGCAGCGCATCACTCAAGCCCAATGGGAACGTGGTGACCGGATTTGGATCGACGGCGCTGACACTCACTGGGCGTGGCGCCGAGGCTTCGCAAGCCGGCTTGAGGACTGCGGCGGCTGACGATTCGATTCAGTTCTCAGTCGCTTTTCCGCAGAGTGGCATTGGGCGGCAGCTTCAACAAGCTGCGCGAATTATCAATGCAGGTTTGGGTGGAATGATGAATCCGCATTTTTTTGCGGTGCAAAGCGGCTACGATACACACGCGGACCAACTCCGGTTGCAAGCGAATCAGTTGGCGGAGTTGAGTGCGGCGCTGGGAGCATTTCAGTCGGCAATGCTGCAAATGGGACTGAGCCGGCAGGTTACGCTCTATACCGACTCGGAATTTGGCCGAACGCTTGCACCCAACGCCGCAGGCGGGACAGAGCATGGGTGGGGCAATCATCAATTGGTAATGGGCGGCAGTGTGATGGGCGGGAAGGTGCACGGCGATTTCCCGAGTTTGGTTGCGGGTGGAGCGTCGGATGCAGGGCGGACTGGTGTGTGGAAGCCAACAGCGAGCAAGGCGAGTTATCTAGCGGGGCTGGCCCGTTGGGCGGGTATTAATGCGACCGAGTTTGGTGGAACTCGTGCGCTTCAGTTTTTGAACTAAGGACATAGGGAGGGAATTTTCATGGCACAACCATTTCTCGGACAGCTGATGTGTGTTGGGTTTAATTTTGCACCACAGGGCTGGGCATTGTGTAATGGTCAGTTGATGTCGATCGCTCAGAATCCGGCGCTTTTTTCATTGCTGGGAACTACGTACGGAGGGGACGGCCAAACGACGTTTGGCTTGCCGAACCTGCAAGGGCGGGTGCCGGTGCATATGGGAAATGGGGCTGGTTTGACATCGGTTGTACTTGGCCAGCTATACGGCAGCGATACGGTGACGCTGACAACGCAAGAGATACCAGCGCATTCGCATGCCGTGAATTGCGATTCGGGCAAGGCTAACAAGCCAGCGCCGAACGGGAATTATCCGGCGGCGGATGCGGCGGGAGTGACGGCCGAATATGCGGCGACGGCGAACGCCACGATGAACCCCGGGATGATTGCGAATGCGGGCGGGAGCCAGCCGCATGACAATCATCAACCGTCGCTTGTTTTGAACTGGATTATTGCGCTAACGGGTATCTTCCCGTCGCGGGGTTAGCGCGATTTGGCAGCTAGCTTTCGGCAGGCTACGCCTGAAGACGGTGCCTTGCTTTTTGAGTTGTTTTGCAGCGCGAACGAACGGGAGTTCTCGCCGCTCCCGGCGGAGATGGTGCGGCTTCAGTTTGAAGCGCAGCGACGAGGGTATGCGGCTGACTTTCCGGAGGCGGACGACCTTGTCCTTTTATGGGAAGGGACGCCTGCCGGACGACTGCTGTTGTGTGAGCGACAGGATGAGGTGCGGCTAGTTGATTTGGCCGTGGGCCGGAAGTACCGGAATCGCGGGTTGGGGAGCTATGCGATAGGATTAGCGGTTTCGCGCGCAGAGGGGCAGATGCAGAAGGTGCGCTTATCTGTAAGGCGCGACAACGTTCATGCTATTCGACTTTACGCGACCCTTGGATTTGTCACGCTGACAGAGAGTCCGCTGTACCTGGAAATGGAACGCCTTTCCAGTTGAGGGCGAAGATTTAACGAATCTTTTTCTCGACCGGCTGCCTCCAACCTAAGAGGGCGAGCCGCAGTTTGATTTCCTTTCATAATTTATTGCTGCACCATGGCTACCTGCTTCTGTTCTCTTATGTTCTAGTGGTCAGCGTCGGTTTGCCGATTCCGGTGGATCCGCTGTTTCTGCTGATGGGGGCGCAAGCGGGCGACCATCGGTATTCGCTGTTGGTTTCGGTTCTGATAGCGATGGTGCCGGCGCTGGTGGGCGACATCGCATGGTATGAAATAGGCAAGCGCAAAGGCCGATCGGTGTTGAGTCTGTTGTGCAAGCTTTCACTTGAGCCGGACAGTTGTGTGCGGCAAACGGAGGCGACGTTTGCCACGCGTGGTTCGAGAGCGCTGCTGGTTGCGAAGTTTGTGCCGGCGATGAGCTTAGCCTCCGTAACGCTGGCTGGGATCAGCGGCATGAGTTTCTGGCGTTTCGCGCTTATGGATGCGGCGGGTTGCGCGCTTTGGGCGAGCGCCTATCTGGTTGTTGGAATGATTTTCCACCGGCAAGTGGATTCGCTCATCCTGCTGCTTGGCCTGTATGGGCGGCGAGCCGGGGTGGTGATTGCGGCGATGCTGGGTCTATACTTGGGCTACAAGTATTTCCAGCGCTGGCGATTCTTGCGCAAATTGCGCGTGAATCGGGTGACTCCCGAACAATTACGAGATCTGATTTCGGAGGGTTGCGGAATCACAATTGTAGATTTGCGACACCCGGCGGAAGTGGCGCGAGTAGGCACGAAGATTCCCAATGCGCTGGTTTTGCGGCCGGAGGAGTTACGGGATCGCTCGAATGAGATTCCTCGCGAACATGAAATTATTTTGTACTGTACTTGACCGAACGAGGCAACAAGCGCCCGGGTGGCGCTACAACTGAAGCAAGTGGGTTTAGTAAACGTTCGTCCCTTGGCCGGCGGGTTTGAGGCTTGGGCCGGGCTGGGATACCCGACGGAACCAATCGAAGGACGCATGGAGAGTAATGTCGACCACACCACAAGATAACGAAGCGATTTTGGAAAATGGGACCGTGCAGGAGCTTTCGCACTTGCTGCTGCCCATACAGCCCGATGATCATGTGCAGGGCTCAGAACAGGCTCGGCTGACGCTGGTGGAATATGGCGATTATGAATGTCCGCCGTGCGGCGAATTATTTATAACGATCCAGCAGATTCATGAGAAGCTCACGAAAGATGTGCGGATTGTGTACCGGCATTATCCGCTTTCGGGAGTGCATAAGGTGGCACAAGCGGCTGCGGAGGCGGCGGAAGCGGCGGGGGCGCAGGGGAAGTTTTGGGAGATGCACGAACTGCTGTTTGAGCATCAGACTGCGTTGGCCGAGAAGCTTTTCGAAGCCTACGCCGAACAACTGGGTCTCGAGATGGACCGTTTTCGAAGAGAGCTGAAAGACAGAACCTTTGAAGCCCGGGTGCGTGAGGACTTTAAGCGCGGCGTGGCGAACGGGGTGTACGGCACGCCGGGTTTGTTTGTGAATGGCGTCCGGTATGACGGGATGCTCGATACTGCAGCGATTCTAGAATTTAGCCAAGTTGATTGATGTCGCGATTTTCGAGATGGGTTTTCGATGAGCCGCGCATAGCGACATGGATCATGGCGAGACCAACCTGGCGTGTAGTAGTGACATAGTTGGGCGCGATGGCTTTGAGCAGCGGGTAGAGCGGGCCTAACAGTGCATAGACGAAAGCGTAAACGGCGGTTTTGGTTTTGATGCCGTCGAGCGGCTGGATGTAGCCCGGGCGGAACATATAGGCGGATTTGAAGCCGAGGGTGAGTAAGGCGTTCTCGGTACGGCCTTTGACGCGGGCCCACATGGTGCGAGCTTTTTCGGTGCTATCAGTGCCTGTGCCGGAGACGTAGATGAAGGTCATGCCGGAATTGAGTTTCACCAACGTACGAGCGACGGAGAGAGTGAGATCGTACGTGACGCGGGTGTAATCTTGCTCGTTCATGCCGGCGGAGGATACGCCAAGGCAGAAGAAGCAGGCGTCGTAGCCGGCAAGGCGTGGTTCGAGGTTCGAAAGATCAAAGAGATTGGGCAGGGCGATTTCTTCAATTTTCGGGTCTTTCACGCCGGTGATCGCGCGACCGACGGTGAGGATCTTCTCAATTGCAGCACTCTGCAGGCATTCGCGAAGAACGCCTTGGCCGACCATGCCGGTGGCGCCGAAGAGGATGACTTTCATGGCTTCTCAGTTAGTTTTACTATGACGCCTTTAGGGCCACCGGCGAAGACGGAACCGTTCATAGAGGCGACAGCATTCAAATTGATGTCGGAAAAGTGTTGCCAGGTGCGACCGGAATCGAGCGAGAGATCGGAGCCGGTGGTGCCGACGGAGATGATGCGGGCTTTGCTGAGATAAGCGACTCCGGAACGGAAGCCGAGGCCAGTGACGGGTGACCAGGTTTTGCCGGCGTCGTGGGTAAGAGCGACTGTCTTTTCGGGTGCTTGGGGATTTTTGTAGTCGCCGCCGAGAGCGATGCCGTGTTGGAGATCGAAAAAAGCTAACGAGAAGATGCCGGCTGTTTTTGAGCCGCCGAGTGGAGCGTTCGCAACTTGCCAACTTTCACCGCTATTAAGTGTGTAGAGAATGCGTGCGCCCTGAGGGCCGCCGGTCGCGATCCAGGCACGATTGTGATTTTTGGCGATGAGGGAGGTACCGCTGGCAGCGAAAACGCCCTCGTCTGGGCGTGCTTCGGGTGCGGCGGGCTGGCGCTGCCAGGAGTTGCCGCCGTCGTTGGTGGTGTAGATAACGAAGTGGCCATTGACCGGATCGCCGATGAGGATGCCGTGCTGCGGGTCCCAAAAAGCGAGATCGTCGAAGAAGCCTTGCGGGTCGGGATTGGTGAGGACGAGTTGCCAGTGGAGGCCCGCGTCGGTAGTTTTGTAAATGCGTGAGGCGGGGCCATCGCCGCTTGAGAGAAGAATGGCGGTTTGAGAATTGAAGGCTTCGATGTCGCGAAAATCGAGCTTCTCCGCGCCGGGGACGGTGGCGGTTTGCCAGTGAAGGCCGCCGTCGGTAGTGCGGAGAAAAGTGCCTTGCGTACCGCTGGCCCAAACGATTAGAGGAGAAACGGTACAGAGGCCGCGCAGGCTGGCGGTGGTATTCGAGGTTTGGGTGACCCAATGGAGGGCGAGGGACAGGAGAAGCAGGGGCATGCGCTACGAGTATTTGGCTAGCGCTTACCAGCAGTTTTTCGGCGGCGCGTGGTGGCGGCGGGAGCACCGAACAGTTCTTGCAGGCTATCGGTAACGACGACCCGTTCGGCTAGATCTTCCAGTTCGGCGAGTTTGAGGCGCTTTAGCTTGGTTTCGACGGAAGAGGGAACGGGACCGAAGCGGGCGGCCAGTTGCCGGTGTAGCAGGGAGCGCGCCTCTTCGACTCGCCCTTCAAGCAGCCCTTTCTCGCGGCCTTCTTCGATGCCCAGGACTCGACCTTTAGCGAGGCCTTCGCGGATGGCAGGGCCGATGATCGAATGGGTCATGATGTCGTAATAGGCAGGCATAGTTTTTGCTTCTCGGTCGATGCGGTCTTCGAATGTTCTAATTCCGGCGAGCAGGTTCAGTTTGGTGAAGGCCTGCGCGCGTTGTCCTTTTTCCAGTTTAGCGATTCTGGTCAAAATGCGGCGGATTGTTTCGCGGCGATCGGCGTGTTTTGCCAAAATGGCGAGAACGGCATCTGCGACGTGGGGGCTGTCGAGAAGAGATTCCGCATCGAAGGTTCGAATGTCAATCACAGGGTAGCTGAACTGGAGGTGAGGACCAATCAAAGTCTCCGGCATGCGCAGTTTGTCGTTGCCGACATAAAGAACGTATTGGCTGGCGAAGCGTTTGAATTTGCGATAGATGTGGAGGGCATATTCCGCCATGCGAAGAGGCATTTCCGCATCGTTAACCGTTTGGAGTTCGATTGCGTAGAGTTGGTGAGTACGGTCGGCCTGGAAGAGAAGGTCGACACGAGGTTGCGACACCTTGTGGAATTCGATATTCAACCATTTGCCGCGCGCAACGCCCGTGATGCGCGCGAACAAGCCGTTCTCCGATTCCATGAGCAAGGATTTGAGAACGGTGTCAAATTCATGCACCGGTTATTCAATTGTCGCGCGGACGGTTACGCTTTCGAGGCCGTTTAGGTAGCCGTTCGTCGGTAAAGGGAGGGCGTTCGCCGATTTTGGGCTGCGCCAGGGCCGGAAGGGCTTTAGGATCGAAATCGAGGTTGCTGAGATGAACGCGAAGAGCTTCGAAAACCTGTTTTTGCCATTAGTGCTGATCCTCACCGGGGTTTTTGTACTAGCCGGTGCGAATTGGGGCATCGTTTCGCTGGATCGAACAAAGGATCTTTGGCCGGCGGCTATGATTTTGGTGGGCTTAGTAGAGCTTTCGAACCACGATTTCGGAAAACAGGGAGGCTCGCGTGATTGAGGAAAACGAGACACCGGAATACGACCAGGGACCGAGGCATGGTTCGCGCGGGCTTTTCGCGGGGTTTCTCATTTTGGCTGGAATCTTGTTGTTTCTTGGCAACTTGGGAATTTTGCCGCAATTCAGGCTCGGATCGATCGTGCCGCTGCTGGTTTTGCTGTTTGGTCTTCTCCGCTTGTCGAATGCTCGCGATGCGGCGCAGCGCTTGTTGGGATTCGTGTTTGCATTTTTTGGCGGATTCTTTCTACTCGTTAGTCTGGGAATTTTTCGCTTGCGCGCGCATGATCACAGTTGGCCGATATCCCTGTTGCTGATCGCATTTGGATTGGCCATGTTGTTTAAAGTGCTTGGTGGCAAAGGAAGTGGCAGTAACTTCTTATGGGACCCCATGCGTGCGGTCAATTTTCAAATGCCCGAAGGGCTGAATGATTTTACGTTGATGGGTTCGGTGAAGCGGTCGATCGAATCCTTAGATTATCGCGGTGGCAACGCGTTGAGCGTACTGGGCAACATTGAAATTGACTTGCGGCGCGCGCGGACACTGGAGCCGGGGCAGACGGTTCGGTTAGAAGCCTCTACGATTCTCGGTGCGGTGAAGGTGCGAGTGCCAGAGGATTGGCGGGTGGATGTGCGCGGGGCGTGCATTCTGGGCGCCTATGAGGATAGGACGGTGCCATCGAGGATGCCTGGGCCGGCCACAACGCTGATTCTGACGGGATATTGTGTGCTGGGCGCGGTAGAGATTGAGGATTAGGGGCGCGTTTATGCACCCACTGCTGCAGGATCGGAAGCTGCTGTCGGCGATTGTTCTGGCCTCGATCCCTCTCGGAGTGATTTTGTGGTTAGCGGTTTCGGCGGCGGCGCATCTGGATGCGGGATCGGAGAGGTCGGGAAATCTCCTGCTGGCCGTGGTGCTGCCGGTTACCGTTTTACTGTTGCTGGTGTGCGTAATCGTGCCCAAGTACCCATGCCGGCTGTTGCCGCTGAATTCAACGCCGCCCTGGAAAGTGATTGTTTATCACACGGTGGCGGCGATGGTGGCGACTTCGCTGGTGTTGTTTATTGTTCCCTTCCTACTGCAGATTCTGGCGCGATTCGACGCCAACATCGAACGTCAATTTGGGCCGGCGATGCGGGTGCTGGCAGGAATGAGTTTCCTGTTTTATCTGCTAAGCGTGGCGCTGCATTATATTTGGCAAGCAGTGGAGGCATCACGGAAGGCGGAATTGCTGTCACGCGAAGCGGAATTGAAGGCGCTCAAGGCGCAGGTGAATCCGCATTTTTTGTTTAATAGCTTGAACTCGATCAGCGCGTTGACGTCGATTGACCCGGCGCGGGCGCGCGAGATGTGTGTGCGGCTTTCGGATTTTTTGCGCAGCAGTCTGCGGATGGGAGAACAGACCGCGATTCCATTCGGTGAAGAGCTGGCCTTGGCGAATACCTATCTAGAGGTGGAGCAGGTTCGCTTCGGAGCGCGTTTGCGGGTGCGGCAGGAGATTGAGCCAGCCTGCGCGGAATGTGAAGTGCCGCCGCTGTTGTTACAGCCTTTGGTGGAAAATGCGGTGAAACATGGGGTGGCGAGCATGACGGAGGGAAGCGAAATCAAGCTCAGAGGGCGAGTGAGTAACGGGCAGTTGCGTTTTGCAGTAGAGAACCAGTTTGATCCGGACGCACCGGCGCAGCATAAGAGCGGTTTCGGATTGGTAAATGTGCGCAACCGGTTGGAGGCGCGCTACGGAAATGCAGCGCGGCTGGATATCGATCCGCGCGACGGAATATACCGGGTGGAACTGAGAGTTCCTTTTGCAAGGGAAGGGAAGAGATGAGCATGCGAGCGCTGATTGCCGACGATGAAGAGTTAGCGCGCAGAATTTTGCGGGAGTATCTGGCTAAGCAGGCCGATATTGAAATCGTGGGTGAGTGCGACAACGGGTTTGCCACGGTGAAAGCGATTTCGGACTTGAAGCCGGATTTGTTGTTCCTGGATGTGCAAATGCCGAAGCTGGATGGGTTCGAAGTTCTGGAACTCGTTGATGCGCAGTTGGCGGTGGTGTTCGTGACCGCTTACGATCAATACGCAACGAAGGCGTTTGATGCGGCAGCAGTGGATTACTTGCTGAAACCGTTTGATGCGGCGCGCTTCGAGACGGCGCTGAAACGAGTGCGGGAACGGTTGGGGGCAACGCCTCAGAAAATCGAACCCGCGGAATTGCGGCAAGCTGCGCTGCCGCCGGGTCGTTTTGCCGAGCGGGTAGTGATTCGGGATGGGGCTAAAGTGCATGTGCTTCCAGTGGAGGAAGTTGACTATGCGGAAGCGCAGGACGACTATGTCGCGCTGCATAGCGGCGGGAAGAGTTATCTAAAGCAACAGACGATTTCAAGTTTGGAGACCACACTCGATCCAAAGCAGTTTATCCGGGTGCATCGCTCGTTCCTGGTGAATCTGGAGAGGGTGCGGAAGATCGAGATGTATACAAAGGATACGCGGATCGCGATTCTGACCGATGGGACGAAGGTGCCGGTGAGCCGGGGAGGGTATTTGCGGCTGCGGGAGGCGATGACTTAGTTGGAACGCTAGCGGCGAGACCCCGGTCACGATATCATCTGAGTTTCCAAGGTTTTGGGACCTATGCAAAACGGTAGTTGTGATATCGGGTTGATCGGATTGGCCGTGATGGGCCAGAATCTGGTCTTGAACATGAATGACCATGGCTTCAAGGTGGCGGTTTTCAATCGGACTGTTTCAAAGGTCGATGATTTCCTCGCGCATGAAGCCGAGGGTACGCAGGTTGTCGGAGCGCACACGCTGGAAGAGCTTGTGGCGGCTTTGAAATCGCCGCGGCGGGTGATGCTGATGGTGAAGGCGGGGGACACGGTGGATCAGATGATTGACCATGTCACGCCCCTGCTGTCAAAAGGCGACATTATCATTGACGGCGGCAATTCGCTCTATACGGATACCAACCGGCGAACGAAGAGCCTAGCGGAAAAGGGCATCCTCTTTGTCGGTACGGGCGTTTCGGGTGGAGAGGAAGGTGCGCGCTTCGGTCCTTCCATCATGCCGGGTGGCAATAAAGAAGCCTGGCCGCATGTGAAAGATATTTTCCAGGCAATTGCGGCCAAGGTGGAAGATGGTTCGCCTTGCTGCGATTGGGTGGGAGAAGACGGAGCGGGCCATTACGTGAAGATGGTCCACAACGGCATTGAATACGGCGATATGCAGCTGATCTGCGAAGCGTATCAGATGCTCGAAACCGGACTGGGGTTGAGCGCCGATGAAATGGGAGATGTGTTCGCGGATTGGAATAAAGGCGAACTGGACAGCTTCCTGATCGAAATCACGGCGGAAATCTTCAAAAAGAAAGATGAAGATGGAAAGCCGTTGGTGGATAAGATTCTCGATACGGCCGGACAGAAAGGCACGGGCAAGTGGACAGGCATCAGCGCGCTGGATCTGGGTATGCCGGTGACGCTGATCGGCGAAGCCGTGTTCGCACGCTGTCTTTCGGCGATTAAAGACGAGCGCGTGGCAGCGTCGAAAGTATTGAAGGGCCCAGCCAGCAGCGGCAAAACGCTGGACCGCGCAGCGTTCATTGAAAACGTGCGGCGGGCGCTGTACTGTTCGAAGATGATTTCCTATGCGCAAGGCTACATGCTGCTGCGCGAAGCGGGCAAAGAAAACAACTGGCACTTGAACATGGGCGGTATTGCACTCATGTGGCGCGGCGGTTGTATTATCCGCAGCCGCTTCCTTGGCAAGATCAAGGAAGCTTATGACAAGAACCCGGCGCTCACCAATCTGTTAGTGGACGACTTCTTTGCGGGCGTTTTGAACAACTACCAGCAAGCTTGGCGCGCAGCCGTAGCGTCGGCAATCGAAGTGGGCGTTCCTACACCGGCGTTCTCAACGGCGATCGCATTTTTCGATGGCTACCGCAGCGGGCGGTTGCCGGCGAATCTGTTGCAGGCCCAGCGCGATTTCTTTGGCGCGCACACCTATGAACGCGTGGATCAACCGCGCGGTAAGTTTTTCCACACTAACTGGACCGGCCGTGGAGGCCGTGTATCATCAGGGACATATAACGCATGAGTTACGGATTTGATATACGCAAGGATGGCGCGCTTGATTTCATGTCGATTGGCGGGTTGGTCTGCCGCCTCGATCCGGGCATCATCCCTTTTCGCAAGGCCACGGAATGCCTGATCCATGTGAGCGGCGGCGAGTTCAACGTTGCGGCCAATCTGTCGGATTGTTTCCGCTTGAAGACGGCGGTGGCGAGCGCGATGGTGGATTATCCGATCGGCGATTTGGTTACCGAGCGGGTGCGGGCCATGGGCGTGCAGGGATTCTTCAAGCATTTCAAACATGACGGGGTGGCGGGGCCGAATATTGCGACGGTTTATAGTGACCGCGGCCAAGGCGTACGTGCGCCCGTCGTGTTCTACAATCGCGCGAACGAGGCGGCCGGATTGCTGAAGCCGGGCGATTTCGATTGGAAATCGATTTTTGCCGGCGGTGTCCGCTGGTTCCACAGCGGCGGTATCTTCGCGGCTCTCTCGCCGACTACGGCGGAAGTTGTGATTGAGGGCATGCAAGCGGCGAAAGCGGCGGGCGCCGTTACTTCGTTCGATCTGAATTACCGGGCGAAGCTCTGGAATGTGGTGGGTGGCCATGACAAAGCCGTCGCGGTGATCGATCGGATTGTGAAAAATGTCGACGTACTTGTGGGTAATGAAGAAGACCTGCAAATGGGTCTCGGCATCCCGGGTCCGGAAGTGGCGGCGAAATCGAAGCTCGACCCAAGTGCGTTTTTCGGAATGATGGATAACGTACGTAAGAAGCATCCACAGGTAAAGATTGTCGCCACGACGTTGCGGGAAGTGCACTCAACCAATCGGCATAGCTGGAGCGCGGTTGCCTGGATTAATGGCCAGACATATATGGCGCCCACCATGGAACTCGATGTTTATGACCGAGTGGGCGGCGGCGATGGCTTTGCGGCCGGCTTTTTCTATGGTTTGCTGGCTGGGCAAGCGGAGATCGAAGCGGTGAAACTCGGCTGGGCGCACGGAGCCCTGATCACCACCTTCCCGGGCGATACGACCATGGCCACGCTGGACCAGGTTAAGTCGCTGGCACAGGGCGGCTCGGCGCGGATTCAACGCTAGAAGAAACTGAATCTTTTGAGAAGAATCGGGCTGAACCGGCGTCTAACTTGTCGGCAGTCCGATGCTATTATCGATTCAGAAAGACGCGACCATGCGCACCCAAACGGGACTTGTTCTGCTGTGTCTAGCGTTCCCAGGCTTCCTGGCAGCGCAAGCCGTGAACGATAGCGGTGGCACGGGCATGCCGCCCAAGGCACCGGTGCCTCCTCCGGCGGTTGCCAGCGCGTCTGTACCGCGCCATTCGGTGGATTTGCGGGTGGACCGGACCCTGGTCCTGATTAACGTCACTGTAACAGACCCCTTGAACCGCTTCGTGACCGGCTTGGATAAAGAAAACTTCCGCCTGTTCGAAGATAAGGTGGAACAGCAGATTTTGGAGTTTTCGTCTGAAGATGCGCCTATTTCCATCGGATTGGTGTTCGATACGAGCGGAAGTATGGGCGCCAAACTACAGAAGTCGCGCCAAGCCGCAACAGAGTTCTTCAAGACCGCTAATCCCGCGGACGAATTTTTTCTGGTTCAATTTAGCGATCGGCCGGAACTGGTGGTGCCGTTTACCAGCGATACCGATAAGATTCAAAGCACGCTGACCTTTACCCAATCGAAGGGAAGAACAGCGCTGCTGGACGGCGTATACTTGGCCATGCACGAAATGCGCAAGGCGCACAACCCTCGCAGAGCGCTGCTGATTATTTCCGATGGCGGCGATAATTCAAGCCGTTACACGGAAAGCGAGATCAAGAATGCGGTGCGGGAATCGGACGTGCAGATTTTCGGAATCGGGATTTTTGAATCGATGAGCGGGCGGCAGCGAACGCCGGAAGAGTCAGCCGGGCCCAGCCTCTTGAATGAATTGGCCGAGCAAACCGGCGGCCGCGAATATGCGGTGGAAAACGTAGCCGAACTGCCCGACGTGGCGGCTAAAATTGGAGTGGAGTTGCGAAACGAGTATATTCTCGGGTACACTCCCAAGAACCGTGAACGTGACGGGAAATATAGAAAAGTTCAGGTAAAGCTCAATCAACCTCGTGGATTACCACCTCTTAAAGCATACTTCCGGCTCGGTTATTATGCGCCGACGCAATAGCAGCCTTTGGCTGCTGGCTCTCCTTCCTATTGTCGTAGGGCTGCTCTATGCCCAGGATTTCCGCTCTGACACGCGGCTCGTTGTGCTGCATGCGAGCGTCACAGACCGGCACGGCAAACTACTCACCAATTTGAAGCAGAACGACTTCAAAGTCTTTGAAAACGGCAAACCGCAGCAGATTAAGACGTTCCGGCATGAGGATGTGCCGGTGTCGCTTGGCATCATTATCGACGATAGCGGCAGCATGTTGACGAAGCGCTCGCGGGTGGAGGCGGCGGCGTTGTCGCTGGTAAAGCAATCCAACCACGAAGATGAAGTGTTCATTGTGAACTTTAACGACGAGTGGTATTTGGACGTCCCATTCACCAGCGATATTCGCAAGATGGAACAGGGCATTTCGAAAATCGATTCCCGGGGCGGCACGGCGATGCGCGACGCCATCAGCGCTTCTTTGGACTATATGAAGGATAAGGCCAAAAAGGACAAGAAAGTTTTGCTGATCATCACGGATGGCAACGATAATGCGAGTAACACATCGCTTGAAAAAGTGGTGGGGCGGTGCAATCAGAACGACGTGCTGGTTTATGCCATCGGCTTGTTTACGGATGAAGAGAAGCACGAAGCGGCGAAGGCGCGGCGTGCTTTGAACGAACTGGCAACGACCACCGGCGGTATGGCGTTCTATCCGAAAGATGTTTCAGAAGTGGAGGCGTTAGCCGGCGAGATTGCCACCGACATTCGCAGCCAGTACCTGATCACCTATACCCCGGATATTCAGGAGTTGGACGGCAGCTACCGGCAGATCAAAGTTGTTGTGGAAGGGAAAGGAACGGTGCGGACACGATCCGGCTATTATGCCACGCCCGATCTCCGCAGCAAACCGAGCACCGGCGGTGCGCCATAATTCAGCTCGTCCGCTTTGTCTGGTGTAGTTCGAAAGGCTACCGGTTACGGCCGTGGGATTCTCCGTATTTGCGCTGGCGGATTGAAACCTACAGCGGCATTCCGGCTGAGAGTATCGACAAAAAGGCGTTCTTTCGATTTGTGTCGAAAGAACGCCTTTCTTTGATGGACTATCTCAGTTGGGTAAAAAACTTTCCGAAACGTTATTCCTGAGGCGGAGGACCGGGAGGGCCAAAGCGGCCGCGAGGTCCAGCATTCTTCGGCGCATCGGTGACAGTGTAACCGGCAGGCACTTGGAAGAGCGACGGATCGGCGCTGGTCTGGATGTTGGTCAGCGCGAAGACCGACTGGCCAGCCTGCGGATCGGAATACTTGGATGAAATCACCGTTTGCAGTTCAGGCGAGTACCAGGTTTCCGAAGTGGAAACGAGTGGCTTCGAATTGCCAATCATACCCACGGGCACTGTGCGGGTTGTCGAAGTCCCTTGAGCGTTCACGCCATTAACCATTTGCGTGCCCAACTCAGACTTGACCACATTCGGGTTCGGCGGAAGTGTCCGCCTGGTGGAATTGGCGCTTGCCCCAGCTTGCGGAACGTGAATCTGCCGGCGAACCGCTGTTTTGTTTGTCGAATCCAGCTCATAGGAGTAGCCTGCAACGGGATCGAAAATGGAGATCCGTGTGACTGGCCCTTGTCCCAAAGGCCCGCCAGTGGAAGTTTCCAGATTATAGGTGCGGCCTGACGCATCGCGGGCGATCTTGCCCGTCGTCGTATTTTGGATAACATTCCCATCGGCCAGGGTTTGTGATCGAGTGATGTTCAAATCAGCGGTAAACGGCGCACCGGTGACGACATGATGTCCGCGTTGGCCAAACCCGCGAGGGCCGCCGACCGGTCCGCCTGGTCCACCCTCCATTCTGCCGAACGGATGACCCATCGGCGGAGGCCCTTGCGCAAGCACAGCCGCGCCCGCTAACAATCCAATCAAGATCAGTTTCTTAGAATTCATAGTTTTGCGTTCTCCTTGCGGCAACTTGTAAAGCACTTACTCCCAACTGACCACATGAACGCCAAGTGGCTGTCCATCGGCACCCAATAACACATCGGCCAGCACCGTACGGTCCTGGTTTAAAGCTGCATTGGCAACCTGATCTGTCCCAATCCCAATAGAGGCTAGCGACAGAACCGGAACTTGCATTTGTACGATCCGCGGCGTGCTCGCCGGCAGATCGGGGTTTGAATAAGGAAGAGCGACGAACGTCTCGCCGTCTACCTCAATGGCATTCGAAGCGGCGGCGCCCGCAGCGGATTGCACAATAGCTTGCTTGCCGGAAGGGTCGCGCGTTGGCTTCGGAGCAAAGATGATCCCCAAAGCCAAGGTGGCGGCGATTGCCATACCCCAACCAAAGCGCCGCATAGCGCGTTCAGGAGCCTGGCGGACTGCTTTGAGCGCCGCTAAACGCTCCCGATCCGCGGAGTCTTGCATAACTGGCGCGGCACCAACGACAGATTCAATACCCACAGAAAGGTTTTGAATTTCCAGATATTCGCGGCTGCATTCTGTGCAGCCTGCAATGTGGGCCGAAACCCAAGCTGTCTCGCTCGCAGATAGTTCGTTATCGACAGCGCGCACCAACAAATCCCAACTCAAACGGTCGCATTTCATAGCAGTTCCCTCAGCCTTTCCAAGCCTCGCTGAACATTCTCACCAACTGTTGAAACCGAGAGATTCAAGGTCTCGGCAATTTCACGATATTTCAATCCCTGTGTCCGTAGGACTAAACAAGCACGTTGCGCCTCGCTCAATCTTTCCATGGCCGATCGCAAGCGGGTTTCGCGTTCAGCGCCTAAAACCCGGTCTTCGGGGGACTCGTCTTTAGCAACCGGATTCGCCGCCGGCGTCAACTCATCCAACCGGCCGGTATTGCGCGCGCCAAAGGACATTTGCTTATTCCGAGCGCTATTGTGCACAACCCGGTAGAGCCACGCCCGCAAGTTCGCCCGGTCTCCACCGGCAAGCAAATGCTCATGCAACTTCAGAAACCCTTCCTGAACGATGTCGCGGGCCGTTTCGGCATCCACTCCCAGCATGGATAAATATCGCTTGAGAGGGGTTTGTTCGCGGTCGTAAAGGTCTAAGAGTACGTGGTGCTGATTACCGTTTTCCAAAGACTCAGTTTTCCAAGGTACTGCTGGAAATGTCAGAAGCCGCCCTTGCTCCATAGAATGGTCAGTATCGAATCTTCAGAATATACGGTACCCAGAAATTCGCGAGGGTCACGAGAGCACTCCTGGGGAGTTGCACTTGGGGTTGGGTGGAGTGCCCCCGTGACCTGCCGTCTCGCATGCTAGGTGTCTGTATAACCATTTTCGAAGCGTCTTTTCCGGCGATTCGAAAGATTCTGGCAATTTCCGCTAGAATTGGTGAATTATGTCGAATCTAGACGAACAACAGCTCAAATACCCCGTGGGCCGTTATCAGGCGCCCCCTACAATTTCGGCCGAGCAGCGGGCAGCTTGGATTGAAGACATGGCTGCGCTACCCGCAAATTTGGCCAACGCGGTGGCGGGGCTGAGCGATAAACAATTGGACACGCCATACCGGCCCGGCGGCTGGACGGTTCGACAGGTCGTTCACCATGTGCCCGATAGCCATTTGAACAGCTACACGCGGTTCCGGCTCGCGTTGACGGAGAATTCGCCCGTGATCAAGCCGTACGAAGAAGCAGCTTGGGCGGAATTAAGCGATGCGAAGAGTGCGCCGGTTGCGCCGTCGCTCGAAATGTTAACTGGGTTACACAAACGTTTTGTGCTGCTGCTGAAGACGATGTCGGAGGCGGATTTTGCGAAGACGTTCCGGCACCCGGAACTGGGCGAGAAGCGGCTGGATTGGACGCTTGGCTTGTATTCGTGGCATTCAAAGCATCATGTGGCGCATATCAACAACTTGCGGAGTAGGGAGGGGTGGTAAGGTTCAGCGTGATTCCGCCACCCACTGCCAGTAGACAGCCGACTCGGCGATCATGTTGTGCGTAGCGTTTGGAATCACGTGATAACTGACGAGGTTCGGCTTGAAATAAAGTTTCAGAGCCTCGGTATTGGCGCTTGGAACCACTTCGTCGTTCTGGGCGGCTAGAATCAGCGTTGGGGCGGTGACTTGCGGCGCATACTTCAGCGACTCGAATTTATCGCGCAAAAGCCAGCGCACGGGAAACATCGGATAGTGTTCAGCTGCGACGGCCGCCAGGCTGTCGAATGGAGTGATTAGAAAGAGTCGCTCAATGGGCCGATGGGCAGCAACATACATAGCGACGCCGCTACCCAAGCTTCGACCCATTACCGTGATCTGCGCATGTCGCGGATGGACTTCGTCGAACAGCGCAAGCGCATCCTGGAACAGCGCCTTTTCTGAAGGCTTGCCGGAACTGGCGCCATAGCCGCGATAGTGCAGCAGATAGATGGCACGGTTGGGAAAAGCTGCTATGAGATCGGGCAAATTGAGCGCGACGTCTTCCGCGTTGCCGCCGAAGTAGATTAGGGCTTTGGGTGTCTCTTTCATGTGCGTGGATGCCACCACGTGCGCGTCCGCAACCGGCAGGGTTATCGGATCGACCGGTTTACCGGGCTGTAGAAAATAGATGAACGAACGTTGGAAGACGAACAACGCAACACACGCGCACAGGTAAACGACAACGGCAATTGTCAGCGCGAGCCGAAGTGAGGGAAGGATTCTCACAACGGCATGGTGACGCGCTTCAGCTCTTCTGATAATTCGTGAGACAGCGGATCATCCAGCTTGGCGCCCGAGTGAGTGATGTAAAAGACCGCGATGGCTTTGTGAGCTTCGGTATCGAGCAGTACAAGCTCGATGTTGCAGCCTGCCGCGGCCAGAGCGGAAGTCAGATCGTACAGCAGGCCGGGCCGGTCTTCGCCCACAAAATCAATCAGCGTGCAATCGTCGGAAGCATCGTTATTAAACCGAACCGACGGCATGATTTTAGAGCCGCTCGACGGGCGCGGCTGTTGGCGGCGCTGCTTGATGAGATCGGCCACGTTCAGCGAATCGCTCAAAACGCGCTCCACCGTGAACTCCAGGCGGCGAACTTCTTCCGGGTTCAGATCGAGGTTATGCAAAGGATCGGTAAAGCGGAAGAGATCGAGAATGCAGCCGTGGCTGTTTGAAGACGCCTCCACTTTGAGAATATTCATGCCGCGGCTGGAGAGCGTGCCGCAGAGCTTGGCGAAAAGACCCGCCTGATCGGAAGCCAGAACAGTGAGCAGGAAGGCCCCGGATTCCTGAGTAATGCTCACGGCAACACCATCGCGGCGGCGTTTCTGATCGAGCTCGAAGTGACGGCGGATTTGTTGCGGCGTGTGCGTGCGCAAATAGCGCGTGGGAAAGCCTTGCAGGAACTCGGCGATTTCAGGCGACGTGCCGGCGACTCCCTGAGCGGAATCAATGCGGCTGCTGATGAGCTCGCGCGTCAACTGCTCAAGCCCAGCCGAATACACGCGCCACAGTTGCTCCAACCGCCAAGGCGTCATGGCATTGGGATTGACGGCACTGATATCGGCGTAGGTGAGCAGAGCGAGGCGGCGGAGATCTTCCTGCGTCGGAATTTGTGAGCTGAGAAAGCGAGCAGTTGCCGGGTCGTCAAGATCGCGGCCGGTCATGACCGAGGAAAGGTCAAGGTGATGCGCGATGAGAAAGTTGATGGTTTCGCGATTGGCCGCCGGGACAGATAAGCGTTCAAAGACGTCGGCCGCCGCTTTGAGAGACCCGTGCACATGATCGCCGGGCAATGTGCCTTTGCCGACGTCGTGCAACAACAGAGCCAGGCGCAGGGTGGCGCGATCTTCTTCTTCCAGGAGAAGATTGCGGAAACGGACGGGCGAATCCTGCTTCAGGCCTAATTGATCGATCACTTCCACGGCTACGATGGAATGTTCGTCCACCGTGTAGCGGTGATAGAAATCGCGCACAACCAGGCACTCAACTGAATTCCAGTGGGGGATGGCGGCCGTGAGCAAGCCGGATTCCTGCATCTGGCGCAGCGCCATGGCGACGTTCGCTTGCGAAAAGAATTCGCGCCAGGCAGACCAGCGGGGTGGTTGTTTTTGTAAACGTTCCGGGATGCCGGGATCGGAGGTGAGACGGCGTTGGGAATCCCAGGAAAGCGGAATACCGTGGCGGGCGACGAAGGTAAAGAGACCCAGAACGCCTTCGGAGGTGCCCAACGTGGTGGTGGGATTACGCAGGAAGACGCGTTCGTGGGCCACGGTAAATTCGCTCGACGAAAGGCGGCCGCGCCAATCGCGAAACTGGCGAGCCAGCGAGGGGTCCTTGGTTTCTGCGAATTCCAGAGCGTGCAGCGCGGCTTGGTAGACCTGGCGCGCGTTGCGGTAGTAAATCCGCATCCAGGCGGCTGGCTCGGCGGAGGAATCGATCCAATAGGCAGCGATCTTATCTTGCAGTTCGAAGCCGAGAAGGTTGTTGTCGCGTTTGGACTGCAGGTGCAGGAAACAACGCACAGCCGTCAAGAAGCGCCGCGGCCCTTCGACGGCGTCGAGGGCTTCGCGGATGCGGCCCTTGTCTTGCGCGAGCAGCGCGAGCCAATGCAACAGATGAATGTCGCGAATGCCGCCGGGCGCTTCCTTGATGTTTGGTTCGAGGTGATAGACGGTGTTATTGAACTTGGCGTGGCGCTTGGCGGCCATGTCCGCAAGTTCGCGAATCAGCCGGTTTTCCTGCTTGGCATAAAAGGCCGGAAGCGTCTGAGTGAGCTTCTGAAACAGATCGGCATTGCCATATACGAAGCGCAGGTCCAGCAGGCTGATGTGCAGTTCAATGTTGTTCTCATGCAGACGGCAGCATTCGGCGATGGTACGTACCGACTGGCTGGCGCGCAAGCCCGAATCCCAAACCACGCGCAGGAAATCGCTGAGCGGATCTTTCATGCCCGGCAGATCCTCTTCGTTCTCGGCGAGAATCAGCAGATCAATATCCGAGTGCGGAAACAGCTCAGAGCGGCCGTAGCCGCCCACTGCGCAAACAGTAAAAGGAAAGGTGAGACGGGGTGTGAGATGGCGGGCAGCGGCGTCCGAGACGATTTGATCGACGGAGCGGGTTCGTTGTTCGAGCGAGACCAGCGCCTGTTCCAGAATCGAACTGCTTGTGTTTCCGGCGTCGGTTGCGGCCGCGTTCACACCTTGCATCGCTAAAGCGCCAGTTCGCCGGTATCGTCGTTGCGGATGCGAATGGCCTCAGCCACATCGAAGATGAAGATTTTTCCATCGCCGATTTTGCCGGTTCGGGCGGCGGTAGAGATGGCATGGGCCACCTCATCCTTACGGGCGTCCGGAACCACTGTTTCGATCTTAATTTTGGGCAGCAGATCCACTTCGTACTCCATGCCGCGGTAGACCTCCTTGTGCCCTTTTTGCCGCCCATGGCCGCGCACTTCGGAAATCGTCAAACCGTCGATGCCGATGTTCTTTAAGGCGTCGCGTACTTCGTCGAGTTTGTGAGGCTGAATAATCGCTTCAATCTTTTTCATGGGTCCCGTCTCGTTTAACCTTCGAGGTTATAGCCTTCCTCGCCGTGCATGCTAAGGTCGAGGCCTTCAATTTCCTGCTCTTGCGTGACACGCACGCCCACGACAAGATCCACCACTTTGAGAATGATCAAAGTTCCCACAATGGCTAATCCCCAAGATATCGCGACCCCGATCGCTTGGTTGAGCACCTGGCCGGGATTGCCGTCAACTAAGCCTAATGGTAACGCTTTGCCGGCTGCGTCCTTCAGCCCGTCGTTGATTTCGCGGGTAGCGAAAACGCCGGTCAGAATAGCGCCCAGTGTCCCGCCCGCGCCGTGAACGCCGAAGGCATCGAGCGTGTCGTCATAAGCGAATTTGTGTTTCACAGCGGTGACCATGAAGAAGCACACAATGCCGGCGGCGAAGCCGATGAACAAGGCAGGGAAAGGTTTGACGAAGCCGGAAGCGGGGGTGATAGCGACCAGCCCGGCCACCGCGCCGGAAATCCCACCTAGCATGCTCGGTTTGCCGTGCTTGAACCATTCTGCCAGCAGCCAGCCCAAGGTAGCGGCGGCGGCGGCGAAGTGAGTGGCGATAAAAGCGCTCGTCGCCAGACTATTGGCCGCAATCGCGCTGCCCGCATTGAAACCGAACCAACCTACCCAAAGAAGACAAGCGCCGATCAAGCTCAATACCAGGTTGTGCGGTTTCATCGGTTCCTTGGGAAAACCGACGCGCTTGCCAAGATAGAGCGCGCAGACCAGCGCGCTCACGCCCGAGGTAATGTGCACAACCGTTCCGCCGGCGAAATCAAACGTTGGAATCGAACCGCCCAGGAATGCATTCAACAAACCACCTTTGCCCCACACCATGTGGGCCATGGGGAAGTACACAATCGTAGACCACAAACAGGTGAACAACAGCATGGCGGAAAATTTCATACGCTCGGCGAAGGCGCCGGAAATCAGCGCAGGCGTGATGATGGCGAACATGAGCTGATAGATCATGTAGGTAGCGTGGGGAACGGTCGCGCCGTAGTCAGGGTTCGGCGCGGAGCCGACGCCGTTGAGAAACAAATACTGAAAACTGCCGATGAAATGGTTGCCTTCGCCGAACGCGAGGCTGTAACCGAAAACCGCCCAAAGAATTGTGACGACGGCCATCAGCACAAAACTGTGCATCATGGTGCTGAGCACGTTCTTGGCGCGGACGAGCCCACCGTAGAAGAGCGCCAAGCCGGGGCCGGTCATCATCAACACGAGCGCGGCGCTGGTGAGCATCCAGGCGTTATCGCCCGCAATTTGCGCGGATTTCGTTGCAGCGTCTAGAGCGTTCAAGCGTTCTTCCAGCGTAGGGACATGCTGCGCTGTGGTTTGGGCGAAGGCGGGAAGGCTGAAAAGGAGGGGAAATAGAAGGGCCGGCGCGGAGAATGACGTCTTGGTCATAAAAAGCAGGGTAGCAGTTTGAGGGTGCTGACCGGAGGAGCAAATTTCTATGACGGAGATCTAAACGTTTTATGGCGCCGCGGCCGTCTCGTATTCCCCAGAACTGGCTAGAACGTGATATTTAAGCCACCGCGAATGGCGCGCGGGGCCTGCATCACCAGCATTGGGTTGCCACCCACCGGGATATAACCCTGCGCCAAGAGGTTGCGCAGATCGGCGGTGAGTTCCATGTGTCCCGGCAACCCGAAGGGTGACGGGATCGGTTGCTCCAAGCTGAAGTTGAGCCCGGGAGAGACAATATTGTTCTGAGTCACGAAAACATGCACCGGAATAATCGCGCCAGTTTGCATCCAGCCGTAGCCGGCCGTCAGGCGGGTTCCGGAAATCGGGATCAAAGCGCGAACTTTCGCGCCGGCAACGTCATCCAATTTCGTGCGCCAAGAGGGCTGGGCCTCAGGGCCAAACATTTGATTGGTTTCGGCGTTGGAGAAACCGCCCATGCGGCCGTAAGCAACGCCAACGTCAATGTAGTTGGTGATCTGTTGAGTGACCGAAGCAGTAGCGCCAAAGCGGGAATAGTCGCCGATATCGTAGGCAGCCGTTTTCGAAAATCCATCGAACAGCAGGTTCCCTTGGTTTATGGAAGAAACATTGCCGCCTACCAGCAATTGACCGTTCCAAACCTGCTCCCGAAAGGCGCTCAAAGAATAAGTTCTGCGCCCGACGTGATGGTTGAAACCCAATTCATAGTTCTGAGTCCGTTGCAGAGCGAGGGTGGCGTTACGGCTGCTCATCAGAGGCAGACGTCCCAGAGCGTCCACGGCTTCAGCCAGATCGGAGGCCGGAGACAAAGCCTCTTCTGCAACCTGAGCTGGGGCATGCGACACCAGAGAATCGGGACTGCCCCCATCACTGTAAGCGGCGACGAGTTGAGTTTTGGGGCTCAGCGAGAGCGTGGCGCGTGCATAGGGGCTAATCCGGCCTACCCCCTGAACAAAGGTGACTGATTCGGCGGATGCGCCGTATTCAAGATGCAAAACATCGAGCGGATCCGCCACTTGGTAAACGCTGGCGGACATCACTCGCAAAGGTTGACCTTGCGGACCGCCCGCAAAAGGAACGCCAAAGCGATTGAACTGAGTGACGCTGACCGTGACTTCAGGTGTGTTCAAAAAAGAATTCTCGTTGTGGCGTTCAAACGCAGCCGCCAAACTACGAACGGAGACGGGCGAAAGATCCTGCATTAAGGGCGTCAGCGAACCAGCTACCTGAACTTGATTCTTGCCAAACACATTGGTTGACAACGCAAACAGCGGGCCAAGATCGCCAGCGCCATCGCCGGGTAAGAAGCTGTCGCCTCCATTCCAGCGAACCAGCGCATGAGTGTCGGTGAACACGGGCTCACGCGGATCGCCAGGTTCTTTCACTTGACGCGGTTTCAGTTCGGGCAGGTAGCGAGTGACAGGACGCGTAGCGGTAGCGCTACGCAACGCCCATTTCCAATCGTTGGACATGGTGCCGGCGGGGATTTTGTAGCTCACCTGGATGTTGCTGAAAAGGGTTGCCAGATGGATCTGCAGGTAGCTATCTTCGCCGGGCTTGACCGAAATGCTGTCTTTAAAGGCGGGAAGAAAACTCGGCTGCGAGACACGGACGCCGTAAATATCGTTGGGCAAACCGGCGAAGACGAAACGGCCGTCGGAAGCCGTGATCACTTTCGAAAGGACACGCTCGTAGCGATTCAGAAGCTGAACCGTCGCCCCCATTTGCGGAATTCCCGCCGCATCTGTGACAGCGCCGATCAGGTTACCCGTGAAGGCGACGGACAGATCCGCAGCGCTCGCTTGGCCAGTGGCGGCCAGGAGACCTGACAGAAGAACTGCCGACGCTGTCGCGAATTTAATGCCCGCTAATCCAGACTCCAAAATCCGACCTTTTATAATGCGTTCCAGCCTAAGAGCTTTCGCCTCATCCTATATTAGCCTAAAATCCGGGGCTGGGGAAAAGGGCTAGTCCTCTCGGTGAATCCCGCGCCCCCTTGCCTCTTTATGACGTTATCGTGAATTGGGCCGAAGGCGTCAGCGTCTGATTCTTCATTTTGTCCTCCACCTTCATCTTTAATGTGTAGCGGCCCGGAGGAAGCGACTTCAGCGGGAACTTCTTCTCTACCGTGACCAGATAAGCCGAGGCGTTCGGAAAAGCCTTCGGATCGGCCAGGTCTTCGGTGTAATCGATCACCGTTTTATCGTCGGCGTTATTCACGATCTGATATTCGACGGTGCCCTTCGGTTTCTTGGTTGCCGTATCCATTCCAAAGTTGTAGAACTCGGTGTAAATGCCCATCGTTTCGCCTTGCTTAAACACGTCGTTCATGCGCGGCCGGACCTTAGAGCTGCGAATCACAAACTGTCCGGCGCCAATGCTGTTGGTAGGCACGCGCTCCAGTTCATCCGCCAAAATGACGCTGCTTGAGCCCAGCGTGTCCTCGTTGTAGCTCGGAACGTTCAGTGCCGCTTCAAAGGTATTCATGGTGTTGCCAACCAAGTCTTTGGCAACAATATTGATCCGATAAGTACCGGAAGGGAGCGGGATGTGCTTGGAATAGACCTGCGAACCGGTTTGGGTTTCCTGTAGCATTTCAGCCGGAATTTCGTGGGTTACGGTGTCCTCGAACCATTGCACCGAGCGGCGGGTAAGCGTGGTGATGCGCCCGTAAATATTGATGCTCGCCTTCGCAATTTTGTCTTTGGTCGCGTAGTTCAAGTCGGAATTCTTGAATTGCACCATCACGTTCGCCATCACTGTGGCATCAGTGACGCGAATGTAATCCGTCCGCACCTGCATCGGCAGCGTGTTGTAGCGAATGTTGGAATTTACGATCGAGTCTAGATCCTTGAATTTGATGGTCGGCGGTTTCATCAAATTGGCGTAGCGTTCCAGACGCGTGAACTCGTTCATGCTTTCAGGCAAGGGTTGGTTACCAACGCCCAAGTGCGTGCCGTCTGTCCGGTTGAAGCGGTCTGTCTTGGTGGACAAGCCCATCTGTTCCGACAGCGTTAAGCCTGCGCCAGGCACGTAGAGCAATGCGTCTTTTTCTTCCGGGTCGAGCGAAATGTGATACTCACCGCTCATCGTGGTGTCTACGAATTCGATTTCAGTGTTGGTGCCAACTCCATCGATATACCGATAACGCCAGGTTTCGAAAGGATAGGTTGACGTTTCGCCGCCGCCTTCCTCAATTGGGCGCTCATAGCTGCCGCCGGAGGGGTGGGAATCGATTTCATCAGGCGGACCATACTTGATATAGATCATGCCGCGGTCGGTTTTCCAACCAGGGATACCGGACGCGTAGTGATCGTTGGCGTAGGCGATGCGCCGGTAGTGCTCTTCCTTATATTCGTTTTCTTCCGTGTCCGGCGTTGGATCGCGGCGCAGCCAGAACTGCTCCACAAACTGCTGGCGTTCTTCGTCGGTCTTCAACTGTTTGAAGGCTTGGCGTTCTTCGTCCGTGATGATGTAGCGCACATCTTCGTCCAGCCACTTTTTCCACGGACCCGCCAGCTCCTTCTCCAGTTGTTTCTGTTTGCGGGCGATTTCCTTCTTGGTCAGCGGTTTAGCGTTAGTATCGGTGTCGGAGCTGCTGCTTTGTTTGGCTTGGTCCTGAGCGACCATAAGAAACCCGCCAAGAGCTAGGGCCGCACCAATCACCACGAAGGAGTGGGTTGTAGAAATTGACTTCATAACGAGAACCACCTTTGCAAATGCAAACGCCGAACTACCCCACAGTCTAGAATTGTTTTGAAGCAACGTCAACGCCGTGACGTGGCTCAATTCCAACCGGTTACATATGCGTTTCGCTTCCTTTCATAGTAACGCCTTTACGAGATTCGGGAAAAACAACTCCCAAATTTTAGAACAGCATACGGCAATTTGAACGTTTCTTACTATTTATCATGTAGTTACGAAGGTACTAGCGGGCATATCGCGATTGGTTTCCAACGTGCAACGTCAGGAAGATTACGGAAGTGCAACGGTCTAAGTACACTAGAGGTAGAGGTCAACATCAGGTCAGGGGGTTCGAGGACGGTTTTTGGTTCGGTCCGTCTAAGCCAGGTAGCTAGTGAAAGAATCTAGAAACCAATTCGCAGATACGCTGTGGCTCGTACTCACGGTGCTGGGTATCGCAGGCGCGGTGTTGAGCCTGTTCCATTTGCATTCCTATCAACTGCACGATGACGGTGTGAGTTGGATGGACGTAAAACTGCCCTCGGACGGGAATCAAGTGGTGGCGGCTTACCTGACGCCGGGCGGCCCGGGCGAACGCGCCGGAATCCATTTAGGAGACCAGTTGGTGGCGATCGGCAAAACCCCCATTGAACGGGCGATTGATGTGCCGAAAGCGCTTTGGAATATTTCCATTGACGTGCCGCCGCCGGCCCGCTACACTCTTCGCCGCGGCGGCATTGAGTTTCAAAAAGGCGACATCTACATTCAGGGCGTGCACCGCGATAATGCCCTCTATTACTTTCAGTACATCATTGGCTTCTTCTATTTAGGGATCGGGCTTTTTGTTTACTTTCGCAGAACCAATGCGGCGAAATCACGGCAGTTTTTTCTTCTTTGCCTGGCTTCCTTTGGCGCGTTTTGTTTCCACTACTCCGGCTACTTGAACACGTTCGACGAATTGATGTTCTGGGGCAACGTAGCGACGCACTTGTTGGCGCCGGCCATCTTCCTACACTTTTGCCTCACCTTTCACAACACGCCCAACCTTCTCAAGCGCCGCGGCGCCATAAGCCTGCTTTATCTGCCTTCGATTTTGCTGCTGGTGCTGTTCGGGGGCGTAGCGGGCGGATTTCTGAAGATCACGGGTTCGCTGGTGGAAGTCAAATGGCTGCTTGACCGCGTGAGCCTGGCTTTTGAAATGCTGCTTTACTTCGCAGGCGTAGCGGCTCTTTGGATCGATTTTAAGCGCACGGAAGACCCCATTGTTCGCAGGCAGCTCAAGTATTTGCGCAATGGCGCGTTTCTGGGCCTGTTGCCATACACCGTCTTTTATGCGCTACCGTATGTTCTGGGCGCGGTTCCGAACCACATCATGAGTTTGAGCGTCCTCTCACTGGGGCTGATTCCGTTGACGTGGGCCTATGCCATCACCCGATATCGCCTGATGGACGTCGATATCATCTTCCAACAGGGGTATGTCTACACTCTGGCCACATTCGCCGTAATCGGCGTTTTCTACGGCCTCATCTTCCTCATCTTCAACGCCAAAACCGTATCGCCGACGGCTTTCGTGGTGTTGACGGCCTTTGCCACCTTTGTCTTTCAGCCGATTCGGCGCTTCATTCAAGAACAGCTCGACCGTTGGGTTTTCTACCGCGACCGCTACGATGCGCGCGTCACCATCACCGAGTTTGCGCGTGAATTGAGTTCTGAAACGGACCAGGAAGCGATGCTTGCCAAAGTGTCCGACCGGCTTTTACGAACTCTTTCGATCCGGCAAGTCGGGTTTTTCATTCTGGAAGAAACGCAGCAACAGTTTCATCAACATTCGATTAGCCAGCGCGCCGGGCGCAGCGCCAGAATTCCGCCACCGGAACATTTGGATCTTAGTTTTCTCAAACCCGCCGAACTCAGGCAATACCTGTTCTTTGAGCGGCCGAAGCACGTGAACGCGATTCTTTCCGAGGATTGGCCCGATTCGGTCCTCGAGACCGTCGCCGAACTTGATTTCACCTACTACGTCGCGTGCAAATCGCGCAATCGCTCGATTGCGTTTCTAGGCGTGAGCCGTACAACGGAAGGCGATTTTCTTTCGAGCGACGATCTGGAACTGCTGGTGACGCTTTCCAATTACGTGGCCATCGCTATTGAGAACTCCAGCTTGTATCAATCTCTCCAGCGCAAAGCGGCTGAATACGAGCGCTTGAAAGAGTTCAGCGAGAACATTGTTGAATCCATCAACGTTGGCATTCTCGCAGCCGGCTTAGATGGCCGGGTGGAAAGCTGGAACAGCCAGATCGAAAAGCTGACCGGCGTGCTCCGGCAAGACGCGGTGGGCCGCTCTTTGTGCGAACTCTTTCCGGCTGAGCTGTGCCAGAAGTTCGAGGAAGCCACCGGCGAAGAGGGTGTGCACAATGTTTATCGAACTGTGTTGCGGCCGCAGGTTGCGCCAAACGGTACATCGGCGGCGACCAATGGATTGCATTTAGAGAAAGCCGCCGTGGTACGGGAATCGATTGTCAACCTGGCGATTGCGCCTTTGATTTCCAAAGACTTCAAGCGTATTGGCCGGCTCATTATTTTCGACGATGTGACCGACCGCGACGAATTGGAGCGGCGTTTGGTGCAGGCGGACAAGTTGAGCTCCATCGGCCTCTTAGCGGCCGGGGTTGCGCATGAGGTGAATACCCCGCTGGCGGTGATCTCTACTTATGCGCAAATGCTGGCCAAGCAAGTTTCGGGCGACGATCAAAAGGCGAAGCTGCTCGACAAGATTGCCAAGCAGACGTTCCGGGCCAGCGAAATTGTGAATTCGCTGCTGAATTTCTCACGCACCGCGCCGACCGATTTTGCCGACGTAGATTTGAATCGCCTCATTCGAGAGACGGCATCACTGGTCGAGCATCAGTTTCAAACGGCCGGCATCAGCACAAATCTGGCGCTGGCAGACAACCTTCCATTGGTGCGGGGCAATTCGGGAAAATTGCAGCAGGTCTTCTTGAATCTGTTTATCAACGCCCGCGACGCCATGCCTGCGGGTGGTGTGCTTAAAGTTCGCACCCAAGCAGAGGCCGGCGGGGCGGTCATTGAAGTGCAAGACACCGGACAAGGCATCCCGCCTGAGCATTTAGCGCGCATCTATGACCCCTTCTTTACGACCAAGGGACCCAAGAAGGGCACGGGCCTGGGGCTTTCCATCAGCTACGGCATTGTACACGAGCACGAAGGCATCATCGAAGTGGACAGCACTGTAGGCAGCGGCACACGGTTCCGGCTGGAATTTCCCGGCTTGGCCGCTAGGCGCGCGCGGGCTCTACGCGCTACGCCGGAAGCGATGCCGGCCTAAAGTCCGACCGCACATCTGCTACAACCAACAATAGTGGGTTTTCCCAACCAAGCATTACCTGCGGACCGCGTCGGTCCTCCGGAACGTCGCCGGATTCTAGTAATTGACGACGAGGCTGACATTCGTGAAAGCCTGGAACTGCTGTTGTCGAGCGAGAATTATGCCGTCGATTTGGCTGAAAATGCCACCAGTGGACTGCAGAAATTCGATGCTGGGCATCATGATTTGGTATTGCTGGACCTGATGATGCCCGACCGGTCGGGGATGGAGGTTTTGACCGACATCCGCCTGCGCGACCAGGAGACGCCGATTTTCATGCTGACCGCCTACGGGTCGGAAGAAACGGCAGTGCGGGCTTTAAAATCCGGCGCGAACGATTATTTCCCAAAGCCCTGGGATAACGACAAGCTGCTGATCGAGATCGACCGCATGATTTCGAAAGGTCGCTTGGAGCGCGAGAATACCCAGCTCAAGCGAGCCCTCAAGCAGCGGTATGCGTTCCCCAATATTGTCGGCAAGAGTGAGCGCATGTTGCGATTGCTCGATCAGGTGGCGCAGGTGGCGCCCAGCCGCGCAACCATTCTCATTACCGGTGAAACCGGCACGGGAAAAGAGTTGATTGCCAAGGCGATTCATGCCCATTCGGCGCGCGCGGATCAAATGTTTGTGCCGGTGAATAGCGGATCGTTGCCTTCGGAGTTGCTGGAATCGATTCTCTTCGGACACGTGAAAGGCTCTTTCACAGGCGCGGTGGCCAATCGCAAGGGTTTATTCGAGACGGCGAACCGCGGCACAATTTTCTTTGATGAGATCGGCACAGTTGGTCCGGAAATCCAAGTGAAGTTGTTGCGTGTTCTGCAGGACCGCGAGTTCATGCCGCTGGGCTCCAATGAAAGCATGCGGGTGGATGTGCGCATTGTTGCGGCAACCAACGCCGATCTGAAGAAGCTGGTGGATGACGGCAGATTTCGCGAGGATTTGTATTACCGGCTCAATGTGATCAATCTGGCTCTGCCGCCGCTTCGCGACCGCAAGGAAGATATTCCGCTTTTGGTCGATCACTTCTTTACTCGCTACTGCCAGGAGAATGAAAAATTCCTGAATAGCGAGGGCCGCTCGGTGCTCAGTTTCGAACCGGAAGCCATGCAGATTCTGATGGAGCACAACTGGCCGGGGAATGTGCGCGAACTGGAAAACGTGGTGGAACGGGCGGTAGTGTTAACGACCTCCTCTTCGGTGCCGGCGCACGTGCTGCCCGACAACTTGCAAGCGGCGGCCGGAATTCGCATCTCGCGCGGCAGCGACGGTACTTTAGGGCCCGATGCTTCTTTGTTTGAGATGGTGGCTGAGTATGAGCGCCGGATTATTGTTGAGACGCTCGAAAAGTTTGGCTACAGCCAGACCGACGCGGCAGAAGCCTTGAAAATTCCGCTCTCCACGCTCAACCAAAAGATCAAACGGTTAACCATCGACGTGAAGAAGAAGCCCAACTAACGGATTTGATAATCTCCAACGAGAGCAAGCTATGAAGATTCTCGTTGTTTTGTCGTGGTTCCTGATAGCAGCGCCATCGGGATTCTCTCAGCAGGCGTCAACCGACCTGGAAAAGCTGCAAGCCCAAGTGGCGCGCCAGGAGAAGATGCTGCAGGACTGGCCGAATTTGGGCCGCTATCGGGCGGATAACGCCAAACTGGCTCCGCCTGCCGCCAATGAAAAGCGTGTCGTGTTCATGGGCGATTCCATCACCGACGCCTGGGGCCGGCAGTATGGAAAATTCTTTCCGGGCGAGCCCTATGTGAATCGTGGCATTAGCGGACAAACCACGCCGCAAATGGTGTTGCGCTTTCGCCAGGATGTGATCGATCTGCATCCGAAGGTGGTTGTGATTCTGGCGGGAACCAACGATATTGCCGGAAACACCGGGCCGGAAACGTTGGAAGAGATTGAAGGCAACCTTACAACGATGGCGGAATTGGCGCGAGCTTACAAAATAAAGGTCGTGCTATCGGCGGTAATGCCTGTGTGCGATTACATACGGCCGCAGACGGAGCGCCGTCCGCCGGAGAAGATCCTTGCTCTGAACACTTGGATCAAGCAGTACGCGGCCAGCCACAAACTCGTCTATCTTGACTATTATTCAGCGCTCATCGACGATCAGAAGATGTTCAAGAAAGAGTATACGTATGATGGCCTGCATCCGAACAACGCGGGTTATGCAGTCATGGAACCGCTGGCTTCCGCCGCCATAACGAAAGCATTGAAAGGCAAGTAAACGCTGTTGTCGACCAGTGCAACCGAGCTATCCATCACTACTGAGAGCCCGGCGCCGCAGGCTCTGAAGGCTCACGCATTCCTTTTCGGCATCACGATTCTGGCCGGGGCCTGCCTATTGTTCCTGGTTCAGCCGCTCATTTCGAAGCTGATTTTGCCCTGGTTTGGAGGATCGGCGGCGGTTTGGATCACCAGCATGCTGTTCTTTCAGCTGGGCCTGCTGGGCGGCTATCTCTACGCGCACATGCTGACCCGCGCGTTCTCGGTTTATGGCCAGGCAGCTATTCACGGCATGCTTCTGGTTGCGAGCATCACGGCGCTGCCAATTTTGCCCAATCTCCACTGGCAGCCGAAACCAGGCGTCGATCCCACTTGGAAAGTACTGGGCGCTCTGGCAACGTCTGTCGGGCTGCCCTACATTCTGCTCTCCGCTACGAGCCCGCTCGTCCAGAGTTGGTATGCGGCCAGGAGCACCGGTGTGCTGCCGTATCGCTATTTTGCACTCTCGAACATGGGATCTATGCTGGCGTTGCTTTCCTATCCGGTACTCATTGACCCGTTCTTGCGCGGTCGTAATCAAGCATGGCTCTGGTCAAGCGGATATTTCTTATTTGTCCTGCTTTGCGTCGTGACGGCCGCAGTCAGTTCGCGCGCGCCGAGGGAAGAAGTCCCGGTTGGTGACAGAGTTACCTTAATCGAGCCCTTGTCGCGCATCAGCGTGGCGCTTTGGATCGCGCTCGCTGCCTCCGCCTCATCACTGTTGCTCACAGTTACGAATTTGCTCACACAGAACATCGCTCCGATGCCCTTGTTGTGGGTGGTGCCGTTGAGCATTTACTTGTTCTCTTTCATCCTTGCTTTCGAAAACAATCGTTGGTATCAGCGCTGGCTGTTCCTCCCGTTGCTGCCTGTTTCACTCTATTGGTTGGCCTCGCACACCGGCACGATTGAGACGCCGCAGGTTGGAGAAGTGGTGCCGCTGATTTGCGGCGCGCTCTTTGTTTGTTGCATGACTTGCCACGGCGAATTGTCGCGCCTCAAGCCCGCTTTGCCGCATCTGACGGCCTTTTATTTGAGCATTGCAGTGGGCGGCGCCGTGGGTGGAGTCTTCGTGGCGCTCTTTGCGCCGCACTTCTTCACGGCGGCGTACGAGTATCCCATCTCCTACATTTCGTGCGCCGTTTTGCTGCTGATTGTGCTCGGGCGTGAGAAGTCGACTTGGCGCGCTGGAATCCTCGGTCAACTGGCCGAGAGTTGTTGGATCATCGGGCTCGTTGGCGCCGGGCTGCTTATTTTCTATGCTGGCGACCGAATGCACAATGAGCTGGAGGACAGTGTGGCGCAAGCGCGCAATTTCTATGGCGCCTTGCTGGTGGAAGATGTGGACGATGGCGATCACAAAGCACGCCAGTTGAGCCACGGTACGATTACGCACGGCGTGCAACTGCTCGATCCCAATTTTCGCGAGGTGCCGACCAGTTATTACGGGCGTGATACCGGCGCTGGGTTAGCCTACAGCATCCTTGAAAAGCAGGGGCCGATGAAGTTGGGCGTGGTGGGACTGGGCGCCGGAACAATGGCGGCATACGGGCGCGGCGGCGATACGATCCGGTTCTACGATTTAAATCCGCTGGTGGTGCGCATTGCTCACCAATACTTCACCTTCTTAGCAGACTGTCCCGCGCACGTGGACATCGTCATGGGCGATGCGCGCTTGTCCCTCGCGCGTGAGCGGTCGCAGCAGTTCGACATGTTGGTAATTGACGCCTTCGCGGGCGACGCGGTGCCGGTTCACTTGTTGACCCGCGAAGCCTTCGACATCTATTGGCGTCATCTTAAACCCGATGGCGTTTTGGCGGTTCATATTTCGAACCAGTATCTTAATTTGGCGCCGGTAGTGTGGCTGGACGCGAAGGCGCGCGGCCTGCGAGCCTGGGAAGTGGACAACGATGCGGACGACTCCATCGATGTCTACAACTCAAATTACATTTTGGTTTCAAACCGCAACGGGTTCTTCGACGACACTTCGTTTGAGAACCGCCTGAAACCGATTTGGGTGCCCAGAGGCTTGCGTCGTTGGACTGACGACTTTAGCAGTTTGTGGCCGATTCTGAGAGTTGGGGCATTGTCGAACCGCTAGCGGACTTGCTACAGTCTTTAGAGTCGGGTCTTACAGTAAATCCTCATCGACGGTGATCGGAGTCGAAAAGTATGCTACGAAATGGTCTCTTATCGGTCGCTGTTCTCGCTCTCGGTGTGTTGTGTTTCTTTTGTGTCCAGCATCACGCGCCTATGATTCAGCAGGACGTTTCGGCGAATGTGCTGAATGCGCTCAACGCGAATCACATTCCGAGTGGCGGCATAAGCGTCGACGGACGCGACGTTCTTCTGAAAGGCCCTGCGGGGTCGGTTCAGGTTTCCGATGCGACTAAGAAGCTGGTGGAGAGCGTGGACGGGGTTCACATGGCGAATGTGAGCTTGATCGAGGCGCCGCCGGATGCGCGCATGGCGGCGGCTAGTCCCGGCAGTACCGGGACCGCGGCCAAAGTCGAAACGCAGAACAAGCTGGATACGCTGCTGGCGCAAGACGTGGTGGAGTTCAATCCGGCCAGCGCGGATTTGACTGCACATGGGCAACAGGTGCTTGATCAGGTGGCGGCGATGCTCAGCGGCGCGCCGGGATTCAACTGTGAGATCCAAGGCCATACCGATTCGCAAGGGAACGAGGGAGCGAACCAGACGTTGAGTTACCGCCGTGCGATCACGACGAAGAACTACTTGGTGAACAAAGGAATCGCCCCCGATCGGCTGACGGCGAAAGGCTACGGCGATACGCAGCCTATCGCTTCGAATGAGACAACAGACGGACGCCGGAAGAACCGGCGCATCAATTTTGTATTGAAGGAGAAATCATAGCCATGTCGTACTTGGTCGGTCAGATGCTCACCTGCTTGCTGCTGGCAAGCCTTTTGGGTTTGTTCATCGGGTGGTTTTGGTGGGGCATGCGGCTGCGGCACGCGCGCGAACATGCGACTGACCTGGAGCAGCGCGTGTCAAAGCTGAGCGGATATCCGGCCCGGCTGACCGACATGGAAGCGACACATGCGGCCTACGTAGCCAGCAAGAACGAGGAAGAGGCCAAGACCAAGGCCCGCATTGCGGAGCTTGAGAAAGGTGTTGCGGACAAGACGGCCGAAGGCGACGGTTTGCGTTCGCAGCTCACGAGCAAAGCGAATGAACTTTCGACGCTGCAGAACCGGTTCAACGATATCGAGGTTCAGCACACATCCGTGTCGGGTGCGGCTTCGCAGGTGCCGGATTTGACCGCTAAGCTGCAGACTTCGACAGCGAGAGTGGGTGAACTCGAAGGGCTGCTGAAGACGAAGGATGCGCAACTGGCGACTCTCAGCGGGCGGGTGCCGCAGTTGGAAGACCAGCTTGCCGCGCATGTGGACGCTAATAAGGAGAAGGACGAGCATCTGGAGCAGTTGATGGCGCAAGTGGATGGGCTCAAGTCGCAGGTGTCGCAGCATGAGAGCCTGCATGTCGAGAAGGACGCGACCATAGCAAGCCTCGGGGCGCTGGCGGCGTTGGTGCCCGGATTGAAGGGGCAAGCGGAGCAACATACGGCGGCGTTGGCAGAGAAGGAGGCAAAGCTCGCGGAACTGAACAAGCACTTGGAGAGCAACGCGGCTTGGATTCAAGGTCTGCATGGACAGGCGGAGCAACACGCGACGGCATTGGCGGATAGGGACGCCAAGATTGCGGAGTTGAGCAAGCACTTGGAGAGCAACACAGCTTGGATTCAAGGGCTGCACGGACAGGCGGAGCAACATGCAACAGCCTTGGCGGACAAGGACGCGCAGATCGGACAGCATACTGCGGCGCATGCGGAGAAGGACGCCAAGATAGCCGAGTTGGCGGCGCTCGCGGCGCTGGTGCCGGAACTGAAGTCGCAAGTCGAACAAAGGCATTCGCATATCGCCAGCCTGACAACGCAGGTGGATGAGCACAAGGGTACGATTGCCGACCTGCGGAGCCAACTGGAAGAGAGCCACACGCATCTCGCGAGCCTGCAATCGACGGATGCGGTCTACGAACACAACCTAACGACTCGCAAGCTTAAGATGGCCGAAGCGGGCTTGGTTGCGCATCAAGCTGAGATCGCCAAGCTGAACGACCAGATCCTAATGCACAAGGCCGAGATCGAGCGGGCGAGCCAGCAACAGCCCAGAGCGATGGCCGCTGCGGCCGGTGCCGGGGCTGCAGCCGGTTTCGTTGCGACCGCTCCTGAGTTCTACGACGTCAATGAGGGCAACGGCGCCGGCAGCGCGGTAGCCGAGAAGCCGGATCATGTACGCGAGTTTGAGACTCGCATCGACGAATTACGGCACAGCGAGGCGGCCAAAGACGCAGAACTGGACAGACTGCGCAGCCGGCTTCAGGAGATCGAGTCAGCACCCGATCCGGATGCGAAGCGACAGCTTCTTTACACGGCGAAGAACGCCGAACTCACACACTTGCGAACGGTGCTAAACTCACTGATGCAACCAGTGAACTCAGACGATGTGGCGCGGCGAGCTTATAGCTACGCAAAGGAGCGCAACTTCGAGGGCGGTTCCGAACGAGAAGACTGGCTGAGGGCGGAACGCGAGATCCACAACCAGCGGCTGGCCGAGGCTTGGGAGACGACGCGCGGCGCCAACCTCTATTGAGGCTTCAACAGACTGGCGATGGTATCGCGGTAGGCGTCGATGGCGGGGCTTGCCAGACTCTGGGCTTTCGCCTGGTCATCCCATTTGCGGAGCTTGACCGCTTGCGGGTAATACATTTCTTCTTCAAAGGCATCGAGTTCAGCGTCGGTCATGGGGCCGCCTTGGGCGTGAAGGCTTTGGACTGACGCGGGGGTGAGGCGTTCGAGGTACTTACCATCGGTGGCGCACAGGTAGCGCTTGGCGTCCACGTGGAGGCGCACCGGCTCACTCACATCGGGCGGGAAGTGCTGCGAGACCCAGCTGTGGCCGAGTTGCTCGTGCGGCGTGTCTTTGTCATCGGCCAGCAGGTGGCCGACATCGTGCAAAAGGGCAGCCACAACCAAACTGGGCGGAGCGTTCTCACTTTGGGCGAGGTGAGCGCTTTTCAAAGCATGATCGAGCTGCGAACCGCTTCCATCACGGCATTCAGCATTACCCTTGGTCTGTAACAAAGAAACGATCTCATCGACTGCGGTCATAGTAATAGATTCCTCACACAACGTTGAATAAGAGTTTGAAGCCGAAATCCATGCGCAGTTGATGCTGCGAATGGACCAGGCTCAAACCGGCGACGGTGGGAGCAACGTCTACTACTACTTTGCCAAATGCTTTGACGAGAACCACATCTTTGACGATTCCGCCGGCGGGTTTGCCATCGACATTGAACAAAGCGAAGTTGGCGCGATTGAGATGGACGGGTTGATCTTCGCCGGTCCGGTTATCGAGGATAATGCGGTAACGAGCGTCGCGATGCAAGACATGCGGCTGATCTTTGTTCTCAAAGCTCTTGCCGTTGACGGTCCAAAAGTCGAAGCCGTCCGGACCACCATTGACTTTGCCGAATTCGAGCTGAATGGTTTCGTCGGGCATTTCTGGGGGACGAGCATCGGCGAAGGCGGAGTAGTCCCAGGCGGATTGGGGCGGCGGTGTCCAGATGGGTGTGCCGGCCTTGTTGGCATACTCGATGACGATGCCAAGGCCGTTGACGCGGTCACTCTCTTTGTTGGAGCCGAGAACCCAGACGCCCGGGTTGGACATTTCGACTACAGCATCGACGCGCTCCGCCGGCGCGAGTTGAACGACATCCACTAACTGTGGTTTGGGAACGGGGTTGCCATCGAGCGCGGTGACCTGAAAGCGATGTCCGGGCAATGAGAGGTGAACAATTGCAGTGGCAGAGGCATTCGCCAGATGAAGGAGCACACGATCGCCTTGCTTTACGCGAATGGGTTCGCCATGCCCTAAGCATTTGCCGTTGACGGTGGCTTTCTGGTAATCGACCTCCCAGCCGCTGGGCTTCGCATCGGCTTGATAACCAGCAGGAGAAGCGAGCTTGGGTTCGACACGAGGCTCATGTTTGGTCGTGAAGAATGGCTCCCAGTGATGGGTGGCGAGAAAGACTTCCTGATCAAAACGGCCCGGATTCATGCGGGGTTCGACATAGACGAACGCGAACTGGCCACTGTAAGGGCCGCGACTGAGGTCCAACATCGGGAGGGCGCGGGAGTAAACGAGTCGCGAGCCGGAAGGATAGGGAGTCAGTTTGTAGCGAATCAAACTGTGTGGGAGCACAGACAGACTGTTTTCTTCTTCGACCCCATCGACTTCGGGCGGCACAATGAACCCGTGCCAGTGGACGAACTCGGGCGAATCTGTGTCGTTGACGACTTCGACAGTGACAGTGTTCCCTTCGCTGAGCCGGATGAGCGGACCGGGTACGGAGCCGTTATAGGCGGTGGTGCTGATGGCGTGGTCGGCAGCTATGTTTGCAACTGCCGAACCGATACGAAGAGTCACGTCGGCCGGGCCGCTGCTGCGCTCAGAGGCGTCGGCCGAAGGCTGTGCACTGGCGTGGCTGGTGAATTTGCTCTGCAGTTGGCGCACAGAATCGCAGCCGGTGAGCAACAGACCAGAAGACGCGGCGAGCTTTGAGACGAAGGTTCTACGGCTAGAGTTGCGCTGAGAAATGTCAGCCAATCGTCACCTCAAATTTGGTCACCGAGGCTGGAGGGAAGGTATGTTCGATGACGGGCATAACAACCGTAAGGGTTTTGGTGCTGGGTTCGACCGAACGAGGGTTCTCAAAACTATTATGTGCATGGACGTCACTCGCTGCCAAGAGCGTGGCGGTAATGTTTTGGGGGCGGGCGCCGCGGAATGCGAGTTCGGAGGTAACGGGCGAATCGAATGACGGGTTAGTGACAGTGACGGTGAGTGTATTGCCTTGCCGGGAAGAAGAGGCGCTGAGCCCGGGTAGGTAGGCAGGTTTATCATCCCAGGTGTATGGAATCTCGGGAGCTGAGATGACGGTCCGGATGGAGCGAGCGTTTTGATGCGGCGTGTACATATCGAAGACGTGATAGGTGGGGGTGAGGCAGAAACGATCTTCGTGGGCGAAGAAGAGACTTTGGAGATTGTTGACTAACTGAGCGACGCTCGCCATGGCGACTTTATTGGCGTGGTTGTTGAAGGTATCGAGAGTGAGGCCGGCGATGACGGCTTCGAGCATGGTGTTTTGCTGGCCAAGGAGCGCTTCAGCAAACGGCTCGGTGCCGGGGGCATGCCAAGCGCCCCATTCGTCGACGACGAGTTTGACTTTGTGCTCGGGATCGAATTCAGACATGACATCCCAGTGAGTGCGGATGAGACGGTCCATATCGTTGGCATCGCGGAGGATGGAATAGTATTGGGATGAATCGAATTTGAGCGCATCACATTTGCCTTTCGACCATTCGGCATGGGGATGGCCGCTGGCATTCCAGGAATAATGGTGCATGGCCCAGCCGTGCATAGAGTCAATGCCGATGTGGCCGAGCTTGGAGAAGACGCGGCGAGTCCAGGAGAAATCATCATCCGGCGGGCCGGAGCCGATGGCCGCGAGCTTTACGCCATAGGAGGGGACCCAGGCCGTGTAGCGGCGGAATTCGGCGGCGTATTCTTCGGGCTCGAAGTTGCCGCCACAGCCCCACGACTCATTGCCGACGCCCCAATATTTGACGTTGAAGGGTGCGGGATGGCCGTCGCTCGCGCGTAGGTCGGAGAGTGTGGTGGAACCGGCGGGGGAGTTGCAATATTCGACCCACTGATAAAACTGTTCCACGGGAAGGCTGCGCATGTTGGCGGCGAAATAAGGTTGAGCGCCGACGAGTTCGCAAAAGCCGGCGAATTCGACGGTGCCGAAAGAATTGGGATCGAACATGTTGGGGCTTCGGCGGTTGACGTTGGCGGGCCACTCGTCGGCATCGATCCAGAAGTTCGTGCGGCGGGGACGTTTGGAGCGCGGGCCGACGCCATCGCGCCAATCATATTGATCGGCGAAGCAGCCGCCGGGCCAGCGGATCATGCCGGGCTTGACTTTACGGAGCGCTTCGACGAGTTGTTTGCGAATGCCATGGATGTGAGGAATGGCGGACTGCGTGTCGCCGACCCAGATGCCGTCATAGACGACTCCGCCAATGTGTTCGACAAAGTGGCCGTAGATTTCAGGGGCGATGGTGGGGCCAGGCTCGTTGACAAGAACATCGATACGAGCACTGGCGGTGCGAGTCTGACGGCTTGCGAGGGGCTGCGCCGCGGCGGCAAGGGCGGCGGTGGTGGAGAGGAATTGGCGACGATTGAGGTTCATTCGACCGTTACTATATCGAACGAAGCGTTGCTGAAGGGGTGGTAACCTATGCGCGTGAAGAGCTTGCTGGATGCGTTGCGGGACGACCGGTCGAAGGCGGACTTGGACGTGGCCGCACTGGAACTGGCGAGCATTGAATTTCCGGGTTTGGACCAGCCGGCGTATCTGGAACGCCTGGACCGCATTGCAGAGCAGATTGGCGGGCAGATCACGGCGAGCGCGGATGGATTGGACTTCGTGAAGGCGGCGAACGAAGTGCTGTTTGACGTGATGCAGTTCCGCGGGAATGCGGAAGAATATTACGATCCGCGAAATAGTTGTTTGAATTCGGTTCTGTCGCGGCGGCTGGGGATTCCGATTTCGCTGTCGGTGGTGTACATGGAAGCGGCGCGACGGCTGGGCCGCCATGTGTATGGCGTGGGTCTGCCTGGGCATTTCATTGTGGCGTACGAAGACAGAGAGTCGCGGTATTGGCTGGATCCTTTTCATAACGGGCGGATTTTGTCTTTCAGCGATTTGTGCACCTTAGCGAAAGAAGCGGCGAATGCGGATTTGCGAGTGAATCCAGCTCTGCTGGCGCCTGTGACAAAGCGACAGATTCTGGTGCGGATGTTGAGTAACTTGAAAGCGATTTATATGCGCGGGGAAGCGTTCGACAAGGCGCGGCAAGTGTTGGACTTGTTGATTGAAGCGATGCCGGAATATGCGGAAGAGTACCGACACAGAGGGTTGGTGCATTTGCGGCAAGGGCGGCACGCGGCGGCGAAAGCGGATTTAGAGACGTATTTGCGGCTGGAGCCCGATTCGCCCGAACGCGAGGGCGTGGAGAAACAGTTGTTGTTGATTGAGAGATGGAAAGCGGGGTTGAATTAAGGCGCTCCCGGGCGGGCAGATTTACGTTGCGCTCCTTCGGTACAAAGTAGAGGCCGGGAACGCCGGCCTTGCAGTCGCGGTTCCGTCGGGCGCTTCTTGTTGCATGAAAGAGCATTATTGTTTGCTCCATTTCTTTTTGTCTTTGCGGAAGCGTTCTTTGGGATCGCCGGGGTATTTCCAGTTGGACGGATGGTCGGGATAAAACTGGCCGGGGATGATTTTGCGCGGGACCCAGCCAGGATCGGGTGGATGGACGACTTCGGGTTCTTCGCCGCAGATGATGTATTCGCCGGTGACGGCGTTATAGACGCGGATGTTGTGTTTGTTGGGATCGTGGACGGGTTTGCCGTCGTCTTCTTCCTCTTCTTTGGGATCTTCTTTTTTTGCTTGGGGCTTTTTGGGTGCGCAGTGGGTGTTGTAAAAATGCTCGAGGATGCGGTATTCGCGTTGGAAAGAGCGTTCGGCGGCGACTTTGTAGCGGTGTTTGAGATCGTACATTTTGCGCATGTCGGCATCGAAGCTGTCGAGGGCGAAGATGTCGTAAGGGCCGTACATGGCGTTGAAGGCGTCGGTGACGCGGATGCGGTGCCAGTCGGCTTGGGCGGTTTCGAGGATGAAACCTGGAGGAAGCGCCGGTCGGAGGGATAGGAGGCTTCCCAACGGTGCACAGTTTGATCCAATCGGTGAGATTTTCTTCGTCGAGGATGAGAGTTTTGGCGCAGCAACCGTGGCGGAGGGCGTTTTGCGAAGTATGGCTTCGCCTTGCTGGGAAGTAGGGCCGGTTTTGCCGCAGTTGCGTTTGGCTTTGTGGTGGGCCCAGCTGCCGGTTAGTTCCGCGGGATCGGGCCGGTTTGAAAATTTTGTTGTTGTTGTTCATTGCGGGCCAGCCTCGGCGGGTTGATCGGTGTTAACGGTACTGTTCCCGCTTTCGTTGTTGTTTTCAGGAGGAAGCATGAGTGAATACAGCTCGCTTTCTGAGTTGATTGTCATATCCGCGCGTTCGCTGTGAACGAAAAGTTTCTTGTAAGTAGAAGGAAAGAAGGGAGAAAAAAAACTTACAACTTCTGTGACTGTGATTTTGGTCGCTGTCGCGACCGTCCCCAACCTTGCGGTTGGGGTTCTGAATCGGGTGAGAAAGACGGGTAAGTGGATT
>CAVYUL010000086.1:0-71668 GCA_963771405.1 Bryobacterales bacterium
GATCAGCCCACTCGCGTGACACCCGGTGTAGCAGCCAACCTGCGCTCCAGCATGTCGTAAAGTAGCGCCGCCTTTTCCCCAGTCGGATACGCCTCGGTCGACGGATTGACTGCAGCCGTCACTATGTTCTCAATCCGTACCCCCGTCGGAACATTTTCAAGATTCGAAAGGCTTCGCAACAGCAAAAGTGCGCCGCAAACCAGTATCAACGACACCGCCACTTCTCCCACAACAATGCCTCGCCGCAATTCCACGTGCGCTCCCATCGCCCCGCGCCCCAACTGCTTGAGCGATTCCACCAGGTTTTCCGCTGACGATTTGAAGGCCGGCAACACCCCTGTCAGCAGCGCAACGCCCAAAACCACCACCGTTCCAAACAGCAACGCCCGCAAATCCAAGCGCACGTCCGCTGTAAAGGGAAGCGCATCCGTCAGCAGCTGTTTTGCAATCCGCAACAACGCAAAGGCAACAGCGGCGCCCGCTATACCACCCAGCACGCAAACCGCGAGACATTCCGTCAGCAATTGCAAAACCAGCCGGCCGCGTCCCGCTCCCAACGCCGACCGCACCGCCAATTCCGTTTTTCGTACTGTACCCCGCGCCAAAAGCAGGCTCGAAACATTGGCGCACGCAATGAGCAGAACCAGCACCACCGCGCCGAACGCAATCCTGATCGTCCGCTGTACATCGTCACCCAGCAGCAACCGCGCGAGCGGCCTGACTTCAATCGTCCCAGCCGCGTCCTCGTCCATCGATTTATCGGAAATCAACCCCGCATAGATCGCCCGCATGCGCTGCGCCGCCTCCGGAACACTCGCGCCGTCACGTACCCTCCCGTGCAGCGTCAGCCAATGTATAGCGCTCGCAATCTGGGTAGGACCTAACACCAGCGGCGTCCAGAGCGCAGTTTTGTTCCGGTCAAACGCGCATTTCTTCCAGCACGCCCACTACCTGATAGCTCTTGCCGCCCACCACAATCCGCTTCGTTAGAATCGCGCGATCTCCACCGAAATGCGTCTTCCAAGCACTGTGGCTCAGTACCGCCACCGCCTCCTGCTCGTCCTCTTTCCGGAACGTCCGCCCCAAGGCAGCCCTCACCCCAAACACATCGAAGAATTCCGGCGTAACCCGCATCGCTTCCAGTTGCACCGGACCGTCTTCCTCATTCAGCGCCGCCGAAAACTCCTCTTCCGCTGTCAAAATCGCAAAACTCTCCGACAATCGTTTCCACGTAACGAACTGCTGCGCAGTCGTGGCGTTGTAAACTCCCGGCCTCGGCGCTTCCCACACGCCCACAATCTTGTCCGGATCTCGAAACGGAAGCGGCTTCAGCAAAACCGCATCGGCAATGCTGAACATCGCCACCGTTCCGCCGATTCCCAGCGCCAGCACACCCACAACAATCAAAGTAAAGCCGGGTGTGCGTCGAAGTGATTTCAGTCCGTAAAAAAAATCTTTCATCAGATTCTCCATCCAACGAAAACTTCGCCGGTCGCGATGTTCTTCCTGCATTTGAGCCATTCCTCCAAACTGCCGTCGTGCTTCGAAACGCGCCTCTTCCGGCGAGAACCCGCGCGCGCGAGCATCTGCTTCCGCCAGCTCGAGATGAGCTTGCATGTCCTCGCTTAGCTCCTCGTCCAGCCGCCGTTTGTGAAGAAAAGCCGTCAACCGCGCCACATTCCGCCGGAAACTCACCCCTGCACCTCCAGAAACCGCGCCACTAACGCCGTCACTTCCTCCCACTTCTGCATCTCCACTTGCACTTGCTTGTGTCCAGCCTTCGTCAGTGAGAAAAATTTCACTTTACGGTTCGTCTCCGACACGCCCCACTCCGTCTTGATCCAACCCTCTTGTTCCAACCGAACCAGCGCCGGGTAAAGCGACCCTTGGCTCAAATGCAGCGTCGTCTCGGAAACCTGCTCAATCCTCCGCGCCAGCGCATAGCCGTGCAGTGCCCCCATGCTCTCCAGCGTCTTCAGAATCAGAAGGTCTAACGTTCCATACGGTATTTCGCTCTGTTGTTTCGACATGTCGATAGTAGACAGCTACAGTATGCGCCTGATCGTTCCCTTGTGTCAACTCAATGCTTAGGAACTATTGCCAGAAAACCACTCGGCGATGTTTCACGCTTGCCTCGTCGAGAGTCTACCAACCAATGATGGACTTGACCCGGCGCGAATTCGTTGCTGCCGTTGCGGTGGCAACGCAGATCGATATTCACAGCACCACTAGCAGAACCACTGAGAACGTAACATTCACTGTAAACGGCCAAACTCAGACCGTGGAAGTCGATCCTCGCGTCACTCTTCTCGATCTCTTGCGCGAGCACCTGCATCTGACCGGCACCAAGAAAGGCTGCGACCACGGCCAGTGCGGCGCTTGCACCGTTTTGGTAAACGGGAAACGCATCAATTCGTGTCTGAGCCTCGCAGTGATGAATGACGGAGTCAACGTCACCACTATTGAAGGGTTGGCCGGTCCCGATGGCAACCACCCCCACCCGATGCAGACCGCCTTCGTCGAGCACGATGGCCTGCAGTGCGGCTACTGTACGCCCGGCCAGATCTGTTCAGCCGTGGCGTTATTAGATGAAGCAAAGCGAGGCGCGCCCAGTGCGGTTACCGCAAGAAGTGCGACAAACGGACCGGTCGTACTCACCGATGACGAGATTCGCGAACGAATGAGCGGCAACATCTGCCGCTGCGGAGCGTATGCGGGAATCGTCGCCGCGATTCGTTCTGTGAGCCAAGGGCAAAAAGCATGAAGCCATTCACTTATATCCGCGTGAAAACGGTTGAGGAAGCCGTCGCGGCAAAGGCAAAACATCCAACAGCGCGCTACATCGGTGGCGGCACCAATTTGCTCGATGTGATGAAGATGGGCGTTGAAACGCCCAGTCATCTGATCGATATCACCAAACTGCCCTTAAGCACGATTGAAGAGGCCGATGGCCGCGTGCGAATTGGGGCGCTCGTTTCGAATACCGATGCCGCTAACCATCCGTTGATTCGCGAACGGTATCCCGTATTGAGCGAAGCCATCGTAGCCGGAGCGTCTCAACAACTCAGAAACATGGCCACAATCGGCGGCAATTTGCTCCAACGCACCCGTTGTTATTACTTTTACGATCCGACCTTTGTGCAATGCAACAAACGCCAACCCGGCAGCGGATGCGCCGCGCTCAATGGAGTGAACCGGATTCACGCAATCTTGGGCGAAAGCACGGAGTGCATCGCCACGCATCCGAGCGACATGTGCGTCGCTTTGAGCGCGCTTGACGCGACCGTGCGCGTGGTGGGTGAAAAAGGTAGCCGCACGATTCCATTTCATGAGTTCCACCGCCTGCCCGGCAAAAAACCCGACGCCGACAATACTCTGCGGCCCGGTGAATTGATCACGGCCATTGATTTGCCGCCAATTCCATACGCCAAACGGTCGATCTATCTGAAGGCGCGCGACCGAAAGAGCTACGCATTCGCGCTGGTCTCCGTGGCGGCCGTACTTGACTTGGGTGAAAACGGAATCGTCCGGCAAGTTCGCATCGCTCTAGGCGGCGTCGCGCATAAACCGTGGCGAGCGGGCGTAGCGGAAAACATGTTGGTAGGGCACGAAATGAGCCCGGAAAGACTGCGACTCGCGGCCAATCATGAGTTGAGCGCGGCTCGACCTCATCGGGACAACGCGTTCAAAGTTGAACTGGCGAAGAGAATGATCGTGCGAGCGTTGACCACAGCGGCGAAACAGGAGGCTGCGTAAATGGACGAAGAGATCCTCGGACAGCCGTTAAATCGAATAGATGGCCCGCTGAAAGTAACTGGACGTGCTACCTACGCCTACGAGCACCAAATCCCAAATGTAGTTTATGCCGCGCTCGTCATGAGTACGATTGCGAAGGGTCGAATCGTGGAGATAAACGCGGCCGCCGCGCAACGGCTACCCGGTGTGTTACTGGTTATGACCCACCTGAACTCGCCGAAATTACCGACCTTGCAAAACGCCAAACAGACAGCGCCCACCAGCCGCGTCCTCACCGTGTTGCAAGACAACATGGTCCGCTACGCCAATCAACCGATCGGATTAGTCGTCGCTGAAAGTCTGGAACAGGCACAGGAAGGCGCGCGATTAATCAAGCCGAAGTACGCCTTAGAGCCGCACCATGTAGATTTGGCCGCGCGAGCCTCGGCTGGATACTCGCCTGCAAAAGCCGGTGGAGGCGGAGATCCATCCGTATCGCACCGCGGAGACGTGGATGCGGCTTTACGAACCGCGCACACGCGAATGCAACATGTTTACACCACGCCTGCGGAAGTACACAATCCCATGGAGCCCCACGCCACCATCGCAGTGTGGAGCGATGCCGAACATCTCACGCTCTACGATGCCACTCAGGGTGTTTTTTCCGACCAGGAGCGGGTAGCAGCTCTATTCGGAATTCCCGCGCAGAACGTTCATGTGATCTCGCCCTATTTAGGCGGCGGATTTGGCAGCAAAGGGCCCGTCTGGTCGCACGTCATTTTGGCGGCTCTGGCGGCAAAGCAATTGAACCGGCCAGTAAAGGTTGCGGTTGATCGGCCGCAAATGTTTGGCATGTTGGGGTATCGATCTCCAACGCATCAGACAATCGCGGCTGGTGCGCAAAACGACGGCAGCATCACGGCTTGGCGGCACGACACGTTAAGCAACACCTCGACCTTTGACGAATTTGTGGAGACATCGAGCTTACCGTCGCGGATGCTTTACGCGACGCCGAACAACAGCAATGTTCAAAAAATAGTACGCGCTGACATGGGAACGCCTTCCTTCATGCGCGCGCCCGGCGAAGCATCGGGTACCTTTGCTCTAGAATCAGCGATGGATGAATTAGCCCATGAATTAAAGATGGACCCCATCGATCTCCGTCTGAAGAATTATGCGGAGAACGATCCGGAGAAGAACCGCCCATGGTCGAGTAAGTCTCTAAAAGAGTGTTACCGCCTGGGCGCCGAACGGTTTGGTTGGAGTAAGCGCCCCACTCAGCCACGTTCTCTCAAAGACGGAGATCGTCTGGTCGGCTTCGGCATGGCCACCGCCGTTTATCCAACCAGGCGAAGTCCGTCCAGCGCATCTGCGCGACTCAATGCGGATGGAGCATTTTTAGTAGATGCGGGGACACAAGATCTGGGAACCGGAACCTACACCATCATGACGCAAGTGGCGGCGGACGTCTTAGGCGTCTCTCCCAGCCGCGTTAAGTTCCGTTTGGGCGATACAAATTTCCCGAAGACGCCGGTATCGGGCGGTTCGCAAACGGCAGCTAGCACGGGTTCGGCAGTCTATGCCGCGGCGCAAGCACTGCGCGAAAAGCTTGAACAGATGGCAGAAGCCAGCGGCCAATCGGCCCCTTCAGAAGAGACATTCAAAACTTTAATTCAGAGGAGCGGCCAGCCTTACATAGAGGCCATAGCCGAGGCCAAACCCGGAGCGGAGACCGAGAATTATTCCATGTATGCATTTGGCGCTCAGTTCGCGGAAGTGCACGTGGACGAAGATCTCGGCGAGATCACTGTGGCGCGAATGCTCGGCTGTTTTGCGGTCGGCGAAATTTTGAACGCCAAGACAGCCCGCAGCCAGTTGCTCGGCGGGATGGTTTGGGGCGTGAGCATGGCGCTGCATGAGCAAGCGTTGATGGATCAGCGCCTCGGGCGCTGGGTGAACAATAATCTGGCGGAATACCATGTGCCGGTCAACGCCGATATTCGAGAGCTCGATGCCATTTGGGTGGACGAAAGCGATACCCACATCAACCCTCTCGGCGCAAAAGGAATTGGCGAGATCGGTATCACTGGCGCGGCCGCCGCCATCGCGAATGCCGTCTTCAACGCCACCGGAAAGCGCGTGCGCGATTTGCCGATCACGTTAGACAAGCTTCTTTAAGAAGCGCAACGCAAGTCCCATGAGTTGGTAAGCGCCTTTTACCCGCCTGCAGTCCTCTATGCTAAGATTCCCGCAGTCACCAAGTAGTCGTAGTTCATGCACCACCTCCTCTCCTCGCGGCTCCCCGCGCTAGCAGTCTTCGCCCTATTTGGCTCGAGCCTTCCAGCCGTTCCCGCTACCACCAGTCCCATCGTGATTGGCTTCGTCGGTGGCTTCGTCCATTCGAACAACGCCACTCACTCCGAAGTGCAACTCGCCGCCCACCTCCGCACCGATTACGCCTCCGCCGTCCAAGTGCGCATGTTCAAAAACCATCAGGGCCGTAACGCTTACCGGGAAGTTTTGCGTCTGCTTGACGCCGATCACGATGGCACCCTCTCCGCCGCCGAAAAGACCGGCGCCCGCATTGCTATCTACGGTCACAGTTGGGGCGCTTCCGAAACCATCACTCTCGCACGCTCTCTTGGAGAGCAGGGAATTCCCGTCTTGCTTACCGTTCTAGTGGACAGCGTGCGCAAGCCCGGCGAACAGAACGACCCGATCCCGGCAAACGTCGCCCAAGCGGTCAATTTCTACCAACGCAACGGCTTGCTCCACGGCCTGGCGCAAATCCACGCCGCCGACGCCGCCCACACCCAAATTCTCGGCAACTTTCAGCTCGACTACAAAGCCAACGCCATCAGCTGCGAAGGCTACCCCTGGTACGCCCGCCTCTTCATGCGCCCTCACATCGAAATCGAATGCGACCCCAGCGTCTGGCGTCAAGTCGAATCTCTCATCCGCTCTAAACTCCAATAACGTCCAATCTGCCCCGCCGCACTGTCAAGCGACGCCAACGATAGCCAGTCGGCTTACCCGCGGCCCGGGCAAAATGATCCCAGCCAGATTGAGAGGGTCCGCTGGCGCAACGGCCACGATGGCATCGCCGTCTTTATCACGGCGCACGGCGCGCAACAGGTCTACCGCTTCGGGACGCGCAAATTGCTCTCCCGTAAATCCGCCTACAAATCTTCCTCCGCGAATTTCGCCTCGAGCCTCCATTCTGCGAAGCACTGGCAACAGATCGCGCCATGCGGGTGCGATCAGTTCCCGGACCAGCAGATCGCGCAACAGCACGCCCCAGCGGACAAGCAGTTGACGGGCAAAACGCTCCAGCCGGTCATCTGTCGTAATTGTTACGCTACCTGTTCGCAGCAGCGCCCACCGCCCAGCCGCGTTGCGCGGCCGTCTCGTACGTCCGCGGCCTTCACCTCGCCGTCGTTTCGGATCAATCAGCGATCGCAAATTGTCGAATCCGTCCGCTGTGACGAAACCGCCCGCCAGCAGCTCCCAAAGGCTGTCTTCCACTTCGCTGGCCAGTCGCGCCGTCTGCCGCACAAGGTCGCCAAAGAAACTCGCACCATTCGTCTCCAAGGCAAGCAACACGTCGCGGGCGGGATGAGAAAGTCCCAGTGCCTCTGCGGAACCACGTTCACGCATCAGCCACCCAGCGTCCTCTCGTAAAAACAAAGTGATCGGCGCGATCCGGGTCGGTCGCACCCGGCGATTCTCTACCACCGCGGGATGTGGTGACACTCGCGCCCACATCACTTCGCCGGAGAGACAAAGTTCGTCCAAGAACTCCGGATCATATTTGAAAATTCGCTGTGCCAGCACCTCTGATTCCCAAGACGCTGCCGGAATCTCGTAACCTTGCAACTGCCGGATAATCTGCAACGTGCCGTCCGCGCCGTGCAGTTGGCTGCCGGGCGCAACGTGTTGCCAGGCTTGTAAGAAGTGTTCAAAATCGCGCGCGGTGACAGGTTCGATTTCTCGCCGCAAGCGTCCGAGAGTGGCCCGATGAATCCGCGCCAGAATGCGTCGGTTGCACCACTCGTTCTCGCCTTGCGTGTTCCGAAAATGTCCACGAATGACGAGACCTTGGGCTTCCAGTTTTAAAAGTGCCGCTTCTACTAAGTCCGCGGAAAATCCCAGCTTGTTTGCCAGGTCTGGCGTCGTAATCGGTCCGACGCATTCCATCCAGCCCGAAACAACCGCAGCCGGATCGTCCGCAATGGACAAACGCTCGCTCGCAACCCAGTAGAGCGAACCACCGCGCGTGATCGCGGAGGCCCGCCTCGTTCCCGTGAGTTCTTCGAAAAACGTCTGCCACTCCCTAGTTGGCGGCAATCGAACCAACGTTAACAACGCATCGTGTAACTCGTCCGCATCGCGCGCTTCCGGCCATACCTCCGCCGAAATCCGGTCGATCGCCGACGCGTCAAGAACGCCTTCGCCGCCGGTAACGTCGGTTCCAAGCTTTTGGCGTAGCTGAACGGCTCGGGTACGCCGCTCCTCCAACGGCGCATCGTCCAGAAACGCATAAGGGTTGGCGTTGAGAATCTCGTGTGAGAACTGCGAAGCTTGCACAGTGTCGATAGCCACCGTGTGAATCCTGCCCTCTTCGATACCTTCAAGAACCTCCCGCAGCCCGTCCAGGTCCATCGCCTCGTGCAAACAGTTGTCGATCGTTTCGTTAACGAGTGGATGATCGGGAACCCGAATCGGCCCGGTTAGATTCTCGCCGCAGGCAACTTGATCGGGAAAAACAGCGGCCAGCAGATCGTCCGCGCGCATGCGTTGGATGGGCGCCGGCACTCGTTTGCCCCCGTTGAATCGCAAAATAGCCAGTGCTCGCGTTGTATTCCACCGCCAGCGCGCGCCGAACATCGGAGCCGTCAGCAGCGCTTGCCGCAATACGTCTTCCACCGTTGCAGGCTTGAGAAAGGCGAATACCAGGCTGAGCGGGAACGAGTGCTGATCGCTCAACGAAAGCACCAACCCGTTATCGGTCGCCGCAGCCTGCAATTCGAAATTAAACGTCCGGCAAAAGCGCTTTCGCAGAGCCAGCCCCCAAGCCCGGGTGATGCGCGAGCCGAACGGGGCATGCAACACAAATTGCATCCCGCCGCTTTGATCGAAAAATCGCTCCGCAATCACCGTCCGTTGCGATGGCAACGCACCCAGTTCCGCCGCACCAGCGCGAACATAAACGGCAATTTGCTTCGCCCCTGCTTCATCCAGCCCGCATTCGTCCATCAGAAACGCAGGCGCGCTCTCTTCGGAAGCGAAAACCCGCTCTCGAATTTGCGCCACCTCCGCCGAAAGTTCGCGCGACCGCCCAGGCGCTTCGCCCAGCCAGAACGGAATGGAAGGCGCGGCCCCATGGGCATCCACCACGCGAACGCGGCCAGATTCCACCCGTTTGATGCGCCAGGAATGCGTCCCCAGCAGAAAGACGTCGCCTACCAGACTTTCCATCGCGAAGTCTTCATCCAAAGTGCCGACAACCTTGCCGTCCGGTTCGGCCACTACCGCGTAATTAGCGTTCTCAGGAATGGCCCCGCCCGACGTGATGGCCGCAAGCCGCGCGCCTCGCCGGCCCTTTACGCGGCCATTCACTTGGTCCCGATGCAGCATCGCTCCGCTGCGCCCACGCGCTGTCGCGATGCCTTCAGAAAGCATCTCAATTACCGCATCGAAACGCTCACGCGGCAGATCTCTATAGGGATACGCCGATCGGAACAGTTCAAAAAGATCGTCTTCTTTCCATGGCGCCGTTGCTGCCGCGGCAACCATCTGCTGAGCCAGAACGTCGAGTGCGTTCTGCGGTATCTCAATCCGCTCCAACTCGCCTTTCCGAATCGCTGCGATCAGCGCCGCGCACTCAACCAGATCGTCGCGCGTCGTTGGGAACAGCCTTCCATGCGGCTTGGCCCCAATCCAATGCCCCGAGCGCCCAATCCGCTGCAATCCAACGGCAATCGAACGCGGCGAGCCAATCTGGCACACCAAATCAACCGTTCCAATATCGATGCCGAGTTCCAAAGAGGCGGTCGCGACCACGGCGCGCAGTTCGCCTTTCTTTAGACGTACCTCCGCATCCAGGCGCAGTTGCCGCGATAGGCTTCCGTGATGCGGTAGAACGGCATTCGTCCCAATTCGTTCTCCCAGCGCGTGCGCCACCCGTTCCGAAAGCCGCCGCGTATTGACAAAGACAAGCGTCGTTCGATTCGCAAGAATCAATTCCGCAAGCCGATCAATGATTTCAGCCCACAACTCGGTGCTGGCCACCGCACCCAGTTCATCGCGCGGTACCTCCACCGCCAAATCCATGTTGCGCCTGTGTCCAACATCCACAATCCGCGTGTCCGGGCCAAGCAGCCGTCCCACTTCTTCTATGGGTTTAACCGTTGCCGACAGGCCCACCCTTTGGGCGCGACGTCCGGTTAGAGCGTCAAGCCGCGCCAGCGAAAGCATGAGGTGAGAGCCACGTTTGTCGTCCGCGATCGCATGAATTTCGTCGAGGATTACCGTCGAAACAGCGCGCAGCATCGCGCGTGACTTCTCGGCTGTCAGAAGAATGAAGAGCGATTCCGGCGTCGTCACTAAAATGTGCGGTGGTTTTTTCAACATGCGAGCGCGCTCGGGCATAGGCGTGTCGCCGGTTCTTACCGCCGTCCGAATCGGCATCAACGAAATGCCGAGCTGCTTGGCTCGCGCGCCAATCTCGGCAAGCGGTAACTCCAGATTCCGGTGCACATCGTTGCTCAGCGCTTTCAGCGGTGAGACGTAAATTGCCTGAACTTCATCGGCCAGCGCTCCATCGCGCGCGTCTCGAATCAGCCGGTCTAGGCAAATCAGGAACGCCGCCAGCGTTTTACCGGAACCCGTCGGTGCGGAGATGAGCGTGTCGTGCCCGCCCGCAATCTCGCGCCAGCCTTGGATTTGCGGCTCAGTCGGAGACGCAAAACGGTCCGCGAACCACTGCGCTGTAATAGGATCGAACCCGGATAACGGCATAGCTTGATCTATTACCAGAATGCCGCAAGACTTTTGGGGTTGATCAAACCGATCGCTTCGATTTTGGTTCAGCCGATCAAATTTGCGACTTTGGCGCCCTATCGATCCGAAGCACACTGACGTTCGAATTGATCGGAAGAGGGAAGTATGTTATTCATGGCGGAGAGCCTTACATGGCTCGATCTTGGAGGCGCGAATCGCGGGGATGGCACCAGCGACCAAAGCGCAAAGTAGGAGCAGCCCTCCGGCGATAGAGAAGCTGAGCGGGTCAGTCGGTTTAACCCCAAACAGTGAGTGTTCCAGGAGGCGCGTCGCCGCAAATGCGGTAACCGAGCCGAGCGCAATTCCGAACAGAGCGAGCAACCAAGCTTCGCGGAGGATATAGCGAATGACCTTTTGCGGCTGTGCGCCCAGCGCCATGCGGATGCCGATCTCGCTGGTGCGCTGCGAAACGTTGTAGGCGACGATCCCGTAGATACCGATGGCGGCGAGTAACAGGGCGAGCAGGCCGAAGGCGCTGGTAAGGGTAGCGAAAGTAATTTGCATTCCCAGCATGGAATCGATCTGACCCGTTTGTGTACGGATGTCGATTATAGGCAGGTCCGGGTCGAGCGCGGCAATCTCATGGCGAATCTGCCTAACGATGCTTTCGGTTGAAGCGGCGGTTCTGACCTCGAACGTGAGATCCCAATCGGCACCTTGCTGGAGGTATGGCGAATAGAGAGTCGGCGGCGAATCCGTGTCTACGTTGGAGTATTTTGCGTCAGCCGAGATCCCAATGATCTGGACGGGCGGTTTATCACCATCGCAAAAGTTGAGAGTCTGACCGATCGCGTTCGTTCCAGGGAAAAATTGGGCAGCGAGCTTGCGGTTGATGATCGCAGCGCGGCCGCCAGCCTGATTGTCACGTTGGCTGAAGCTCCGGCCCATGATTATGGGAATCTGTAGCGTTTCGAAGAAACCGGGACCGACCCTGTTCAGGTAAGGTGTATCCTTCTCTTCCTTGTGCTGGGGCACCATTGTTGTGTGAACACAATCGTTTTCCATGCTTCCCCCAACAAGCGGTTGGGTGGACGCTGAGACGGATTGGACTCCAGGTAGTGCGGAGATCCGGTCTCTGACCTGCTCGAAGAAACTCAGACGCTGAGGCCCTTTGTATAGGTTTCTCGGCGGATCAAGATCGAAGAGAAGCAAATGTTCAGGATTGAAGCCGACATCCACGCCTTTGAGATTGGCTAACGTTCGAGCGAACAAGCTGGCTCCCACCAGGAGGACGAGTGAAAGAGCTACTTGGAATACCACCAGCGCACGGGCGAAGAGGGAGCGCGATTTGTTTCCGGATGGGGGCCTAGCGGTCGCTGTGATGCGAAGAGCTGGGCCAATGGCGAACAAAAGGCCGGTCACAACTGTGACAGTGGTGGCAAAACCGAGCACTCTCCAATCGAATTGAATGGCCGGTAATTGCGGCCACTGGTTTTCAAAGAGACGATAACACGAAAACCCGAGGTACGATCCCGAGAGCCCACCCAGGAGGCCTAGCAACATGTTTTCGGTGATCGTCTGGCGAAAGATGCGTAAACGCCCGGCTCCCAAGGCTTGACGAATGCCGATTTCGTGAGTTCGCGCCGAGGCGCGCGCCAAAAGCAGGCCGGCGATGTTTGTGCACGCAATCAGAAGCACCAGCGATGCCGAGCCGAGAAGCAGGTAGATCGGCCGTGCGGATTCAGGGGTGTAGATATCGAATCCGCGATTACCGTTTGTTAGTACCAGGCCAGGATACGGCTCGTGTGGCTTGTCTGCTAGCGCCGCGAAGAGCGAGGCTTGAAACTCAGTTGTTCCGGCGGCGTGAGCCACTTTATCTGAAACATCAGGTTTCAGCCGGCCGAGGAGCATGGTCCACCAGAAGTTCGGATCGGTGACTAGAGAAGTGTCTGGGCGCGGATCAAGGCGGTCAATGAGGTTGAGAGGCAGAAAAATCTCCGGGTGCACAACTGCCTTCGCGCCGGTAAATGCGGGCGAATTCACCCCAACGATCGTGACTGGCAGCGAATTTACCCGGATGGTTTTGCCAATCGCGTCGGCGGACCGTCCGAAGCGGTGAAACCAATACGCGTCGCTGATGACGGCGACGGGCGCTGCGCCCTGGACGTCATCCGATTCCAAAATGCGCCGGCCGGCAATGGGAGCGACCTCCAGAGCGCTGTAATAATTTCCAGAAACTAACTGTGCGTCCAATGATTCGGCTTCGCCTCCCGCATTGACCGAAATTTGCGACATGTCCTTGAACGCCACTAGATCATCGAGAAAGGTTTGCCGTTGGCGCAAATCTTTGTACAGCGGCAGAGGGAAGGCGTTGGTCAGCGTCTCGCCATTGGGTCCGCGGTTGAAGCTACCCCATACATGGCGAGGATGGAATTTGCCGCGGTGGGTCCAGTTGAGCATGCGCAGACGGGCGGCGTCAGGTACGGCGAGGGGCCGATAGAGCAATTCGTTAGCAAGGGTAAAGATGGCGGTGTTGGCGCCGATGCCGAGAGCCAGCGAAACGACTGCTACTGAGGTGAAGGCCGGGCTTTTGCGAAGCAGGCGTCCGGCGTAGGTCAGATCGGCACGGAGTTCGTCCCAGAGGCGTAAACCGAGCGAGGCTCGGCAGTCTTCCTTTTTCAGTTCGAGGTTGCCGAATTCGAAGCGGGCGCGACGGAGAGCTTCGGCTGGTGGGATGCCGTTCGCGATTAGGTCTTGCGTGTAACTTTCGATATGGAAACGAAGTTCTGAATCCATGTCGGATTCGAGCTTCGTGCGGTGAATTACGGAACGCAGCCAATGGAAGAATTTCATATTTCCTCCGGCTCGGCGCGAAGGATGCCGCCGATGACATCAGCCATGCGATCCCAGTTTTCGGTTTCTTTCTGCAGTTGGCGCCGGCCGGCGGCGGTGAGGCGGTAATATTTGGCTTTGCGTTTATTTTCCGATTCGCCCCAATCGCTGGCAATCCAGCCTTGATGTTCGAGGCGGTAGAGGGCGGGGTAGAGCGAGCCTTGCTGGATCTCGAGGCTATTACCGGAAATTTGCTGAATGCGGAGGAGAATGCCATAGCCGTGCAGAGGCCCAAGTGAAATTGCCTTCAAAATGAGCATGTCCAGTGTGCCTTGCAGCAATTCCAAGTGTTTTCCCATGATTTAGCTTTACTCCTCGACAGCCTAGGAGAATGATAATCGAGCTTTCCTAGGCTGTCAAGGAGAAGCTTGCGCCAGCGGATTGCGCCTACACTAGTACTGATGAGCAAACAATATTCGGCCCCGCCGCCGCACACGATTGATACGAACAAGAAATACTCGGCGACGCTTGAAACGTCGCGCGGAACGATTGTCGTCGATTTGTTCCCGAAGGAAGCGCCTAAGACGGTAAATAACTTCGTCTTCCTGGCGAAGGAAGGCTTCTACGACGGCACGGTTTTTCACCGGGTGATTGACAATTTTATGATCCAAGGCGGCGACCCGACCGGTTCGGGCCGCGGCGGCCCAGGGTACAAGTTTGAAGATGAATACAAAGGCAGCCCGCACAAGCACAAAGTGGGATCGCTTTCGATGGCAAATGCCGGACCGAATACGAACGGCAGCCAGTTCTTTATCACGCATATAGCGACCGACTGGCTGGACGGGAAGCACACGATTTTCGGAGAGACGCGATCGGGACAAGACGTGGTGAACAAAATCAAGCAGGGTGACACGTTGCGGTCCGTAAAGATCACGGAAGAATAGCGATCCATGACGCGCGACGAAGCTTGGAGTGTTGTCTGCGAGTTCGTCCAGAGCGACAGTTTGCGCCGGCACATGCTGGGGGTGGAGGCTTGTGTGTCGGCCTACGCCCAGAAGTTCGGTGAAAATGCCGAGCAGTGGCAAGTGACGGCGCTGCTGCACGATTTTGATTGGGAGATTCATCCGAATGCGCCCGACCATCCGATGAAAGGAGAATCGATATTGGCCGAGCGCGGGGTGGATGAGACAATTCGGCGGGCCATTCTTTCGCACGCGAACTACAGCGGCGTGCCGCGGGTTTCGCTGTTGGAGAGAACGTTGTTCGCTTGCGACGAATTGTCTGGCTTTTTGACGGCTTGCTCCTACGTCAAGCCGGGCAAAAGCATTTTTGAGGTCGATGTGCCTTCGGTGAAACGAAAACTGAAGGACAAGGCGTTTGCGCGCAATGTGAACCGCGAAGACATTCTCAACGGCGCAACGGAGTTACAGGTTCCGCTGGATGAACATATTGCGTTTTGCATTGAAGCGATGAAAGCAAAGGCCGGTGAATTAGGTTTGGCCGGGACGCAGGGCGCCTCGGCGTAGAGAGTACGCAAACATGGGGACAGTCAGCACGCGATGAGTTATCTGCTCGCTGTGACTGTCCCCACGTTTGCTTTCGGACGCGCGAAATGCTAGTTCTTCTCGGCTGTGTAGATTGTTGCGATTTCGGTTGCCGAGAGTTGCCGGTTGTAAATACGGATTGCCCCGATTTGTCCGTCCCAGGCTCCTGTGGTGGTGGCGCAGTAGCCGGAGACGTAACAATAGCCGGCCCTAATCGGCAGGCTTTGAGTGCCGGGTGACGTAAAGGTACACGGGCCCGCGACCTGCGCGCCATTGACGTATAAATAACCGCTAGTGCCGTTATAAACGCCGGTCACCATTTGCCAAGCCTCGTTCGGCCAAGTTCCCGTGGAGACGGTTCCGCCATTGCAACTGCCGATGGCTGAATCGTTGACGATCAATTGATATTTCGTCATGGTGGAATCAAGGCCGAGGTAGAAGCCTTTGGCATAATCCGACTCGATGATACGCGTGTAGCCTCCTACCGGGGTATTCGGTTTGACCCAAACGTTGACAGTGAATGGCACGGTAATTGTCGGTGCATTTGCGAAGTTGATGTAATTCTCCGAACTCTTGTTGAAGTAGGGAGCATAAGTTCCAACTTTGCCGTTATACCAAGTGGGGACGGGCGTGTTTGTGAACGTGCCGGATTCGTTATTTCCGGAATAGTCATTGAAGGTTCCGGTGGTGCGGATGAGCGGCAAGTAGAGAATCAGGGATGAATCCTGATAGACGTTCTTGCTCGCGGCCGGCCACTGGCTGCGCAGGAAGCTGGGTCGCGCGACAGGTTGATTGTTGTAGCTGGCATAGTTTTGGGCGAAGGCGGCGGTGAAAGCCGCCCCCGCGACGATGAGTAGACAGTAGAGGCGTCGCATTACGGCATCGTCCTCGTTCCTACCGTTATGGTGACTGCGCCTTGCGTCAGGGCCGATGAGGTCGCTCCGGTGAACGTGAACTGAGCGACGACGCTTTGACTGGTGCGATCGGCCATGTTGCCGGAATCGGTCCAGTAGTTGTTTGTGGTTGGTCCGACCGTGCCAAAGATGTCCTGGTTCGGAGAGTAGAGCACGGGCGTGGTTGCGCCGCTTTGGAGGCGGACTGTACCGGCTGTGATGGCGCTGCCGGTGAAGGATTGCGTGCCCGAGATTTCCAACAAGCAGATTCGAGTGCTGGTGCTGGGCAAGGAGAACAACGTGACGCTTGGTGTTGCTGACGCCGCAGCGGTGAGTTGTGTGTATTGGACGGTGTACTTGGCGAGCGTGCATTGATCGCTCGGCAGTTGCGCATCTGTCGCCACGCCGGAAACGTCGCTAAACGCGGGTTGCGAAAGAGTGGGCACACCGGAGGTCGAGATGGAATTCATCCACTGATGACTCACGGCCGCGACCGATTGGACGCCGCCGAGTGAAGAGGACGTCGGCGTTGGAAGTTGCGAGGCGGTCAGCGTGCCGGATAAGTCGCTGAATGCCGGCTGCGAAGAAGCCGGTACTCCGGCAGTCGAAATGGAGTTGATCCACTGATGCGGGGTGGTTGCCACGGATTCGACGCCGCCCAAAGTGGTTGCGGTGGGCGAGGGGAGGTTTGTGGCCGCCAACGTTCCGCTGACTCCGCTTGCGGGGACTGACGTAGCCGCGATGGTGCCAGTGCCGGAGACCGCAAGGCTTGCAGCGCTGCCGATGACAAAAGCGCCGGCAGTGTTGGTTCCGGGAGTGAGAGCCGACCAGGCGGAACTGCCGCTGCCGCCTGAGCCGGTGCCACAGGGCGAGCCTGCGTCAACAATGTTGCCGTTGGCATCCCACTTGGCGCAATCGCCGGAGGTGCCGGCGGCGGTGGAGGTAACGGTTTTCGTACCGCTGCCTGTGTACGTGATGGACGGAATGTAAGGAGTGAACTGTTCGGCTTGTTCGAACGCTTGTTTGAGTTCGTTTTGACCGATATCGTTCGGATGGAGCATGTCTTCCGGTGAGACGCTGTTCGCGGTCATGTCCTGCGCGCCGGCTGAGTTGTAGCAGAGGCCGCCGGATTGAACGGTGCAGAGATAATTGCGGACGTTGACGAAATAGACGCCGAGGCCGTCGCCCGAAAGCTGATTCACATCGGCTTGGACGTCGGCGTTGTATTCGGCCGTTGCGGCAGAATCCGCGTCGCCGACTTGGCGGGGGACGCCGCCGACAAATACCCTGGGATAGCCGTAGGTCAACTCGGCCGGTGGTGTACCGATTGCGCCGATATCGACGGCGTTGCTTGAGCCGGTGGCGGAAGTGACCACGAATTTGATGCTGTGAGATCCGGCGGAGACCGGAACGCGGATCAAACTCCAGCCAAACGTGCCGCCGTTCTGGGTAGCGATGGCCGGAGTGGTTGCGGTTGTGAGCGCTACCGGAGTGCCGCCATCGACCGAATATGTGAAGGCGCCGCCGCTGCTATCCTGAATGTAATACCACGCGTAAAGGGGACCACCGTAAGTTTGAACACTGCAGGTTTTGGTGCTGCCGTTAGTGGTGCTGTACTCGCCATTGATTGCCCAGCCGGACGAAGCGGTCCAGGAGCCGGTGTCCACGCAATTGGTGGAGTTGGCGGCCACTTTGTTGGGCACCGCGATCCACGCAATGCCCGCTTTATGACATCCCTCAAAAACCGATTCATAAGAACCGACGCCTTTGACATTAGCGTCATTGGTGCCGATCATCATGGTGTAGATCGGGTTATTGTCGATACTGCTGACATCGGACAGAACGGTTTGTTGCGCCACCACGTCGCAGGCTTGGGAGCCACTGATGGCGCGATTGGTTAAAGCGGCCCTTTCGTCAAAAGCGAGAAGGCTTGGATATGCGCAACTATTCGTTCCCCCGTTGTTGCAAGTGCCAGTGGTGTGATAGCCGTACGTGATGGAGTCACCTTCGGCAATGTGAGAAGAAGATTGCAGGACCGGGGTGCTGCAAGTCGAGCCGGCGTCGATGACATTGCCGTTCGAATCCCACTTCACGCAATTATTAGCCGTGGTGGTTCCGGTGGAACTGGCAGTTTTCGCGCCAGTGCCGGTGAAGCTGAGAGGCGCTTGATAATTCAAAGCCGGGATGTCGGCCGGCACGAGCGTGTGGCCACTGATGGTGCTGCCATTGCCGGCATAGAAGGCAAACTGGCCGGTGTTGGCAGTCAGCACGGTTCCGACGGTGGAACCGCCGCCGCCCGCGAGTACCGTCCAGGTGTTCGCAGGGGAGCAGAGATAGAGATTTTGGCCGGGGGCATTGTTGGTGTTGAAAAACATTGCGCCGACCTTGCAACTGGAAGGCAGCGACGTGCCCGTTTGCGTTGGGATAGTGGAGGCGGCACCCGAAAAATCAACGTTCTTGGTCTGCGTTCGCACGTCCACCAAAGTCTGGCCGTTAATTGCGGCGACAAGCCACAAGATAGCCAAATGGTGTTTTTTCACAAAACTTAGGTTCCTTTTTTGAGGTAGCGCGCCCAGTCCGCAGGAAAATGTCCGGACGAAGCATCGCTTCTGCCAAAAGTCTCCCTTGCTGGCGTGCGGCGTTTCGGTACTTTTATTCGTAACTATATGATTTGGAAGGAAATATAGTTCTGACTACTTTTGTGACTGGAAAATTTAATCGCCAGCCGCTACTTTTTGGCCGGGTGGATTTGGGGTTGTTTGAAAGGTGTTTTCGGGGGTTGCAGAAAACGGGAAAAAGCCGGCATTTTCGGGGCGATTTGCAGCGATTTTTTCCCGCCTATAAATATAAGGGAAAATCGACGGGAAAAATTCGACAATTTTGGGCGGCCGTGAGGCGAACTTTTTCCCGTTTTTTGCAAGCGCTTTCAGCCCTCACAGGTCAGGCGGACATCCGAAAGAAAGTTGGATTTTAGGGGATGCCGCCTGAGTGCGGGGCAATCTATGGACCGAGGCTCCCAACGAAATAAAAGAGCCTCATTCGCTTTCAGTTTGGCATAGGCGGCGTTCGTCCGAAACGAAAAAAGTGTGCTAAGTATATGAAATTATTGAATAAATAAGTCCACCAACTTCTGTGACTGGAGATTTCGGACGGAAGGCGATGGTGATTTTGCTTCCAGATAAAGGCGGATGGGTTGCCACTCATTCAACGGTGGATCCGTGCCAATTGTTAAAAGACTGACTCGACAGTTGCTGGGGCCGAAGCTGATTGGCCTTTATCATTTGAGCCGTTTGACCGCGTTGGATGAGTGGGGGTGGTACGAGTCGATAGCGAAGCGATTTCCGTGCGACAAGGATGGCGAGCCCGTACCCTGGATGTCGTACCCGGCGGTTGCTCTGCTTGGGGCGAAGGCGGCGGCGGATTGGGATGTGTTTGAGTATGGGGCCGGCTACAGCACGCTGTGGTGGGGGAAACGATGCCGGACCGTGGTTAGCTGTGAGCACGATGCTACGTGGTGCAAATTACTTTCGCGACAGCTGCCGGGGAACTGCTCGCTGATTTCGCTGCCCTTGGACGAGAGATATCCAGATGCGGCGCGCCGCAGCGGTCGAATGTACGACGTGGTGGTAGTGGACGGGCGGAAGCGCGTGCGGAGTGCGCTGGCGGCGGTGGGTAGCTTGAAGGAGCGCGGGGTGCTGGTGTGGGATGACACGGAGCGACCGTACTATCAAGACGGCTTATCGAAGCTCACCGCCGAGGGGTTTCGGCGAATTGACTTGGTAGGGATGAGTCCGTTGATCATGGCGCCGAAACATACGAGCATTTTGTATCGAGACGGGAATTTGCTAGGGCTTTAGACTGGCTCAGGCAGCGGCTTGCGTGGCTGCTCTGCCAGCTTCTTTTGCAAGTCTGCTTTGCGTCTTTATCCGCTTTGCTAAGGCTTCGATCGGTCTTTCGACAAGGCGGTGCGTGGCTAGACCTACGAAGACACTTGCCAGGATGACTGTGGCCATAACGAGGTACACGTTTTGGCCATGCAAGTGACCGGTTTTTATGATGCGGGCATAGATGGTCATGACGATGGGATGAGTGAGGTACAGGGAGTACGAGGCGTCGCCGATCAGCAGCAAAACTTTTCCTGGCGCTGTTTTGGGGTTGCGGCAGTCAATTAGCGAGAGGACGAGCAGGCTAGCGGGAAGACCCCAGGCGAGAAATCGCCAATTGTCATCGAGTCCGGCGGTTGTTCGGTGCGGGGCGTAGGTTGAGGCTAGAGCGATTCCGATTAGACCCGCCGCAAACGAGGCTTGGCGGATTGTGTTCTTGACGGCAGCGATGCGCGTGTAGATCAAGGCGATTGCGAGGCCATAGCAGAATTCGAGGGAGATTGGGTTGGCGAGAAAACGGAGTATCGGTGTTGACGGGCTGAACTTGGCGAGGGAGAGAGTTGCGAGCAGAGTGCCGACTATGAGGCAAACGGCGGTCTGGGCGGAACGCGCGAACAGAAAAAAGGCGAAGACGAGATAGAACCACATCTCGTAATTGAGAGTCCAGCCAACGCCAAGAATCATGTGTCCCGTGGCTATGAACAGAAAAGAGCCAATGACCGACGAAGGCGACACGGAGATGTGGCGATACAAGATTCCGGATGCGTGAGCGGCAAGGATGGTTAACAGGCAAAGCCAATAGAGAGGGGCGATTCGGGTCAGGCGGCGAGCCAGGAAATGGATGCCCGCCTTTGGTTGGCCAAACTTCGCGAGAGTTGTCGAGAGCATTATGAAGCCGCTGATCACGAAAAAGATGTCCACTCCGGATGCGCCGCAAAGAACGATGGGTGCCGCAGGCGTCGTACTGCGAAGAGGTGAGCTTTCTTCCAAGACGTGGTGCAGGACGACCGCGAGTGCGGCGATGCCGCGGAGGGATTGGATTCCGGGCAGCTTCGTCAAGGCGGGTACGGACTCTTCGGTGCGGGTCTGCATCGGTGCGGCGACGCCTCGTGAGAGACGCACTAGTGAATAGGAGTTCTGTTTGGCGCTTTTCTCTCAGCCACTGCAATGATGTTCTTAAGGCCGGCAATAGCCCGGAAAATTCGCGACGGATTACGACTTGACAAGTCCAATCACTTACGGACTTCGAGGAGGGCGATGAAGATGAGGAAACTAGTGCGGCCGGCGACAGCGGCATTGACCTTTGTTATCTTTGCTTTGGGAGCGGATCGGCCGGCAAACGCAGCCGACTCAAGCCGAAAACCGGAGACGCAAGCAAGGGACGTTTTACAGCAAAGCATTGCTGCGGTGGGTGGCCTTGAGCGGCTGCGAGCTGTCGAATCCATTTCTTATCAGAGCTTGGCCCACACTTTCTTTAGAACCGTTGAAGTATCGGAGTTATCGCCGCAAATGGTGAGCTACGAAAGTGATGAGGTATTGCTGCAGCCCCGGAGTAACAACTTAGATGAAAAGATCAACTGGAGATTTACGGAGATGGCGACGCCGGTTGCTTCGCGGCTAACAGTTACACCCGAGGGCGGATTCAGCGAGTCCGATAGCACAAAGACGGCGCTTTCCGCAGATCAATTTTACAAGGCTATCGACACGCTGGCGGCTAACCCTATTGCGGCGCTGATCAGCGCGCACGATTCCAGCCATCTGAGCTGGGGGCGCCAATCGGATGAGGTGGCCGAAATCTCATTCGAGCGGAGCATCTATGGGCTGCCGGTAAGAACGACGCTTGGGGTCAATAGACAGACTCACTTGTTGGAGTGGATCGAGATCGATCATTCCTATTCGCAAGATGTCTTCAATGCATTTTGGGGGCCGACGACAAAGAGGTACGTCTTCGCAGCGTGGATCATCGACCCGAGCGGGGTGCATTTTCCCGCCAAGTGGGAGATTCGAGCGCACGACGAGGTGGAAGGGCAAGAGTCGCTGGTGGGTTTGAGGATTGGCGGCGATGCGGCAGCCTCCGATTTTAGGATTCCGGAAGAGTTCAAGAATGCATTTGAATCTTTCCATAAATCGGAGGAGGACATGGCGAAGGGCAATTATGGGGAGGGCAATCATCTGGATCTGCACGAGGGCGTAACGATGTTGCCGGGGAAACAGGGCGCCTACAACGCGATTATTGTTAAGCAAGCCCAGGGCATCCTTGTCATCGAAGGCCCCTATTCGAACGCGAATTCGGAATACGTAATTCAGTATGCAAAGAAGTTATATCCGAATACGCCAATTGTGGGAGTGTTCACAACGAGCCACCTGCGGTGGCTAATGGGCGGACTGCCGGCATACGCTAAGGCAAACATTCCAGTGTATGCGCTGGATGTGAACGCTGCCGCGGTCCGCCATTTCCTAACGACCCAGACGACGGCGGATTCCGTCCGCAGGCAGGATCTTAAATTGCGAACAGTGCAGGGTCGGACGGAAATCGGGCGGGGGTTGAATCGAATGGTTTTGCTGCCGTTTCGAGGCACTACCAGCGTGAGGATGATGGCGGTGTATTTTCCGGACCAAAGGCTGCTCTATTGCAGCGATCTGTTCATGCCTCAGGCTTGGGAAAAAGAGCATTGGACAGAGCACTTGTGGGAGATCCGCGATCTAATTGACCGCGAGCACATAGAGGTGTTGGACGTCATGGGCGTGTCGGCGGTCCCAAAAGGCTGGAAGGAGTTGGCGGCGACGCTTCCGGCCAGGGCGAACGACTAGCAGCGCTAAAAACCCCAGCGAAGTCAAGTTTGACGCCGAGCTAACGAAGCGAACCATGCCGTGCTCGGCTCGGGCGCGTTAGTCGGCGATTGTGACACTGGGGCGCTTTTGGGTTTGATTCGCTTCCGCGGCCAGGTCGATGATTTTGAGGGCGAGGTCTTCGAAACGTTTGGCTTGCGCGTTGTTTGCGGCGCCGAGGATGGCGATGGGTTTGCCGGAATCGCCGCCCAAGCGGGTATCGGGGTCGAGAGGAATTTCGGCGAGCAAAGGAACATTCATTTTCTGGGCGGTGAGAGCGCCGCCGCCCTTGCCGAAGACGTAGAGCTTTTCGCCGTTGTGTTCGAGGTAACTCATGTTTTCAACGATGCCGAGAACCTTTTCGCGCACTTGTTCAAACATGTTGACGGCTTTGCGGGCATCTTCAAGAGCGACATCGGAAGGAGTGGTGACGACAATGGCACCGGTGAGAGGGGTAGTTTGAATGAGAGTGAGTTGGACGTCGCCGGTGCCAGGAGGGAGATCGATGACGAGATAGTCGAGTTCGCCCCAATCGACGTTACGCAGGAATTGTTGAATCACCGAATTGAGCATGGGGCCGCGCCAGACGAGAGGTTTGTCGCCCGGATTTAAGAAGGCCATGGACATGAGGCGGACGCCGTGAGCTTCGAGGGGTTGAATTCGTTGGCCAATCGCTTGTGGGGTTTGCTGGATGCCCATCATGAGGGGGACGTTGGGGCCATAGACATCGGCGTCCATAAGGCCGACGGCGTGGCCGAGGCGGGAAAGTGTGATGGCGAGATTGACGGCTACGGTGCTTTTGCCGACGCCGCCCTTGCCGGAACCGACGGCGATGATGTTCTTAATGCCGGCGATGGGAAGTTTTGGCGGCTGGCCTTGTGGTGCTTGAGGACCCATAAACATTCAAGCTAGCATCATGCCAGCCTGGGCTTTGAGATCGTAGCCGGCGCAATCTTTGTTCAGAAATTTGGGGAAGGCGGCGGCGGCGATCATCGCGGCGTTATCGGTGGAAAGTTGCGGAGTGGGGAAGTGATAGGCGAAGCCAGTAGTTTGGGCTTGCGCGCGGAGGCCGGCGTTGCAGGCGACGCCACCGGCGACGATGATAGATTCGGCGCCGATTTGTTCGGCGGCCGCAGCGGCGTGGCGGAGAAGTTCATCGATGACGGTTTGCTGGAAACTGGCAATCAGGTCGAGCGTGGGTTGTGGAGTGGCCGTGCGGAGTTGATTGAGAGCGGGTTTGGTGAGCGCGCGACGCGCAGCGGCTTCGGCTTTGACGTTAGGGTGCTGTTCGGTCCAGCGGAGGACAGCGGTTTTGAGGCCGCTGAAGCTGAAATCGAGTTCGTTGCCTTTCATTTTGGCGAGCGTGAATTTGACGGCGCGCGGGTTGCCGAAAGGGGCGAGTTGATCAATGATGGGACCGCCTGGATAGCCGAAGCCTAACAGTTTGGCAACTTTGTCATAGGCTTCGCCGGCAGCGTCATCGCGGGTCTTGCCGAGGAGGCGGTATTCGCCGGGGGCTTTCACTTCGAAGAGATGGGTATGGCCGCCGCTGACGACGAGCGCCAGCGCCGGGAATTGAAGGGTTGGACTTTCGAGCAGGACGGAGTGGATGTGGCCTTCGACGTGATTGACAGCGATGAGCGGAATATTATGCGCGAACGCGAGAGCTTTGGCGTAGGTGATGCCGACCAGGAGAGAGCCGATGAGACCAGGGCCAGCGGTGACGGCGATGGCTTGGAGATGCTCGGCAGGGTTGTTGCTCTGTTCGAGCGCTTGGCGCACCACGGCGACGATGGCGCGCAAATGCTCGCGCGAGGCGAGTTCGGGAACAACGCCGCCGTATTTGGCGTGAGTATCGAGTTGAGAGGCGACGATGCTGGAAAGAATGGCGCGGCCATCGGCGACAACCGCGGCTGCAGTTTCGTCGCAAGAACTCTCGATACCTAAAATAAGGGTTTGCAAGTATCCGACTTTCATTATGACCTTCCGCGCGAACTGATTGCGCAAGAACCGTTGGCACAGCGAGGCGCGTCGCGCATGCTGGTGGTGTCGCGGGAGAAACAGCGTTTCTACGACGACGAGTTTCGCAATTTCGCGCGCTATGTGCGGCCCGGGGATTGTTTAGTGCTGAACAATACGCGAGTCTTTCCGGCGCGCCTGCATGGGGTGAGAAATGCGAAGGGGGGCGCGGAGATTGAAGTATTTCTGTTGCGGGCGGAGGATGAACGGCGGGAAGTTTGGCATTGCCTGGTGAGGCCGGGCAAGCGGGTGAGGGTAGGAGACACGATTCTCTTTGGGGATGAACTGCGCGCGGAAGTGACGGCCGCGAGGGAATTCGGCGAGCGAACGATTCGATTTGTGAGTAATAGACGTCCGGTGAGCGAGGTTCTGGTCGAACTGGGCGAGGTGCCGCTTCCGCCGTACATTGAGCGCAAGCCGGATGCGAACGACAGGGAACGGTATCAAACGGTTTTTGCGAAAGAAAGCGGATCTGCGGCGGCGCCGACGGCGGGATTGCATTTCACGGCGGAGATTTTGGAAGAATGCCGAGCGGCGGGGGCGAAGGTTGCGGAAGTAACGTTACATGTGGGACTTGGGACCTTTGCCCCGCTGCGGGCAGTGCAACTTGCTGACGTCAAGCTGCACGAAGAGCAATTTGAAATGAGTGCGGAAGCGGCCGAGACGATGCGCGCGGCGAAGCGGATCTTTTGCGTAGGGACGACGAGCGTACGAACGGTGGAGAGCGTGATGCTGCGCGGCGGTCTGGCTGCGATGAATGGACCGACGAGCCTTTTCATTTACCCGGGATTCCGGTTTCAGGCGGTTGGCGCGATGTTGACCAACTTTCACTTGCCGGAATCGAGTTTATTGATGCTGGTGAGCGCGTTTGCGGGCCGGGAGTTGACGTTAGCCGCATACCGGCACGCAGTAACGGCCCGCTATCGATTTTTTTCGTATGGTGACGCCATGCTTATTGAAGCGTGAAGTAATGCTTGTAGGAGCGAATGCCGTCAGTTGTTTGATGGTGCAAGGCGCGCATGCCTTCTTCGGCAGCGAAAGGATCGCACAATAAGCGGCGGCCGACGCGAGCGATATCGAGAACATCGTCGACATCGGCTTTCCAATCGTTGGGCGCCCAATCGATGGCTTCGGAGACGACGGAAGCGACGCCTTCGGCTGTGCCATCGGCTGTGACCATGTTGAAAGATTCGGTGTAGCTGGGCTGCAAAAGCAGGTGCATGTGAGCAACCGTTTTGCGGAAAGCGGGCCAGGATTGCCAGCCGTTGAGCTTGAGTGTGACGTCGGGTAAACCGGAGACCATTTCCTTGATCGCGTTCATGATCGTTTCGCCACCGCCTTCTGTGCGGCCGCCGGAGAGCCACAGTTCGAGCGGCACGCGCAAACGGCGTGCAATTTCGATGGCCGCTCCGGAAGCGCTCATTAGATTTTTCTGCGGCCGTACGGCGCCGAAGACCCCGATGCGCAGCGTACTGCTGCCGCAAAAGTTGCGCTGGCGGGGAGGGGGACCATCGATGTAATAGAGATTCGGCAGGTAATAACAACGGCCGCCGAAGGTGGACTGCATCCAATCGCAGAAGCGGCGGGCATTGCCGCCGAGGCGCACATTGTGAGTGGCCATTTCGAGCTCGAGCGTTTCGCGCACGAGTTTGACGCCGTTGGGATCGGCCTGCAGGAAGCCGACGTTCGAGTGGCAGACGACGGTGAAATATGTTTCGCTGTAATCGTTGGCGAGACTTTGCAAGTCTGCGGACGAGATCCAGGGCGCTGAAATGATGACTTGGTCAGCGGGCTGAGTTTGCAATCTGGCCCGCAGATCGGCGGCGCTCAGAATGGGCCAAACGGTGGTTTGAATACCTTCGCGGCGAAGGACCTTCGCGGTATTGACAGCCGCGACGCCGAGACCGATGTGACTGATGTTCCGGTTCGCGGCAAAATTCTTATAGGCTAAAACTACGTTCATTGACTTGACTCCATGAGTTGAGGAAAACCTCGGGGACACCCCCAGGATCAGAAGGCCGCGAACGTAGCTGACGTTTTTTTTCTTGTAAACTGCTGATTTCGTTGAAGAAAAAAAATCTTCAACTGTTGTGACTGACTTTTTCGAGCTTCTCCAAAGCGCTGGAGACCGCCTCTTTTACGGCTTGCACTGACTCGCCGAGACTGACGGCGATATCGGCGATGGAGACGCCATCGAAACAGGCCATTTCGAGGATGCCGGACTCGGTGTCGGTGAGGCCGCAGAAGGCGGTTTGCAGGCGCTCCCACTCTTCGGGGTCGCGGGGTCTTGGGAAGTCTTGCAGGACGCCGGCGTTGGTAAGGGCTGCGGGGCGGGGTAGAGCTTTCGGCAAAGGCTCATTGCGGGAGCGCAGATATTCGACGGCGTGATTGCGCGCGAGCAGCAATAGCCAGAGGTGCAGATCTTCGATGCGTGCGTCCTTCCAGCGGCCGATTTGATTCCAGATGGTGACAAAGGTTTCGGCTAGCAGGTCTTCGGCGACATCGTGATTATTGACGATGCGCAGAATGATGGAATAGGCGGTTTTGCCGTAGCGATCATAGAGTTCGCCGAGCGCTTCCGGTTCGCGGCGCTTGATGCGGGACAGGAGGTCGACGTCATCCAGTTTGGATGGTTGCTGCGGCGGCCAGGCGGAAGTTTGAGATTTTCGCGGCAAAACAACACATTATAGGGGATCTGTTTGGAACTGGACGGACGGCGCGGAGGACGCTTTCGGAGTTGGGTTGGTGAACTCCAGAAAGCCGTCATTCAAGGAGGACCAGCGGAGGGCGCGGAGATCTTTCAAATAGTTCTGATTGACACGCCACGGGGGCCGCGACCCTTGTTTTGGGAAGGCCGGCGATGGAGCGTTGGATATAACCAGAACTGAAATTTTCAACGAAGGGAGCCGATGGCTTTTCGCCATGCGGCTGCGGAGTAACTTGACGCGCCTTCTTTTTATCCATGAAGTTCAGAAGGCGGCACACAAAGCGGCAGATGAGATCGGCTTTCAGGGTCCAGGAGGCGTTGATGTAGCCGAAGACTGTCGCCAAGTTCGGGACGCCGGAATACATGACGCCTTTGTAGGAGAGTGTGTTGGCAAGGTCGACGGGCTGGCCATCAATGGTGAGTTGGGCGCCACCAAACGTTTGGAGAACGAGGCCGGTGGCCGTGACGACGACATCGGCCGGGAGGAGTTGGCCAGATTCGAGTTGGATGCCACTTTCGGTGAAGGATTGAATCTGGGCGGTGACGACGCTGGCACGCCCGTCGCGGATGACTTTGAAGAGATCTCCATCAGGAATGAGGCAGAGCCGCTGTTGCCAGGGGTTGTAGCCGGGGGAGAAGTGGGTGCCGGCATCACAGTTGGGGCCAACAGATTGACGCGCTTGCTTGAGAATGCCGGTCTTTACGTAGTTAGGGAAGGCTTGGGCGAGGTTGTAAACATACATGGAGAAGAACATGTTTTTCCAACGGTTCAGATGAGAAGCCCAGGCGGCGGGTAGAGCTTTTCGCAGAGCATCGGCGACGCGGTCTTGTTGCGGCAGCGAAACGATGTAAGTAGGTGAACGCTGCAGCATGGTGACGTGGGCAGCGGTTTGGGCGATAGCTGGAAGCAAAGTGACCGCGGTTGCGCCGCTGCCTATAATGACGATGCGCTTCCCAGTGAAATCCAAATCTTCGGGCCACGCTTGCGGATGAATGACGCGGCCTTGAAACTTGCCGATGTCGCGAAATTCAGGGAGATAGCCGGACGAATAACGATAGTAACCAGAACAGAAGAAAACAAAATTGCAGGTTAGCGTGACGTCTTCCAAATCTCCATTTGGAAGGGCGCGGGCGACAGCGATATGCCACTGGCAATCATCTGAAGACCAGTTAGCGCGCTTGACTGAGTGACGAAAACGGATGTGAGCAGTGATGCCGGCTTCACGGGCGGTATCTGTAATATATTCGCGAATATCTTCGCCGGGAGAAATGGCTTTGGGTTTGGTCCAGGGGCGAAAGGAATAGGCCATGGTGAACATGTCCGAATCGGAGCGGATGCCCGGATAGCGGAACAAATCCCAAGTGCCGCCGATGCGTTCGCGCTGCTCAAGAATCGCGTACGTTTTCCGAGGGCAGTATTTTTGAAGATGCCAAGCCGCGTCAATACCGGAGAGGCCGGCGCCGATGATGAGAACGTCGAAGTGTTCGGGCAAGTGGGCCACCTCCGTTGGTCGGCGAAAGTTAGACGGCGTCGTAGCCGACAAACTGTTCTAAGATGACGTTGCCTTTGTATTCCATCTCTTTGTGAATCCCGATTTCGGAGGTATAGTAGCCAAAAACGGTGGCTTCTTTGAGTTGGTTGAAGAATCGTTCGCCATCGGTTTTGGCGTCCTCGTCGGCTTTGGCGATTTGTTTGAGAAGCGCGATTTGGGCGTTCTTGGAGAGCTTGAGAAAGGGATGTTTGTGAGCGTCCATGGCGAGACTGTCGATGCCGGCCAAGCCTTTATTCCAGGATTGTTTTTCTTCCGGCAGGAACGCTTCGGCTACCGTGCGGTCGATATACGCAGCGACGCCGGCATCATGCGCGCCGGGGGAGTGTGAGTCGCGAGGAATGATGTGTTCGGTGAGTGCGTCCAACAGAGCGAATTCTTCGACAGTGAAATAGAGAGGCTTCTCGCCTGCCGCCGTGAGTTGCAACGGCATGGCCAAGCCCGCGGCCGCAAGGAACTTCAGCAGGTCGCGACGGTCGAGCGATTGATCCATTAGACTTCTCCTTTCTTGAGTTGATCGGCGAGATGATCACACGAGCGCCAGCAGAGCGCCATGATGGTCCAAGTGGGGTTCTGGCAGGAGGCGTTGACATGCGTGCTGCCGTCGACGACGAGAAGGTTCTTCACGTCGTGACATTGTTGGAACTGGTTGACGACTGAGGTTTTGGGATCATTGCCCATGCGGGCGGTACCCAGTTCGTGGATAGACCAGCCCTCGGTCAGGACTTGATCGTTGGTGGAAAGAATTTCGAACTTGGCGGCTTCGAACATTTCGCGGCCGGCGACCACCATGTCTTTCGCCATTTTCTTTTCGTTTTCGCCGAAGTGGTAGTTGAACCGTAGCACCGGGATGCCCCAAGCGTCTTTTACTTCGGGATCAACGTCGACGGCGTTTTCATAGCGCGGCAAGACTTCGCCGAAAGCACCCATATCGATCACGGCGCCGGCGTAATCACGCACGTGCTTTTTGTATTCTTCGCCGAAGCCGGGGGTGGAGACGCTGCTGGGCATCATGCCGGTACCGCTCGATCCTTCGAAGCCGTAGCCGCGAAGGAACTCGGATTTCGGTCCATCGAGATTGCGGAAGCGCGGGATATAGAAGCCGGCCGGGCGGCCATCATCCAGGGTGCGAGGCTTGCCAACGAGATCTTTCATAAAGCCGGAAACGCCGGGACCCATCACATGCTCGCAGAAGTTGTGGCCGACGTGACCGCTCGAATTCGCAATGCCATTCGGATACAAGCTTGATTTGGATAGCAGCATGAGGCGCGCCGTTTCGAGTGTGGAAGCGGCGAGGATCACAGTTTTGCCTTTGGCCTGGTAGGGCTTCTTCGTTTCGCTATCGATGAAGGAAACGCCGGTGGCTTTGCCGCTATCTTTATCCACCGTCACTTCGTAGACGGTGGCGTTGGTGCGAATGGTGAGGTTGCCGGTATCAAACGCAGGACGGATGAGGCCAGTGGGAGAGTCGAATGCCGCGTGAATGTCGCAGCCGCCAACGTGTCGGTCACAGGCGCCGCGACCGTAACAACGCGAGCGATATTTGTTGTGCTTCAAACCATCGGTGGTGACGCCGGCACGATATGGAGTCAGAACGCGATTCATGCCCTTAAGCGTTTCGCGGAGATGCATTTCGGCCGTGGTCAATTTGATGGCGCGTTGAAATTTGCTGTCGGGCAGGTAGGGAAGATTTTCGGGATGGCCGGAGATGCCCAGATATAAGTCGACCTTGTCGTAATAGGGTTCGACGTCGGCGTAGGAAATCGGCCAATTTTCACCATAGCCATCGCGATCTTTGGCTTTGAAATCGTAATCAGAAAGGCGCAGGGCTAAACGGCCCCAGATGGTGGTCTTTCCTCCCACTACACGAGCGCGAACCCAGGCATATTTGCTGCCGGTATAGGGATTCTGCTTCTCATCCACTGTAAGGGTCTTGCTGTAATCCGTGCCAGACCAGGATTGAACATAGGAATGAACTTTCGAGTAGGGAGAGTTTTGCGCGTAGGGAAGAGAGCGGATGTTGTATTCGTTGAAAGTGAGCGCGTGTTGATCTGACGGCATCCGCCCGCGACGCGGATGATCATAAGGCCACTCCATAGAGTGCAGGATTTTGCCGGTGTCTTGATACTTGCCCGCTTCGAGCAGCAGGACTTTGAGGCCGTGAGAAGTAAGAACGTGAACGGCCATACCGCCGGCGGCGCCTGAGCCCACGACAACGGCATCATACGTTGTGTCTAGGTCAACCTCGTTGGGGTTGGGCCCTGGAAACTGTAACAGCATGTAAATCTCGATTCTTGAGTAATTCGCTAGGTGGCGGAAAATTTGAAGATAGTGGATTGGCGATAGGTTTCGCTCGGCTTGAGCACCGTTGTTGGGAACGAAGGCTGATTAGGCGAATCGGGGAAGTGCTGAGTCTCGAAACAGTACGCACCACGGAAGTGATAGGTAGCGCCATCCTTGCCTGCAATGTTCCCTTCAATATGATTTGACGTGTAAAGTTGCACTCCGGGTTGGGTAGTATGCACTTCCATTACACGACCGGAGACGGGCTCGACGATACGGGCGGCGAGAGACGGTACACCACCAGAACCATTTAGTACAAAGTTGTGATCGTAGCCTTTGCCATATTGCATTTGCTGATCGGGGGAGTCGATACGCGCGCCGATGGCGGTAGGTTCGCGGAAATCAAACGGCGTTCCTTCAACGCTTTTAAGTTCGCCAGTGGGAATGAGATTCGCGTTCACGGGCGTGAATTTGTCGGCATTGATCATGAGCAGGTGTGTGAGAATGTTGCCGCTGCCGTGTCCGGCTAAGTTGAAGTACGAGTGGTTGGTGAGATTCAGGACGGTATCAGCATCGGTGGTGGCGGCGTAGTCGATCTTGAGTGCGTTGTCACTGCCAAGCGAGTAAGTGACAACGGCCGTGAGATTGCCTGGGTAGCCCTCTTCGCCGTCTTTGCTCAGATAGGTGAGCTGCAGCGAATTGCCATCCTGGCTGATTTGGGCCTGCCACGCTTTTTTATCGAAACCTTGCAAACCGCCATGCAGCGAATTAGGGCCGTTGTTCTTGGCTAACGTATACTTCTTGCCGTTGAGAGTGAACTCGCCGTTGGCGATGCGATTGGCGTAGCGGCCAACCAAGGTGCCGAAAAATGGATTCGGCTTGGTGTAGGGCTCGAGCGTGTCATAGCCAAGGACGACATCATCGAGCTTGCCGGCGCGGTCTGGAACTTTGAGAGTTACGATGCGCCCACCGTAGTTGCTGATCTTGGTTTCGACGCCTTTCTCGTTGCGTAAAGTGTAAAGGCTGATGGTTTCGCCTGTGGGCAATACGCCCCAGGCCTGTTCGGTGATTCCGTTCATAGGTTTGTTATTCTTGTCGCTCGTGCAGGATAGGAGTGAAAGTGATGGCGCTAATGCTAGCGCCTGTCGCCGTGTCAATTGCATATGCGCCCTGAAAAGGTCTTGAACAACATGATATGTTAACGGCCCGTCGATTCCTAGCAGCCGCGGCCATTTCCGCTAGCGCATTTCTGCTTTTCATGGTGGAACCGTTGTTTGCCAAGCGTATTCTTCCGTGGTTTGGCGGTTCTGCGGCGGTTTGGACGACGTGCCTGGTTTTTTATCAAACGGCTTTGCTGGTTGGGTACTGGTACGCCCAATTGCTCACGCGCTTTGTGAGGGCTTCGATGCAGGCGGTGATTCATATAGCGCTGCTGCTGGCGGCGATTTTTTTGCTGCCGATCGGCCCTTCCGATCGCTGGCAGCCCGCCGTTGGAAGCGAACCGACGTGGGATATTCTGCTGATGCTGTGCGCGACGCTCGGCTTGCCGTTTATGGCTCTTTCGGCTACGAGCCCACTGGTGCAGTATTGGCTCGCACGGACGGGCGAGACCGCGCCTTATCGCCTGTTTGCTTTGTCGAACTTTGCGTCGCTCGCGGCGCTACTTGGCTATCCGCTCGTGATTGAGCCGGGCTTCGACATACAGACGCAGCGGTTTTGGTGGTCGGTTGGGTTCGTGTTGTTTGTAGCGGCGTGCGGAAGTTTTGCGTGGATGAGCCGCGCTGAAGGGGCTTCCTTCCAAGCATCAGAGACCAAGCCCGAGGCATTGCCCGTTTTCCGGCGCTGGTACTGGTTTTCGCTTTCAGCGGTGGGATCGATGCTGTTGTTGTCTGTAACGAATCACATCACTCAAAATGTGGCGGCGGTGCCGTTGTTGTGGGTCTTGCCGCTTGCCATCTATCTGCTGAGCTTTGTGCTTGGGTTCAGCTCCGGAAATTGGTACAGCCGCGCAGTCTGGCTGCGGCTGGTGGCGATTGCCCTCGGATTGATGGGCTATTCAAATTTCAATGCGGAAGCGATTGACCCGTTGAAATACAGTTTGCCGATTTTCTTAGGTGGCCTGTTTGTTTGCCTGCTGTTCTGCCAAGCGGAGTTGTACGCGCACCGTCCGGAAGCGCGGGGTTTGACAGACTTCTACCTGGTGATTGCCGCTGGAGGCGCGGCCGGGGCCATTTTCGTCGGAATTGTTGCGCCTTATGTTTTCAAAGGCATTTACGAGTTGCCGTTCACGCTTTCTTTGACCGCGTTGATGGTGCTGGCCAGTACCTGGATTTACGGTTGGCGGCAACGAGTGCTTTGGACGGTGGTCGCGGGCTGCATGCTACTGGTGTTCGTGAAAAATGTGCAGGCGTACGAGCGCGATTCGTTGCTGATGGTTAGGAGTTTCTACGGCTCGCTACGCGTGGTGCAAGGGCGCTATTCGAGCCCGGACCAGATCCGCACTCTGTTTCATGGAACGATTCAGCATGGCGCGCAGTTCCTTTGGCCTGACAAGCAAAGGAGGCCGCTTACGTATTATGGGCGCGATTCAGGCATTGGGATCGTTCTCCGCGAGTGCCTGCCGGATGGTCCGCGACGCGTGGCGGTGGTGGGACTTGGCGCCGGAACGCTGGCGGTGTTTGGCCGCCGCGGCGACACATATGTGTTTTATGAATTGAATCCGCAGATCATCACGATCGCGAATAATCTTTTCTTTTTCTTACGGCAAACTCCGGCGCACACGCAGATTGTGGAAGGCGATGCGCGGCTCTCGCTCCAAAGGGAGCATCAGCCGTTCGATTTGATCGTGCTGGATGCGTTTTCGGGTGATGCGATTCCGGTGCACTTGCTTACGCGCGAGGCGCTGGCGCTGTATCTGCGATTGTTGAAGCCCGGCGGCGTGATCGCATTTAACGTTTCGAATCATTATCTGTCAGTCGCGCCGGTGATCCAGCAGTTGGCGAGCGAAGTGGGATATCAGACTGTCCAAGTGATGAACCACGACGACACAGAAAATACAGTCTATGCCGCCGACTGGGCGCTGGTGACGAATAACCCGGCTGTGTTGGATAATACGGCTATCCGATTACATGCGATTCCGATTGAGACGCGCGCCGGATTGCGGCCTTGGACCGATAGCTTCAACAATTTGGTTGAGATTGTGAAGTGGTCGAGCAAGTCGCGAAATTCGAACTGGTAGCTAACTTTTGGGCAAGAGATGCTTTTGCACCTTGCCGAGGGCGTTGCGCGGAAGTTGCTCGACGACGACAAATTTGCGCGGCACTTTGAACGATGCGAGTTTTTCTATGCAGCGAGCTTCGAGCACCGCGATTGCGACGGGTTGCTTCAGCACTACAAATGCGACCGGAACTTCGCCGCGAACCGTATCGGGAATGCCGGCCACAGCAGCTTCCGCCACTTCGGGTTGTTCTTCCAAGAACTCTTCCATTTCGCGCGGATAAATGTTGAAACCGCCGGAGATGATCAGATCGCCACTGCGGCCGCAAAGAGTGTAATAGCCATCCTGGGAGCGAATGGCGAGATCGCCGGTTTTGAAATAGCCGTCCACAAAACTGGCGCGAGTGGCGTCTTCCCGTTGCCAGTAACCTGAAAAGACGTTGGGGCCTTTGAGGTAAAGTTCGCCGGTTTCGCCGTCGGGGACTGGCTGGAGCGACTGGCTCAGCAGACGCACCGACAAACCGGGCAGGGGCAAGCCGACTGTGCCCGCGCGGCGTTCGCCCGCATATGGATTGCTCATGTTCATCAAGGTTTCGCTCATTCCGTAACGTTCGAGGATGGTGTGACCATAGCGCGTGCGAAATTCCTCCAGCACATGCGCGGGAAGCGGGGCGGAACCGGAAACAAACAAACGCATGAAACGACCAATTTCGGCACATGAAGCGGCCGGCCATTCAAGAAGACGCACGTACATGGTAGGCACGCCGAAAAAGAGAGTGGGGCGGAAATGATGAAAAGTTTCTTCGGCCTTTTGATGCTCAAAGCGCTTAAGCAGGCGAAGGCGGCAACCGCTGATCAGCCAACAGTGCAGTCCGTTCCCCAACGCATGAACATGGAAAAGAGGCAAGCCGAGGAGGAGCCGGTCTTCCGCGGTGATTTGCCAGCAGGTGAGCAGATTTAGGGCGTTGACGGCGAAGTTGTTATGGCTGAGGACGGCTCCTTTAGAGGTTCCTGTGGTGCCCGATGTGTAAATGATGCCCGCGGGAGAGTCGCCATCGAGGAAGATGTCAGGGCGTTCTGAGGTCTGCTTAGGGACTTTTTCGCGGAGTTCGGGCAGAGTCCAAACAGGAATTTCGGCGGTTGCGATTTCGCCTTCAGCGACCAATGCTTTCGGCTTTGCGTCCTGCAAAATGTGAGTCATTTCGCGGTCGCGATAGAGAATGTTGATGGGCACGAAGATGACACCTGTTTTCGCACAGGCAAGGAAGAGATCGATCATCTCCACGCAATTGGATAGATAAACGCAGAGGCGGTCTCCGGGTTGGAAATCTTGCGAGACGAGATAGTTCGCCACCCGATTGCTGCGTTCATCGATTTGGCGAAAGGTGTACTCCTCGCCTTCAAATTCCAAGGCTACGGAAGTGGATCGCGGACCGCGAAAAGTGAGATCAAAAAGTTCTGTCAGGTTCATGTGGATGCTAATCCGGAAGGGCCTGCCCCCAGGTTTCGAAGCCAAACAGGAGCAGCTGCAGACCAAGAACGAAAGCAATTGAAGTGACCGCTTACCGGTTTGCCCAATGTATCGAAATAGGAAATGCCCGTGTTGGTTTCACTATTTAAGCACTACGACGGCGCCACGGGCAGTTCCGATTTCAGTCCTAAGGAAGCGAGCGAAAAACCTTTAGTATCATTGCTCACAAGCGACAAAAGTCAGTTTGGCAGCGCGTTCCTAAAGGTGTGTTCCTCTTGATTCAACGATTCGTATTTCTTTCTCTCCTTTTTACACTCTCTGCTCCGTTTGAGATGTGCGGTCAGACAGAACCGCTTGAGACATTTCAACGCGATTCGAAACAGGCCGTCGATGACGCATATACGCAAGCGATCAAGAAGTACACGACCGCGCCGGCGCTCAATTCGCGGCTGACCGACTATCTGCCTGCATCCGCTAATGTGCCCACTCCCGCGAAGGTGTTGGGTGACATTGCGGGCGCGCCGGACATATTGCCTTATGCCGAGGATGTTTACCGATATTTCCGCATGTTGGCGGCGGCGGGTCCGAGGGTGAAGGTGTTTACGATCGGGCACACGGAGGAAGGGCGGGAAATGATTGCCGTGGCGGTGGCCGACGAGGCGCTGCTGAATCAAGCGAAGGACAACGATGCACGGTTGGCTCAGCTTGCGGACCCCCGCACGATTCAGTCAAATGACGCGAAAGCGCAAGGGCTGATTGAGCGCTCGTTTCCCGTTTACTACATTACGGGGACCATTCATTCGCCGGAAACAGGCGCTCCGACGGCGATGATGGAGATGGCGTATCGCTTGGCCGTGGACAATGCGCCTTACATCCAATACATTCGTTCGCACATGATTACGCTGATTACTCCGGTGGTGGAGGTGGATGGGCGTGACCGCATGGTTGACATTTACAAGTGGCACGAGGCCCACCCTGGACTGAACTATCCGCGGCTGTTGTATTGGGGCCACTATGTGGCGCACGATAACAATCGCGATGCCATGGCGATGACGCTTGATCTGACGCGAAATGTGCTGAACACCTATCTGCAGTGGCACGCGCAGGTGCTGCATGACTTGCATGAGTCGGTACCGTTTCTTTACGACAATACCGTGGGCGATGGGCCTTACAATTCGTGGATCGATCCGCTGTTGACAGATGAATGGTCAATGCTGGCTTCTGACAATATGGCGCGGATGCAGGGATTCGGCATGCCGGGCGCGTTTACGCACGGGAACTTCGACACCTGGAGCCCCGGTTACCTCATGTTCTTAGCGGCGCTTCACAACGGGATCAGCCGGCTCTATGAGACGTTCGGGAACGGAGGGGCGGACACAGTGAAGCGAGTGCTTTCACCGGATCAATATTCGCGAACCTGGTACCGGCCGAATCCGCCGTATGCGACGGTGACATGGTCTCAAAGGGATAACAACAATTATGAAGAGACGGCGATTCTTTCGACACTTTCTTATTTTGCGCACAACGGAAAGTTATTTCTAAATAACTATTACCTGAAGAGTAAACGCTCAGTGGAGAAACCTCGGAACGCAGGGCCGGCGGCTTATGTGCTGGCACAGGATGAGCGTTATACGAATCGCCAGATTCAGTTGTTGCGAGTGCTGTCGCTACAGCACGTTGAAATTCAAAGGCTGACCCAGGCAGTGACTGTCGCGTTGCCGGTGAGGCCACACAAAGATGAGGCTGATGAGAAGCCCGCCGCGCCTGCGCCGACCTCTCAGACGTTTGCGGCCGGGAGCTTTGTGATTCGGATGGATCAGCCGTTTTCGCGCGTCGCCGATGCTTTGCTGGATCGGCAGTTTTGGGCGCCGGACGATCCGCAGAAGACACCCTATGACGACACTGGGTGGTCGTTTGGAGACCTCTTCCATGCGAAGGTGTCGAGAGTGACTGACAGCTCAATTCTGTCAGCGCCGATGAGTACGGTTTCAGATGTCAATCAAATAACAGGACCGGAGATGGGCGGTGGTCCATTCTGGGCAGTTGATAACTGTGGACAGGTGAGTTTGGCATCGTTGGTGTATGGGTTGACGGGTTCGGGTCAGGTGTCCGTAGCCGAAGAGCCTTTTGAGAGCGCAGGGCACAAGTTTGCTGCGGGGTCGCTGATCATTGGCGGAGTGGAGGCGAGTAAGTTTGCTGCGCTTATTCAAAAGTACGACCTGGAGGCTGTCAGCATGGCATCGCAGCCTACCGTGCGCACTCACACCGCGGCTGCGCCTCGGGTCGCATTCATGCATACTTGGCTGTACACGCAAACGGAGGGATGGTGGCGTGAGGCTTTCGATCAGCTGCACGTGCCCTTCACTTATATCAGTACGCAGACGGTTGCCAAAGAGGCTGATCTGCGATCGAAGTTCGATGTGATTGTCTTTGCGCCAGTGGGGGGTGCGGGCAGTCAACAGATTGTAGATGGACTGCCGACGTGGGGGAATGCCCTGCCTTGGCAGACCACGGAGCTTACACCGAACCTTGGCAAGTTGGACGCGACTGACGACATGCGGCCGGGGCTAGAAGAGTCGGGCGTGGCCCATTTGAAGGAATTCGTGGCACAGGGAGGTTTGTTGATCACTTCCGAAGATACGGCTGAGTTCGCGATTAATGAAGGCCTTGCGCCGGGTGTGTTTGTGACGCCACGCAAAACATTGAAGGTTGTGGGAAGCGTGCTGAACTCCGTTGTGATTGACAACAAGATGCCCTTGGCCTACGGATATGATTCGGCTTTGCCGCTGTACAGCGCGGGTGGCTTGAGCTTTACGGTAAGCAATCTTACTGTGAATCGGAACATTCTCACGGCAAAGGAATATAAGAGACCGACAGGGCGCGGCGGACCGGAAGACGAGGATGTACCGGAAGGACGACCAGCCGAAAAAGCACCGCCGCTGCCGGCACCGAAAGCTTGGCAGGCGACACCTCTTAACGAAGATCAGGAACGGAACAATCCATTCCTGATTCCCGCTGAATACCGGCCGCAGGTGATCGTGCGATACGCCGCGATGAAAGAGTTGCTGCTATCGGGTCTGATTGAGAATGGAGACCCGGTGGCGGAACATGCGGCGGTGGTAGCGGCGCGGTACGGCAAGGGCGATGTGCTTTTGTTTTCGAACAATCCGATTTACCGAGGAGAGACCATCGGCTCCTACGCGCTCGTTTTCAACGCGATTTTGAATTTCGGTCATTTTCGATGAAGGATTACGCCGAGGCAGAAGCGGCGCGATAGGCCGGCACAAAGCTGTCGGCGACGAATTTTTCAAAAGAAGTTGGCGTAGTGTTTTTTGCGGTGCGAGGCTCGAGAGCGCGGATATGTCCGTCGTTTTGCGAGTCGACCATTTCGGCCATGAGCGATGCCAGACTTTTCGAAGCGCCCATTTGCTCCATAAAGCCGGCGAATTGCTCGCTCGAAATCTCCTGGTAGCGGAGGTCGGGCTTCCCGATGGCGTTGCCGATGATGGAGGCGGCTTCGGTGTAGTCAAGGTCGCGCTGACCCAGTAACTCGTGGCTTTGGTACCCGGTGAAATTGAGTTTCAACAGAGCGTCAAGAGCGAAATTGCCGATGTCGACAGTGGCGATGAAGGGCACTTTGAGATCGGCCTTCAAAGGACCGACGACAGCTCCCATTTGGCGAATGACGCCGGCTTGCCCCAGGGTGTTCTCCATGAAGTAGCCGGCGCGGACAAAGAGGGCGTTGAGAGTTTTAATTTGTTTGAGGCGCTCTTCGAGAAAGTGGATGCCGAGAATGGGGCCGGTCTTGTCAGCCTTATCGGCGCCGAAACTGCTGAGAGCAACGACGTACTTCACGGAACTGTTGCTCTCAATGGCGGAGCCGTACACGTCCGTAAGCGTTTGCTGGTAGGCGCGGAAATCGGGGCTTGCCATATCCGGCGGGATCATCAGGTAGGCGGCCTCGACACCAGCGAAGGCTTTGGCGGCCGTATCTTTCGAAGTAATGTCACCGACCAATGTTTCGGCTCCGAGGGACGCGAGCGAGGTCAGACGTTCGGGGTTTCGGGCGACAACGCGCACTTTCTTACCCTGTTTCAACAGGCCTTTTGTGATCACAGAGCCGGTGTGACCGGTGGCACCAGTTATGAGGTACATAGATTTACTTCTCCTCCGCTCTGATGCGGCGCACGAGGTTTAGGATGCAGCACGATTTGCGTTAAGATCGGGGGCGTGATTTATTTCATCAGTTTCCTATTACTTCTCGCACAGGCAGCCACCCGGCCCACGCCTCCCACGCGTGATCCGCACACAACTGGATATGTAAATGCGAAAGAGCTACCGGACGGCGAAAATCCACCGCCGGATAAGGACGGGAATTTCATTATTGGGCCAACGCACACGGCGGCGCCTGAGATGAGCATACGCGAGGGTGTGCCGCAAGGGACCATCATCACAATCACGATGGAATCGAAAGACAGCAAAATGTATCCGGGGATAGCGCGCGAGCCCAAGACTTTTGGGACGCCCGACGCCGACAACCCGGCAAAGCTGATTGTGACGACGAGTCACCCGGCGCCGTATACGCGGACGGTGACGGTTTACGTACCGAAGCAATATGTGGCGGGGACCGCAGCGCCCTTTATTGTTGGCGCGGATGGACCCGACAAGATGCTATTTACGGCGCTCGATAACTTGATTGCGGAAGGGAAAGTGCCGGTGATGGTTGCAGTCTCGATCAGCAATGGGAGTGGTGATGCGCAGGGGAGTGAGCGGGGCCTGGAGTACGACACGATGTCAGGGAAGTATGCGGAGTTTGTGGAAACAGAGGTACTGCCGTTGGTGGAGGCGAAAGCAAACGTGAAGCTGACGAAAGATCCAGATGGGCGAGCGACGATGGGTGGAAGTTCGGGAGCCTCCTGTGCGCTGATCATGGCTTGGTATCACCCTGAGCTTTATCACCGGGTGCTTTCGTATTCGGGGACGTTTGTCAATCAACAGTGGCCCTGGAATGCGGAGACACCGCACGGGGCGTGGGGGTTTCACGAGCGCCTGATTCCGAATTCGCCGCGAAAACCAATTCGGATTTGGATGGAAGTGGGAGATCGGGATTTGTTTAACCCAAATGTAATGAGAGACAACATGCACGACTGGGTGGTGGCGAATGAAAACACGGCACGCGTCTTGGCGGCGAAGAAGTATCACTACCAATTTCTATTTGCGCGGAACTGCGGGCACACAGACCGAGCGGTGAAACAGCAAACGCTGCCGGAAGCGCTCGAGTATCTGTGGCGCGGATACCGCGGTCGTTAGGTCCAAATCTTGTCAAGAGCGGTCTTGAATGCGTTCATGTCCGCTTGGGTACCAATGGAGACTCGCGCGTGGGTGGGCCAGGCGGGCCAAACGCGGCCGATCAGCACGTGCTGCTCAGCCATCGCTTTAGCGAATTCGACAACCGGGCGATGAACGTCCATCATGAAGAAGTTGGTCTGGCTCGGGGTGTGATCAATGTTCCTCTTTTTGAGGAACGCGAAAACGTTTTCACGAATTTGGCGGTTGATGCCGCGGCGCTCGGAAACGAGATTTTTGACCTTAAGACTCGCGGTGGCGCACGCGAGAGCGGTGATGGGGAGATTGCCGTCGCCATATTGATTGATTTTCTCGACGAGGTCTGGGCGCGCCATGATGAAGCCAGAGCGAATGCCGGCCATGCCGTAGACTTTCGAAAATGTCCGGAGGATGATGACATCTTTGCCGGCTAGAACGAGGTCGCGAGCGGATTCCTGATTGTCCGTAAGGTGGATATAGGCTTCATCGACAATGACGATTGAACCCTTGGGTTTGTTGGCTACGAGAAATTCGATTTCTTTGTAGGAGGTGAGAGTGCCGCTGGGATTATTGGGATTGCAGACGTAGAAAGCGCCGGCGTTGGGATCGGCGGCGAGCATAGCCGGGATGTCGTGGGAGAAGTCGGCGCGGAGCGGAACCTTCACGAGTTTTGAGCCGATGTAGGCGGGCGCACCGTCGCCGTAACCGGGATCGGCCATGACCCAACTGCGCGTGCCCGAAGTGAAGGCACAGGTGGCACGAAACAGAGGATCACTCGAACCGGCAAAAGAAGCGATGTGGTCAACCGGGACATTCTCAGTTTCGGATACAGTTTTGATGAAGTTTTGGTAGTCGTCAAACGGTTCGTAGCGGCCACCGTGCGGCGCGATTTTGGCGATGGCTTCGAGCCCTTCGCGACAGGGGCCGAGGGGGTTTTCGTTGGCATTGATACGAACGAATGGGTCGCGAGCGGCACCCGTCAGTGCCGTTTCGGCTTGTCGGGCCAAAGCGAATTCGCTGAAGAGAGGTACCGCTGTCGCTACGCCAAAAAAGCCAGCCATACTGCGGCTCATTTGGCGTCTGGATAGCATGTTTTTTGAGGAAGCCATGTGTTGGTATTGACTAACGAGTATAACGGAGGAATGACGATTGACACAAACGGCGAGTTTCAGGGTTTTCGCGAAGCGGGCTTCGCGTTTCTGCGCGGATTGAAGAAAAACAACAACCGGGACTGGTTTTTGCCGCGCAAGGAGATACTCGAAAAGGAATTGCAGAAACCGCTAATGGCGCTTTTATTGACGGTGGAGGCTGAGATGAAGAAGAACAAAGTGCCGTTAGCGACTAAGCCGAAGGGCATTCTGACGCGGATTTATCGGGACATCCGATTTAGCACCGATAAAACGCCGTATCACACGCATGTGGGTGGGACGCTCCATCGGAATGGCAAGAAGGATTCGCATGGGGCGATTTATGTACATGTGAGCCCGGAAAGTGTCTTTGCCGGGGCAGGATTTTGGCAGCCGGAGCGGCCAGTTTTGACAAATTGGCGATTGCGGATGCAGGCAGAGCCAAAGGGATTTCTCGATATGGCGCGGAAGTTAAAGAACAAGAAACTGGAGATTTCCAGTGAACACCGTTTGCAACGGATGCCGCGCGGATTTGAGACGGCGGAAGGGACGGCGATTGCGGCATACCTAAAACTGCAGTCGTTTACCGTGGCGCGTACAATTTCAAAAGACGAAGCGGGAACGACGAAGATGGCGAACATTGTTACGGAGTTTGTGTTGAATGCGCTGCCGCTGCTTGAATACGGTTGGAGCGTCCCGGCAGCCAAGCCGCAAGTATTTTTGGATTGATTGCATATAATTGCAGGCGCTATGAGAAAGAGATTGATTTTCACGGCCTTCCTTCTTTTGCTCGGATTCACGAAGGCGCAGGCGCTTGAGAACGGGTTGGCGCGGACACCGCCGATGGGCTGGAATAGTTGGAATAAGTTCGGATGCGATGTGAGCGAAGAACTGATTCGCGGGGCGGCAGACGCGGTTGTAAACAGTGGGATGAAAGATGCCGGGTATCAGTACGTCGTGATTGATGACTGCTGGCAAGTGAGCCGCGATGCGGAAGGGGACATTGTGCCGGATGCGAAGCGGTTTCCTTCGGGGATGAAGGCGCTGGGCGATTATATTCACTCGAAGGGATTGAAGTTTGGGATTTATTCAGACGCCGGCCGAGGGACGTGCCAGAACCGGCCTGGCAGCCGCGGATACGAATATCAAGATGCGCGACAGTATGCGGCTTGGGGTGTGGATTACTTGAAATACGACTGGTGCAACCACGACACGCAGAACTCGGCCAGTTCTTACGCCACGATGCGAGATGCGCTGGCGAAATCGGGACGGCCGATTGTGTTCAGCATTTGTGAGTGGGGCTCAACCAAACCCTGGCTGTGGGCGGGAGAGGTTGGTAATTTGTGGCGCACGACGGGAGACATTACCGACAAGTGGGACGCAGGTGAGAAGAAAGACGACGGGAATGGCGTGGTGCAGATTCTCGATTTGCAGGATGGGATTGAGAGCTATGCGGGGCCGGGACACTGGAATGATCCGGACATGCTGGAAGTGGGGAATGGCGGCATGACGGAGCGGGAATACCGCGCGCATTTCAGCCTGTGGTGCCTGATGGCTGCGCCGTTGTTGGCCGGGAACGACTTGAACCACATGAGCGAGGCGACAAAGGCGATTCTCACGAATAAAGAAGTGATTGCCGTGGACCAGGACGCACTAGGAATTCAAGCGAAGCGCGTGAAGAAGAGTGATGGGCTGGAGATCTGGGTGAAGCAGATGAGTGACGGTGGGCGGGCTATTGGTTTGCTCAATCGTACGGGGAGTGAGGCGCCGATTGAAGTGCGCTGGACAGACTTGGGGTATCCGGACAAGATGAGCGCGAACATTCGAAATTTGTGGGAACACAAGACAGTGGCGGAGAACCAGAAGGGCGGGTATAAAGTTGATGTGCCGAGTCACGGAGCCGTGGTGTTGAGAGTGATGCCGGACTAGTTTGGCAGCGCGAAGGTCATTACAGTTTGGCCGGAAGCGATGGCGACGTATTGTTTGCCATCGAACTGGTAGGTCATGGGTGAGGCCTTCCAATCCTGGTTTGAGCGGAAGTTCCACAAGGGCTTGCCCGTGGTAGCGTCTACTGCCATGAAGAGGCCGCTGTCTTCACAGAAGAAGACGAGGCCGCCGGCGGTAGTAAGCGTGCCGCCCCACGTCTCGCCACGGCCTGCCTCTGGATACTCCCAGGAGATTTTGCCGGTTTGGATATCAATGGCGCGCAAATATTTCTGCGGCACTTCGCCGGGTGCGGTGCGCTGCGAGCCGCCGAGATACTCCTTGCCAGCCGCCCACTCTACCGGGCCGTCATCGGTGTAGATATCGCATTTTTCGAGGGTTTGAAAATAAAACAAACCGGTTTGTGGCGAGAAAGACGACGAATACCAATTCGTCGCGCCGTCTTGAGAGGGGCAGACTTTGTCGCCCTTGTCCACTTTTTCAATAGGGGCGAGAACAGGGCGATGGTCCGGCCCAATTGCTTTCGCCCAGTTGAGTTTTTTCACGAAAGGTTCGGCTACCAGAAGCTGCCCCTCGATGCGATCGAAGACGTAGAAGAACCCATTGCGATTGGCCGTCAGCAGCAGTTTGCGGGGTTGGTTGTGCCAGTTTGCGTCTACAAGAAGCAGGGGCTCAGTGGCGTCCCAATCATGAGTGTCATGGGGAGTGAATTGGTAATACCACTTGAGTTTGCCTGTTTTGCGGTCGAGAGCGATGACTGAGTCGGAATAGAGATTGTCGCCTTCTCGCTCTTTGCCGTCATAGTCGGGGCCGGGGTTACCGGTTTGCCAATAGATTACGTCGGCGACGGAGTCATAGGAACCGGTGAACCACGTCACAGCACCGCCGTGGTGAATGGCGTTTCCTCTCCATGTCTCCGAGCCAGGTTCGCCGGGAGCAGGGATGGTCCAAAATCTCCAGACCTCTTTGCCGGTGTCCTTGTTGAAAGCGGTAAGGAAACCGCGCGCCCCGCCTTCTCCGCCGGCCGTCCCCGAGATAACAAAGTCGCCAGCGACAAGAGGAGCGGACGTAGTGTCGTAGTTACGATGCCAATCGGCGATGACAGACTCCCATTCGACGTCGCCCGTCCAACGATTCAGAGAGAGCAGATGAGCGTTGTCAGTGACCATGAATAGATGGTCGCCGGACCAAGCGACTCCACGATTGATGCCGGCACCGCCACCACCTCCCACGCCTTTAGTACGTTCACGGCGGAAGTGCCAGAGTTCTCGACCGCTGCCGGCATCCAGGGCCGCGCACTGATTGCCGCTGGTGAGGTACATGATGCCTCCGACGACCACCGGAGTGGTTTCGAGAAAAGGCGCATCGGGGAAAGTGAAGAACCACTGCGGGACAAGCCCTGCCGCATTGCTGGAACGAATTTGGTCGAGCATGGAATAGCGGTTTCCGCTCGAATCGCCGTTGTAGGTTGGCCAGTCTGTCTCGGAGGTTACTTCGCGGTACTTGCCATCGCCAGCGGGACGCAGGAGATGGATGTGGTCATCGGCGGTCCGAAGGGCGAGGTCTTGAATGCTTTCATTGAGTACCGCCCCTTCGAGCGTGTCGCCAGAGGTCGTTTGAATGGACTTGTGAACATAAGTAACGCTGTTTTCAGACTTAATACTGTGAAGAAACTCGATTAAATGAGTTAGCGAGGGAGCAGTGAGTTGGGGGAAAGCAGGCATGCCCCGGCTGAGGCGGCCTTGATGGATAAGCTCCGTCAGTTGCGAGTCGTCGAGGTGAAGGAGACGGTGGGCGATGGACGGGCCGTGCTCGCCGCCAAGGCCATCGCCGCCGTGACAGATCGAGCAATTGTTGTTATAGACCCGCTTGCCTAATTCCACCTCCGCCTTTTGGGCGAGAGATAACGCTGGGGCGAGCAACAGAGCGGCGATAGCTAGACAGGCATGATGCGGAGACAAGCAAGAAGACCTTTCCGGCGCGAGGATCCACCTCGGCTCAGTTTACGCTATCGGGTGTTTGGAGTGACTCACGACACCAAACCGGATGAACCTGGGTTCCAGTACTTTCTCGCCTCGCCAAGAGGGAAAGATTAAACAACCTTTAGGAAACTTTTCCGCTAAGTCTGTAGAATTACGGTCGGTGGGAAAATCGCCCGGAGCGCAGTGGCGCAACGGTAAGATGATGTTTCGTTAATTTAGAATCAGTGACTTATGAGTGTAAGCGGTGTCTAAAATAGAGAGACAACCGTGCAGGGTAAGGCGGAAAGAGCAGCACAAGTTTTGATTAAGGAGAATCGAATGAAAAACTATTTGAGAGTGGTAGCCAGCGCAACGGCGTTGGTTCTTGGATTAGGGACGCTGGCGGCATTCGCACAGGCACCAGCGACCCAGGGGACAGACACAACATCCACATCGACGAAGAAGAAGCGCAGCCGCAAGTCGGCGACGGCGACGGACACTTCGACAGCGGCCGCGGCGGCGACCACTACCAGCACTTCAACGCACCGGTCACGAAAGTCGAAAGCAGCGGCAGCAGCGGCTAACACGGCGTCCTCAACGCCGACGCCCGCAGCAGCCCCGGCAGCGGCTCCAGCGGCGGCAGCACCCGCAACTCCTGCGGCTTCGGTTGGAAAGAAGACTGCTCCTCAACCCACGAACAACGCCTCCGCCGGCGATATCGCTAGCGCGCAAGCGAAGGGAATGGTTTGGGTGAATACGGAATCGAAGGTTTATCACAAGAGCGGACGCTGGTATGGGAAGACCAAGCAGGGTCAGTTCATGACTGAAGCGCAAGCACAAGCAGCCGGATACAAACCGGCCAAAGCCGAAATCGGCGGGAAGTAAGAACAGGGCGAAAGCGGTAAGCTGGTAGCCGGCGGTGTGCCTGTGGGCGCTTGTTCACGGGCACTCCCCTCTGAAGAAAAAGGAGACATTCAGAAATATGAGCTTATTAGACATCGCGGCGCAAGCGCTGGGCGGAGCCAATACGGCAGGGGGCAGCAGCGCCGCAATCCAAGAAGTAATGAACATGGTGAACAGCTACCCGGGCGGAGTCGGAGGGCTGGTGGGAGCTTTTGAGAAAAATGGATTGGGCGGCGTGGCAAGTTCGTGGGTCGGGACGGGCGCCAACCAACCGGTGACACCGCAGCAGGTGCAGGCGGGCGTCGGTAGCGATGCCATTTCGAGCATGGCTTCGAAGCTGGGCGTCTCTCCCGATGTAGCAAGTGGTGTTATGGCGCAATTGCTGCCGCACGTAGTGGACCACATGACACCCGGAGGCCAAGTTCCGGCTGGCGGCGGAAATATGATGGCGATGGGCGAAAGCATGCTGAAGGGCCTGTTAAACAAATAAAAACAAAAGGGGAAAATACATAGAAATGAAATTCACTCGATCACTTCTTTTGCTCGGCGCGCTCGCGTTTGCGACCGTTATGCCGAATACGACGGCGTTTGCTGGACAAGCGAGCACGGCGAAGTCTGCTAAAACAGCGGCGCCGGCGGCAGCCGACCTGGTGGACTTAAACAGCGCCACAGCAGATCAACTCGACAAACTGCCGGGGATTGGCGATGCCTACGCTCAGAAGATCATCAAGGGCCGTCCGTATAAGGCGAAGAACGAGCTGGTGACCAAGAAGATCATTCCTGCGGCTACCTACGCCAAAATCAAGAATCTGGTTATTGCCAAGCAGTAGCCAAACGAGGTCTGCGGCAGAGCAATCTGCGACAGACGAAGAGCGAATGAAGGGGGTGGTGTAAAAGCCATCCCCTTTTTCGTTTCGTTAGCGTGGCTCTTGGAGTTGACGCGGCTTGAGTTGAACGGCGTCGTTGACAAGCGAAACCAATTCGCCGCGAGCGAAGTTGCGAGTGAACTTGCGATCCGCAAAACCCGCGAGAGACAAATCGAGAGTGTGTGGCCCGGGTGGGATGTCAACGTAGAAAGTTCCGTCAGCGCCGACTTGGCCGATTTCGGCGCCATCCAGATGTATGCGAGTGTGGGGACGCGCGCCGTGGATTTCGATTCTGGCTTCACTGGGCGTATCGCTGGAAGGCAAATTAGCATCGCGCCCTGCGGCCATATCCGACCCCGCCGTGTTGGGAGATGGATCAAGCGAAGCGGTAAGGCTCAGAGGCATGGTATCGGTAGCTTTCACCTCGACCGGCAGGTTCTTCGGTTGGTAGCCGGTCTTGGAAAGCTTGAATGTGTAGCTGCCGGGCTTGAGGACGAAGGTGCATTCGGAAGAGACACAAGTACGGCCATCGAGTTCCACGGCGGTGTGATCCGGAGTGGCAACGACTTTCACAGAAACGCCGGCGATACGCGGCCGAGAGAGAAAGAACACGACCGCGGCAAAAGAGAGCAGTAAACTAAGGGCCGCAATGGTGCCACCGACCGACAACGCCCTACTGGGAGCGGAGGGCAAAACGGCTGCAGGCGCTTGCGGGGTTCCGAGACCGCTGAGGCGAATGTTGATTTTGCGGCTGAGTTCGGCCGCGGTGCGTCGCACTTCGAGATCGGAAGAATCGAGCAGTTGAGTCTTTTCGAGTTTGCGAGCGGCAGCGGACAGAGAGCGTTTTGAATCCGCCTGGCTCACCTGTGCGGCAAGTTGAGCCAGTTGCTCCATCGTCTTGCGGTTGCTCTCTTTCTGGCCCTTCCTCACTTGTCTCTTACCCGCCAGCGCTTCGCGAATGTCCGGGGGCAATATCTGGTTAGGGCGAATCCGATTGAGATGCGCGAGCAGGGCTTCGCAGACAGACAGGTCGTTCCCAAGATTGGCGCGGATCTGCCCGAGGAGAAGAAGCGCGATGGAATTGGCCTTGGTTTGATCTTTGGGTTGGAGTTCAAAGGCGCGATAAAGGGCATTACCGCCCTGGATCAAATCGCCATCGGCCAAAAGGCCGCTGCCTTCGGCGAACTTGGCGTCCGATTCGTCTTTTCGCTTGAGTGCCTCCTCAAGTTTGCTATTCAGGCGGCGCAGTTTCTGGTCAGACTGCTGCTGGGCGGCCTGACGCAGCATGGTGGAAGCGGTATCGTAATCGCCGTCATCGATGGCATCTTCCACCTGACGGAGCCAGCGGTCGACGGCATCCTGCTTTTCCTTGCGGCGCATCCCGGTAAGACGCTCGACTTCGGTGTATGCCGTCGCGTACCAGGGATAGTCTTTACCGATGGCCTCCCAGTGTTTGGCAGCTTCAACGATGGAGCCTTTTGACTCGAGACCGCGGGCTGTATCCGTACGACGCTTCAACTCCGAACGTTTGCGATCGACGGCAGTCAGTTGCTCTCGCAAGGCAGGATGGTCAGGATGAACGGCGAGACCCTGGCGCAGCAGCGCCGCTTGCTTCTCGAAGTCGCTTTCCGCGTCAACGCGGCTCAAGACATCGGCGGCCTGGTGCGAGGCTTCCTCGGCCCGTTGCTTGGCGGCTTCGGCCATGGCGGCCTTGAACAAGGGATGGCCCGGGAAGGTGGCAAAAGCGCGCGAACAGGCTTCTTCAATTCCCGACGGGGAACGCGCGAGGACTTGCTGGCGCACTTCCGCTAGGGCACCGAACAGGGAAGTGAGCGTGAGAGCGCGCTGGCTGATTTCTTCCTCGCCGGGATGCAGTTGGGCCAAGTCCTGCACTTTTTGCCGCAAGCCAAATAGCTCGGCCGGACGCATGTTTGCGGCGCTCAATTCCATTTCACGGAATTGGTCGAGGGTTTTGGAACGCGCCTCATGCTTGCGCTCCTGCTCTATCTCCAGAAGCAGGTTGCTGCGGACCGTTTCCATTTGCCGCACGCCCGGGTATTGATTTAAGTACTCATTCGCGGATGCGAGGGCGCCGGTCACATCGCCGGAATCCCGCTGGCCCTCGATTACTTTGAGGCATTCCTCAAGGTCTTCGATTCTCCGTGCATCGCCGATCTTCGCCCGCAAATCTTTGGGCAGGCGAAGAGACTCATCCAAACGCTGCGCCAAGTTCACCATTGCTTCAGCAAGTTTGGGATTAGAAGGCAGCGCGACGCGCGACGCGGCCACCAGATTCGGCGCGGCAGAACGCAACTGATCCGGGACTTCGTCGGTCAATCGGGCCGCTTCGTGCACCATCTGATAGCCCTGCGCCAAGTGACCCTCTGCGAGGTGACTCATCCCCTGGCTGAGCAATCCCTGAGCGCGTGTTTTGCGCTGGCTGCGATCAAGGACACCCTCGCAGGCAGAGATGCGCTCTTCCAAGCCGGGGTAAGAAGCGTGCATGTTGCGGAGTTGACGCCACTGCGCAAGCGCTTCGGCGGTAAGGCCGCGCTTTTCGAGATCGCGAGCTTTTGCGGCCATCGTTTCCGCTATAGCTTTTTCGCGTTCGAGAGCCTCCAATTCCGCGGCATAACGGGCTTCGAAGGGGTATTCCTGCCTCGCTCTCTGCAGAATCAATTCGCGCTGAAAGACATCCGGTTCGCTTGCGAGCCAACGTTCCACGCGTGCGAAATATTCGTCGCCGAGTTGACGGTGACGGTCGGCAGCCCGGTCGCGAAGCTTGCGAAAGAGAACGTGAGTCGGTCGGCGAGAGAGCATGCTATCGCAAAGGTCGTAGCACTCCTGAATGCGATCGCGCGTCAAGGCATCGGCCGCTTCTTCGAACAGAGTTCCTTGTTCGCGAATGGCGGCAAGATTGCGCGCCACGTCATGGTCATAGGCAAACGGAGCGGCCAAGTTCTTGGCACGGATATAGGTGTCCCAAAGGCGCCGATGGTCGTTGGCATCGCCTAACTCGTCCGAGAGAATCGCCAATTCAGTGGCACAGGCCCGAGCGGAATCCTGGCGGTGCTTGTCCTCAATCGCAATATCGATCAGGCGCAGGCGCTCTTCAAGGCGAGTTTCATCGGGATACTTGGCAAGCAGCGCTGCCATCCGTTCGCGATATGCTTCGAGGCCGCTTTGGGCAGAGCGGTCCTCGCCCAGAATGTCGGTCACCTCGCCTTCGCGTTGTTGACGAGCCAGATTGACACCCAGGTCTGCCGGCACGGAGCCAATGCGGCCTGCTTCGAGCGCGACTTGTTGGGCGACTCGCCAGTCGACGGGCGTTAAGCGAGTAGCCAAGGCAACCAGCGCAGCGAACGTTTTGGTGCGTAGTGGATCTACGTTTTGGCTCACGCCGGAGGCCACTTGACACAGAGTCGGAATGTCGCCGAAACGGCGGTCCTTTTCCGCCTTCTGAATGCGAGCGAGCAGCGCCTCCACTTCCTTGTTTGCGGCGGCGGTAGATTCGACCAGCGTTTTGAGCTGCTGATAATCGCCATCGCCGTTGAATTCGGCATGGGCCGCGGCAAGATGCGCTGCCGCGCTTTCCTGATCGCCGGTTCTGAGCGCCTGGTTGACCGATTCCTTCAGTTCGGTTTTGGATTTGTCGCGTGACTCTTTCCAGGCGTGGCGGGCTTTCGCAAGGTGGTCTTCCAGGCCCGGATACGTGGGATAAATGTCACCCACACAAAGCCATTCCTCAATCGCATAATCAAAGCGGCCGGAGGATTCATAAACCTGCGCCCGCTGCACCAATTCAGTGACCTGCTGGAGTTGGCTCTGGAGTTTCGCGCGCTCGGCATGGAAGTATTCGTCGTTGGGGCGCGAGCGCGCGGCCTGATTGAGGATATGAAGACGGGCGGACAGATCCGGCTCGCTGGCAATGCTGTTGACGATGCCGCGCCGAAACTCTTCTTCGCGCGACTCGCGATGCTCGCTAATATCCTTGCTGAGCGACCGCACGTCGGGATGTTGCGGGCATTGTTCACGCAGGCGTTCGCTCAAGATGAAAGCGGCGTCTACATCGCCGTTCGAGAGAAGACGGCGCGCATCGGCAACAGTCGATTGAAGAGAATCATGATCGGTACGGACGCGTTTGTAAAATTCTTTGTACTCGTTCACCCGGGCACCGGCCGCTTTGGATTTGCGGGTGAGTTCGGCTAATTGGTCAAGGGTCCGGAGAGAGGAATCCAGGCGGCCTTCAAAATAGGCGTTTGTCGCCGTCTGGAACAGTTCCTCCTGTTGCTGACGTTCCTGGGGCCAGGATAGGGCTCGCTTGTCGGCTTCGGCGAGAAGGCGGTGAGCCTCGGCGTTACCGGGCTGGAGAGAGATCGCTTCTTCAATAAGGCGGCGGCCTTCGTCGAAAGCGCCCTGATCGAGATGATTTTCGGCCAGCGCGAGAGACTCAACCACATGCAGGTCGTTTAGTTTATCCTCGATTTGGTTCTTGAGATCGACCCCCGCTTGCAATCCGGGTTCTACAGCCAGCACTTCCGAAACGCGCCGCAAAGCCAGAACGTATTCCTGCTCTTCAAAATAGCGGCGGGCGGTGGCGAGTTGAACTTCAACATCGCGCTTGCGAGACGCCTGCTCCAGTTGGGCGCGCAATTCTTGCGCTTCGGGCACGTCAATGCCCTCGCCTTGCAACTGATCGAGAATTTCCTGGGTGAATTCGTAGTCGCCGCGTACAAAGCTGCGTTGCGCCCGCGCCAGCCGGTTTTGAGGATTTGAAGGCAGAACAGCGCCAGACCGTTCGTTGCGCAATCCACGCTGCAGAGCATCCGCAAAAGCGGCCGCAGATTCAAACCGGTTGCGAGGATCTTTCGACATAGCTTGGGCAACGGCCAGCGCCAAGGGGCGGTTCACAAGCGGGTTGAGCGCCGATGCGAGCGGCGGAGCGTGCTCATTAACAGCGGCGGCGGTTTCAGTTTCGTTGTTTCTGAGGAATGGATGGACGCCGGTCAGCCCCTCGTAGCAAACCGTGGCAAGCGAAAAAATGTCCGACCGCGAAGTCAGCGGTTTCATCGTAATCTGTTCGGGCGCCATGTAATGAAGCGTGCCAAGCGTTCCCGGAGCGCCAATGGTCTGGCTACCTAAAAGGCGGACAACCCCGAAATCGATCAGTTTCACGGCGTCGTCGCGCATGACAAAAATGTTGCGCGGCTTGATGTCGCGATGCAGCAGACCACATTCGTGGGCGGCGTGCAAGCCGCGGCAGGCTTGCGAGATGATGTCGGTACAACGTTCGACCGCAAGCGGTCGCCCGCCGGGATAAATCAAATCGTGCAAGGTGCGCCCCGGGAGCAGAGGCATTACGAAGTAGGGCTTCAGCACGCCATCTTCTTCAAATTCACCCATGTCGAAGATTTCGACAATGTTGGGGTGAACCATTGCGGACAGCACGCTGCACTCGCGGTAGAAAAGATCAACGAAGACGGAGCTGGCAACATCGCGCAGGGTTTTCAGGGCGACGTCGCGGCGCATCAGGCCATCGAAGGCCTTGTAGACCACACCCATCCCGCCGCGCCCAAGCACGTCTTTGATCTCGTACCGATTCTTTATTAGGACAGGTGCTGCCACCCTACCCCCGAACGCCTCGTAGCAGATAGCGCAAGAGCCATTTTAATAGGTCCCAGCCTAATGAATCGGCAGGCGGACGGTTTTGATACAGTAGCTGCATTGCGTTCCACCAATAAAGAGCTGTGGCCTAAGGGGTCCGGTCCGATTTTGGGCGGCGCATAAAGAAAACTAAAGGACAAAGGAGAAAAGATGATTGGCTTGATTGAGTGGCTCATTTTGGGCCTGATTGCAGGGTTCATTGGCAGCAAGATTGTCAATAAGAGCGGAGAAGGCGTTATGATCGACACCCTAATCGGTGTCGTGGGCGCGGTCGTCGGCGGGTGGCTGGTGAGTTTTCTCCACTGGGGTCCCGCAACCGGGTTGAACATCTATAGCTTGTTGGTGGCAGTGCTTGGGTCAATTGTTTGCTTATTGATTTACAGAGCGGTACGGAACGCGGTTTAGCCAGCCATTCAAAACCACAAATTTGGCTTCGTCGGCCTAAGACCGGCGGAGCCAAATTTTTTGGGAATTTATCAAAAACTTAAGACGGACTTCCAAAAAAAGAGCGACGATAAGAGCAAATGAGTTTTTTCAATAAGAAAGCAGACATTCCCGGAAGTGAAAGAACCTTGCCGCCGAAGTGCGAGCGAGTTGGCAATGTAGATGGCAGCAGCATAATAGATGCCACGGTAATTTTGCGGCGAAGAGGCGGCCAACCGCCGATTTTGGGTGGGCCGATTCAACGGATAAACCGCGAACAATTCGGTGCTAAACATGGCGCCGATACGAATGATGCTCAGGCGGTTGAGAAATTCGCTCAGCAACACAACTTGACCGTGGCAGATACGAGCCTTGTAAAGCGGCGCATGATTTTGCGCGGCACAATCGACGACATGTCGAAAGCGTTCCACGCAAAGCTCGCGATGTATAAGGACACGGCCAGGAACTGCACCTTTCGCGGTAGAAGCGGGTCGCTCAGTGTTCCGGAAGAGCTAAACGGTGTGGTCATCGCCGTATTGGGGCTTGATAACCGCGAAGTGGCAAACGCGCACTTCCGCGTACTTCGAGCCACCGCTGGAACCGACGGCACCTTTACAGCGCAGCAAGTCGCCGCGCTTTATAACTTTCCCAAAGGCTTAGATGGGACCGGGCAGACGATCGGCATTGTTGAACTGGGCGGCGGCTATAACACCGCGGACTTGCAGACGTACTTCCAGGGACTGGGCTTGAATGTGCCTTCAGTAACTGCGGTATCCGTGGACGGTGGTACAAATTCGCCCGGTAGCGACGCTGACGGCGAAGTGGAATTAGATATTGAAGTGTCCGGGACGATTGCACCGGGCGCCAAAATTGCCGTTTACTTCGCGCCCAATACCGACCAGGGGTTCATCGATGCGGTGACTGATGCAATTCACGACACGACGAACAAACCTTCAGTGGTTTCGATTAGTTGGGGCGGCCCGGAAGACCAGTGGACAACGCAATCGCGAACCGCTTTGGATGCGGCTATGCAGGATGGCGCCATGTTGGGAGTGACTATTGCCACCGCCGCCGGAGACAATGGGTCGAGTGATGGAGTGAGCGACGGAAATTTGCACGTCGATTTTCCTTCGTCGAGTACGTTCGCATTGGCCTGCGGCGGCACGACACTACAGGGTAGCGGCACCCAAATCACTTCTGAGACGGTCTGGAATGAAACCGCAGCCAACGAAGGAGCGACGGGGGGTGGCGTTAGCAACGAATTCGCCTTACCGAGCTATCAACAGAATGCCGGTGTGCCGGCGGACCCGAACACGAATTTTGTCGGCCGGGGTGTGCCCGACGTCGCGGGCAACGCGGATCCGGAAACCGGCTACCAGATAGTGGTGGATGGACAAAGCGTGATCGTGGGAGGAACCAGCGCGGTGGCCCCGCTCTGGGCCGGACTCATCGCGCTGATTAATCAAAAACTCGGGACGCCGGTTGGCATGCTGCAGCCTCAGCTTTACAGTATCGGCGAAAGTGTCTTCCACGACATCACCAGCGGCAATAACGACAACAGTGGGTTGGGCTTTTACAGCGCCCAAGCAGGTTGGGACCCGTGCACAGGCTTAGGCTCGCCCAACGGCGCGGCTTTGTTGAACGCACTGATAACGGCGGCCGCAGGAACGACAACGGCCAACGCGGCCACGACAACCTGAACAAATGCAAGAGCGACGGGCGATTCCTGGCAGCGCGCCGATTCACGCAACTCAAGGAAGCTGGAGCCCAGCGGCCACCGACCAAACCCTTTCGCTAACCGTCGTCATTCGAAGGCCTGCTAGAGCCGGAGAGGCAAGCGAAGCGCTCCTCTCCGGCTCGTTTTACAAATTGAGCAAAGAGCAAGCCGAAACGTTACTCCGTGCGGACGATAGCGATTTAGCAGCCGTCAAGCACTTTGTAGAGTCTTATGGGCTGAAGGTGGTCGGCGAAAATGCGGCAGCCCGCACACTGAAAGTCGAAGGAACCATCAAAGCCATCGGGCAAGCGTTCGGGGTGCAAATCGAGTGTCGAGAAGAACCCTCGGGAAAGCGCTTCCTGAGTTACCGTGGCGAACTCACGGCCCCTTCTGGGTTGGCGGGTATCATCGAAGCCGTACTTGGACTCGATCAGCGGCCCATTGCGCGGCAACGGAGCCAGAGCCAGTAATTCTTCGCAGGCACCAAATTCTTTTGTTGACTGGTCTCACCGATGGATGAAGAAACTATTTCTCTTAACTGCCATCGGCGCAGGCATAGTCATCACCCTTCCGACCTCCGTCTTGGCGCAAGACCACGACCATGATGATCATCGCTTTTATGACCGGGGCCACAAAGATTATCACGAGTGGAACGATCACGAAGATCGAGCGTGGCACATGTATTGGGAGCAACGGCACCGTCCCTATATCGCTTGGGAGCGGGCGAATGAGCGACAGCGCCAACGTTACTGGGCTTGGCGCCACGAGCATTCCGACGCGATTCTGCACATCGATATTCGCTAGTCATACGGCCTGACGAAGAGGCGGGAGGCCAGCACCGATTTCAGGCCTCCCGTAACGTCTACTTCTTCAGCGCGAAGACCCAAATTACGCCGCCTTGCGGAATGTCTTTGGTCAACTTCTCGTTAATCTCGCCGGACCACAGGGGGATCGCGCCGCCCATCCCTGAGAGCACGGCCACGTACTGAGTTCCATCCACTTCGTATGTGACCGGAACTCCGACGATTCCCGAATTGGTGCGGAACTTCCAGAGCACATCGCCTGTTTTAGCGTTGAAAGCCATGAGATTGCGATCGGCAGTCGTACCGGTGAATACCACCGAGCCAGCAGTAGATAAGACGCCCGCCCACAAGGGAGCAGCGAATTTGTGAGACCACGCCTGTTTACCGGTAGCTACATCAATCGCTTGAAATTCCCCAACGTAATCTAGCCCCGGCACCGCGTGCATCTTGAACTCCGCGCCCACAAATGCTTTGCCTTCCTCATATTTGCCGGCCTTGTCACTGATTTCCATGCACCAGTGATTCGTTGGGACATAGACGTAACCAGTCTCAGTACTGTAAGACATCGGCATCCAATTCTTGCCCCCCAAGAATGCGGGGCAGGTGTCTACCTTGTGATTCTCGGCAGGCACTTTGTCGGGATCGACGATCGGACGGCCGTTGTGCGGATCCAGACCCTTGAACGAAGTTGTGGTAGCAAACGGTTTGCCATAAACGAACTCACCCGTGGTGCGGTTTAAAAGGTAAAAATAGCCGTTGCGGTTGGCATTAATCATGCCTTTCATCTTTTGGCCGTTGCGATTCACGTCGACCAGAACGGCTTCATTAACGCCGTCGTAATCCCACATGTCATGCGGCGTGTATTGGTAGTGGAACTTGATCGCGCCGGAGTCTGCATCGATCGCAATCGTGGACGCGGAATAAAGATTATCGCCTTCGCGAACCGCGCCCGCCCACGGCCCCGGATTGCCAACGCCCCAAAAGATGAGATTGGAATCGATATCGTAGGTACCGGTGAGCCAGGTGGATGCGCCCCCGTTTTTCCAGGAATCGCCAGGCCACGAATCATGGCCCTTCTCGCCCGGACCAGGGATCGTGTACGTTTTCCATGCCTGTTGGCCGGTCTCGGCATCGTACGCCGCTATGAAGCCGCGCACACCGTATTCGCCGCCGGCCATTCCAGTAACAACCTTGCCTTTCACTATCAACGGCGCTCCCGTGATGGTTTGGGCCAACTTATAGTCACCGACTTTTGTGTCCCAGATGAGTTTGCCGGTACGGGCGTCGAGAGCGATAAGGTGCGCATCAAGCGTGCCCATGTAGACCTTATCGCCGTAAAGGGCAACGCCGCGATTCACTACGTCGCAGCAAAGCACAGCCAAAACGTCGTCGTCGATCTCCCGGCTATATTTCCAAAGCAAATCTCCGCTTTTCGCGTCCAGCGCAAAGAGTTTGTTGTAAGCGCCGGTGACATACATGATGCCCTTGTTGATCACAGGAGCCGCTTCATGACCGGCATTGACACCGGTGGAGAATGCCCACACCGGCACCAGATCTTTGACATTTTTGGCATTGATTTGTTTGAGCGGACTGTAGCCCAGCCCGTCATAGGTGCGGCGGATCATCAGCCAGTCAGAGGCATCGGGGTGAGTAAGCCTGTCGGTCGTCACGTTGGCGTAAGCGGCTTGGTCCGGCTCGGCGGCCAAGGCCTTACCGTGACTGAAACCCGTTACCAGGCTTCCGAGAACAACCGCACTCGCAGCATGGCGCGCGGCCTTCTGTTTCATTGACATTCTTCTTGCTCCTTGTTTAGCTTGCAGTGCTTTTACGACTGTCTCTGCGCCCCTACGCGACCCGAGAACCCGGCCGCTACAACGATGTTTTGATCCGCTAATTTCAACGGCAGCAGAGGCAAAGACTTGGGCGGCGGCCCACTTACCACTTTTGCTGCTTGCTTTAGATCGTATGTGCCCTTATGGCAAGGGCACACCGCGCACTGGCTGGCGTTGTCCCACTCTTCCACTGCGCAACCCAGGTGAGTACAGAGAGCGGAAAAGCCCAGCGCACCCTCCGCCGACTGAGCAGCTAACTCGGGTGATAGATTGGCAGGCGCGGTCTTATAGAGAAGGATCAAGCTCTTTTTAGTTTGGTCTTTGACGTTACCGGTGGCGGGGTCCTTAGGGTACGCAAGAATCGGTTGCGCTTCCGCAACCAGGTCTTGCGGCTCGATGGTTTGCCCCTTTTTCTCGCCTTTGGCAAAGGCCAGAAAGTCCCCTGGCTTGGGCATACTATCTTCATCGGCGGCGAGAGCCACCGATTGGCATAACATGCCAATCGTGGGACAGGCTACCACCCCGCACAATGACTTAAGAGCATCTCTACGGCAAAGGTGAGAATCACGATAGCCCGGCATGGGGCATCACGCTCCTTGTTTATAGTTGGGTACAGATCGCCTTGGTCTCGGTATGAAGACGGATTGCGTCGTTCCCCATTTCCCCGCCCACCCAAAGTACTTTTTCGCGCCGAAGGGTAGGGTCGCGTCAACGATGTTACAACAATCGATGCCCACTTGGCTCGTAATTTTGCGTCGGTTAGCTTTTCGTTCGAACGCTCAACCGAGCCGACATCGCTGGAGATTGGCGGAGCGTCTGATAAACGACGCAATAGCGCTCAGTCAGCCGCTCTAATGTAGCGAGTTGTTCGCTCGTCGCATCGGTATCGAGATCAAAGCTTAGACGTATACTTTGGAACCCAACCGGCGTCTCTTTATCGACGCCAAGCGTGCCGCGAAAATCCAAGTCCCCTTCGGCACGCACAAGTCCGTCGCGTAAATTTACTCCTATTGCTTTCGCTACGGCGGCCATGGTGACGCCGGCGCAGGCGGCCAGAGCTTCGAGTAGCATATCGCCTGAGCAGGCGAGCGTCCCCGGACCGCCGGTCGCCGGATGCAATCCCGCTTCCACCAATGCTTTGCCGGTTTGGATGCTGCAAGTGACAGCATGTCCAATGCGGCCTTCGGCTTTGAGTGTTAATAGAGCGGCTTGAGGATCGGTTCGATAGAGCGCTTTGAGCGGTGCCTGTGCGGCGCGAAGCTCGTCTAAAGTCATAAGTTTCTTATTGTAATTCTCACAAGCGCAAAAGGCGCGAATCCGCGCCACAAATCAACAAAGGCACATTAGCCCTTCGTCGGCGCCTAATCGCGGCCCGTCTTGCGCATGTTCCTTAGTAGAAGGAAGGTTCGCCCGGCGGACGAGTCTTCCAGCGGCGATGAATCCACATCCACTGATCCGGATATTGGCGGATCACTCCTTCGAAAACAGAATGGATTTTTTGCGTATCCGCGGCAGCATCGCCAGTGAGAGAAACTTCGGGAAGAAAATGTAAGACGTAGCGCTTGGCCGACTCATCCCACAAAGCGAACCCGGGAATCACCGGAGCTTGTGAATGATGCGCCAGTTTTGCGAAAGCCACACCCGCGCACGCTGCATTGCCGAAAAAGTTGATAAACACGCCTTCCGAGGGAGTGGTGTTCTGGTCAATGAGAATACCCACGGCTTCATTATTCTTAAGAGCTTTGAGAACCAAGCGGGCCGCATCTTTCTTGAATATGAGGTGGTTTCCGCTCATCGTGCGGCGCGCCTCAACCAGATTGTCAACCAGATGATTGTCCAGCGGGCGAGCCATTACGTTCATTGGTTCGGTCATCAAAGCATGAGCAAAGGCGCTGAGTTCCCAATTGCCCAAATGAGCGGTGGCTACCAAAACGCCGCGCCCCTTCAGCTTGGCGGCTTGATAGTTCTCCAGGCCTTCATAAGCGATCCAATCTCCGACGTTGCTTTTGTTGATGGTAGGGAAGCGAGCCATCGCTACCAGGAGCCGGCCGACTGAGCGAAACACGCCCGCAATGACGAATCGCTGCTGAGAGACTGACCAATCCGGGAAGGCCTTCGACAAATTGCGGCCGGCCACCTTGCGCAGTTTCGGTAGGCACAAATCCAGCAACGCTGCGATGGCGTAGGCAACCCTGTAGGAAATGCTCAATGGCAGTGCGCGAAGCAAACCCAAGAGAGCCGCAGCAACGGCGTATTCAAGGCGTTCGCGCATCCGGCGTTATTCGATCCAACCGCCGCCCAAAACCAAATCACCGTCATAAAAGACGGCTGCTTGGCCGGGAGTAATCGCCCGCTGCGGTTCCACAAACCGGACTGCCACTCGCGCTGGATCACCTGTGGGAATCAGCGTAGCGGCTGCGGCAAGATGTTTGTTGCGAATCTTGACCTGCGCCGGGCGAGGCTCGCTGGGAGCGGCGATGGAAAGCCAATTAATGTCGCGCGCGACCAGTGAGTTCTTGAGAAGATCCGTACTACGGCCGACTCTCACCCGTCGGGTATCGGGTTCAGTGGCGATTACGTAAAGCGGCTCCGCCGCCGCAACGCGCAAGCCGCGGCGCTGCCCGATGGTGAAGTGATGGGTGCCGGAATGCATGCCCAGCACACGGCCCGAAGTATCCACGATTTCACCGTCCGCCACAGACGGATCGATTCCTTGCTCCTTAAAATACGCCTCTATAAAAGCGGCGTAGTCGCCGTTCGGAACGAAACAGATCTCTTGACTATCGTTCTTTTCGGCAACCGGGAGACCCAATTCCCTGGCTAGAACGCGCACGTCGCTTTTCACCATACCGCCTAACGGAAACAGCGTCCGGGCGAGCTGCGCCTGGGTGAGCCCGAACAGAAAGTAGGTTTGATCTTTGCCGGGGTCGGCGCTGGTGCGCATTTGGTAGCGGCCGCTCGTCTCATCAAAGTTGAGGCGGGCGTAGTGGCCCGTAGCGATTTTCTCGGCGCCGACGCTGTCGGCCATTTCAAAGAACTGATCGAATTTGATGAAGTTGTTGCACTGGGTACAGGGTATGGGTGTGCGGCCGGCCAGATAGTCTTCGACAAACGGCTTAACGACCTGCTCTTCAAAGCGGTCTTCGAAATTCACAACGTAATAGGGAATGTCGAGCACAGATGCCACGAAGCGGGCATCGTAGACATCGTCGAGCGAGCAGCAGCGGCCAGTGGTTCCACCTTCAGGAACAAGGGCGGGCAAACGGCGCTGATTCCAAAGCTGCATAGTTAGACCGACCACACGCTGCCCCTGACGCTGGAGCAACCCGGCAACCACGGAGCTATCCACTCCGCCCGACATGGCTACCGCAATGGGAGCAGTGTCAGGCAAGACGAGCCTCCTTCTTCGAGCGCTGGCGCAGTTTTTCTACCGATTCGACAACGGCATCGCTCAACGCGTCCACTTCCGCTTGCGTATTGTAGCGGCCCAAAGAGAACCGAATACTGGAACGCGCTTCGTCTCGTGTCAGCCCCATCGCCAACAAAACGTGCGATGGCTCGAGCGACCCGCTACTACAGGCTGCCCCCGTGGAGACAGCCATGCCGCGCATATCGAGCGCGATCACCAGCGCCTCCGCCGAAACGCCGCGAAACAGAATATTGCTTGTATTTGGCAAGCGCTGTGAGTTCGAACCGTTAACTTGGATTTCGGGCAGGCGGCTCAACAGCTGACTCTCCACTTGGTCCCGCAGTTCGCTTCCTGCAAATGAAGCTGTCGCCAGTTCCGCTGCCTGCGCAAAAGCAATGGCGCTGGGCACATTCTCCGTACCTGGTCTCCGGTTGCGCTCGTGGCGGCCTCCGAATTGAATGCCTTGCAGCGGCGTGTTCTTGCGAACGAAGAGCGCACCAATGCCTTTCGGGCCGAAAATTTTGTGCGCGCTCAGCGAATAGAGATCGACTTTTGTGTCCGACAGATCGACATTGACCTTGCCGAACGCTTGCACACCATCGGAATGCAAAAAAATGTTCTGGCCAGCGGCGCGACGTTCGGCAACCAGCCTCGCGATGTCGCCAATCGGCTGCAGAGACCCAGTTTCGTTATTGGCATGCATAACGGAGACAAGTACGGTCTCATCCAACAACTCAGAAGCGATCGACTCGGCAGATTTCACGTAGCTGACACGGACGCCTTCCTGTTCCAGTTGGCGAAAGGGCTCAAGCACAGCCGGATGCTCAATGGCTAACGTAATCGCGTGAGCTGGCTTTGGCGCTTGACGGAGCAAGCCGAGAATGGCAAGGTTGTTCGCTTCCGTGCCGCCGCTCGTAAAGACAATTTCCGCCGGAGAAACATGCAGCGCGTCTGCAATCACGCGGCGGGCGTGCTCCAGCCGCTGCCGGGCGAGTTGTCCCGCGCGATGTGTGCTCGATGGGTTCCCGAAAACCTCGCGCAAGGCAGCGCTATAGCTAGCTGCCACTTCAGGCGCTAATGGGGTGGTCGAATTGTGATCGAAGTAATACAAGGAGGGGAAACAACGCTTACTTTTTGATTTTATCAGTGAGTTCGATATCTTGAAGTTTACTCAACATGGCAAGTATCGCGACGCCTGCGCGCCCGAACGTGCAGTTCATCAAAGCGTTGGGCGCAACCGATGTCGCCTCACTGGTAATCGTGGCCGTCGTAACCCTGCGCTGGATACCGCGTGCGGCACAAGCCGGTTGGCCGTCGGTGTCGCTGTGGTGTTTGGCGGCCGTGCTGTTTTTCCTGCCGCTCACCATGGTGGTGCGCGAGTTATCGGCGCGCTATCCGGAACAAGGCGGCCTCTACATGTGGGTACATCGGGCTTTTGGTCCCCGCCACTCGTTCTTCTGCGCCTGGTGCTTGTGGCTCAATCAAGTTTTCTATTTTCCGAGCTATTTGCTATTTGCCTTCGCAAATTTCTTCGTCCTGGCCGGTCCGCATGCTCAAGAGATGGCCCATCAGCGGGTTTTGAATGCAGTGCTCGTTCTCATCGGCCTTTGGACCTTAACACTGCTCAATATTCGCGGCTTTGAGATTGCCAAATGGATGCAGAGCTTGGGCACAGCCGCTATTTGGATACCGGTCGGCCTGCTGTTTGCAGCTGCGGCATTGGTGCTTTCTCACGGCCCTGGCGGAACAGCTTTTCATCTCGCCGATCTCGTGCCCCGGCATAATGCATTCGGCGCGTTTGCGCTTTGGTCCAGCATGTGTTTCGCATTTTCAGGTTTTGAAATCGCGGGCTTTGTCGGACAGGAAATCCGGAACCCGGCGCGTTCCGTTCCTGTGGGCTTGACGTTCGCGGGGCTCGCGATCTTATTTTTGTATCTCGGCGGCTCAAGCGCGATTTTGCTGATCACACCGGCGACTCAGATTGATGAACGGACCGGAATCGGCGATGCCATCCAAACCGCGCTCCATTCGCCTTACGCCGGCTCGTTCGTGGCGCTATTGATGGCGGTCGCGACCGTCGCCGCAACCAGTTCCTGGATGGCCGGCGCAGCGCGGGTTCCTTATGCCGCGGCGGTAGAAGGAAGGCTTCCGGCGCAGCTGGGCCGGTTGCAGATGCGCTATCGCACGCCATACGTCGCACTCATCGTGCAAGCCGCATTCGCGTCACTGACACTTCTGGTGAGTTTGTTTTTGAATGTTGAGAACAAGAACACGACGGTGGAAGAAGCCTATGACGTACTGGTGAACCTCACCATCCTTATTTATTTCATCCCGTACATCTATTTGTTCTTAACTCCTTTAGTCTTGGCGGCGCGAAGCCTGCGTTGGGCATCTGTAGCGGCGATCGGTGCCCTCACTACCTGCGCTTCTATCGTCTTACTGTTTATCCCGCCCACCGGTACAAAAAGCGTCGCAACCTTTGAGACAAATATGGTTTTGCAATCGGGCGCTGTCTTCCTCTCAGGATTGCTAGTTGAGCGTTTTTACCGACTAAGGTAAATCCATTGCCACCCGGGCCATCGCCCGCGCCCCATAAACGCTAAACTGGTATTGACCCTTACTATGATCGAAAGTACGCTCGCCAAAGTCTTTGGCACCAAACATGATCGCGAGATCAAGCGCATGCAGCCAATCATTGCGGCGATCAACGCACTCGAACCGCAACTCCAGAAGCTCTCGGATCCAGAGCTTGCGGCGAAAACGGTCGATTTCAAACAGCGTATCGCAAATGGCGCCCCCCTCGACGACATCCTGATCGAAGCCTTTGGTGTTTGCCGCGAAGCTGGCCGGCGCGTATTGAACATGCGGCACTTCGACGTTCAGCTCATCGGCGGAATTGTCTTGCACCGCGGCCGCATCGCCGAAATGAAAACCGGTGAAGGCAAAACGCTGGTGGCCACCTTGCCGAGCTATCTCAACGCGCTCGAGGGCAAGGGCGTCCACATAGTTACCGTGAACGATTACCTGGCGCGCCGCGACTCTCAGTGGATGGGGCAGATTCACCGCTTCCTCGGCTTGGAGGTCGGCACCATTGTTCACGACCTGGATGAGCAACAGCGCAGACTGGCCTATAACTCCGACATCACCTACGGCACCAACAATGAGCTCGGGTTTGACTACCTGCGCGACAACATGAAATTCCGTTTGGAAGATTGTGTCCAGCGCGATTACAACTTTGCCATCGTCGACGAAGTCGATTCCATTCTCATTGACGAAGCGCGCACGCCGCTCATCATCGCCGGGCCAAGCGAAGAATCGACGGATAAGTATTACCGCATCAACCGGATCATTCCCAATCTCGTACGCGGCGAAGTAATCGAAGGGAAAGAACCGGGACAATCGCGCACCACCGGCGATTTCACTGTCGATGAAAAGCATCGCAGCGTAGCGCTTACTGAAGAAGGCGTTCTCAAAGTGGAGCGCTTGCTGAATTCGGGCAACTTATACGATCCGGCCAATATCGAAATCAACCACCACGTGCAACAGGCGCTGCGCGCGCACATCCTCTATGAGCGCGATCGCGATTACGTCATTCAAGAGGGGCAAGTGATCATCGTAGATGAATTCACCGGCCGCTTGATGCCGGGCCGGCGTTGGAGCGATGGTTTGCATCAGGCGGTGGAAGCCAAGGAAAACGTAAAAATCGAACGCGAGACCCAAACGCTAGCCAGCGTAACGTTCCAGAATTTCTTCCGCATGTACAAAAAGCTTGCCGGTATGACGGGTACAGCGGATACGGAAGCCGCCGAATTCCACAATATCTACAAGCTGGATGTCACAGCCGTTCCGACGAACCGGCCGCTGATTCGCGTGGAGAACCCGGACGTCGTCTATCGCACCGAAGATGAAAAGTTCCGCAACGCCGGCAAAGAAATCAAAGCCCTCCATGAGAAAGGCCAGCCGGTCCTGGTGGGTACGATTTCAGTTCAGAAATCAGAGCACCTTTCCAACGTTCTGAAAAAGATGGGCGTCCGGCACGAAGTGCTGAACGCTAAGAACCACGAGCGCGAAGCGCATATCGTAGCCCAAGCCGGACGCAAGGGCGCCGTCACCGTTTCTACCAACATGGCCGGCCGCGGTACCGATATTCTGCTCGGCGGCAATCCTGATTTCCTACTCGACGACCGCCTGACGAAGCTGGGCAAGACCCCGGAAACGATGCCGGCCGAGGAGCTAGAGAAGATCAAGACCGATGTGCGGAATGAAATTGAAGCTGAACGCAAAGAAGTGGTGGCGCTCGGCGGATTGCACATTTTGGCCACCGAACGCCATGAATCGCGGCGCATTGACAACCAGTTGCGCGGCCGCGCCGGCCGCCAAGGCGACCCCGGAAGTTCGCGCTTCTATCTCTCCTTGCAGGACGACTTGCTGCGCATCTTCGGCGGCGAGCGTATGCAGAACCTTATGCTGAGGCTCGGCATGGAAGAAGACGTGCCGATCGAATCGAAACTCATTACGTCGCGCATCGCATCCGCACAGAAGGCTGTCGAAGCCCAGCATTTTGCTTCGCGCAAACACGTCTTGGAATATGACGATGTCATGAATAAACAGCGCGAGGCTGTTTATGGCATGCGGCGTCTATTGCTCAAGGGCGAAAACCAGAAAGAACGCATTGTCGAAATCGTCCACGGTATCGTCCACAGTTTTGTCGACCAGTTTTGCTCGGAATCCCTCCGCATCGATCAATACGATCTCGCCGGATTGCAGACCGCGATTTTGAATCAGTTCGGAGCGAAGGTCGAGATCGCCGATCTTTCCGGCCTGAAGAGCGTTGAGATTGACCAGAAACTCTGCGACTTGCTCGACAAGCGCTACGACGAAAAAGAGCAGATGATCGGCCCGGAAGGATTGCGCCACGCCGAACGTATCATTATGCTGAATGTCGTCGACAACCTGTGGAAAGACCACCTGTTATCGATGGATCATTTGAAGGAAGGCATCAACCTTCGCAGTTACGGGCAAAAAGATCCGCTCATCGAGTACAAAAAAGAATCCTTCGTCATGTTCCAAGACATGATGGATCGAATTGAAGACGAAACCATCAAGTTCCTATACTTCATGCGTGTTGAGACCGGCGCTCCTCCCATGCCTTATCCCGAAATGGAGGAAGAGGAAGAAGACGAGGACAGCGAAGAACATAGCGCGCTGAATGGATCGGCAAATGGCAAACCAAAGCCTACGTCGGCCGAACTCGAGGAACAAAAACGCGAAGCCCACAAAGCCGTGGTCGACCTTACGCGCAATATCCAGCGTAAAAAGGATCGCGAAATGGCCGAGTTGCAGTTCACCAACTCCTCGGGAACTGCCGAACAAACGCAGGCGTCTAAAGGTGTAAAGGTAGGCCGGAACGATCTGTGTCCGTGCGGCAGCGGAAAGAAATACAAGAAATGCCACGGCGCGAACTCCTAGCGGTTTTCGGCCTGCTTTGTTGCTGTCCGCTTTTTGCATTTGGCGGCGAATCAAGTCTTTGGCATGAGTACGGCTTATCTGAGACGCAACACGTGCCGGTCGGCACGCGCACGGCAAAGGTCTATCACTTCAAAGATCTGACGGATGCGTTGGGCGCCTGGCAGTGGCAGCGCACGCCAGACGATCGTGTCTGCACGCTGAACGCATTTTGCGCGCAGAATAACCAACGCGCGCTTATCGCGAACAACGATTACGTTTTCGAGATCGACGGTCCGCCTCCGAAGCCCGCGCAGCTTGACGCGTTGATCGCAAGTTTGCCTGACAAACGCGACACCTCGCTGCCCGCGATCCTCACCTTTTTACCGCGCAACGGATTGGTTCCCAATTCGTCGCACTATATTCTTGGCCCCGAATCGTTGCGCACGTTCTCGCCTGAACTGAGCGCCACCAAACCGGGATTCGAAAACGAAGCAGAAGCCCAAGCCGCTGAATATGAAGTGAAAGACTCAGCAGGTAATAATGCGCGCGTGCGTTTGGTTCTCTTCTACTACCCAACGCCGGAAATGGCGCGCAACCATGCGCAGGAATTTAAACTCCTTCCGAACATTCACATCAAACGGAGCGGCGTATTGATAGCGATGGTTATGCCCGGTGCAAGCGATGTGCAAGCGGACACATTGCTCAGCCGCATCGAATATGAAGCGCGCATCACCCTGAACGAAGAGCCGCCGCCGAGTCCCATCAAGCCGCTCTACCAGTTGCTCCTGAACATCATCGCCATCAGCACCGCGCTCGCCATTTTCGGCACCGTCGGCGGTTTAGCTTATGGCGGAATGCGATTATATCGGCGGAAGTACGGTGACTTGGAAGCCGCTGAATCCATGACGACTCTGCATTTGACAGGCGACTAAACCATAGAAAAAAAGGCGGTTAGCTGGATTCTCCGCAGGCTTTTTCACAGCTATTCCAGAGCTTTGGAACAATCGGTCTTCGAACATCCTTCGCCGTAAATGGTTTGTACCTCGTGACTTACGACCAGTCTCCTTCATCGGAAAAAATGCCCTTGACTTCAAATCCCGCTAGCCCTAAACTCCAATCACTAACCGGTTTTGACGGTTGCGATACCGTCGAGGCTGATTCTCCCATCAAACGTACCCTCTGGTTTTCCAGAGGTTCTGGTAACAGAAAGAACAGTGCTCATCCCCCAAAACGGATGAGCATTTTCTTTTGGAGCCCGGTTTCCCTGTGAGACCGCCACCGCCAAAACCGTCGGAAACCCCGCAAACTTGGCGGGAACGCCTCCAGGCGCTCCGCAACGTCCCGCCTCTTTTGGGAATGGTCTGGGCTACCAGTCCGCTTTTGAGCGTTGCCACGCTGGCTTTGCGCTTCATTGCCGCCCTATTCCCGTTGGCTACCCTCTGGGTCTCGAAATTGATCATCGATCTGGTCGTAAAGGCCATTCGCTCCCAGCCAATTGACCGCTCTCTCGTCTGGAAGTTGTTGATAATCGAGCTCTTGCTGGCAATCGGCGCGGACGTCTTAGGCCGCCTGATCTCGCTTGTCGACAGTCTGTTGGGTGATCGTTTCACGAACTATATCACCCTCCGGCTGATGAATCACGCCAGCTCGCTTGATCTGGTTTCCTTTGAAGATCCAGTGTTTTACGACAAAATGGAGCGTGCCCGGCGGCAAACGACAGCGCGCCTGGGAATGCTCGCCAGCCTCGCTGGTATGGCCCAGCAATTCCTAACCCTCCTCTCGATGCTGTCTGCCGTCATTCTGGTCTATCCGTGGCTACTTCTACTGCTGATCGTGTCGACCATTCCGGTTTTTCTGGGTGAGACCAGATTCGCCCTACTCAACTACTCAATGCTCTTCCGCCACACACCCGAACGGCGTGAACTAGACTACCTACGCTACCTGGGGGCCAGCAGCGAAAGTGCTAAGGAGATCAAGATATTCGGGCTAGGCAATTACCTGACCGACCGCGCCCGAGCACTCTTCGAACGCTTCTACGCCGACAACAAAAAACTCGGAGTTGAGCGGGCCACTCATGGTGCCCTTTTGAATCTTGCTCCGACCGGGACTTACTACGTCGCTTACGCACTCATCTTGCTGCGAGCTTTACGCGGCGCATTATCTGTGGGCGATCTTACACTCGTCACCGGGGCATTTTCCCGTGCTCGCAGCCTTATGGAAAGCCTGGTCGCCGGTTTGGCTGGAATCGCCGAACAATCCTTATTCATCACAGACTTATTCGATTTTTTCGAAACGAATCCAACTATCGTCTCGAAGCCCGATGCCCTGCCCATGCCGCGCGCGATCCGAGTTGGGTTCGAATTTGAAAATGTCTCGTTCTCTTATCCCGGCCGGGATCAGAAAGTTCTGAGCAATGTATCGTTCCGTTTCGATGCCGGGGAAAAAATCGCGCTCGTCGGCGAAAATGGTGCCGGCAAAACGACCCTGGTCAAATTACTCGCCCGCCTCTACGAACCAACCGAAGGTCGCATCCTCCTGGATGGCGTGGATTTGCGCGACTATCGGGTCGAAGAACTGCGCCACGAAATCGGCGTGATTTTCCAAGACTATCTCCGTTATGACATGTTAGCCGCTGAAAACATTGGCTTTGGCCGCATCGAGCAGTTAACGGACGAAAGTCGCATTGAGCACTCAGCCGAGCAAAGCTTGGCCGCGCCCGTGATTGCCAATCTGCCGAAGAACTACCGCCAGATGCTGGGCCGGCGCTTCGAAGGTGGCGTTGACCTTTCCATGGGGCAGTGGCAAAAAATAGCTCTCGCCCGGGCCTACATGCGCGATGCTCAGATCCTGATTTTGGACGAACCGACCGCCAGTTTGGACGCCCGAGCCGAGTTCGAAGTCTACCAGCGGTTTGTGGAGTTGACCGCCGGAAAGATGGCGATTCTGATTTCCCACAGGTTTTCCACAGTTCGAATGGCCGATAGAATACTAGTACTTGAGAAGGGCGCCATCGTTGAGCAAGGCTCCCACCGCCAGCTTTTGGCCCTCGGCGGCCGGTATTCGGAATTATTCGAACTTCAAGCCGCGGGGTATCGGTAAGCCCTACATCTGTGCTTTACTGACTCAAAGGAGATCAATATGAAGTGGACCGCGCTTGCTTGTGCGTTGTTGTTTTCTATTGAATGCTTTGCTGCCGCACCTAGTATCGGCACAGTGACATCCGCAGGCCAAGATGAGACGACTCTCAGCGATGGCTCAGGTTTGAAAACAGAAAACCTAGCGAGCGACGTTCGACTCGACAACGGTGTAGCTCTTCATCTTGGGCCGCGCACCACAAGCACTGTTTTTGCCGATCATGCGGTCATCGAAGCAGGTGCGGCGCGCCTCAGCCACTTCGGCGGCTACGCGGTCAATGCCGGCGGTCTGCACATTGAGGCGGAGACGCCCGAAACAGAAGCAGTGGTTCGCGTTCAGCCGAATCAGACAATCGAAATTGCATCTCTCGGCGGTCCCGTCACAGTCAGCGCTGGCGGCGCCTTGTTGACTCGCGTAGCCGCGGGCACGCGCGCGTCATTTCAAAATACAGGCGCGTCGCCTGCGCAGACAGGCGCTGCGCCAGGTCATCGCGCGCGCAAGCATCTGAGCGCCACGCAAGTCTGGGTTATTGCAATCGTAGGAGTCGCGGCGGCCGCGCTGGCCATCGGTTTAACCCGAAGTTCTTGGGCCTTAACGGCATGGAAATAGTGAAATCAACAGCTTAACGGCGATGGAGGGGTGAGCTGCTGCCTACAGAGGATTTAGCTGGCTTTCAAAGTGACGGTGAGTAGATCAAAAGCGCGCTGTTGCAGCGGGGTGGGTCGAGTGAGCATATCGAAAGCGGCGCTCGTTTTGTCGTTGGGTTGAATTTTGTTCTTGGCGATGGTGGCGAGATCGCCGAGCAGAGTCTGAAAGCTGTGCACCTTCAAGCCATCGGCGGTCAGTTTGGTGTGAGCCTTGCGTTTGGCCGACGACGAGCGAGTGGCGGGAGAAACAATAGAGGTGCGAGCCGCTTGCGCTTGTTGCTTATCGTCATCATCAAAAAGAATAGGAGCCAGGAGTTGGCGCATGTGCCATTCGACGTAGTAGGCCAGCATGCAAAGGAAGATGTGCGCTCGAACGCGGTTGGGAAGGCGATGATGGATGGGGCGTACATGCAGGTCGACGGTTTTCAAGCTGCGGAAAGCGCGCTCGACGCCAGATAGGCTTTTGTAACTGGCCACGACTTGCTGGCTGGACAGATCT
>CAVYUL010000087.1:0-16650 GCA_963771405.1 Bryobacterales bacterium
ACTGAAGGCCGCCGAGGTACTCAGAGGAACCCGCTATAAGACGTTCGCTCATGTGGTCGACGCGTTCAATCCAAATAATTTTTTGAATGCGGCCGGAAACATTTTTGGCGAAGCGCGAGAGGTTGCTCTCGTGGGCGTCCCTTTGGAGCACCGAGATCGAATCAGTGGTCTATCGATCCGGCCCTTTGAAATGTTGCTTGAGCTTGAAAACGCCGATGACTTGGCGCTTGCGCTTTTGAATAAGCCGCAGTATCAATCTGAGGTGTTGCGTTTGAGTCGCGCCGCGGAGACCGGTGGCGTTGCATTTTTGGACAACTACCGCCGCCTGCAGGATGAGAGTGCCGAACTTCGCGAACTGAAGTTGGCGAAAGAACCGGATCGAGATCTGTCTCAGCTCCATGCCTGGCTGACTGAGCGAGACGCAGCCATTAAGGATCTGCAAACCTGGGTAGTTGAGCGAGATGCTGCCATTGCCGATCTGCAAACGCTAATCCAAGCGGGGCAGAGAGAGCTCACCGATAGGCAAAACCAAGTGGAGGGTTTAACGAGGCAAGCCGTCGCTCTCGCTGTCGAAATTGGCGCCAAGGATCGCGAAGTAGCTCGCCTGAATGCGCTGATTGCCGATCTCTGTTCTTCCCGCAGTTGGAAGATCACGAGACCGCTTCGCTGGACAAGCGAAAAGCTGTTTAGCTGGCGGAGAGAGTGGGATTCGAACCGTTGAGTGCCCAATAGAGTGTGTAACTTGCAGATTCCACGTTGCCCACAATGCCAAACTTGCCAGCAATTCTCTAGACCATTGCACGCTATTGCACGCTGGGACCACCGGCTGCCCTACCGACCCTGAGCGCTTACATTTGCGCTTGTCGAAAGAGCTTCCGCCCTTCGGAGACCGTCAGCCGCCTCCATTGGAAACCCTCCCCAAGTATTCCAATACTTCGTCAGCTTCTTCTCCGGGCAGTCCCAAGGATTGCGCGCTGACGAGTCCCTGAATTGCAGAATCGAAGTCGCCAGTCCTCCAAAAAAGCTTTGGCGAGCTGAGCGCGAGAATCGACATTCGTCGGCTCCGCCCGCACTGCCTCGCGTAGATGTTCTAGGAGGGTGTGCGGAGTTATGTAGCTGAACCGGATCGCGGTCCTCGGAACTGGGAAGGCAAGGATGCCGCGAAGGCCGCTGTGTATGCGAACTGGCGGCGCCAAGGAGCGCGCGGTAAACGACTGCAGCGGCAACGGGAAGAACGGGTCGAGCATAACTTCGCGCATCAGTTTGATACCGGCGGTCTAGACCGGGTTTATGTGCGCGGCATAAAGAATGTTCACAAGAAGTTCCTCATTCAGGCGGCTGCGTTCAATCTCGCGCTTCTCCTGAGATCCATGTATGGATCGGGCAAGCCCAAAGCCGCTAATGATGGGGCAGTGGCAGCTATTGTTGCGATTTTGGCTGTCATACGGGCTGTTGAAGACTGTCTTCTGCAATGGTGGGCGGATTTCCACAATTAAGCCTTAACCTATGTAGAACTCTACACTCAAATCGGATTCTCACGCCGCCTGAAAAATAGCGCAGTTTAGACACGGGCTGCTAGCGCTTTGGGATATCCGCCAAACATAAGATAAGGGCAGCCGATAACTGATTCAGAGTGCGCATCTTTCCTTGCCCGTCAAGGATGACTGTGCGTGAGGATTCACGCTGGGTGCCCGAGCGTGAGGCGAGGCTTACGAAGATTTAAACCAAGCATTCGACGATAAGCCAAAACCGAGATTGATCGCACTACCCGACGGACGCAGTTAGCTGCAATTCAGCAAGCGCGTGTGGATGCGTTTCGCGGCGGATTCTGGCACGCTGTAGACTGTATGGGCTTTCTTTCGACCCAGACGAATTTTGATAACGCCAGGATCGTCCTTCACGAGCTTACGCACCGTCTCGCGGCCCAGGCCCCACAGCCGCGCCAGTTCGCCGACGCGATAGTGTTTTTCAAAGGTGGGGTGATCCAAAGACGCTGGGTCACGGTTAAGCAAGGTTGGCCTCCAGGCTTCGAAACGGGGCGCGTCTCGTCGAGGATTGTTGTAGGCTCAGTATGGCGTTCAGCTCTTTGAAACAGGTCGGTTCCACGATGCGGAACCGAAACGAAGCCCTTGCTTGAAAAGCGCGTCCGTTTTTGGTGGAATGTGACCTATACTCTGGATTCTTTCTGTGCGTGGCATGGACGTTGGCCGGTTTATAGATAAGGCCCTGCTTATGAAGGCGCTGGGAATGCCGAGTATGACAACGACAAAGAAACAAATCGGAACAGAGCGCGAGTTTTCCGTTCGAAGGACCCATACCCTAATAGCTGCCATTTTTTGCGAAACGGGGACAGCGTCGGAAAAAAATTTTGGTCTCGCTTTCAACCTGGTATTGAGGAACGACCGGGCCCCAAAAAGGGCATCGCGGTCTTGAGTCGGTAACAGGTGAGTTTGCCGCCATGCGTCGGCCACGTCGTCAGGCGTGTTAGTTAGGTCAAAGTTCGCAGAGGCCAATCCCGCAGTATCGGTTTAGCCAACAGTAAACGTTGCGGAGGACCAGACCTCGGTGCCGTGCGGACGCCAAGCGAGGGCGTACGATCCTGCTACTAGCGAGGGCACACCCAGATCAAAGCGCAATTTTGTGCGTCCATCGGCCTCTTGCGAGGCGACGCCGTTGAGAACCTTGATAACGGCTCCCTCGGGTGATGCCTGGCGGATTTCGATGTCGTAGTCCCCCAGTTGGCTTCCGACCGGCAGCGTCAAGATCACGATGCGGACCGAGGCGCGTAGCGTCTGCACCATCCTGGGAGCCTCGGTTGTGGCACGCCTGGTGAGGTCGTCGGAGAAGTCGAGTGCGCCCGATTCTAACTCCGGGGGATTTCCCTTGTGCGCCACCAAATTCGGCGGCTCACCGCCATGGCGCGATAAAGAATTGTAAACGAAGAGGCCGAACGCGATAAGGACCGACGCGGCGATAGCCAGAATAGCCAGAGTTGTGCGCCGCCGCCGCGTTTCTTGCAAGCTCGCTTCGTTCAGCTCGCGAAACTCTGAAAAGCAGGGAGAACAGCCCGCCAGATGCAGACGGGCCGGATCACTCGCAGGAAGGCGGTTCAATGCGATAGCCCGCAGCACATCCGCACCGGGGCATCCTTCTCTAGCGGGGTTCGGGTGAACCGTCGAAAAGAAATCCTGGATGGGATCGTGTTGCATAAGGTCTCGACTCTCTAATCTTCTCTCTTCGTGCCAGTGGCATCAACCGGTGCGGGAGGCTGTGGAGAATCTCTTCGGCTTTGCTCATGCTCTTCGAGGAGCGCTTTCATCCTACCCTTGACCCGTTGCAGGGCTTTCTTGGCTGCCTCATAGGTTAGTCCCAAGGCCTCCGCGATGGCCCCTGGCTTGTCCAAACCCTGGGCAATCAGCACCAAAATCTGCTGATCGCGGGCGCTGAGCTGTGCTTTCATCCGTTCGAAGAGCAGACGGTATTCGACGTCGAAGTGGGAACGATCCCGCACACCGCCGGCCGCTCTCTCTAACGCGGCGGACGTTTTACCGGGAACCTCCTTGTCGTAGGTGGACAACCAATCATTCACTTTGCCGACTGCCGTGCCGAGGGCATAGGGTTTGATGGAACCAATTTCGTGCGCATTGCGGCAAATGGTAAGAGCGGTGGCCTCGGCAATGTTCGCTAAGAGCGACGGATCAAGCCTTTTGTACTCGAACGCTATGTAGCCGTACGCTCTCTCGACAGCCTCTCGCACCTCATCCGGCACTGGTTGCCCTGTCTCGTCAACGAGATGGAGCGGAATCAGGGCCACGGGGTTCCAGTTCGAGGGCTGCCAGTGGAGAAGCAAGACAAAAATATCTTCATCGGGCTGTCCCCGTTTTGCGAAAAATCGCAGCTATCAGTATAGGGGTGCTGCCGAAAACGAAGGACCGTCTTGTTGCGATAGCGACGTTTCGTCCGAAGGTGGCGCCCAATTCACCAGTCTAAAATGCTGACGATTAAAGCCATGGCGGGAGGTGAGACGTACGCGGCTAACTACCTATCCAACTCGGACTATTACGCCGTGGGCGAAACGGTTGTGGGTCAGTGGATGGGGCGCGGCGCCGAGTTGCTCGGCCTGCGAGGCGAGGTCGCGTTGGATCAGTTTGACGCCATCCGCCAGGGCATCGATCCGGCTAGTGGTGAAATTCTTCGCCAGCGTCAGAGTGCCGATCGTTACGGCGAAGTGACGCGCCACGGTAAAACTTCGATTGAAAAGACTGGCACGGCCCGTAGCCTCTACGATTTCACGGTCAGCGCGCCGAAAGATATTTCAGTTCAAGCGATGTTTGACCCGCGTTTAAGCGAGGCCCACAAAATCGCAGTAACGGAGATGGCGGCAGAGATGGAAAACATCGCCGGCGCTCGCGTCCGAAAGTGGGGCGCGAATGAAAACCGCGAGACTTCGAATCTCGTGATGGCCCGTTACGAACATGACACCAGCCGCCAGTTAGATCCGCAACTCCATACGCATCTGGTTGCCGGAAACCTGACCTATGACGGCGTAGAGGGCAAATGGAAAGCGCTGCAGGCCTCCGACATTTACGAGCAACGCGAGTATCTGACTGAGGTTTATCGCAACTCCCTAGCGCGCGAAGTGATGAAGCTCGGGTATCACATCGAGGATCATGCAAGACACGGGCAGGATAACGGCTTTGGCATCCAGGGCATCACCGAAGAGACGCGCGAGAAGTTCAGCAGACGCAGCGAGCAACGAGACGCCGCGATCGCGGACTTCATTGAGGAAAACGGGCGGCGACCATCCAATAAAGAAGTTGCGCTTCTCGTTCGCGACTCTCGCGCTGAAAAGCTAAAGCTGACGGAAATCACCACCGCTGAGGTTAAGGCCAGCCAGATCGCCCGGTTGACTCCGGAAGAAGCCGAGCGCGGGAAAACCTTTCTTACGACAGCCTTAGCGAGTGGCTCAGTGCTGGAGACCGCGCCAGCCGCGCCCTCCCTGACCCATGCAACCGAGCACACGTTTGAGCGTGTTTCCGTGGCGAAAACCCACGAACTGAAAACAGAAGCTTTGCGGCATAGTCGCGGGCGTCTTGATTTGCCGGAAGTTAAGGGCGAGCTAGCGGCGAAAGTCGCCACCGGCGAACTGCTGGCGTCACGTGGCGAAGTGGCAACGCAAGCAACGCTTGCTCGTGAACTCAGCATGAAGGCCTTCATCAATGAGGGTGTCGCCCAATACGGGCCGCTCGGCCAGGGGCACGCTTTTGTCGCGTCGGAGGCGTTGCGGCCTGAACAGAAAGAAGCCGTTTTAAAAGCGCTTGCTAATCGTGACTTCGCCTTCAACATCAACGGCGCTGCAGGCACGGGCAAGACTTACGCGCTGAAGGAATTGGATCGAGGGCTCAAGGAAGCCGGGGTAAACATGACAGCGGTAGCGCCGTCGGCACGAGCGGTGCAAGTACTCCAAAACGTCGGCTTGCCGAATGCAATGACCATAGCGCGGTTGCTGGCGGATCGAAATCAGCAACACCAGCTTCGCGGCGGTGTGCTGCTTGTGGACGAAGCCGGAATGGTTTCCAGCAAAGATATGAGCGCGCTGCTGAAGGTAGCCAGAGATCAGGGCGCGCGTATGGTGTTCTCTGGAGACACGGCCCAGATCAAAGCGGTCGACGCCGGGGATGCCCTCCGCATTCTCGAACGCGAGTCAGATCTTCAAACGGTTTCGATTCGTCAGATCAGCCGGCAGAAGGACGCCGAGTACAGAGCGGCCATGGAAACGTTGCGCACGAAGCCCGCCGAAGGATACGAGCGGCTCGAAAAGATGGGCGTTATCCGGGAAGTGGATTTCCGCTTAATTGGGAAGGAAACAGCCCGCGCCTGGCGCGAAGCCGCGGCGATACCGAATCTTGCAGGGAAAGAGCGCTCTGTCTTGGTAGTCGCTCGTACTCACGATCAGATTGCCAGCATCACGCATGCCATTCGGGCGGATCGCAAAGCCCATGGAGAGATCGGCGAAGGACGCGACTTTGAAAAACACCGGGCTTTGGACTGGACGGAAGCCCAAAAGAAGCAGATGAAGCGCTACCAGCCGGGCCATGTGCTCACCTTCCATAAAGCGGTGAAAGGCATCGCTAAAAACGAATCTCTCGAGGTCGTTTCCGCCAACGCAAACGACGTGAGGGCTCGTAAGAGCAACGGCCAGGAGATAACCCTCACCGGCAAACAGAGCGCCGCTTATGGCGTCTTCGAAAAGGAAAAGATCGAGATTTCAGCCGGTGACCGGCTCTTACTTCAAGCGAACTGGAAGGAGAAGGACGGCGGTTTTAAGGCTACGAATGGCGAGCTGGTCACGGCGGCCAGTATTGAGAGCGGCGCGATCCGCCTGCAGGACGGCCGCAAGCTTCCACCCGCCTATAAGCAATTCACCAGCGGCTACGCTGTGACGGCGCACGTGGGCCAGGGCGATACGGCGGACTTCGTTGTCGCGGCGCCGGATGGTATGCGGCGCGATTTAGCGTATGTGGCTTTGACCCGTGGGAAAGAAGGTCTGACGGTGATTACCAGCGATGCGCAAGCCCTGCAGGAATCCATCGGCGTGTCGGGAGATCGTCAGTCAGCCATTGAGCTAGCCAGGCGCTCACAAAGGGCCGCCAACGTATTGGCAGGCGGTTTCGGCGGCGAGGAGCACGCGATTTATCAGCAGTTCCAGCAAGAGCAAGAACGGCCGGCGCTTCAGCAACGGCCAGAGATTAAAAGGGAGACTACACACGATGTCAGTGTCGAACTGGACAATGGACTCAGCATTAGTTTCTGAAGATTGGCAGCTCGCACCGGATGGGCACAGGCCGCTCTCACTGCTGTTTCAGCTTCACCGTGGCGTGCATGGCTTTCCGTGGATACGATTGGTGCATTTTGAGGGTGACAACAAAGTCGTGACAATGGATTTCGCCTCGCATACCGTTACAGTGACCGGCCAGGGTCTAGCGGCGTTGCTGGCGGCCATCGCCGGCCAGCGGGTTATTCGCGTGATCGAGCCCGCGCAGCATGAAGCTCAATTCGGGGTACGCGGACCAGGCGCCGGAAAGTATCACGGCCCAGCCATTCACTCCATCACGGTCAAGAAACTCGGCGAGGACGAGTAAGGAAACACCAACGAATGTACGCTAGCTTACACAAGACTTGCCTAAAACGGAAGGTTGTCAGAGGGTTGTCGCAAGGTTGCGGGATGGTTGCGACCTGGTTGTCGCGAGGTTGCCCAAACGAGCTGTTTTTCAATAAAGATTTTCTTAACGCCGAAGGCGTTAGGGATAGTGTCTTTCTTCCCTTTAGTTGCTGCAGCCCACAATGCCGCTATGTGCATATCTCTACGTGGGTCCGAGATACCACTGTTCGGGAGATTTGCTAATGAATCCAGAACACCAGCGGATCTACGACAGCCTGCCGGAAGACGCGCCTAAGTCTCGACTGGAACCATACCGGGAATTGATTCTGCGCTGGCGTAGGCAGGGCAGAAGCCACCAACGCATCGCTGGCTTTTTGTGGGATCAGTGCAAAGTGCGGGTGTCTGGCGAAGCTGTTCGCAAGTTTGTGAAGCTTCGCTCTAGGCCACGCAAGCCACAACCCGATTTAGAGATGGAGCCGGCAACCGTTCAGCCGGTGGAACCGTTGCGCCAGGCGGTGGCCAAACCCATACCCAAGAGTTCTGACCAAAACGGTGATCCGTACGCGGAAGTTCGCGAACGGATGCGCAAACACAGGGAAGCACCACCGCCGCCAAAACCCCGGAAAGTCTTTGAAGTTCCCGAAGAGGACGATGACGAAATCAAGCCTCTTCGAATGATGCCACCCTCAACCCTAAAGGAGAAATAAGAACAAATGTCTACACAACTGATTCCACTGGCTCAGGCGAGCCGCCGTCTGGTCCTGACGCAGGGCGGGAAAGGAGGCACCGGGAAAACCACACTGCTGGCTGCCTTGGTCGATTGGTACGAGGAGCACCAGTACGCCTACACGCTGGTGGATCTCGACACCGAGGCCAGCAAATCACGAGGAAGCCTCATCCACTACTTTCCTGGCCGGGCAACCAAGGTCGATATTCACCAGCCGGAAGGGCTCGATCATCTGCTAAACATCCTGCAAGATGGTCCGCCCATCGTGGTCGCTGATATGGGCGCTGGTGCTGGCCAGATTGCGCATAAGTGGTTCGATGACATGTACGAAGGGGCACGTGAGTTGGGCGTTACCTTTACCGCTATCGGTCTCGTGACACCTGATCCGGCCACGGTGGACAGTGTCATCAAATGGGCCAATGCGCTGCAGGATCGCACCGATTACATCATCGTCAAAAACGCGGTGAGTAATCCAGCCAATTTCGATGTCTGGGAACGGGCGGAACTAGCCGAGCAGTTCCGCCAATCCCTCCATCCACGCGTGATCGAGATGGAATACCACATGCCAAGCGTGGAGGGACCGGCTCGTAACCATGGCATCACGATGGGGCGGGTGGCATCGCGGCAGCATCAAGTGCCTGAGCTGGATCAAGCAGCCGTTCGCTTGCGAGCACAAGCCTATCGCCGCCACATGTACGCGGAATTCGACAGTGTCAAGGAGTTGCTACTTCCATGACCACTCCCGGTTCTGTCATTAGCCTAGCCGGTCAGCTCACCGATCCGAAAGACCGCCAGACGTACGCGGCGCTGATTTCATACGTAAACTCATTGCCACCGGGCGATGAGTTCGTACGGCTGGCAGAGCTACTCGGCCTTGTTTCGTTGCTAGGGCAACGTGTGCCGGCCGCCATGGCCGAGTTCATCAGGGAACTTCGAGCACAAGCAACAGCGGCGGCGGATTATCACGGCCAGGTAGATGCGCGCCTGGCCGGCCTTCCCTCCGAGATTGCGGCCGGGGTGGACGTGGCCGGCGTTGCTAGAGGCATGAGTGTAGCCTTCCGCCAGCAGCTCGCCGCCACGGGGCTGCATGACACTGCGGCGCTGCTTAAGGCCGCAACGATCACGATGAAACAGCTCTCCGGAGAGCTGACCGCCACGCTGAAGCCCGCTACCAGTGAGTACCGAGGAATTGCCTCAACCATTTCCAGTGAGACGGCGAAGCTCGTGACAGCCGCGCGCAAGGTCGAGGAGCATAACAACCGGTTGATTCAGGAAAAAGTTGAGGATGGCTGGATAATGAAGGCGCTCATCGTGATGATTGTCTTCCTACTGGGCGGTTTTTGCGGCATTCTGGTTGAGAAGCGCCAAACGGCGGACGCTCTTGCGAATATCGATTCGCAAATCGAACACGTTCAGACACCGGCGTTACCGAGCCCCATGGAACAGACTCCGAAGAGGAACAGAAAGCAGAGCGGATTATGAAGCAGACTGGCGTGATCACTGAACCAGGCGATCTTCGAGAGCTGGCGCGGGAGTGGATCGCGGAGGCGATCACGAAGCACCTTCACCCTGACCTAGGCGGCTCGGATCGCACCGTCGCTGGTGGTGTCTGCGCTGGCGGTGGTTCTTCCGGCGGTTCGGCATCGGAGTCGGTGGTCACCCCATGGCAGCAAGCTGTGAGTGCTCCGCAGCCATCGGCCGGTTTTGCCGCCGCCGGGTCGGTGGTCACCTCGTTGGCCGGTTTTGGTGGCGCTTTCTTGCCCCACCCGCCTGGCGGTCGCACGCCCACGCCGGCTGCCTTCAAATACTCGCCAGCCGTCTCTCGGCGCACGCCGGTAGCCTTCTGAATCTGCCGCAGTGACCAGCCTAACTGGCCCAGGGCGATGACTTGTTTCTTCTTTTCTTCGCTCAAGACATTGCTCACATCGACGGAGGGTATTCCTCCGCCGATTTCAATGTCCTGACTTACTTTCTATTGGCCGGTTTTGAGGTGACCACCATTGGCCGCTTTTGGGTGACCGCTGAGGAACTCACGACAGATGAAGCGGCGCACTTCGCGCAGAAACGTTAACGCTTTCTTAAAAGCTCGCTCCGTAGAATGCGAGGCTGACGCATCAGGTCAACATAACGCGTAGCGGCTTCACGCTAATAGAGATGGCGGTGGTGCTGGCTGCTATTGGCAGTGAGCTCGATGACGGCTGCCGCAATCGGGCAACATCATCGCAGCTTACTGGACCGGATTTCAGTTTGAATGGGCTAGCGGTGGTTGTGGCGTGCTGAACGGATACCTCAACGGTCAAAACCCTGCTCCTGGCAACACAAATGCTATTGCTGGCACTTCCAACACCTGCTATGACAGCAGAGGAGTCTCAACCTGGCCGAACGGTTACAATCAATACTCCACCGAAATCAGCAATGGCAGCAACGTGAACTGCGCTCTCAGCTTCCGCTTTCAGTAGACCATCTGTGCAGAAATCTTGATTCATGAACGAACTTTACGGCTTGCGGCGGTCAACAATCCGCATTAGCTGGCTGGCAAACATGATGACTTCTACCGCCTCATTCGGGTTTGTGGGGACGTAACGATGCGCGGTTGAATTCCTATAGAGGCCAAAAGCGCCTGCAAACATGTGACTCATGGCCGCTTGCTCGCCTGCTGGTAAGCCTGCGTCGGTCAACGGGCCGGACGTTGCGCCTTTCGATGACGATGGCGCAAACGCAGCTCGCATTAACTTTTCACCAACCAAATCCTGCGATAGCTTACCCGCCGCTTGCCTGACGGCGATTTCGATTTCACGAAAGACCTGGAAGATAGCAGTGTCATACTCGCCGCGCATAAATGCCGGGTATACCTTATCGGCAATCAGGGGGTGAATTTGCTTCTTCGGAAGCAAACTCTTCTTGGCATATGCTGAGGCATCTACCTCTGCGCCAAGTTGACACCCTGTTGGGGTAATTTTGAACCAACCGGGTCCCTCACCTTGGGCCTGTACTAGAAGTCCTTCATTAACTAACCAAATCCAGGCCGCTTGTAGAGCATCGTCAACCTCTTTTTGTTTGTCCTGCCCGAATTTAGGCGGGCGAGCGTAGTCGTTGGCGCGATTGAAGAATGTATCACGATTAACGGTTCCTCGCATGGTGAGGCCGGTCACCTGATTCGGTTGCCCGGAAGTCAGGAGCTTCAAAATGAGACGACCCTGCTCTTCTCTTTCCAGAGCCAGCAGGTCGTCGGCATTGGAAACTAGTCCTGCTACGTCCGAGCTGTTCATTATGCGTGGGATAGTCCCCTTTATCACACGTTACTACAAAAGCGGAAGGAACTGTCTTAAATCTCCTTCCGCTATGCTTGACACCTAAGCGGCTTTTACCGACTTCTCTGAGATGTTGAAGTAGGCGTTCGGGCCGTCGAGTTCAAAGCTGAATCCCGTTCCAACGGCAGCTGCTATGAAACTGCCGTTGGCGATATATGTCGGAACCACCTTGCCTCTTTTTACACGCTCCAGGTTCCAACGCTGCACCAAATGTTTGTAGCCGTAGGATGAATGACGTTTATTGAGGGATTTGATTCGAGTCGCCGTGTCGAGCCAATCGGCGCAGGCCGCGACTTCATGGACGTAATCCGCCCACTTGTTCCTCATTTCCGCTATAATCCGGGACACTGCTTCTGCCCCGTGCTTTTTCAGCTCTCCTGGTTGGTCAAAAATCCCGATTCCGAAGTGCGTCAATTGCGGAATCTGACGTTTTGCATTCTCAAGCAGGGACACCGCTCTCTCGTTGCTCGTGATTAAGTCGGGAAAATCGTCATATCTTAGGTCGTTGTAGTTTTGCAAATCATTCAACAATTGCTCGGGGCGGAGAATGATTTTGCTGGTGGAAATAAACGGCAGTTCGGACACTAATGCTCTTTTGTTTACGTAATGCTGCCAATTAGCGAACCCAGCTTCTTGAACCAGCTTGTCCAGGGCCTCGTGGTGAGGGATTCCCGTTTGTCTGGAGAGCTTTTTGGCCTGCTCCTTGAGAAATTCAGTAGTGTGAATTCGGCTATGTGATTCCATCAAAAACTCCTTTTGTTTATCGCCAGAAGAGTTACGTCGCCTGTCTACCGTCTCGCTTGGCGAGAACCAAAAAGAATTGATGGCCGTGGAAAATCACGGGTAGTGCTGAAACAGCATTCGCTCAAGACAGGCAGCGGGCTTCTACCAAAGCCAGTTTTATTATAGCCGAATCGAACACGGCCTGTAAGGAGGCCTTGCGGGCTGCCGCCTTATTCACTGTCGGATTACTGTCGCGCGAAATTGCTTCATTCCCGGTCTTCTAATGGCATCTGGAAACTTCGAACGTTCTTACCGACGTCCCCTTCTGCGGCTAGGCCGCAAATGGTCGGCTCCGTCGAACGGGCTGCTGTGACGTTCATTTCGCCGGGAATTCTTTCTCCGCAAAAATAATCGCCTCTTGCTCCATGGGAGCTTGCGGGTAGCCATGCTCATTAACTTCGGAAAGGTACGTCTGAAGAAAGGCCGCAATGCTGCCACAGTTTTCGTACTGAGCTACGTGCTTCAGTTCGTGCGCCACCAGTGAATCACTGGTGTGATGCTGCCGAACAAAAATGCCGTGTCCAATTGTCAGCCCTCCGGTGCTGGGTGTAATCAGGCCGAACTCGTGTGCGGCTTGCGCAAGGTCAGCCTCCTTGGGCAAAGGAATCTCGGCTACGTAAAGCAGACGCACGTACTCAGGGTGCTGCACCCCAGCACGGCGAGCAACCTCAATCCCCTGCTGATTCAGCGAACAGCCCTGTTCCAGAATGCGCCGCTCTTGCATCTCCGCCCAGGCGGTTGCCCGCGGCAGCATTTCGGCAAGCTGAGAATCGGAAATGTGCGGCATCGGTACGATTGTTGTCCTTTATCGCAAGTTACGACATCCGACAAAGAAATGTTTATTCTTCCGATTTCTGCTGCTTTATGTAGCGAGATGTCTTCATGGCTTCTGCGTCGATTCTGACGCTACGTATGTAGTACGCCTCCAGAGACTTGAATTTGAGGGGAGCGTCGTCGAATTGCGTTTCAGACACTTCAGGCGGTGGCACCCACACGGTGTATTCTGCATCTGGGCCGCCTTCCAATAGGCCGCCACCTAGATACGGAAAATCTGAAGGTACGAAAATCTCAGCCCCCTTTTCTAGAGGTTGAACGCGCGCCACTTTATGGAAGAGGACCACATTGCAGTCGTACATAGAGGGACGCCCAAAAATTGGATATCTGGGCTTTCTGAGCCGCTCAAAACCACCCGCTTGAACCGAGGGATAAATAATTCCGTCGAGGGCATGGCCGCCCTCCATTGCCAGAAAATCGGCGACCGCCTGAGTTGGCAGATAATCAAGCGGCTCATCGGTCGGCATCACTGGCCTTGAGAGTCGCAGGGTTAGTCCGCGTAGGAATTGCGCCCGTTTTAAACCTTGTAAATGGGCGGCATCAAATGGACTGCCAGTCTCATCGGCAAGGTTAACGAGCGCTACCAGGTCGAGCAACTTCAGCGGCTCAGTCACTTCGAAACAGCCAACAATAACCCTGCCGCCCGCCGGGGGCCGCACCTCCGAATATGCGACGGCAGCTTGTGTTGCTCCGTAGAAGACGGAAATACCAGCAGCGTTCATGCGTCCGGCAATCGCAAGGGAATGTGGAGGCGGTCCTAATTTAACGTCAGGCTGTTTCAGCGCCTCACGGAATTCTTCCTCTTTTTGAAACACTCGCGCCCGGTAAAGGGTTTCGAAGTCTGTGCCGGGTCCGGCTTCTATGACAACGGCCCGTCCGTTTGTAGCCTTACGCTCGTGAATTCCTTCAAAAATGGATGTCAAGATTTCTTGGGCGGCCACGTTGAAATAACGAGCCTCCGTTTTTAGAGCTGCCTCGAACCGAGACCAGTCCCAATCAAATTCGAAGGAGTTGACTGACCGTTTTCCCTTGTAAGGTCGCGCAGGATGAAACAGGCTATCTTCCAGCGCCTCCTCTTTGTATTCAATTGCTCGGCGGTCTGCTAGAACCTGACGAATATCCTCTGCGATGGCAAACTCAGCGACTAGCAGGTCCCCAATCACCTGCGCTATAGGTTGGCCGCTTACCGCTTCCGGCTCTTCGTTTGGCATCTCTAGCGGGTCGTAAAGGGTGTTGAGAATATCGTTAATGAGGTCAGCGATTTGATTGATTGAAAACGTGTTGCTTTCCTCGCCGCAATAAAAACATGACTCGTAGAGACCATCACGCAAAATTGTTTCGTGTAGATGCGGCTCTAGTACGCACGCGGAACATAAACGCCTTTCTCCAAGCAGTGGCTTTGTGGCTTCACTCATCTCTATCAGTTTCGCTTAGGAACTCGGTACCGTCCTTGTAATCGCGCCGATAGCCATCAGAGCATCCTTTTCTTGTCCGTAGGGGAACGCCTTCCCCTGCCCTCCACTGTCAGATCCATAATTAAGTGCAAACGAGGGTTTGTCGCACAGAATTGAATGCAAACCTAACATTGCTATTTGCAAATTTGGAAGGCGTGAGAACTTCAGTCTGGCCGGATGACGGTGCTTTTGTTGCCCTAAGCCCGTGGGCTTCGGGAATGGCGAGTCGGTTATGATCGGGCGTGGGAGAAGCCGTTTACGCCGTCGACGCCTTTCCTGATGACGATTTGCTTTGGCGAATCGAATGGATCGGCGGTGTTGGTTACAACGCGAGCGTTCCAACCGACCCGCTAATCGATATTTGTTTGGCACAACTGCCCGGCCACGAAAATAACCCGCTGAGCGCGAGATCGCGCTCCTCTCAAACCAAGAGAACCGTAGGAATCGGGGTGGGTCTATTGCCCTACATCGCGATTGCTTCGGTATGGCGACAAGGACGGCCTGTATTCACGAATCTAGCTGCTAGCCGCCATAGACTATGCTTCGATACCTCATCGTGTCGAATAGTGCCGTTGGCGGACTTGGCGAATGCTATTCCCAGACACAGTTACCTGTTCGGTGTATCGTGAGCTTTCGGCTAGCTTGCGCAACTCGCAAACAGCCTCATCCGACTGGGGGAGACATGCAACTTTATCGTCCCGCCATCTTCAGGAGACCGTCCAGCGTCCTTTCCCTGGATAGCAAGAATTTTAGGACATTAACACCGTTGAGTTCACACGTTTCGAAGACGGTGGACAGGATTAGGTATTCTTCCAGCGTGTGTTGCGTGAATCGGCCGTCCGCGTCACGGCGGTACTTGGCAAAACGTTTAATTGCATGCTCCGCGCTGTTGTTGTTCCAAGGCACGCCGTCGTGCTCCAGGAATGTAAACAGCCTCTCACCGTTCTTCTGAAACCGACTTTTGTATTTGTTCGCAAGCGGTGATAGAAAAGTGGTCGCTGACACGAATTTCAAGAACCGAACCGACGGCCGCCTGTGCTTCGCTAGATACCGGCTCTTGAGCCCGTGTCTATCCACCGTCTCAATAATTGCGCGGAGTAGACTGCCAAATGCCAGCGCGACTCTCCTAAGTTCTGTGTCCAGTGGATTCTTCATTACATCCTCGTCGATATCACGCACCAAGTGCAGAAGGCACTTTTGATGCGCAATGTTGAGGGCGTCATAAGCCGTGTAGAAATCGGAGACGAGAACTCCAGAGAACGATTCCAACAATTCCCCGAGAAAAGATCCCTCTCGGGACGGCTTGTAAAAGTAATAAGCTCTGTCTACGCTGGTCATCACCCACACATAGCCGCTGTGCTTCCTCAGTCGTACCGGGGTCTCATCAATATGCAGAACGGGGCCGCGTAGAATACTTTGGAGGATTTCGGAGTAAAGGGGCTTGTAGAAAGTGCTCAGGTATCCCTTCCACCTGTAGGCTTGGCAATTTGGCAGTTCCAGTCCGAAAACGTCAGCCAAACTCTCTTTCGTTTGAAGCATATTTACGCCGCAAGCGACATTGGAGTAAACACACCAACTGACGAGACCATGGCCGTACCTTTGATGTTTGGTCGAGCTTCGATCAGAACCGAACTGATGATTGCATCTGCGACAGCGATATCGCCACGAAAGTGTGCGTGTAATCCACTTTTTTACTCCGCCTCTAAAGAACTTCAGATCACTGTCCACGCGACTCATCTGTTTGCGCTGCTCAATCTGCTTACTTCTACACAGAGGACATCTGTCGCTTTCCACCACTGACACGGCGTTGATCCTAACACGCGCTCTTCGCCGTCGTAGTTTGGGTGCTTTGAGGTGTGGGTGCGTACGGACATATACTTTGTCTCGTTGATAGTCGAAGTAGGAGCACTTCACAACTCGCTCGAAATCTTCTATTGCGTAGTCTCTGCGTCCGAACAATTCTACCCATGGGGCTTTGGTGGATGCCAGCGCCGCGGTCGACTTAACGTTAAAAGGAATCACACCGCTTATTGGCTCTGTGATGTTCGTCGAGAGGACCCCCCGAACAAAGTCAACAATTAATTTCAATTCGCGGCAGTCGTCCCTGTTGTAGTGAATCAGTTGGGTTTTGATGCGTGGCTCTCGGTTGCCCTCCCAGGTTTTCCGCCAGAGTATGCTTTGTTAACAAAGTCCCGTGACCCGTCGGGATGGTTGGCGCGATAGCCGAGAGCCAGTACGCTGAACACGATCAGGGCGGAAATCTGAATAATGTTGATGGCAATGTTGACTGCTGTCGACGCGCCTGCGCCCTTGGCGGCGATCCAGGCCACAAAGAAGGAGAAGACCACGGCAACAAGAGCCATGAAGATGGTCGATGTT
>CAVYUL010000088.1:0-51604 GCA_963771405.1 Bryobacterales bacterium
TTATGTTACGTGCTTCGTTCAGTTCTCGTATTGTTCGCCATCATCTAGGAAGGTCGCATTTATTGCTGGACAGCCTGCCGAACGGTTCCGCAGAGGGATAGCCGGAAAGAGATCGATCCAGAGGCTTTGTCGACCGCGAATCCTACCCTTGGCGATTACACACGGGCGATTAGACCTTCGCGCACACGCGACTTGGTGTGGCCGAAGACATGAGCGAGTGGCGAAGGCACTTGAAAGCCCGCTAAAACGCAAGCGTTGAAACCGAGTGTCAGCCTCTGGTAGCCGCGGGGCTTTGCGTAGGAAAATTAGCTTGTTCGATCAATCTGGCGTTTCCCGAATGTCTACGAACTTGCCTTCAATCTCGAACCTGTTGTCACAGTCTTTAGTTCTAAGCAAGAAATTTGCGGAGCGGTTCCCAATAGTGTTCTTCCCAGCCTGAGGCAAGGTGTTCCGCAACCCCCTGCGGAAATCCCCAGTGGTCAAAAACGACCTTTGTCTGCCCGCCCTGCTCGCTCAGCTCGAACCTGGCAATCGAATAGTCACCAGGTTTCCAATCCACAACACGCCACGCCTGAACAATTCGCTGGTGGGGAACGAGTTCTAACTGCATCCCCACAATGTGTCCGCCGAAAATGCTAAACGCGCCGCCCACCTCGCCGCTGATTTCGGCAGCCTTCGTTCCTGCGGGCATCGATTGCATGGCGCCGCTGAGTTGCACGATCTTTGCGAATTGCCGGACGTCTGTGAGAGCGTCGTAGATACGGTTGGGGCTTGCAGGGAAGAGTCGCTCCTGATGGATCGACTCCCCGGCGCGGGAAATAACGTCACCGTCGGCGGCGAAAACCGCTAGGGGGACTGCGGCCAGACCGGCGGCGCTGACGAGCAGTCGCCTGCGAGTGGTGGCGGATTGAATTGTCACTTCCCTTGACTGTCGACGGTTCATTGTTGCATTGAACCATAGGAACAAAATATGATCAAGATCATATTTTAGGAGTATCCATGCCTTATTCAACAGGACACCGAGCGCAAGTGCGCGACCGTATTATCGACAGTGCCCGGCGATTGTTCAACCGTAGTGGCTTTGAAAGTGTGTCGATTGATTCCATCATGGAAGATGCCGGGCTGACGCGTGGCGGATTTTACGCGTATTTCAAAAGCAAGAGCGATCTTTACGTAGAGGTGTTGGGCTGTTTCTTCACCGATCCCAACTGGAAGAACAGATGGGAGGGCGTTGAGATCGACCCTGCCTCGCCGGAAGCCGCCGCGCCGCAAATCGTTCGCGCCTATCTATCCCGTCAACATTTCGATGACGTAGACAACTCATGCCCAATGGTGGCGCTCCCGAACGATGTGGCGCGTAGCGATGAGAAGGTCAGGGAAACCTTCAATGGCGTGTTCAAGGGCATGGTAGCCATGCTCGGCCGCGACGTAAGAAGCTCGACCTGCGACCCTGAGGACACAGCCTTGGCGATTGCCGCCCTGTGTGTCGGCGGTATGGTGTTAGCGCGGGCGCTAAGTGACACGGCCCTCGCCGATCGACTCCGCGACGCGGCAGCCGAGGCCTCACTCGCGCTTGGTGGATGGAAACCGGAGAAGAGTCAATCGTCGAGTCGTCGTCGCGTCAAATCAAGGACTGCCTGAGACTCCTTATCGAGCCTGGGGGCGGCTACTCTGGTTCGCACTCTACCTGGACCCCTTTTGGGGATATCGACAGTCAGTCTCTGTGTGCAGGCTTGAATTCGATCGAGATTTGGTCAATCCAGACTGCTCCGGTACCGACCAACTGCACGCCAAACTCTATTTGATACGCATCCATAGCTATGGGAGCACGGATTTCGTAGGCTCCCCATTCGCCGGAAATCACTGGATGGTCTCCCATGTCATCCCGGAACGTCACTCGCACTTTCCACTTCTCCGACGGTGTTCCCAAGGAATACGAATACCTCTTCACAGAAGACGACGGGGGCATCCCCGAGGAGGAAGACCTCTCTTGGGAATTTGATCTGGACTTGTCTCCTAAATTGAGACAAGCAGTTAAGAGTCAATCTCCCCTTCGACGAATTCCTCCAGCTCGCCGAAATGGAAGCCCAAATGCCCGAATATGAAAAAACGGAAGAGGAAAAACGGCAAGCTGCCGAGTTGGATAACCCCTTCTGGAGCGCCTTACGGCAAAAATCCGTTTCGTAAAATTCACCGTCTCTTCGCCCCCGAATGGTAAAAAGGTGAGCGAGCGATGCTCCGTTCTGTAATTGCCACCCGCTACGTTACTCCCTTACGCGAAGGCGGATCTCTGCCTGCGATTGTCGAGGGGGATGATTTAGGCCTTTACGTTTTGAAGTTCCACGGGGCGGGCCAAGGGCCGCTGGCTTTGGCGGCGGAGGTAATTGCCGGGGAAATTGGACGTTTGTTGGGCTTGCCGGTGCCGGAGTTAGTGCTGATCGAGTTGGACGAGGCATTTGGGCGCAATGAACAAGACGAGGAAATTCGGGATCTGCTGGGGCGGAGCGTCGGGTTGAATCTGGGAATGGACTATTTGCCGGGTTCGCTGATGTTCGATGCGGCGGCGGGGGATCGGCCGACGGCTGAGTTTGCGTCCGAACTGGTTTGGTTTGACGCTTTTGTCACCAACGTCGACCGGAGCGCCCGGAATCCGAACTTACTGCGCTGGCATAAGAAGCTTTATCCGATAGATCATGGAGCAGCGCTGTATTTTCACCACAACTGGCAAAATCTGGAGGCTGCGGCGGAGACGCGCTTTGGACAAATCAAGGATCATGTTTTGCTGCGCTGGGCGAGCGAACTGAAGCTGGCCGATGACAAGATGCGGCCTTTGCTGACACGGCAAAATTTAGAGCGGGTGCTGGCGGCTGTGCCGGATGATTGGCTTCTGCCGGCAATTGGGGCTGAGACGCCGGAAGCAAAGCGCAGGGGCTATGTAGACTACTTTCTACACCGCGTGAAGTTTGCGGCCGGCGGTAATGGGTTTCTAGAGGAGGCGATCAAGACGCATGCTCAGCTCGTTTGAATATGCGGTGATCCGGGTGGTGCCGCGAGTGGAGCGGGAAGAGTTTGTGAATGCGGGCGTCATTGTGTTTTGCCTGGAGGGCCGGTTTTTGAAAGCCAGGGTGGAATTGGATGAGGAGCGGCTGCGGGCGCTTGCACCGGGGCTGGATTGGGGCGAGCTACGGGAGCATTTGTGGGCATTCGAGAGGATTGCCCACGGGGACAAGGAAGCGGGAGAGATTGCCCGGATGTCGCAGCGGGAGCGTTTTCGCTGGCTGGTGGCGCCGCGCAGTACGATGATTCAGGTTTCGGCGGTGCATACGGGGCTGTGTGAGGAGCCTGAGCAGAAGTTGGAGCAGTTGTTTGAACGGTTGGTGAAGACCCATCAGGCGTGAGCTACAATTATCCGAAATATGGCCGCGAACAAGACTAAAGCGACACAAGCCAGCGTGAGTGAATATGTGGAAGCCTTGCCGGACGCAGGAAAGCGCGCGGATTCGAAAGCGTTGATCAAAATCATGCAGAAGGTCACGGGCGAGAAGGCCAAGTTGTGGGGGCCTTCGATTATCGGATTTGGCAGTTGCCATTACGTGTATGAAAGCGGGCGGGAAGGGGATATGCCGCTAGCGGCGTTCTCACCGCGTAAGCCGGCGATTGTCGTTTACGGGATGAACTTTGAGGGGGCGGAGGATTTGTTGGCCAAGCTCGGTAAGTGTAAGGATTCGAAATCTTGCTTGTATCTCAAGAAACTGGCCGACGTGGATCAGAGTGTTCTGGAAACGATGATTACGAAGTCAGTAGCCGCTTCGCGGAAGAAATATCAAGCCAAGTCATAGCGCATGATTGGGCGCGCAGGGACGTGGGCGGCCACCTTCTTGAAGCCAGCGCGCGCAAAAGTGGAGGCGAAACCGGTTCCGGAGGCGCTGGGTGTCTTTGTGGCGTCGAGCGGATAGGCTTCGAGCGCGGGCGCTTTGGCCTTCTTGGCGGCTTGAATCGAGGCGGCGATCAGGGCGGCGGTGATGCCTTGTTTGCGATAGCCTTTGCGGATGTAAAAACAGGAGATGCACCAGACGGGTGTCTCATCGACTCGGCGTAGGCGCCAGGTGCGATCGAGCCAGGGGAGGGAAGCGCGGGGTGTGAGTTGGCACCAACCGACAGCGAGATCGCCGGAAAAGGCGAGCAGGCCCGGAGGCGGCCCGGCCGCGACGATTTTAAAGAAATCCGTCTTGTTGTTGGCGGCCGCGCGGTGACGATAGGCCGCGCCAATGCGCCAGTACATGCACCAACAACCGGAACAAGCGCCTTGCGGACCGAACAAGTCTTCTAACGCAGGCCACAAGCCGGGAGTGAGAGGCCGGATGGTAAGTAGTGAGTTCTTGCTCATTGGGTTTGCAAGCTTTCCAGACGCTGGTTGAGCGTTTCGACGAGCTGGCGATTGACGGGGGTGGGTAGAGCGTATTTCTCGCCCAGTTTGATGAGAGCGCCGTTGAGGGCATCCAATTCCAGGGGGCGGCCGCGTTCGAAATCTTGCAGCATGGAAGTGCGGGTACCGTCGGGGTAGGAACTCAACACAGCGAGGGTTTGATTGCTTTCGAAAGCGGATAGGTTGGCGCCGTCGGCTTGGGCGATAGGAAAGGCCTCGGCCAGAATGGATTGCGCTAAGCGCTGGTAAGGCTCTTCGCGCAGGATTTCGAGGCCACGGCAGGCAAGGGCGGTCAGCGGATTCGAAACGCAATTGTGCAGCATTTTTCGCCAAGCCGCGGTGTGAAAAGCAGGGTGGCGTTCGACTTGGACACTTGTTTGGGCGAAGAGATTGGCGAAGGGATCGGCGGATGGGAGTGCGGGAATGGTGAAGTGAGCGCGGCGAGGGAGGAAAGCGCGGTAGACGCCTTGTTGGGCTTCGACGTAGACGTAGGAGAGGACGGGGATCGCGTTGTAAGGCGCGATGCGAGTACTGTGGCCCACGCCGTTTTGGATTACAGCCACTGGCTGATTTTGCTGGCACAACTGAACAAGCCAAGCGAGGGCACCGGGAGTGTCGTACGTTTTTACAGTGAGCAGAACGATATCGGCGGGCGGAGGGTGGTTCAGGAAGAAAGGGAATTCCCGCGGCGGTGCGTTTTCAAAGCGCAGGGGCGCAGTGAGCGGCCGGCGAACGCAGAAAAAAATATCATGACCGGCGGCGGTTAGTACGGTTGCAAGATAGACGCCGATGTTACCCGCTCCAATAATAGCGACGCGCGACATGAGTTATTGGCTACTGAGCCGGGCCAGAAGATAGAGTCTTTACGAGTTCATATAAGAACGTTTGCCCTTCATAAAAGGAGCGGACGAGGATACGCTCATCGCGTCCGTGGGCTCGGACATCATCGCGATCGCCGAAAAAGCCTTGTACGCCATAGGTGGGGATGCCGGCCGCGCGGAGATAGCGTCCATCGGATGCGCCGGTCGACATCGTGGGAACGGTGAGGACACCCGGCCACATGGTGTCGGTGATACGGGCGATGGCCTTCATCACATCGGGACGCAGCGGTGACGCGGGCGCGGCGCCTTCATCTTGCGCGATGGTGATTTTCACTTGGTCATCGGCAACCACTTGTTTCAGCGTATTCGTGACTTCATCGATGGAGTGATTCGGCAAGATGCGGCAGTTGACGTTAGCCGCGGCCAGTTGAGGCAAAGCATTCGGCGCATGTCCGCCTTCGAGTTGAGTGGCCACGCAGGTAGTGCGCAGCATGGAGTTCATGCCTGGGGAGGCGGCGGACACTCGTTCGATCGCTTCTTTTGAACCTTGGCTGACTTGAGCAAGATCGTCGGCCAACTGGCCTGTTTCGATTTTCGACATTTGCTGGAAGTAGAGACGCGTCACGTCGTTCAGTTGGGGAGGGAAGGTGAATGCCGAAAGGCGGTAAAGAGCGCCGGCGAGATGATAGATAGCGTTATCGGGGACCGGGCGGGAACTGTGGCCGCCCTTATTGCGGACTTCGAAGCGGAAATCGGCGTAGGTTTTTTCGGCTAAGCCAATATCATTGGCGACGCGTTTCCCGTTGATCATTTCGCCACGGCCGCCTTCGTTGAAGCAGAAATCGGCAGTAATCAATTCGCGCTTGTTTTTCAAGAGCCATTCAACGCCGTTGGCGGGGCCACCGCCTTCTTCGTCGGCGGTGAGGGCGACGATCAAATCGCCGTTGGGCCGGAAGCCTTCGCGTTTGTAACGAATCAAATTGGCGACCCAGACGGCGGCTTGCGCTTTGTCGTCGCTGGTGCCGCGGCCGTAGAAATAGCCGTCCTTCTCGATGAACTCGAAAGGGTCGGTGGTCCAATCCTCGCGTTTCGCTTCGACTACGTCGGTGTGGGCGAGCAAGAGAATGGGCGCTCCGGGGCCGGTACCGTGATAGCGAACGACGATGTTGGCTTTTTCGGCACGGGCACCACCGACGAAGATGTCGCTATCGGGGAAGCCTTCGGCTTTGAGGCGAGCCGCAACGGAGTTGGCGATCGGCGTAGTGGAGCCAGTAGAGAAGCCCGATTTGCTTTCCACCATTTCCTTGAAAATTTCACGCGCGAGGTGTTGGTAGTCTTCCGGCGGCAGGTTGTCGGTGGCCGGCAAAGGCAAACGGAGGATGGTGGAAAGAACAGCGAGGCGCAGGAAGAGACGCATACCTGACAGGGTAAACCGTCAGCGAGTGGTTTTTAAGAATTCCAGGACATGAGACTCAACGCCGGGTGTGCATGCGTAGCCATTGCCTTGGTAGATAGAGCGGGAACCGTCGAAGGCTCCGAAACGGCCTCCGGCTTCCTCAACGAGAATTTTCAGCGGCGCGAAATCCCAAGGTTTGGCGTTGGGTTCGATCCAGAGATCGGCCTTGCCCATCGCGATGAGCATTGCGTCCATTGAGCCACCCAGGCCGCGGACAGCCCAAAACGGCTCAACCCAGGCCAGGACGCCATCCATGCCACTGACACCTTTTTTGTTGAAGCCGTTGAAGCACAAGACGGCTTCGGACGCGGAGGCAATGGAGGAGACGTGTTGCCGTTCATTTTGACGCCATGTGCCGTTACCTTTGCTGGCGGATAGCAACAGGTTTTGCCCAGGACAGTTGGCAGCGCCGGCGACGATTTCGCCATCTTGTTCGAAGCCGATGAGCACGGCCCACAAGGGAATGCCGCGGACAAAATCGCGGGTGCCGTCAATGGGATCGACGATCCACTTGCGCCCGTTACGGCTGATCTTATTAGCGCCTTCTTCGCCGAGAACGCCATCATTCGGGAATTCTTTGGCGATGCGCTCAACAATAAGCTTTTCGCAAGCCTTGTCGGCAGCGGTAACCGGAGATTCGTCTTCCTTGGTTTCCGGCGTAACGCCGCGTCTTTGATATTCGATGGCGAGAGCGCCCGCTTCTTGAGCCAACTCACAAGCCAACTTCAGTTCACGTTCGAGTGCCACGCTCTCGATTATCGCGAACAGGCTACGGAAGGTAGAGTTGGCGGGCACTGCGGAAAATCAAAACGGGAACGAAAGATCGATCTTCCGTTCCCGCAACAAGTACTTTAGTTTTTTAAAAAAACGAGTTTTTTCCTGGAAAAACGTTAGGTTGCGGAGCGTTTCGCATCGAGTTGGCGCTCGTGACCAGCGCCCATGCCGCCTTCCATTTTGATGGTGAAGTGGATGGTGTCACCATCGAGTTTACCCGCATAATGTGTGGTGACTTTATTGCCATTGAATTCGCGCACAACATCAAACGAAACTGTGTCGCCATCGACTTTTCCATTAGAAATTTCCGAGTCGCCACGGCGGCCGCTGACTGTTCCGGATAGTGCGTTGCCATCCGCTTTGAAGTTCATGGTCATGGTCTGAGTGTTGCCATCACGGCCGGGCATCTCGGCTGTCCATTTGCCGCTGACGTCGGCAGCCAGCATTGTAAGGGTGGCCACACATCCGCACAGGATGAGTTTTAGTGTTTTCATTTTTGAAAGTTCTCCTTGGGTCATTCGGACCGCTGAAACTCAAGACTGGTGCACCTAAGCCCTCGGTTACCAAAAAGCAGACTTAAAAGACTTTAACGGAATAGTAGAGAGGTAAGCGTGACTAGCGGTACTTGCTTTATGTCCCCCTTACTGCGGGACTAGAAGTATTAGCAGAATTCATGGGGCGATCTGGGCTATACTGTTTTTTGTAACGCCAGTTCAGAAAAACGGATGCCGCCTGAAACGGCCCGTAGTTCTTCTGGGAATATGTGTGAGGAATAGGTTGACACAGTAGGATAGACGCGTTAGTCTGAGAATTCGGCGAATTCAAAAATTAAGAAGAGATTAATTTAGGAAATTCTCGGGGACTGACGCACCGCCGCGAGCGGCAGAAATCTTACTCTTAGCGACCTCTGAGGGAGACGAATGACGGACCACGAACACCTGGTACTCGACCTTGACGAGACGGAACATGAACATGACAGGCATATCAAAATCAGCTATAAATCACTGGTTTGGATTGCGGGTTCCATTTTCGTTCTTTTGTTGATTGCCGCCGGTTCGTTTACGAGCTACTTACAGGTACTTTGGAAAGCCACTCAGATTGAGAAATTGGAGAAGGATTTTCAGGAAGTGCGAGCTCGGAACAAGGCTCTTGAGAAAGACCGCGCTAAGAACGAACGCACGATCAACCAGCTGGAAAACGTGGCGGCAACAGTGTCGGCCGCTTACGGTTTGACGGTGCCGACCAGCAGCGATTTGACGCCGATGGATGAGGACGACAACTCGGCGGCCTCGATCAGAGAATCTATCCAGGAATTCAATATTCTAAAAGCGGCGAATTTTTCGCATATCTTCCACCATTACGCTTATCAATTCCAATCAAAGGAAAAATCTGAGCCGAGCATTTGGCCGGTGAACGGAGTTGTGCGCAGTTCTTTCGGACGGCGTAGCGATCCATTTTCCGGCGAAAGCGCCGTGCATGCGGGGCTGGATTTATCCGCCAGTGTCGGTACCCCGGTAAAAGTAACTGCCGATGGCGTGGTGCAGACGGCTACGTGGGTGTCGAGGTATGGGCGCTTAGTGGTGGTTGACCACGGACGCGGCGTGCAGACGTATTACGGACATCTTTCGCAATTCCTGGTGGTTCCTGGACAGGAAGTACGCCGGGGTGAAGTAATCGCGTTGAGCGGCGCAACCGGGCGCGTGACGGGACCGCATCTGCACTATGAGATTCGGATGCGTGGAACACCCGTCAATCCGTACAATTATTTGGGCATGCGGGAAGTTGCATCCAGCACTGGCCACAGCCACAACGATTTAGGGCTTTAAGCGCAACCATAGCGGAAACTTCGGCATCTCTTCACTAGTGAACAGAAGCATCACGCGTCGCGCGATGCTCGCGACTTTGCCGGCCGCGCTGGCGGCGCAAACCTCCCGAAGCCCCAAGGCTAGCCGGTTGCCGGCTGTGGGCGAGTTTGTCCGCTTTTCCGACCCCACGACAGAAACGTTCGTCGTTCGCCTCACCAGCCTGAAAAGTGCAGCCTATTTGCCAGCGGCCCAAAATCGCATTGTTTCCGTGAAAGAACGGTTCTTGCTTTTTTGCTCCGACCGGAACGGCGCGCTGTCCCCTTTCCAAGTTGATTTACGCACGGGAGCGGTGCGGCATTTGGCCAATACTGCGAATTTAACGGTCAATTCCCTTTGTCTCGACGCCAAGGAGCACTGGGCTTACTTTCTGGATGGCGGACGCGTGATGCGCGCGGAAGCGGGCAAGAAAGACGAGAGACGGCGCGAGGCTGAAAAAGTTATCGATGGCGGCGTGAGCAATTTCAGCTTGGCCGGAGGAGATTCGATCTTCTTTATTTCCGACGGGACACTGCAGCGCTGGGAAGAGGGCGGCAAGACGAATGTGCTGTACGCCACAAGTGGAGCTACGGCGTGCCACGCGCAGCCGGGTGGGCCAACGAGCGGATGCCTGTACACGCGCGATGCTGCTCGGGATGAGCGGGAGTTCTGGTATCTGGGCGCGGCGGCCGATTCGAAACCTATGCTCTTGGCGGAGGGCAAAGTTTCCGATCCGTTTTGGTCACCGGATGGACAATCGATTCTCTTTTTGCGCGAAGTGGCGCGAAATGAGGTGATCTTGAGTGAGATTCACTCGGTTGGGTTGGACGGCAAGCCAGAGCAGTGCGTGGCGCCTACCAGCCAGTTCGCGAGTTTTGCGCCGAATTTCGATGCATCGGTGTTTGTGGGCGCAAGCCGCAGCAAGGCGCAACCGAATATTGTGCTGCTTCTGCGTTCGGCCAAGCGGGAAATGACGCTTTGCCAGCACCATGCTTCGCGGCCCAGCGCGGTGTTGCCGGTGTTTTCGGCGGATGCCCGGCGGGTGTATTTTCAGAGCGACCAAGACGGGAAGTCCGCCGTCTATTCAGTAAACGTCGAATCTCTCGTCGAGCCCGCAACCGACAATACGGGCAGTTAGTCGGCTATGGTGATTTTGCCGATGCCGGCCGCGACTGATACCTTGACTGTCACCTTGGATTTGCCATACAGATCGTTTTCCCAGTGATCGCCGTGCTTGGTGAGACCAGTGACATCGACACCGCCAATTCCTCCGTGAGCATCGAGCCAGACGCCGACGCCGCTGGGGAGGCGCACTTCGGCTTCGCCGACCCCGCCGCGAACGTTGGCCGAATAATCATTGCTCGGTTGGCCACTGAGATCCAACTTCAACTTCCCCGCGCCCATATTCACGGTAAGGCCGGTAAGGGATAGAGTTCCTAAATTCAAACGCGCTTCGCCCGCGCCACAGTTGATGCTGAGATCGGTAGGAACGTGGTCATTGAGTTTGAGATCCCAATCGTACTTAACGCCGCTTCCGCCGGTCACGTTGTCGGGCTGTTTGATGTTGACCGTGAGCGCATGTCCATCGGTGGAGTTTTTCACAATCGGACGCCATTCGGCGACGTTGTACGTGATGACGCCATCCACCATTTTGTTTGCGCCGCCATTGACAACGATCTGCCCGGCTCCAATGTTGAGATCGACGCTGGCCTTTTCGGCTTGAGCCGTGTCGCCCACATGAACGTCATAGGTTTGCGTGGGGCCGGTGGCGACTCCTACCAAGCTGCAACTGGAGAGCGTGATTGACCCAACTACGATTACGAAAAGAACGGCACTGGTTTTCATTTAAGTCTCTGATCCTCCTACGGAAACTGGGCGGAACTTGTTCCATGGTAGCTTTTTCAATGGACAGGAGGTCCCTTGCGAGCCGCGCTTTTCACTCGTGAATATCCGCCCAACGTGTACGGCGGCGCAGGTGTACACGTAGAGTATTTGAGCCGTGAACTGGCCAAGAAGATTGACGTGGAAGTGCATTGTTGGGGCGACCAGAAATCAGAAGTTGGGCATTTACAGGTCACTGGCGAGCAGCCGTGGTCTGAGATCAGCAACGGCACCAGCGGCAAGTTTAAAGCGGCGCTTGAAACCTTGAGCCTGAATTTGACCCAGATTAAAGACCTGGCAGGAGTGGATGTAGTGCATACGCATACGTGGTATGCCGCGATGGCGGGCTTTTGGGCCAAGAAACTGTATTCCGTGCCGTTCGTGCTGACGACACACAGCCTGGAGCCGCTGCGCGCCTGGAAAGCCGAACAACTGGGCAGCGGCTATGCCATGAGTTCGTGGATTGAGCGCACCGCGGTGACGGATGCGGACGCGATTATTGCGGTGTCGCAGGGCACAAGAGACGACGTGGTGCGCGCCTATCCGGAAGTCAGGCCGGAACGGGTGCATGTGATTTACAACGGAATCGATTTGGACGAGTATCAGCAGACGACCGATGACAGTGCACTCAAAACTTATGGGGTGGACCCCAAGGTTCCATACGTCATGTTCCTGGGTCGCATAACCCGGCAGAAAGGCGTCACACACTTAGTGGACGCAATTCAATATTTGCCGGCCGCGACCCAAATCGTGCTGTGCGCGGGCGCGCCGGACACGCCGGAAATTGCGACGGAGATGCGCCAGAAAGTGGACGAGGCGCGCAAACACAATCCACGGATTGTTTGGATCGAAAAAATGGTGAGTAAACGCGACGCCATTCAACTTTACAGCCATGCGCGCGTTTTCTGTTGCCCATCCGTATATGAACCGTTCGGCATTATCAACCTGGAAGCGATGGCGTGCCATGCGCCGGTGGTGGCGAGTGCGACTGGCGGAATTAAGGAAGTGGTGATTGATGGGCAGACGGGCTATTTGATTCCGTTTTCGCAAGATGCCACGGGATTCGCTTCTCAACCGGAACAATTTGCGCGCGACCTGGCGGCGAAACTTTCAGAACTGTTGACCGATCCAGCACGCTGCCGCCAATTTGGCGAAGCCGGCCGCAAGCGGGTGGAGGAGACGTTTAGCTGGCGCAGCATTGCGGCGCAAACAATTGAGCTGTATCGCTTTCTGATCGAGAAAACGAAAGCGACCTCGCGCGCATAATAGATTTCGAACAATCCCATGCAAAAGCCTCAAAAAGACGGACGGCAAAGAGTCGTCATTGAAACTGTTTACCCCGAAATTGATGGCGGCCGCTTTGCGGCCAAACGCACGTTGGGCGACGAAGTGCGCGTGGAGGCCGACATTTTTACCGACGGCCACGACTCGGTAGCGGCTGTGGTGCGGTATTGGCAACCGGGGTCGAATACCTGGCAGGAAAGCCCGATGCAGTTCTTTGATAACGACCGTTGGGCGGGCGCGTTTCCTGTGACAGCGCTGGGCCGGGCGCGTTTCACGATCATTGGCTGGGTGGACCACTGGGAGACGTGGCGGCGGGATCTAATCAAGCGGATTAGCGCCCACAACGATACGAACGTGGATTACCTGATCGGCGCCAACTTAATTGAAGCGGCGGCAGGCCGGGCCACGGCTCCCGATAGCCAGTGGCTGCTCTCCAAAGCCGCGCTACTGCATTCCGGGAGTGGTTCCGAAGGGCTGCGTGCCACTTCGACGGACAGCATGCTCAACGACATGATGCGGCGCTATCCCGACCGTCAATTTGCGACTCAGTACGAAGGCACGCCCGAAATCGTGGTCGATCCAGTGCGGGCGCGTTTCAGTTCCTGGTATGAGCTGTTTCCGCGCTCCACTTCTCCGAATGCCGACCAGCACGGAACTTTCGCCGACGTAGAAGCGCTCCTGCCCTATATCGTCGAACTCGGCTTCGACGTGCTGTATCTGCCGCCCATTCACCCGATCGGTTCGAATTTTCGTAAAGGCAAGAACAACTCTGTGACTGCCGAGCGGGATGACGTGGGCAGCCCGTGGGCGATTGGGGCCAAAGACGGCGGCCACAAAGCGATTCATTCCGATTTAGGCACAGTTGAAGATTTTCGCAAACTGGTGAAGGCCGCCGCAGCAGTGGGGATTCAAGTGGCACTCGATATCGCTTTCCAGGTTTCGCCCGATCATCCTTACGTCAAAGAAAGCGAAGAGTGGTTCAAGAAACGGCCGGACGGAACCATTCAGTATGCCGAGAATCCGCCGAAAAAATATCAGGATATTTATCCATTCGAATTTGAGACGCCGAAGTGGTTTGAGCTTTGGCAGGAACTGAAGAGCGTTTTCAGCTACTGGGTTGAGCAAGGCGTAAAAATCTTCCGCGTTGATAATCCGCACACCAAAGCGTTTCCGTTTTGGGAATGGTGCATAACCGAGTTGAAGCGTGAATCGCCCGAATTGATTTTTCTTTCCGAAGCCTTTACACGCCCGAAGGTGATGTACCGGCTGGCAAAGCTGGGCTTCACGCAATCGTACACCTATTTCCCGTGGCGCACGGGTAAACAAGAACTGGCTGCGTATCTGACGGAACTATCGACTGCGCCGGTGCGTGAATTTTTCCGCGCGAATCAATGGCCGAATACGCCCGACATTCTCACCGAGTTTCTACAAAGCGGGAACCGCGCCGCTTTCATGATTCGTTTTCTGCTGGCTTCGACGCTGGGCGCCAATTACGGTATTTATGGACCCGCATTTGAATTACTCGAAAGCCGCCCGTTGCGCCAAGGCAGCGAAGAATACTTGAATTCCGAGAAATATCAGATTCGCGAGTGGGATCTGGACCGCCCGGAAAGCCTGCGGCGTTTGATAGCGGTGGTGAACCGGATCAGGCGGAATAACCCGGCGCTGCAAACCGACTGGGGAATCATGTTCCACCCCGTGAGCAACGACAACTTACTGTGCTACAGCAAGCGGTCAGGCGACGGCAAGAACGTTGTGCTGATGGTGATCAATCTCGACCCGAACCACACACAGTCTGGAATGCTTGATCTGCCGCTGGACCGCTTCGGTATAAGCGAAGGGCAACGCTACATAGTGAACGACTTACTTATTGGCGAGCGCTATAGCTGGACGGGCCGGCAAAACTATGTGGAACTGAATCCGCTGAAGGTTCCCGGTCATATTTTGGAACTTCGCCCAGAGTAAGGGCCGGAGCAGGCACCGTGATATGATCCCGCAATAGGTATATCTAATGCGAACGGTCAAGTGGTCTATTCTAATCGCCGGCATTCCGGCGCTTTCGCTTTTGGTGAGCAGTTGCGCCTCAAACGCGCATGCACCTGACGAGAACTACGTTCTGGTCGCGGACAACACTAAGATTCCCTATTGGCAAGCGGCCCAGCAAGGTATAGCGAAGGCCGCCAGCGAAATGAAGGTGAAATTCAACGTGCTCGGGCCGGACGGCCACGACCCGCAAGGCGAGCATGACGCCTTTAAGCATGCGGTTTCATTGAAGCCTTCCGGCATCCTGGTCTCCGCCGCCGATGCGAGCATTCTTACGCCGGATATCAATGCCGCCCTCGATCAAGACATCCCGGTGATCACGATTGATGCCGACGCGCCCGATTCGAAGCGGCTGTTCTTTGTCGGCACCGATAACTACCAAGCGGGTATGATCGGCGGCAAATTGGCAGCGAAGCTTCTGAATGGCAGGGGCAGCGTAGTGGTTTATACCATCGGTTCACAATTGAATTTGAAAGACCGGCTGCAGGGCTATATGGCCGCTTTCGGCAAGGATATTAACATCGCGCAAGTGATCGACATGAACGGCAATTCCGATGTCGCGTTCGACAAGACGAAAAGCTTGATCGACAGCAAGACGAAGGTTGACGCTTTCATTTGCCTGGAAGCCATTGCTTGCCCGGCGGTGGCAGACGTAGTGAATCGCGCCAACATGGCGGGGAAAGTGCCGATCATTGCCATGGATACCGACCCGCAGACGATCGAATGGATCAACAAAGGCGTGATCACGGCGACCATCGCGCAGAAGCCCTATACGATGGCCTATTACGGCACAAAACTAGTTGATGACATTCATCACCATCCGCCGAGCCCGTTGGCCGGCGACTGGAATCGAAACGTCTTCGCGCCTATTCCAACATTTGTCGATACCGGCACATTCGTTGTCGATAAGACTAACGTAGCGAATGTGGGAAAAGCGCCGGCGGCGAATCAATAGTTCGAATTATTGAGAATCTCAGGCGCGGTTGGTCCCGCTTGCTGATGGCGAAAGCCTAATTGACTTCACGGCCGAATTTTTCGGCGGCCTTGAGTTTAGAAAAGGCGGCGTCAATACGCAGCAGGTGGAACCGGCCGCGCTTATGTACTTCCTGAGCAGTTAATCTTGCTCCGCGCGCATCGCGGAGGAATGCAGCATGATCGTTGACGGCGCGTTGCCAAGCCTCTTGTAACGCAATGATGTTTTGTAGTGAATCCATATGCCCAGTTTCATTCTTAAAGCCTCCTAGTCTCAAGCCTTGGAGCCCCACTAAGGTTCCAATTCTGTTACCAGTACCGGCCTTCGCCAGAGGGCGGGCGTAGGACTAGGGTAGGCTTCGTGATACAACAAATACCGAGCCCTGTTGCCGTGCGAATCTTCCTTTTCTTATGTTTGGTATTGCCGAGCGCCTCTGCCTTTGCGCAGAGCGGCAATGCTCCGACCGACGCGGAACAGCAGGAAATGCTGGACAGGTTGCGGCAATCGGCCACCCGGTATTTGCGAACGCTTCCCAACTTTGTCTGTAATCGGGTCACCGAACAGTTCGAATCGGGCAAAAAGCCGGAGCATTGGAAGCGCGGCGAAACACTCACAGCGCGCCTGATCTTTAATCAAGGCAAAGAGGACATAAAGGTCGAGCTGGTGAACGGGAAAGCTATCCCAGCGGACCGCTGGGTGAATCGGCCGCTTGAGACCAGCGGCGAATTTGGCAACTTGCTGAACGAGATTATCGATTCGAAGAGCGCGGCTCAGATTTCATGGAGCCATTGGGAAACGATCAGCGGGCGGCGCTTGGCCGTGTTCGATTATGTGATCGGCCCCGCTCATTCCAATCTTAAACTCGAAGCCGACGGCTTGTACGCCATGGTTCCGTTTCGAGGCTCGCTTTATACAGACCCTGCAACCGGCGACTTGTGGCGAATTACCAGCGCGCCCTTCGACATGCCGCCAACGCTTGATACCAAGTCGCTGGTGACGAAGATTGACTACGGGACGATTACGATTAGCGGCAAAACGTATGTCCTGCCGGTAAGCGCGACTGTCCTGCTTGATACGGGCAGGCGGAACACTCTCAACAAAATCTCATTCACCGAATACCGCAAGTTCGAGACGGAATCGAAAATCACGTTCGAATCTTCTTCGCACTAAACTGAACCGTTATCTCCAAGTTAACCCGAATGGACTAGATCTGTGCTTCGCTGGTCTGATCGCAAAGTTGTGTGGAGTTGCTGAACCCGAGAATCTGGAACTTTGCATTGCTCTGAAGCGTAATCCGCTCTATGGAGACTTTTCTCGCCGACATCCGGCAAGCCACCCGGCTGCTCATCAAAGATCCCGGTTTTACAATCGTCGCCGTAGCGGCGCTTGCGTTGGGCATTGGCGCGAATACTGGGATTTTCAGCGTCGTCGACAAAGTTCTTCTCCAACCGCTCCCTTATCCGCAATCTGAAAAAATCGTCGAACTGGGCCGCCAATATCCACAAGGTCAAGGATTCTCCAACTCGATACCGAAATATATGACGTGGCGCGCCAATCAAACGGCGTTTTCCGCCATGGCGATTTACGATCAAGAGGGCCCAGGTCTCAATATCAGCACGTCCGATCGTCCGGAACAGGTCAAAGGCATTCACGTTTCGGCGGATTACTTCAAAGTGTTCGGCGTCGGCCCCGTGATGGGACGGACTTTCTCCCAAGACGAAGATCTTCCGCGCGGACCCAAAGCAGCGATCATCAGCGATCATCTCTGGGAGACCCATTTTTCACGCGACCGAAACATTCTGACGCGCACCATAACCCTCAATGGCGAGCAGTATCCGGTGATCGGCGTGATGCCGCCGAAGTTCGTCGCGGACCCGGCAGCGGAAATCTGGATTCCGATTCAAGCCGATCCGAACAGTAACAACCAGGGCCACTACCTGCAAGTCGCCGCGCGCTTAAAAGACGGCGTCACAATCGAGCAAGCGCGCGCGCAAATGAAACTGGCCGGCGAAGTGTTTCGCCGCGGCAATCCGAAATGGATGGACAAAACCGAAAGCGTCGCTGTGGTTCCCATGGCGCAAGCCAAAGTGCGCGATGTGCGCCTGGCCCTCCTGATTCTGTTGGGCGCGGTCGTGGTCGTTTTGTTGATCGCCTGCGCCAATGTGGCGAACCTGCTGTTAGCCCGAGCCGCAGCCCGGCAACGCGAACTTTCCATTCGTGCCGCGTTGGGTGCTTCGCGCGGCCGTGTGATCCGGCAATTGCTCACAGAAAGTCTTCTGCTCGCTGGTGTAGGCGGCGTCCTCGGCCTGTTTCTCGGAGGCATTGGCGTGCGCGCGCTTCTTTTGCTCGAACCGGTAGAAATCCCGCGGTTGGGTGATGCCGCTCAGTTGCAAAGCATCTTTGCAATGATCGATTGGCGCATCGCTCTGTTCACGCTGTTGCTTTCAATTCTTACGGGCATCTTGTTTGGCCTCCTGCCGGCATTGCAAATTTCGAATCCGAACATCGCGTCCACGTTGAAAGACGCGGCCGGCCGATCATCCACTGGCGCCAAACGTCATGGGTTGCTTCGAAAACTGATTGTTGGCTCAGAGATGGGTTTGGCGGTGTTGCTTTTGATTTCCGCCGCTCTGCTGATTCGCAGCTTTGTGGGATTGAGCAATGTCAATTCGGGTATCGACCCGCACCACATTCTTACCATGCAAACCTCGCTGGCGGGAGATCGCTACGCCACGACGCAGAAAGTAGACAACTTCACCACCCAAGCTCTGCGCCGGATTCAGGCGATTCCAGGTGTCCAGTCCGCCGCCATATCGCTGGTTCTGCCAATGACTAACGAAATCGATATGCCCTTGAATATTGCCGGCAAGCCCCCCAAATCGGGCGACCAGTTCAACGGTGACGAACAGTGGCGTTCCATTTCACCAGAATATTTCGCAACCTTCAAGATTCCCGTTGAAACCGGCCGTATCTTCAGCGAGCGCGATAGCTTTAACTCGGCAAAAGTGGTGGTCATCAATCGAGCGCTGGCAAAGAAGTATTGGCCCAAGGAAGATCCGATTGGCCAGGTGATTACGCTTGCCAAGGGCTTGGGCCCGCTGGAAGATCAACCGCGAGAAATCGTCGGGATCGTCGGCAACGTTCGCGAAACGGGTGCGGCCGATGACAATGTTCCCGTGATGTATGTGCCGATGAGCCAACAACAAGACGGCCTGACCGCGCTCGCAAATTCTGCGATACCTCTGTCCTGGGCGGTTCGGTCCAATCTCGATGCCAAAACATTAAGCGCGGCGATTCTCAAAGAGATGCAAGCGGTTGACGGCCAGATGTCCATTTCGCGTGTGCTCTCCATGCAACAAGTGCTGAGTGACAGAACCGCGCAACAGAACTTCAACATGCTGCTGCTTTCGATCTTCGCCGCAGTGGCCTTGCTACTAGCGGCCATCGGAATCTACGGTTTGATGTCGTATTCGGTTGAACAGCAAACGTCCGAACTGGGCGTGCGGATGGCGCTCGGGGCAGGGAAGGGCGATTTGTTCCGCCTGGTCTTGCGGCAGGGAATGACACCGGCGATTTTAGGTGTCTTCGGCGGAGTAGGCCTCGCTTTGGTCGCGACGAAAGTTCTCAAAAGTCTGCTCTTCGGCATCCAGACGTACGACCCAGTCAGCTTCATCGCGGTAGCGCTGAGCTTGATCGCGGTGGCATTGATTTCGATCTACATTCCAGCGCGTCGCGCCATGGCGCTTGATCCGCTGTTGGCGCTCCGGCAAGAATAAGCGATCAATGGAGGCTTGTTCCGAACTTATCGAACGGAACCGCATCCTCAAAGTGAATTCGAAAACTGATCACGTCGGCAGGGCCGCGGTCTTTGTTGTATCCGGGATTGGCCACATGCTGATAGTCAAGCGCAACGTAGGTCCCACGCCAAACGTGTGCCGTGTAATAGGTCTCGAAAATCTTTTCCAGGCCATAGTTCAGGCCGCCATCGCCCAGCAGGAAGCCCAATCCGCCAAGCATTAAATAACGCCGGTGGTCGGCCGAAATTCCGTTTGCAACAAAGGCGGTGCCGATTTTGTCCTGCGGGCGATGCCAACGTTTCCCAATCACATAACTCCCGATTTGGGCTGTCTGGTCGATCTCTGTATAGGCAAACGACTCATTTCGCCCATCGTTCCAACCCAACCTGCCATAAGCGCGAATCGTCGTTGGCGTGATGTCTTGCTCGACGTTCAGGCCGAAACCGTATTTCACTCGCCCTTGTTTTCGATAGAGGGTTATATCCGGAGTTGTGTTTGTTCCGGAAAGATAGCCGTCAATGGCTTCGCGGTAGTTGCCCATGTTGGCATGATTCACAAACGCCAGCCCGCGCAAAACAGTACCGCGATTCTTGACCAGCGATGTGTGATACTCGCCTTCGAAATTTTCTGCGCGCGCGCGCGCCAGGTCCCAATCGAGCTTGATTCCGTTGGCTACGGTGGGCATGAGCATCTCGCCAAAGCGGGCCGCCCAATTTTTGTCGTAATACTCGGCCACAAGCCCGTATGTATAGCCGCGCGTGTCGGCCGCGTAGTCGTAAGCACCGTTGTTCACAACCGCCCAGTTCATGAACTGCAAATGGCTGTCGCTTCCCACCGAATTCAAATCGAAGAAATCCACCGTGCTCATTTTGCCGAGGCGCAACTCAAGCCGCCGTGTCGCAACGGTTGACGAAAGAGCCAAGGGATTACGCGTTGCTTCCGTAGTTTCGTGGGTCAGCGGTATGGTGTAGTGCAGCATCACCCGTGCAATGTACGGATCTTCGCCCAGCGTTGGATTTCTCACCACATCCACATTGGTAAATCCGGCAATGCCCAATGCGTTGCTGAGCCCGGCGCCGCCTGCACTCTCGACGTCGCAAAGAATCTCCAAATTCTTCGTCATTTGAAATCCCAGATAGAGCGTTTCAACGCGTGAGGTTGCGTGCTCTTTATTGCTATCGAAACTATTGGGGCCCGAGTACTGGGCGGAAAAGGAAGGTTGCTGCTGGCGAATGAAATTTCCCTGAATCGAAATCCAGAAGCGGTCCCAAAATGCGTCGTCAGTATTTGTGGATACCGGCGGATTCAAACTTTCTTGTCCAAAGCACGGCAAGCAGAAAAAGATTGCCCACAGAATGAATCTCCAAAAGCGCAACCTTCATTTTTCAACGGCGCGCGAGGTGGGGTCAATGCGTTATCGACCGCTAGCCCCACAATTCATGGCTTTGTAACGAACTCACCGTTGCCCGCCGCTCAAAACGCTGTCAACATGAAGAATTGATCCGTTCTCGCGCTGCTGTTCGCACCATGTCTTGGGCCCTGTGGGCGAGTTGTGTGTTAGCCGCGCAGCAAGCGGCGCGGGATGAAGTTGCGGATGTCAAACGCATCTATATAGAACCGTTCTCTCTCAAAGATGGTTCGAAAACACTGCGGCAAGATCTCATCGCGCAGATTCGCAAACAAACGTCCATCGCGGTGGTTTCAGAGCGATCGCTCGCCGACGCCGTTCTCTCCGGAACCGGTGAAATTTGGGTCAAGGGCTATTTTAGCCTAAATCCGCGGTCGGGCCGTTCGCCTTCGAATGGCACGCCGGTTTACTCGGGATATCTTTCGGTTGAATTAAAAGACACTCGTGGCGAAACCCTATGGTCTTATCTCGAAACGCCGAAATCGGGCTCGGAAAATATTGCCAAAACTTTGGCAAGCGGTATTGCCAAACGCCTGGCTGCCGCAATCAAATCGTCGTCAAACTGAATCCTATGCGCGCGCTTTTTTCTCCAGTCACGCTGTTGCTGATTTACGCGCTGGTCGCCCCTGCGCAATCCGCCGTGGAACTAAAAGGAGCGGGCGCGACGTTTCCGGCGCCGATTTATCAGAAATGGTTTGCCAATTTCCAGTTGCGCACTCCTGGCGTTGCGCTGGCTTACGAAGCCATCGGTTCCGAAGCCGGTGTTCGCAAGCTGCTTAGCGGAGAGGTTGATTTCGGCGCCTCTGACAATCCGAAAATCCTTGCAGAAGTTGCGCCCGATTCGCGCAGCAAGTTCCTCTTCTTCCCCTCTGTCGTGGGCGCGGTTGTGCCCATTGTCAATCTTCCCGGCTTCCCCAGCGACCTTTCTTTCACACCCGAAGCACTCGCGGGCATTTACCAGGGCAAGATCAAAAAGTGGAACGACCCGCTTCTCAAGAAACTCAATCCGCGACTCTCTCTGCCGGACCTCGATATCGTTGTCGTGCACCGGTCGGATGGGAGCGGTACCAGTTACGCCTGGACAGATTTTCTTTCCGAAACTGATGCCGAGTGGAAGGCGCAGATCGGCGCCGCCTCCGAGCCCAGGTGGCCATGCGGGCGCGGCGCTTCCGGCAATTCAGGTGTAGCTGGGTTGGTGAAAGAATTAGGCGGATCTATCGGCTATGTCGAGTTCATCTATGCGCTGCAGAACCACTTGAGTTTTGGTCGAGTCCAGAATCCACAAGGCCATTTTGTGCAGGCGGATCTTGAGAGTGTCGAACGCGCAGTGAACGCGGTAACGATTGACGGCACGACGGACGACTTGCGGCTTTCCCTTCTTAATAGCCAAGCTACCGGCGCGTATCCGATCGTCTCGCTCACCTGGTTTGTTGTGCCGGCTCACGTCGCTGACGACGCGAAGCGGCAAGCTCTCAAAGATTTTTTCGTTTGGATGTTGGGCGCGGGGCAACGACAAGCAGCAGCGCTCGGTTACGCCGCATTGCCGGCCGGCATCGTCCAGGTGGAACGGAAGATGCTCGATCAGTTTTAGTGAATCAAGTCGAGAAACGGTTTGACGATTCGCTCTTTGAGATCGAACGCTCCTTTTTTCAGATCGTGACCGGCGCCGGAAATAACCTCAAGCCGCCTACGTCCAGGGATTAAACCGATCGCGTTGTTCATTTCTTCTTCGGATCCGAAACCGTCTTTCGTCCCGTGAACAAAGAGTGTAGGCGTCTTGAGTTGCGCGAAATGAGAAGTGCGCGCCTGCTCTGGCTTGTTCGGCGGATGCAGCGGATACGAAAGCAATAGTAAACCTTGCACCAAGCCCGGGGTTTCCGCTGCCAGCATGCTGGCTTGGCGGCCGCCGTATGAATGGCCGCCTAGGCAAATTCGCGCTGCGTGCTCTTTCATTCGTTCGACCGCTTCGCGCAGCCCGTCGCGGTCTTGTTGTGCGGTTGAAGGATGCGGAGGGCCAAAGGGCTTTCGCTGGCGAAACGGCAGGTCGTAGCGAAGAACAAAGAAGCCTGCTTCCGCGAAGGCGTCGGCCACTTTCACCAGTAACGCAGCATTGGCATTCGCTCCGGCGCCATGCGTTAATACCAGCGCCAGTCCACACGGATCTTTCGGCTTGTGCAGATGCTCTGCCATCCCTTAGCGCACCGAGCAAAACTTTTCAAAATTCTTGCGGAACAAACGCTCCAAATCCTGCCGTATCTGCGCCCGCGTCACGCCGCGGCCGTCTTCGAGCAGAGTGGCATAACTATTTGCCAAAATTGGCGTCATGGTGCGACGCGTATTGCGCCACTTGTAAATCACCTGCTCAAGCACCCGCGCATCGGAGTGCTGCGGGATAAAAGACATGCCGAGCATTTCAATACGCTCACGCGTGATTTCTTCCACAATCGAAGGATTGTTGAGAAACCACCAACAGCCGAACGGCATCAGGTTCGCGAATTTGCGCGCGTAAACACAAAGCTCATGCTGATTTTCGCGGCTCAGCAGGCTGGCCAGGAAACGATTCTGCGGGAACTCGCGGCACAAATATTCAAGCGCGCGCAAATCTGCTTTGCCTGCGCCATCGCCGGCCAGCCGGATCGCCGGGTTGACTTGACGCCGTACACCAATCATCAAAGAAAGCGGGATATTGAATTCGCGGCAAGCCGGCAATACCGCTTCCTTCAAGAGTTGCGCCCGCACAGATTGCTCGGGAAACGCGAAGTCGTCTGCCAGCGAAACCGCCATGTAGACAGGCTGCATGGTCTTCGACCAATCAGCCAGGAAGCGGCGCACTTCCGCTATGGTTGTGGAAGTCAGATTTTCCTCCACTTTGTAGCCCTCGGCTTGCAGTTTGCGCCAATGCTCCGGCCATTTTTCAAGCACTCGGTCGAGCCGCAGAACGGCGTGGAACATTTTGTGCGGCTCGGAGTTTTTCCACAGCGAGGCCTCGGCTGGATCCAGGGGATCGTTGGTCATCACCGCTTCGCTGATCCCGGCCAACTTAAAGACGTTGGCAATGTGAGATTCAAGCGTCTGCGCTGCGAAGAATTTTCGCGCTTCGTTCAGATTCGCTCTCTCGGTGGGCAGGTGAAAAGCATTCAGGACAGCGATCACACCGCGGGTTGCTTCCGATAAAGGCGCATTTTCAACAAACAGCGTCTGCCAAATCAAGTCTGCCTGTTCGCGCTTGGAAAGCGTCCAATATTTTTCCGGAGCGATGTCGTTTGAGCGGAACAACTCGGCTTCCAGGTAGTGATAGGTAAGCAACTCGTCAATGCCCCACAGCCCAACGGCGCCCAGCGACGGTTTGTACAAATGGGTGTGGATATCGATAATCGGCAGCTTGCTGAGTTCCTCTTCCACAACGGGAAGGAGCTTCTGCTTTGAGAGCGTTTCTTCGAGAGTTTGGTTCATGGACGTGCCAAGCGACTATGTTATGGCGTGCCCTACAGCCGGATCAACAACAAAAACTAAAGGAAAGCTTGCGTTTCCCTAAACATTGCTTTCGTCTTGTGACCGCCCGCACCTATAGTGAGAGATGTGACGCGCCGTGCCCTGTTAGCCCGTAGTCTTCTTCTTGCAGCAATTGGCCGGAGGGAGCCCGCTTTTGCAGACGAAAGTGAACTCACCGCAAACGCTATTCTCGCCCGTGTGCAAGCGCCTGTTTTCCCGGAACGAACGTTTGCCATCACTGATTTTGGCGCCGTCGGCAACAGTGAGAAACTCGCGACTCAAGCGCTGGCCGGTGCGATTCGCGCTTGTACTCACTCGGGAGGCGGACGAGTGGTGGTTCCGAAAGGACGCTTCCTAACCGGCGCCATCCACCTCGAAAACAACGTAAATTTGCATCTCGAAGAGGGCTCCACGTTGGCGTTCACTACCGACCCCAGCGCCTACTTGCCCGCCGTGTTTACGCGTTTCGAAGGAACGGAGTGCATGAACTACTCGCCTTTCATCTACGCTTTTGAAAAAACGAATATCGCAATCACGGGTAAAGGGCTTTTAGATGGTCAGGCAGGTCCGAACCACTGGTGGCCGTGGGCCGGGAAAGAGCGCGGCGGCTGGGTGGGCGGCGCGCCGAATCAGGAAGACGACCGAAATCGCTTGACCGAAATGGGAGACAAAGATGTGCCTGTATCTCAACGTCTGTTCGGCGCAGGCCATTACTTGCGTCCGAACTTCATCCAGCCCTACCGCTGCACGAATGTCTTGCTTGAAGGTTTTCGCGTCGTTCAGTCTCCCATGTGGGAGATCAATCCTGTTCTCTGCCGGAATGTGATCGTGCGCAATATCGATATTGATTCGCATGGGCCAAATAACGATGGCTGCGATCCCGAAAGCTGCGATTCTGTATTGATTTCCGACTGCAGATTCAGCACCGGGGATGATTGCATTGCCGTCAAATCCGGGCGTAATCGCGATGGACGGAGAGTCAACGCCGCGTGTCAGAACGTGCTGATTCGGAATTGTGAAATGCGCGATGGCCACGGCGGCGTTTCCATTGGTAGCGAAGTTTCGGGCGGCATTCGCAATATCCTCACTCAGAATTGCCGCATGAGCAGTCCAAATCTGGAGCGCGCGCTGCGCATCAAAACGAATTCCTTCCGCGGGGGCGTTATTGAAAATATCGGTTTCCAAAATGTGACCGTGGGCGAAGTGAAGGAAACTGTGATCGAAGTGGATTACTACTATCAAGAAGGCGAAGGCGGCCCATTCCTGCCGCATGTGGCGAATATCCAAGTGGCGCAAGTCACAAGCCGGAAAAGCAAGCATGCGATTTTCATGCGGGGTTACAAAAATTCACCGGTCAGCGGCGTGACGATCGGCAATTGTGATTTCGCAAACTGCGCCGAAGGGACGCATTTTGAGAATGTGGAAGATGTCCGGTTCAGCGGGGTTACAGTAAATGGGAAGCTACTCGACGAGCATCATTGAACAAAACCCCGTATGGACATCCGCCAAATGGAACTGCTGGTTGCGGTGATTGATTTGAAAAGCGTCACCAAAGCGGCGGAGCGCATGCACCTTTCGCCCGGAGCCATCAGTTTGCAATTACAGAATCTGGCCGCACAACTCAATACGGAGCTGTTCGTACGGCAAGGCCGGCAGTTGGTTCCTACCGCTGCGGGTCTGCGCTTGGCGGAACATGGACGCTCTTTGGTCCGCCAAATGCGCGAAATTCGTCAGGAGTTCGCTAACGATCCGTCCACCGATCGCCTGCCATTTCATTTCGCCACGGGAGCGACGACTCTTATCCATCGCCTGGGCAAACCGTTGCGGGCGCTGCGCAAGGAGTATCCGAACACGCACGTTGAGGTGACGGTGTTGCCTACGGAGGAAATTGTTGCGGGGCTATTGGACCGGCGTTTCGATTTGGGTTTGATCTCCCTGCCTTTCAATAACGACCAACTCACGCTGCTGCCTTTGTTTGAAGAAGAATTGCTGATTATCAAGCCGTCGCGCGAACAAACGGATTGGCGCGTCGGCCGCATTTCACCCGAAGAAGTGGGAACGGCGCAGTTCCTGCTCTATCCCAAACGCAGCAACATTCGTTCTATGATCGAAGGCTTTTTCGCTGAGTCTCAACGTTTCGCCGGAAGTGGTTATGGAAGCCGATGATACGGAAGCGATTAAACGGCTGGTGGAATCGGGATTCGGGTATTCGATGTTGCCCGAATTCGCCCTGCGGCCCAAACCGCGTTTGTTTCAGGTGTTCCGAGTGGCCGGGCGGCGCTTAGCCCGAACGCAGGCTCTCGCAATGGCGAAGACCGAGTATCCACGAGCGTTAACTCGCTCGATCGCCGCTTTTTTGGAGGCTCAAATCCGAGTCTGACCTTTTCCAAGACCGAAATTTGAATTTACGAATCATGTCTGAATCTCTTATTCTTAGTAAAAACTCTCTGGGCGTTGGCGACCGTTTTGCCCACCAAGCCAGTGCTCAACTGCAAGCCTGCCAGTTAGCGGGAAAACAAGGTGTAACTATTGTGCCCGTCTGGAATAAATCAAATCGCGAGCACAATATCATCGGTTCTGAACCTGCCAGCGTGCGCGCAGCAGCCGATAAAGCGGTGGCGCAAGCCAGTTGGACGCTGCCCTACCACGTCGATGCCGATCACATCAATTTCGATACCGTCGACCGCTTCCTCGCCGCCAGCGATTTCTACACCATCGACGTAGCGGATTGGATAGCGAAACCTGCCGCAGCGGCCGATATCGAAGCCTTCGTCAAACGGCATCCCGAACTGGAAGGCGAAATCCAAATTCCGGGCATCGCGCAAGCACCGCGCTTAGATCGGGGCTTCGTGGAACGAACTGTTGCCAAGTACTTAGTGGCGGTGAAAGAAGCAGGCCGCATTTATCGCAAAATTGAAGAGCGCAAAGGCAACGGTCGTTTTATTCCGGAAGTGTCGATGGATGAGACCGACAACCCGCAAACGCCGGCCGAACTGCTGATCATTCTGATCGCAATCGCCGACGAGGGTATTCCCATTCAAACCATCGCTCCGAAATTCACCGGGCGGTTTAATAAAGGCGTTGATTACCAGGGCGACCTTGCTCAATTCAGCCAGGAATTTTCAGACGATCTCGCCACCATCGCCTTTGCCGTCAAAAGATATCCATTGCCTGCGAACCTGAAGCTCAGCGTGCATTCCGGTAGCGATAAATTTTCAATTTACCGGCCCATGCGCGAAGCGTTGAAGAAGTTCGATGCCGGTGTCCACTTGAAGACGGCCGGAACAACCTGGCTGGAGGAATTGATCGGTCTGGCGGAAGCGGGTGGCGAAGGCCTCGCGCTCGCTAAAGAGATCTATGCGCAGGCCTACGACCAGCGCGAGGCGCTTTGTGCGCCTTACGCGGCGGTGATCAGCATTGATGTAGCCAAACTGCCGGCGCCCAAAGCCGTGGCAAACTGGAGTTCCGGGCAGTATCAAAAGGCTTTGCGGCACGTGCAGCAAAATCCGGAATTCAACAGCGATGTGCGCCAATTGCTGCACGTCGGATTTAAAGTGGCGGCGAAGATGGGCCCGCGGTATCTGAGTCTGCTCGAGCAGTTTGAACCCACCATTGCCAAGAATGTGACCGGAAATTTATTTGCGCGTCATATCGAGCCGGTTTTTATGGATTGAGGAAGCAGAGTAGCATAGTCAGTAGGCGATGATGCGGGTATTGAAATTCACAGGAATTCTGGCGGCCCTGGCTGTTGCCTTCGTACAACCGGGCTTGGCTCAAAGCTCATTGGCGTCAAGAGTTCTTTTGGTTTATAACCCGTCAGACTCAAATTCAGCGGCGGTCGCAACGCATTATCAGACTGCGCGCGGTATCCCGAGCGCGAATCTGTGTTCGGTTTCGGTTCCCGAAACGACAACTTTGACCTTTGCGGAATATGTGACTCTGCTGCGTGAACCCATTCGCACTTGTTTGAACACAGTGGGAACGCAAAATATTTTGTACATTGTGCTGGCTTATCTGCGCCCCTACGTTGTGGAAAATGTGGCGGAAACGATGAGCTATTCCATCGATTCATACCTTTCGGACATCTGGGATCAGTACGCAACGCAATTCTTCACCATACCGCCGGCGGTGCATCGCTATTACGCGGAAAGCCAAAGCCAAGGCAATGGCTTTATCCCGTTTCAGAGTTTGGCTGCGTATCGAAATACAACCCAAGCGCAGCTCCTTTACGGCGTGTGGCGGCTCGACGGAGCCACTGCCGCTGTCGCCGAAGCGCAAGTGGATTCCGTGATGGCTGCCACCGCGGCGGGCGGCTTACCCATCAGTCAAGTCTCTGGGTCTCCGCCGAACGCCTGCATTGATATGACTGTTTTGCCGACCCTCGGCCAAGCCGATAACGCTTACGGCACTGGCAACTGGGATCTATATCGAGCTGCTGGCCTGCTCACTACCGCCAATAAGTTCAATGTAGTGACTGACAGCTTAGTGACGTCGTTTGGCGTCTCACCCTCACCGGATTGCTTCAACACGGGCCTTTACTCCGGCTGGTATAACTTGAACGTTTATTACCCTGCTTTCTCCTGGGACAAGGGCTCCATCGGCTGGGATTTAGATAGCTCCGCGCTCAATGACCCAAGAGGCGGCGTCTATTGGGGAGCCAATGCGATTGCGAATGGAGTCGCCGTAACATCAGGCGCCATGGCAGAGCCTTACTTGGAAGGTATCCCGCGTCCTGCGGTTATCCTGAGCTTGCTCCAGGGCGCGAATGTGGGTGACGCATTTCTTCGCAACACACGCTGGCTGAAATGGATGATTTTGAATGTGGGAGATCCGCTCTATCAGCCTTTTCCCGGTGGAGTCGCGCCGTTTAACGTCACTTATTCTCCCAATGCAATGTCGGTTTTCTTGACTCAAAATACTTTTCGCGATTATGTGGGCGGTATCCCCGTTGGCGTGACTATCTCGCTAGCCTCTCCGGCGCCCGCGGGTGGTTTGACTTTGAATCTCACCGCCAATTCATCCGGATTGACGTTCCCGTCAACTGTGACGATTCCTGCCGGTTCAAGCAGTAGCTCTTTCTTAACCACGACAAGCGCCGTAACTGCGGAATCTGACGTACAGCTCACGGCGGCCTCCGGTTCCATCACTGCTGCCAATACGATTTCAATTTATCCGCTTCTCTCCGGGGTGAACTTCACTCTCAACCCGTTTGTAGGCGGCGGAACGCTGCCGGCGCAGCTAGCGCTGAATGGCAATGCCCCTATTGGCGGCGCAACCATACAACTTTCGAGCGATACTCCGAGCGTCGCCACTGTGCCTGCCAGCGTAACAATCGCGGCAGGGTTAGCTTTCGCGAATTTCAATGTCACTACTTCAGCCGTTGGCACGAACACAACCGTCAACATCACCAGCACTTACGCCGGAGCTTCCAATACGGCCACTCTTATCATTGCGCCTTAGGTAGAAGCTTGCGTATCTCACTTTTCATCACTTGTTACAACGACACGTTTTTCCCGCAAACCGGGAAGGCCGTGGTTTCCGTTTTAGAAAGCTTGGGCCAGCAGGTTGAGTTTCGCCAGGCGCAAACATGCTGCGGGCAGATGCATTACAACACGGGCTATCAAAAAGAAGCGCTGCCCATGATGCATCACTTCCTGGAGATGTATGCTGACGCTGAAGCGATCTGTATCCCATCATCGTCTTGCGTGGCGATGATTCGCGACCATTATCCGAAGATGGCCGACGCCAGTGGCGATGCGTCACTCAAACGTTCTGTGAAGGAACTTCTGCCGCGCATTTTCGAATTTACGGAACTCTTAGTGGATCATCTGGGAGTTACCGACGTGGGAGCCTTTTTTCCGCACAGTGTTGCGCTCCACCCATCCTGCCATTCGCAGCGTTCTTTGCACTTGGGCGACCGGCCGAGCCGGCTATTGGGTGGAGTGCGCGGCTTGACGTTGGTAGATTTGCCCGACGCGCAAGAGTGTTGCGGTTTCGGCGGCACATTTGCGGTGAAGAACGCCGATGTTTCAGCAGCCATGCTTTCCGATAAAGTGCGGTGTCTGCTGAATTCCGGGGCCGAGATCTGCGCGGCAGTGGATAATTCTTGTCTCATGCACATTGGCGGGGCTCTGAGCCGCCAGCGGTCGGGAATGCGAGTGCTGCATTTGGCGGAAATTCTCGCCTCGCGGGAAGGCTCGGGAGTGAAATTCCATGAGTAATTACGTTGGCGAGGCGGCCGATGCACCGAAATTTCAAACCGCCGCGAAGGCGCTGGTCAACAACACCCAACTGCGCTACAACGTCAAGCGCGCAACTGGAGTGATTCGCAAGAAGCGCGCGAAAGTTGTTGACGAGATGCCCGATTGGCAGGACCTGCGCGACAGCGGGCACGAAATCAAGCAGCACACCATGCGCCATCTGGACTTTTATTTGGAACAGTTTGAAAAGAACTGTACAGCCGCCGGCGGGAAAGTACATTGGGCGCGCGATGCCGATGAAGCGAATAACATCATCGTTGGTTTAGTGAAGCAGGAGCAGGCGACCGAGGTCATCAAGGTGAAGACGATGACTTCCGACGAGATTCGATTAAACGTGGCCTTCGAAAAGGCCGGCATTACGCCGTTTGAGACGGATTTGGCCGATTTGATCGTCCAACTGGGAGAAGACAAGCCGTCTCATATCGTAGTTCCCGCTCTCCATCGCAATCGCGCGGAGATTCGCCAGATCTTCCTCAAGAAAATGGGCTTGACTGAGCTCAGCGATAAACCCGAGGATTTGGCTGCGGCTGCCCGTGCCTATTTGCGCGAAAAGTTCCTGCGCGTTCCGGTGGCGATCAGTGGCGCCAATTTCGCCGTGGCCGAGACGGGTTCTGTGTGTGTTGTGGAATCGGAAGGCAATGGGCGCATGTGCATTTCGTTGCCGCGAGTGCTGATTACATTGGTGGGAATCGAAAAGATCATTCCCCGCTTTCAAGATCTCGAAGTCTTTCTGCAAACCTTGCCGCGCTCGGCAACGGGCGAGCGGATGAATCCCTACAATTCCGTCTGGACCGGTGTCACGCCCGACGATGGACCACAGGAGTTTCACGTCGTTTTGCTTGATAACGGACGTACGAAGGTCTTGGCGGATCGTGAAAGTCGCGAAACGCTTGATTGCATCCGCTGCGGGGCGTGTCTGAATGCCTGTCCCGTTTACCGGCAAACCGGCGGTCATGCTTATGGCTCCGTCTACGCGGGTCCGATTGGCGCCATCCTGACGCCGCAATTACAATCCATGGAGCATTCGCAAACGCTACCTTACGCTTCGTCGTTGTGCGGCGCTTGTTATGAAGTCTGTCCGGTAAAGATCAATATCCCGGAAATTTTGATTCACCTCCGCGGCAAGGTAGTGGAACGAGGCGATGCGCCATTAGAAGAGAAACTGGCTATGAAAGCTGCCGCTTTCGCGTTAGGAAATCCAGAACGTTTGGAGCGGCTGCGTACCTTGGGGCGCATTGCGCAAAAGCCGTTCGTCAAGAATGGGGTGATCAGTCAGCTCCCGTTCGGTTTAGACGCTTGGACCGGCGTCCGGGATTTGCCGGCCATGCCCACTGAATTGTTTCGAGAGTGGTGGGCCAAGCGGGAGAAAGCATGAGTTCGGCGCGCGACGAAATTCTTGAGCGGATACGGGATGCAACCGGTGGTTCGTCTGAGAACCGGGAAGCCGATTATCGGACAATCCCACGCAATTACATTCGCCAGGGATCCATGCCAATCGAGTCGCGGCTTGGGCTGTTGGTCGATCGGCTGCAGGATTACGGCGCGACTGTCTTTTACACCAAAGACGGGCAGATAGCCTCTGCAGTGGCGCACGCGATGCAATCTCGCGACAAAAAATCGTTGCTGATCCCGCGAGATATGCCTCGCCCTTGGCTCCCTGACGGGTTCCAGTTTTTTAGCGAAGGTCCGAACTATCAGGAAGTGGACGCGAGCGAGGGTGTACTGACAGATTGCGCTTTGACGATCGCATCCACAGGTTCTATTGTCCTTCGCCATAGTGCCGGCGAGGCGCGCCGCGCGTTGAGCTTGATTCCGGACTATCATCTTTGCGTTGTATTTGCTCAGCAAGTGGTGGAGACGGTGCCGGAAGCAATCCGGCAAATGGAGGCTTTCGCAACGCTTCCGATTACTACAATTGCGGGACCGTCAGCGACGGCGGATATTGAGATGATTCGCGTCAAAGGGGTCCATGGCCCTCGTACCCTTGACGTGATTCTGGTTGCTTGACATAACATAGGAGTCGGCCAATGAAAGACACAGTTTTTAAAGCGCTGGATAGTCTCCGCATTGAGATCCCTTCGTGGGGCTTTGCGAATACCGGCACGAGGTTCGGCAAATTTCTGCAAGCTGCTGCAGCGAGCACGATTGAAGAGAAGTTCAGTGACGCGGGCCTGGTTCATTCGCTTACGGGTGTTTGCCCGACCGTGGCTCTGCACGTGCTTTGGGACTTACCCGATGGTGTCAAGAGCGTGAGCGAGGTGAAAGCGCTGGCCGATAAGTACGGCATCCGGCCGGGCTCGATCAATCCGAATCTGTTTCAAGATCAAATCTATAAGTTCGGATCATTCGGTAATCCCGATGCTCAAGCCCGCGCCCAAGCTCTTGTGCATTCGAAAGAAAGCATTGAAATTGCCAGCGAATTGAAAAGCCGGGATATTTCATACTGGTTTGCCGACGGGTCGAATTATCCGGGCAGCGCAAATATTCGCCAGCGGAAGAAGTGGTTTGAGGAATGCCTACAGCAAACGCACGCCGCACTGGCGCCCGACCAACGCATTTTGGTCGAGTACAAACCCTTTGAGCCGGCCTTCTATCACACGGATATCGCCGATTGGGGCATGGCTTTACTCTTAGCTCGCAAAGCGGGGCCGAAAGCTAAAGTGCTGGTTGATACCGGGCATCACTATCTTTCGCAAAACATCGAACAGATTGTCGCCTGGCTGCTCGCGGAAGAGATGCTGGGCGGATTTCATTTTAATGACCGCCGCTACGCGGACGACGACCTAACGCTCGGCTCTATTGATCCGTATCAGGTATTTCGCATCTTCAACGAAATTTTGTTGTACGAATGGGAAACCGGCCAGCGCGCCGACATCGCCTACATGATCGATCAAAGTCACAATGTGAAGGGCAAGATCGAGGCCATGATTCAAACCGTCATGATGGCCCAGGAATTGTTCGCCAAAGCGTCTTTAGTAGATTACGAGCGTTTGACGGCGGCACAGAAGAACATGGATATCGTGCAAGCCGAAGGCTGCTTGCAGGATGCGTTTTCGAGCGATGTCAGGCCCGCTATTCGAGAATGGCGCAAATCTAAAGGCTTGCCGGAAGACCCGCAACAAGCGTTCCGCCAGAGCGGTTACTTGGAACGCGTGGCGCGGGAAAGGGGCGCGCGCAACATGGCGAGCGCCGGTTCCTACGCGTAAGGAAATATAATCTGAAAGTTATGCCAGCTACTGCTACTCTTCGCTACTTAAAGGATCTTTGGGATGATTCGAAAGCTGCCGGTTTGGAAAAAGATCAACTGGCGCTGTTGCGCTACCGTTCGAATTTGTTAGGCGCCGATCTGCGCATCACCAACTTTGGCGGCGGCAATACGAGTTCGAAGATCGATTTGCCCGATCCGTTTACTGGCAAGCCCGTGAAGGTTTTGGCGGTGAAAGGAAGCGGCGGCGATCTCGGGTCGATCAAAGAATCTGGCTTCGCCCTGCTCTATTTGGACAAGTTGGAAAGCCTCAAAGCGCTTTACAAAGGCGAGGCGAGCGAAGACGATATGGTGCGCTTCTATCCGCTATCCGCTTTTGGGGAGAATAAGGTTGCGGCGTCGATCGACACGCCGCTGCACGCTTTCCTGCCCTTCGCGCATGTGGATCACTTGCATCCGGATTGGGCCATCGCGCTCGCAGCGAGTGCCAACGGCAAAGCCAAGCTGGATGCGTTCAACAAACAATTCGGGCGCAAGATTGTCTGGTTGCCCTGGCAGCGGCCTGGATTTGAACTGGGATTGATGCTGCAGAAGGCAGTGGCCGATAACCCTGGCTGTGACGGCGTGCTGCTTGGGAGCCATGGCTTGTTCACGTGGGGCAATACGCAACGCGAGTGCTACCTGAACAGCGTGCAAACCATCGACCAGATGGGCGAATTTATTGTCGAAAAGCAGAACAAGACGCCGTTGTTCGGCGGAGTCCAATACGCGGAGTTGCCGAATCGCAAGGAAGTGGCGGTCGCCGTTCTGCCATCTTTGCGCGGGATTGTTTCCTCGAACAAGCGGGTGATTGCGCATTTTGCCGATCACGAAGACGCGCTGGCGTTTGCCGGTTCGAAATGGGCCAAATCACTCGGTGACCTTGGAACAAGCTGTCCGGATCATTTCCTGCGGACCCGCATCTGCCCAATGTATGTCGATTGGAAGGCCGATGAAGGCATCGATGTTCTCAAGAAAAAGATTGCGGAGACGGCCACCGCTTATCGGGGCGAGTATGGGAAGTATTATCAGGCGAATGCAATTCCGGATTCGCCGAAGCTCCGTGATTCGAATCCATCCGTCGTCATCATCCCGGGCTTAGGCTTGTTTGGCTTCGGCAAGAACAAGAAGGAAGCGCGGATTACTACCGAGTTCTTCATCAACGCTATTCATGTGATGTCTGGTGCGAATGCATTGGCAGAAGGCGAAGTGCCGCATCCGTACCCGCAAGCGAAGCGCGCCGAACAATCGCAGGAGTTTAAGAGTTTTCAGAATTATGTGGCGCTGCCAAGGTCGGAAGCGTTCAGAATTGAGTATTGGGCGCTAGAAGAAGCCAAGTTGCAAAGAATGCCGCCGGAAGCGGAGTTTAGCCGCAAGATTGTGGTGGTAGTGGGCGGCGGCAGCGGTATCGGCCGCGAAGTAGTTTTGCTGCTGGCGCGCAAAGGCGCGCACGTTGTGATCGCCGATATGAACGAGCAGGCGATCAAAGACGTCGCCGCTGAAGCGGCCAAGGTTTCTTCCGCCGATCAGGTGGCGACAACCACCGTTGATATCTCTTCAGCCGAAAGCGTTGCCAAAGCGGCCAAAGCGGCTGTGTTGGAATTTGGCGGCATTGACGCGATTATCAATACGGCAGCGATCTTCCCGGTGGCGGGCGCTGATGGGCAACTGACCGAAGCCCAGTGGAGCAAGACGTTCCTGGTGAACGTGACCGGAAACTTCCTGCTGGCGCGTGAGTGCGGTTGGGTGCTGAAAGATCAGAATCTGCCGGCGGCGATTGTGCTGACCAGTTCGGCAAATGCAATAGTTTCCAAGCACGGTAGCGAAGCGTATGACGTCAGCAAGACAGCGCTCAATCATTTGATTCATGAACTCGCGATTGGGCTGTCGCCGCTGGTGCGAGTCAACGGGATTGCGCCGGCAACAGTGGTAGCGGGATCGACCATGTTCCCGCGCGACCGTGTGATTGGTTCGCTGCAGAAGTACAAGATCGCCTTCTCCGATAGCGAATCGACTGAGGAACTGCGCAACAAGCTGGCCGACTTTTACGCGCAGAGAACCCTGACAAGGCGGCCGATTCTTCCGCAAGATTGCGCGGCGGCGATTGTCTGGCTTGCGGGCGATGAAGCGGCCAAGACGACCGGGCATATCATTCCGGTGGACGGCGGGCTGCACGAAGCTTTCCTGCGTTAACGGACCATGCAACGCGTTTGCTTCGTTCTGCAGGTAAAGCCAGAGCGGCTGGACGAATATAAAGAACGCCACAAGCACGTTTGGCCGGAGATGCAAGCGGCTTTGCGGGAAACCGGTTGGGGGAACTATTCGCTGTTTCTGCGGCCGGACGGCATGCTGATCGGCTACGTCGAGACGGCTGACTTCGATAAAGCTCTCAAAGGCATGGCCGCGCTGGAAGTGAATGCGCGCTGGCAGAAAGAGATGGCCGATTTCTTCGGCGGCCGTCCCGACGAGGCGATGCGGCCGCTAGAAGAAGTGTTTCACCTCGATTAGAAGCTTTCCTGTGCAAACCGGGGCAGGATCAGGTGGATCAGCAGTAGGGTAAAGAGATACGTGCCACCCGCAATGAAGAACAGCGGCGCATAAGCGTGATGAGACAGGTCGAGCCATTTGCCGATGGCCGGTTGTACCAACATGCCGCCCACAGCGCCACCAAGCCCGCCAAGGCCAACGACGGAACCAACCGCCTTGCGGGGGAAACAATCGGAGGTCAACGTGAAGAGATTGGCCGACCAACCTTGATGAGAGCCGGCCGCAATGCCGATCAGCGCAACGGTAGCCCAGAGGTTGCCCGCAAAGTAAGGGACAAATGCGACGGCCAGAACGCTCGTGCAGAAAATAAGCATGGTTGTCATGCGGGCACGCGTAAGGTCCCAACCATGCTTCAACAAGCGCGAGGAGAGCCAACCCCCGAGGACGGAGCCAACGTCGGCTGCGAGATAGATGACGACAAGTGGCGGGCCGATGTGTTGCAGGTCGACTTGATAGTTGGTTGCCAGGAAGCCGGGAATCCAGAAGAGGTAGAACCACCAGACGGGATCGGTGAAGAACTTGCCGATAAGGAACGCCCATGCGGCGCGCTTACGCAATAACTGGAGATACGGGATTTTGACAACTTCCTCTTGTGTCGAGTCGGAGCGGATCAAAGCAAGTTCGGCGGGAGAGACGCGCGGATGAACTTCGGGTTCGCGATAGAAGATCAGCCAAAAGACGATCCACGAAAGGCTGAACGAGCCGGTTACTAAGAAGGCTGAATGCCAGCCGAACTTGGCAACGACGATGGGGACGATGAGCGGCGCAATCAATGCTCCGACGTTGGTGCCGCTATTGAAGATGCCGGTAGCTAAGGCGCGCTCTTTGCGCGGGAACCAATCGGCCACGGCTTTGATGGCCGCGGGGAAGTTCGCCGCTTCGCCTAAGCCTAAGCCGAGGCGCGCGAGGCTGAATTGAAAGAGATTGCCGGCAAAGGTGTGGCAGATGGATGAAAGGCCCCAAACGAGGACAGCGAGCGCGTAGCCGAAACGGAGGCCCAGCCAATCAATGAGGCGGCCGGCGATAGGCAGCATAAGAGCGTAGCCGAATTGGAAGACCGCGGTGAGTTGGCCGTAATCCGTTTCCGTCCAGTGCAACTCTTTGGCGATGGTGGGCTTGAGGATGCCCATGACGACCCGGTCCATGTAGTTGACCGTGGTGGCATAGAACAACAGGCCGCAGATGAACCAGCGGAAGTGCCCGGCAACTGTCTTTGGCGGGACGCCCGAAGGCGAGACGACGGGGTCGCCGGTAAGCATGAGGCTATTCTATCCATCAAGGTGCGAAATGCTGCTACTTAAGAATGCGACGATCATTGATGGAACGGGCGCGCCTGCGCGCGACGGGTCAATGTTGCTCGATGGGCTCCGTATTGCCGATATGTCACCGGGCGGCGAGATCGAATGCGAGACGATCGATTGCTCGGGTTTGGTAGTCGCGCCGGGGTTTATCGATATTCACAGTCACTCCGATCTGCAGGTGCTCGAAGACCGGCCCGAGAAACTCAAGCAGGGCGTAACGCTTGAGGTAGTGGGCAATTGCGGCTTCTCGCCCTTTCCTTACAGTGATCCGGCGGCTTTGCGCGAATTCGGCGCGGGCATTCTGGGTCGCAGCGACGATGGCTGGGGATGGGCGACGGCAGCCGGCTATATCAAAGAGTTAGGCGAGCGGGCACTTTCTCTCATCGGACATGGGGCTTTACGCATCGCGGTTTGTGGGCCAGGGCAAGGAACTCCGACCCAGGCACAACTGGATCGAATGGTTGGGATCCTGGATGACTCGTTAGCAGCCGGGTGTGTGGGCTTTTCAACTGGTCTGATGTACGCGCCGGGATCGAGCGCACAGGCACCGGAACTGGAACATCTGTGCAAAGTGGTGGCGAAACGAGGGAAGCTCTATGCGACACATATGCGCAGCTACGCAAATGGGTTGATTGAGGCGACCCAGGAGCAAGTCTCGCTCGCCGAGAGGACTGGTTGCCGGTTGCAAATATCGCATCTACAGGCAGCGGGACGAGATAACTGGAAGCGACAGATGCCAGCGCTTGATGCGATTGAAGCGGCCCACTTGCGCGGAGTTGACGTCGAATTCGATATCTATCCGTATCAATGCGGCAGCACTGTGTTGACGCAGTGTTTGCCGCAATGGACGCTGGATGGCGGGAATGCGGCGCTGATCAAACGACTCAGTGACGCGGAAACCAGAAAGAAGATTTGGGACGAGATGAAAGCCGCGCCGCGCTACTGGGGGGATGTAACCGTTTCGTCAGTAGCGACGGCGGGCAACGAACTGCTTGTCGGTAAGACGGTGGGGGAGATTGCAACGTTACGCGGAGTGGATGGTGAGACGTGTGCGATGGATCTGCTGGTGGAGGAACACGCGGCGGTGAATATCGTGTCGTTCAATCAGAGCGAGGAGAACTTGCGGCAGTTGATTACGCATCCGCTGTGTTCGGTAATTACGGATGGGTTCTATGTGCGAGGTAAGGCGCATCCGCGGCTCTATGGAACCTATCCGGAGTTGCTGGGCAAACTGGTGCGCGAGAGGCAATGGCTATCGTTGAGCGAGGCGGTGCATAAGAGCACCGGGAAGCCAGCGGCACGATTGAATCTGAGTGACCGGGGTGTGTTGCGAGCGGGTAATGTGGCGGATATCGTGGTGTTCGATCCGGCCCAGATCAACAGTCCCGCCACGTATGACGAGCCGAAACGAGATCCGCAAGGGATTGTGCATATCTTTAAGAACGGCGTGCGGGTATGAGCCGAAGACGCTGGCTTGTTCTGGCGTTTGTGTTCTTGGGGATTCTGGTCAGCTATGTGGACCGTGGGAACTTGAGCGTAGCCAATGAGACGATTGCGCAATCGCTGCATCTGGAACCGAAGGTGATGGGGTTATTGCTTTCCGCTTTCTTCTGGACTTATGCGGTGTTTCAAATTCCAGCGGGCGCGATTGTCGACCGGTTTGGAGTGCGTGGAGGATATGCAGCGGCGTTTGTGATCTGGTCGTTAGCTTCGGCGAGTATTGCGCTGGCGCGGGGATCGGGAGATATCTTTGCTTCGCGGATGGTATTAGGATTGGCCGAGACAGTGGGACCTGTGGCGAGTCTGGCGGCGATCCGGGCGAGTTTTGCGGCAGATGAGAATGGAGTCCCGACGGCGATCTACATCGGAGGACAGGCGCTGGGACCGTCGCTGAGTCTATTGGTAGGGTCGACGCTGCTGGTGCACCTCGGATGGCGGGCGATGTTCGCGATTACGGGTTTGGCGGCGCTGATCTGGGTGCCGGCGTGGCTGTGGGTAGCGCCGAATGTCGAGCGAGAGGAAAAGAGGGCAGTACCTTTCGATTGGGGATTGATCTTGCGGCAACCGACGCTGTGGGCGATGGCGGCGTTTATCATGCTGGCTTCTTACTATTGGTATTTCGTTCTGACTTGGGCGCCGGCTTACTTGACTGTAGCGCGCGGGTACACGACTCTCGGAATGGGACGGATGCTTTCCGCGGCGCTGGCGGCGATGGCTGTGGTCAGTCTTCTCGCCGGGTTGGCGGCGGACCGGCTATTGAAGAAAGCGACGTCACTGTTTCGAGTGCGCCTGGCGTTTGTGGCGGCAGGGTCGATCGGCTCGGCGGCTTTAGTGTTGCTCAACTGGCTGCCGGGGATTGGGGTTCTGTTTTTCTCGGTCTGTTCGTTCGGGGTGGTGAGTTCGAACTTCTGGACAGTGGCACAGAACGTCGCTCCTAAAGATAAAGTGGCGCGAGTCATAGGATTTCTCAACACGGCTTCGCAAATTGGCGGGATCACGGCGCCTTGGATTACGGGTTGGATCATCGGGCCGGCAAAACACTTTGGACCAGCGATCGCGATAGCCGGCCTTAGTCCGTTGGTTGCGCTGGCGCCACTGTGGGTAATGGGGAAGGGAATGGACGGCCTTCACAGATGTTTTACAACTGAGACTAAACAGTAAACATTGTGTAAAGACAGGCCTTCCCCTCTTTCTGAAGCTCCAAACTCAGCTACGTTAGCTAGCGAAGGAGCAATTCATGAAGACATACTTGGGAGCGCACACCCTGTTGATTTGCGCGCTAGCTGTTTGCTGTGGCATGCCGGCGGAGGCGCAACATTTCACACAGACGAATCTCACGTCCGACACGGGCGTGGACGGGACGATCAAGGACGGCAACCTGGTTAACCCCTGGGGCATGAGCCGATCGTCAGGAAGCCCGTGGTGGCTTTCGGATAACGGATCGAATTTGAGCACGCTTTACGCCTCGGATGGGAGCATAGTGCCGCTGGTGGTGAGTGTTCCGGGAGGCCCGACCGGAACTGTGTTCAACGGCACGACTGAGTTTGCTTTGAACGGCAAACCTGCGGCGTTTATGTTTGCGACGGAAGCCGGTACGATTTTAGCGTGGAACGGTGGAGCCGTTGCGACGCAGGTAGCGTCGAAGCAGCATGGCGTCTATAAAGGCTTGGCTTTGGCGACGGTGGACGGCACAACCTATCTCTACGCGGCCGACTTTGGCAATGGCGTGGTGGATGTACTGGATACCAATTTCCATTATGTGAAGACTATGAGCTGGGATGAGAGAGCATTCAGCATTGACCATTGCGAGAGAGACGGGTTTGCGCCGTTCAACATTCAGAACATTGGAGGGAATTTGTTCGTGACCTTCGCAAAGCAAGATGCCGCCAAGCACGATGAGGTGGACGGGCCGGGACTCGGATTCGTGGCGGCGTTCACTGCGACGGGAAAACTGATTCGCGAATACGAGCATGGCAACTGGCTGAATGGGCCTTGGGGTTTGGTGGAAGCACCGGGAGACTTCGGGCCTTTGAGTCACACACTGCTGGTTGGTAACTTCGGCAGCGGGCAGATTGCTTCGTACGACTTACTGACCGGGCGGTTCGTGAGCCTGTTTGAGGATTCGACAGGAAAGCCGATTTGGATTGATGGGCTGTGGGGACTGAGCGTTGGAAATAACGGCAAAGCGGGAAGCAGCACAGTGCTGTATTTTACCGCCGGGCCGAATAACGAGAACAACGGGCTGTTCGGGACGCTCACGCCGGTGGCGTCGGATTTGATTCAGGGGAATGGGAACTAGAAGGCATGGGGCGCCAAAGCGCCCCTCCCCAACCTCACGGTTGGGGTTCTGTTCTCTTTATGCCGGGGACATTGAAGGCGCGGAGGAAATCGTCATCAGTGCCGTGGAAGTTGGAGAGATCGGCGTGGAGTTCAATGTGGATGGGCGCAACAGAGGCGGCGTATTTGGTCCAGATGGCAGCGTTGCCGAGGCCGATCAGTTCGATCGACTGAGTGTTGTTGGATTGGGAGAGATAGGAGAGGGCGGTGAGGATATCCTGGACCCGGCAAGCGTCGTCACTCAAGTTGAAGGTGAGGAAGTGTTCGTGAGAACGGTCGCGCGGGGCGACGGCGCTGCCGGTTTGGAAGGCGTCGATTAACAAAATGCGATGTTTTTGTTTTATGAGTTCAGCGATTTCCGGGGTGTGACGGGCGGACTCAGAACCGTTGGGATCGACGACGAGAACGGGTGAGCCATGACCTTCGATGAGGACGGCGGGGATGCGGTCACCCACGGAGAGGCGACTTAGAACGATGCCAGTAGCGGTCTTCTCACTGACAACCTGTGCCGGCCATTCCGAATGAAGTGTCAGTTGAAGCGGGGCGTTACCTCCGAGAGACTGCCACTCTTTAAAGATCTGATCATAGCTAGCAGCATTAGCGGGCAAAGTGCGATTGGCGAGGGCCAGCATGTCTTGCAAGTATTCGACCGGCAGCTCGGGTTCAGTAATAGAGCCGGCATCGGAGCGACCAAGGATCTGTTTCGCGAAGAAGCGATAGACGCCCTCGCGGCTGAGTTGGTTGTAGTTGTGAGGCGCATCGATTTGAATGACTGAGACGTTGTCGCGTTTGCCGTAAAGATCGTAGATGCGTTGAATGGCTGGGAACTCTTCGTGGGGGACATTCTTGGTCCAATCGCCGGTGGCGGAAACCAGCAGCATGGGCTTGGGTGCGAACATGGCGGCGATTTCGACATTGTTGGTGCCAATGCGGAGGCCGGGGGCGTTTTCGCAGAAGTCGCCACCTTGCATGATGGCGGAAACCATGTTGACGGGCGCGGCGAAGCTGAGGCGATCATCGACAGCGGCGAGTAAGAAGGTTTGGGTGCCACCGCCGGAAGCGCCGGTGATGCCGAGTTTGGAGGGATCGACATCGGGCAGGGAAGAGATGAAATCGAGAGCGCGGATGGAATTCCAGAGCTGGAGTTGGAGCGGGCCGAAGGAATACAACTGCTCTTTCGGAGAGCCGAATTTGTGGGGGGTTTGGAGAGTGTCGTTATAACCGACCATGTCATAGGCGAAGACGACGTAGCCTTGGCGCGCGAGGTTGATGCCGAGGAGGGGACCGGAAAAGTTTTCGCTGTTTTCGAGACGGCCATACGTCCAATGGCCGTGGGCGTTCAAGATGCCGGGGTGTTTGGCGGCGGAGTTCTTGGGCCGATAGAGATTGCCGCCGAGATAATAGCCGGGTAGGGTTTCGATCAAGACCTTTTCGATGGTGTAGCCATCGCGGTCGAGGCGGCCGAAAATTTCGGCGTGCGGCACGGGATGCGGGGGCAGGGGATAGAGGCCGGCCGCGGTCAGAATTTGTTCGCGAAGTTGGGCTTTGCGCTGTTCCCAATCCTGAAGACTGTGAAATTCCGGAAGAGCGGCCTTGGTATCGGTATTGGGCGTATTGGTGTTGCGACTATCCTGCGGCGGAATTTGGGCAGAAGCGGCAACGGCGAGTGCAATCAGGGTGATGGTGCGGAGCATGTTTTGGATAGCGTATCAATGTTCGGGGATGGACGCTAGCGGGATTTGGACAAAGCGGATGCGTTTGCGATTCCAAGTGTAAGTAGCGTCGAGATCGCCACTTCGGCCTTGAATCATAGACGGGTATGAGTATTCGCCGGGATCGCTCTCGAGAGTTTCGAAGACGCGGAAGTGTTCGCCATCGGTGCTGACGGCGAGGTTGAGGGGAGTGCGGCCTTTCGAAGTGTTGTTGAAAATCAGGACGACGCGGCCATCGCGAAGAGAAACGGCATCGATACCCGAGTTTGGATTTGGGAGGTCGAGGGCGTGGACAGGGGACCAGTGGAGGCCGGCGTCTGTGGAATCGGAGACGCAGATTTTGGCGATTTGCGGGGTGGAACGGGCGTAAAAACGGAGCACACCGCTTTTGAGACGAACGACGGAGGGTTGAATGATGCCGTAGTTCTGAGTGACAGGGTTTGCGGGCGTGGGTGCGGCGATGGGGCCGATGCGCGACCAAGTTTCGCCATTATCGGTACTGCGTTCGATCCAAGCGGCCCAAGAGTGATAGCTTTCAACAGATGTGCCACTGACGATGGCGCCGTTTCCCAGGACAAGCGGCTTAGCGCGGATGGGGCCATAGAGGCCTGCGGGGAGGTGTTCGATGGGAGACCAGGTCTGCCCGTCGTCGGTGCTGAAGCGGCGACCTGCGGTCCAAACATCGGGGTGAGGGCCGAATTTGTAATAGAGCCAGAGTTTGCCATCGGCGGAGTGGAAGAGGACGGGGTTATAGGTGGCGATGTTGGGTTCGCGAACGATTTCGGCGGGCGTGGACCAAGTGTTGTGCGAGCGGCGGGAGAGCCAGATGGCGACATCGGGAGCGCCTTCGGAGGAGCCACCGAACCACGCGGAGAGGAGATCGCCGTTTTTGAGTTCGACGATGGTGGAGGCGTGGGCTGATGGAAATGGGGCGTCGGTGTAGATGAACTCGGGGGTTAGGAAGAGTAGGAGATGGAGCATGGTTTTACTTTAAGTCGCTTGGTTGGAGACACGTAGGGTATGGTGGGTTGGGCGCTTCGCGCCTTGGTGTGCCTGGAGAGGCGGCACGCCAGCAAAAATGCCCGCTCTACGGGTTTTGGAATACGGCGCAGAACGATTAGGCGGCTTTGTACTCCCTTTGGTATTTGCGGAATTCGGCCAGGAGGGCTTTGAAGTCGGGTTCGCCGGGTTCACCGGATTCGATAGCGCCCATAAATGCGTTGTAGCAGAACTCGACTTCATCAAGTGAAAATTCGAAGCCAAACTTGGGCGGGCTGAAGGGTTGCTTGAGTTCGCGCGAGATGTGGAAGTTGCGGACGGCGTGGCCCATTTTGTTTTGAATGTCGTCTTGGGGCGTTTGTTGGGCGCGGCGATCCTTTTGAAGGGCGGCGAGTGTTTCAATATCGGACTTCTGCTGGTTACGGAGGCGTCGCTCCTGGAGGGCGAGGTTTGAGAGATCGCGGCGATAGAGGAGGAAGATTTTGCCGCGGATAAGGGCTTCGCGGGTAAGGGGATTTTTTTCCTCGGGGAAGAGATCGGGGTTTTCGAGGCGACCGATGGCATAAATGGCTGCTTCCAGGGGTGCGATGCGGAGGAGACGCCAGGCGGTATCGGCGATGGATTGGACGAGACTTTCTTCTTCTTCGCCAACGGGTGTGTAGCGGGTGAGGTGACGCTCGATGTGCTTTTCATAGGCGGCGATGTCATCGGAGGGCAGGACGACGGTTTGGCCAGTGAGGCCGGTTTTGAGGGCGTTCATGGAGCTGCGGGCTTTGCCTTCGGATGTGACCGGGCCGCAGGATTTCTGGGCGTTGGCGCGATTGGCGGCGAACTGGGCGTCGGAGACGGGACGGGATTCGGGCTCGGCGAAATCGACGTTCGGAGCAGGTGACGCTGCGGCAGAGGCGGCGGTCATGACGGACGGGTTGAACTGTTGCTGCTGTTGTTGTTGTTGTTCAAGTTTTGCCTGCTTGGCAGCGGCTTTCTTGGCGAAGCGCTCGGCAGCGCGGCGTTCTGTGCGGTTGCGAAGTTTCATTTGAGAACTCCTATGAAATAGAAAAGCCCAGCGGCGAGGGGTGCTCGCGCTGGGCTATTTTCTGCATTGACAGTAGCATGGGGACCCCGTCATTCCGAACATCGGTGAGCGATGGAACGCTGGAGATCGGCTGCAAATGGTTGACAGGATTGGAGAAAATAATTTGTGAAGAAAAGGCGTAAGCTTGTGACTGGCTGAAGGGGATGTTCTAAAGCAGCTTCCAGACGACGCTGGCCTTATATACTAGAGTCAGGTCGCCGGTGAGCAAAGAGTACGTAGAACAACGCGATGGCGGATATTTCATCAAAGATACCCGCGTCTCACTTGACTCTGTCGTTTATGCCTTTCTGAGGGGCGAAACCCCCGAGGGAATAGCCGACTCTTTTCCGGCGTTGCGTTTGGAAGATATCTTTGGCGCACTCGCTTTCTACATGGCAAATCGGGAGAGCGTGGACGAGCACTTGGCAGATGGGAGACGTGAGTTTGATGTGTTGCGCCAGGAATCGCGTCAAGGACATCCGGCGCTATCGGCAAAGATTGCCGAAGCTCGCCGAATGAGTAAGACTCCAAATGCATGAGACCGCGGTTCCTGGCGGACGCTGATTTCAATCACAAGATCGTTACGGGATTGCGGCGAAGGGAACCGTCGCTGAATTTTCTGAGCGCCATGGACGGTGGCGTTATCGGAATCCCAGACCCGAAGGTATTGACCGTCGCCGCGAATTTGGGCCGCATTCTTGTTTCCCATGATCGAAAGACTATGCCTCTGCACTTCGCGAAGTTTCGGGAAACGAGATCCACGCCGGGGCTAATCGTGATATCCCAGGCCATCGACATTGGCGAGGCAATTGAAGAGTTACTGTTGGTATGGGTTGCAACCGAGGCGGAGGAGTGGACGGACCGACTGGGTTTCCTCCCTTTGTAGATCGACGGCTACGATTGCGTATGGGCGGGTGGCTTTGACGGGTGAGGAAGTCAGTCAAGCTTTATTCTCTGGGCTATCGAAACAGTGCATCAATTCGGCGCGCAAGCGCGGATTCGCTCAATCGAAATGGACAGTACAGGCGAACGATGCCCTCGCGGTCAATCAGAACCAGTGTCGGCGTGGAACTGACACCATAGGCAAGCATTGCGGCTTGATCGGCCGGATGAGAAACGCCCTCGAGACCTGGATACGACTTCTTCCAAACGTGTTCAATTTCGGCGTCCTCCTCGGGGGGAGTGGCATTCTTATCGCCAACGATTCCGCGCCGGCGAGTAGGCGCTAAAACGACAAGGCCTTTGGGAGCGTATCGCTGCCGGATTCGCGCGATCACCGGCGCCTCACCGGTACAATCACTGCACCAATGTCCCCACAGAAATAGCAAAGCTGGTTTGCCTTTTATCTCCTGCCCCAATACCGGAGCTGGTTTCCCTTCCAGAGTTAGCAAATTCAGGTTTTTCTGCACGCGCGCTTTTATATCCCACAACTGCCAGTGATTCAGCTCCGCTTGCAGGAGAGCGACGGCTTTGGCGGTAGCCCCTTGCGAGGCCAGAAGTTTGGCATCCACCTCGATCACCGTGCCGATCGCAATGCCGAGGTCGTAATCATCTTCCGGGCGGATCTTCTTGACGAGATCGCTGGTCATTTTCCGAGCGCGTTCAAGATAGAGCCGCGCTTGTTCGCGATTCCCCATCATTAAGGCTCCGCGCGCGAGCCAAGCTACGGCGTTGGCGCATTCCGCGTTCGGGCCTTTAACGCGGCAGAACTCGTCGGTAATGGGATCGGCGCTGGCCAGATCGCCAGCTGAAATCTTGGACCGCACTTCGCCAAGGAGGTTTCCTTTTGGGGAACCCTTTTTATAGAAAAGCCCTCGGCCAGCAGCGCCGGGCTGATTTCTGGCTTTAAACCCGGCATCGGCCCACTGCTCCTTAATCTCGGCATGCGAGGGGGTGGGTGATTTTTATGTGATTGATTCTATAGGGGATTATGGTCACTATTTTTCATAGGATTTACGGTGGGCTAGGGGCGACCTAATCGCACCGCCGGATCTCCCAGCACAGCGTAATTTCTCGCATCGTTGTTCTCTGTCCACATCCCGGCCAGTTTCTGGTCGTCGGGCGACTTGCCAAATTTGATATCTTCCAATTCCGAGCTCAGGTCTGATGCCAGTTCCGCATAGCGCTGATTGAAATATTCGGTTGCAGAGCCAACGGGATACCCATCCATCAGCCGTTTCATGGCGCTTTGAAACACTTCTATTTCCCGTCCGACTCCAGGCCAAAGAAACCCGCAACTCCAGGCTCGGTCTACGTGACCAATCACCGCCAGCGCTCCTCCCTTTGGATGGCCAAGCAAGCGCTGCGGCAGATTTGCGACAAAGGCCTCGGGGGCAATCGGGGTGGGCGAACCGGACGCCTGCGAATATTCGTCGAACTGTGGCGTCCCCAAACCATAACACGCAAAGTGCACCGCAATTAACCCTTGCAACTGAGCGTCGGGGCTGATATCGTCGGCCGCAAGGTAAAAGTCGGCAGGAAGAGCTTTCTGCCAAGCCTGTGGTCCCGGCCAGTCCTGACACAACAACGCACCTTGGAATTGTTCTTGGCGTGGATCACCATTCGGAAAAGCAATCCCGTGGCTGGCGGTGAAAAGTAATGTAGGGGAGCCGCTACCTCCCATGAGAGTGAGCATCCGCGCCTTCGTTGCGCCATCGCCCACAATCTTTTCCACCTTCCAGTTCGGTTGATCCTTGCCGACGGCATCAGCTAATGGACTAACAAGCTGATTCGCGCTTCGGGCCGTTGCTATGTCGTTTGGACTCAAGACGCCGACGAAGACCGCTCGCGGCAGATCGGGCGAAGGGACACGCGTCTCCGCAGCTACTACGCTGTGTGCGTATTGCGCGTATTCCGCGGTAGTCGTAAAGTAAATGCGGCCCACGCCATATTGCACATCGAGCTGATACTGAAAGCGATAAGGAATGGCATTCGGATCTCCCACAATCAGCAAATAGTAAGGCACATTCTCCGGGTTCGCCGGACCGGGCCCGGCGCCATGCCGCGTGAGGAAGTCTGTCTTCGACTCACCCGACTGGTAGGCATCCGCGCCAATGTACTCTCTGTAGTAGGTCTCTTTATTCTTAGTGGCTTGTGCCTTGCGGAAGTTCAGGAGTTCGCTCAACGCTTCGCGTATGGCTGGATCGGTATTGGATGCGAAAATCACACCCCAGCCCGTCTCTGCCAGATTCTTCGGATTAATACCATCGGCGGCGCCATAGTGCCCCTGAGAGGATCCGAGATATTTGGCCTTCAACTCGCTTAGGTGCAGTGGATCGAGAGAGTGCCCTTGCGCAAGTGCCGAGATATCCTTGGACGCCAGCGGGGGGGTCAAATATTCACCGGTTGCGCCATTGATGCCGTTCAAAATAAGAAGGTCGGTGTCCATGATTTGAGAGGGGAACACGCTCCATTGGGCTGAACTTGATTCTAATCGCATCGAGGAGCAAACGGCAAGTCATGCATGGATAGCCAGGACAGCTTTGCTCTTCTGAGTTACCGAAGTAACATGTCAATTCGGTGCGCAAGCGCTGATTCGCTCAATCGAAATGGACAGTACAGGCGAACGATGCCTTCGCGGTCAATGAGAACCAGTGTCGGCGTGGAACTGACACCATAGGCAAGCATGGCGGCTTGATCGGCCGGATGAGAAACGCCCTCGAGACCTGGATACGACTTCTTCCAAACGCGTTCAATTTCGGCGTCCTCCTCGGCGGGAGTGGCATTCTTATCGCCGACGATTCCGCGCCGCCGAGTGGGTGCCATGACGAGTAGGCCTTTGGAAGCGTATCGCTGCCGGATTCGCGCGATCACCGGTGCCTCGCCTGTGCAGTCGCTGCACCAATGTCCCCATAAAAAAAGCAAAACTGGTTTGCCCTTCATCTCCTCTCCTAAAATCGGAGCTGGTTTCCCTTCCAGAGTCAGCAGGTTCAAGTTTTTCTGAACGCGGGCTTTTATGTCCCACAGCTGCCAATGATTCAACTCCGCTTGCAGGAGAGCGACGGCTTTGTCGGTAGCCCCTTGCGCGGCCCGGAGTTTGGCATCCACCTCGATCACCGTGCCGATCGCAATGCCGAGGTCGTAATCATCTTCGGGGCGGATCTTCTTGACAAGTTCAGTCGTCATTTTCCGGGCGCGTTCGAGATAGAGACGCGCTTGTTCGCGATCACCCAGCACTAAAGCTCCGCGCGCCAGCCAAGCTACAGCGTTGGCGCATTCCGCGTTAGGGCCGTTGATGCGACAGAACTCGTCGGTGATGGCGTCGGCGCTGGCCAGATCGCCAGCTGAAATCTTAGACCGCACGTCGCCAACGACCTGTGCCGATAGCGAAGCTGGGAGAAGCACGACGAAGATGCAGAGGAGGGAGCGCATTTGACTAGGGTACATTTTGTGCCTCAGGTAACTGTTCGACGAACTATCCGCAAGGTCAGGGTGCTGGTTGCACCTTGACCCGTGCGGAGTTCATGCCGAATGTTGTGGCGATTAGAAGGGATTCCAATTGAAATTGGCGATTCCCTGGCCTGGCGGCACGTTCCAGCAAATCACTTGCATGCTCGACCCATTCGCAGTGAGGTCGATGGATCCATTGAAGGAATTGCTTGATGCGTTATACGCAAGTGCGGTCTCCGCATACGAAGAGCCGGTGAGGCCGGAAAAGGCGTAAACGGTGCATGTAAACGAGTGGAGCGGAGGGCTGCCCCAAAGGTTCTGCACGCTGATGGACTTGGCGCCCAGGGAGTTAATCGGCAGATTGAATTCCAGGCTGACGTCCCAGGTGCAGTTGTTTACAACCGCACCGTTGTTTTCGCCTAGGCAAAGGTAGGAGTTCTCCGTCGAGCTGAGCGGACCCTCGACATGGAACAAACTGAACGCGGTGGACGACACTGCGTAAGCGGGGATTGCTGTCAAAGCCGAGATGGCAAGGCAAACTCCGGTGAATAAGGATGCTGAAGTGAGTTTCATATATTCTCCTTTTTGAAAGGCACCTTAGTGCCGTTGCTGAATTGTTTTTGTCGCGATTTACCCGTTTATGGTCAAATCGAAAGCAGTCTCGGACCTGACTGAGCCGTTCTACTAACCGGCTGCATCAGCGTCCTCGAAAGGTAGAGTGAGTATTTTCGGAGAATCCCGCCACCTGAACCGAAATAAGTTTTGATGCCGTGCGATTAGTGCGCGCTAAGTGAGCTGTATGCTATGTTCGATCACTCTTGTCCTAAACAGATTTGAGGGGAACTAGGAAAAAAGAAGCCCTCCTATAATTGTTCCGGTGTCGAACTGTCTTTTTCGAGGAAGCGTTCGGTCGCCGAATTCCCAACAGGAGGGCAGAAACAATGGTACAGGCAATGAGCCTGTTCAATCAACTACTCCAGCATTTTCCAAGCCTCGAGTTCGCGGCGCTGGTGAAGAAACATAAGGCGGAACGCGGCGCGAAGGGGTTCGGTTGCCGGACGCAACTGGTGGCGATGTCGGATAAGACGGCGGCAAGAGCAACATCAGGCCAGTCAGATGTCCGCCGAACGCCGAGCAGAGCATGTCGGCGTAGACCAGCGCGTGCACGAACGCATCGCTCTCGTCCTGCGACACCAGCACGTCGCGGTACCCGAGAATCGCACAGTCTTTGGCAATCGTCGTTTCCATGGCCGCCATGGCCAGGCTGCTCCTTGGGGGTCCCCGCGCCGCGCGCGACGACGAAGACCGCGCGCTCTTCTCATTCGCCGCGCGACACGTTAGGCGCACGGCGCCGATGACCGTTGACATGGGTCAAGCCGTCAATTCGTCGCAGTCCCAAGCTCCGGAATCCGCCGACCAAAAGGCGTCGCGGCCATTTAACCCTGCGACACACCGTCACATGCTGGGACCTTGCACGTAGGACTGTTACACTGGCGCCGCGCGCTGATTTCCCTGCAATTCTGCATATGTGCGCGAGAGGGGGAGGCGTCCGCCGAAACGCTTGTGCGCCCTGTGTCGGGGTAGACGCATGCAGGCGTCGAAGCTAAAGCGCATGATCAGCGGCGGCGCTGGAATCCGGCCGCGAGCTTGACCTAAATCAAGATGGGCGAAAGGCCTTCGCCCAGCGCAGGGGTGGAATTCGCCAATAAGTGCAGGGGGTATCACATGCAGGCGGTCACGACGAGGAAGTCGATGCGCGGCGGCGAAGTCGGGCTGACGGCCGTCTTGGCTGTGCTGGCCCTGGCGTGCCTTTATGCCGCCGCCAAGACCATTGAGCCGGCTTACGCGTTCCATATGGCGCTTGGGGTCGTCGCCGCAGCAGGAGGCATCTTCGCCATCTTCCAGCGCTATTCGGCGCGGTCGGTGGAGACGCCGCTCGAGGTCGACGGCAAGCCCAACTACAATTTCGGACCCGTCAAGTTCTGCACCCTCGCGGCCCTGTTCTGGGGCGTGGCGGGAATGGCGGTGGGCATCTACATCGCCT
>CAVYUL010000089.1:0-8230 GCA_963771405.1 Bryobacterales bacterium
CACCATTTGCCTGGATCAGCACTTCTTCGAAATCGGCAACCACCTGTTGCAAACTCTTGTCTCCCACTGCGCCTTGCGACCAGGCGCGCAGGTTCGGGTCTTCCAAGCCGGCGCGCAAAATACGCGAACGTAGTATTTCGACTTCCTGCCACAGGGCATCATGCCGGTCATGATTGAGCTGGGTTTCAGCTTGGTCGCAGCAAACGCGCGCTCTCTCGGTGTTGTTGAAAAAGCCGTTTACCAGCGTCATCCCTTCGCAGATGTAGGCTTGAGCAGAGAGTCGTCGGCTCTCGGTTCGCTCGCCCAAGGCGACGGCTTCGCGCGCGCAATCGTTCGCTAATTGAGCGAACCTGCTCGGGTCGTCCGTCTCTTCAATTTGTTCTTCAAACCGCGCATTTGCCACCGTGGCTTGCACGATGCGCGCCCGGCACATCAAGAGATAATCCGCTTTCGTCCCGGCTAGTTCAAACGCTTCGGTCGCCAGCTTTTCCGCAACATCTAAATCGCCCAGGTCAACGGAGATCTGGGCATAATTGACATCCACATTGCCAATGCCGTGATGATTGCCCCGGCGGCGGTAGATCTCGTCGGCCTTTGCGAGATCGGCCTGGGCGGTCCTGAGAAGGTCGTGCATGCGCTCCAACTGATGGGCGTTATCTTTCTTGCTTTCTAGCGGGCTGAGTTGATTGGCGCGCTGGCGTTCACGGCGCGCGTCTATGCTGCGCCTGAGCTGCATTGCCAGGAAACGCTTGGCCTGCGCGATGTTCGTGAGCGATCTTGCCAGATAGCCCTCAAGCGGCGGCCGTTTCTCAAAGAATTCGATCGAGAGTTCGAAGTATTGCATGGCGTGGTCATAGCGGCCCTCGCGCATGGCAATTCGGCCGTAGGCGGATTGAATATTACCCAGCGTGATGTAGTCGTCGGTATCTCGCAACACCGCCTCCGCCTCTTGTAAGATTCGAACGGCTTCTTTCGATTCGCCCCGCTGAAAAACCATCCAACTCTCTAAAGTTCTGAGTAAGGCGGCCAGATGCGCTAAGCCTTCAGCTTCCGCCTGGCGCATGCTTCCGCGCGTCACTTCGAGGGCTTGCTCATATTCGCCCGCTTTGCGCAGACAACGCGCCTTCCAAAAACCGGCGATAACGGCAATTCGCGCATCATGCAAATCCTGTTCCAAAACCAAAACAGCGCTTAAGTGATTTTGTGCTTCGGCAAGATTCTCTGCCCGCATGGCCACTACCGCCTCGGCCAGACGCACTTGAATGTAGTCTGTCAGTGCGAGCGAGGAGCGTTTTTCAGGCGCCAACCGCCCTAATAACTGCGAAAGCAATTCGCCGCCCTCATAACCAACGTCCACCCACTGGGCTAATGTGCCGAGGGCCATGCCGCCGTTCGGGTCGGTTGGATTGAGGCTATCCAACTGAGGGCGACAACTTTCTAATAAGGAGATACCCAGTCCAATCTGGCGCTCCTGAAGTAATCGGCGGAGTTCTTGGATTCGTTCCGATGAGAGCATTGTGGGTCTGCCAGAAGCGTCCTTAAGGTCTCTATCCACTGTAAGCGACACGACATTGCCCAGTTCCTGTTGGCCTTCTTCGGTGGTAACCATGACTCGCGGGACCGATTAGGGTGTCGTTAGCGCTAAAACGCGACCCCGTTCTCACGATAAGCCTTATGAGCCGATGAAAAAACGTACTTCACTGCCAATCGAAATCGCCGGTGCGAAACAAGTTATCAAACTTAAACGGAATTCTATTATGCGCAACCTCAAACTATTGACTCCATTCTTAGCTTGCGGAGCGCTAGTTAGCGCTCAAACCCCCAAGCTGTCAGCCGATTTACAGGGCCTTACGACCGGGCCGGTGAATGTCATCGTGCAGTACAACCATGTTCCGACGGAAGCTGACCATCAGCGGGTGTGCGGGGCGAATTGTGTGTTTAATAAACACCTTGGTGTAGTGTCGGCTGGGTCGTATACGCTTCCAGCCACTTCGCTGGCGAACATTGCGAACGACGCTTCCGTCGTCCATGTGTCTGTCGATCATCCGATTCAAGCGCACCTCGATTACACTACCGCCGCAACCAACGCGACGATCGCGCACACTTTGGGAGCGACAGGCATCGGCATCGGCGTTGCCGTGATTGACAGCGGCATCTCGCCCAACGCCGACTTTGCAAGCAGGGTGATTCAGACCGTAGACTTCATCGGTGGCAACGGCCAGGACGCGTTTGGCCATGGAACTCACGTGGCAGGGATCGTCGGCGGAAACGGCGCAAACTCTCACTGCTCCACGTGCACGCGCGATCTCACCGGTATGGCGCCCGGGGTGAATCTTATCAATCTTCGAGTGCTTGATCAGTTTGGTTTTGCTACCGATAGCACGGTGATCAAAGCAATTGACTACGCGATTTCCGTAAAAAAGACGTACAACATCCGCGTCATCAATCTTTCGATTGGACGCCCGATCTTTGAGAGCTATGTTAACGATCCCCTGTGCCAAGCGGTGGAGGCGGCCTGGAAGGCCGGCATCGTAGTGGTGGTGGCGGCGGGCAACGATGGGCGTTTGAACACCATTGGAAACTCTGGTTATGGAACTATTAACTCGCCCGGCAACGATCCCTATGCTCTGACCGTAGGTGCGATGAAAACCCAAGCTACCCTTGATCGGTCGGACGACCAATTGGCAAGTTACAGCTCAAAAGGGCCGTCTTTGCTCGACCACATCTCAAAACCCGATCTCGTAGCACCGGGCAACGACATCGTTTCTGTAATGGCGAGCCCGCAGGATACCCTTGCGCTTCTTGCCCCGACAAATATCGTGACAACGAACTACTACAATTCGAAAGGTAGCGCTACCACCAAATCGCCTTATTACATGGCGCTCAGCGGGACAAGCATGGCGACGGCAGCGGTAAGCGGCGCGGTGGCCGATCTCTTGCAAATGCAACCGGGCTTGAGCCCCGATCAAGTCAAAGCACGCTTGATGCAAACGGCTTATAAAACATTTCCGTATTCGAGTGTCGCCTATGATCCGACGACCGGGCAGTCGTTCACCGATTACTACGACTTGTTGAGCCGGGGTGCGGGTTACTTGGATTTGACAGCAGCCTTGCAATCGAACGCGACGGGCGCCGGAAATTCACTGTCGCCGACTGCAGAAGCTCTGCCCTTGTCTAAGAATATGGCCCTGCAATGCGATTTGCTGTCCGTTTGGAATCTGGCTGGTCTGTTCAGCATCCTGAATCCAAGCAATGTTTGGGGTAATTCGGCGCTCGGTCTTGCCAATCTGATCGTCACTCCCGAAACGACAGCTCTGTCAACGGTTTCCTCCGTCTCATCTTCGGCTACCGCGACCTCAGCGGCGTGGGGTACTTCAGCGGCGTGGGGAACTTCGGCGGCTTGGGGCACATCGGCTGTTTGGGGTACCTCCACCACCTCGGCGAGTAGTACCGCTTCAGCCACGAGTGCAGTCTGGGCGACGTCTGCCCCAACGCTCTTGACGGGCGAAAACTGACATCCTCAAGTATTAATTCCTAACTGCCGATAAATTCTACGAGCGGCCGCGTGCCCTGCGCGCGGCCGCATTGGACCGTTTTCCCATTGACTCCGACTCGAACTCTCCGCAGATTCATCTTGTTTGATTCCGGCTCCGCGCTGGTCGAATTCGGCATAGCGCTCGTGCCATTGGTCGCGCTTCTATTTCTGACGCTTGACGTGGCTTGGTCCATTTTCGCCCGCGCGGCGTTACAAAACGCGGTCCGGGAAGGCGTCCGGTTCGCGGTCACCGGTCAAACTCTTCCTGGATACACCTGCTTGGGTTCGTCCGTTCAGCAAGTGGTTTCTCAGAACTCCTTTGGCTTTGTCCCCGCGGCGAAGGCAACCCAATACGTGAGCGTGACATATTATTCCCCGACAAATCTGTCCCAGATCATTGGCCCGAATGGGCCTGCGGGAGGAAACGTTGTCCAAGTTTCTGCAAGTGGGGTTACGGTCCAGTCTTTTGGACCGCTATGGCGCAGTCCAACCGCGTTATCGCTTTCAGCGATGGCTTCCGACGTGATGGAAAGCCCGCCCAACGGGGTTGCCCCATGTCCATGAGTTCGACGCAAAACCGGATTCGCGAGCGAGGGAGCGGTCTCGTGGAGTTCTTGCTTGCGGCAACGCTGCTCATCCTGCCTCTTCTGTTCGGAACTTTTGTCTTCGGAATGCGCCTGGTCCGGGCCAATCAAGTAGCTGAAGTCTGCCGCGACGCCGGGCATATGTACGCCTATAAAGTCGATTTCTCTCAGACGGCGAGTCAGAACGAACTGGTGCAGATGGCCCAGGGCCTGAACATGACGGCTACCGGAGGAAGTGGCGTCGTGATTCTCTCAACCATCACATTCATTGCCTCGAACGATTGCGTGGCGGGTGGATATCCGTCCGGAAGTTGTCCAAATGTAAACAACACCGTTTTTACCAACCGGATTGTGATCGGAAATCCTTCCCTCGTCATCAACTCACAAACTCAGATCAGCGCATTCGGGACGCCTCCCGCTGCCATTATTCAGAGCAATGGAGATATTCTTACGTCGGATTATCTTTCAAATTCAGGCGCCGTTGCCAACAATTTTATAAGCGTCATCCCGGTGACCTCGGGCCAATATGCGTACGTCGCTGAGGTATTCTTCCAGAACCCGGACTTCGGTTTCCTTGATTCTGGCCGGATCACTTCGCGGTCGATCTTCTAGCGGACGCGTTTGGCGGCCATGTCCGTACCGGCTTGGTGGAGAATCAACTCATAGGCATTCCCGGCGCGATCGGTCACGAACGTCAATTCGCCCTCAACACTCTTGACGAAAAAGTCCTTCTGGCTTTCGGCTACCAATTGGAACCTTTGCTGGCCGACCTCGGCCGAAAGATGATCGCCATCCATGCTGACGGTCAGCTTCATGCTGTCGGCTAGTTGATAAACCCCGACATAGCTGGCAAGAATCTGCGGGTCCACTTTGACTTCAACGTGCTCGCGCTGAGAGAGGACTTCCTGCGGAGTGGGAGTGAACAGGCGCAGGCCGATGTCTTCGATCCCGGCTGATCCGTTGGACAAAATAACGATTCCTACTTTGCTCTGCGGCGCGAAGCCCATGAAAGCACGGAAGCCGCCGGTTCCGCCGTTATCCCAAATGATTTGCGAAGTGGTGGTCGAGAGAATATGCCACCCCAAGCCGACTTCTAAGCCGCGATAGCGTGTCGGCTTACGCAAAGCGAGCATGGAGCTAAAAGCGGCGGCGAGTGGCGTCTTGTGATAACTCATCGCGGCTTCGACGAAGGTTAAAAGATCCTGCGCCGTGGATTTCAAGCCGATGGCGCCTGCCATGGCGCCAGGATCCCAATACGTGACTGGCTGCAAATAGGCGTTATGGCCGGTCGCCAATTGGGCCTTCATATCGGCAGTTGGGGTAATCGCGGTGTTCTTCATGCCTAACGGGTCGAAGATCCTGGCTTTCAGCAGCGCTTCGTAACTTTGCCCAGCCCTATGGCTCAGAGCGACGGCAAGCAGGCTCATACCAACGTTTGAGTATGTGTAATCGGTTCCCAGACGGCCGACGAGTTTGGAGTTGGCGACGGCTTGGTAAAGGTCGTTTTCAGTGAAATCGGCGTACGGGCTGGCGGGGTTCTTAGGGTGAAAGTTGGGCGGCAAAAGGGGTAGCCCGGATGTGTTCGTAGCCAGATCAGCCAGGGTGATCGGCTGAGTGCCTTGAGCCGGAACTACCACACCGGCGGGTAAGTACTTCGAGACGGGATCAGCCAGGCTTACTTCGCCGCGCTGCACCATGTCGGCGGTGAGAAGAGCGGTGAAGATGGTGGTGAGGCCACCGATCTCAAAAACTGTGGAACCGCTCAGCGTGCGCGGGTCGCCTTGATTGAGCGCGCCGTGTGGAACGATCCGCTCGCCGCGGTCTTCGATGACACCCACGACAATGCCGACGCTCTGGAGCTTTTGCTCGATTCGCTCAGCCAGTATTTGATGGATTTCGGCGTCCGTCATCACGCCGGCGCTCGCGAACTGCTGCGCGTGCGCTGTGAGCGTGATGAGTAGGAGCGGAATAATAGTGCGCCAAGTGCAACCCATCCTTCACTATCGTACCGATTTAAAGATCCCTTAAGATGGTTCACATGTCTTCCCGCCGAAAATTCCTTCGTTCCGCTGCCGCCTTGAGCGCGCTTCCCGCCGTGATGAAGGCGGAAACGCCTTTACCGCCGCCCATAGGTGCTTTGAAATCCATGCGCGGCGAAGTGAAGCCTATTACCACGCACGAGCGGGAACTAAGGCTCGAACGAGCGCGCGAACTGATGCGGGCAAACAAGATCGACGCGCTGTTTCTGGCGGGTGGAACGTCGCTCAACTACTTTACAGGCGTGCGCTGGGGCAACAGTGAACGGCTGTTCGCCGCAGTGATTCCGGTGACGGGGAAAGCGTTCTGCATCTGCCCGTCTTTCGAAGAGGATCGGGCGCGCGAACAACTGAATATGGGGCCGCTGGAAGGCGCCGACGTGCGCACTTGGCACGAAGACGAGAGCCCCTACAATCTGCTGCGGATTTCGGGCACGCTGGGCGTGGAAGAGCGGACGCCTTATGTATTTGTCGATGGCGTTGCAAAGGCCTCGCCGGGCATACGGATCGTGAGTGCGACGCCGGTGACGGCCGGCTGCCGGATGATCAAAACCGAGCACGAACTCCAGTTGATGACGCTGGCCAATCACGCGACACTGACGGTCTACGAGGCGGTCTATCGCTCGCTGACGCCGGGGATGACCACGCAGCATGCATCGGAACTGATCACGCTCGCTTATGGGCAAGTGGGCTTTCGAGGCGAGGCGAGCTTCGAAGTGGGCGCGGCGAGCGCGAACCCACACGGCAGCATCGCCGCGCAGACAATCCGGGAAGGGATACCGGTGATCATGGACGACGGCTGCACCGTCGACGGCTACCAATCCGACATCTCGCGGACGTTCGTGCTGGGAAAAGCGAGCGACCGTGCAAAGCAAGTTTTCGATATCGTGCACCGGGCGCAGCGCGCGGCGTTGGATGCCGCGCGCCCCGGTGTGGCGTGCCAGGCGGTGGATGCCGCCGCACGCAAAGTAATCACGAATGCGAACTTCGGTCCGGACTACAAGTTCTTCAGCCACCGCGTGGGCCATGGGATTGGCATGGACGGGCATGAATGGCCGTATCTGGTTCGCGGAAACGACCTGCCGCTTCAGGCCGGCATGACGTTCAGCGACGAACCGGGCATCTACATTCCCGGCGAGTTCGGCGTCCGGTTGGAGGACGACATGTACATCACGCCTGATGGAGCAAAGCTCTTCACTCCACAAAGTAACTCAATCGAGCAACCGTTCGGCTAGATTCTTAGCGCCAGCGACGATCCCAGCGATCGTAATGGCGATAGGGACGGTGGCAGTGCCGTTCGTAGCGCGGATAATAACCGCGATCTCTGGCCTGCGCCACCGCGGGAGTAAATACCGCCATACTACCCGCCAACAACATTGCTAAAGCTGCTATTCGTTTGAACATCGGAACCTCTCTTTCTGTCTCTAAAGACGCTGGAACAACGCGCGATGGTTGACACGAATCGAGGTGAATCCGCATGAAGTTTCTTTTAACCGCTACAATCACAAACGTATGGCGCAAACACCTTGGGGCGAGCTGGCGGTACAAGATGCTCACATGCATTTCTTTTCACACAAGTTCTATGCTGCGCTGGCGCAACAGAAAAAGGCGGCCAACGCCGAAGCGCTGGGGCCGCTGCTAACTTTCGATATTCCGGCGCCGGAGGCGGCGAAACTGGGCGACCGCTGGGCCGCCGAATTGACGCGCTGCCACGTGGACAAAGCGGCACTGATCGCCAGCATGCCGGGCGATGAAGACAGCGTGGCGGCGGCGGTGGCGGCGCATCCAGACAAGTTCTACGGCTACTTCATGCTCGATCCGACGCAGCCGGATGCGCTGACCCGGATGAAGAGCGCCGCCAGCAATCCGCATCTCCACGCTCTCTGCCTGTTTCCGGCGATGCACACCTATTCGATCACCGACGCGCGCCTGGTGCCGATTCTGGAAGCGGCCAGCGACAACCAGATGCCGGTATTCGTTCATTGCGGCGCCATTAGCGTGGGCGTCCGAAAGAAGCTTGGCTTGGCGAGCCAGTTCAACATGCACTATTCGAATCCGCTCGATGAGCCAGATGC
>CAVYUL010000090.1:0-44340 GCA_963771405.1 Bryobacterales bacterium
TCACGAAGACGCGTTCATGGGTGGGACGAGTGTTTCGAGTTATCGATTCGGGGAGGTTAACGTCTAGGGCTTGCCGAGTGGAACGGCGAGTCCCGAGCCTATGAACACAGTGTGGATTGCGGTCCGCGGCAAGAGTGCAGGGACGGCCTGGCCGACGATGGCGAGTTTGTCGGAGCTCACCATTCGCTTCGATGCCAACAATTTCTATCCACGTTCCTTATCTAATTGGGCTTCGAGGTATCGCGGTCGTCACTCTTGCTTGAAGGAGCGGCCCAACTGCGAGATCTTCGTCCAACAATCGCCAGCGGATGACATAGCCCGAAGGAGAGAGTTCCGCTTGACTTCGGTCAGACCGCGCGGCGTGGGCAGTCGCTCAGAGCAATGCTCCGATGGAATAGAAACAGAGGTCGTTTCCATGATCACAATCAGGGCATCGCCGGTGGTCTGAATTGCTTTGGCTTTGGCTATGAGCGGATTGGTTTTTACTGCGCGCGTTCTTCTCGGAATTAGACCTTTACCGAGGGCACGCGATCCGCACCCTTTAACAGCCTTTCCAAATGGTCTACAAGAACCTCGTTTCTTTGAGTGCTGTCAAACTTGAGCGATGCAATTGGCACCCCTCCCAGGCAAGCTTTGCTGAGGTGGCATAGCTGCCGCCAATCCGCTGGAAGTTCGGCCAATTCCAATCCCTCAATGGCAAACACCTGGTAGGAGCCAGGGTAGTCGTCAATTGAGTCATCAAAAGGGCAGTCAAAAAACAGGATCAGCCCCGGCTGCGGAACCACCAGAAAGGCGCGTGGAACGTCATAGAAATCCCGGTACGCCGCAATCGGCATCCAACCGCCAGTTGAATGGTTCTTCATTGAATTCGATCCTGCTTGGGAACCGGGTTGGGCTTCGGCGGACCGAAAGTTGGGCTCCCTTCCGTTATGTTTACATGCTTGTAGTTAACGGCGCCAGATCGAGTGGCTTCCGGCGTGTCTCGCGAACTGAACCGTGGGGAATTCCGGCTGCTGCGTCGACCAAAGTCACACCTTGGGAGCCCGAAAAAGGTTGGCCTAGTGGCGGCATCTCGGACTGCCGACCCCGCACGATGACTCGTCCGCCAGGAACATCGTCAGGGGCGTGAAGATCGCCAAGGGGTTCTTCTGCTGACCCGCTCAACTCCAATAATTCCTATCCAAATTCCTGAACTGTACCGCCTCCGCGATATGCTTCGCCGCCACGTTCGGCGAGTGGTCCAAGTCAGCGATGGTCCGGGCAACCCGGAGCAAGCGGTCATGGGCGCGCGCGGACAGATTCATCCGGCGCATGGCCATTTCCAGGGTTTTTTCCCCGGTTTCGTCGAGGGCGCAAACGGTGCGCAATTGGGAGGGCGGAATCTGGGAGTTGTAGAAGCCACGATCACGCTGGACCTGCCGCGCCGCCTCGACGCGCGCACGAATTTCAGCCGACGAAACACCCACCGACTGGCTGCGTAGCTCCTTGTAGGCGACGGCTGGGACTTCGATGTGAAGGTCTATCCAATCCAATAGTGGGCCGCTGACCTTCGCCAGATAGCGTTGAATGATTCCGGGTGTGCAGCGGCATTCACGAGTAGAATCGCCGTAAAAACCGCAGGGACAAGGATTCATTGCCGCGACCAACATGATTCTCGCTGGAAAGGTCAACGTCCCGTTACTCCGCGCCAACGTCACCGACCCCTCTTCCAGGGGCTGCCGCAACTGCTCCAACACGCCGCGCGGGAACTCCGGCAACTCGTCCATAAACAGCACGCCGTTATGCGCCAAGCTCACCTCGCCCGGACGAGGGCTTCCGCTTCCGCCGCCAATCAAGCCCGCATCGGAGATGGTGTGGTGGGGCGCTCGAAAGGGCCGCTGGCGCAATATTCCGATTCCGGGCGGAAGCACACCCGCCACGCCATGCACCTGCGTCGCCTCCAGGGCTTCGCGAAAGGTTAAGCGCGGCAGAATACCCGCAAAGCGCCGCGCCAACATCGTCTTTCCCGAGCCGGGCGGCCCGAGCATCAGAAGATTATGCGAACCGGCCGCCGCCACCTCCAGCGCCCGTTTCGCCATCGTCTGGCCGCGCACATCGCTGAAGTCGGCAACATTTGCATTGGTTTGCTCAGGCTCAGGAATGCTAGCCTCCACGGGCGTGTAGGAGGCCGGCTCATTGAGAAAATGCACCACCTCCGCCAAACTCTTCAAACCGAAGACTCTAATTCCTTCAGCCACGGCCGCTTCAGCAGCATTCTCCAAAGGCAAGAGCAGATTGCGAATTCCTTTGCGAGCGGCGCAAACGGCAATGGAGAGCGCGCCGCGAATGGGGCGCAAACTGCCGTCGAGCGAGAGTTCACCCACCACCATGTACTGCTCCATGGAGCCGAACAAGCCCATGGCACCCAGAATGGCCATGGCCATGGGCAAATCAAATCCAGCACCTTCTTTGCGAAGGTTTGCGGGCGCCAGGTTGATGGTTACCGATTTGCTGGGATAGCCGAAACCCGAATTCAATAGCGCGGACTTAATCCGTTCGCGGCTTTCTTTAACAGCCGCATCGGGCATGCCCACCGTGACGAAATCGCGTTGCGTTCCGGCCGGGTACATGTCGACCTCAACGTCGACCACGTGTGCGTCTATGCCCTGAATGGCGGCGCTAAAAGTACGAAACAGTGCCACTTAGTTGGCAGTAGGCGTCGGATGGAATCCGTCTCATGGGCATCGCCTGCAAACCGAGATAATCTACTGCCAGTACTGCCACTGCTCGAAGCGGATGACATAAAGGCTCATCAGGAGATTCGTCACCCCATGCACCAGAATGCAATCTCCCAGAGACTTCGTGCGAACCATCCAGAAGTTGTAAATCACACCGGTAAGTAAACCCACGTCCCAATAGGGGCCGTGTTCAGCGCCGAACAGAAAGGCCGTCAGCCAGAAAGCCAGCGGAGCATACGTTCCCAGCCGGATAGATTGGAAGTCGTTGTTGATCAACCAGCGCATGAGCCACGCCCGCCAAAACAACTCCTCCGCAATGGGCACGACGGTGGCTGCGCGCACGGTTCGCCAGAACAGAACCCAACGGCTGCTTAATGCTGCGTGAGACAACGACGAACCGACATGGCCCAACAGGCTGTTGGAAAACAACACGCCTTCGCGGTAATTCCGAAAGATCACCTCGGGAGCGATCCAAAGGAAAAAAACCAGGACTCCCAGCGCAGCGCTGGCGAACCAGCGATTCACCGCCAGGGACGCGCCCCTCGGCCAAGTGACCAGCAAAACCGCCGTTACAATCGCAATCCCGAGCGGCCACTCCCAAAAGAAAAGGCTGGGTGGCTTGGGGAGCGCGATCAAGATCAGAATGCAAACGAAAGGCGCGACGTATCCGAGAGACGGATAACGGTCACGCCAGTTTTGAAGCGAACTGTTAGCGGTCACCTTTGCGCTGAGAACAGGCACCTTTCACTAACCGATTTGGCTGAGAAAGGACGAAATCCTGTTTTTCTCGTCCGGCGTGGTCGCCGACTGAAGGGCTTTCATTGCCTCATCATGAGCCGTTACCTTGTCGCCTTGCTTCGCTAACGCCATGGCAAGATGAAGGCGGAAGGTGGAATTCTGAGGATGGTCCACCGTCAATTGCTTGAAAATCCGTAAAGCCTCAGAATTGAGATCCTTCTTGAAATAAACAAAGCCAAGCGTATCGGCCACATCGGGACTTTCGGGCGCACGCTTCTTGGCGCGTTCCGCATAAGTAAGGGCCTGATCCAAGGTGGTAGTGTTTCCGCTCTCGGCGGTCATATAGGCCAGATTATTCAATACAAGCGCGTTATCGGGGTCAATGGACAGAACTTTGTTGTATGCGTCGGTAGCTTCCTTGCGCCGGCCGAGAGCCGCACACACCAGCGCCTGATTTAAGAACGCCGCTTCATTTTTCGGATCTGCGTTACCAGCCTGCTCAAACGACGCCAGCGCCGAGTCGTACTGCAGCAACTGGCGCTGCATGACGCCGAGACGCAGCCAGATCTCGGAAGAGTTCGCTGTGGTCTTCAAAATTTCTTTGTAGTTATCGGCCGCTTTCTGCCAAAGTTCCTTCGAGCGCGAGGCATTCGTGCTCGAATCGAGCCCGGCCAAGGCCGCCTGAAAGTTTGCCAACTCGTAACGATACGGCAAAATCGTGGGATTTTTATCTACTAAGTCCTGCAGCGTCTGAATTGCGTCCTCACCCTTACCGGTATTGAGCTTGACAGTCTGCAGGCCGATCAGTCCACGAATGTCGGGCGGGGTTTGCGACGCCAGGAACTCATATTCCGTACGCGCCTTGTCGAAGTTCTTTTGGCCAACATAAATCGAGGCCAGTTGCAGCCGCGCGTCATTCAAGCGGGGATTGTTCTTGACCAGATTTTCCAATTCCGGTTCGGCTTTATCCGCCTGATTCGTCCCGATCAAAGCCCGATCGCGAACCAGGATGGCGTCAGGATTATTCGGCTGGCTGGCAAGAATCTGATCGGTCAGCTCCATCGCTTTGGCATGCTGGCCGCGATCTTCGTAGACACGCGCCGCTACCGTTTCCGCCGGGATGATCACACCGACTCGTGGAGCCTCTGTCTTCTGCTCAGACCGGGTCGCCTCCAAAGCTTCGTTGAGCGCTTTCTCTTTGTCGTTCACTCCGAAATAGGCACGCGCTAAGTCCAAATGCAGTACCGGATCGCTCGGATTCTTCGCAACCAGCGTTTTCAATTCCGTAAGCGACTTGGCGGCATCCGCTTTCTGTCCCGTTTGCAACAACACGGAAGCGTACATTTCATTCACCGACGGATCTTTGGGATACTTTTCCACCAAGTCCTGCGCCATTTTAGCCGCTTCCGCCGGGTGATTGCGATATGCCTCCAGAGCGACCATCCGCTCCCGATAAGTCACGGCATCTTTGGAATTTTCCTTTGCGCCAGCGTCGTATTCTGTGGCCGCTTTGTCGTATTGCTGGGTGCGAACCAAGTAGTCGCCCACAATCAAATGTGCTTTCGGAAAATCCTTGGGATCGTTCAGCACCTGCCGAATCACACCCTCACCTTCGGGAATGCGCTTACTTGCGGCCAGGAAATTCGCATAGTTCACAACGGCCATTTCGCTGGTGGGATCGTTCTTTGCGTCATCGCGCAGAACCTCTTCCGCCTTTTCGCGATCACCCAACTGGCCGTAGTACACAAACAAAAATTGATATCCCTGCGGCCAAGTCTTATCGTGCGCCAGCATATCGTTTACCAGTGCCACGGCCTTTTCAGATTGCTGTGTTTGCCGCAAATCCTGCGCCCACCAGCCAACAAGTTCCCTCGAATAGGGCTTGATCTTATTTGCCTGCTCGAATATCGGCAGTGCATCTTCGTACTTCCCTTCCGCCACCGCGATGAGAGCTTTCAGACGAAGTCCGTCGAATGAATTCGGTTCCTTCGTCAAGATCTTGTTGTCCAGGTCTTTTACGTCCGGCAGCAGGCTTTGATACTTTTTGGAATCGGCCGAATAAGCGGTCAAATAGATCTCGCAAAGTTTCGTCGCCGCGTCGATATTTCCGGGATTGAGGTCCACCGCGCGGCGCAAAAAGCTCACCGCCTCCGACACCTTCTTGTCGTCCAATAAGTTCAAGCCTTCGCGGTAATACGCCTCGGCGTTGACCTTGTCTTTCGCGATCGCCTTTTGATACAGGATCGACGCTTCTTGGTACTTCTTATTGTCGTGATACTTATTAGCCGTCGCGATCAGCTTTTGTGGGCTTTCGGTACAGCTTGTAAGCACACTGAACGCACAGAGGGAAATAGAGACGAAAACACGCTTCATATCAATGTCTTTGGAGACTATCACTATTGTAGGGAAAGAGCATAGACATATCAATTCAATCAGGGGATTAGGCCTTCAGATAGGTCCGAGACTCGGGTGTTCTGCACAACCCCTTCTTTTTGAGTCGCTTAGCGTCATTGATTGAAAGATTTGTCCGCGGCCAAAAGTCAGTCACAGATTTTGCAAAAAAATTTTCTACCTAATTTTTCAACAACTTAGCCCAAAATTTCAGCAAACTCCGAACGCCGCTCAAGCTACAAATGAAGCAGGAAAGCAATGCAACGCATTTTGACAGCGGCGTTAACGGGCCTGTTGCTTCTGAGGTCCGGATGGGCGCAAAGTACATTTTCGGTGACTGGGACAGAAATTCCCGCGAATTTGATCCGAGCCAATTACGGACGGATTCCGAACGGGATTGAGGCGTTCGACCTTAACATTTGCAACGAAACCGGCGACAAACACGCGGTAACGGCCAGTCAGATTTATCAGGCACTGGCGGAGTCAAATCTCAATCTTCAGCCGCTTGGCGGTCAGATCATGTTGGCGGCGATTCTGCAGAATCAACGGCGCAGCGTAGGCACGGTGTTATCCGTGACTTTGAGTTCCGCGGTTGGGGTGCTCGCGGTGATAGGCGCGGCGCGCACAGCGGTTTCGTCGAACATCCTGGCGGGCGCGGCTGTGGGCTCGGCGATCGGGCAACAATTACTGGGCTCGCTCAAGCCGGTATTGACACCCGATCAGGTGCAAAGATTCGAAAGTCAGGTTTTGGAATCGGCTTTGGTTTTAGACGGAGGCACGTGCGTAGAACGTACCGTGTTTACGCTTGAGACCTCGCCTCAGAAGACGGGTAACACGAAATTGACATTCCACGTTCACTATTGAGTGATCGCCGGGCAACGCACTTGGCGGAGGCTCGGCGATTTCTTGCCGGTGTTGACCGAGCACCGCTCGGCTGCCCGGCTAGCTGGAAAGTTCCCAGCGCGTGGTGGCACACGCGTACGGGATTGGCGAGCTTGGCGGCAGCCAATTCTCTTTGGTCGAGCTACCGGCACTCAACGGTGAATGTGGATAGGCGCTGGATCGGGTAATCCAGCGCCCTCCTGATGGGACGCCATCGCTTCGATGGCGTCCCATTTCTTTAGTTGGCCACGAATTTGAAGTTAAGAAATTGATATTCCACGTTCGCTCGCTGGAAAGTTCCCGGCGCGTGGTGGCGCACGCGTTCAGCACTGGCAAGCTTGGCGGCAAACCAGTTCGCTCGGTCGAGCTACCGGCACTTAACGGCGAATGTGGATAGGCGCTGGATCGGGTAATCCAGCGCCCTCCTGATGGGACGCTGTCGTTTCGATGGCGTCCCATTTCTTAATTGGCACGAATTGAAGGTAAGAAATTGACATTCCACGTTCGCTCGCTGGAAAGTTCCCGGCGCGTGGTGGCACACGCGTTCAGCACTGGCAAGCTTGGCGGCAAGCCAGTTCCTGCGGTTGAGCTGCCGGCACTCAACGGCGAATGTGGATAGGCGCCGGATCGGGCAACCGGCGCCCTCCTGATGGGACGCTGCAACTTCGGGCAGCGTCCCATCTTCCTTCACGACAATGCTCAGCAGCGTGGCAACATACAAATTGGCCCGCTTCTCACAACGCTTCGCCTGGTTGACTCCCACGAACCCCTACAGTCTCCTGCTTGCCGAAAAACGAAAATCGGGAGCTCGACTACTTGATCTAACTGTTTCGAATCCTACCAAAGCTATCGAAGATTATCCGCATCACGCCATCGCGAGCGCTTATGGATCTATTTCGAGCTTTCTCTATCAGCCGGAGCCGCTCGGGTCTTTTCCGGCCCGCCAAGCAGTTGCCAAATGGTACGGATATCAGGGTATTTCGCTATCGGAAGATCGCATCGCGCTTACTGCAAGTTCAAGCGAAGCTTACGCGCTGCTTTTCAAGCTGCTGTGCAATCCCGGCGAAACGGTTCTCATTCCCTGCCCTTCCTATCCGTTGTTCGAATATCTGGCCAGCGCGGAAGCGATCGAAGCCCGGCCCTATCGCCTGCACTACGACGGCGCTTGGTTTGTCGATCTCGATAGCGTTCAAAAAGCAATTACGCCCGCCACAAAAGCGATTGTGGTGGTCTCACCCAACAATCCCACGGGCTCGTTCCTGACCGTAAAGGAAGCCGAAGCGCTCGTTTCACTGGCAGAGCGTCACGGGCTCGCCGTCATTGCTGATGAAGTCTTCATGACTTATCCTGCCGGCGCATCGGATCCGCTAAAGCTTCGCACCTTTATCGGCAACCGAAATGTCCTAAGCTTCTCGCTCAATGGCCTGTCGAAAGCCGCCGGCATGCCGCAAATGAAGCTCGGCTGGATTGCCGTCAGTGGTCCCAGCCGCGAGCGGGCATCGGCTCTTGCAAAACTGGAATTGCTGCTGGACAACTATCTCTCCGTTGGCACTCCGGTGCAAGCAGCCTTGCCAGAGCTTCTATCCATTGGAGGGCTGATCCATGACAAGATCACCGCCCGCCTTGCCCAGAATAGGAGCGCACTTTCCGTTTTTGAGGGAACGGCGGTCCAACCTCTAGCAAGCGAAGGCGGCTGGTCAACTATCTTGCAAGTACCCAACGCAACTTCAGAAGAGGAATGGATCATAAGCTTGCTGTCTTACCATGGAGTTATCGTTCAGCCAGGCTATTTCTACGACATGCCAAGAGAAGCCTTTCTTGTGGTCAGTCTTCTGTCCGAGCCTGTTCGTTTTGCTGAAGGCCTTAAACAGCTTCTGGCGGTTGTGAATGAATAAGCAGAAATGATAAAACGAGAAGTGCCGTCCATTCTTCCGAGAACCATGAGGCTTCGATAATTCTTTGCGAACAGCATTCGCTTTCTTCTTGGTCTTAATCGCCTATGGGTTATTGATCATTGCGTCGGCTATCTTTACGCCGCTCCATTTAAGTGAAATCACCCAGGCAGCTGCATTTTTAAACTTTGACTGGGCGCATTTTTTCACCTGGATCGCACGCACTCCGGCCGGCGCGCCGCTGTCTTACTTGGCCGAACTGCCAATCGCGCTGGCGGTGCCCGATGCTAAGGCCCTTCTTCGCATCCCCACCCTCATTTCCGCGCTGGGGTCAGTTTTTCTTTTTGCTTCGTTAACCAAGCTCATCCCGTTGAAGCATCCAACCCTCGCGCTGCTGCTTTTCTTGTTGGTTCCGACGCACCTGTTTTACGCAACTCAAGCCCGTCCCTATGAGATTGGGCTGTTCCTGCTTCTGCTCGCCACGTCCTTATTCTTTTCGCTGGTAGAAGAGCCGTCGCTTCTCAAGGCATTCATTTACGGAATCTTGTTGGTTGCTTGTCTTTATACACAACCATCCGCCTATCTCCCCGCTGTTGGTTATGCGCTTGCTCTTTTGGGTTTCTCTAATGTCAAAACCTATCGCCGGGCTCTCTGGTATGCGCTCGGGGCAACTGCCATTCCGGTGCTCTGCTATGCTCCTTACTATTTCTGGGCCGTCGTTCAGCGGCGAAACGAATGGCTTACGGAGGAATTTCCGGCCTTTAATATCAAAATTGCGGGCATCCAGGCGCTCATGAGCCTTGACCCTGGCAGTAACCCCTGGTTTGGCATCGGACTCATTCTGCTGTTGCTGATCGGTTGTATCGGCGGCATTGCCAGTGCCCTTCCTTTAGGCGGTTATCGCGAAGGGGCGCCGCCGCCCCCGGCCATCCTGGTGTGGAAGAGGTTGGTGATTTTCTGTCTCGCCGGCGGGGTCTTAGTGACGCTTTTCGGAGAAACCGCTGTTAGTGGATGGACCGGCCTGGTTTTCGCTCCTTATCAAGTTTTGTGGGCTTTGCCCGCCATGGTAATCGTCTCTTGCGCGGCGCTAGAGGCGTTCTTCAACTTGCCTGCCTTTAAAAGCCTGAAGGTATTGGTTGCCGTCGCCTTGATTATAGGCGTCGCGCTCTGCATTCCAGGCGACATCGAGTATCTTCGAACCCCGCCGACCGATGTTGCCAAGATCACCGCGCTCGTGCGTCCACAATTAGGCGGCGATTCCTGCGTAGTGTTCGTGTCGCAGCGTCTTTCGCGCTACATTTTTGAAGTCTACGATCCCGATCTCGCTAAGTACGAGTGCCAGAATTTTTTTCACAAACGCGTCGTTCTCGCTATCCATCCGTATGTCAAACCCGAACAGGAGAAAGAGGCGCGCATCTTCTTCCGCGGCCTCGATTTCGAGGAGACTCACCAGGATGTCGTCGGAAATGGCAAAGTGATTACGCTCGATTCGACGCGTTAATCCGCTCCAAGCTATTCAATGCTGAATGCGCGCTTCACTTGATAAGTTTGATCGCCCTGTAAATCGCGCACCGTAACCAGCACTGTATATTGGCCGCGCGCTGACGTACGATTCGTGGTAATGCTCAGATTCCCCGGTACGAACGCAACTGGATAAAAACTCTTGTCGCCTAACTCCGCTGCGTTTGGTTGGCTCAGATACACTTTCCCATCGGGACGGGCTACCGTCAGGCCATAGCTCAAGTGATATTCATTCCCATTGCCCAAATGAAAGCCTGTCAGCAGAAATCTCACGTATACGGCATCCCCCGGACTAAACGCCGGCACATCCAGCCCTTGCGTGTCGTCCTCCTTCCGCAAAAACTGAAAGTCCTGCACCGACAAAGAATCCGTTGGAATCACAACTGTGCCTCCGATGTGAAAGGGCAAATCGCGTTGCGTGGTTTTGTTCGCGATTAAATCCGTTACCGAGAGGTGAACGCGGTATTCGCCGGCGGCGACAAACGAAGGCAACAGAAAAGAGTCGCGCCGCTTTGGGGTCCAATTCTTGTCTTCGCTACTCAGCTCTTCCTTCACAAATCCGGTCATCGGAGGCGTCAAGGCAATTCCTTTGGCATCGAGTGGCGTCGCTTCGTACGTTAGCGACATCTTTCTCGTTTCACTGCCTTCCTTCGTTTGCACGCCGTAGCCAGAAACCTGGAATTGGAAATAAACATAGTCGCCGGGTAGATATCGATAAGTCTGGGCAGCAAACGGGGCATCTTCCGAGGTCTCAACCCCGGCAGCGACAATTTGGAGAGCATTTTCCGCGAGAGGCGGGGGTTGCTGCTGTCCGAAAACTGCGCTCGAAGTAGCGAGAAAGGCACCGATTCCCCAAACGACCGCATCTAACGAGACGTGAAAACGAAAGCTGCGCGCAGCCTTGCTCTGCTTGTTCTGTTGGGCGCCGGGAAAATTTGGAGTCAAGCGGTTCATCCTGTTACGGGCCGTCCGATCGCATCAGTCATGGGCATGGGCGGAGCCGGCTGGCTGGATCGCGAAGAACGTGAGCGCGAAGAGCAGCCCCAAAAAGCCATTGCTCAATTCAATCTTAAACCCGGAATGATGATTGGCGATGTCGGCGCCGGCACCGGTTACTACAGCCTTCGCATAGCAAAGCTCGTGGGCCCGGCGGGAACCGTGTATGCCAATGACATTCAGCCTGGCATGCTCCAGAAACTCTCGGAAAACGCCGCCGCTTCCGGCATTGGCAATGTTGTGACGATTCTTGGTACTGAGCGCGATCCGAAACTGCCCGAAGGCAAGTTGGATCTGGTGGTCCTCGTCGATGTCTACCACGAATTTTCCCAGCCCCAACTCATGTTACAAGGGATTCGCAAGGGCCTAAAACCCGGAGGGCGTTTGGTTCTGCTTGAATACAGGAAGGAGGATCCCAATGTGCCCATCCGCCCTGAACACAAAATGAGTGTCGATGAGGTGAAAGCCGAAGTGTTGCCCGAAGGCTACGTTTTTGAAAAAGTCGTCGAAAAGCTGCCTTGGCAGCACATCATTTTCTTCAGAAGACCTGAATAATGCGCGCCGCTACGCTTGAACGGCAAGTCCCGCCAACACGCCGCGCATATAGGCGAAGCTCTTGATCATTCCAGGCATGGGCGCATCTGCGTTGATTTCATATTCGAGATTCACGCAGCCGTGATATCGATTACGGACCAGTTGCTCGAAAATGCGGGCAATAGGCAACTTGCCGTCTCCCACTGCAACCTGACTCTCCATCACCAGCGGATTCGCCAAATCTTTTGCGTGCATGTCCAGCAGCCGCGGTCCGGCTTCGCGAATCGATTCCACTATATCGGCGCCGGTGCGGGACGTATGCCCTATATCCATGCACAAGCCACAGCGCGGATCCATTCCTTTGACGGCGCTCAGAACGCTTTGCGGCGTAGGGAAATGTTTGTCTTCCGGCCCATGGTTGTGAATTGCGATCTTGATGTCATATTCCTTCACATACTTTTCCATCTTGGGCAGCGTTTCCGCCGTCGGCGCGCAAACGATCAAGGGAAAGCCCGCGCGCTTGGCGTATTCAAACTTGCTGCGGATATCGGCTTCGTCGTCTTTTTGAAAACTAACGTTGCCGCAGCCAACCAGCGTAATGCCTGCGTCAGCAAACTCTTTCTTCGCGGCGTCGATCTCCTCAGGCGTCGCGGTCAGTGGCAAATGGAAATCCTTGATGTTGAGGTACGGAGTTCCCAATTCCTTCGTCATCTCGATCGCTTTTTCGCGCGAGAATTTGCGGAAAGAATAGGACGCAATGCCGAGTTTGATATCGGCTTCTCCGATTCGATATTCCTGTGCCTCCGCCACGCGCCCGCTTAGAGCCGCGGCCCCCAGCACTCCAGGAATCGCCGCTAACATTCCGCGCCGGCTCGGATTCCGATTATCCATGGATTTCAGATTGCCTCCAACTCGTCTTCGAGCAATTCATTATGCGTACCAATTTCTACCACACGTCCTTTGGCCAAAGATGTCACAACCCGAAATCCACGGCCACTGTCTTCATCCACTCATAGAAAAACCGTTTTCGGCCCGGGCGCGTTTTCCACCAGCCGTCCGGAGTGAAATAGCGGTGGGGATCGACCGAGGGGACCACCGCAACCGGAATCTTCGGGTTCTCTGACCGCCAAAGTTTCGCCGCCCGCCTGGTGTGGTAGTTGCTGGTCACCAGCAAGATGCTGTGTATCCCCTGTCCCGCAAGATAAGGTCCCAGGTAAGCGGCTTCACTCTTGGTAGACTCAGCGCTCGCGGGCAAGTGGACTTCGCGAAACAGCGAGGCGGGAAATTTACCTTGCTGTTCGGCAAAAAGCACCTCGTCGGTCGATTCGTACCCCACCAGCCGCGGTGGTCCACTTACATAGACCAGCGGCGCATAGCCCTCAACTGCCAGTTCCGCGCCTTTCACAGTCCGGTCGCCGAACTCGTCGCCACCGAGGACGACAATCGCGTTCGCTTTGCGAGGCCCGTCGTTCTCCATTAGAAATTCCGCTGCAGCCGTCAAAATAGATGTTCGAAGCGCAAAGATGGCGACAAATGCCGCCACGCCTAAGGAAAGAAGGAAGAGGCAACCGCGCGTACGCTGTGGCGGCCAGAACGACGGTCTCAATGCGACCGGCTAATCCTTGCCCTTGGGATCCGGAGAATCTTTAGGAGACGAGGTCCGCGAATCCAGCCGCCCAACCGTTTTCAGGCGCTGATAGAGACGCTCGATCTCTTCCTCGTCTTCTTTACTAAACAGAGGAGCCGGCGGAGCGGCAGGGGGTAACGCGGGACGGTCTTCCTCACCAGCGGGATCGTTCCACATCCAATACTCGCGATGAGGAATGCCGTCGAAGCTGGCCATGTGCGAATTCTTGCGCAATATCTTTAGCAAGCGTTCAATGCGGTCGGCGTCGCCGGGATAGACCAGAAACCTGCGCCGCCCGTTCGTCAATCGCAGGTGCAGCATGAGCGGCGAAATGAACCCGGTATTGTTAAACCGGCTGCGGTTGATCTCGCGTACTTCACGCCATGCAATCGAGCGTTCACCAATGTTGAATTGCGTTTCTCCGGTTCGCAGCGGGGGACGCGCTGCCAGCCAGAACACGGCTGCGGCTGTGGTTGCACACAAGAGTGCCGGAATGAACGCCAGCGGCGCACCGAATCCGCACAAGACGCAGATCAAGGAGCCAGCTAACGCCGCCCAACCGAAGCGCGCATACTGGCGCGACGGCAAAAATGTCTCTACGTTAGGCTCCATGTTCTAAGGCTACTCTTCCACACTAGTCCCGTCAAATGATGCTCCTAGAGTTTCGCGAAAGCTCCCATCCCTATTGTGCCTTAATTGTTTTCAATTGGTCTAGCCCGGGCCATCTCAATTCCTCTTCGGACATATTCAATTCCGCTCCAGATCGTAAAAAGTGCTGCCAATCCGACACCTGCTAGCTTAAGCCACTCGAAAACTGCGTAGGGAAAGGCCGCATAGGTCACCGCAACCAGCGCCAAAGCGATTTGAAAGAAAGTGCTCACTTTCCCGACCAGCGAAGGAAAAAACTCTCGCCGGTTGCGCAGGATTCGCAGCAGCAGAGCGCCGATGACAATGACCAAATCTCGCGCGATCACCAAGACAAAAAGCCACCACGGGAGCAAGCCGAGCAAACCAAGGCACACGAATACAAAAACCATCAACACTTTGTCCGCCAGCGGATCGAGAACCACGCCTACCTGGTTAGTCATACCCAAGCGGCGCGCCATGAAGCCATCGAGCCAGTCGCTGAAGCCGGCAATCAGAAGGACAGCCAGCGCTTCACGATACCTGTGGGTATATAAAAGCCAGCAAACGACGGGCGCCGCAACCACCCGCGCCAGGGAAATCAGATTGGGAAGACGAAACAAAGGGGGTCCGCTTAGTAAGCGGGCGCGGTCATGACATTCTGGGGAACTCGTTCCGCGGGCCGCTCCAGAGTCACTATCTCATAGAGCGAAGGGTCGGACATAATTTGATTGACCAATTGGGCATGCAGCGCGTGTCCCGCTTTGTCCGCCACCAGACAACCCAGCAGTGGTTTGCCGAGGAGCGCCAGATCGCCGATAAGATCGAGCGCCTTGTGGCGGCAGCACTCATCGGCAAAACGAAGACCGCCCGGATTGGCTACCCCCTCGCGCGTAAAGCAGATGGCATTTTCGAGCGAAGCGCCGCGGATCAATCCCTGATCGCGCATTTGATCGAGTTCATACTCAAACCCGAACGTCCGCGCCGGTGCAATTTGCTTGGCATACGATTCCGGCGTTACATCCATTTCCAAACATTGCTCGCCGACAAGTGGATGCTTGAAATAATTGCGGCAGCGCAGACGAAAACGATCGGCAGGCAAAATGGCTACAGACTTGCCCTGCGATTCCACCCGTACTTCCTTCACGATCTTCATATAGCGCCTGGGACGCCGCGATTCTTTGCGTCCAGCCTTCTCAAGCAATTGGACGAACGGCAATCCGCTGCCATCCAGGATCGGCAATTCCAAGTTGTTCAGTTCGATAAGCGCATTATCAATGCCCATGCTGTAAAGCACGCTCAGCAGATGCTCAGTTGTGGAAATGAAAATTCCCTTCGGATGCATCAAACTCGTAGCGTAACTCACGCGCTCCACAAATTTCCAGCTTGCCGGAATCGCCGTGTTCTCAAGATCGGTGCGTATAAATACGATGCCCGTCGCCGGAGAAGCAGGTCTGATCTTCAATTTCACGGGAGCGCCGTGATGCAGGCCGATCCCTTCCACTTCTACGGGTCTGGCGATCGTAGTTTCGTAGGGCATGTGATGCACTCTCAGCATATCAGGTGAGCAGCAAGCGCCATCCTAATTCTTTGATTCGAAAGAAGTTGTATCGGTTCCATTGTGGCAAAAATGACACAAGATGGCCCACCTAGATCGTCCAACTGTGGTGGTTACACCGCAACAATGGAGAAATCTAAAACTAGCGTACTGGTATTGTTACGCATCTAGTACTGAAGCCGCACGTGTCGGACTATCGACTCCGAAAACCAGCAGTGCTTCTTCCGAACCAGGTTCCGACCCGCAGTACGAATAGTCGATATTCACCCCGGCCTCGCCCAGTTTGATCGCGGCTTTACCGAGTTCGCCAGGGCGATGCGCTACCCGCGTCATCACCGCGTCCGTTTCCTCAAAAATCATGCGCATGCTGCCCAGAAGCGGTTTCGCTTTGGCCGGGTCGTCAACCAAGAGGCGTGTCAGACTTTCCGGCCCTTCGACATAAGACTGAAACGCCAGAACGTTCAATCCTTGGTCCGCCAACGCCTGAAAAAACTTGCCCAGCGCTCCCGGTTTATCTTCGATCGTGACTGTAAATTCTTTGACCTTCGGCATGTGCGCCCGACTCCTTCTCTTCTCTCGGATATCGGCGACGGGGCCGCACCCTGGCTGGTTGCTCACTCATCAAGTTACCGCAAACCGGAGCGTGCCGCGTGAGCTCGGTCTCACTCGCCCAGGATTTGCGCCACTACTCGCCTTCGATGCGCCACCGCTCTGTGTTCAAAAAGATAAATGCCTTGCCATGTGCCCAACGCCATCTTTCCGTCAATCACGGGAATCGTCAAACTAGTATTGGTGAGCGCCGAACGGATATGCGACGTCATATCGTCCGCGCCCTCCAGCGTGTGACGATAGTGCCCTTCGTCTTCGGGCACCAGGCGTTCGAAGAAATCGCGCAAATCGAGCGTAACGTCCGGGTCGGCGTTCTCTTGAATCACAAGCGAACAAGACGTGTGTTGGCAAAACAACAGCAGTTGTCCATTGCGAACGCGTTGTTGCCCCAGCCAGTCTGAGACTTGTTGCGTGAAATCGTAGAGCCCTTTGCCGTTAGTAGAGATTGTGAGCAGACCGTGTGAAACCACGTTTCTTCAGTCTAATCGCTGCCCTTTCGGTCATTTGCTCAATCCGTTGAGATTTAATAATTGACGAACCCATGAAACATTCCATTCTTTTACTGGTCCCCACCCTTTGTCTGATGGCGCTGGCACACCAATCGTCCGGCACGCTCACGGGAACCTGGGTCGGCCCAGCCTCTACTGCCGATAACGGCCTCGAAATGACGGTCGCGTTGAACCAATCGCTGGATGGAAGCCTTACCGGATATATTCTCGGCCGTTTGACGGAACCGATTGTCGCCGGCAAAGCCCAAGGCGAGAAGCTTTCCTTCGATACTGAACGGCCAGCCCGTGGCGGCAACGGCGCGCAAAAGGTCACTTACACAGCAGTGATTGAGGGCGACAAAATGAACCTCAGTCTGCCGGTATTCCGCCGACCTACCGCGGCTTCCAACGCGGCCTCTCCTCCACCGCCCCCGCGACAAGTGGTCGCACTCACGCGCGTCTCCACTGCCGCTCCCGGGCCAATGCCGGCCCGCCCAGCGCTGATCTCGCTCCCGATGCCGGCTCAAGCCGTCCCTTACGACGGTCTTTCAAAAACACCGCCCATGGGTTGGAACAGCTGGAACAAATTCCGTAACCAGGTGAGCGACAAAGTTGTGCGCGAAATCGCCGACGCCATGGTCGCTTCCGGGATGAAAGATGCGGGCTACATCTACCTGAACATCGACGATACCTGGGAAAGCGCGCACCGTGACGCTCAAGGCAACATCGCGACCAACAACAAATTTCCCGACATGAAAGCTCTCGCCGACTACGTACATTCGAAGGGTCTGAAACTCGGCATTTATTCCTCACCTGGCCCGAAGACTTGTGCCGGATACCTGGGCAGCTATCAGCACGAAGAACAAGATGCCAAAACTTACGCATCCTGGGGCATCGACTATCTCAAGTACGATTGGTGCAGCGCTCGCGAGGTCTACGCGAACGATCAAGCAACTATGATCGCCGCTTACACCAAAATGGGTAACGCGCTCGCGAACTCCGGCCGCAACATCGTCTTCAGCCTCTGTCAATACGGCATGCTGGATGTCGGCGAATGGGGTGCCCGCGTGGACGGCAATTTGTGGCGCACCACCGGCGATATCAGCGACCATTGGGAATCCATGTCGCACATCGGTTTCGATCTGCAGCCCGGCCGCGAAAAATACGCCGCACCCGGCCATTGGAACGATCCCGACATGCTCGAAATCGGCAATGGCGGCATGACCGACGATGAATACAAAACCCACATGAGCCTATGGAGCATTCTTGCCGCGCCGCTGTTGGCGGGCAACGACATCCGTTCCATGACCACCGAAACCGCCGCCGTCTTGCTCAACAAAGAAGTCATCGCCATCGATCAAGATCCGCTCGGCAAGCAAGGCACGCGTGTTACTAAGAACGGCGATCTGGAGATCTGGTCGCGGCCGCTGGCAAACGGCGGTCTGGCTGTCGGTTTGTTTAACCGTGGCGCTGCCACGGCAGACATCACCGCCCGCTGGAGCGAACTCGGCCTTCAAGGTTCTCACGCGGTTCGCGACCTATGGCAGCACAAGGATCTGGGCAAGCAGGACGATTCGTTTTCGGCGAACGTACCGTCTCACGGCGTCGTAATGGTTATCGTGAATTAGCGTGTTCCTTCCAAAGCCAACACGGCATACCCCGTGGCGGCGTCTGTCATGAATTTACCGATATCGGTTTTCGGGTCACGCTGTTTATTCAGCGAGACGCTCCGCCACGAACCATCGTCTTTGTTTTGATGCTGGGTGAGCCAGGCGCGGCCCTTTTGAGCAGCTTCCTTGTCGTGCTGCAGCGCTAAAACGGCCAACGCCGTCGCGTAGCCGTCGCTGTTGGCGTCTTCGTCGCTCTTATCAGACCGTTGCCATGCGCCCAAACTCGCCAGATTCCAACCGCCATCATCACGTTGTTTCTGCCGAACGGCCGTCAGCAATCGATGCTTCTCGCCACGCGCCAGCAAATCCGGCCACTTTTCACTCGCCCACAGCAAAACCATTTTATTGAGCAGCGTCTGGCTCGCGTATTCACGCTTCAAATAAGCGCGCAGCAACTTCACGTTCGGTTGGATCGCCTTCTCTTGCCGGTAGCGGTCCGGCATCCAGCCCAACGCCAGTGCCATGAAGGTAGCGCCCTGGTATTGGGAATCGCCCGCTTCCCAAGGCGCCAACTTAAACACCTGCCAATCCCACGCCCCCACGTGCTCACCTGTCTTCAACTGCAGCGCCCATGCTGCGTCGAAGGCCTTGCGCGCCAGCGGGTCCGCTTGTTTGTCATCCGCCGACTTAATCGACAAGACTAACGCGTTCAACACCGATTCCGTCGATCGCGATTCGCGCGATTTCCCTGCCCCGCTGTGAGCGTCGTTATAAAACGGCTCGACTTCCGCCCACATCGAAACGCGTTTCTCGACGTTACCCAATGCCTGCCGCTGCGCATCGGGCATTTGCTTTTCAGCAAGCGAAGCGCTCAACTTGGATCGTGAAAGCACATACGGCAGAATTGTGTGACAGGACACACAAACCGTTTCGTGATCGCGCTGCGAGGCTGGCCATTTTTCCCACCAGGCCGCACGTTGATCCATGTATTTTGCCGCTGCCGCGGCATCCCAGGAGGAATCTCCGCCGGCCGCCGCCGCAACCGCCATCTTGCCACAAAGTACCGCCAAACCTAGAAGGAAGACCGATTTCAGCATTTTCAATTATAGGCATGAAAATACGCAAAAAGGGCCAAGCGACGAATCGCTTGGCCCTTTAGCTTTCTCAACTAGCGCCGTTCTTAGTGGGGGCAGCCCAATGCCTTCACTTCGGCTTCAGGCACCGGACGGGCGTTCTTCACGGCCGGCGGCATCACGGTGCTGTTGTGAGGCACCAGGTAAATCTCAACGCGACGATTCTTATCCGCCTCGCTGGTTTCCGAGCCCTTGCGTTCTTGCGTGTTCGAGGTACCGCACTGGCCGGTTCTCGGTTCGGAGGTCTGCTCAGTTCCCACAATGTCCATCTTGATGCGGGAAATGTCAACCTTACCGCAAGTACCCGTGCCGCCGCTTAAAATCGCAGCCGCGTTCAACACGCGCTGTTCATCAAGCGTCGCACCGGTCGTTGCCCGGCGGCCCTTCCGGCCGGCTCCGATGCGTTCCATTTCGTCCGTATCGCGATGGCCAACCAGGATAATGTCGTAGTCGCCGTTCGCCATACGCGAGGCTGCGTCGTCAATGAGAAGCCGTTTGGCGCAATTGTTTACGCGCGTGTTGTTCTTCGCGTAAATCGCGTCGTCCAAACGTACCCACTGCGGCGTGTAGTTCGCCGTGATAGCCGCAGTCTGCGTGGCAGACTTGCCGCTTTCGTCCGTCACCGTCAACGTGCAAGTCACCTGCTTGCTCTGCGCTTGCGCGCTTTGCTCGAAGCTCAGGCTCGATACGTCGAAGGTCGCATTCGGGCTGCTGTCGTTGGTCACGCTGCCTTCGCTGCATGTCCACTTGTAAGTCAAGTTGCCGCCGCAAGGACCAGCTTGGGCCACACCGGTCAGGTTGGAAGTCCGCGGGCCTTCGCCGTTAAACGCCAACACATTCGGGTTGGCCGAAGCGCTGGTAATCATCGGGCCGCCTTGCGCCAAGGTAACTGTCGTGGTTCCACTCACGGGAGCCACTGGCGCGGGCGCCGGCGGTTGCACCCAGCATTTCACCGGGAACTTCTTGGGACGTTCCATCGGTGCCGGCGCCGGAGTGGTATCGGTGACCGTTACCTGCACGTTGGATGTGCCGACGCCAGGTGTGAAAGTCAGGTCTGCCGTATTGCCACCCTGCGCTTGGCCGTTCACCGTCCAGGCATAGGCAATCTGCCGGCTCGCGGCGTCGATGCTCGCGTGCAGCGTCACCGGTTTACCCGAGCAGAATGAAGTCGAACCGCCATCGCCGCCGCTGATCGAAACAGCCGGTAGAGGAGCGGGCGGAGCCGGAGCGGCCGGCATCGGCGGGCACTTCGTCTCGCCGCCGAATATTACCAATCCCAACGTCGCCTGAATTCCATCTACCTTCGCCTTACCGGGAATGTAGACTCCGCCGCCGTCGAAACCACCCGGCAGACCGTACGTCGGGTTGCGGCTGACCAGACCGCGCACATCAAAGCGCGCGCCTAAGTGATCTGTAAAGTGCCACTTCACGCCGCCGCCGAAGTTGATGCCAACCTGCAAGTTGTCGTTCAACCCCTGCGCATGATATAGCGCGATGTTGCTCGGTTGACTTGCCAGATTCTCCGCACTTGACGTTGGAGTGAATTGAATTCCGTCCACACCCACTGTCAAATACGGCTGGAACTTCGATCCGCGCGGCCGCAAATTCCAAACCGGGTTAAAACCAAACGTCCAGTTACGCGCGCCGAACCCATAAGCTGGAGCCGGGTTTCCCGCGCCTGGCAATCCCGCCGGAATTAATCCAGCCGATTGCGCGAACGTCACATTCGCAATCGAATAATCCATCCACAACTCAAGTCCAAGGTACTTGTAGGGGTTATAGGCAATTCGGCCTCCCACCACACCGCCGTTGGACATCTTCGTGTCTAAACCGCGATTGACTTGCTTGTAAACTTGAATTCCGCCGAACGGATCGATTTCCCATAAATCCGGGTAAGCGTCCTCCCCATCCGCCGTTTTAACTGTTGCCTTCGTAGTGTTTGCGTCCTGCGCGAACACCGCTGTGGCAGAACATAGCGTCATGCACAAAAGTGCTGAAGTGATCGGCCTACCAAGGAGCCGAGTAGTCATGCCTTCTCCTCCAAACGAGAATTTAGATCCATACGTTAATTAGATAACCTCTTCCGTAAAACATTACAACATCCGGCTTTACGAGCAAAACCTTTCTTATATATTACTTCGGGCACCCCAGCGCTTTTACAGAAACGGTGGAAACCAGGACGCCATTGCGCGCGGCTGGAGGTAAAGTTTGACTGCCTTTCGGCACTAAATACACCTCCACTCGCCTTTCTTTGTCTAGCTCACTCACACCCGCTCCGGCCCTCTCTAGCGTCTCGGGAGTAGTCGATGTGCCGCACAACCCAGGATCGGCGGACGAAATTTGTTCTGTGCCAGCCGCGCTGATCCGTATTTGCGAAAGATCCAGATTTCCGCACGTACCGTGATCGCCGCTCAAAACCGCAGCCACAGAAAAGAGGCGCTGTCGGTCTAGTGTACTACTGTGCAAACTGCGTTGTCCCAAAGTAGGCACGCTTTCCACCTCGTCATCGCTTCGGTGGCCTACCAGCAAGATATCAAAGGCCGTACCCGCCTGGGGGGCCGCCTGCTCCACCAGAATCCGTTTTCCGCAATTATTCACTCGCGCGCTGTTCTTCGCAAAAACTACGTCAGGCAACCGCTTATACTGCGCCGGGTAATCGGCCACGAAACTCACGCTTTTCGCTACCGAGTTTCCCGCTTCATCTGTCGCCGTCAGCGTTGCGCTAATCGTCTTTGTTTGCCCTTGCCCGGAATCAAAATTCAAACTGGCAGTATCAAACACGGCGCTCGGGCCAGCAGCTTTGCTCAAACTTCCTTCACTCACCATCCACTTGTATGTCAAATTGCCGTTACAAGCATTGGTCGTAACATCCGCTGCCAGAATCACGTTCTGCTGCGGCTTCGAGTCATCTCCGAGATTCACCAAATTCGGTGATGCGGTCAGGCCGCTGATGTTAGGCCGAGCATAATCTGCCACCACAAAGGTCTTCGGCCCGATTCGCAGACTCCGCTTAGGGTCGCTGGCATCCGATACCTCGACCTCAAACGCAAAATCTCCCGCGTTGTTGGGCTTGTAGGACAAGTCGGGATCGTTCGTCGCAAGCGGGACCCCGTTCGCTCTCCAACGGTATGCGAGCGCATGACCGGCCGGGTCTGTCACAGTCGCGTGCAGCGTAAACGCTCTTCCCTGGCAGAGTTGTCCCGCGCCACCCGTAATTTCACCCGCATTCAGTGGCTGCAAAGCGATCACTGGCGCCGGCATTTGCGCCGCCGAACTCGCCGTCGCCGGTTCCACTCGCCCGAATGCATAGATCAACCCCGCCGTCGCTTCAACGCCGTTCTCAAGTAAGTTCGGGACACCCGGTAAACCCAAACTCGGATTTCTCTCAAGCACGGCCCGCGCATCTAATCGCAACCCGAAATGTTCACCCCAGTAGTATTTGACGCCGCCGCCGTAGTTGAACGCCAGTTCTGTAGCTCTACTGGCGATGGGCAGTACCGCGCGCGCCTCTTTCGTCGGAGCGAACCAACTCGGCCCAATACCGGCCGTCAGAAAAGGACGCAGCCGCGCACCGCGACGCGTAAAGTAAAACACCGGATTCACGGCAATCGAATGAACTCGGTTCCCAAACACGCTATTGAACGTCCCCGTTCTTGTCGCAACTGAGAAACGCGCATTGTTGACCGCATAACTGTAATCGCCTTCGAGTGAAAAATGCTCAGCGAAATTGTAGCCCGATCCCGCGCCGACCATTCCGCCAGTAACCAGTTTTTCACTGAATGCGTTTTGGTTTACGCTTCCAAACCAACTCACTCCGCCAAACGCACTCAGTTCGAAATGATCGGCCACTTCCGAATCGCTTTGCGCGACGGCCGGAAGCGCCGCCAGAAAAAGCAGCGACCAAAACGAAAAGAGGTACGCCGCCATCGCAAAGCGATTTGACGTACCTCTTACTTTCAGCAAGGGTCGATACGGTACCAACCCTAAATGTTATCGAACTTCAGCTAATCGCGAAAGATCACGCCGAGATCCGACGTGACACCAAACAACCGATTCGAACTCAAATCCGGAATCCAGAGCTTCCGAATGTGAGCCGGAGGCAGATGCGTCTCGACATGCGACCACTTCTCTCCTCCGTTCTTCGATTCCCAAAGCATCCCGTATTGCTCGGCGTACGCAAGTTTGTCGGCTCCATACACCACTGCATTCACGGTCGAGGCCGGCATGCCGCCCCGATTGGACTCCCACTTTGCGCCTTCATCAGCCGATGAATACAGGCCAAGGCGCGTCGCGACCAAAATCGGAGCCGAAGCGTCGGCCGCTACTGCTACATCCTTCACATCCGCCGCTGGCGTTGGGAAATTCAGGCTGGCCCAGTGTTCGCCAAAATCCTTCGTCAGATACAGACCGGCATCCGTCCGCGCCACCATTCGGCCATCTTGGTTGGGCGAAGGATACAGTCCACTCACAGAAGAAGCGCCGGCTACTTCCACCATTGTCCACCGCTCGCCCGCATCGTCGCTCTTCAACAGTCCAAGATCGGTAGCGGCAAAAACGATATCTTTCGAACTGTCCTTCAGCGCGTGAAGACCGTAGATTTCGTGCGGCGTGATCAAGCGCACGCTCTCCACTGGTTTGCGCGCGGCTCCGGCCTTTCCGCGCCTCCTGGCGGCGACGGTGGTTTTAGCTGCTGGCGCCGCTGCCGGCTTCACAATCAGCTTGATGGCCAGCGGTTTCCAAATCGTCCCGCCGTCCACCGTCTTATACATTTCATGAGCAGCCGCCGCCAGCATGATCTGTTTTTCACCCGGCAAGGCTGCAATCGCGTGAAGGTGCACCCCATTTAAGCCGTGCACATCCGGCATCTGCCGCCAGCTTTCCCCTTTATCGCGGCTTACAAACACGCCTGTCGATTCACCCAACTGCGTTTCAAGCGCAATCAACTCGTCTCCCGCCACCGTATAACCTGAGATCGTGCGGTCCACAAAGCCGTGATTCAACATCTGGATCTTTTCGCCCGCGTCGCTCGCGCGCCCAAGCCCTTCGTATTCCATCGCCATGTACATGCTGCCCGGATTCGCAGGGTCAAACACAATCGCGTTCACCTGTTCTTTCGACAACAGCTTCCACGTCGCACCCATGTTCGGGCTCTTGAACAAGCCCATCGTGGTTCCGGCGTAAATCAATCCATCCGATTGCGGGTCTTTGCGAACCACATGCGTCCGGCGCTGGCTAAACGTCAAACCCATGACTTTCTTCCACTGGTCGCCACGGTCGCTGCTTGTGTAAATTCCGCTGCAGGCGCTGGCAAAAACATTGGTCGGATTCGCAGGGTTGATGTAGATCGAGAAAACGTCCGAATCATCCGTCATGCCCGTGTGGATGGTCTTCCATGTTTTGCCGCCATCCGTCGATTTCCAGGGCAAGTGCGATGTTCCCGCATACAGAATGTCCGGATCGCTCGGGTCGACCGCCGTCGCCGTAATTCCGCCCATTTCCAGGTTCTGCGGATCGGAAATCCGTGTCCACTTCGAACCCGAGTCTTCACTCATCCATACGCCTCGCAGCGTACCGGCAATAAACCGCGTCGGTTTGCTGGGCGCTGCGACAATGGACCGCACGCCGAAATTGTTGATATCGGCTACAGGGGCCCAAGTCTTGCCCCGGTCTTTGCTCGAAAACATCGCTCCACCTTCGGCGGAAATGATCCCCGCTAAGACATGGTTTGAATTTTGCGGGTCAACCAGCACCGACGTGACTTCCGTCAGGTTGCGTTGCGGAAAATTCAGTACTGACCAATTCTCGCCGGCATCTTCGCTGCGAAAGAGCAGCGAATTCATTCCGCCGGCCAACAAAAAGTTCGGTTGTTCAGGATCTAGGGCCAAACTGGTTGCCGTACCGCCGAAGGGTCCCGCGATACGCCAGTCCGCCGGCGCGTCAAACGCCCCGGCTATTGAAAATGCAATCAACGAAGTAGTAGCAATAATCGGAAAAAGTTGGCGTGGTTTCATCGTTTAACAAGCTATTTCTATGGAAGTCTATGGATTTCCGAGAAATTCTCCACAGCGGAGAATTCCCCTGACTTAATAGCTTACAAGAGGATCACAGCAATGGCGACCCTTTATCCTTATCGTCCGGCGAGGAGCCTTCTCCAGACAAAAAAAGATGGTCGTTCGTTTACCCTTTCGCTATCCTCTTTTTTATGGCCCTAAAAGACATCCAACGTTCCCTCGGTTTCAACACTCGCGCCCTCCATACCGGTTACGATCCTGACCCCACGACACACGCCCGCGCCGTCCCCATCTATCAATCCACTTCTTTCACCTTCGACGACACCGATCACGCCGCGCGTCTATTCGCCCTCCAGCACTTCGGCAACATCTACACGCGCATCATGAATCCCACCACCGCCGTTCTCGAAGAACGGGTCGCCTCGCTCGAAAACGGCGTTGCCGCGTTGGGCCTCGCGAGCGGCCAAGCGGCGCAGTTCCTGGCGCTCAGCACGATCGCTGCCCCTGGCGATCACATTGTGTCGGCGAGCACCCTCTACGGAGGAACTTTTACTCAATTCGATTGCACGATGCGCCGGCTGGGCTACGATTTCACCTTCGTCGAGCCCGACAACCCCGAAAACTTCCGCAAAGCCATTTCGCCCAAAACGAAAGCCCTCTACGGCGAAACCATTTCCAATCCCCGCTCCAATGTGCTCGATATCGAAGCCGTCGCAAAAATCGCCCACGAAAACGGTCTTCCGCTCATCATCGATAACACCTTCGCCACTCCGTACGTCACGCGCCCCATCGACTTCGGCGCCGACATCGTAGTCCACTCACTCACTAAGTTCATGGGTGGCCACGGCAACTCCATCGGCGGCATCATTGTCGATAGCGGTAAGTTCCCCTGGAACAACGGCAAGTTCCCCATCTTCACCGACCCCGCACCCGCCTATCACGGCATGAAGTTTTGGGATACGTTCGGCGCCATCAGCTTCATCATTAAAGCCCGCGTCGAAGGTCTGCGCGATCTTGGCCCCTGCATCAGCCCTTTCAACGTCTTCCTCCTTCTGCAAGGCATCGAAACCGTCGGCATGCGCATGGACCGTCATCTGCAAAACGCGCTCACCATCGCCCAGCACCTGGAAAGACATCCCAAAGTCGATTGGGTGAAATACGCTTCCCTCCCCACCAGCCCTTACAACGCGCTAGCGAAAAAATATACACCCAAAGGCGCCGGCGCGGTCTTTTCCTTCGGTGTGAAAGGCGGCTTCGAAGCGGGCAAAAAACTCATCAACAACCTCAAACTCTTCTCCCACTTAGCTAATGTCGGCGACGCCCGCAGCCTGGTCATCCACCCGGCCTCCACCACGCACCAACAACTGGGCGCCGCTGAGCAACAATCCGCCGGGGTGACCCCGGAATTGGTTCGCCTCTCCATCGGCCTCGAAGATGTTGAAGACCTGATTTGGGATCTCGACCAAGCCCTCGCATCGTGATATTCTCAAGCCGGGGGAGGTTCTGAATGAGGACTCACGCGCTCGCAATACTCCTCTTCGTAGGTCTTCCCCTCATCGCCGACGTCCAGTACGATTCCATCAGGAGCGACACCACCTTTAGCAACATCGGCCGCTCCGCCCCGATCCAGGGCGCTCCCGTCGTCGTCTCAGATATACCTTCCAATCAATACATCCCGCCCGCGCTCAGCAAGGGCAAGCGATTTACACTTCACATCGAAATCAAGGGCGATCGTCTCCTACTTACGCGCCCTACGGGCATCCGCGAAATCTACAACCTCGCTGACAAAACCATCACAATTGTCGACGATCATAAAAAGTCTTACACCATCAAAACCTTCGACGACGAAATGCGCGCCGAAAACGCCAAGATCGCGAAACTTGCCGTCTACTACGGCGTTACGCCCATCCACAAGATCATGTCCCGCGACACTGGCGAGACACGTCAAATCGACGGCCAAACCGCCACCCGTCACGACCTCCTATCAATCGCGATTGCCACCGGCCATCCCACCATCGATGGCAGCCTCGCCTGCTGGGTTGTAGAACAACCCGTTTCTTCCGAGTTGGACGCATTCCGCGCCAAATGGGCTCAACTTACCGACCTCTCCTTTCCCGATGGCGCATACAAAAGCCTCGACTCTACGGGCCCGCTCTCGACCCTCGTAACCGCCCGCGACAAATTTTTCCTCGGCAAAGTGGTCGATTTCGTCCTCGAAACTCGGCCTTGGACATCGGGAATGCCGGGACTCCGCCTGGGCATCAACTCTCCGAATCCTCAAAACGGCGCTTACGATGCCAGTTCAGACCGCATCGCCCCCAACGACCCGGGGCCGGACGGTGGTTTCCTCTTTCGTCATGAAATCTTCGCCATGGAAACAGCCCTGGCTAACTTTACAAACGACCCCGTCTCCGATGACGCCTTTGCGATTCCCTCCACCTACAAACGCAAAGAAGTCGGCGAACCTAAACACAGCGCCGATTAACGAGCAGTAGTCGCCGCCGCTTCCGTAACCACGGGCATTGCCGTAAACGGCTCAATCCCAAACTTCGGATAAACCTCGGTAGGATAGTAAACCGTTCCATCCTTCACCACCAGCTTGATCTTCTTGATCTCTTTCAAATCCTTCGTCGGATCCCCCGGCACCAGAAAAAAATCCGCCAGCTTGCCCTTCTCAATCGATCCCATCCGCTGATCCTGCCCCACATATTTGGCGCAGTCGAAAGTAGCGCGCTTCAATATCTCCGGCGCCGTCATGCCTGCCCTTTGATACAACTCGAGCTCCCGATGGTATGTAAACGATCCGCCCGTATCCGTTCCAAACACGATAAACACGCCGCGATCATGCAGCATCTTCACAACCTGCAGCATCTTCTCAAAAGCTGCACGATACGCCTCATCGTCACCCGGAGCCGATGTGTCCGCCAGCGCCTTCATCGCATCGCGCCGGTACCCGATCGGCATGTGGCTCAAGTAATCGGTCGCGCCCGGCGGCACCAGCCCATCCCGATTCTGCGTTAGCTGCTCATGAATCCCAAGCGTCGGGTCAATCGCTTTATGCCCATCCACCATCAACTGAATCGTGTGCTGCACTTTAGCGCTATTCAAATCGAGCGCCGGCAGCCGTTTCAGTGCCGTCAGCCGGAACAACGTCCGCGTGTCCTCGCCCGGCCCAATCACCCAACCCAGCACAAATTGATTGATGTGCGTAATCTCGTCATACCCCGCTTCAATCATTTCGTCCGCTGTCGCAAATGCCGGCACATGCCCCGCCACACGCATCCCCAAAAGATGCGCTTCCTTCACCATCGCCGGCACCCACTTGGGATTCATGCTGTTATAAATCTTGATCTGCCAATACCCGCGCGCCCCATACCAACGCACCGCATCGACCGCTTTCTCTTCGCTATCCACCACAAAATCCGCGCCATTTTGACTAAACGGGCTCTTACCTTCGATAAAGCCCGACTTAATAACATGCGGGCCGCCGATTTCGCCGTTTTCCATCCGGTCGATCAATCGGTCAAGCACAGAGCTGCTGTTCCCCATATCGCGCACTGTCGTCGTGCCCGCCATCAGATTCAAGAGCGCGCCGCTTTGCTGCAAATGGGCATGCATTTCATACATCCCTGCAATCAACGTCCCGCCATCGCCGTCAATCGTCGTTTCTCCCGGCGTCGGCGGACTATTCAATGGCTCTATCGCCGCAATCTCCTTCCCCCGCACCAACACGCACTTCGGTTCTGTCAGTTCCGACGTATTCGGATCGAAAATCCGGACATTCTTGATCCGAATCGGACCCGCATAATGATGCGCCACCTGTTTCTCGATCCCGGTCAGCCTTTGCGTCGACCACTGCGCCGAAAGCCCGCGCAACCGCACATCTTCCGCCTCATACCCTTTTCGAATCACAATGAAGCTCGGACTCACCTCGGCAAACAGATCACCCTTTGCATCCAGCAGCAAGACCGAAGGTGTGAGATCCATCCCTACCAGATCGTAACGAGTCACTTCAATCGAACCCGCGCCTCCGTTCACAGTCAATCCCTCACCCTTTTCGAACCGCACGATCCCGTTGGGCAAGACAGACATCGTCATTCGCGGCGTCTGCAAGAGCACGTGCGCGATAATTTGATTCGCCCAGGGACTGCTGCTTTGTGCTACGTAGAGCGCAGGCCTCGTCAGGTTTTGTGAGCCTTTGCCGGTCGAATCCACCCACTCCGCGCGTGAAGCAGTCTGGCTGAAGTGTTCGTCCACCTTGCTGCCGAACACGGTCGTCCCTTGGATCGACCACTCCACAGGCAGACCCTCCGGCCCCATGCGGATCACTTCCGCAATCGTCGGTCCCCGCCCATTGTTCTTGAAATCGTAATCGACTGTGGTCTGGTCACCCTTCGTCTCCGCGATCAAGTGCCCCACATTCCGGCCCGCGAGAATCACCGAATAACTCGCTGTCTCCGCCGCCGCCAGTGAAGCCCCCAACGCGAAGGCCACGAAGAAAACACCCATCCGCTTGTGCATGAATTGAGTCTATATCCCTCCTGAGTAATCTCCGAGCAAACGCACTTCGCGGAGGCTCGGCAATTTCTTGTCGATGTTGATCGAGCACCGCTCGGCTAGCCGGCTGGCCAGGCCAACGCTTCACGAATCCCGATAGACCGTATCTGGACTAAAAGCCGGCAGACAAACTGCTATATACTCGGCCCCTTCCGGATGTGGCGTGCTGTACTTCACCCACTCACCCTTATGCGCAATCACCGCTTGCCCCGCTCCCACATCGCAATGCCCACCCTCATACTCAACCCGCAAAGATCCTTTCAGCACAACTGTGAACTCATCAAACTCCGGCCTTTGGCCTGGTTCTTCCCAACCGCTGGGGCTGCGCATATGCGCAATGCTCACGCCCTCCGTCGCCGAATTCACCCGGCCAATGTATTCATCTATCAACTTCGGTTTATTTCCCGCAGGCGTAATCCGCTGCGGGCTTTTGATCAGGGCAGGAGGTTTCATATTGTGCCATTCTACTGGTCCGCTTTCGTCAAACGGTCTTGTGAAGTTTGCGCCACAATGCTATTCACCGCTTCCGCAAATCGATCGCAACCGTCGTTCCTGTCATAGATTCCAATTCGCCAAGGATTGCCGGCCACGAAATCAATGCTTAGGCTGGAATGACCTGCCTTCGTTTCCACGCTGCAACTTCTGAAGGGCAAAGTCGGAGCCGAGATCGTGATCCCGGCATAGCGCTCCCGATGCCCGCGATTTTCGTCTTTCATCCAAATAAAACGTTGCCCGGACGTCAGCACAACCAGATGCCCTGGCCGCCATTTGTTCCTTCGCAGGAGTAAAAGCCCGCTACGATATTTCAACGGAGCGCTGAACCACTGCGCCAAGACAAATTCATCAGGGTCAAGCGCGCTTAACAACAGATTGCCGAACTTAATGTCGAGCTCGTGCCCGAACTTCCGGGCGTCTGATGCGCTGCCCGTCGTTGGTCTAGCCAGCCATCGTCGTCGTACGAACGTTACGAATTCGTCCAGCGGGTCACTCGCACGAGTGTTATACGGCAGCTTAAGAGGGGCAAAGCGAGTGCTGAGTTCAATCCATCCCATTAACAACGAAGCCCCCGTCTCGAACTGCACAACGCCCCCCAGATCCAATTCCCTGCGGTCCTCAGCCGAAGTCGGATGTGGAATCACATACAAACAGCGGCCCTTCAGAAGCAAAAGGCGAGCCGGATACTCCGGTGTTTGCGTGTACCAATCAGTATCCGCCTGTGGAAGAAAAACACCACGTTCAAATGTCAGCGCGCCTAAAGACACATTGAAATCACTCGGAATGTCTCCGGGACCATTCACTGGCAGGACAAAACGGTACGCACGAGAGTTCATGCCCGTCCCGAAGCGATTGCGTGCGACTCTTTCTCGTCAAGCACCTCCGCCAACCCGAGTTTCCCGCGCAAATCTGAAATGTCTCTTAGCATCAGGGTCCGATCCGGCGCCGGCTGATTGTTCGAGCCCGTCAGCCGCTGCATCTGAGCCCGGTAAACATCTGCGTTGCTATTGAACTCTCTTTCGAGATGAATGAGAACGTTACGAAACCAAAGCTCCAGCGCGCGCCCATAGGATTCAAACCACCTGGCGATCGCATTCCCACAGTCGGATTCGATCTTCGATCTTACTGATCTTCGTGCAGCCCCAACCGACAAGGCAAGCATGCGTGGTTTGCGCAAGTCGATCGGGCAACCGGGAAAATCGGGAACAGGCAACTCCTTAACAACACTCTCCAGCGAAAACCCGTCAATACGCTCAGCGGTGGATGTGGCGCGGGAGGCCGCATTCAGGGCATAAGAGAGTTCCGTGGCTGCGCTCCGAATAGCGCGAACCAGTTCCTCCGCTTCATTTTGTGCGATCGATTGAATTGCTTTCTGCAGCCAAACTTCGTTTAGGTTTCTCTCGGCGTCACTGGCTTGCCAAATCGAAATTGCGTTGTCGGCCAGCACTCCCATCGCTGGTTCGGCCGCGCCTCTAATCTGCCGGGTGAGCCGGAAGCACTCAGTGCTGGTTCGCTCAACCAGATTGGCCGCTTCACGCAACTGGGTTTCTGCATTGCGCAAGTCGGCGGAATCGTCAATCGCTCCCGCTTTCAACATCATTTCTAAGGCATGAACGACGCGTTGCCCAAGCGCATTAGCCTTTCGCGCGTTCGATTCCGCCGCCAGAGTCCGCGCATTCGCAATCCTCGGAGCGAGTTGCGCCCCAATCCAATTGTTCAATAAATAGCTGAGTTCCGGCCGGCAACTGAGTGGCGTCACGTCAACCGGCGCCCCAAGTTCCTTCTCAACCTGTTTGCGTGTATACTCCAACAACCGCTCTAAGTCGTCAGTCGCGACAAGATCCGCCTTACTAAGAACGAGCAGGCACGGAACCGAAGCAGACCGCAATGCGTCGAACGTGGCAATATCGTCCGTTTGAAGACTCGAAGCAGCATCTACCAACACAACCCCCAAATCGCAGTTCGGGAGATAAGCAAGAGTCTCGGCGGCGCCCGCAAACGCAAGCGACCCAAGCCCGGGAGTGTCTACTAAAACCACCTCTTCCGGAAGAATCGCCAACGGAACTTCGGCCATAACGCGTGTGATTCGTCTTTCATTCCCGGGGTTTCGAGCCTCCGTAACAAACTCCGGAAGTTGCTCGATCCCGTGCCGCTCAAATCTCCCATCGGCCATCCAAACCAACAGCGCGGGCGTGGAGTTGTTTCGAATCCGTGTGGGAACGGAGGTTACGGGCGTTACGCCCATCGGCAAAAGGTCGTTTCCAATGATGCGGTTAAGTAACGAGGATTTGCCTGAACTGACGCGCCCGAAGAAAGCGACTTCATACACCGGCGCTTCCAGCTTTTCCACCAGCCCGGAGATGAGCGGGCGAAACTCAACGAATCCATAGCGGTCGATGATGGTCACAAGATCCGCGAGCAGGCTCGCCAAGTCTCCTCGATCTGTCAGCCGGGTGAGACGAGTGGCTAGATCTGAACCCGGCTGCTGCAGCAGATAGGAATCCATCTGTCGAACAATTCCCTTGACTTCCTGCAGGCCGCCGGCGAGCAAGCCCAGCAGAGCGGCCGGTGGGTCGCCATAGCCTTTCAGCCGGCTCGGCGCCAGTTCTTCGATCGCGATTTCGATAAATTGCAATGTGACTCGAAGCGAGTGAGTGGAATCAAACTTCGCCGCCGGCAATGAGATCCCAACATCGTTCAAAACGTGTGTGATCTGCTGTCTGAGTCGCTTGATGTAGTCTCTTATCGTTCGAATCTGGACCGGCGTCAGCGGGTTCTTATATTTTGGGAACGCCTCCGAGGAAGATGACGTGAGGATCTCCTCCACACTCACCAGGAGCTTATCCATATTGCTGACGCACGCAAGAATTCGCGCTTGCTGCGGTTCATTGAATCGTTCGCGCGCTGCACCGTTCATGGCAATAGGCCGGTTAGAGAATCCATGACGAGCGCGCCGAAGCGGATTTGCTGATCTTCCGAGTGGTACACGGGATTTGCGGCACGCATGCAAATTTCGACGATTCGGCCCGGATTGCCGCGAGCCGCGTTGCCCACCCGCACGGCGAAATCAGGCGGGAGTTGGACATCGCGGAGAAAGGCGGACATCGAAGCTTCTATCAGTGCGTTACTATCGCGCTTACTTAAGTTACCTAGTGGAATCGTCGATTGCGGATTCCAGAAAATGTGCCGCAACGCGCCGGCCGCATGTTCGTGGAGAGCGGCGCCGACGATCGAGTTTCCTCCGGCCGCTAGCACCCGCTGGAAGAATCGATAATACGGAGGCGTGGCTTCTCTAATATCGTCAAGCAGGATGATCCGAGGCCTGGCTTCGAATGCTTTCCAAAGCGCTCCGCGGAGTGAAACACTTGACGTCTTCCCACACTCCACCGAGAGCTTGTCTGCGATGCTCAGGAAAAACGCATGCAGTGATTGTTCGAACCGGACGTAAAGAACGTCTGTGCCACGAGCCGCTAACTGCTCGTGCAAGTGCAATAGCAGTCGCGTCTTTCCAGCGCCCGCTGCGCCATGAACCAGCGCCGGCGTTTTAGACTCCACCAGTCGCTGCAACTTGGCCAGTTCTCGTGTTCTCCCAAAGAGCGATAGTTTGGAAATAGCCGCAGATGAGGACATGGCGTTTCTTACGTGGCCTTCGTGCCACCAAATAGGAGTCATTGGCCGCTGGTTGCGGCAGGCAACGGCGAACTCCACCGCCAAAACTAATTTTAGCGCAGAACGCAGCATCACAGATCCCGAACAGCACTGGAGTTATAATCACGGCAGCGGTGGGGTTCGCTTAATGCCGCATGACCGGCCAATGACTCCTGCGCGGGTTTGAGCGGAAGCGTTTCGTTTCAGCCTGACTCGGAAGCAGCATCCTGGAAAAGGAAATGTCATCTGGACTTGTTCATGAGGATCGGTTGCAGCAGCAGAACCTGAATAACATCACCGGCGGCCCGCTGGCTCTGATTTGCGAGATCGTTTCACGCTATTCCATAACGCCTCTTGAGGAATCAATCCGGATCTGCCGCTCAGCGCTGGAGCGTGACTCCGTGAGCGTGGCGGTACTCGGTCGCTTCAAAGCCGGCAAGAGCAGCTTCCTGAACCATTTCATCGGCCGAGATCTTTTGCCTGTAGGCGTGATCCCTATCACTTCTGTTGTCACTGAAATGGAGTGGGCCTCAGCCGGCAAAATAGAAGTCAGGTTCTCCGATGGCCGCACCAAACCGGTGGAAGCGCCCGATCTCAGCGCTTACGTTACAGAGACCAGCAACCCGCAGAACGTAAAAGGAGTAAGTGGAGTATGTATTCACTTGCCTGATCTTGAACGCTACAAAGGCCTGCGTTTCGTGGATACGCCTGGCTTGGAGAGCGCGTTTATTCACAATACCGGAACATCGTTGGCGTGGGCGCCGAACACTGATCTGGCCCTCGTCGCAGTGGGCGTCGATCCACCGCTTACACAACAGGATATTGTTCTCATTCGTCAGCTTTTCGAGTACACGCCCAAAGTGTGCGTACTTTTGACGAAGGTCGACGTCTTAACCAACGCCGAGACCGCGGAGGTTCTCCGCTTCGTGCGCGATCAACTGAGTCGCCACTTCGACCGTGACATCGAAGTTTTTCCCTATTCGACCCGGCCCGGATTCGAGTCTCTCAAATCCGATCTAGAGGAGCGTTTCATTAACCCGATGCTGGCCACGCTTCGCCGTCAGAAAGAAGACATTGCAACTCACAAGCGGAACATTCTGCTTCGGGAGTGCGGCGATTACTTGCGTTTGGCGCTCCGGTCGGCCGAGACTCAAGACAACGAAAAAGAGACTTTGCGCCTTCGCGCATTAGCGGGCCGTGACTCACTCGGCGATGTCAAGTTGGAGTTGCAACTGGTAGCGCGTCATAATTCAGGCTTGGCGCGCAGCCAAATCGAAAAGATACTTGCGCCGCACAACAAGCAGATTGAAGCGGAGATCTCACAAGCGCTCACGCGCGAGTTCCCGCTCTGGCGGATGCCATTTGCGCAATTACTTGAGCAGTTTGAGGGGTGGCTGGGTAGCGCGCTCAAACTGCGTCTCAGCACTATTTCCACTGAACGCGAACAGGATTTCTTGCACGCCGTACGCGACGTTCAACGACAACACTTGAAAATGCTGCAAGGGTTTCGGGACGGGTTATCGAGCCGCGCTATGGAACTATTAGGCGTACCACTCCGCACCACCGAAACGGAAATTGTTCCGCCACGCCCCGGGCCTCCGGATGTAAAAATTGGCCGCATGTTCGATCACAATTGGGAGTTGCTTTCTCCAATTGTCCCAATGCCGCTGATTCGCGGCGCGGTGAACGCAAGGTTTCAGAAAAAAGTCGGGTATGAGACGTTCAAAAGTCTCTCTCGCTTCGCTACTCAGTGGAGTGACATCGTCGCGGCCACCATAATAGCCATGCAAAACGAGGCGTTTTCTCGACTCGAACAACTGATTCAAACCGTCGAGCGCCTCACTGCGCCTTCGACGGGCCGCTTGACAGAGATCGCGTCCGACTTAGCGCGCGTGAGCCAAGCGCAAGATGATATTTCAAACAAGGAGCATATATGACTGAGATTGTCGGTGTTATTGGCCGGGAGATTTTGGACTCTCGCGGTAACCCCACCGTGGAAGCCGAGGTGACACTAGCGGACGGCACAGTGGGATTGGCAGCCGTGCCATCCGGTGCGTCCACCGGCGAAAAAGAGGCCGTGGAACTACGCGACGGCGATAAGAAACGCTATGGCGGAAAGGGCGTCAGCAAAGCCGTCGCCAATCTGAATAAGGAATTGGCCAAGGCTGTAATCGGCAAAGACGCAACCAACCAGCGCGAGATTGACGCCGCCATGATCAAGGCGGACGGAACGCCAAACAAATCCAAGCTCGGCGCCAACGCAATCCTTGCTGTTTCCATGGCCGCCGCCCGCGCTGCTGCGCACGCCCACAAACTGCCGCTGTATCGTTATCTGGGAGGCGCGAACGCGGCCACTCTCCCCGTCCCGTGCATGAACGTTCTCAATGGCGGAAAGCATGCCGATAACACGGTCGATTTCCAGGAGTTCATGATTGCGCCTCATCATGCGCCCTCATTCGCCGAGTCGATCCGCATGGGCATGGAGACATTTCATGCTTTGAAAGAAGTTTTGAAAGCCAAGAGCTATAGCACCGCGGTTGGCGATGAAGGCGGCTTTGCACCCGATCTGAAATCCAACGACGAAGCCGTAGAGCTCATTCTGGAGGCCATCACCAAGGCTGGCTACAAGCCATCGGAAGACATTTCGATTTGCCTCGATCCCGCCTCAAGCGAAATGTGGGAGAGCGGCAAATACGTTTTCTTTAAATCGACCAAGAAATCCATCACTTCCGACGAACTCATCAAGCTTTGGGAATCGTGGGTTAAGCAGTATCCCATCGTTCTCCTCGAAGATGGTATGGGCGAAAACGACTGGGAGGGATGGCGTAATCTCACTGTCGCCCTCGGCCCGAAAATTGAACTGGTCGGCGATGATATCTTCTGCACAAATCCCCAGATTCTGCAGCAAGGTATCGAAAAGAAAATCGGCAACTCCATCCTCATCAAGCTAAATCAGATTGGCACCGTCACCGAGACGCTTGACACCATGCAACTGGCCGGCCGCAATAATTACCGCTGCTTCGTTTCCCACCGCTCCGGCGAAACGGAAGATACTTTTATTTCCGACCTAACCGTTGCAACCGGCGCTGGCCATATCAAGACGGGCTCCGGTTCGCGCAGTGAACGCGTCGCCAAATTCAATCAGTTCCTCAGGATTGAGGAAAAGTTGAAAGGCAACTCTGTCTTTGCCGGCCGCGCCGCTTTTGCTCGCTAGCCGGGCAGCCTTGCGGTACTCAGTGAACACCGATAAGAAATCTTAGGAGCGCCTCATTCCGTTCGCAGGGCTTCGAGCGGCGAAACCGAGCTCGCTCGAAGCGCGGGAATCAACGAAGCGAAGAGAGCGCACGCCGCCAATACCGCAACGGCTAGTGAAGTCACCAGCGGGTTGATGGCACGTGTTCCGTAAAGTTGGCTCCCCAGTAGCCGTCCCACTGCAAAGGTCAACGGCAATCCGATGGCCAGCCCGAATACAATCAGGCTAAATGCGCCGCGCAGCACGAGCGCCAGCACCTGGGTACGCGCGGCGCCCATCGCCATACGAATACCGATCTCCGCCCTGCGCCGCCCAACGCTATAGGCAGTCACCCCATATAGCCCAACACACGAGAGAACGAGAGAGAGAATTCCGAAAAACGAAGTGAGCCGCGCGATTAGTCGCTGCTGGCTGAACTGAAGGGATACCTGCTCCTTCAAGCTCTGCACCCAAATGACAGGCAAATTCGGATCAACCGATGCAATGCTTCGGCGTATCGCCGCTTCCGAAACACCCACGCCAGGCTTGCTGAGAATAATGATGTCGCTTAAGAAATGTGAGCTATCAACTTCTGGCATTCCTGTCTTCGGATCAAGATCCTGCTGCGTTTCCGGGACAAAGAACGCGGGTGGAATCGGTTTCTCCAGGTCAAAAGTCAGATAGCGCGCGTCCTTCGCAACGCCCACAACTTCGTATTCGCGCTCAGATTCAACTCCATCCCGACCGAAGTGCCTTCCAATCGGATCTTCACCCTTAAAATACTTCCGCGCAAACGCGTCATTGATAACAGCCACGTGCCGGGAATTCGCCGTATCCTCCCGCGAAATCCCTCGCCCTCTTTCGATGCTATTTCCAATTGCTTCGAAGTAACCTGCCGTGGCCCGATCCCGCAAAGCAAAATTGCTATCGTTCGGTCCGGGCGGCGGCTGTCCGTCAATCCAGACAGAACTGCCCCAAGCGTTGCCGCTCAACGGAGAGTACGTACAAAGAGCCACCGCTGAGACGCCAGGCATGCCCGAAAGTGTTTCCTGAATTCGCTGATAAAGCGGCCCAAGTTGATCCGGCCTGTATCCGCCAAGTCGTGGATTCGCCATTGCCACCGTACGCCGATTCTGATCGAACCCAAAATCTTGGTTTTCCAAGTTATAAAGAGCCTTAGCAAGTAGACCCGAGGCGGACAATAAGGCCAAAGAAAGCGCGGCTTGAAATATAACCAGCGCCTTCCGCGGCAGTGAGCCGGCTCGTTCCGTCGATCGACTGGCCCCTCGTAACGCTTCAATTGGATCGATTCGCATCGCCATCCAAGCGGGTGCAATGCCGAATCCGATGCCAGTCAAAAGCGATACCGTAAACGCAAACAGAAGAACTGGCAAAGAAGGCGATGCGCTAATGGGTACTCCAGGCCTACCCGCAGCCGCGGGGAAGGCAAAATATAAAATCAGGCTCGTCCCCGCAAAGGCGACCAACAATCCGGCCGCTCCGCCGAACAGCGAAAGCAAAATGCTCTCCGTCAGAGCCTGCCTTACCACTCGTTTCGCCGGTGCGCCCAGCGCCATGCTCAAAGATGTCTGTCGCCGCCTTTCCCAGCCCCGAACCAACATAAGGTTTGCGATGTTTGCGCAAACGATAAGAAGCACGAATCCCGAAACCACCACCAGAATCTGCAGCCAATGCTCATACTCATCGCGCATCGTGCTGATACCCGCCCCGCCCGGCCTCAAGAACAGCGTCTGTTGCGGAAATTTCGCCCGATCCTCTCCACTCATGTCACCCCAATGCGAATGCAACCACTGTTTCAGTTCCACTCGCATCTCCGCCTCAATATGCGCCGGGTTAGCGTCTGGTCGAATCCGGCCAATCAGGTTCAACCATGCGTTGCCCGGCCGGTTCAAATCGGCGTCGGCCTCAACAATCGGTTCGGCATTCAAAGGTAGAAAGAAGTCTGGCGGATTGTTTCGAAGCCTGTCGCCAAAGAAGCCGGCCGGCGCAATCCCCACGATCACGAATGCCTTTTGGTCGATATCAAAGCTGCTGCCGACAACAGATGGGTCCGATCCATACCTTTGTTTCCATAGCCGGTAACTCATTACCGCAACCAGAGGAGCACCGGGGCGATCGTCAGAAGCAGTCAGCAATCGCCCCAAATAAGCGCTTAGACCGAACATCCCGAAGTAATTGCCTGAAACGAATTCGCCCGGATCGCTTTGCGCCGCCTCCGCATGACCCGCGCGTCGCACCCCGAAATCCGGCGAAGGCGCCTCGAATGCCGCGAGCTCCGCAAAATCTTTTGTATTGTCCCGGAAATATCTATATAACTCGTAAGATACCAGCGAAAACTCGCCATCCTGGCTGTACCCCCCGTAGTAACAGCAACGCGCCGTTTTGCCCAGGCGCAGCAATTCGTTGGGATTCGCCACCGCCAGCGACTTCAAAAGAACGGCATAGACCAAAGTGAAAATCGCAGTCGTAGCGCCGATTCCCAGCGCAAGCGTCAAAATCGTGGTCAGCGTAAACGTCGGGCTATGACGCAAACGCCGAAGCGCGTACCGCACATCCTGTACCAGAAGTTCAGCCGACGACCACCCCCACATTTCGCGCGTGACCTCGTTCACCCTCAACAGGTTTCCAAAATCGCGCCGGGCGGAAAACTTCGCCTCTTCCGGATCAAAGCCCGCTTCAATACGCTGCTGAACCTCGAGCGCGAAATGCGCATCCAGTTCCTCTTGGAATTCGCGTGATCGATCTTCGCGATGGTGGCGTCTCCACGGAAATTTCATATGCGGGCATCCTTATAGCAGACAGTCTACCAGAAGGCGCGCCACTTTGGAAGACATTCTTCTAGTACCAGCATCGAATCACTCGCCTGCAGCACTACCTCAATCACTTGATTGACAATCAATCAGTTGATTGGTAGACTCGACGTATGGCAGATCCCGGCAACGAGTGGTGGCTCGCCCTTCTCAATCCGCAAGACGATCACGGCAAACGCCGTACCGCCCTCCTCGAAGCCGCGTTCGATGTCATCGCCAAATCCGGCTTCGAAGGCCTCCGTATGCGTGCCGTCGCCAAACGCGTCGGCGTCAACATCGCCACTTTGCACTATTACTTTCCTTCAAAACAGGCATTGATCGAAGGCTTGGCGCAGTGGATTGGCGCGAAATTCGTCACTCTTCATGGAAGCGCCCCGAAAACAACGGGACTTCCCGCACTCGATCGGCTGCGGCAGGAGTTCTCAGACGTCCGCTATTATCTGCAACAACATTCCCAGATGCTCCTCGTGCTGCAAGAGTTCAGTTTGCGTGGGAAGCGTGATGCGGAAGTGCAAAAAGTCGTAGATCGGATGTATTTCCACTGGCGTCACGGGATTGAGCAAATGGTGCAGCAGGGCATAGCCGATGGCGCCTTTCGTTCCGACATCGAACCAGCGTCGGCAACTCTCATGCTTATGGCTATCTTCGGCGGCACAGCCGCGTTTACTGTCGAGCAAATGAATAGGCTCGAGCGGACAACCGAAGCCTGGATCCTCTCGGAAAAGGCCCAGCGGAGTCTCAAGAAAAAAGCAGGAGTAACAAAGAAATGAACCAGAAGAATTTTCACGTGGTTGTCATTGGCGGCGGCATGGGCGGCCTTTGCCTCGCGCAGGGATTGAAGAAGGCGGGCGTGAGCGTGGCCGTGTATGAACGCGACCAAGCCTCTGATTCACGCGCGCAGGGGTACCGCATTCATATCGATCCACAAGGCAGCCTCGCAATCCGTCAGTGCCTGCCTCAGCACCTCTGGGAGATCTTTGAGGACACCGGCGGCGTCTTCTCTCAAGGCTTCACAGTGGTCACCGAGCAATTGCAGGAACTGCTCCGTCTTGGCATGAACAACGCGGAACCAGATTCTGCGGCTCGGCATCGCTCCATCAGTCGCATCACTCTGCGGCGCATATTGCTCGCTGGCATTGAAGATGTGGTGCACTTCGGCAAGCGCTTTCTTCGTTATGAAGAGAACGCAAGCGGCGGCATTACGGCCCATTTTGAAGACGGCACCAGAGCCGAAGCCGACATTCTTGTCGCTGCCGATGGCGTGAATTCGCGCGTTCGCGAACAATACCTGCCCATGGCCAATCCTGTCGATACGGGCGTGGTCGGCATAGGCGGCAGAGTTCCCCTCACCGATGGCGTCCTCGCTCTGGCGCCGGCTGCGGCGTTAGATGGCCCCATGATGGTGATGCCGCCTGCCCCCTGCTGTTTGTTCATGGCCATCTGGAAGCGCTCAACCGAGGCCACTAACCCGTTGCGGCGCATCGGCATTGACAAACCGCTTGCCGGAGACGAAGACTACTTGATTCTGGCCCTCGGCGGCCGCCCTGATTATTTCCATCTCCCAAACGACATCGGTTCCGTCAGCAAAAGTGCTTTGAAAGATGTATTACGCCGCGCTGCAATAGACTGGCATCCCGATCTTCGCAAACTCATCGAGATCGCCGCTGAAAGCGAGCTGTTTGTAAATCGGTTACGCACCTCTCGCCCGGTTGCCCCGTGGAACACCTCCCGCATCACTCTGCTTGGCGATGCCATTCACAGCATGACGCCCTATCGCGGCATCGGCGGAAATATCGCGCTTAAAGATGCGGCGCTGCTCGCGACAAAATTGGCTGCGGCCAACAAGGGCGAGAAGCCTGCAATCGATGCCATCGCCGAATACGAGGCGTCAATGCGTGAGTATGCGTTTGCAGCCGTCGAAGATTCGCGAAAGGCGATGCAGCAGTTTACTGGTGAGAAGAAAGCTCCTGTCTTTCCCATCATCAAAGCGGGTATGCGTTTAGTAAACGCAATGCCGCCGCTAAAGAAACGCCTGGTACGCGGAGCAGCCTAAACTCGTCGGCCGCCATCGAAGCGGGTCCAATTTCGTTCGAAACTCCGCCCCCCCGATATCCGCAAAGACGTCATGTAGCTCCTATACCATCAAAGGATGCCAATTTTGGCCGCTCTTTTCAAACAATCGGCTCTACTGCTCGCAACAAGCCTTCTTATCTCAGCTGCAACCCCACCCAGCCAGCAGAACTCCCAGGGTATCGTTCTAACCGTAATCGCCACCAGTCGCAATGGCCAACCCATTGCAGATCTCACGCCCGGCGATCTGACCCTCACCGACAACGGAGCCTCGGAACAAATTGCCAACCTAGCGCTCCAAGAGGAAACCTCAGCAACACCGCTCGTGGTCCTCTTTGATCTCATGGATCTCACTCTTTCCGCTCGCGACAATATTGCCCAGCAACTCAAGCGGTCGCTCGTCGATGTACCGCAGACCACTCCAGTCTCCGTTTATTTCATCCTCCCGACCGGCCAGTTGCAATCCGTCGTTTCTGCCACCTCTGATCTGGCAACCAGCAACACACGAAGTCAGCGCATCGGCCGTTTCTCGATCAAACGCTCCAACGGGTCGCGCAGCCAGGCACGGCCGATATGAATCTCACCCCAGTCCGCTTCAACGCTATTTATGAAGATCTCGCGTTGCTCAACAAAAATCTAGCGGCGCTGCCCGGCAGAAAACAGGTACTTTGGATCACTTACGGCATTCCCAGCGATATCCACTTCGCCGTTGGCTGGAAAGACTTGGGCGCCACCCTCCGCGATCTCGCCGCCCAGTTCAATGCGAACCACGTCGCCATCTACACGCTCGATCCGGGCATGGCCTTCGGAACATTGAATCGCAATGGCCTCGACATTCTCTCAGCGGCAACCGGTGGACGGGCCTTTGGCGCAATCGATGTGAACAAAGCCGTCAAGCAGGCGCGATCGGACAATAGGGCAACCTATGCTCTCACGTATGACCCTCAATCTGTCCCCAATGAATCCGGCAAAGTGCACGAAGTGCGCCTAAAATGCAAACGTAAGGATGTGCGCATCTTTAGCCAGCAGCTGTACGTGGGTGCCCTCAGATGAAGAGGCTTCTCCTCGCAATCATTCTCAGCCCCATATCATCGTCTGTTTCTTATCGCCCAAACCCTCTCGGTCGGTCAACTCGCCCAAATCGTGGCCAATCCATCTCACCTTTCCGATCAGGAACTCGCCCGCCGCATCTCGAAGCTCGAACTTTCAGAGTGCCTTACCGAAGATCGCCTGACAACCCTCCAGAACCTCGCGCCTGGCCCAAAAACCTCCGCCATCCTGGAAGACCTCATGCAACAGAGTTCCTTCCTCGAACCTCCGCCAGTTGATATCGCGGCAAAACCGCCTCCCACCCTCTCTGAGCAAAAAGCAATCTACGGCCGCAGCGTCGATTATCTCCTCCAATTCGCACGCCGTCTGCCAAACCTCATAGCAACGGAAACAATCCGCCGTTTTGACGATGATGCGTCAACTCCGGAGAACGCCGGACAACTGGGTCGTCTCAGACCCCTCGATACCGCGGTAGCTCAAGTGACCTATTCGAACGGTCTGGAAACACTGGAAATCAAAACCGTCAACGGCCTTCCTGATTGGTCCAGCCGTCTCAGTGGCGTCAACACCAACGGCGAATTCAGCAACATTCTGGTTGCCCTCGCCATGCCCGCATCCCGGACGGAGGTTCATTGGAATCACTGGGAAACTCTCCAAGGCAAAGAACAGGCCGTTTTCCGTTATTCCATTTCATCCCCGCACTCCCAATACTCACTCGCCCTGGAGTGCGAAGGCCAAGCCGCACACTCGGTCACAATCGCCTATTCCGGTTTTGTGTTCGTCAATCCCACCACTGGCGCCATTCTCCGAATTACTCGATCGGCCGAAAACATTCCTGCAGGCTTCCCAATTCACCAGGTCGATACCGCCGTTGACTACGCTCCCGTCACAATTGCCGGCACTTCGTACCTGCTTCCCGTCCGCAGTGTCACCGCGTCCGACAACCCGCTTTCCTGCAAAACGCCCAACAAGCCCAAACGCGTGCACGCTCTCAACGATACGCGATTTTTAAACTATCACCTCTTTGCAACGAACTCTCAGCTATTAACGTCCTCTGAGACCATCCCAGAAAGCGCCATTCCATCTCAGCCTTCGCTCAACACTGCGCCGCCCCTCCCAACCGAAG
>CAVYUL010000091.1:0-34081 GCA_963771405.1 Bryobacterales bacterium
AGGGCGAACTGAAAGTCCGCAGGGAGGACGCCGATGACGGTAAATTGTTGCCCACTGAGAGTGATACTCTGGCCGATCAAATCACGCCGCGCGCCGAAGCGGCTTTGCCACAACCCATAGTTGAGGATCACGGTAGGTGCTGCAGAGGGTGCGCCATCTCCGGCGCGAAAGAGGCGGCCCAAGAACGGAGAAATGCCGAGAGTTTGAAAAAAGCCGTCACTCACGCGGGAGGCATCGAAGGGCTCGACGCCGCTCGGCGTTTTCAGCAGATAGCCGCTGCCGGAGTAGACATCAAAGGAAGAGAACGAAGTATTGAGGCGCTTCCAATCCAAAAAATCGAGGTAAGAAAGATTGTTGCGCGGGAACATGCTTGTGCTCTCATCCACGGCAACGAGACTGGCCGGGTCTTTGTACGGCAAGGGCTTCAAAAGAGCAGCGTCGAGAACTGCGAAGATCGCGGAGGCGGCGGCGAGGCCGAGGAAGAGGGTGACAATAGCGGTCGCGGTGAAACCGGGATTCCGGGCGAGTTGACGGAGGGCGAAGCGCAGATCCAGCAGAACGTTTTCGACAATTGGTACGGTGCTTTGGTCACGATACGCTTCTTTTGCGGAGACGACGCCGCCCAGGTGCAGCAACGCGGCGCGGCGCGCTTCTTCAGGCGACATACCGGTGCGCAAATAATCGGCGATGTGTAGATCGAGGTGGCTTTCGATCTCGGCCGAAATTTCGCGCTCAGCGCGGCCCGGGGAAAGGAGACCCGAGAATCTTCGCGCCCAACAGCGAAGCGTCCTCATACGGTTTCACCGCTTGGCGTGATGAAGCGCTGCATGATGGCGGTCGCCTGTTCCCAGCTTTTTTGTTCGCGCGCCAGCAGTTTGAGGCCCGGACGCGTCAGCCGGTAAAACTTGGCTTTGCGATTGTTTTCGGAGACGCCCCACTCGGAGGCAATCGCGCCCTCTTGCTCAAGCTTCAAAAGCGCGGGATAAAGAGTGCCGTAGTTGAGAGATAGAAGTTGGCCGCTGGTCTGTTCGATACGGCGGGCGATGCCGTAGCCGTGCAGTGGGCCGAGAGCTTCAAGAGTCTTCAACACCATGAGAGCGAGCGTGCCCTGCCAGACATCGGGTTTGTTGTTCGTATTGTTCTCCCATAGGAATTATGGCACGTTTCCTATTGGGATGCAATAGGACTAGCTTTTGTGAGTCAAGAAGGGCTCAACTTCAAAACGGCTGCCGATGATGAAAGGCGTGCGCTGATGAATGTCCATCGGTTTGATGCGAAGGATGGGGCATGAGCCGTTGGTAGCGAGGCCGCCGGCTTGCTCGGCGATGAAAGCGAGCGGATTGGCTTCGTACAGCAGCCGGAGTTTGCCGGCGGGATGAGAAGCGGTGGGCGGATAAAGGAACACGCCGCCTTTGAGGAGAGTGCGGTGAAAATCGGCAACCAGAGAACCAATGTAGCGGGAAGAGTAACCTTTGTGGCGAAGGTCGGCGAAATAGGTGCGGTATTTTTCGGGAAAACTTTCGGCGTTGGCCTCATTCACCGAATAGACCTTTCCCTGCTCCGGCATGCGAATGCGGCTATGACTTAAAACGAAGGCGCCGATGGCGGGATCCAGCGTGAAGCCAAAAACGCCATCGCCGGAGGTATAAACGAAAATAGTCGAAGGGCCGTATACGACGTAGCCGGCAGCGATTTGTTTCACACCGGGCTGGAGGATGGCGGCGCTGACGTCGGCTCCTACGTTGGTTGGTTTGCGGAAGATGGAAAAAATGGTTCCGACGTTAACGTTGACGTCGATGTTGGAGGAGCCGTCGAGCGGGTCAAAAACAATGATGTACTCGCCGGTTTCGCGGACACGGTCGAAGACGATCGGCTCTTCGTTTTCTTCGGAGACGAGAGCGGCGACAGTGTCGCGAACGCCGAGGCAGTGGAGAAGCGCCTGGTTGGCGTAAACATCGAGTTTTTGTTGAGCCTCCCCTTGAACGTTGACTTCGCCGGCAGAACCAATCACGTCGCTCAAGCCGAAACGACGGATCTTGGATTCGATCATCTTAGTAGCAAGAGTCATGCCGGAAAGTAAATGGGAAAAGCGGCCGCGCGCTTCCGGGAAACGGCTCTGTTCAGCCATGATGTGTTGCTGAATAGTGGTAATCATTCGCTGCTGCCTTCCAAGACGAATTGTAGCCTTAGGCTACTGCACTGCATAGCCCTGCTAGGCTGAGAGCTTGCAATCGAAGTGCCACATTCGGGTGTTCCTTTGTTGGTGTTGGTTTGCAATCGCACTTTTGGGGCACGCGCAAACCGGCCACCTCGCGCAGGCGCCGGATGGGCGTTTATATTTGGTTGACAACGGAGAAAAGCGAGCCGTTGACGACCCGCGCTGGGTGACGCATAGCCGATTCGCGGGGCAAAAGGCGCAGCCGATCTCAGCGGAAGCGTTGCAACGGCTCCGGCTGGGCGCTGACCTGCAATACACAAGCCTGCTGCGGAAGATCTTAATCCTCCTTTTAACGCCCTTGGCGGCGGCAGTTTTGCTGTGGGCCGCAAAGGCGCGAGGTGTCGGAGAACACACGGGTTGGCGGCTGGGTCTGCTGGCTCTCTTTGGCGCTGCGATCCTCTTGCGCGAGCCGTACTTGATTCTGCATCCACGCTTTTGGGCGGAAGAGGGCAGAGTGTGGTTTCAATATGCGCTAGAACACCCAGTTTGGCGGACTGTCATTTACATCTTTCCCGATTCCAGCTATTACAATTTGGGCATTAACTTAGGTGCAATTTTGGCTTCCCGCGTGGCATGGTCAGGCGGCTTGGAATACGCAACGGCGGTGACAACCTGGTATGCGTTCGTTGTTCAGCTCGCAGGTTTGGCGCTGATCCTGTTTGTCCCTTCCTGGCTCTTTGAAACGCTGCCTAAAGCTGCGCTGGGATGCCTCATTGTGTTGCTTGCGCCAACCACCATTGATGAAGTTTGGCTCAATACGACCAATGGCATGACGTTTTTCGGGTTGCTGGCGCTGGTAATTTTATTCGCAGAACCAGCGGCGAAATGGCGTTGGCCGCTCCGGGCGCTGCTCGTTTTCTGCGCACTTAGTTCACCTTATGCGGCGGCCTTGCTGGTTGCGTATTGGTGGCGCGCTTGGTATACGAAGGCCGCTGAGCAGCGAGCCATGGCTATCACACTCACGTTGTGCGTTTTGCTGCAGGCCGGTTGTGTGATTACGAAGCGGCGGGAAATGGCGGAGGCTGGCATTCACACGACGCGCGGCGGAAACGTCCGGCTGGACGCTGCGGCGGTAGAGGTGTTTTGGGAGCACATCGCGCGGCCCGTGTTGGGAAATCGAGGCGTAGAGTGGCTGTTGCAGGAGACGAGAGCAAAGGAAGCTTCGGTGGCCGCGTCGAGCCCGGCGCCTAGGCCTTACGTAGACCGGTTGCCAACGGCGGGAATTGTTTACAGCTTGGCGAGTCTTGGCATCTTGTGGCTGTTGCGCGGAGAGACGTTCTACTCGAAACAAAATTTGCTCATTTTGATTTTTGTGAGTCTGTCGCTTTTCACCTGCGCGACAGCGCTGAATGCGGTGCCGAAATGGCGCTATGCGGTCTTGCCGGGAATCGCATTCTTGCTCTTGTTGATGGCAAACCTGGATATGGGCGGATGGCGGCAGCGAGCAAGTGCGCTCGCTCTCGCGCTGGCACTCATCATTGGACTTCTGCACTACCGGACAGTCGAGTTTCAAACTGGACGGCCTTGGCAGCAGGAAGTTCAAGCGTGGCGCGCCGATAAAACATACCGGCCGCGGGTTTGGCCGTTAAACTTCGGTGGAATTGATTTTCACGGCGGCCGCTGAGGCGCGGCGATCACATCGGATGCGAACCGGCGGAGACCTGCGCGGGCAACAGCAATTCGCGAAGACCATTCTTCAGATCGGTAGCCACCTCAAAGTAGCCGATCATCATTTCGTCAAAGCTCTGCGGGCCGAAGCGGACGGTTTTGGTGGGATCGGGGTTCATCGCGTTGTCCGAAGAATTGTCAAAATGCGCGCTGCATTCAATCACTGTGCCGGCAGGTAGCTGAAGGGGCTGGGCGAGATAGTAGGAAACCTGCCAGTGATAGCTGTAATGCGGCACGCGGAGCAGGATTTCTTTGCGGCCATCGGGAAAGACAACGCGGAATTCAAAAGATTTGCCGCGCAAATGCATGTGGGGCAATAGCGAAATGAGAGTTGAAGGCGCATGCAGGGTGAGGGCGGCATCCACCGGATAGTCGGGGTCGTTGGGCGGGATGCGAAAGTGGACGTTGGCTGCGGCGAGCATAAGCACGCGTTGTTGCGGGGGTTTCTCGGAAAAAATCAAGCCGACGCGGCTGCGGTCCTGTCCGGGCGAGCCGTTGGGAGTGTAGTGCAGTTGGAAAACCAAGTCGCTTCCTGCTTTGATGAGTTTGGCTTGCCCGGGCTGAAGAAGTTCCGGCAGATTACCCGGGCCATAGCCGGCGAGAAATTCGCCCGGAATACCGCCGCCGTAATCGTGCGGATCAAGCGCGAAGGGAATGCCGGTTGGTTTGCCTGCAAGCCAACCGGAACCGGGTTCCCGCACACTGACAACAATGTGATGAGTGCGGGCGCGATCGCCGGCCCGGACTTCGGCGAAGCGCACCCATTTGTCTTCTTTGAAATGCGTGGGAATGATGACGTACTGATACGGGATCACGCCGGACGCAGGAACATCGAAGGCTGTCGGCACTTCGAAGATCATCTGGGGCCGGCCGATGGTCCAGCCTTCCACCCAGTGAACGGGTTTGGGCGCGTCCTTAGGATCGCCTTCGAGCGCACCGGATGCGGCCCAATCGAGAATGGTTTGGATATCGGATTCGCGCAAGCTGCGATCGTTCGAAAAGTGGCCGATGGCGGGGTCGGCTGGCCAAGGCGGCATTTCGCGGGCTTTAACGCGTTCAGCCATGGCTTCGGCAAAAGGTTTCACACCGGCGTAATCAAGCAGCGGCATGGGACCGGGTTCACCGGGACGGTGGCAGGGTTGGCAATGCTGCTGGAGAATTGGGAGAACGTCCTTATAAAAGGTAGGCGAAGCGGCCAAGATGCAGGAGACGGCGAACAGGAAACTAGTTATGCAGCGAATCAATCAAGATCTCCGATAGCGCAGAAATCAGCAACTCGCCAGGATTGTCTTCGGTCCAATCGGGCGTAGGCATGCCGTCAACGGTAAACGCCATGGCGATCGGACCGTTTTTCGAATAGACGATACCGACATCGGCGCGAAGCGCATCCAGCGCGCCGGATTTGTTGGCGATGACGACATCTTTGAGATCGCGGCCGATACTTGAATGATCGCGCTGCTTCTTTAAAATGTCGAGCATTTCGCCTGACGCGGTTTTATTGACCAGTTCGCCGCGATAAAGCTTTTCGAGCAGAATCACCATTTCATGCGGCGAACTGCGGCCGATGCCCCACTTCTTGTTTTCGGGCTTTGCGCCTTCTTCGCTGATGCCGGAGGGAAACGGTTTGAGCTGGTTGCGGTCGCCGAGGATCTTTCGCATCGAGCGGGTTTGTTCGAGCCCGAGCTTAGCCATCTCGGTGTTCACAGCATTAGCGGTAATACGGTTCAACACCAGGTTGGTGGCGGTGTTGTCGCTTAACGTGATCATGAGCATGATGAGATCGCGCAGCGGGTAATCGCGGCTGGAAAGATCTTGCAAAATGCCGGAGCCGGAGACTTTTTCATCGTCAGTCAATTTGATTGGTTCGGAGAGATCAAGCTTGCCCTGTGAGGCGAGGGTGAAACAGGTGATCATGATGGGCAGCTTGATGGTGGAGGCGGTGCGGACAGGAGAATCGGCGTCGAGCGAATAGTTTGCGCCCGTGTCGAGATTCTTCGCGTACAGAGACACATGGCCGTTGAAGCCGGCAATTTTGGCCTTGATTTTCGAATCGAGCGATGTTTGAGCTGAGAGGGCGAACGCAATCAACAACGGCAACAGCGGTTTCATCCGCGCTGGCCTCGTGTAGCTTCGTAGGCAAGAATGACCCACCCGAGAATAAATGCCACGCCGCCGATGGGCGTGATAGCGCCCAGAATGCGGACGCCGGAAATGGCGAGGGCATAAAGGCTGCCTGAAAAAAGCACGATGCCCAGGGCAAGCAGCCAGGAAGTACGCTCGGCGCCGGAAGCGGTTAGAATGCCAGTTCGGGCAAGCAAAGAGACGATCAGAATGCCGAGGGCGTGAATAAAGTGATAGAAAACGGCTTTTTCGTAGACCGTGCGCGAATAATCGTCCAGGCGTTCTTTCAGGGCGTGAGCGCCAAATGCACCCATAGCGACGGCTAAGGCCAGGAAGGCCGCGCCGATTGCGGTCCAGTTCATGCCTTTAGTTGTAGCAAGTTACCTTAGAGTGAATGGCCACCCAATTCGAAATCGCAGCCTGCCGCAACAGCGGCTGTACCGGCGACCGTCTTCCTGGTTTTGGGCGCAATCAGTTTTTGCCATTTGCTGAATGACATGGTGCAATCGCTGATTGTGGCGATCTATCCGAATTTGCAGAAATCGCTTCACTTGAATTTGGCGCAGTTCGGATTGATCAGTTTGACGTATCAGGTGACGGCGTCGCTATTGCAGCCGGTCGTGGGAATTTACACAGACAAGAAGCCGAAACCGTTTTCATTGTCAGTTGGCATGGGATTCACACTGATCGGGATGCTGGTCTTATCGCGCGCCGGAAGTTTTCATATGCTGCTGGCGGGGGGAGCGTTGGTAGGGATTGGATCATCGATCTTCCACCCGGAATCATCGCGGATTGCGCGCTTAGCGTCGGGCGGCCGGCACGGAATGGCGCAATCGGTGTTTCAAGTGGGTGGCAATGGAGGGTCGTCACTGGGACCATTGCTGGCTGCATTTGTGGTGACGCCTTATGGGCAAGCAAGCGTGGCCTGGTTTGCGCCGGCGGCGGTGTTAGGCATGATCATCTTGTGGCGCGTAGGGGCCTGGTATCGGGATCACATCGCCGGCAAGAGCAACGCCAGTAAACACGAGCATAAACCCTCCGAAGGTTTGACTCGGCGCAAGGTCTGGATATCGATGAGCGTGCTGATCGGACTCATGTTTTCAAAGTTTTTCTATCTGGCGAGCCTCTCGAACTACTACACGTTTTATCTGATTAAGAAGTTCGGAGTACCGGTGGCGACGTCGCAAAGATATCTCTTTGTTTTTCTGCTTTCGGCGGCAGTGGGAACCATCCTGGGCGGACCGGTGGGAGACCGGTTTGGCCGGCGGCTGGTAATTTGGGTTTCGATTTTGGGAGTGTTGCCGTTTACGCTATTGTTGCCGCATCTGAATTTATTTTGGACGGGAGTGGCAACGGTACCGATCGGATTGATTTTGGCGTCGGCGTTTTCAGCGATTGTCGTTTACGCGCAGGATTTGCTGCCGGGCCGAGTGGGTATGGTCTCCGGGATATTTTTTGGGCTGGCGTTTGGGTTAGGCGGAGTCGGCGCCGCAGCGTTGGGCTGGCTGGCGGACCATACAGGAGTTGAGTACGTGTATCAACTCTGTGCGTATTTGCCGGCGATCGGACTGCTAGCCGCGTTCCTGCCCAACTTGCATCTGCAGGCTGTGCGCGCGAACGCGGAAATCGCAGTGGCCGAGTGATGGCCAGCGGTCGTTAACGATGCGCGGTTTGAACAGCCGGTTTGTACCAGAGTTCGCGGGATAAATCGACAAGCGCTTCGGTTTGGTAGCGGTTGCGCGGTTCCCAGAGTAACCAGCCTTCGGACCCGGCGTCTTCCGCGGCTTTAATTTGCTGGCGCAGTTGCGGCTTGCCGAAAGCCCGATGATCGAATGCGTAATCGGTAAAGGCTTGCAGCCACGGGCGGAATACTAAACCAGAAAATCCGGTCCGTTCTTTGGCGCGTTCGAGCGAAGCGAAGATAATACGGTAAGGATCTGTCAGCGGGTTCCGAACACCGGGGATGCCGAATTGAAAGCCGGAGGGATACAGCATCGGCGAAATGTAGTCAACCACTTTGCCCACTTCTGAAAATTCCTGACCGATGCCGGTATCGCCTTCGTTCCAGGCAACGTAGCCGAAATTGTCGGCTGAGAGGAAAACATTGTACGGGTTGAGCGCTCTTTGCGCTTCGGCGAGGAAGCCCGAAATAGCGGCAACGCGCGTGGCCGCAGTGGTTTCCTTTGAGAAGCGCAGTCCTTTCCGATCGGGAAAACGCACATAATCGAACTCTATTTCATCGAAGCCCGCCTTCGCCGCTTCGACCGCGATTGCAATGTTGTAATTCCAAACGGTATGGTTGAACGGATCGGTCCAATGCAGGTGCTCCCTATCCGAAAACAGGCCGCCGGAAGCGGTGTGGACAGCGAGGTCGGGCCGAGCGGTTGCTAAAGGCGTGTCTTTAAAAGTGACAATGCGGGCGATCGCATACAGGCCGCGGCGGTGCAGATCCGCAATCAGCGCCGGAGCATCGGGAATGGTGGTTACTTTATTGGCGCCGATTTTCGCCACCAAAGGAATAGGTGTGTGAATACCGACCAGGCCCATGTCGCCTTTAATATCGATGACAACGCCGTTCAGATGCGCTTTGTCGATGGTTTCGTAGATGTTGGCGCGCATCGTTTGCGACGATACCGCCCAGAAGGACATATATAAGGCGCGCACTTTCAAAGGCGGCAAAGGAATGCGCATTTCCGATTCGACCGGCACGCGCAGGCGGCCATAACCCATAGCGCGCAAATCAAGATAATTTGATTTTGTCGTTAATTGAAAATCACCTTTCGGACCGGCTTTGGTCACGCTGCCTTCCGCCGTGATCCAGGCGTAAGGGATGGGCTGATGAGTGGCACCATCCAGCACGACGCCATGCACGGAACGGACAGCGGCGGTTTGGGCCGAAAGAAAGGCCGGAAACGAAAGACAGACTAAGAGGAGAGTACGCATCACTACTGAACAGATCGGACAAACCCGTTAATTTAGTAGCGATAAGGTAGAAAAAATCTTAGTGGATGCGGTTACAAGGATACGATCAGCGAAAGATTCGCTCTTTGGCAGGTTCGGCGATTGAAGGTTGTGCGCTGGCACACGGTTGGCGGCATGCTCGCGGATAAATCGGCATCGCACTGTGATTAACAAGTGCTCCCGCCAAAGGTGGTCGGTTAGAAGCACGGTCTTTGGCCCAGTCGGCAATTCCTCCGCCTCCTGAAAATCCCGCCCAAGCGCCGGTTTGAGGCCGAACGTGCGCAAGAAATTGGCCGAGACCCGTGCATTCCGCACCTCCGCCGCATTCGCGCCATTCAACAGCATTGTTTCTCCTGGCCAAGCTTGGGTGGCTCCCGGATCTTGAAACACGTGGTTGTCGCGACGCCATATCAGATATTCGGGCGATGCCAGAAATTCCCGCTGCAGCTTCTGGAACTTCACCCCAACCCACGTCAGCCTCCGCGCATCCGGATACGGCAGTGGCCGCAGAAAAACGGTATCCGCCACGCTATAAACAGCCGTTCCCGCTCCTACTCCAAGTGCAATCGAAAGCACCGCTTTCAAACTATTTGGGGTTGTCACAAATATGCGGAGTTCGCAACTCAGCAACAGGCACAGGCTTGACCCTTGCGTGCGCGCTTTGCTTCTAACAGCAGAATTGGGACGGCCGCCAGCGCCGCTATCTGATCAAACCAATAGAAACCAAGGGCCCAGCGGAAAAACAGACCCACTAAGACAAGGGCCGCAAGATAGGCGCAAGTGGCCGACTGCACCGCATCGGCGCGCAAGGCTTTGTTTCCTGTTTTGTCGGCGGTATTGCGCTTCATGCGGCTAAGCACCGGCATAACCAGCAAAGCTCCTCCCGTAATTGCCATCCCCAGCGGACTTGTTTCCGTTTCTACATGCTCGAATAACGCGGCAGCCGCGATGACGGATACAACACCAGCCAAGCCGTAAAGAAGAATCCCGCAGAACCGGGCTGCCCCTACCTGAGAGAGGCGGAAACGCGGAGTGAATTGAAGGAGAACCACGGTGGCCGAGATTAGTTCGACGATGCTGTCAGACCCGAAGGCCGCGAGCGACACGCTTCTGGCCTTCCACGCCGAGGTTAGGGCGATCAAGCACTCAAGCAGCATCCAGGTCAAAGTCACCAGTTGCAACCAGAGTATGCGCTTCACGATTGAGCTCTGAGGGGCGGCGATTGTAGTCATGATTGATGCATTCTTGCGTTCCGCGCGGCGGTCAATGAGAACGTCCGCTGCCTTCTACTTTAAGAAACGCCAATGAGGCACGCCTCCAAACGCCGCTGATTCATGCTGTGGCTACTGGACAGGAGACATTGAGAAAAGGCCGAAGACGGAAGCTTTCGGCCCTCGCACCCGTAGCGTTTGATTTCAGGCTCTCCGCGTGCTATAACGAAAATACTCAACGAAGAGGACAGACCCCTCTGAGAGGTTCTCTCGAAATGGAAGTTCGACTTTTGAACAGGCCCGAGTAGAGAGAAACGTGGGGCGCGACGACATTGCGCAACTGAGCGCCGACGGCAAGTCGGAAGCTGGATGGCACCGCCGCATTTGCGGTTCCAGCAACATCCGCGTGGAGGATTTGCATGGAAACCACCAAGGCGCTGCCGCGTATCTTCATCCAAAACGTCGCAGAATTCATGTCGGGCGAAGTCTGCTTACGAGGCTGGGTGTACCGTCTGCGCATCTTAGGCAAAACCGCCTTTGTGATTTTGCGCGACTGCAGCGGCGAAGCACAGTGCGTGATTGCCTCGGAAACGCTGAAAGACCCGAAGATCAAAGTGGAGGATGTAGTTGAGATCGTGGGCGCCGTTCGCGCCGAATCCCGCGCAAAGGCCGGTTTCGAAATCGACGTTCACGCCCTGCGCGTGCTCAACCGCGCCGGGCAAAGCCTGCCTTTTCAATCCGCGGCCAAAGTGGATGAAATCGGCCTGGAGACTCTGGTACAGTACCGCCCACTCGCGCTCCGAACCGAAGCAGTGGGGGACATTTTCCGAATACAGGCGGCAATCCTGGCTTCCTTTCGCGATGCGCTCAATAGCCGCAGGTTTACCGAAATTGTGACCTCGAAGATCGTCTCGGGCGGGACCGAAGGCGGCAGCAATCTTTTCGAAATCAAGTATTTCGATCGAGTCGCCTATCTCGCGCAGAGTCCGCAGTTTTATAAAGAACATGGCGTCGCCGGGTTGGAACGGGTCTACGAAACCGGGCACGTTTATCGCGCCGAACCGCATGCATCCAGCCGCCATCTGACAGAGTATTATTCGCTCGACGTGGAATTCGGCTTCATCGACGGACCCGAAGACGTAATTCAGTTCGAGCGCGAGCTGCTTACTGATATGTTTGAGAGCCTGAACCGGACCCATGGCGACGTAGTCAAGAAACATCGAGCAGATTTGCTCCCGTCGATGCTTGATGCGGCTTGCTGGGAGTTCGCCGAATGTCTGGAAATCTTGCGCCTGGATTTTGGGCGCACCGATCTGGTTGACGATCTTGATCCGGAAGCGGAGCGCCAACTTTGTAAACGCGCTGCCGAGCAGACCGGAATTCCGGCGCTGTTCGTTGTTGGCTTCCCGCTGGCGAGCCGGCCGTTTTATACAGCTCCGCGCGGCACCCGCGGAGCGGCCAGTAGTTTCGACCTGTTGTTCCAAGGCTTAGAGATCACAACCGGTGGCCAGCGCCTTCATCGCCGTGCCGACTTAGAGGCAGCATTGCGGTCCCGATCCATCGATCCCGCCAGTTTCGCGAGCCATTTGGCGATGTTCGACTTGGGAATGCCGCCGCATGGCGGATTCGCCATTGGGCTGGAACGCCTCACCTGTCAAGTGCTCAATCTGCCCAATGTGCGCCAAGCGGTGCTGTATCCGCGGGATCGATATCGAGTCACGCCGTAGAGAAATCGCGAGCCAATTGCGTTTTGTGAAGGCTCGCGAGGATTAGTTATCCGGAATTTCACAAAAAGCTGGTAGGACGCTAAAAGATGACAAAGAGACACGCTGCTGGCCGAAGTCACGTCCGAGAATCCATAATCCGCGGGTATAAACTTTGAAGTTGTGAGACTTCCCTGGCCGCTCGTGTACGCTGCTCTTTTCGCAGCCCTCCTCTGCCTGGCTGTCCCAGTCGCTGTCTTTGAAATTATTGCCAAACGCACCGCTGAGGAACCCTTACTGCGTCCCGGTCAATTTGCCTGGACCGAAGCCGGCGTGTTCAACGCGGCGGCCACTAAGGTGGGCCAGAAAACCATCTTGCTCTTTCGGGCGCAAGATCGGAAAGGCACCTCGCGCATCGGTTATGCCTCCAGCGACGACGGCATCCATTTTCAGATCCGCCCCGACCCCGTACTGAGTCCGGAGGCTGATTACGAAAAGAACGGCGGCGTCGAAGACCCGCGCCTCGTCGCGATCAATCATACTTACTATCTGACTTACACCGCTTATGACACGCATTCCGCTCAGTTATGCCTGGCTGTTTCGCAAGATCTCATTCACTGGCAACGGAAAGGTGTTCTTCTGCCGGCCTACAAAGGCTCCTGGAACACGCAATGGACGAAATCCGGCGCGATCATCCCGCAAAAAATCAACGGCAAATGGTGGATGTACTATCTGGGCACCCGCACCGATCCTCACGGGCAAGCCCGTGACTACATGGGCCTCGCCGAATCCTCCGATCTGCTGCATTGGAGAGACGCCACGGCCGAACCCGTCCTGCCCCGCCGTCCCGGCGCGTTTGATTCACGTGTGATGGAACCAGGGCCTCCACCCTTCATCACCGCCGGCGGCATTCTCTTGCTCTACAACGGCGCAGATGACCATCTGGTTTACGGTCCTGGCTGGGTTCTGTTTGACAAAGCAAATCCCCGCCGCGTCATCGCCCGCTCCGAACACTCCTTCATCTCGCCGAAACTCAACTGGGAGCATACCGGCCAGGTCCCGAACGTCATATTTATGGAGGGCGCAATCCTTAATTCCCAAAGCGGGAACAGCCTTCGTTTGACCGGCTATTACGGTGCCGCTGATGAATACATCGGCGGCATGAGCATTACCATTGATTGGCATAGAAACCCCCGCTCCGCGAGCAATTGAATTACGATCAGAAAGCGATGCATCAATGGCCCTCGTATGCGTGTGTTGGGACCGGCATCCTGTTGGCAGCGCTAACCTCGGCGGCCGCGGATTTCGAATTGAACGGCCAACTACAACCCAAGCAAGCGCTTTCGGTTCATTTACACGGCGCCACCACCCCGTTCAGCGCCACCAGCACGGCCAATCTAAATGGAAAGTTCCATTTCCGTAAGTTACCGGCCGGCGCATACGTGCTGATGGTAGGCGATCTCCAGCGAACCGTGGAAGTGGGACCGAGCCTGGCCGATGCAAAGGACCGCATCAGCATCACGATTAATCTCCCGGACACCGGCATCGATCCTAACTTTTCGGCAAAGGATCGCGTTTCCCTTCGCGAACTCTCTATTTCCAAAGAGGCGCTGCATGCATACGATGCGGCGGAGCAAGCGCTGGAGCGCCGGAATGTCCCTGCTGCCGTCGAGCACCTGAAACGAGCCGTTGCGCTTGCACCCCAATTCTCAGCGGCGTGGAACCACCTGGGTACCATTGCCTATCAAGCCGCTCAGTACCCCGAGGCAGAGAGCGACTTCCGCAGAGCCTTCGAAGCAGACCCGGAAGCCTATCCGCCGCTGGTAAACCTAGGTGGCGTGCTCCTGAATTTGGGTGACTGGTCTGATGCCTTGGAATACAATCGCGCCGCTGTGAGCAAAAGTCCTACTGACGCCTTGGCTAATTCACAACTCGGCATGTCGTATTTCTATTCGGGCCAACTTGATCTGGCCGAAAAATATCTCACGGCTGCAAAGCAAATCGACCCGGCGCACTTCTCACATCCGCAGCTATTGCTCGCCGAGATCCACTTGCGCCGGAATGAACCCGAATCCGCGGCGAGTGAATTGCAAGACCTGCTTGTTCGCCATCCGGATTTGCCGAATGCGTCAAAGGTCAAAGACGCGATTGCTAAACTGTGCGCCGAAGTTCATTGATCGACCTTCCTGCTGGCCATGCCCTTAACGGCCAACCTCGCATGGCGGCTTGGGCGTAATTGGCACAACTAAGCGACGTGTGCCGAAGCCAACGGTAACGAAAAGTGAAACGTAGACCCTTCACCCACCCCCGCGCTTTCCACCCAAATCCTGCCACCATGGCGTTCGACAATCCGCTTGCAGGTGGCCAATCCAATACCAGAACCCGAAACACTCGAGCCGTGCAAGCGCTGAAACGGCGCGAAGATCAGACCATGATGGTGCGCGGCGATCCCGATGCCATTGTCGGAAATAGCGATCGTGACCATATGCCCTTGCTGTTTGGGTGCGCTCACGCGAATTCGTGGTGCAATCTCGGGAGCCCGATACTTCAAAGCGTTACTGATTAAATTCTGGAATAGCTGGGACAGTAGCACCTCATTGCCAGAGACACTTGGAAGAGGAGCCACGTCTACGGTCGCGCCCACCTCCTTTATCGATTGCTCAAGATCCGTCAAAGTCGAACTCAACAACTGGTTTAAATCGACGTTTGTCGCATCCAGTTCACTTGTCTGCCCCGCCTGTGCGTAAACCAGCAGGCCCTCAATCAGAGAACCCATACGATTTACACCTTGTTCAATACTGCGCAAAATTTTATCGGCATCTGCGTCGATTTGCCCAAGGTATTTCTTTTCTAACAATCCTGTAAAGCACGCAATCGTTCTAAGCGGTTCTCGCAAATCATGGCTCGCTGCGTAAGAAAATCTGTGCAGTTCGTCGTTGTTGCGTTCCAACAATCCATTCGCCGCCTGCAGGGCTTTATTCGCTACCGCCAATTCCGCCTCGGCCTTGCGCATCCTCAACAGCGCGCGCACCGTGGCAAGCAACACCTCTGAATCTACTGGCTCAATTAAATAGGCGTCGGCCCCATTGTCCAAGCCGCCCACCCGATCGCCCGTAGTGATCGCAGAGGCTGAGATTTGCAGAATCGGGATGAAACTCGTTTGCGGATCGGCCCGCACTCTGCGGCAAACCTCTAAACCGTCGATATCCGGCAGATTCACATCCAGCATGATCAGTTCCGGCTGCAGCGATGCGACAAGTTCTAAAGCGCGTCTGCCGGTTCCGGCTTCCGCCACCTCATATCCTGCCAGCTTGATCGCCCTGCTTTTCGCGTAACGGCTAGGCTCGTGGTCGTCAACGTTTAGAATCATACCGGTTGAGTAGCACTAACAAATAGATGCGGTTCATGAAGCAATTCGCGAATTATCTTATACGCCGGCTCATGGTCCCCCTCGTATTTGGGTAGGATGGCCGCCTGCCGGCCGTCCAAGCGGGCAAGATCGCCCGCGCTTAACCGGCTGGACGTATGTATAACTACAGGTATGTCTCGCGTGGCTGAATCCGATTTCAGCTCATCCAACACCTCAAAGCCATTGCGGTCCGCCATCGTGATATCCAACAGAATCAAACTCGGATGGTCAAAACGAGCCCGTTCCAACCCCTCGTTGCCCCCACTGGCTTCTGTCAGAAGATAGCTGGTTCCGCGGAACAGCTGGCGCGCCAAATAACGGGCAATCTCTTCATCGTCAATCACCAGAATCGAATTCTGCTGGGATTCCTGTCCAATGGAAGTTCTGCCCGCCGGAACCGCCGCGGGTGTAGCGGAAAGTTCGCGCCGTGCGCCCGCCGCCGGTTCGCCCAAGGCTAGCGGAAGGCTCAAGTAAAAGGCAGACCCCTTGCCGAGCACACTGACCACAGTAAGGCTTCCTCCCAACAGCTCAGCCAGTTTCCGGGAAAGAGGAAGACCCAGGCCCGTCCCTCTGACTTTCTGCTGAACGGGGTTTTCAATCTGGGCGAATTCCCCAAAAATGCTTTCCTGATGTTCTGGCGCAATACCGATGCCGGTATCGGAAACGCAAAAGACCACTTTGCCGTTTTCAGCGCTCACTGAAACTCGCACCTCGCCGAGTTCGGTGAATTTCAATGCGTTGGAGATCAGGTTGCGCAGAATCTGGCCGATCTTCCCTTCGTCGCTGTGAATGTGCAGATCTTTGGGCGGATCCTCAAAAAGCAAATCCACGCCGTCAGTCTGCACAAGCGGACGCATCATTCCGCGAACGGCCCCAAAAAGCTTCGCAATTTCTACTACGCCAACCCGTAAGTCGACTTTGCCGGCTTCCACTTTGGAAATGTCCAGCAAGTCGTTCACCATTTCAAACAGTTCATAGGAGGCTGCGCGCAGAAACTTCACCTGGCGCTCCTGCTCGTCGGTCAGTTCGCCATCCGCCCTTCGCAGCAACAGATCAGCCAAAGCCAAAATGGAATTCAAGGGAGTCCGAAATTCGTGGCTCATGTAAGAAAGAAAGCGCGTCTTCACCTCATTTGCCCGGACGACCGCGGACGCTTTCTCGTCAAGCTCTGCGTAGAGAGCCACCACGCCTCGATTCGTCTCCTCCAGCTCCTGGTTCAGCCGAGTCAAGTCAGCCTCTCGTTTTTCTAACTCGCTTTCCCGCTTACTAATAAGGTCCAGCGCCTCAAGTAACTCCTGATTTTGCCGCCGGACTTCCGCACTGGCATCTGGAGACTTCTCCTGTGCCAGTTGTTCGCTCAGCCGTGCGATCTGCCGCTGGTCAAGCATCGGCGCGGTGGCAGGCAGTATTTTCGCGAACGTAACCGTAGTGCCCCGGCCAACGCTCGATTCAAGGGAGAAGCGGTCCATCAAGCGTCTGGTGCCGCTCAGTCCCAGGCCCATGCCGGTATTGGAACGGTAGGTGCCGTTTATGACGGCATCCAGCTGTCGAATGCCAGGGCCGGCGTCGGTCACCTTCACCACAAAAAACCGCGAATCCGGGCCAACCTCGGTAAGGAACTCCACCCGTCCGTCGCGGGCATACTGCAGGGCGTTGCGAGCGATTTCGGAAGTAGCAGTGGCAATGCGGATCTGATCCTGATGGTCGAATCCCAGCAGTCCCGCCAATTGCCTGGCTCGCTGCCGCGCGGTCACCACCCCGGCTTCCTCCGCCACACTCACTGTTAAGAAATGGGCGCTGCCGACGATCTCCTTCATGGTTGACCGCTTAGCCATTCGCCCCTCTATTATCCTTCAGTCACCGAAACCACACAGGCGTCGTCGCGAAGCCGCCGGGCATCCCGAAACAACACGGCCGACGTCAACGAAGGATCGTGCTGCAGCAATCCTGGGTACTCTTCTAGCCGCCAACTGGTTGTCAAGCCATCGGAGTGCATCACCATCGTTGTTTTCGCACCCCACGGATAAACGAATTCCTGAGGTTTCCGAATATTGTGGCCCGCAGTTCCATTGTGCGAAATCATATGCTGCACGTTCGCGCCATTCACCAATACCGCGCTCACGTTCCCGGCGCCGCAAAACCGAACTTTCCCTTGCTGCGGATTGATATCCGCAATAGCTACCGCCGCTCCACGGGTTGAGCGCAAGGCGGCATGAATATTCTCAAGCAGGGCTGTCGGTTCCAGTTCCCGAGCGCGAAAGAGCGCGGCCACAGCCTCACGGGATGCCTCAGCGGCGCCCGGGCCGTGACCCAATCCGTCCGCCAGCACAACGATAGTATGACCATTGCGCGATCGCACTCCCCAACTATCGCCGCATTCGGTTTCGCCTTGTACCGGAACCTGCACGACCCCAAGGCGTAGACTTTTCGCCCCGGCGGCGACGGAACCTTGATTCGCGTTGGAAACAAGTCTGGCCACCATACACGTTCCGCGGCCCTCTTGCGAATAAATATCGAATTCGTGGGCGATTCGCGCTATGGCGCCAAGCCCCGTCCCGGCAGTGCCGGTTGTAGAGTAACCATCTTTTAAACAGCTCTCTATTTGTTTCACACCGGGGCCGCGGTCAATCGCCAACACTTCGATGCCTGTCACGCCGTTGCGTTCGAAAACCCGCATGTGAATTTGCCCGAGTTCCGCGTGTTTAGCCAGATTGGTACCCGTCTCCGTGAGAATGAGACTCAATTTCCCGGCCAGCGTTTCATCCCAGTTCAGGCTCTCAGCTAGTCTAAAACCCTCCCGCCTCGCTTCAAACACCTGACTCGCTTCTGTGATTGCGATGATGACCGGTTGCAAACGAAAACCTATCCTTTCCATCGGGTGACAATGACTTCCGTGCCCTTGCCGACTTCCGAACGAATGGAAAACTCACTGGAAAGGCGTTTCGCCCCTCCCAAACCAAGTCCCAGACCGTTGCCGGAGGTGTAACCGTCTTTCAAAGCCTTTTCGATATCCGGAATACCTGGCCCTTGGTCGGTGAACGTCAGCCGAAGCCCCGTGTGCTCTGGTTCCCGCACTTCTTCAATCAGCGCCGTGCCGCCCCCGCCATAGATGAATGTATTCCTGGCCAACTCGCTCGCGGCGGTAACGATTTTAGTTTGATCTACCAGGTTCAGGCCTAAATTAACCGCCGCCTTACGAACCGCCTGCCGAATCAAAACAACGTCTTCTTGGGAGTCGATGGGAAGTTGGCTAGTCTGGTTCGCCGGTGACACCGAGACTCTCCTTCCTTTCCTCCGAAGACGCATGCAGCAGAGCCATGCCTTTATCGATACTCAACGCCGTGCGGATTCCAGGAAGGGAAAGACCAAGCTCGACAAGAGTGATAGCGACTGAGGGCTGCATGCCGACCACCACCGTCTCCGCGTCGAGAATGCGCGACATTCCGGCGATATTGCCCAACATTCGCCCTATAAATGAGTCGACAATGTCCAGCGACGAAATGTCGATAAGCACTCCTTTGGCGCCTGTCTCGACAATGCGCTGTGTCAAATCGTCCTGCAGCGAAAGCGCCAGGCGGTCGTGCATGTCCACCTGAATGCTGACAAGCAGAAATTCGCCCAGTTTGAGGATCGGAATTCGTTCCACGCCAAATTCCTTAGCTCTGCGACCCGCGCTTAACGACCGCGTTCAAACCATAGCCAACTTTCTTGAGCGCTATCTGGAAGGCGTCGGCCAGGTTGGCCTTGGTAGTCACCTCGGCCAGATCCACACCGAGGTGAATAATCGTCTGCGCGATTTGCGGACGTATACCGCTGATGATGCAGTCGGCGCCCATCAGCCTGGCGGCTGCGACAGTCTTCAGCAGATGCTGCGCCACCAGCGTGTCGACTGTGGGCACTCCGGTGATATCGATGATGGCAATCGCTGCGCTGTTACTCACAATGGCTTCGAGCAGGTTTTGCATGACGATCTGGGTACGAGCGCTGTCCAGAGTTCCAATCAGCGGCAGAGCCAGAATGCCTTCCCAAAGCCGCACCACCGGCGTGGAAATTTCCAGCAAAGCATCCTGCTGCCGCCGGATGACATCTTCCCGCCCTTTTAGAAACGCTTCCATGGTCTGCAACCCGAGCGTGTCGATAAGAGCGCTGGCACGCCAGGTCTCATCCGCCAATCCCTCTGAATCATTGGCGAATTCCAACCGTAAGCGCCGGAATAAGGGCTGCTTGAACGAAAAGACGAAGGTCGCGGTTTCTGCGGGCGTAAAGCCGTCTTCGGCACGCTGCCGCGAAAGGGTTCTAATAAACGACAGGACGCCAGACCATTCCGGAGCCGACAAATCTGTCAAATTTCCCGTGGCCAGAGCGCTACTTAAGCCTTTTAAGAAAGTACGGGCATGGTCGGCTAATTGTTGATCCGCCTTCCCGCCTGAGGCCGATGTCCTCAATAAACCAAGCCACTCTGCCAGCAAGTCGTCTTGATGATCTTCAATAAGCGCCGCAAGACGCAGATCTGAGTTAGCCGTAACCCCTCCTTTTGAAGTGGACCACCTCGTTAGAGTCCGCTCCGCCAGAATTTGTAACAGCATAAAACAAGCTGCCCGTTAGGCTCTCGGGCGGCCATCCCCTGCTACCGGCCGCCTTTTCAGGCGACTCCCCGCTCAGTCCTGGCGTAACGCCTCAATCGGGTCAATGTGTGTCGCTCGCCTCGCCGGCAAATAGTTCGCAATGAATGCGACCGCCAGCAGCAGCCCGGCCACGCTCGTCATCACCAACGGATCGAGCGGCGTCACACCGAAGAGCATAGCGCGCAGAAACGAGGCCAGAACAGCGGCGCCTGACATTCCGGCCAAAAGCGCAATAAACACGATCTTGATGCCGTTGCGGATCACCAACGATTCCAGCTGCCGTGACGTCGAGCCAAGCGCCATGCGAAGACCGAACTCCCGCGTCCGCTGGGCCACCCCATAGGACACTACCCCGTGAATCCCAATCGCGGCGAGCAGCATTGAGATGCCCGCGAAAGCAACCATGAGTGCCGTGGAAATTCGGGGCGCCGTGTTGGCTAGCGAAAGATAATCGTCCATACTGCGAATCTCAAACACGGGCTGACCTTGATCGACAGACCATACGGCGTGCTTCACGGCCCTCACCACCGCCTGGGTATCCATTGTCGTATGCACTACTATCGCCATCGCTTTGTTGGGCATCTGCTCAAAGGGTGCATAGATGGTAGGTTCCGCCTGTCTGTCCAAACCGTAGTGATGGACTTGGCCAACTACGCCAACCACCTCGCGCCAATCACCCCATAACCGTATGCGCCTGCCAAGCGGATTCTCATGGGGCCAGTACTGATGCGCCAGCTTCTCGTCGATCAGAACCACTGCCGGAGCATCGCGAACGTCACGGTAAGTAAGTCCTCTGCCTTGGAGCAATGCGATTCCCATCGTGCGCAGGTACTGAGCACTCACGCGCCGAAAATCCGCAACCAGCGTCTGGCCCGGCGGCAAAGGGCGATTCTCAATCGTGAAATACTCGCGGTCGTTTTGCTGCCCAAGCGGCAACACATCGGCCAAACTCGCCAACTGAATTCCCGGAATCGTTTCCACCTTGTTCAAGACACGCCGGTAGAAGTCCGCTTGCTCACGATCGCTCTTATAAAGGTTGTCCGTCGGCAGACGCATCCGGAACGTCAAAACGTGATCCGGGCGAATGCCTGGATTTACTTCTTGCAGCTTGGTGAAGCTCTTCATCGCGAGTCCAGCCCCGATCAACAACATGGTCGCCAGCGCAACTTCACCGCCAACCAGCCAGTTCCAAACTCCCGTCCGGTCCAGCGAAGAGGAAGTCCGACCGCCCGTCTTCAAAGCGTCGTTTGCATCCGCGCCCGCGGCAAAGAGTGCGGGAACCAATCCAAACGTCAGTGCGGCCAATGTTGAAATCAAAAGCGCGAAACCAAGCGCCCGCGCATCCACGTGAATCGCCGGCCGCACAACCGCGGCGCCGGCTTCCGCCATAGGAAGCGTGGCAGGTAAGACAGAACTCAGAAGCTCGACGCCCCAGAGAGCGAACAGCACTCCGAGCGCGCCTCCAACCAGGCTGAGCAGCAGACTTTCGCTGAGTATCTGGCTGACGATCCGGCTGCGCCGCGCACCCAGCGCCGCGCGAATTCCCAACTCCTTTCGTCGGCTCGTAATGCGCGCCAGAAACAGACTTGCCACATTGACGCAAGCCAGCAGCAGAAGAAGGCCCACAGCACCAAACAGAAGCAATACGGCAGGCTGTATGTATTCAAATAGTGCCTTCTTCATCCCGACCACGGTTACATCCCACCCGGCCAGTCTCGGTGTCTGCGCATCGATCCGCCGCGCGATGGCGCTCAATTCAGCTTGAGCCTGCGCGAACGTAATATTCGGCTTCAGCCGCGCAATTACACCAAAGTCGTGGTCGGCCCTGTTTTTCGCGCGCAGCTGCGCGATAGGCCAAGGCACATAAAGGTCGCTCGGTAGGGGTTGCCAAAAATCCGCCGCCAGCACTCCGATCACGGTATACGGCTCGCTATTCATCAAGAACGTTTTACCAATCACGTGTGGATCCGATCCAAATCGCCTTTTCCAAAATCCGTTCGTGAGAACGGCAACCGGATAGCGTGCCTTTCCTGCACCTTCAGCTTCAGTGAATCCCCGCCCCAAGGCCGTCCGGGCGCCCAGCATCGACAGGAAATTTGTCGTCACTCGCAAGCCAGTCACCTGCTCCGGCTCCCCCTCACCCGTCAGTGTGCCCGTCCCTACTTCAAGCAATGACATCTCCTCGAATGATTGGCTCTGTTCTCTCCAGTCGAGGAAATTCGGCGCAGACGGACCCTCGCGCTGAATCCCGTCTTTCAAATCCGTCTCCCAAATCAACGCAAGCCGGTTCGCGCCGGGGTACGGCAATGGATTCAACACCACGGAGTTTAGAACGCTGAAGATGGCGGTGTTTGCGCCAATTCCCAGCGCGAGAACAAGCAGCGCCACTATGCTAAACCCGGGCATCTTGACTAAAGCTCGAAAAGAGTACCGTAAATCCGTCAATAGAGAAAGCATCGTGAGCTGTTATGCAAGTCAAGGTCCAACTTCCTTGGTGTGGAAGTAGCTGAAAATGTTCATGCCGACTGCATTTTTACTGTCTGTTTTTGGGAATCAACGCCCTTCGCCGCCCCATTCTTGGTCCGAGCGCCACGAACTCTCGAAGAGCCGGCCTTAGGGCAACAGCCCGTAAACGTCCACTTCGCCCCGCACGCCTACATAAACCCGTCCGTTGATCACCGTGGGAATCGTAAACCTGACGGACGTACCTGCTCCATCGCGTTTGCCATCCTGCGCGCTGTTATACAGTTCGCGCGAAACATCCGTCGCGTCATACGCATGCAGGACAGCTTGTCTCTCGGGATAGGCTTGCCAGGTTCGCGTCGCAATTGTCCAAACAATTCCATCGTGGTCGCCATTCGCGCTAATGCTGGGCGTAGCTCCCGGATTCACCGCGTCTCCGCTTCCGCTGTGCGCTGGGGCGAGAGTCCCATCATCCCGAACCGCCAGTTCGTGCAGTACGTCTTCATCGCCGAACACATAAACATGCTGGTTCCAGTAAGCCGGCGCGGCATGCAGCTTCCCCGGAAGTGTCACAATCTGAGCGACTCGATCCATTCGGCTGCTATGACCGCCCATATTGTCCCTGTCAATCACAAACAACCGCCCATCCTTACCACCGGCCAGCACCAAATGCCGGTGCTTCCCCCTCTGATCCGGCAGAAAAATCGGCCCGCCCGCGCCTAAATCGTCGTCATTCTTGCTCAAGGTCGCCTCGTCGTGAGGCGTGAAAAAATCCCTCACCAGAAATTGACCATTGTCGATGCCGAGTTTCAAAACCGTGTCGCCATAATCGCCACCCGTCCTCCCATCGAATTTGCCATTGCCCGTAACTACAAAGACATTGCCCATCCCGTCAGCCGCGGGTCCAGCGTCTGCCTGCCAAATCCCGCTTTCCTTGGAATTCGGCGACGTGTTGAAAACCGCTTTCTGACGCAAACTGCCGGTGTCGTACGCCATCACCCAACCGTGGTACTCGCCCACATCGCAGGAAGAGGCCCAGGTCAAATACACACTCCCGTTGCTTAGCAACAACGCACTCCTGGGGTTTTCAACCAGTGGATCGAACAGAATCTTCGACCTGCCGCTGGTTACCGATGCATCAATCTTTACCAGGCTGCCGCGCCGTTCCTTACCCGTCTTCACGTCCAACGCATGCAAGCGCTGCTCGTAATACCCACCTTCCTTCGTTCGCGCCAACACATAAAGCGTCCCGGATCCGCGATCGATCACCGGCGTTGCCGTGATTCCAACTTCAGGATTGATAAACGGGCACTGAACATCATGCGCCGGAACTGTTGTAACGCCATCCGCCGCATTCAGGAAATTGACTCGCCAGAGCGGGTCGCCACGCGTATCGGCGTCGAACGCATACACGCTATCATGCTCAGTCGCAACAAAAACCACGTTGTGCCGACCCTTTTGGGGCATCTCCAGCTCAGGCAGATACAACGGCTGAGCATAAACATCGCCATCCACTTTCAGCGTGAAAATCTTCCCAAACGTCTTCACCCGCACATTGCGCGGGTTCAAAACCGTCTCGTTCGAATTCGACCCCGTTCGCTCATTGTTGTATTGCGAAGTCGTCACTGCTGGTTTGGATACGGCAGAGCCGGCGCCCAACCTCGCTACGATCATCGCGCCCGCTAAAGCCGAAAAGAGAAGTCCATTCTTGAACACCACAATAGAATACTACATAGTGGTGGGCGATGGATTTGCCCGGATACCTTCCGCCAGCCAAGGGAGGCGGCGCTGACCTAAGCCGTTGCCGCGGCGGCGCCCGTTTTTTCCGCTTCATCCACTTCCTCTCCAATGTGGTCGAGGTTAACGCCCGAGGTCTCGATGCGGAACTGCCATGTGACGATTGCTCCCAGCACGCAAGCCACAATCAGCCCATACAGTAAGAACCGCGTACCGATGCTTGACAGGAGAACGGGAAATAGGAAGGCAGTCATGACGGCTCCGATCTTGGCAAATGCCGCTGCAAAGCCCGCACCTTTGCCCCGCACGGCCGTAGGAAACACTTCGCCCGCCAGTAAGTATGTTTGTGCGTTGGGCCCAAGATCTGTCATAAAGTTGAACAGCATGAAGCCTGTAAAAATCAGCGGGAGTTGTAGGCCTGGACTCACATCAACTGAAAGAGACGCGAGGAACAACCCCACCGCGCAGCCAATAAACCCGAGTATTTGCAAGCGAATCCGCCCCACTTTGTCGGCAAGCAGAACAGCGAAACACACGCCTACGAGCAGCAGCATGGTGATCAGTGCGGATCCGCGCGCGGCAAGGATGTCATTCGCGATAATGTCGCTCATGCTGCGTACATGGTCGGCCTCATGCCCTATTGCGGAGGCGAGTATAGTAGGCGTGAAGATCCCAATACCGTAAGTCCCGAGGTCCTGTAGAAACCACGGAACCGAAGCGAGAATAGTAGCTCGCCGGTAGCGCCTGCTAAACAAAGACAGAAACGATCCACCACCGCCGTGCTCACTGCCCGACATACTTCCCGGCCGCGATAAAGAAATGTTCTGAGGATATTGCGGTGTCCGCACCAGCAACTCCAGCGCCAGTCCCAACGCAAACAAACAAATGATAAGCGAAATAAAGTTGGTGCAGAACACTGTCAACGCCAGAAAGACAGTGAAAATGATCATCTCGAGGATGAACATTGACTTGCGGCCGAAGTGATCGGACAAACTACCCAGACTCACCGCGCCGATCAAAATGCCCAACAAACTGGCGGCGGTTACAAGCCGTTTTGAGCGGCATTGATATCGAATTGCCAGATCGACCATAGAAAGCTTACTCGGGCCTCGTCTGACGGCAGTCACCGCATCCCTGCCCTGCCCGTCGCCTGGCACGGAGTGCTCTGTAAATCTTTCAACTTCGCCGGATCGACATCGATAGTTAGAAGGAAAGGCGTCCGCGAGAAAGCCGTCGGCACACCCGTCCAATGAACCTCACTCCCTAAGTTGGGTTTGCCGGCGAACGGTCGCTGCAGCTTTAACACGATCTCTTCGCGCAGGTCACCGGAGTCTTCCGGAAACCGCACGCCTACATGCAATTCTGTCGGTCGGCATTCCGGTTTCGCCCCAAGCACCACGCCCTGCAGTTCAGGAACAGCCGCATCCCGCAGGTCTGATTCAAAGTAGTGTTCCCCTTCGTCGCCCTCCAACGCACTCTTGATTCTTTTCCAGAGCGCCAACTCCGGATGCTTTGCTTCGAAGTCGGCATCGCGTGCCTGTTCCAACTCAGCCGCAGACCTTATGCGGAAGCCTGACGGAGGAAAAGGAGATTGAACGGCCAACTCCTTCAACTCCTTCAATCCCTGTGGATCCTGCCCATGAAACTGTTCATATAGTTTTTCCAAATATGGGGCCACACTGCTTTGTTGCCACTTTGGATCTACCATCCCCTTCGCCGGGTCAAGAGCGGCCGCGCGAGCCAGCAGATATATTGCAATCGACGCTTTCTCCGGATCAGTCTTGGCATTACAAACCTCCGCCACTCCAAGGAACCACGCAGCTTGTACGCTGTCCGGAAATTCGTTGATCGCCTTTGTCGCCAGTTCCTCTCCGCCGCGACAATCGTTTGCCTTGATTGCGCGTGATGCAGGAACTACGGCGATATAGACCAGGGCTGATCTAGCTGCGGAATGAAGCTGTGTTCGAGTCGAAGCCCAGGCCGCCTCGCTCACGCCGCTAGGAGCAGTATCGAAGTTTTCCAACCGTTTCGCCGCTTCCTCTCCAGTTGCAAGCTGCTCGGAACTCGGGTCGGCCACATGCCGGATCGAAAACGCGGTGTCATAAAGAAGGCGCGCAACGCTGCCTGGGTCAGCGGAGTTCAGACCCTTATCCGCTAACGCCACTTTTGCGGCGTCTAAAACCTTGCTCGGTTGATTCGCCCCCACGTAAGCGTGCACCAGCAGCATCTGCCGATCGCTCTTAAATTCCGACTCGGGATATTTGTCACTCCACTCACCGAGCTTGCCGATCGCATCTGCGAAATTACTGGCGCTGAAGTCTTTCGTGATCTCGGTATAGAGGTCGTATTCTTGCCGGTTCTTATAGTTTCGCTGGGGCTGCTGCTGCTGCTGGGCGCTGATAACCGCGCCTAACACGAGTAACATCAGTAATCGCACACGAGTATCCTCCTTCTTCCTTTGTTGCTTTGATTTGAGCCGAATTGTGCTGAAGGCGTTAGTGCTGGGCCGCGCCCGCTTCCGGAATCACTTCAAAAGACACGCGATCTACCCAAACGCGTCCCCGCCCTATCGACATAATTCCGAACTTTATAGATGTTGCATCGTCGTCGATCCGGGCCCGAATCTCGCGAAATGTCCAATCCGCTGAGACAACCGCCCGGTCGCTCATATCGTCGAAAAAACCTTTCCGGTTATCGGCCCGGTCGACGCCCATCCACATTTGCCCATGATCCCCGGCGGCAGCCGTGTCCAGCCGCAGCCAGGCAGTCAATCGTACGTTCTTCCCGCGGTACGCCGCCGCGCTAAAACTCTGCATCAGATTTCCCGCTCGTAAAGGCGCATTTTCCGGCACCAAGACCACAGCGCAATGGTCATGATTCATGCAGCCCGTACGTCGCAGCTGCGCCCAATGGTCGGCGTCATCGGGTAGAGCAGGCACGAACCAGGCATCTGGCAGTTTGCCCGTTGCTCCCTGCTCGAAATTGAGATTCGTGGGCCCTGAAACAGAACTCTTCCATTTCGCTAAGCGCACTCGACTCAAGGCGGCCTCTGGCTCATCGCTGAAGTCTTTGAGCACTGTCTCATAGGTGCTGTACGCCTCGCTTCGCCGCTCTAACTTGTCCAGGCAGCGCGCATAACGATAGAGCGCTCTCGCGACCAACGGCCTGCGGTGCGACTCGTGAATGATGCTCTGATAGTCGGCCATCGCGCCTTTCAACTCGCCCAATACAACCTCACGGTGAATGGCAGCCTCTAACTTCTCGTCTAAACCATCAGTTGCGCCGGCAACCATCATGCCGCCAAGTAAAGTCAACACCAACGCTCGCCGCCCTTTCAAAACAAGGATAGAAAGCCAGCATCCCAAGCTGATCGCGAATGTGTCAGATTTAAGTAAGTTTTCAGCCATCAAACCGGTAACCCAAACCGCGCACATTTTTGAGAAACAGCGGATTCACCGGGTCGTGCTCAATCTTTCTACGCAGATTCGCAATGTGATTGTCCACCACCCGGTCTGATGCAAACGTCTCCGGTGACCACGCGCCATCCAGTAATTGCTCGCGCGTGAGCACCCGTCCGCGCGATCGGATGAACACGGCCAGCAAACGAAATTCAATCGGCGTCAACTCCACCGCCAGCCCGCTTTTTCGCAATTCAGCGCGATCGAAGTCCACCTCCACCTCGCCAAACGCATAAATATCATTCGGTGGCGATTGTTGCGCCTTCCCCCGTCGCAGCAGCGCCTTCACGCGCGCCCGCAATTCTCGCGTCCCGAAGGGCTTCGTCATGTAGTCGTCCGCGCCCAACTCCAACCCCATCACCTTCTCCGCCTCCAGCGCTTTCGCCGTCAAAATCAAAATCGGACTCGCCCACCCGCGATGCCGCAACTCCCGGCAAACCTCAAAGCCGTCTTTTCCGGGCAGCATAATGTCCAAAACCACCAAGTCGAAGGTCATCTCCAGCGCGCGCTTGATCACAGCGTTTCCGTCGGCCAACACCTCCACTTCATAGCCCTCCATCTTGAGATCGTCCTCCAATCCCAACGCAATGCCCGGCTCGTCTTCAGCAATCAGGATTCTCGTCATACCCCCTCCGCTTGCGGAAATAACATTGTGAAAGTGCTCCCTTGGCCCAACCTGCTTTCCAGGATGATCTCCCCGCCATGCGCCCTGACGATATGGTTCACCATCGCTAATCCAACGCCCGAGCCTTTTACATTCGCGGCAGCCGCGGCGCTCCCTCGCATAAACCGATCGAAGATTCTTCGCCGCTCCGAATCCGCAATTCCCAAGCCCTGGTCCCGCACCCGAATCGCAACTTTACTCCGATCCAACCCGCACTCCACCCAAATGGTCGGCTGATCGGGCGAGTACTTCACAGCGTTGTCCAGCAGATTTCTAAGCGCCACCGAAAGCGCTTCTGTGTCCGCCTCAATCCGGCAAGGGCCGCTGGTCCTCACCGTCTCAATCTGTTTGCCCACACTCGCCATCTGTGGCTCAAGCTCATCCACAACACCCTGAATCAAAGGGAAAGGGTCAAGTTCCTCAAAGCGATACCGTCGAGCGCCCACTTCCATCCGCCCGAAGTTGAGCAGACCTTCAATCAACCGCTGCAAACGCGCCGTCTCTCGAACCAGCGTTTCGTAATACTGTTGCCGCCGCTCCTCCGTCGCAACCCGCCCCAGAGCCAGCATTTCAGATAGCTGTCGCATCGACGTCAAAGGGCTCCGGAATTCGTGCGACACGCTCGAAACAAAATGCGATTGCATACGCTGTATCTCAGCCTCCCGATGCATCGCTCGCGCAATAGAGTATGTGCCCAGAACTAAAAAGCCCATCATTACTGAGAGACCCAGCATCAGGAATTGCCTTTGCGCAAACATGTTACTCTCCGCCGCCTCGTCTGTCCCCGAAACCAAAAGCGTCCAGGGGAGCTGAGTTTCATCGGCCGTGCGCACCACCGAATGACCCGCCGGGTTTTTCGCTCCGGCAAGCACGCGCCCCTCGCCATCTACAAACGCATACCGAATGCCGGCCATTGACGCACTCGCCGGCACGAACGAATCCGGTCGCGCGGCCAGAACTCGTCTTTGCTCGGGCAAGCCACGCCAGATAAGAAGGATCGGCATATCGTCAATCCAGGCGATTTCCTGCCCACGCGCCTCCGGATGATTCATCCGGTCCATCCAAACGAAATCGGCCACCTCCGTCAGATGTCGTTTATCCACTGGCGGCGGATCGCTAATTCCGGACATCCGGCTGGCTTCCGACCAATAGAAATTAAACTGCGCGCGCGTCAGCCGCCAACGCCCGGAACTCAAATCCTTCCGCAGCTCGCGCACTTTGTGAACGCCATGCAGTAACTGGCAGATAGCGTGTTGCGCGACCAGCGCTGCCGGCACACCTGCCACATTCGCATCTACCGCCGCCAGGTCTTGATAAGTAACAATGCTTTCCCTTGTTCGGCTCATATTGCGCAGTACGCGCGCCTTCCGAACCAGGGCCGCAGCGCGAATCTCCGCGTTCTTCGAATGCGTCAGACCGTCGAAAGCCGCCAGGGCCTCCGCCGGTTGTGACTCGACCAACTCAAACAGTTCCCTTCCGCGAACAGGTTTGAATCGATCTCCGGATCAGGCGGTGGAAAAGGATAGTAGAGTAACTGGCCCGACGGCGAGGCATCCAGCGAATTGGGAGTCAACTGAAACACCAGATCGCCCGGTGTCACAAGGCCGGCCCCAAGCCTTTCCGTCGATTCCGCCAGATTTCCATGCGCAATCGCCGCAATGCGATCCGCCATCTGCTCCAGCCGCTCCCGCGAACGCTGCGCCTCCACAGCCCGCTGCTGCCTCGAGCAATTGCCAACCGAAAAAGCTCAGAGTGGAAATGGACGCAAAAGTGAGCAGGACCAGAAGAACAAGCAGCGTCCTCGGCGGGCTGAGCCACTGCCGCAGTGGCGTCATAACAATTCAATTGTACGCGCTACACTCTACCGATCGAATCCCGTTTGTGTCACGATTCTGTCACTTCAAACGCCAAACATCTCCCGACGCGAATTCACTAATCTGGTGCAGACTGCACATACATAAGCCGGCAGAAACAGCGGGTTCCGCAACTCTTCGCGTCTGACTCCTTCAGTGGCCGCGGCAATCACGTCGTCAATCAGCGTTTCCTCCCGCTTCCCATTCACACGGCCCCAAAGTTTGAGCCGGAGCAATAGGCGGAAATGCCTCTCGAAATGTCGCGTCGTTTCCCGGTCCCCACTCCGCAATCCAGCCAGATAATCTTCGTCAAAAGCCGGCTCGGCTCTCCTCTTCTCCGGCCACGCCAAAACTACCGCCCGCGTCCGGCTGCTGTCCGCGCCGCTAATGTCTCTCGTCATCTCCGATTTCATACGGCACCTCTATGAACTGCGAATCCGGAATAAGCCCGGACCCCACTTAAGCAGTTTCGCCGATTAGACCCATGCCTCCAAAACCCAGATCAAAGCTATCGGAAACTCCGATATTAAGCTGTTTGGGCGCGGACGAAAAGGACTTGTTTTGTGTCCTTCATGAGTTCAAAGATAGCGGGATGAGGGTCCCGGATAGGAGACCGCGAGGCAACGAGTTGCAGGGCCGGCAGCGCCGGAGTGACTCTCAAGTTGACGATCCGTCTCGTCCGAAGTTCGTCTCGAAGAGTATAAGCAGGCAGAATTCCCAGCGCTTGCGGATCGTCTTGCACGCCTCTCTTTACCCCTTCTACGCTTCCAGCCGACCGAATACCGGCTATAGGCACGCCGCCGCCATCAGATAGAAACTTCTCAATCGATTCGTAGAACTCACCCGCAGGATCGCTGACAAAGACGGCAAACTCCGACAACTCGCTTTTGTCTACCTGTTCGCGACGTTTACCCGCCGCCAATGGGTGAGCCGGCGCTGCAAAAACCATCAGCGGTACAACGGGAACCAGCACCTGCCGAATTTCAAGCGTGCTCTTCTCTTTCGTGGTCGACGGCCGGCCTGCGGCATTTGGCTCTGTCTGCAACGTAACGCCGATGTCGTATGTGCCGTCGCCAATGCCGCGTCGGGCGTCCGCACAAGTCGCCACCGAGATAGAAAATCGTGTGTTGGGCCAGCGCGCTCGCAAACCGGCCATGACGGCCGGAAGCACATATGTGCTCACTGACTCATTCGCCACGATATTGACCACCCCGCGAGCCTCTGCCGCCGCCTCTATCACGGCAACATAAGTCTCTTCCGCTCGCGCCAGTAACTCCCGGGCGTGTGGAAGAAGGGCCAGCCCCACCGGCGTCAACAGCATTTCGTGACTCCCCGCACGCCGGTGAATGACAGAGGTGCCGAGTTTTCGCTCGAGCGCCGCAAGCGTCTCCGAAACGGTCGATTGCGAAAGTTTCAATGCCCGCGCCGCAGCCGTCACGCTACCTTCTTCCACCAGCGCGACGAAAGCTCTCAGCTCGCGCAATTCAAAATCGCCCGCTCGTTCGGCCCGCTTCGTGCGTAACTGTGCGCTGTCCGCCATAAGCTGGATTCGTATGCTTAGAATCGCTCGCTTTCCCCGTCTTGTCAATCCAGCGCGGCGCTCGACCACCGAAACTGCTCCCGTTTCTCCACAAAACCCGCCCTTACGCGGATTCACCCAATACACTCCTGAATCCATCGAAACTCACCATCGGGTTCCTGCCATAGGGAGTTGAGCATGCCACGCAGCTAAGGCCTCTCCGCCACCGTTTAGATACATTAGTATCTCAGTGGCTAACCGGTTGAAACCGGAAGACCGCAAGATACTGGTAAATGCCCTTTGTGCCGTGCCGCAGTTTGAGACGGAACGCGAACGCCGGACGTTTATCCGCGCAACCTTCGAGGGACACGCAAAAAGCAAAGACATGGAACAGGCTCTCCAATGGACCTCACGGGTTTCAAGCAGCGTATGGGTTGGGCAACGCCACCAGTGCTGGCATCGCTAGCCGTCGATGACAAAGGCAAAGGCCTGCCGTACGACGCGTTCTTATGTCACAACAGATTTGTGCCGCCGCAGCGATTCTTCTACCAGTTGTCCCGCCGTTGCCTATCGGCGGTGTCGGTATTCGTCATCGACTGAACCACGATTGGTTCGAGCCTCCGACTTTTATGCCTCCCACATTGACGGCAACAGACTTACGGCGGGCGAGTGCGGGCGTTCCAACTCCAGACGGGGATTAAGGACTTATTTTACCAGCGCCGGGATGAGTTACGCACAGGAACACGGGCGCAACTTGGGCTTGCTCTTGCCCAACAACCATAGACTTCGAGGCCCGTTAAGCGGCTTTTTGCCGGTTTCGGAGTTCGGCGACGACTTTTTCGAAGTCCGGACGGCTCCCGATGAGGCGAAATTGCCTTTCGGCGCGCTCACGCCAGTAGAGGAACTCCTCTTTTGAAAATTCGAAGCCAAATTCGGCGGGGTCGAAGGCTTTTCCTTCCTGTTTGGCTTGCTGATGGAGCTTCGTCGATTTCGTGAGTTGGTCGGCCAGACAGCTTTTGCGGCGATCCTGGAGTGCGTCGAGCTTGGCCATGGTCTTTTCGAGCTGGCGGCTGAGACGGCTCTCCTGCAAATTGAGATTGCTGAAGTCGCGGCGGAAGGTCAGGAAGACTTCGGCCTGCATGAGGTGGTGACGGCGGGCGGGATCGGCTTCGTCGTCGAAAAGATTGCCGAGTTTGCGGGCGCCGAGGGCGTAGATCGCGGTCTCCAAAGGCGCGATGCTGAGAAGGCGCCATTGCGTGTCGGCGATGACTTGGACGAGGGTGCGTTCTTCTTCATCGGCGGGCGCGAGGGATGAGAAATAGCGCTCGATGTGGGCTTCGTAAACGGCAGCCTCTTCGGTGGACAGCAGGATGGTGCGTCCGGTGAGGCCGGTTTTCACGGCGTTTAGAGAAGATTTGGCTTTACCCTCGGCTGTAACGGGTCCGGTGCTTTTTACGGCGTTGGCACGGTTGGCGGCGAGTTTGGCTTCGCTGATGGAGCGGTGTTCGGTTGGTTGTTCTTGCTGTTGCTCGATGGGTGGTTGTTGCGGTTCGGGTTCGAGCGCGGGGGCGACGGCGGCTCCGGCAGACATTGTTGCCACTGCTGCGGGTGCAACTGCGGCAGAAGCAGCAGTAGCGGCGACTGCGGAAGCTTTCTGTTTCGGATGAGCGAGTGCATATGCTTGGCGCAAGGCCGCGCGACGTTGGTCTCGGTTTGGCATGGTGATGGTGTCCTTACTAACGAAAGAGATTTGAGTTTTGTTTTTCATTTCGCGGCCGGAAATGAAAAGATCCGGACGGAGGCGACACTCTGCCGGACCTGGCTTAAAAATAGCGGAAGTGCGGCGAGGGGCCGAACCGAGTTGATGGTTTTGAGAAGCGGGAAACGTCGGTAAGCAGTTGAGGGGGAAGGGGATAAATTTTTTTCAAATTTTTCGCGAAAGTTGTGACCGGAAATTAGGGTCGAAAGGCGAGGCCACAAACGAATCGTATTTTTGGCGATAGTGAACCGATGCCGAGCCATTCGGGGCTGAGCGAGCCGCGCTCCCGGCTAAAAGCTTGCGGTGGCGGTTATGTCGACGAACTGCATCTGAGATGAGGTTTTGATTTGTTGGAAAAGAACGGTGTTTGAGCGTACTAGCGCCGATATGCAGCCGGTGGTTTAGTCTAGCGTTCGTTATCGCTCATCTCTCCGTTCTCCTCCATTCCGATCACCGTTCTCCCTCTTTTTCAATATCAGGAACCGCTGTCCGCAGGTGGCTTTGAATTGAATAACAAGTCACCCCCGAAAAAACATCGATCAACCGGTTATATCGCACGCGCGCCAGCAGTGCCTGTTCATCGCCAAACGCGTATTTTGCCACGATTCCCGGAGTCGCATCCGGCACTTTCGTCGTGACCAAATTAGGGTTTGGACTGATGGGGCGCCCCACCACCAATTCAAGGCGGTAAAGCGCCTTCCCAACCGGGCGG